>NZ_JBVJNK010000002.1:0-337241 GCF_055583745.1 Streptomyces sp. NPDC104381
AGGAGGCCGATTGCCGAGATCAGTGCGCTGATGCGGTGAGTCACGTGGACATCATCAACGATGACCTCGGCCAGCGGAAGTGATCCAAACGAACCAGCCTAGGTGAAGCGCAGTTCCGCCGGGTGCGCCGCGCAACGCGAGGACGCCCCCGGACGTGCGTCGGCCGCCGCGGCTGGTGCCGCGGCGGCCGGCTGAGGGCGTTCGGGGATCCGGGTTCAGATCACCGGTCCAGCCACTTCTTCCAGGTGTCCGGGTGTCCCTCGATCCAGCGGTCGGCGGCCTCGTCGGGGGTCAGCCGCTCCGAGGCGATCAGCTCGGAGACCTCGTTCTGGTCCTTCTCCGACCAGTGGAACTTCTTCAGGAAGGCGGCGGCGTCCCCGCCCCGCTCGGAGAAGTCCGCGTTGAGGTACTTCTGGAGCGGGGTCGTCGGGTACGCGCAGTCGATGTCGGCGGGGTCCTTGGCCGCGCAGGCGTCGGAGTACTCGGGCAGTTTCACCTCGACCATGGGCACCTCGTTGAACAGCCACTGCGGCTGGTACCAGTAGCTGAGGAAGGGCTTCTTCTCCTTGGCGAACTGCTGCATCTGGGTGATCTGGGCGGCCTCGGAGCCGGCGAAGACGACCTTGTAGTCCAGGCCGAGATTCTTCACCAGGGCCTTGTCGTTGGTGACGTAGGACGGCGAACCGTCCATCAGCTGGCCCTTGTCGCCGCTCTCCGCCGTGCGCAGCTCGTCGGCGTACTTGTCGAGGTTCTTCCAGTTGGTGACGTCGGGGTGCTCGTCCGCCCAGTACTTGGGGACGTACCAGCCGATGTGGCCCGTGACGCCGAGGTCGCCGCCGGGGACGATCGTCTTCTTGTCCTTGACGTACAGCTGCTCCTGGTCGGGGTGGCCCCAGTCCTCCAGGATGGCGTCGACCCGGCCCTGGCTGAGTGCGTCCCAGGCGGGCACCTCGTCGGTCTGTACGAGGTCGACGCGGTAGCCGAGCTCGTCCTCCAGGATCTTCTGCGCGACGGCGACGTTGGCCTGTGCGCCGACCCAGGACTGGACGGAGAGGGTGACGGTCTTGATGTCGGCGGGGGCCGCGAACGGGGACGCCTGCTTGGTCATGTCGGCCGCGCCGCAGCCGGTGACGGCCAGCAGGCCCGCCGCCGAGGCGACGGTCGCGGCGGTACGGAGGCGGGCGCGGGTACGGGTGCGAGCCATGTCAGCTCTCCTTCCGCTGGCGGCGGGCGGTGGGCTGGGTGACACGGTCCAGCATCAGTCCCAGGCAGACGATGGCGGCGCCCGCGACGAGACCGGTGGCCAGGTCGCCCTGGGCGAGGCCGAACACGACCTCGTAGCCGAGCGCGCCGGAGCCGACGAGGCCGCCGATGATGACGACGGCGAGGACCAGGACGACTCCCTGGTTCACGGCGAGCAGCAGGGCCGGCCTGGCCAGCGGGATCTGGACCTGGCGCAGTTGCTGGCCGCTGGTGGCGCCGAGCGAGCGGGCGCACTCCATCGCGGCGGGGTCGACGCCCCGCAGCCCCTGGGTGGTGATGCGGACGACGGCGGGCAGGGCGTAGACGACGGCCGCCGCGGCGGCGGGGGCGCGGCCGACGCCGAAGAGGGCGACGACCGGGATGAGGTAGACGAACTGCGGCATCGTCTGGAAGACGTCGAGGACGGGCCGCAGCAGCCGTTCGAGGCGTGCGCTGCGCGCGGCGCCGACGGCGATGCCGAAGCCCAGGACCAGGGTGACGGCGACGGCGGCGATGACCTGGCTGAGCGTGTCCATCGACAGGTCCCAGACGCCGAGGACCCCGATGGCGGCCATGGCGAGGACGGCGGTGAGCGCGGTGCGCCAGGTGCCGATGGTCCAGGCGAGGGCGGCGACGATCAGCAGCACGCCCCACCAGGGCAGGCCCTGGAGCCCGCTGCGGAGCGGGTTGAGGACCCAGTTGGTGAAGTGGGCGGCCCAGTCGGCGGTTCCGCCGATGACCGGGATGCCGGTGTAGAGGTGGTCGACCATCCAGTCCTTGGCCGTGTTGACCGGTTCCGCGATGGGGACGACTCCGCCCTCGGGCCAGACGCGGCCGCCGGCGAAGCGGCCGACGACGGCGACGGCCGCGGCGATCAGGGCGGCGAGCCCCCAGCCGCGTACGCCGCGCAGGGCCTCGATACCGGTGGGCTCCGTGCCGATCCTCCGGCCGGCCGCCTCGGTCGTACGGTCCAGGACGACGGCCAGCAGCACGATGGGGATGCCGGCGGCGAGCGCGGCCCCCACGTCGACGGAGGAGAGCGCCTGGTAGACGCGGTCACCGAGACCGCCGGCGCCGATGACGGAGGCGATGACGGCCATGGACAGCGCCATCATGATGGTCTGGTTGAGGCCGAGGAGCAGTTCCTTGCGGGCCAGCGGCAGCCGCGCGCTCAGCAGGCGCTGGCGGCCGGTCGCGCCGAGCGAGGCGACGGCCTCCATGACGCCCGCGTCGGCGCCGCGCAGTCCGAGTGCGGTGAGCCGGGCCATCGGCGGGGCCGCGTAGACGACGGTCGCGAGGACCGCGCCGGGCACGCCGATGCCGAAGACCAGTACGACGGGCAGCAGATAGGCGAAGGCGGGCAGCACCTGCATGGTGTCCAGGACGGGGCGCAGGACCCGGAACGTACGGTCCGAGAGGCCCGCGGCGAGCCCGAGGAGCAGGCCGAGCACCACGGAGGCGAGGACCGCGACGACCATCAGGGCGAGGGTCTGCATGGTCGGCACCCACATGCCGAGCAGGCCGCACACGAGGAAGGAGACCCCGGCGGTCAGGGCGAGGCGCCCGCCGGCCGTGCGCCAGGCGACGAGTGCGGCGACGGCGGTGACCCCGGCCCAGCCGAGGGCGAGCAGCGCCAGGTAGACCCCGCGCACCGAGAGGACGACGGCGTTGCTGATGTGGCCGAAGAAGTAGAGGAACAGCGGGTGGCTGTCGCGGTTGCCGATGATCCAGTCGTTGACCTCGCCGAGCGGCCCGCTCAGGTCGACGGTCAGGGCGCCGGGCCAGACTCCGCCGCCCCAGCGTGCGTGCGCGAGGGGTACGGCGACGGCGGCGATCACCAGCAGGAGGAGGATCTTGCCGAGGGCGGGGCGGCCGCGCAGGGCGGCGAGGGGCCCGCTCCCCGGGGGACCGGAGGCGGTACGGGTCGTGGCGTGGGCGGTGGCCATCAGACGGTCACCTCACGGGCTCCCGCACCCGCGCCGGGGCTTCCTCCCGGCTCCGGGTCCGCTCCCGCGACCACGTCGAGCAGGCACGCGTGGTCGACGACGCCGAGCAGCCTGCCGCCCTCCATCACGCGTGCGACCGGGTCGCCGGAGCGGGCGACGGCCTCGATGGCCTCGGAGACGGTGGCCCCGGGCCGGACGGCCGGGCCGCTGTCGCCCTCGCCGGAGGTCGGCGGGCGCATGGCGGTGGCGACGGTGAGGACCTGTTCGCGCGGGACGTCCCGGACGAACTCGCGTACGTAGTCGTCGGCGGGCGAGCCGACGATCTCCTCGGGGGTGCCGAGCTGGACGATGCCGCCGTCCCGCATCAGCGCGATGCGGGTGCCCAGGCGGAGCGCCTCGCCGAGGTCGTGGGTGATGAAGACCATCGTGCGGCCCTCCTCGCGGTGCAGCCGGACGACCTCGTCCTGCATCTCCCGCCGGATCAGCGGGTCGAGCGCGCTGAACGGTTCGTCGAAGAGGAGGACGGACGGGTCGACGGCGAGGGCACGGGCGAGCCCGACGCGCTGCTGCTGCCCGCCGGAGAGCTGGGCGGGCCGGCGGTCCTCGAGACCCGCGAGGCCGACCTTCTCGACCAGTTCGGCGGCCTTGGCGCGCCGTTCGGCCTTGCCGAGGCCCTGGATCTCCAGGCCGTAGGCGACGTTGTCGAGGACCGTGCGGTGCGGCAGCAGGCCGAAGTGCTGGAAGACCATCGCGGCCCGGTGGCGGCGCAGTTCGCGCAGCCGCGTGGTGTCCATGGCCAGGACGTCCTCGCCGTCGATGGCGAGGGTGCCGCTGGTGGGCTCGATCAGCCGGGTCAGACAGCGTACGAGGGTCGACTTGCCGGAGCCCGACAGGCCCATGACGACGAAGACCTCGCCCTTCTCGACGTCGAAGGAGACGTCGCGGACGGCCGCGGTACAGCCGGTGCGCTCGCGCAGCTCGGCCGGGGGCAGGCCGGCGTGCTCGCTGCCGGGGATGCGGTCGGCCTTGGGGCCGAAGACCTTCCAGAGGTTCTTGACGCTGAACACCGGGGCACCGGCCGCGGGGGTGTCCGCCGCGGGCTCACCGGTGGCAGGGGTACGGGTCACGGGGGTACTGGCTTCGGTCATCGGACATCGCCTCCGCTGGTCGGGGTCGCTCGGAGCAGCTCTGCGCACTTCTCGCCCACCATCAGCACGCCGATCATGGGGTTCACGGCGGGCATGGTCGGGAAGACGGACGCGTCGGCGATGCGGATGCCCTCCAGTCCCTGGATCCGCAGCTGGGGGTCGACGACGGCCGCCGGGTCGCCCTCGGCTCCCATCCGGCAGGTTCCGGCCGGGTGGTAGACGGTGTGGGCGACCTTGCGGGCGTACTCGCTGATGTCCTCGTCGGACGTGACCTCGGGCCCCGGGCACACCTCGCGCGTGAGCCAGTGCGCCAGTGGTTCGGTCTTCGCTATCTCGCGGGCGAGCTTGATGCCGTCGACCAGGGTGCGGCCGTCGTAGTCGTCCTCGTCGGTGAAGTAGCGGAAGTCCAGGGCCGGCTTGACCTCGGGGTCGGCGCTGGTGAGGTAGAGCCGGCCGCGGCTGCGCGGCTTGGGGATGTTCGGGGTCATCGACACACCGTGCGCGGGCTTCTCGTAGCCGAGGCGCTCCGGGTTGTCGGTGAAGGGGATCTGGTAGAAGTGGAACATCAGGTCGGGGCCCCGGGATCCGGGGTCACGCCGTACGAAGAGGCCCGCGTCGGAGTCCATCGCGGAGTTCTCCGGGATCGGCCCGTCGGTCTCCCAGACGATGACCGACTCGGGGTGGTCCAGCAGGTTCTCGCCGACCCCGGGTGCGTCGTGGACGACGGGGATGCCGAGCGCGGTCAGGTCCTTCGCCGGACCGATCCCGGAGTGCATGAGCAGCCGCGGGGTGTCCACCGCGCCCGCGCAGACGATCACTTCGCGGGTGGCGCGCAGGAGCGTCTCCTCGCCGTCCTGGGTGCGTATGTGCACCCCGGTGGCCCGGTTGCCGTCGAACTCCAGGCGGTACGCCCATGTCTCCAGCAGGATCGAGAGGTTGGGGCGGTCACCGGCCTCGATGTGCGGGTGGAGGTAGGCCACGGAGGCGGAGGAACGCTTGTTGTTCTCCGGGTGGTAGGCCAGGTCGAAGAAGCCGACGCCCTCGTGGAAGGGCTTCCTGTTGAAGCTGTCCACGCGCGGGACGTCGGCCGCCGCCCGGGCGGCGTCGACGAAGTCGCGGGCGATGGCGTTCCGGTCCTTCTCGTCGACGGGCACGATGTTGTTGCGCAGCCGGCCGAAGTAGGGGTCCATGGAGGCGGCGTCCCAGCCGTCGGCGCCGGCCTCGGCCCACTCGTCCCAGTCCCCGGGCAGCGGCTTGAAGCTGATCAGCGTGTTGTGCGAGGAGCAGCCGCCGAGGACCCGGGCGCGGCTGTGCCGGATGTGGGAGTTGCCGCGCGGCTGTTCGGTGGTGGGGTAGTCGTAGTCGAGGTCCCCGCCGAGCAGTCCGAGCCAGCGGCGGAGGGTGAGGACGTCCTCCCGGTCGATGTCGGTGGGTCCGCCCTCGATGACGGTGACGGTGACGTCGGGGTCCTCGGTGAGGCGGGAGGCGATGACCGAGCCGGCGGTGCCGCCTCCGACGATCACGTAGTCGACAGGTTCGGGGCGTGCGGTGCTGGGGGACGGGGGCATCGGTCACTGCTCCTTCTGCAAGGTTCTTGCGTGTACGTGGTGCTGCGAACAGCCGGGCGGGGAGGGTGGATCCGCTCTGTTCAGCCGGCGAACCAGCGCTGGGGGCGCGGGTTGAGGTTCTGGTAGATGTGCTTGGACTCGCGGTACTCGGCGAGCCCGGTGGGGCCGAGCTCCCGGCCCGTACCGGACTTGCCGAAACCGCCCCACTCGGCCTGCGGGAGGTAGGGGTGGTAGTCGTTGATCCAGACGGTGCCGTGCCGCAGCCGGCCGGCGACGCGCCGGGCGCGGCCCGCGTCGGTGCTCCACACGGCGCCCGCGAGGCCGTACTCCGTGTCGTTGGCCAGCGTGACGGCCTCTTCCTCGGTACGGAAGGTCTCGACGGTGAGGATCGGTCCGAAGGTCTCCTCGCGGACCACCTTCATCTCGCGGTGGCAGCCGTCCAGGACGGTGGGGCGGTAGAAGTAGCCGCTCGCGGGGCGGATGTCGGAGGGCTCGGGGCGCGCTCCGCCGGAGCGGACGACGGCGCCCTCCTCACGGGCGGACGCCACGTACGCCTCGACCTTGGCGAGCTGCTGGGCGGAGACGAGCGGGCCGCACTCGACGCCGTCGACGGTGCCGCGGCCGAGGCGGATCGCGTCGGCGCGGCGGGCGAGTTCGGTGACGAAGCGGTCGCGGACGGACTCCTCGATGATGAGGCGGGCGCCGGCGGAGCAGACCTGGCCGCTGTGGAAGAACGCGGCGTTGAGTGCCTGGTCGACGGTGGTGTCGAAGCCCTCGTCCGTGGCGCACGCGTCGGCGAACACGACGTTGGGGTTCTTCCCGCCGAGCTCCAGGGCGACCTTCTTGACGCTGGGCGCCGCGGCCCGGGCGACCTTGGTGCCGCTGGCGAGCCCGCCGGTGAAGGAGACGAGGTCGACGTCCGGGTGCTCGGAGAGCCGTGCGCCGACGGGGTCGCCCGCGCCGGTGACGAGGTTGGCGGCGCCGTCGGGCAGTCCGGCCTCGGCGAGCAGCCTGATCAGGTGGACGGTGGAGAGCGGGGTGACCTCGCTGGGCTTGAGCACGAAGGTGTTGCCCGCGGCGAGGGCCGGGGCGATCTTCCAGCTGGCCTGGAGCAGCGGGTAGTTCCACGGGGCGATCAGGGCGCAGACGCCGACCGGCTCGTGGACGACGACGCTGTGGACGTCCGGGTCGCCGGCGTCGACGACCCGGCCGCCGCTCTCGTTCATGACGAGGTCGGCGAAGTAGCGGAAGGCGTTGGTGACGTCGTCGACGTCGACACGGCCCTCCTCCAGGGTCTTGCCGGTGTCGCGGCTCTCGGTGATCGCGATCTCCTCGCGGTCCCGCTGGAGGAGCCCGGCGACGCGGCGCAGCAGCTCGGCTCGCTCGGCGACGGGCCGGTGGGGCCAGGGGCCGTCGTCGAAGGCACGGCGGGCGGCGGCCACGGCCGCGTCGGTGTCCTCGATGCCGCCCTCGGAGACATGAGCCAGGACGGTGGCGTCGGCGGGGTCGAGGACCTCGCGCGTCGCACCTGATCCGGCGGCCCGCCAGACGCCGTCGATGTGGAGGGTGTCCAGGGCGGCCGTGGGGCGGTCCGACGAGGTGGGAGCCGACATGTAGCGATCTGCCTTCCGTGCCTGATTGCTCCGCACCGGTCCGGCCGAGCACTTGTGCGCCGGTGGACCGGGATACGGCACCAGCAGCCTGGGACCCTTTCCGCTGCGGCCGGATGTATGCCGAGATATTCACTCTGGGTGATGCGGCTCACTTACGGCGCCCTCACACGGCGGTCCGGAAGGGGCGGCATTCCGGGGTCGTCCAGGGGACGTCACGGAGGGTAGCCGCGTGGATGGATGCGACGCACGAGGAGGCGTCCCGGGGGCGCGGTGGATGGTGGCCGCCCGGTCCGGCGGTGGTCGGTGGCCGCCCGGTCCGGGGCACGGCCGGTCCGGGGCACGACCGGTCCGGGGCGCGGCCCGCGGGTACGTGGCCGGCGCCTGGTCGGTCCCCCGGCGCCGCTCAGACCCCGGCGGCCCGTGCCGTCTCGTACACCTCGGTCGCCACGTCGACGAGCTCCGACGCGTCACGCAGCGTGCTCTGGAGGTCGAGGACGATCTCCGGGACCCCTGTGGCGGCATGGGCGAGGAGATCCTCGACGATCTGCGTGACGTCGCCGTGGAAGGGCTTTCGGCCACTGCCCGGCACAGGCGTCGCGCTGTGGCGCACGTTGGCCCGGGCGCAGACCCCGACCGGACGGACGCGCCCGCGTTCGGCGGCGACGTCCCGCACCCGCTGCCACTGCCGGGACAGCTCCGGGGCACCCATGGCCACGGGCATCCAGCCGTCGGCCCGGTCGACCAGACGGCGCAGGGCCCGGGGGCTGTTCGCGGGCAGATGGACGGGGATGGGGCGTACCGGCTTCGGCCCCACCTCGGAGGGCGCGATCGTGGTCAGGTTCCCCGTGTACGAGACGGGGTCCGGCCCCCAGACGGCCGCGCACACGTCCAGCAACTCGTCCAGGACGGCGCCACGCTCCTCGAAGGGCGCGACGGAGGCGGCGGCGTACTCGTCCAGGGACCATCCCGTGCCCAGGCCGACGACCAGGCGGCCACCGCTGGCGACGTCGAGCGAGGCCAGCGAGCGGGCGAGCTGGAAGGGCACGTGCAACGGCGCGACGAGCACACTCGTGCCGAGCCGGGGCCGCTCGGTGGCGGCGGCGGCCAGGGTCAGCGTGACCAGCGGATCGGCGACACTCCGGTAGTGATCGGGCCAGGCGAGCCCCGGGACTCCGTACAGCCCCTGGGTCGCGGGCTCGGGGAAGAGGACCCGCTCGAACACCCAGAGACTCTCGTACCCGACCGCTTCCGCGGCGCGCGCCACGACGGCGACGTCACGGCCGATGTCGTACTGCTTCATCTGCGGCAGACCGAGACCGAGTGCAACCGGCATACGTGTACCGCCCTCCCACTGGTCGACCGAGGCAACTACCCTACGCCAGCAGCCCTTTGGGGGCACCCGGAGGTTGGCCGGATACGGTCGCGGATCCACACGTCTTTCACAGGAACCGTTCTTAGCGTCGTGTCCATGACGAACCCACTCCATGACGAGCCGGACAACGCCGCCGTCTCACGGGCCCTGTCCCGCCGTCGCATGCTCACCCTCGGCGGGGCCGGCGCCGTCGCCCTCACCGGGCTCGGCGCCGTCGCGCACGCCGCCGGCTCCGGCGCCCGCCACGGCTCGCAGGCGGCGGACGTGACCGCCGACGCGTGCATGCAGCTGACGACCGAGTCGATCGAAGGCCCGTACTACCTCGACTACGAGCTGTTCCGGAAGAACGTCGTCGAGGACCGCACCGGCATCCCGCTCGTGCTCCGCCTGCGCGTGGTGGACACCACGACCTGCAGGCCGATCCGCGACTCGGCCATCGAGATCTGGCTCTGCGACGCGTCCGGCGTCTACTCGGGCTACACGGATACCGGCAACGGGGGCGGCGGGGGCGGCGGCGAACCGCCCACCCAGCCGCCGGGCACCCCGCCCCCGGGCGGTGGCGGGGGCGGCCATGCCACCCCGACGGACGACCTCACCTGGCTGCGCGGCATCCAGATGACCGACCGGCACGGCTTCGTCACCTTCCGGACCGTCTTCCCCGGCTGGTACACCGGGCGCGCCGTCCACGTCCACACCAAGGTGCACACCGGCGGCACCCGCACCTCCGACGGCTACGAGGGCGGACGCACCTGTCACACGGGGCAGTTCTACTTCGCCGAGAACGCGGTGAAGGCCACCGAAGGCCTCGCCCCCTACTCGGGGAACACGGTGACGCGGGTGACCCTCGACGAGGACATGCTCTACCCGGGAACCGGCGCGCAGGGGGGTCTGCTCCATCTCTCCTACGACCGCCGGCACATCGAGCGGGGCGTCATCGGCTCCCTCACCATGGCCGTCGACCCCGCCGCCACCAACGAAGGCGGGGGCATGCCCGGCGGTGGCACGCCGCCCGGCCCCAGCGCCTCGCCGAGCGCCTCGCCCGACGCCTGACGCGACGTCCGGCGCGGCGTCCGGCGCCGCGTCCGACCGGCATCTGATCGGCATCCGATCGGGCGTCCGACGCGGCACGTCCGAGGCGGCGCGTCCGAGGCGGTCGCGTACGGGCCGTCGGCGGAGGATCCCTCCGCCGACGGCCCGTCGAGCGATCCGTTGCCGCCGGGTCAGGCGACGGTCACCGTGCCGCTCCCCTCCCCCGCCGCTCCGGTGGCCTCCACACTCACGCGGTACGGCCGGTCGCCGCCCTCCGCCGTGACCCGGACAGCCGCACCGTCCCGTACGACCCGGAACGACGCCGCCACGGCGCCGGTCAGGTCCGGCACGGTGACCGTGCGCTCACCGGCGGCCGAGCCGTAGACCCGCAGGGTGAGTCCGTCGAGCCAGTCCCCGTCCGGGCGCTGGTCGTCGGCACCCCACGGGAGCACGGCGCCGTCCCTGACCAGCAGCGGCAGGCTGTCGAAGCCGTGCGTCTCGTGCCGCCAGGCCGGGCCGGTCACCCGCTCGCCGGTGAGCAGCGAGGTCCAGGTGCCCTCGGGGACGTAGTACTCGACCTCGCCGTCCTCAGTGAAGACCGGGGCGACCAGCAGGTCGGGGCCGAGCATGTACTGCCGGTCCAGGGTGCGGGAGGCGGGGTCGCCGGGGAACTCCGCCAGCATCGGCCGCATCATGGGGACGCCCGTGCGGTGCGCCTCGACGGCCACGCCGTAGAGGTACGGCATGAGCCGGTGCTTGAGCAGGGTGAACTTCCGGGCCACGTCGACGGCTTCCTCGCCGAACTCCCACGGCACCCGGTACGACACATTGCCGTGCAGCCGGCTGTGCGAGGAGAGCAGACCGAAGGCGAGCCAGCGCTTGAAGACCGCCGGGTCGGGCGTGCCCTCGAAGCCGCCGATGTCATGGCTCCAGAAGCCGAACCCGGACAGCGACAGGGAGAGACCGCCGCGCAGCGACTCCGCCATGGCGGTGAACGACGCGAAGCAGTCGCCGCCCCAGTGCACGGGGAACTGCTGGCCGCCCGCCGTCGCGGACCGGGCGAAGAGGACCGCCTCGCCGGTGCCGCGCTCCTTCTCCAGGAGCTCGAAGACGGCGCGGTTGTAGATCTGCGCGTAGTAGTTGTGCATCCGCTCCGGGTCGGAGCCGTCGTGCCAGACGACGTCCGTCGGGATGCGCTCGCCGAAGTCCGTCTTGAAGCAGTCGACCCCCTGGTCCAGCAGACCCTTGAGCTTGCTCTGGAACCAGGCGGTGGCCGCCGGGTTCGTGAAGTCGACCAGCGCCATCCCCGGCTGCCACAGGTCCCACTGCCAGATGTCGCCGTTGGGCCGCTCGACGAGGTGGCCGAGCGCGGCGCCCTCCGCGAACAGGGCCGACTTCTGGGCGATGTACGGGTTGATCCACATGCTGATGCGCAGTCCGCGCTCCTTGAGGCGGGCCAGCATGCCCTCCGGGTCGGGGAAGACCTCGGGGTCCCAGAGGAAGTCCGACCACTGGTACTCCCGCATCCAGAAGCAGTCGAAGTGGAAGACGCTCAGCGGGATCCCGCGCTCGGCCATGCCGTCGACGAAGGAGGTGACGGTGGCCTCGTCGTACGACGTGCAGAACGAGGTGGTCAGCCAGAGGCCGAACGACCAGGCCGGTGGCAGCGCGGGCCGTCCGGTCAGGGCCGTGTACCGCGACAGGACGTCCTTCGGGGTCGGGCCGGCGACGATGTAGTACTCCAGCGACTGGTCCTCGACGCTGAACTGCACCTGGCCCACGGACTCCGAACCGACCTCGAAGGAGACCTTGCCCGGGTGGTTGACGAACACGCCGTAACCACGCGAGGAGAGGTAGAACGGGATGTTCTTGTAGGCCAGTTCGCTGCTGGTGCCCCCGTCCGCCTGCCAGATGTCCACACTCTGGCCGTTCTTCACGTACGGCGTGAAGCGCTCGCCGAGCCCGTAGACGTACTCGCCTACGTCCAGGGCGAGTTGGGCGATCATGTGGTGGACGCCGTCGGGGGTGGTCGCGAAGGCGGTGCCCTTCGGGTCCACCCCGGTGAGGCGCCGGCCGTCGCCGTCGAGGAAGGTGATCCCCCAGGGCCCGTCGCCGTCCATCCGCAACGTCAGTGGCCCGCTGGTGAGTTCGGTGACCGCGCCGTCCCTGCGGGTGCGGGCGTGCGGCGTGTCGCCGTCACCCGGCAGGAGGGTGAAGTCGGGTCCGCGGTGGGCCCTGCCGGCGTGATGGGTGGTGCGCACGCCGATGACACCCTCGGCGGGAGAGAAGCATTCCACCGTGATCAGCGGGGTGTTGAGCGTGTCGCCGCGTTTGGCGACCCGCTTGACGGCGGCGTGGGCGGTGAACCGGTCGTCCTCCACCCGCAGATCGCGGATCTCGGTCGCGTAGGAGGCGCTCACGCCCTCACGCATGAGCCAGAAGCCGTCGGTGAATCTCATGCGGACTCCTCGGAGTGAAGGGCTTCGATGCGGGCGAGGCGCACGTTGCCCGAGAGGTCGATGCACAACTCGCTCACCACGCCACGGATCTCCTTCTCGACCTCGATGGCCCGGTAGTCGTACAGGCCGCCGGTGTCCGGGAACTGGATCGCTGTGCCGAATCCGCCACCGCTCACTTCGACGCACCCCTCCCCCGAGACGAACAACGTCAGTCCGGCCGCCCCCTCACCGAAGTCGCACAGCCGGTAGACGAGCCGTCCCGCCTCGCCGGCGGAGGCGGGGGCCACGGCGTCGCCCCCCGCCTTGGCGCGGTCGACGATCACCGTGCCCCGCTGCCAGTCGTAGTCGGCCGCGTCCAAGCCGCGCGCCACCACCGGGCGGGGCCCTTCCGCTTCACCGTCGACGGCCACCGTGGCGGTGAGCCGGATGTCGGCGCTCGACGCGCCCGCGAGAATCTCGTACGTGCCGGGCTCGACGGTCCACCGGCTGTGGGCCACGCTCCAGTGACCCAACTCCTCGACGGCCACATCGAATTCGATACGCTCCGCCACGCCCGGCGCGAGGTGCGTCCGGCGGTGGGCTGCCAACGTGAGCCGTGGCAGGTCCGAGGGGAAGGCCGCGGCGGGCAGCAGGCGACCGAGGCGTCTGCCGCCGACCGTACCGGGCTCCACGGGCGAGTCCGGCCGTCCGGGCACGGCCGCGCGCACGTAGAGCTGAATCACCTCGTCGGCCGCGACGGAGCCGTCGTTGGTGACGGTCAGTGACATCCGCAGCCGGTCGCCGTCCACCTCCGCCCTGAGGTCGGAGTACCCGAAGGCGGCGTACCCGAGGCCGTGGCCGAACGGGAAGAGCGGGGTCCCGTCGAAGTAGAGGTACGTCTGCCGGGAGCCGATGATGTCGTAGTCGAACAGGCCGGGCAGGTCGTCGTCGCTCGCGTACCAGGTCTGCGGGAGCCGGCCGGCCGGGGAGACGTCGCCGGCGATCACCCGGGCGAGCGCGGTGCCGGCGGCCTGCCCTCCGTGCGCGGTCCAGAGCAGGGCGGGCAGCGTCTCCGCCGCGTCGGTGACCGCGTACGGGTAGGCGGAGGTCAGGGCGAGCACCGTACGCGGGTTGGCGGCGTGGGCGGCGCGCCACAGGCGGTCCTGCTGGGCGGGGAGGGCGAGGGTCGTACGGTCCTCGGTCTCACGGCCGTTGATGTGGGGGTCGTTGCCCGCGACGACGATCACGGTGTCGGCGGCCGCGGCGGCCCTGGCCACGGCGTCCGCGCCGTACTCGACGGTCTCCAGCGCGAGGACCGTGGCGTCGTCACGGGAAATCTTCTCGCCCGACACGGCAACCTTCGCGCCGTCGGCGGCAACCGACACGTACCCACCGGTCCCCATGTGCAGAAGGCGGTGCCCGCCGTCGTGCCCCTCCACCTCCTCCAGGCGGAACGTCTCCTGGACGACCCAGCCGCCCGGCTCGTCCGCGGACGCCCTGACGTACCCGTCGTCGGCCACGGAGAGGTACAGCCCCTCGTCGGTGCGCAGAGTCAGGACGCCGTCGCCCCAGTCGACGAGGGCCAGTTCGGTGGCCTCCTCGCCGCAGGTCAGCGGGGGCAGGTCGGTGCGGCCGGCGAGGAGCGCCGGGTCGAGCGCGCCTTCCGCGCCGCGCGCCTCCCCATCCGTGGCCCCCTCGGCGACGGGGACCCGGAGCCAGCCGTCGGAGGACCTCAGACGGACCTTGTCCACGCCTTCCGCGAAGAGGACGTTCCCGGCGCCGTACCGTTCGCGGAATCCGTCGAGCGGGGTCGCGCGGTGCATGAGCGTGCCGCTGTACCAGTCGAGTTTGCAGGCGTCGCCGAGAAGCCCGACCACCGCGACGGTCCGGCCGGGCGCCGGCTCCAGGGGCAGCAGACCGTCGTTCTTGAGGAGGACGACGGCCTGTTCCGCGGCCTCCAGGGCGAGCGCCCGGTGTTCCTCGGTGTCCAGGGCGTCCACCCGGGCGTACGGATCGAGCTCGGGGTCGAACTCGCCGAGTGCGAAGCGCAGGGAGAGCAGCCGGTGGACGGCCGTGTCGATGTCGCTCTCGTCGATGAGGCCCTTCGCCAGCGCGTCGCGGATGCGGCCGGTCATGACCGTGGAGTCCGTGCCGTGGTCGGTGAAGTTGTCGACGCCCGCCTTCAGGGAGGCGGCCGTCGCTTCCTCGTGGGTGTCGAAGTAGTGCTCGGAGTCGACCAGGTTGGAGGGCGCGCCCGCGTCCGAGCAGACGACGAGCGGCTGGTCGGTCCAGCTCCGCAGTTGCTGCTCCAGGAGAGGGGAGACGTGGTTGGGGCGGCCGTTGACCAGGTTGTAGGCGGGCATGACCCCGGCCACCGCGCCGGCGCGCACCGCGTCACGGAAGGCCCGCAGGTCGTACTCGTGCAGGACGCGCGGGCGGACCGAGGAGGAGGCGGTGTCGCGGTCGGTCTCGTTGTTGTGCGCGAGCCAGTGCTTGAGCACGGGGGCGGTGCGCCAGTAACGGGGGTCGTCGCCGCGCAGTCCCCGGGTGTAGGCGACGGCGATGGCGGAGGTCAGCGCGGGGTCCTCGGAGTAACCCTCCTCGCCGCGGCCCCACAGCGGGTGGCGCAGCAGATTCACCGTCGGCGCCCAGACGTTGAGCCCGACGCGGTCGTCCTGGGCGCGCTTGGCGCGTACCTCGTCGCCGACGGCCTCGCCGATCCGGCGGACCAGGTCGTCGTTCCAGGTGGCGCCGAGGCCGACGGCCTGCGGGAAGACGGTGGCGGGTCCCATCCAGGCGACCCCGTGCAGGGCTTCCTGTCCGGTACGGAACGGGCCGAGGCCCAGCCGCTCCACCGCGGGGGCGAACTGGTGGAGCATCGCGATCCGCTCGTCGAGCGTGAGCCGTCCGAGCAGATCGTCGGCGCGCCGGGAGAAGGACAGCTGCGGGTCGCGGAAGGGAAGCGGATGGTCCGTCACGTGCGGGTCCCCTTGGAGAGGTGGGAGGTTTCAGGGTCTGCGGGCGCCGAGTGGTCCATCGACGCGAGGAGAAGATCTTTCGAAGCGCTTCGATGCTCTGCGGCCGACCCCGCAGGTGTCAAGGGGACTGCGGCCTCGACGAGGCTCTTCCGGCTGCGCTTGAGCCGCGCCACGAAGAGAAGCGCTTCGGAACAGGTCCGAGGAATATCGAAACGAACTCTTGTGTGGCCGGGACCCTTCACTTAACCTCGCTGCAACATCGAAGCGCTTCGACGAGGCAGCCCGTTGACCGCTTCAGCTCAGCCGGTGCAGTGCCACCGGCTCGGCCGGTAACGCCCCCTACCTCAGACACAGGGCCGAGCGGCAGTCGCCGCCGCGGGCCGTCCTGTTGCACCACGAAGGGTTGACCCCATGACGCCGAACTCCTCCTCCGCTCCCAGCCGGAGACGATTCCTCGCCTCCTCGGTGGTTGTCGCGGCAGCCGTGGGCGGCGGGATGCCGCTCCTCGCAGCCTGCGGCGGCGGTTCCGGCGGAGCGAAGAACGAGGGCACGACCACGGGCAAGAAGCTGAAGGACCTCCTGCCCGCCTACGTGCCGTCGAAGGCGGTCACCCCCGACATCCCCAGCAAGAACGGCTCCGCCGTCGGCTTCACCACCGCGCTCCCGGCCGACGAGCTGGCGGTCTCGGTGCCGAAGAAGCTGGGCCAGGGCAGCGAACTGAGCATCATGGCACCGCTGTGGGGCACGTCGCCCGGTGAGGGCAACCCGTACTGGACGGCGATGGACGAGGCCGTCGGCGTCAAGGTCAAGTGGCAGAACCAGGACGGCAACGTCTACGGCCAGAAGCTCGGCGCGGTGCTCGCCTCCAGCAGCATCCCGGACGCCGTGGTCGTGCCCGGCTGGGAACTGGGCGGCAAGATCCCCAGCGCCATCGCCAACAAGTTCGCCGACCTCGGCCCCTACCTCTCGGGCGACAAGGTCAAGGCCTACCCGAACCTGGCGGCCATCCCCACCGGTGCCTGGCAGCGCGGTGTCTTCGCCGAGAAGCTCCGCGGCCTTCCCATGCCGGCCGAGGCGACGCCCAACATCACCCCCTTCTACCGCGCGGACATCTTCGAGGAGAAGGGGTACGAGGTCCCGACCACCACGCAGGAGTTCTACGACCTC
This sequence comes from Streptomyces sp. NPDC104381, assembly GCF_055583745.1. Lineage (NCBI taxonomy): Bacteria > Bacillati > Actinomycetota > Actinomycetes > Kitasatosporales > Streptomycetaceae > Streptomyces > Streptomyces sp. NPDC104381. The sequence continues at coordinate 16,502 of NZ_JBVJNK010000002.1, forward strand.
TGCAAGGAGATCAACGCCCCCAAGAGCAAGGTGTGGGCGTGCGGCGACATGACGTGGTCCGCGTTCGTCTTCTTCGGGGTGCTGCCCGAGAAGCCGTACTACTGGAAGCTCGTCGACGGCAAGCTGGTCAACCGCTACGAGACCGACGAGTACCTCGAGGCCCTGGAGTGGTCACGCTCGCTGTACTCGGCCGGCTTCGTGCACCCGGACGCCAAGGCCGAGACGGGTGACATGCGCACCACGTTCTCGTCCGGCAACGCCCTGATGTACAACGCGGACATCTCCGACTGGTACGCGGCCTCCGCGATCCAGCGCCTGGACAAGCCGGACTTCCGGATGGGCGCGATGGACTTCTTCGCCCACGACGGCGGGGACCCGGTGATCTACGAGGCCGCGCCCTCCAACATCTGGTGCTTCGTCAACAAGAACGCGGACAAGAAGACGATCGAGGACGTCCTCGCCCTCGCCAACTACACCGCCGCTCCCTACGGCACCAAGGAGCAGCGTCTGAAGGCGTACGGCCTGGAGGGCACCCACCACACCCTCAAGGGCGGTGTCCTCACCAAGACCGAGCAGGGCAACAACCAGGTCTTCGCCACCTACGAGTACATCGCCACCTCGGCACCCTTCCGCGCCTATCCCGACCACCCGGACGTGGTGAAGGGCGTCATCGAGTGGCAGCAGCGCCAGGGGGCGCACCTCAGGAAGCCGCTCTTCCACGGCATGCAGATCCAGGAGCCGACGCGCTACACCGAGCTCAACGCGCAGTTCGAGGACCTGGAGAAGGACATCGTGCGCGGCCGCAAGAAGGTCGGCGACATGCAGCAGCAGGTCTCCGACTGGAAGACCAAGGGCGGCGACAAGCTCCGCGACTGGTACAAGAAGCTGCTCGACGAGACCGGTGAGTCGGCTTCCTGACATGTCACTGAGCACAGAGGACCGGCGCGCGCGGGAGTCACGGACGCCGCCGGTCACGACGCAGGCGGCCGGTGACCGGCCCGCCGCCAAGGGCATGCCCCTGCGGCACCGGCTGCGCCGGGACCGCACGCTGCTGCTGATGACCCTGCCCGCGATGCTGCTCCTGCTGGTCTTCGCGTACATCCCGCTCGCGGGCAACGTCGTCGCCTTCCAGGACTACGACCCGTACGTCGCGGACAACGCCTTCCAGGCGATCACGCAGAGCCCTTGGGTCGGGTTCGAGTGGTTCCAGCAGATGGTGAACGACCGGTTGTTCTGGTCGGCGCTGCGGAACACGCTGGTGATCTTCCTGCTGCAGCTGACGCTGTTCTTCCCGGTGCCGATCCTGCTCGCGCTGTTCATCAACAGCTTCGTGCGGCCCCGGGTCCGGGCGGTGGCACAGGCCATCCTCTATCTGCCGCACTTCTTCTCCTGGGTCCTGGTCGTCACCGTGTTCCAGCAGATGTTCGGCGGCGCGGGGCTCATCGCGCAGACCCTGCGGGAGCACGGTCACGAGGGCTTCGACCTGATGACCGACCCCGGTCTGTTCAAGTTCCTGATCACCTTCGAGATGATCTGGAAGGACGCCGGCTGGGGTGTCATCGTCTTCCTCGCCGCCCTGGCCGCGGTCAGTCCGGACCTCTACGAGGCGAGCGCGATGGACGGCGCGAACCGCTGGCGCCGGATCTGGCACATCACCCTGCCGGCCCTGCGTCCCGTCGTGGCGCTGCTGCTGGTCCTCCAGGTGGGCAACGCGCTGACCGTCGGTTTCGAGCAGATCCTGCTCCAGCGCACGGCGGTCGGGCCGGGTGCCTCGGAGGTGCTCGACACCTACGTCTGGAACGTCGGTATCACCAACGGCGGATTCAGTTACGCGGCGGCCGTCGGCATCGTCAAGGGAATCTTCGGTCTGCTGCTGGTCCTCGGGGCCAACAAGGTCGCCCATCTCATGGGTGAGCAGGGGGTGTACAAGAAGTGAGCAGCCTGCTCTCCGGTCTGACCGGCTTGGCCGGGGTGAAGCCGGGAACCCGCGGCCGTCTGCGTCCCGCGTGGGAGGAGGAGCCGTCGCGGACGGGCCTCGCCTCCAAGGGTGTAGTCCTGGTCCTGATCTGCCTGGCCGTCCTCTTCCCGCTCTGGGTGGTGATCGTCACCAGCCTGTCCTCGGTGCGGACCATCACCGAGGCCGGCGGGCTGGTGGTGATCCCGCGCGGCATCACGTTCGTGGCGTACCAGGAGCTGCTCGGCGGCGGCCAGGTCACCCGGGCCACCGTGATCAGCGTCTGTGTGACCCTGGTCGGCACGGTCTTCAGCATGGCGGTGTCCATCATGTGCGCGTACGGCCTCTCGCGCACCGGGTCCGTGCTGCACCGGCCGCTGCTGGTGTTCATGCTCGCCACGATGTTCTTCGGCGCCGGTCTCATCCCCACCTACCTGGTGGTCCAGGGGCTCGGGCTCACCGACTCCTATCTGGCGCTGATCCTGCCGAGTGCCCTGAACGTCTTCAACATCCTGGTCCTGCGCGCCTTCTTCATGAGTACGGCCCAGGAGCTCATCGAGAGCGCCCGGATCGACGGGGCCGGCGACTTCCGGATCCTGTGGCAGATCGTCATGCCGCTGTCCCGCGCGGTCATCGCCGTGATCACGCTGTTCTACGCGGTCGGCTACTGGAGCGCCTGGTTCAACGCGTCGATCTACATCAGCGACCCGGAGATGATGCCGCTCCAGAACGTGATGAACCAGCTGGTGCTCAAGCAGGAGCGGCCCACCGGGCTCGCCCAGGTCATCAACACCGGCCATCTGTCGCCGCTCGCCATCCAGATGGCGGTGATGGTGCTGGCCCTGATCCCGGTCGCGTTCCTGTCGCCCTTCGTGCAGAAGCACTTCAAGGAAGGCATGCTCACCGGCGCCGTCAAGGGCTGAGCCACGTCCCGTCGCCGTTCACCGCCCCCAGTGGAGGATCCAGATCCATGCCGTCCCTGTACGACGCCACCCGTGGCCGCATCCTCTTCGGGGGCGACTACAACCCCGAGCAGTGGCCCGAGGAGGTGTGGGCCGACGACGTACGGCTGATGAAGGAGGCCGGGGTCAACTCCGTCACCGTCGGGGTCTTCTCCTGGGCGATGATCGAACCGCGCCCGGGCGCCCGTGAGTTCGGCTGGCTGGACCGGCTGCTCGACCTTCTGCACGGCCATGGCATCGGCGTGGTGCTCGCCACCCCCACGTCCTCGCCACCGCCGTGGATGGGAGCGCTCCACCCGGAGACGCTGCCGCGCGCCGAGGACGGCTCGCTCGTCAACTACGGTTCCCGGCAGCACTTCTGCCCGAGCTCACCGGTGTACCGGCACTACGCCGCGGCCCTCACCGAGGACCTCGCCGCACGGTACGCCGCCCATCCGGCGCTCACCGTGTGGCACATCAATAACGAGTACTGCACGCACTGCTGGTGCGACGAGACCGCCGCCCACTTCCGCCGCTGGCTGGCGTCGCGCTACACCACCCTGGACGCGCTCGACGAGGCGTGGGGCACCGCGTTCTGGAGTCAGCGCTACGACTCCTGGGCGGAGATCCTGCCGCCGCGCCGGGCGCAGTACCTGCGCAATCCGGCCCAGGAGCTGGACTTCAAGCGGTTCACCTCCGACGCCCTCCTGGAGTGCTACACCGCCGAGCGGGACATCGTCGCCCGGCACACCCCGCACATCCCGGTGACGACCAACTTCATGCCGCTGTGGTCGGGCCAGGACGCCTGGGCCTGGGCGGAGCAGGAGGACATCGTCTCCGTCGACGTCTACCCCGACCCGGCGGACCCGCGGGGCGGCCAGTACAACGCGATGCTCGCCGACATGACCCGCTCGCAGGCCCGCGGGCCGTGGATGGTGATGGAACAGGCGGCCGGCACGGTCAACTGGCGCCCCGTCAACCACCCCAAGCCGGACGGGCTCAACCGGCTCTGGTCCCTTCAGGCGGTGGCCAGAGGAGCGGACGCCCTCTGCTACTTCCAGTGGCGGCAGTCCCGGCAGGGCGCGGAGAAGTTCCACTCCGGGATGCTGGGCCATGCCGGTGAGGACGGCCGCACCTTCCGCGAGGTCAAGCGCATCGGCGCCGAACTCGCCCTGATCGGCGGCGAGGTGAGCGGCACCGGCGTGCCCGCCGACGTCGCGGTGCTGCACGACTGGGACGCCTGGTGGTCCAGCACCCAGGACGGCCGGCCGTCCTCCCTCGTCTCGTACCCGGAGCTGCTCCGGACCTGGCACCGGGCCCTGTGGGAGGAGGGGATCGGCACGGACTTCGCCCGCCCCGACGCCGACCTGAGCGGGTACCGCATGGTGCTCGTGCCGCAGCTCCAGCTGCTCTCCGACGCGGCGGTGGACAACCTCGTCGCGTACGCGCGGGGCGGCGGGACCCTCGTGTGCGGGTTCTTCACGGGTGTCACGGACGTGGACGACCGGATCAGGCCGGGCGGCATGGACAGCCGTCTGCGGGAGCTGTTCGGCATCCGTACGGTGCACGAGTGGTGGCCGCTGGACGCGGACGCGGCGGTGGAGTGCGACGGTTTCCGGGGCACCTTGTGGTCGGAGGAGCTGGAGCCCGACGGCAGCGCGGAGACGGTCGCCGCGTACACCGGTGGCGAGCTCGACGGGCTCCCGGCCGTGCTCCGCAAGGGCACCGCGTGGTACGTCTCGACCCTGCCCGAGCGCCGGGCCCTGCGGGAACTGCTCGGCCGGGCGGCGGCCGGCGCCGGCGTGCGCCCGGTGCTGGAGGGGCTGCCCGCCGGGGTGGAGGCGGTGCGCCGCGGCGGACTGCTCTTCCTGCTGAACCACGGCCGGTCCCCCGTACGGGTGGAGCTCACGGGCCTTCACACCGACGTGCTCACGGGCGCCGGGGCCGACGACGGTGTGGAACTGGGCCGCTACGGCGTGGCCGTCCTCCGGGAAGCGTCCGCATGATCGACGGCACGTGGGAGCCCCGCCCCGCCACCCGGTGGGAGGATGCCTTCCTCAGCGGCAACGGCCGCCACGGGGCCATGGTGTGGGGCGATCCGGCGGACGACCGGGTGATCGTCGACCACCACACGCTGGTGCGGCCCAACGGCAGCGAGGGCCTGCGGCCGCCGGAGCTCGCCGACCGGCTCGGGCGCCTCCAGGACGCGCTCCTGGCCGGGGACACGACGGCGGCCGAGGACTTCGGCGCGGGGCTTCCCCTGGTGTGGGTGCAGCCCTTCCACCCGGCGTTCCAGTCACGCGTACGCCGCTCCCGTGGCCTGCACGAGGCGGTCGCCGGCTACCGCCGCGAGGTCGACTTCACGACGGGCGAGGTGACCGCGTCCTACGAGGCCTGGCGCAGCGGTGTCTTCGTGTCGCGGGCCGACGACGTGGTCGTTCAGCACATCACCGACCTCGGGCTGACCGCCGACCTCGTCCTGGACCACGCGCTGCCCGGCGCCCCCGCGCAGCTGGCCGTCGGCCGCTCCACCGTGCTGACCCCGCAGGGCGCGCGTCTGGCACTGCGGGTGGGCTATCCGGGTGGCAGCCCGGGCTACACGGGTGTCACGGTGGCGCGGGTCGACGGCGGCACCGTGACGGTGGCCGGCGAAGGCATCCGGATCGAGGGCGCGCGGAGCCTCACGCTGACGACCCGGGTGGTCAAAGGGCCCGGCCACCCGGACCTCGGAGCGTTGTGGGCCGCCCTGCCGTGCGACGACTACGCCACGCTGCTGGCCCGCCACCGGCCGCTGCACCGCACCGCGTACGGGCGCGCCTCCCTCACCCTGCGGGACGCGGCGCCGGAGCGTGAGCGGTCCGGCAGCGAACTGCTGCGCACCCCCGACTCCCCCGCGCTGCTGGAGCGGCTCTTCGCGGCGGGCCGCTACCACCTGCTCTCCTCGTCGGGGATGCTGCCGCCCCGGCTGACCGGCCTGTGGACCGGCGACTGGGACACCGCGTGGTCCGGTGCCTTCACCACGAACGCCAACCTCAACCTCCAGATCGCCTCCGCCGCGACGGCCGCGCTCCCTGAGGTCACGGAGGCGCACAGGGCCCTGGTCCAGGGCCAGTCGGCGGACTGGCGGGACAACGCCCGGGCTCTCTTCGGGGCCAGGGGCGTCGTCGCGCCGTCCCACACGGACGGCTTCTCGGGCCACACCCGGCACTTCCAGCGCGCCTATCCGCTGCACCTGTGGACGGCGGGGGCGGACTGGCTGCTCCAGCCGCTGCTGGAGCACGCCGAGGTGACCACGGGCGCCCCCGACCCCGCGCTGACCGACGCGCTGGTCGAAGTGGCCCTGTTCTACGAGGACTTCCTCAGCCGGGAGGACCCGGACGGGAATGTGGCCGTCGTGCCCTCGTACTCCCCGGAGAACCGGCCCGCCAACGCGAGCTGGGGCACGGTGAACGCCACCATGGACATCGCCGCGGCCCGCCACGCCCTGACGACGGCCGCCGAACACTCCCCCGATCACCCGTCGGCCGGCCTCTGGCGGTCCCTCGCGGACCGGCTCCCGGCCTACCTGGTCAACGAGGACGGGGCGCTCGCCGAGTGGGCGTGGCCGGGCCTGCGCGAGACGTACGACCACCGCCATCTGAGCCACCTCTACCCGGTGTGGCCGCTGGACGCGATCAACCCGTACGACACACCGGAACTCGCCACGGCCGCACACCGCGCGCTGGAGCTGCGCGGCTCGGAGAACGACTCCGCGCACGGCCATCTGCACCACGCCCTGATCGCCGCCCGGCTGCGGGACCCGTCCCGGGTGTCGGCCGCGCTGGACGCGGTGCTGGGCGGCGACTTCTTCCACGACTCCCTGATGAGCGCCCACTACCCGTCCAGGAACGTCTACAACGCGGACGCCGCCCACACCCTGCCCGCCGCCGTGATCGAGTCGCTCGTCCAGTCGGCACCCCACCGGCTGGTGCTCCTGCCGGCCGTCCCGGCCGCGTGCCCGGCGGGTGAACTCCGGGGCGTGCGGACACGGTTCGGCGCCCACCTGGACCTGCGGTGGTCGGAGGACGGCGCCACCGCCGTGCTGCGGCCCACCCGCGACGCCCGCGTCGATCTGCGTACGGGCGACGGGCTCGCCCTCACCGAGACCTCCGCCGGAACGCCGCCGGCTCCGCTGGAGCTGACGGCCGGCGTGGACCGCGTCCTCACCCTGGAGGCGCGGTAGCAGTTCCCAGCCTCCATCCCCACATGGAAGGAACACCCCATGGCACATTCCACCCTGACCAGGCTGCTCCTGGCGCCGTCGGCGGCCGTGGCCGCGCTGATCGGCTTCGCGGCGGCCCCCGCACACGCGGCGATCTGGACCTCGTCCGAGCAGTGGGGCAACTACACCACGTCGGACAACTACATCCTCTACAACAACATCTGGGGTTCCGGAGCGGGCACCCAGACCATCTGGGCCAACTCCTCCAGCAACTGGGGCGTGACGGCGAACCACCCGAACACGGGCGGCATCAAGTCGTACCCGAACGCCAAGAAGATCGTGAACAAGCCGATCACGTCGCTCTCGTCGCTGACCAGCGGCTACAACGTGACCGTCCCGTCGTCCGGCGCGTACAACACCTCGTACGACATCTGGGACACGGACTACGACTACGAGGTCATGCTCTGGGTCAACTACAACGGCGCGGTCGGTCCCCTCGGCACCTCCCAGGGGAACGTCACCCTCGGCGGCCACACCTGGACCGTCTACAAGGGCGACAACGGGGCGAACGAGGTCTTCTCGTTCCTGCGGACCTCCGACTCGTCGTCGGGCACCGTGGACATCCTGCCCATCCTCAAGTGGATCAAGGACACCAAGGGCTGGTGGGGCAACGAGACCATCGGTGACGTCCAGTTCGGCTACGAGATCACGTCGTCGTCCGGCGGACTGGACTTCACGACCAACGGGTTCAACGTCTCGTCGAGCTGATCCCGGTACGGGCCGGGGGGACGCCCCCGGCCCGTGTCGCCCCGTGCGGTGCGCCCCGCACGCGGTGGGGCCGCCCCGGTCAGACCGGAGCCGGTCCCGAGCTCGCACGGACCGTCAGCACGGGTTCCAGCAGCTCCACTTCGTCCGTGCCCCGGCCGGTGAGCTTCGCGACCACCTGCTCCACCGACCTGCGCCCCATCTCCTGCGCGGGGATGGCCACGGACGTCAGCCGCACCGACGCCTGCGTCGCGACCTGTTCGGGGCAGACGGCCACCACGGACACGTCCTCCGGTACGGCTCGGCCCTGCTGCTGGAGCAGGTTGAGCAGCGGCTCGACTGCGGCCTCGTTCTGGACGATGAAGCCGGTCGTCCCCGGCCGTTCGTCGAAGATCCGGCCCAGGGTGCCGGCCATCGCCGCGTACCCGCCCTCGCAGGGGCGGTGCAGGATCCGCACCCCGGTCTCCTGCGCCTTGGCCCGTATGCCGTCCACGGTGCGTTCGGCGAAGCCGGTGTGCCGCTCGTAGACGGCGGCCGCCTCACCGATCACCGCCACCTCACGGTGGCCGAGGCCGGCGAGGTGGTCCACGCAGAGCGCCCCGGTGGCCTCGAAGTCGAGGTCCACACAGGTCAGCCCGGAGGTGTCGGCGGGCAGTCCGATGAGGACGGCGGTGCGGCCCGAGTCACGGAGCAGCGGCAGCCGTTCGTCGTGCAGTTCGACGTCCATCAGGATCATCGCGTCGGCCAGCGAGCTGCCCGCGATGCGCCGGACGGCCGCCGGGCCCTCCTCGCCGGTGAGCAGCAGGACGTCGTAACCGTGCGTACGGGCGCTCGTCGCGACGGCGATGGCGATCTCCATCATCACCGGCACGTACATGTCGGTGCGCAGGGGCACCATCAGCGCGATGATGTTGGACCTGCTGCTGGCGAGGGCGCGGGCACCGGCGTTGGGGTGGTAGCCCAGCTGCTGGATACTGTGTTCCACACGTTCGCGGGTGGAGGCCGAGATCGACCGCTTACCGCTGAGGACGTAGCTCACCGTGCTCGCGGAGACTCCGGCGTGCTGGGCGACCTCGGCAAGCGTGACCATTCGGCTTCTCCCCTACAGATGGCGACCGGAGGGGAGAGCTGGTGAAGCGCTTCGACAACGCTTTGCTGTGCTCCCCTTCGCACTCTGACATGCACAGACACCGAGGAGCCTAGACTCGCTCACAGGGACTGTCCAGAGTGGAGTCGAAGCGCTTCGATCCAGCCCCCGGCTGCGGCTCCCTGCCGCACACCGTGACTCAGGACGCCGAAGGTGTCCAGCCCGCCAGCCAGTCGGAGATCTCCTGGTCCGCGGCCTGGGCGTCGGTGAGCTGCGGCCGGTCGCTGCTCGCGGCTCCGGAGCCGGGCCCGGTGTTCCTGTATTCGGCGAAGCGGTCGTCCTTCCAGGAGAACCCGCTCATGTCCGTCCACGGCGCCGACCTGATCGCGGAGCTGAGCGCCGTGTCGCGGAAGGTCGCCATCGGGTCGAGCGAGGCGTCCCCGCCGGCGTGCCACGGCCGCCCCAGGTAGAAGGACGACGCCGACACGTCGCCGTTGACCGTCGAGCCGGTGATCAGGAAGCCCTTGCGGTCGGCGGCGGTGCTGGGCGCGGCGATGTAACCCGCCGAGCTGCCGTCCCACCGCTTCTTCAGGGTGATGACGGAGGCGTCGATCACCGCGGTGGCGCGCCCGAAGATGAAGTCGACGTTGCCGACGACGTACGAGTTCCTCATGTAGACGCGGCCGAGTGCCGCCTTGGACGCGGTGTCGAGCAGCAGGGTGTCCTGGTCCCCGGTGACGATCACGGAGTCGAGGAACACCTTGTCGGCGGCGGTGCGCAGGGCCACGGCCTGGCGCGCGCTCATGTCCTGGTGGGCGGCCTCGTCGAAGTCGTTGGAGATCGTGAGGTTACGGGCCTGGAAGCCGTCGGCCTCGGCCGCGACGGTCGCGCTGCCGCTCGTCCCGTACGTACCGGAGCCGTCGGGCTTCTGCGTACCGGAGGCGTTGTCGTGGACGATGACGGTGTTCTTGCGGCTGGAGCCACTGCCCTGAAGGGTGACGTTCTGCTTGCCGGCCGGGATCTTCACCGTCCCCCGGTAGGTGCCCGGCGCTATGGACACGACGACCCGCGCGGTGTTGCCCGCGGGGATCGCGTCGACCGCGGCCTGCACGGTGGTGTACTGCCCGCTGCCGTCCTTGGCGACGGTGAGGGTGGTCGCCGACTCGGCGCCGTACGCCGTCCCGGGGACCCAGGCCGGGGCGCCGGCGAGGAGCGCTGCCGCCCCCGCCGTCACCGCCCTGCGCGCCCCGGGGCGGAGAGCGGTGGGTCGTCGTCGCATCGCTGCCATGGCCTGATCCGTTCGTCGGGGAAGAGGTGGGGTTCCGCCCACCAGTCGCCACCGCCGGCCCCGAAGGTTGCCGGGGTCCGCCACGACCCCCGGCAAGGAACGGGAGGCCGGCCCTCCGACGGCGTCGCACCCGCGTCAGCGGTGACCGTCGCAGGGCCGGCAGAGGGGTCTCAGCACTCGGCGGACGCGGGAAGGCCGGCGTACTGGTCGCCCTTGAAGTAGACCGCGCTGCTGTATCCGTCGGCGAACCCGATCCAGATGTCGTTGGTGTATCCGTTGTCGGTGACGGTCTGGCCGTGCGTCCAGCAGTAGGCCTGGTACGACCGGCCGGCCGTCAGGGTGGCGAGGTAGGCGCTCTCCGAGGTCGGCAGCTTGCGGACGTTGACGTTCGTGTACGGCACGACGGTGTACGACGGCTCGGCGGGGGCGGCCACGGCGGCGGCCCCCGGCGTGAGCACGACGATCGCGGCGGCGAGTGCGGCCGCGACGGACCTGCGGTGCATGGTGATTCCTCCGATGGGGTGCGGCACGGCGCTCACTGGCAGAGAGCCAGCCCGTCGATCCAGTTGGTCTTGTTCTTGAGGTAGTAGCTCGCCATGAAGCCCATGTGGTGGTCGGACGTTCCCACCAGCACCCAGTAGGGGTTGCCGCCCACGGTCTGGCCCGGCTGCTGGCAGATCACGCTGACGACGTCCCCCGCACCGACCTGGGTCTGCACGCTCGGACAGGCGGTCACGCTCGGGCGGATGCCGCACCCGGTGCTTCCCGGTGCGTTGTCCCGGACGTTGACGTTGTTCGCCCAGACCCCGTAATCACCGGAGCCGTGGCCATCCGCGTGCGCCGTCGGCATACCGACCGCGACCAGGGCGGCCGCGACCGTCACGGCACCCAGAATTCCCCGTTTCCTCATGTCATCCCTCCAGGATGTGTCGGACGGGGACAACGATCGTCACGGTCGTCCGGCAGCGGCAATCCTTTCGACCCAGCCCGAAACGTCACGCCCGCCCGCAGCTTGACGTTCCGTCAGCTCAGAGGGCGGACGGCGGAGGCCAGCAGCTCGGCACCCAGGTGCGTGATCATGTGCAGCACCGCCTTGCCGTCCCGTCGGGTGGTGATCAGGTTGGCCCGGCGCAGCACGCTCGCGTGCCGGCTCGCCGACGCCGGCGAGATGTTCAGGCGGCGCGCCAGCCCTGTGGTGGTGCAGCCGTCCGCCGCGGCGGTGAGCACGGAGGCCCTGGTACGTCCCAGCAGGTCCTCCAGCGAGCTGCCGGTGGCCGCGTCGACGCCCAGGAGCGCCGGTCCCTCCGTCGCGCCGTCGATGGTGGGCAGCGCCAGCACGGGCGCCCGGTCCATGTCCAGGAGGTCCTGGAGCACTTCCGCCCGCTGCGACGAGAACACCGTCGGCGCGATGACGATCCCGCGCCCGCGCAGATGGATGTCCGCGCTGCGGGGGTGACGCACTTCGAGCACGGGCGGCCGCCACCGCACCAGGGGATGGCACAGCGTCGCGAGCAGCCGCTCGACACCGCCCTCCGCCATGGTGCGCACGTAGGCGGCCCTGGCAGCCGCCAGATGTGACCACACCTGCTGCTGGTAGGGCTCGACGGTCGCCCGGTGGCAGGCCCTCAGCGCACCGGCCAGCTGGAGTCCGGCCTCACGGTCGCCGTCGGCCAGGGCCCTGGCCCACGAGCGGTGGTCCGGATGGACGTCGATGTACTCCAGCTCGACGCGCATGAGGGATCGCGGGGCCGCCAGAAGGGCCTCCACCGCCTCGTCGATACTGGTGGCGTGCCCCGCCAGGCTCGCCACATCGACCTGCGGCCCCCGTGCGGGCATCAACGCGAGCAGGGGCCGCGCCTGTGCGCCGAGCCGTTCGTCGAAATGCGCGCCCACGGACGCCCGCCAGGACCGAAAGGCCAGACCACCGTCCCGCGCCCGCAGCCGTCTCACGCTGTCCATCGTCTCGGCCGCCACACCGATCGTCGCGACCACCCGGGTCCGCGCCAGATCCTCCGCCGTGAAATGGATGCGTTTCGCCACAGCCCGCCCCGTCCCCGCCGTACTCGCTCCCGCACGGCAGTATCCCAGCGGCGGTCCTGCGGCACGACCGCCGTTCGAGCCACGTCCCTGCCGCTGAGCCTCGCCGTCACCCACCGCCCGCGCGAGCCCGTCAGCGGGCGGCGGGCGGCAGCGACAGGGCACCCGCCCGGGTCAGTAGGCGACGGGCCACCCGCTGCTCCAGTCCAGCAGGTTGACGCCGAGCTTGGGAGTCCCGTTGTCCTGGCCGTCGTAGTAGTGGTAGACGAGCAGGTCGCCGTCGGAGTCCGCCAGGATCGACTGTCCGCCGGGTCCGACGTAACGCCCGTGCGACTCCATGACAGCCGTACCGCCGTTGTCGAGCATGCTGACACCGTTGCGGTCCTTGAACGGCCCGGTGACGGTGGTAGCCCTGCCCACCTTGATCTTGTACGTCGAACCGGTGCCGGCACAGCAGGTGTCGTACGACGCGAAGAGGTAGTAGTAGCCGTTGCGCTTCACGAGGGAGGGCGCCTCCACGGCCTTGGTCCCGGTGGGCCGTGAGGCGAGCGAGCGGCGGGCGGTGTCCCCGGCGTACTGCTTGCCCGTCGACGGGTCGATCCGGATCATCTTGATCCCCGTCCACCAGGAGCCGAAGGACAGCCACCACGTCCCGTCGTCGTCCACGAACAGGTTCGGGTCGATGGCGTTGTAGTCGCTCGACGCGTTCGAGGTGTAGACGATCCCGTAGTCGCTCCAGCTGCCGGCCTGCCCGGTGGTGGAGGCCGCCAGGCCGATGGCCGACGTGTTGGAGCCGAAGGACGAGACGGCGTAGTACATCAGGTACTTGCCGCCCCGGTACGAGATGTCGGGGGCCCAGGGGTCGGACGCCGAGGAGTAGTTCTTCCACCAGCTCGGCTTGGTGGTGAAGGCGTTGCCCGAGCGCCCGAAGGCGGTGCGGTCGGTGGAGGTGCGGAGCTGGAGGCCCTCACCGGTGGAGTAGAGCAGGTACTGGCCGGACGAGCTGCGGATCATGCTGGGGTCGTGGACGACGACGTCGCCGTTGACGACGCCCGGGTTGGGGTACGCGGACGCGCTGCCCGGCACGAGTGCCATCAGGAACGCGGCGGGGAGTACGGCGAGGGCTCTCAGCGAACTGCGGCTCACGGACTTCCTCCTCCGGAAGGATCGGACTGAAGCGCTGCACCTCCCAGTCGCCGCCGCCCGCACATCGGTTGCCGCAGCACGAAAGGGAGGGCGTCCGGACCGGATCGGCCCGCTCCGGGCGCCTGAACGGTCCGAAGGCCCTCCCCTTCCCCGGGCCGGGGCCCGGGGTCAGCCGTGGAGCCGCACCGGGAACGACTCCAGGTCGTTCTGGGTCATGACCGGGAGCTTGCGGAGATCGCCGTCGGCGGTCGCGAGCTTCAGGTCCGGGAAGCGTCCGAAGAGTGCGGGGAGCGCGATGCCGGCCTCGACCCGGGACAGTGCGGCGCCGGGGCAGATGTGGGGTCCGTGGCCGAAGGTCATGTGGCGGATGGGGGTGGGCCGGGTGATGTCGAAGGCGTCGGCGTCGTCCCCGTGCTGGGTGAGGTCGCGGCCGATGGCCCGGTAGGAGATCACCACGCCCTCCCCCTTGGCTATCACCTGGTCGCCGACCTGGATGTCCTCGGTGGCGAACCGCATCAGCAGGTGGGTGGTGGGCGTGTCCCAGCGCAGCGTCTCCTCGATCACCGTCTCCCACGGGATCTGCCCGTCCAGCACCTTGCGCAGCTGGTCGGGGTGGGCCAGCAGAGCGCGGACCGCGTTGAGGATGAGTCCGATCGTGGTCTCGTGCCCGGCGGCGACCATCGCCTTCAGGTTGCCGACGACCTCCTCCTCGGTGAGCGGTTCCCCGCCCTCCTCGGCGAGGATCAGGGCGCTGGTGAGGTCGTCGGTGGGGTGGGCGGTCTTCTCCCGTACCAGTTCGGCGTAGAAGACGTCGAGTTCGGCCAGCAGGGCCAGCCGGTCCTCCTGCGGGGTGAGCATCGAGAAGAAGGCCTTGTACTGCCGGGTGAGCATCGGGTGCAGCGCCTCGTCGACGCCCATCAGCAGCCCGACGACCTTCATCGGGAGGGGCTGGGCGAACACGGCCTTGAGATCGACGACCCCGTCCTCGCCCTGTGCGGTGAGGGCGTCCAGCAGTTCCTCGGTGAACTTCTCGATGTCGGGGCGGATCGCCTCCAGCCGGCGGGGGGTGAGCGCCTGGGAGGTCTTCGTCCGCAGCCGGCGGTGCTGTTCGCCGTCCACGGTGAACATGGAGCGCCCGGCGTCGATCATGCCGATCAGGGGCCAGGCGTGGGTGACCTCGCCGGTCTGCCAGAGCCTCCAGGCATCGAGGTCCTTCACCAGGCGCGTGTCGACGAGGAGTTGACGTGCTTCGGCGTGCCGGGTGACGGTCCAGGCGGGGACACCGAGGAGCTCGATGCGGGCGAGCGGGGCGGAGTCCCGAAGCGTCCTGGTCTCGCCGTCGAGGTCCTGGACCATGGGGTCGATCACCACGGTCGCGTACGGGCAGTTCACAGCAGGTCTCCAGTCGTGTGTACGGGAGCGAACCGGACGGGGAGCGCGTTCATGCCGCGGAGGAAGGCGGACGGCCGCCTGACGAGCTCCTCGGCGGGGACGGCGAGTTCGAGGTCGGGGAGCCGGTCGAGGATGACCTCGATCGCCGTACGGGCGATGGTCTCCGCGATCTCCTGGGCGGGGAAGGGGCAGCGGTACTCCCCGTGGCTGAACGCCAGGTGGGATCCGTTGGCCGCGTGGTGCCCCGCACCGCCGGAGACCGCTTCCTGGCGTATCAGCGGGTCGGTGTTGGCGGCGCCCAGGCCGAGGAGGAGCATGTCCCCGGCGTGGATGGTCCGGCCGCCGAGCCGTGTGTCGCGGGCCGCCCAGCGGCCGGCGAGTATCTGGGTCGGGCTCTCCTCCCAGAGGACCTCGTTCATCGCGTCACCGACACTGCGCCGCCCCCCGGCGAGCGAGTCGGCGAACTGGTCCTCTGTGAGCATCAGCCGCAGGGAGTTGCTGATCCAGTCGGCGGTGGTGAGGTGCCCGGCCGCGGTGATCGCCATCAGGTCGAGGGCGTACTCCTCGTCCGTGAAGGGCTCCGGGTCGGCGAGCATCCGGGAGGTGACGTCGTCGCCGGGCGCGGTCCGCTTCGCCGCCACCAGCCGCCGCATGTGCGCGCCGAAACGGCCGTAGGCCTCCTGGGCTCCCGGCCCGCCGTCGGCCAGGTCCTTCAGGACCCGGGCGATGTCGGCGCCCTCCGCGTCGGGGAAGCCGACGAGACGGGCGAGGACGAGCACGGGGAGGGGCTCGGCGAAGTCGGCGACGAGGTCGGCGGTGCCCCGTGGGCCGATGCCGTCGACGAGCCGGTCGGCGAGCTGCTCGCAGTGCTCCCGGATCTCGAACGGGTCCGCGGCCTCCAGCGCGGGCACCACCAGCTGGGAGTGGCGCCGGTGTTCGGCGCCCGCGGTGAAGTAGATGGAGGGCATGGGCCGCCCGACCATGGGCAGGAGCGGCCAGTCCTCGGGGATGTGCTCCCACTGGTTCCACAGCCCGACGTCCCTCGGGAACAACTCCCCGTCGCTGGTGACCTGATGGAGCTCGCGGTACCCGACGACCAGCCAGGCCGGGAATCCGCCGGGGAGTTCGACGGGGACGACGGGCCCGTAGGAGTGGCGCATGGTCCGGTACAGGGCCTGCGGCTCGGTGTGGAACGCGGGACCGCTGAGCGGCACGGGGGTGTCGGCGGCATGCGCGGGGCAGCCGCCGCGGGGTGCGGGCGCCGCGGTTAAGGAGGGGTGCGCGGAAGGGGGCATGGAGGGGTTCGTCATCGTACGGGCTCCTGGGAGACGGCTTCGCGCGTTGCGGCCATACGATCAACGCGCCCCCACTATAGGGAGGTTGCGTGAAGCTTTGGGCAGCGTTCCGGTCGCCGGCCTCCGCGTCCGGGCCGTCGGCGGACGGAGCAGCGGCCCGGCCGGCGTGGGTGCCGAAATGGCGTGGAAGCACTGTGGACAGGCCCCTTCACCCATGCTCTGATGCTGCACGTCGCCGAATTTCCAACGTAGTAACGCACTGCGGTGAACCCCCGGTGGCACGCGGCTGCACCTCGCCTCGCCCGACCCGTTTTCGCCCGGCTCGCCCGGCCGCCTTTGCCCGCCGCCCGTCTCGTCGCCCGTCTCGTCGCCCGACAACGTTGTCGATCAGGAGAAAGGCCCCCACTTCATGGCGCGCATCATCCGCACGCTCTCGGTCGTCCTGGCCTCCACCGCCCTGCTGCTCGGCTTCGCGCCCTCCCCCGCGGGAGCCGGGCAGCAGGGCCCCGTCCGGACAGCCGCCCCGCCGGTCCACAGCACGGCCGAGGCGGGGAACCCGCTGGTCGAGGGGTGGTACGCGGACCCGGATGTGGCGGTCTACGGCGACCGCTTCTGGATCTACCCGACCACGTCCCGGAGTTACGGCGAACAGACCTTCATGGACGCGTTCTCCTCGACGGACATGGTGCACTGGACCAAGCACCCCAAGGTGCTGGACATCGCCGATGTCCCGTGGGCGAAGTACGCGCTCTGGGCGCCCGCGCCCGTGTACCGCGACGGCAAGTACTACCTCTACTTCGCCGCCAACGACATCCAGAGCGACTCCGAGGTCGGCGGGATCGGCGTCGCCGTCGCCGACCGTCCCGAGGGCCCGTACAAGGACGCCATCGGCGCTCCGCTCATCGACCGGTTCCACAACGGCGCCCAGCCGATCGACCAGGACGTCTTCATCGACGACGACGGCCAGGCGTACATGTACTACGGCGGGTGGGGCCACGCTAACGTCGTCAAGCTGAACCCGGACATGACCAGCCTCGGGACCTTCCCCGACGGTTCGGTCCACAAGGAGATCACCCCGGAGAACTACACCGAGGGCTCCTTCATGTTCAAGCGCGGCGGCACCTACTACATGATGTGGTCCGAAGGCGGCTGGACCGGCCCGGACTACTCGGTGTCGTACGCGATGTCGGACTCCCCCACCGGCCCGTTCGAGAAGATCGACAGGGTGCTGGCCCAGGACCCGGCCGTCGCCCGGGGCTCCGGGCACAACTCGGTGGTCAACGTGCCGGGCACGGACGTCTGGTACATCGTGTACCACCGGCGCCCTCTGAGCGAGACCGACGGCAACCACCGGGCCCTGGCCTACGACCGGATGTACTTCGACGAGGACGGCACGATCCGGCCGGTCACCATGAAGGTCCAGGACAACTTCGAGGACGGCAACGCCGTCGGGTGGCGCACGTACGGCGGCGACTGGGCGACGGCGCACGGCGCCTACTCGGTCACCTCGCCCTCCGGCGGCCTGGCCCTCCAGGACACCGCGTTCTCGGACCTGGTGTACGAGGCGGACGTGACCCTGCGGGACGGACGGGGTGCAGCGGGCCTCGTCTTCCGCGCCACCCCGCCGGAGGCCGGCACGGAGGGCTTCCAGGGGTACTACGCCGCTCTCACCGCGAAGGGCCTCGTCCTCGGCAAGGCGTCCGGCGACGGACGGACACCGCTCGCGACCGCGCGGCTCGCGGGCGCGGCCGGCAGGACCCACCGGGTACGGATCGAGGCGGTCGGGCCGTCTCTCAAGGTGTACGTCGACGACATGGCGAAGCCGAGGATCAGTGCGACGGACTCGACGTACACCTCCGGCTCCAACGGCGTCCACGCCGTCCGGCCGGCGCCGGAGCCCGGCGGGACGGCGGTGGGCAAGCCACTGGCGGGCTTCGACGACGTCGCGATCCGCTCCGATGTGTTCAGCTTCGAGGCGGCCGACGCCCCGAACCGGTTCATCCGGCACGCCTGGAGCCGTGGCCGGGTCGATCCCGACGTCACGCCGTACGCCGACATGCAGTGGAAGGTCGTCCCCGGCCTCGCGGACCCGTCGGCCGTGTCACTGGAGTCGGTCAACTTCCCCGGCCGTTTCCTGCGGCAGCGGGACGGAGAGGTGTGGAGCGAGGAGCGCACCGACGACGCGGGGTTCCGCGCGGACGCGACCTGGCGGAAGGTGCCCGGGCTCTCGGACCGGTCCCTGACCTCGTTCGAGTCGTTCCGCTCGCCGGGCCGCTATCTGCGCCACCGGGACGCGCTGTTGTACGCCGAGCGCGTCACCCCCGGGGAGCGGCCGGGGGCCACCTTCAGGGAGTGGTGAGACGGTGACGCGGTCCGGCCGGGCCTCCCCCGGGGGCCCGGCCGGACCGCCGGCCGAGGGAATGCCCGGCATCGCCCCACTGCCGGTTCCTGCCCTTGAGCGCCCGAGGCCCCCACGGCACCGGCCCGGGCCGCGGCCTGCCGGGGCTCTACGCCGCGTCGTCCGCGAGGAAGGCGCGGGCCGCCGCGGCCCCGGCGTCCGCGTCCCAGCCGGTGGTGGGGACGACGGCGGCCACCAGAGCGGCGTCGACCTCGCCGTCGGCGGCGATCAGTGCGTCGATCGCCTCGAAGGGGGGCCGGCCTCCCTCGGCGTCCGGCATCCGCTGGACGGTGGCGAGGATCTTCCCCCGGGTCAGGGCCGTGGTGAGCACGGGCAGCCCGAGACTCGTGAACCCGTCGTCGAGTGCGTAGTCGGCGCGGTGCCAGGTGTGGCCGTCGAAGCCGTACACGAAGCCGAGGTAGAGCTCCTCGTCCGCGTCCCGGACCCGGCGGACGGGCGGCTCCCACCACGCGGGCGCACCGGCCAGCAGGTCGGTCTCCTTCTCCTCGAAGAAGTCGGACGCCTCGGCGTAGAAGGTCTCCGACTCGTTGCGGTCCTGCCCGAGCAACACCGCACGGCCCTGGTCGAGACGGTGCAGGTCGGCCCAGCTGCCGTGCCCGTCGTCGTAGTGCCACAGGGGCGGGAGCGCCCGGCACCGCTCACCGTGCCCTGACGCCGCCTGCACGGCGGCGAGGGCCGCCCAGCGTCCTCGCCACGTCATCGGGTCGGGTAGGTCGAGCTGCACCAGGGCCATGGTCGGACTCCTTCGCGGGTCGTCGCGGCTCGGTCGGTGCGACCGCGCCTTCTGCGGGACTCCGCGCCGCGTGGACGGGATCCCGGCCCGCCTGACCACCGGCCGCAGGCCCTTTTCGCTCCCCGTGTACCCTCGCCGGGCACCGGTATACGCTGCCTGATCATGCGCATAACAGCACGCGGGCCCGCCGCCGGCGCCACCGCTCTCCTCACTGTCCTGCTCGCCTCGGTCACCGGTTGCTCGTCCTCCGGTTCCTCCGACGGCGAGGACGGCTCCAAGCTGCTCACCGCGCTCGGAAGCCTCGACGACGACAGCGGGACGAAGCAGGTGACCTTCCTCGACGTCTCCCGGGTGAGGGAGTTGAGCAAGGATGACGCCAAGCGGTTCGCGCCCGTCTCGGAGCCGGCCAGTGCGCTGCTGAGTCCGCACGAGCCCGGTCTCCTCGGGCAGCAGTTCGAGGTGGCCCAGATCGACACCGCGGTCGACACCCCGGAGGCGGGGCACTGGACGGGTTCGTTCGATGCGGCGGCGGTCGCCGAGTCGCTGAAGTCCGCCGGCTATACGCAGAGCGAGAAGGACGGCCGGAAGGTCTGGGCGCACTCCGGTGGCACGGGGGCGTCGCTCGACGTCTCGGACGACGCGATCTCGTACTCCACGCGGGACTCCGATCCCATGGCCGCTGTCGACCCGGAGAAGGGCTCCTCCCTCGCCGACGACAAGGAGTTCCGGCGGGCGGCCGAGTGCCTGGGGGACGTCTACCGCGCGGACTTCAACCCGCCCTCGTCCTCCTCCGACCCGGTGCGCCTGGCGGCTCTGGGCCAGCAGGCGGACTCCAAGGCCGAGAACACCGAGATCCTCTGCTTCGTGGTCGAGGACGACGCCGCCGCGAAGAGCCTGGAGAGCAAACTGCTCGAGGTCGTCGACGAGAAGGCGCCGAAGTTCGACGGCACGAAGGTGACCGTGGAGAAGGGGGACCAGCCGCTGGTGCGGGCCGTGGTCCCTGACAGCGCTTCCCAGCGGCCGGGGCGGCTGGTCATCTCGGACCTGGAGCTGTGGATGACGGCGGCGGAGTAGCGGCGCGCACCACGCCCGGTGGCGCGGGGGACACGGCGACTCCGCCGTGTCCCCCGCGCTCGCTCACTCCGGGTGGCGTACGAGCGTCAGAGGCACTTTCCGCTCAGCCAGGACTTCAGTTCCTTGGGCCAGGTCGTGACCATCGCCTGCGAGGAGACGGGGGTGGCGAACTGGTCCAGCTTCTCCTGCCATGTGGCGTACTGGCCGGAGGCCGCGGGAGGGGGCTCCTCCCAGCCGACCGCCGCCGAGTCGACCCAGCGCGGGTAGTTCGTGAGCGTGGCTCCGAGACCGGCCGCCTCGATGCGCTTGATGAGTTCGGCCTTCAGGTCGGTGTTCTTGGCGCCCGTATAGATCATGATCTTCTGCGTGGAGGCCCGCTCGGCGATGGGGTCGATGACCTCTTTCCAGGCGGTCTCACGGATGGACGCGTCGGCGCTGAGCAGGGACTTTCCGGCCTCGCCCTTGAGCTCCACGAAGGCCGCCATGTTCTGGCTTTTGGCGCTGGCGAGCCATTCGCGGAAGGTGTAGACGGTCTCACCGGTGTACGGGCCGTGAACGATCGTGCGGCCCTTGAGCTGGTCGGCGCCGGTGGCCCACCAGATGTCGTTGACGTCGGCCTTGGGGCCCGTGAGTCCCCTGGTGGTGCTGTTGTGCCACATCACCCCCTTGGTGCCGTTCTTGGTGAGCTGGAGGTCGGCCTCCACGCCGCCCGCTCCCCAGCTCTTGTGCTGCGCGAGGCCCTTCGGGTGGTTCGGCTGCCGCACCTGGTCCCGCTCCCAGGCGTTCTCCGCGGTCGGGTAGCCGCCGTGCCCGTAGACCACGGGGCAGACGGGCAGCGGCGGCGGGCTGCTGTAGCGCTCGACCATGTGGACCCGGTCGAGGGTCCAGCCCGTGGGCTCCGACCAGCTGTGCAGGGCGTCGCCGAGGGTGCCGTCGGCCTTGGCGACGAAGGTGATGGCCTTCGCCCGTGTGTCGCTGTATCCGTAGAAGGTGGCGAGGTCGTCGCGGCCGTCACCGTTGTAGTCGCCGGTGACGATGCGCATCTGGGACCGCTCGTACCACCCCGGTACGGCGGTCAGGAGCTCGCGCCGGTTGCCGAACCGGCCGTCCGCGTCGAGGTCGAAGCCGATGAGGGCGTCGTGCCCGTCGGCGTAGTCGTACCAGGCGGCGAACTCGTCACGGCCGTCACCGTCGAAGTCACCGGAGTGCACGTCGACCCGGCCGAACTGCCAGCCGGTGGACTCCCAGCCGCGTACGGGCTCGCCGAACCCGCCGTCGGACCTGGCAGTGAAGGCCATCAGCCGCACGGTGCCGGCGGTGTAGCTGTCCAGGACCCCGATGTCGTCGCGGCCGTCCCCGTCGAAGTCGCCGGTGGCGAACTTCATGCGGGCGACCTCCCATCCGTCGGCGGCGGTGCGCGCGAAGGACGCGGAGGGGGTACCGAAACCGCCCTTGGCATCGGCCAGGAACGTGAAGAGCTTGTCGTCGCCGTTGCGGTAGTCGTACCAGGCGGCGATGTCGTCGCGGCCGTCACCGTTGAAGTCACCGGCTTCGGCGGTGATCGCGTCGAAGGTCCAGTTCCCGGGGGCCACGGCCCAGGAGGCGAAGTGGGCGGCGAAGGTGCCGCTGCCCGTGCCGAGCCAGGTGAGGAGGGAGACGCGTCCGTCGTCGTAGCCGTAGAAGGCGGCGACGTCACCGATCCCGTCCCCGTTGAAGTCACCGGTGACACGCTTCATGTGCTCGGCCCAGAAATTGCCGGCGGCCGACTCCCAGGCCCTGTTGGGTGCGGCGAAGCCGCCGTCCGTGCCGGCCAGGAAGGCCCGCATGCGGTCCTCGCCCTTGCTGTAGTCGTACCAGGCGACCATGTCACTGCGGCCGTCGCCGTTGTAGTCGTGGCGGGGCCCCTTGCCGGCCGCCCGCACGGTGGCTGCCCGCGTCCCGTCGTCGGGCCGGGCGGTGGAGCTGACGTACGGAAAGCCTGCCGGTCCACCGGCGGCATCAGCGGTGGCCGCGACAGCGGCCGCCGTTTCGGCCTCCCCACCCGCGACCGCACTCGCACTGCCGGTGCCCGCCTGCAGACCGAGCAGGGCGCACACGGCAGCGGTGCCTATTATCCCCAAACGTCTCTTCATCCGACTGTTCATCCCCCACGTTCACTTCACTGTCACTGCTGCGTTGTCACTGGACGAGAACGCGCCCGCGTTCCACGGACACGCTTCGCTCCGCCGCCCGAAGAGACGTCACCCCCTCGGCCGCCGGGGGTCCCCCCTCGACCCGGCAAAGCCGCCGACGATTAGATCACCGGCGCGTCCGCGTGAACAGCCCGCACGAGGCCGATCCGCGACGGCGGGCCTCAGAGGCTGTCCAGCTCGGCCGCGAGGTCCGGGGCCCGCATGCCGGGGAAGGCGTACCCCTCGGTCCCGTCCCACGGGACGTCGAGGTCGTCCATGTGTACGCGCCATTCCGCTTCCGGCAGGGCACGGCGCAACTCGCTCACGGAGGCCAGTACATGGTCGAGGACCGCCAGCACCCGGCCGGGGTCGAAGGGCATCTTGGTGGAGCCGGCGACCAGCTCGTCCGGACGGCTGCCATCGCCGTCGTACAGGTGGAGACCCTCCTCGTCCTCGTACGGGAAGGCTTCCCCGTGGGCAGCGGCGATGCGCTCGACGGCTGCCCTCTCGGCATCCGTCAGTGGCACCGCCCGGTGCGCGCCGTAGTAGAGAGAGACGCTCATAAGCCCGAGCGTACCGAGGGGGTACGACAGAGCCGCCCGGCACGGTTCAGCCGGCCGAAGCGCTGGGAACGGGGACGGTGCGCGCCTCCGGACGGGTTGTCGCGGGCGGCCGTTGCGCCGACGATGGGGTGGCATGCCGCCGTGGACGGGAGGGCGAGTTGACGGATCCCTGGGTGGCTCTGGCCGCCGACGCGAACCCCGGTGCCCGGCTCGGTGAACTGCGGCGGGCCCATGAGGTGTTCACCTCCGACGGCCGGCTGGAGACGCCGGTGCGGTCCGTCGTGGGCCAGTCGTGGCGTCGGTCCGCCCGGGCGCGGGTCAGTCCGGACGGCGCGGCGCTGGTCGAGCTCGGCGCGGCAGAGGTCGGACCGTACCGGGAGGCGCATCCCCTGGCCCGGGTCATGCCGATGATCCGCGAACTCATGAGTGCCTACGCGGTGGACGGCGAGCATCTGCTCGCCGTGTGCGACGCGCACGGCAGGCTGCTCTGGGTCGAGGGGCATGCGCGGGCCCGTCGGCGCGCGGAGCGGATGAACTTCGTGGAGGGGGCCCGCTGGGCGGAGTCGGAGGCCGGCACCAACGCACCCGGTACGGCGCTCGCGGTGGACCGCCCGGTCCAGGTGTTCGGCGCCGAGCACTTCCTCCGGCCGGTCCAGCAGTGGACCTGCGCGGCCGCCCCGCTGCACGACCCGCACACGGGCCGGCTGCTCGGCGCCGTCGACATCACCGGCGGCGACGGGCTGGCGCATCCGCACAGCCTGGCGTTCGTACAGGCGGTGGCGCGTGCCGCCGAGTCCCAGCTGGCGCTCGTCGCGCCGCCGTCCGCCACCGGCTCGGCACAGCTGTCCGCGCTCGGCCGTGACGAGGCGCTCCTGGTCGCGGGCGGGCGCAGGATCCGGCTCAGCAGACGCCACAGCGAGATCCTGGTGACGCTGGCACTCCATCCGGAGGGGCTCGGCGGTGACGAGCTGCTGATCGAGCTGTACGAGGACGAGTCCGTCCCACCGGTGACGATCCGGGCCGAACTCGCCCGGCTGCGGCGGCTCCTGGGACCGGAGCTCCTGCGCTCGCGTCCGTACCGGCTGGGCCTGCCGGTGGACGCCGACTTCGACACCGTGGCACGCAGGCTGGAGTCCGGGGCGGTGGCGGCGGCGCTCGGCGCGTACGCGGGCCCCCTGCTGCCGCGTTCGCAGGCTCCGGCCGTCGTCCGGCTGCGGGACCGGATCGCCGGGCAGCTGCGTGCCGCGCTGATCGCCCGGGGCGACCCGGGGCTGCTCGCCGACTGGGCGTACAGCCCGTGGGGCGGGGACGACCTCCCGGTCTGGCAGGCGCTCGCCGGGGCGGCACCACCGGAGCGGCGTGCGGCGCTCCTGGCCAGGGCCCGGGCGCTCGACGAGGAGCAGCGCTCGTAGGGCCGCTCACGGGGCGGGCGGTGCAACGGCGTTGCAACGTCGCGCTCCCTAGCCTCACGCCGAGGGCCGTCCAACGGCGGGCGGCACGGATCCGGGAGGCCACAGAGATGACCCGTTACGCGGAACCCGGCACCGAGGGTGCCATCGTCTCGTACGAGTCCCGTTACGACCACTGGATCGGCGGCGCCTACGTCCCGCCGGCCCGTGGTCAGTACTTCGAGAACCCCAGCCCCGTCAACGGCCGCCCCTTCACGGAGATCGCCCGTGGCACCGAGGACGACGTGGAGCGCGCACTGGACGCCGCGCACGCGGCGGCCCCCGCCTGGGGTGCCGTCTCCGCGGGCGACCGGGCGAACGTCCTCAACCGGATCGCCGACCGCATGGAAGCGCATCTGGAGGAGCTTGCGGTCGCCGAGAGCTGGGAGAACGGCAAGCCGGTACGCGAGACACTGGCCGCCGACATCCCGCTGGCCATCGACCACTTCCGGTACTTCGCGGGTGCGCTGCGCGCCCAGGAGGGCTCGCTCAGCGAGATCGACGACGACACCGTCGCGTACCACTTCCACGAGCCGCTGGGTGTGGTGGCCCAGATCATCCCGTGGAACTTCCCCATCCTGATGGCCGTGTGGAAGCTCGCGCCCGCGCTGGCAGCCGGGAACGCGGTGGTCCTCAAACCGGCGGAGCAGACCCCGGCGTCCATCCATGTGTGGATGAGCCTGGTCGCGGATCTGCTTCCCCCGGGCGTGGTCAACATCCTCAACGGCTTCGGCGCGGAGGCCGGCAAGCCGCTCGCGTCCAGTCCGCGGGTCGCCAAGATCGCCTTCACCGGCGAGACCACGACGGGGCGCCTGATCATGCAGTACGCCTCGGAGAACCTGAAGCCCGTCACCCTGGAGCTGGGCGGCAAGTCGCCGAACCTGTTCTTCGACGACGTATGGGCGAAGGACGACGACTTCCGGGACAAGGCGCTCGAGGGGTTCACCATGTTCGCCCTCAACCAGGGCGAGGTGTGCACCTGTCCGTCGCGGGCGCTGATCCAGCGCGGGCACTACGGCGAGTTCCTCGAAGCGGGCATCGCCCGTACCGAGCAGATCGTGCCGGGCCACCCGTTGGACACCGACACGATGATCGGCGCGCAGGCCTCCGCCGAGCAGCTGAAGAAGATCCTGTCGTACCTGGAGATCGGGCAGCAGGAGGGCGCGAAGATCCTGACGGGTGGTCAGCTCGTGGAGCACGGGGGCGCGCTGGAGGGCGGTTACTACGTTCAGCCGACGATCTTCGAGGGGGACAACCGCATGCGGGTCTTCCAGGAGGAGATCTTCGGGCCCGTGGTCGCGGTGACGTCGTTCTCGGACTTCGACGAAGGCATCAGGACGGCGAACGACACGCTGTACGGGCTCGGGGCGGGCGTGTGGACCCGGGACACCAACACCGCCTACCGGGCGGGCCGGGCCATCAAGGCGGGCAGGGTCTGGACGAACTGCTACCACGCGTATCCGGCCCACGCCGCTTTCGGAGGGTACAAGCAGTCGGGCATCGGGCGGGAGAACCACAGGATGATGCTGGAGCACTACCAGCAGACGAAGAACCTCCTGGTGTCCTACAGCCCGAAGAAGCTGGGCTTCTTCTAGCCGGCCCGGTGACGGGCGCCTGGCCTGAGGCAGCCCCGCCAGGGCCGGTGTGGGTGCACCGCCGTCCGGCGTGGGGTCATTCGGCTTCTTCGATGCGGCGGAGGCGGACTTCCTCGATGTCCAGGGAGGCTTGCATCTGGCGCAGGACGGTGTCGTCGATGCGGAGTTCGTCACGTAGTTCGATCATGGTGCTGCGCTTGTGGGCGATGACGGCGAGCCGCAGTGCCGTGTACTGCTGGGCGTGCCGCAGCGCGGGATCGGTCGGTGAGCCGTCATCGGCGTCGGTGTCGGCATGGGCTCGGACGAGAGCGAGGTGCTTCTCGAATTCGCGGCGTACGCGGTCGAAGACATCCTGGTCGGCGTTCAGTTCCGCAGCAAGGTCCGGAAGCGCCGCAAGCGCCTGCTCGGAGGCGCGGGTCCGGGCGAGGTGGAGTTCGTCGGCCACGAGGGTGTCGGCGGGGAGCCGGGCCCAGCGCACGACGCCCGGCAGGGCGGTGCCTTGGAGGACAAGGGTGAGGAGGATGACACCGGAGGCGACGAAGACGATGATGTCGCGGTCGGGGAACGGGTCGCCGGACTTGAGGGTGGCAGGGACGGACAGGGCCAGGGCGAGGGAGATCGCGCCGCGGAATCCGGTGACCGCGTTGACGACGCGGGGACGGGCGCCCACGCGTCGCTCCCGCTGCTGAGGGCGGCGGTCGAGCACACGGATGAGATAGGGAGAGGTGAACAGGAACGCGAAGCGGACGGCGATGACCACCCCGGTCACGATCACGACGGCGACGCTGGCTGCGGCCAGGTCGCCGCCGGTCAGCTCCCGAGCCGCTGACAGGCTCTCCAGGCCGACCAGGACGAACAGGGAGCCGTTGATCAGGAAGGTGGCCAGCGACCAGAACGCGGTGGTCTGCCGACGGCCTGCGGCCTGTCCGA
This sequence comes from Streptomyces sp. NPDC104381, assembly GCF_055583745.1. Taxonomy (NCBI): domain Bacteria; kingdom Bacillati; phylum Actinomycetota; class Actinomycetes; order Kitasatosporales; family Streptomycetaceae; genus Streptomyces; species Streptomyces sp. NPDC104381. The sequence goes on from NZ_JBVJNK010000002.1 coordinate 43,541, forward strand.
CCCGGGGCCCGGTCTGGCTCATGATCAGCCCGCACACCACGACCGCCAGGACGCCGGAGGCCTGGATGGCCTCGGCACCGAGGTAGGCGGTGAAGGGGACGGTGAGGATGGCGGTGTTCTCCAGCAGGGGGTCGGCCAGGTGCTGGCGCAACCTGCCGCCGAGCCAGGCCACTACGACTCCGACGAGGGCGCCGCCACCGTAGGAAAGCAGCGTCAGCCAGGCGACGTGGGCGGGACCGAGGTGTTCCTCGCCGACGGTGATACCCACGGCCAGTCCGTAGACGACCAGGGCAGTGCCGTCGTTGACCAGGCTTTCGGCACGGAGGATGGTCACCGCGCGACGCGGCAGCATGCGAGCCATCGCTGCCACGGCGGTCGCGTCGGTCGGTGCGACCGCCGCGCCGAGCACCCAGGCAGGTCCCCAGCCCATGCCGAGGGCGTGGGCGGTGGCGGCGACGCCCGCAGCGGTGAGCACGACCAAGGCCGTGCTCATCAGGACGATCGGCCGCAGGTTGTGGCGGATCTCCCGCAAGGATGTCGTCAGGCTCTCCCAGTACAGAAGCACGGGCAAGAAGATCAGCAGTACCACTTCGGGCGGAAGAGAAGCATCCCGTAGAGCGGGGACGAACCCGAGAACCAGCCCGAGGGCGAGCAGGAGAATCGGCGGGGCGATCCGCAGGCGTTGAGCCGCCGTGTGCCCGAGCAGCAGCGCCAGGCCAAGAGTGACGACGAGTTCGAGTCCGAGCACGTGCTACTTCTCTCCCTTGACGAACGACGGCAGCGGCCCTGGGCGGGCGGTGAGCGGATGCCGGCGACTGCCGGAATTCCATCGGGCCAGTGTCACTGTCCGGTCCACGGCATCGACGCAGGACACGACGGCACCCGCGAGCGCCCTCTCCACGACCGTGCCGGTGTTCCAGCGGCCGTCGGGCGCCGCCGCGCTCATCCGGATGCGGCTCGCCCCGGCCAGGCCCGACTGCTGGAGGTCGCAACATCCGCACAGGGCCAACATGTTCCTCCACGAACATGCCTCTGGCAGATGCCCCAGGGACATGATCCCAGGGGATGATTCGTCCGAAAAAGTGGAAATGACGGGGCATCACATCGTATCCCGGCGGCCCGCAACGCTCACCAAATAACGCAAATCAGCACGATGCTGAATATCCGTCAGGTGACCGAAAAGCAACAGATCCACTCACGATCCGATCCCCCCGTGGTGATACGATCACCGAGCTTGCCAAGCGCCAAGGAACCCGCTATGGCATCACTGGAAAGTCAGCGCATCGGCCCAGAATCCGCCACCCCCGGGGGAGACCTATGCCATCAGTCAAGCCCTTCAAAACTGTCGGGCCAGGCGAGCATGTGCGACCGACCCCACATATCCGTGGGTGCGGGACACCAGTGACCGGGGACGTACTCGACCTCGCCCGCCAGACATTCAGTATCCGGTGGCCCAGTCGCCCGAAGAGAGCCTTATGACGCAATACCTCCAGGATCCAGCCTTTTGGGTTCTGATCGCTGGAATTCTTGTCGCAGTCGTCGTGATATCGCGCGGCAGGAAGAAGATATCCGAGCTACGCAGAGAGAAAGAGGATCTGAACACTCACTACGCGAATCTCGAGAATCACTACACCGAGGCCGTCGAAGAGGCCAAGGACCGGGCCGAGGAAGCGACGAAGACCGCGCTGAAGGCGGCCATGCGTACGCTTCAGGGCCTCGCCGGCGAACAGCAGTTGGCGATCACGAAGCTGCAGGAGAAGTACGGGGAACTCCAGATTCTCCAGGACCTCCTCGATATCGACCACATGAACTCGCAGTTCGCCCGGCGCGCGCAGTCCATCGCCGTGCTCTGCGACGGCTGGCTCGGCAGGCAGCGCGCCGCCGCATCGCTCTATGACGTGGTCAGGAGCGCGAAGGGGCGCATCCGCTACTTCACCCGTGTGGAGATCCGGGCCCAGACGAACTTCGCGATCGCCAGCCGCGCCGTCGAACCGGTCGCGCTGACCCTGGCCGAGCTGCTGGACAACGCGACGAGTTACTCCGCGCCGGAAACGACGATCGAGATCAACATCCGCCCCGTACCCAAGGGCGTCTGCATCATCGTCGACGACGCCGGTGTCGGCATGAACGAGGAGGAGAAGGAACGGGCCGCGAAGCTCCTTTCGAGCGAGCGCTCCCCCGGTGTCTCGGGGCTGGGAAACCCGCCCCAGTTCGGGTTCACCGTGATCGGCGTCCTCGCCGCCAGGTACGGCTTCACCGTCTCCGTGGACTCGACCTCCCCCTACGGCGGCGTCCGAGCGGTCGTACTGCTCCCGGAGGATCTCCTCACCACCATCCAGGCGCCCGAGCCCGGGCCGGAGCCCGAGCCCAAGGAGTCCCCCACGGTGGCCGTACCCCCCTCCATGCCGCCCGAGGAGGCCCCGGTGGTCGCCTCGACCACCCCAGGAGGTCTGCCCAAACGCCGGCGCAGAGGCGCGATATCCATCGTGCCGGCCGTCGACTCGACGGAAGTGCCGGCTCGTTCCAGCGAACAGACCGCTTCCGTCATGGGCGCGTTCCAGCGCGGAACACAGTCCGGTCGCCGTTCCACCAACGCAAGCAGCGAAGGGCCTGAGACTCAGTGAATTACGACCTGTCATGGATGCTTGACAGTGCCCTGGAAGTGCCCGAGGCGCAGCACGCCCTTCTCGTGTCCGCCGACGGTCTTCTCATGGCGCGTTCGAAGGGCGTCGGCAAGGACCAGGCCGACACCGTCGCCGCCGCCATGAGTGGAATCCAGTCGCTGAGCCGGACGGTGGTCGACTTCTGCGGCACACCGGAGAGCCGGCACCGTCAGTGGCGCCAGACCCTGGTCGAGTTCGACCACGGCTGGGTCTTCCTCATCTCCGCCGGCGAGGGCGCCTATCTCGCGGTTTCCGCGACGCCCGACGTCGACATGGCCGAGATCACGTTCCGCATGCAGCAGCTCGTCGGACAGCTCGGCAAGGCCCTGTCCACGCCCCCTCGCGAGATTGCCGACACCAAGGCATGACGACACCGGACGATCCCGAACAGGAACAGCCCCCCACCCCCTTAGTCCCGGCCTATGTCATCACCAACGGCCGCAGTCTGCTGGACGACGACACCCTCTCGCTGATCACTCTGGTGACGGCCGCTCAGGACTCACCGGCCGTGGAGCATCTCGACCCGGAGAAGCGGCGTCTTCTGGAGCTGTGCTCCGGGGGACACCTGTCGGTGGCGGAGATCGCCGGGCACACGCAGTTCCCCGTCGGCGTCGTCAAGATCCTGCTGTCCGATCTCACCCAGGGCGGGTACCTCGTCACGCGGGCCCCGATCCCCACCGCGAAGCTCGTCGACCGGAACATACTGGAGCAGGTGCTGCATGGCCTTCAAGCCCGATTTGGATGACGGTGTCTATCTCCGGGAATCGGTGCAGACCGCAGCGAAGATCCTGGTGGTCGGGCACTTCGCCGTGGGCAAGACCACGTTCATCGGAACGATGTCCGAGATTCCGCCGCTGCGCACCGAAGAGGTCATGACCCGGGCGGGCGAGGGGATCGACGACCTCAAGGGCACGACCGGCAAGACCACGACCACGGTCGCGATGGACTTCGGCCGGCTCACGCTCAGCGAGGAGCTGGTGCTCTACCTCTTCGGGACGCCGGGGCAGCAGCGGTTCGTGCAGGTCTGGGAGGACATCTCACGCGGTGCGCTCGGGGCACTGGTACTGGTGGACCCGGAGCGCCTCGACGAGTCCTTCCCCGTGATGGACCTGGTCGAGCACTACGGGATCCCGTACGCCATCGCCGTGAACCGCTTCGGCGACCGCCCCGATCACGCGGACGAGGAGATCCGGGAGGCACTCGACCTGCTGCCCGAGACACCGCTCGTCAACTGCGACGCTCGCGATCAGCGTTCCTCCGCGAACGCGCTGATCACGCTCGTCCGTTACCTCCAGTCACGCCTCAACTAGGAGCTCGACCCCCATGCAATCCCCTTCGGACTTCCCCGCACCGCCACCGGGATGCCCCGCACACGGCAGCGGTGTTCCCCTGTACGGCCCCGAGTTCGCCGCCGATCCGCACGGTTTCTACGAGCACCTGCGAACGTTCGGCCCGGCCGCGCCCGTCGAACTGTCGCCCGGTGTGCACGCCTCGCTGGTCACGGACTACGCGGCGGCGCTGCACGTCCTGCAGAATCCGGAGACCTTCGTCCGGGACGCGCGGCGCTGGCGCGCGCTCAACGCGGGCGAGGTCCCTCTGGACAGCGCGATGGTCCCCATGATGTTGTACCGGCCGAACTCGCTCTACTCCGACGGTGCCGCGCACATGAGGCGCCGTCAGGTCGTGACCGAGACGTTCGCGCGGATCGACACGCACCGGCTGAGCAGGCACATCGACCGGGTCGCCGACTACCTCATCAGCGACTTCAACGGCCGGGGCCGGGCTGATCTGGTCGCCGACTACGCCCAGTTGGTGCCCCTGCTGGTCTTCAACGAGCTCTTCGGCTGCCCCGCGGAACTGGGCGACCAGCTGGTCTCCAGCATCTCCAGCCTGATGGACGGCATCGAGGCGGACAAAGCCATCGCTCTGCTGACCGAGACGCTGATGGAACTGATCGCCCTGAAGCGCGCTCAGCCCGGTGACGACATCACCTCCTGGCTGATGGAGCACCCGGGCCGCCTGACGGACGAGGAGCTGATCTCCGAGATCATGACGCTGATCGGAGGCGGCGCCGAGCCCACCCAGAACCTCATCGGCAACGCACTGCGGCTCCTGTTGTCCGACGACAAGTACGCGGGCGACCAGTACGGCGGGAGCCTGCTGGTCGAGGACGCCATCAACGACGTGCTCTGGAACAACCCGCCCATAGCCAACTGGGCCGGCCACTATCCGGTGCACGACGTCGAGCTCTCCGGGACGAAGCTGAACGCCGGGGACCCCGTCCTCATCAGCTTCGCGGCCGCCAACAGCGACCCGAGCCTCTCGACCAGCCGCCAGACGCTCAGCAAGCGAGCTCACCTGGCCTGGGGCGCGGGCCCGCACGCGTGCCCCGCCAAGGACCTGGCGCTGCTCATCTCGGTCCTGACGATCGAGAAGCTCCTCAACAAACTGCCGGACATCGAGCTGAGCGTCCCGGTCGAATCGCTGACGTGGCGGCCGGGTCCGCTGCACCGCGCGCTGACATCGTTGCCTGCCCGGTTCACCCCGGTCCGCGGGGGGAGTTCGACCGCCGCACGTTTCTCGGCCGATGTCCGTTCCGCACCGGCTCATCCGGTGGGCGAACAACAGCAACAAACCCGAAAGGGGACTTTCTGGAGCGGCTTTCTCTCCTGGTGGAAGGGGTGACATCCACCACACCACATGGGCGGTCGCGGTCGCATGGGTGTTCCACCTGAGGGGTAGTCAGGGCTGGAAACCTTACGTGATCCTTTGAGAGAAAGATTCTCGTGGAACCCACCCTGCCAACCGCGACCGTCGACCGTCGCACCGTGGCCTCCCTTTTCTCCCGGCTGCGCACCGGGAAAGGCCAGTCGAATCCCCGACCCCTCTACGCGGAACTGAGGGAGCTCGGGGATATCTTCCCCTCCCCCTGGGGCGGACACCTCGTCACCTCCTACGCGCTCTGCGACGAGGTCATGCGGAGCAGAACGTGGAAAGTGCCCGATACCGAGTGGAGGGCCGGTCAAGCCAACGCCGCGCGCTGGAACACACCGGCCTCACTGCAGACGGCGAAATCGCTTCCCATGCTCAATCCGCCTCGCCATACGAAAGTGCGGCGTTCGACGGGCAACATGTTCGACCGGGCCAAGCTTGCCGAGATTGAGGGTTCGATAGCGAAGAACGTCGAGAAGGTGCTCGACGCCTTCGAGGACGAGCTGCTCAAGGGGCCTGCGGATTTCAATTCCCTGGTCGCCGACGAGCTTCCCGTACGATCGATCGGGGAATGGCTCAACCTTCCGTCGGACGATTATTCCCGGCTGAGGTCGCTGACCAATGACCAGACCCTCAGCCAGGAATTCTTCCCCACCCCCAGCCAACTCGCCCGGGCGGACGCGGCGGCCCACGGGCTCCAGGAGTACTTCACCGCACTGGTGCGGGAGCGTCGCGCGAGGCCGGGGGACGACCCGGTCTCCTCGTGGATAGCGACCTGGGACACGCTGGAACCGGACCGGGAGAAAGCCGACGCCGAGGCACACTCCATGGCGGTCTTCGTGATCGTCGCGGCCCTGGAGACCACGGAGCACCTGCTGTCCAGCATGGTGCGGCTGCTGCTGGAACACCCCGAGCAGCTGGAGCGGCTGCGCGCCCACCCCGAGTACATCCCGCACGTGGTCGACGAGACCCTGCGCTACGACCCGGCGATCCACGCGATCAGCAGAACGGCACCGCACGACATCACGCTGGGCGGCACGCCGGTCCGCGAGGGCGAGATGGTGCAGCTGATGGTGGGAGCCGCCCAGCACGATCCGCGGCAGTACGAGGATCCCGAGAAGTTCGACGTCAGCCGTAAGCCGCCCCACTTCGGTTTCGGCAGCGGAATCCACTACTGCCTCGGTGCGCCGCTGGCGCGACTGGAAGGCAGTCTGCTGCTGACCTCGATGCTCCGGCGGCTGCCCCGGCTGCGGATCAGCGAACCGCCCGCCTGGGAGCCCCGGGTTTCGTTCCGCCGGCTCAACCGCCTCATGGTGACACCGGCCTGAACGGGCCGCACCGAAGAGAGGAACCGTTTCATCGTGCCCAGTCTTCCGAAACCGCCTGTCAGGAATCAAGAAATATGATCGATGATCTCAAAGCCCTGCACGTCGAGCACGACAACGCGGTGGTGAAAGTCCGGTTGAACAGCCCGGAGACCGGAAACGCGATATCCGGACTGCTCCTGGACGAACTCCTCGCCGTCCTCGGCGCACTGGACGACCATCCCACCACGCGCGTCCTGGTCCTCTCCGGCGCGGGTTCCGACTTCTGTCTCGGCGGCGACCGCACCGAATTCCCCTCCCTGCTCTCCCCGGAGACCGGCAACGCGAGCATGCGCGCGCTCGCCAACAAGGCCCGCCGGATGTGCGACCTGCTGGCGAACACCGGGGTCGTCACCATCGCGCGGCTGCACGGCGGCGTCGTGGGAGCGGGACTCGGACTCGCGGTCTTCTGCGATCTGCGCGTCGGAGCGGACACCAGCACCTACCGGATACCGGAGCTGGGACTCGGCGTGCCCCCGGCCTGGGGCGGAATCACCGCCCGGATGCTGTACGAGACGGGTGCCGCCCGGATCCGGGAGCTGCTGCTCACCGCCGACAGGTTCGACGCCGACCGGGCCGCCGAACTGGCCATCCTGCACAAGGTCGTTCCGGAGGACCAGCTCGACGCCACCGTCGACCGTTGGATCAAGCCGCTGCTGCGTCGCTCCCCCACGGCGCTGCGCAGTACGAAGGCCATGCTGAACTCCTACGCCGGCGCCAACCGCCTCGGCGACGCCACGCTGTTCGACGCCGAGCTGCTGACCGCCGCGGTCACCGCGGCCGAGGCCGCCCGGCGCCGCTGACCCGCTCCCCACCAGGCCGGAGGTGGGGCCGATCAGCCACGGCACGGCGACGGATGCCGTCATGGGCGGTGCCGGAGCAGTGGCGGTGCGGGCTCAGCCCCGCGTCGCCTCCACCGCCGAGGCGACGAAGTCTGCGACCAGTCGCCGCCGGTCCTCCTGGCTCCAGGCGAGGACCAGCGCGCTCCCCGGCGCGTCGGCCACCGGGACGTGAACGAGCCCCGGGTGCTGTGGCCGGGTCAGTGAACGCGGCAGCACCGCGACTGCTCGTCCCAGCAGCACCATGTGCGTCAGTTCGGCGCCGTCGGCAACCTCCGGACCGATCCCGGCGACGGGCTCGATCCCGGGCACCCCGCTGCCGCGGATACCTTTCCACCGGGGCAACGTCTCGTGGGCCAGGTCGGCGAGGGTCACCTCGCCACGGTGGGCGAGCCGGTGGTCCGGCGGCAGGATCGCCACCCGTCCTTCGCTCATCAGGGTTTCGTGATCCAGTCCGGTGAGGTCGTCGAACGGCACGTACAACAGAGCCACGTCCGCCCGGCCGTCGCGCACGTGGTCGGCGCGGTCGGTGGCCCCGCCGAACAGGATGTCGACCTGACGGGCGTCGGGCCGGCGGGCGTAGGCGGCCAGGATGCCGGACAGCAGATTCGCGTCTCCGCCGGGCTTGATCACCAAGCGCAACCGGGCCTCCCGCCCGCCTGCGCGGCGGGTCTTCTCGATCGCGGCCTCCACGGCAAGCAGCGCGTACCGGCCGTGGTACTGCAACACCTGCCCGGCGGGGGTCAGGGCGACGTGCCGACTGGAGCGCTCGACCAGCACCACTCCGAGCCGCTCCTCCAGTCGCCGTACCGCCTTGGACAAGGCGGGCTGGGCGATCCCCAGTCGCTCTGCCGCCCGGCCGAAGTGCAGTTCCTCGGCGAGAGCGGCGAAGTACTCCAGCTCGCGGGTCTCCAGATCGGCCATACCGCCACGATACTGGCTCATTCATTCCTCGGAGGAATGGATTCAGAATCCACCGGCCTTGGACTTCATGAAGAACGCCCAGTTCAATGAAGGCATGATTCACCACACGATGATCGTCGCCTTCGATGAACCAATTCCCTCCGGCGAACTCGAAGAGTTCCTGAAAGGGCTTGAGGAGCTGACTGTGGGCACCGATGCCTTTCAGTCCTTCACCGCCCGCCGCCACCTGCGCATCCCAGGCGACGACCACGCCCCCGTGGCTGTCGCTTCCGCCGTTGTCCAGCTCGGCGTGGCCGACCTCGACGCCCTCAACGCGTCCTTCGCCGTCCCCGGTCTCGGCGAATTCATCGACAGCTGGCAGGCCCGCCGCCCGTACAAAGCGATCTGGGTGAACCACGAGCCCCTCGCCTGACTCAGCACCCCGGCGCGTTGCCCGCCCGAGGCCGTCATACCCTCCGCCTGGCCCGAGATGGCATGCCGGTCTTCCTCCACGGTCACAAGTAGGCGGGCAGGGGCCTGTCCGGAGTGTGATGCACAAGCCGGCCCGCCGTACGGCGGTCGTGATGATCTACGGGAACCAGGCCAGGCGAGAGGGTGCGCCGCGACGGCGTCACCGCGCCCGTCGGCAGTGGCGCGCGACGCGGACCAGGGGGACGCTGGGCAGGGGGCCGGACCGAGGAGGAGCACATGGCCGACGAGCGGATACCTGGCATCGATCCGAGCGTCCCGCCGAGCGGTGACGGCTGCGCGGCGTGTCTGGCGGGCGCCGACCCCGGCTGGTGGTTCCACCTGCGCCGCTGCGCCGCCTGTGGGCACATCGGCTGCTGCGACTCCTCCCCGGCGCAGCACGCCTCACGACATGCCCGCGAGTCCGGGCACGCCTTCCTGACCAGCTTCGAACCGGGCGAGGACTGGTTCTGGAACGCCGAGACCCAGGAGTACTACGACGGCCCGGGCCTGGCCCCGCCCGGCTCGCACCCGGCCGCCCAGCCCGCCCCCGGCCCCGCGGGCAAGGTGCCCGAGAACTGGGAACGGCTGCTGCACTGACCCGGTCCGCCGTCGGCCGTCGCCCAAGCCCTGATCCCATCGACACACCGGGAGGCTCTCCGTGAGCGGACCTCACGACGCGTGGCCGACGCTGGCCCACGAGGATCTGGCGTCCATGGTCGGATACGTCAACCGGGTGGTGCAGGTCGCAGGCAAGTACACCCTCGACGAGCCCTTCGAAGTCGGCTGGGGGAACGTCGTGCTCGACGTCACCCCCCGCGGGCTCAGGACGCCGACCTTCCGGCGGCGAGGAGTGACCTTCACGGTGCACTGCCGTCTGCTCGACGGCGACGTCGTCATCGAGGCCGACACGGGCTCGCGGACGGTGCCCTTGTCGGGGTCGACGGGGTCGGTCGCCACGTTCTACGCGGCGTTCCGCGACGCGGCGGCAGAGCTCGGCGTGGACCGGCCGCGTTCCCTGCTGATCTGCGAGATCCCGGATTGTGCGCCGACTTTCGAGGCCGATCACGCCGAACGGAGCTGGGATCCCGGTGCGGCTCGGCTGATGTGGGAGGCGTTGAACCTCGCCGCCGGCGGGCTCGAAACGTGGCAGGCGCCCTTCCGCGGGCACCGCCCCCGGGTCGGTGTGATGTGGGGCGGCTTCGATCTGTCCGCCACACGACACCGGGTGCAGCCCACCGAACCACCGTCCGATCGTCCGGTGTTCATGCGGAATGCCCAGCTCGCGGCGTACGTGGCGGTGGGCTTCTCCTTCGGGGACGCCACGGCGCCCGGCGCCGGTATGTACGCCTACATCTGGCCCCAGCCGGACGGTCTCGAAGGCAGGTCCTGGGGTGTCGACGGCGCCGTCTGGAATGCCGAGGCCGGTCTGGTCCTTCTGCCGTGGGACAGACTCGGCGAGAGCGCCGACCCGCATCAGGCCATCGTGGCGTTCGGTGACGCCGTCCACGACGCCGCAGTCGAGCTGGGAGGCTGGCCGTCCGACCTCATCGGGCCCCGCGTCGACGGGTGGTACATGAGCACGACGCCGCCGGAGGTCGTTCGAGCCCGACACCGTTCGGCTTGAGAGACATTCCACTCCCACCCGCTCGGCAACCTCCCGCGGCGTTCCGAGGTGCCGGTGGCGGGCGCCGTCCGCACCCGCCGCGGGGCCGGAGCCCTCAGGGCTGCTGCGGGTCGTCGCCGCTGCGGCCGTAGCGGGCGAGCATCGTCGTGACCGCCTCGTCGACGGCACGGCCGACGTCGGCAGGTGCGGGACTCCAGTCGGCGAGCAGCATCCGCGGCCACAGGACGTAGTTGGCGATCATCCCGAGGAACTGGTTGGTGGCGCTCTCCGCGTCCGGTACCACCGCGGTGCCCGCGGCGTGCTGGGCCTCCAGGTAGTCCTGGACGGAGACGAAGTAGGGCAGCTTGCCCAGCTCGAACTGGGCCCGTCCCAGTTCCGGGAAGCGCGGCAGTTCGGCGATGACGATGCGGAAGAGGGCCGCCATCGCGGGCCGGCCGATCAGGTCGGCGTACTGGCGGCCGATGGCGCTCAGGCCGGCGCGCAGGTCACCGGCCTGCGTCGCGGGGGCCGCCGGGTACGGACCGCCCTTCCAGTACTCGGTGACGATGGCCTCGAAGAGCGCCGCCTTGGTGGGGAACTGCTTGAACAGCGTGGACTTCGAGACGACCGCTTCCTGCGCGATCTTCGCGAGCGAGGTCCCGTCGTAGCCCCCTTCCAGGAACAGCTTCGTGGCCGCTGCGGTGATCGCCTCGCGCTTGCGCTGAGCGAGTCGTTGATGGTGCGCGGAGAGTCCTGCGGTCATGGGGTCAGTATGACTCAACCCCGAGGCGAGTCACTTGACTCGCCACTGTCCAGGTGTTTACGTGGACAGGGATGCGAGTCGCACGACTCGCATCCGGTCGACGGGAGTACTCCCCCGCCGGCGCCGTTCCGTTCCCGTGGGGAGAAGCACTCATGGAGTCAGGCAAGATCGCACTGGTGACCGGCGGCAATCGCGGGCTGGGCCGGGCCACGGCCCAGGCGCTGGCCCGGCACGGGCTGCGCGTCATCGTGACCTACCGCGGCGACGCACAGGAGGCCGAGGAGACGGTCAGGAACGTTCAGGAAACAGGCGCCGCGGCCTGCCGCGCTACGACTGGACATCAGCGATGTGGCCTCCTTTCCCGCCTTCGTGTCCCATCTGGCCACGCAGTTGGAGCGCTGGGACGCGACCCGCCTGGACGTCCTGGTCAACAATGCCGGGATCGGGCTGTTCGGCCCCTTGGAAGCGGTCACCGTCGACGACTTCGACGCGGTGATGGACACCAACGTGCGCGGCACGTTCTTCCTCGTCCAGGCGCTTGCGCCCGTGATGGCCGACGGGGGGCGGATCATCAACGTCTCCTCCTCCCTCAGCCGCCACACCGGTGCCGGCACGTCGGTCTACTCGGCCTCCAAGGCGGCGGTCGAGGTTCTCAGCCGGGTGCTGGCCGTGGAGTTGGGGGCGCGCAAGATCCGCGTCAACGCCATCGCGCCGGGTCCGACAGCCACCGACTTCAACGGCGGCGCCATGCGGGACGATGCGCAGATGCGCGAGGGACTGGGCGCGCAGACCGCGCTCGGCCGCGTCGGAGAACCGCAGGAGATCGGCGACGCGATTGCCGCGCTCGCCTCCGAGGACCTGCGGTGGGTCACCGCCCAGCGCCTCGAAGTCTCCGGCGGCGCGCTGCTGTAGGGGCCCCGCCACCGGCGCGACCCACCCCCACCTGGCGATACCTCCCACTGGTGCCCCACCTTTGATCCTGGTGTCGTACGGCCCGAAGAAGCCCGGCTTCTTCCAGACGGCCCGGAGAAGGGCGCCTGACTCGGGCAGTTGCCCGTCAGACGCCCTTCACGGAGCGTGCGGAACGACAACAGCGCCTGGGGCGCGCGTGCGGCGGATCTCAGTTGCGCGGAGGGAAGGACTTCACTCGGTGAAGACCTTTACGGAGTCCGCGCTCCCGCCGTTCCGGTTGACGCCGATGAAGAAGTCGCTCCCGATGTGGGTGACGTCCTCGATCTCGTCGGCCAGGCTGTTCCCCGGAATTCCGATATCGCCTTCCACGTCACCTCCGGACCAGTTGTACTGGTACACCCAGTTCCACCCGGTGTCGGGCGTCGACGTGTTGATGGACCTGGTGTTCCAGATGTAGTTCTCGGAGCAGTCAAGGCCTTGGTCGGAGCGATTGTCGTGACTCGTCAGGTTGCTCTTCACCAGCGTCCATCCGCTCGTCAGCGAACCGGCACCGGGATGGGTCCACAGGTTACCCAAGCGACGGGCGGCGTATTTGCCGGCTCCGCCGGCCGCCGTCGCGCTGTAGCAGAGACCGCTGATATTGCCGATGGGCAGATGGACGACCTCGCTCGCGCCGACAGCACCGGATGAGTTGAGGTGAATGATGGCCACATCGGCGCTCGGGTAAGCCGACTGACTTCCCTGGGTGGCGATCAGGGCAGCACCCTGGCCCTGATAGTTCGGATGGTAGGCGAGGTCGTTGCCGTGACCGAGTGCGGGTATGGAGGTCGGCGCCCCTGCGCAGATCCAGCTGTCACCGTCCCAGGTCGAGCCGTCGCGCAGCCATCTGGACAGGACCGGATCCGCCCCGCCTCCCTTGGTGAAAACGATGTAGAGCTGGCCGCCCGACCCCGCGACCATCCCCTGCATGACGGTGCGGCCCGCCCTGCACGCACTGCTGTTCGGGATGTTCAGCCGTTCCGCGCCACTCCTGTCCGTGGCGGCGTAGGCGGACGGCGTCGAGGCAATGGCGATTCCGGTCAGGAGTGCCAGTACGGACGCGAAACTCAGCAGTTTCTTCACTTGGTACCTCTTCTTTGCGGATAAGGCGAGGAGGGTAGCATTTGACGTGCACCCTAAATCTGACGCTGCATCAACTCGTAGCAGAATTACGCAATCTGACGGCTAATCACCCTGAACTGCAAAGAGCGTCCAGTCCCATACCCTGCCGATCCCGGAGCCCCGCAGGCCGACCCGTACGCCCTGCCCGAATTCACGTTGAAGCACATCCAGCCCTGACCCGCCCCTGACTCCCGGCACGACACCATCGCGCCCCGGGCCGGCACACCACGCGACCGGATCGAGCACGTGACCGCTCCCCCGGCCGAGACGCGACGCTCAGGCATGACCACCCTGAGCCGACCGGGATCCCACCGCTGTTCACCACTGGCACTCCAGAGATCATTTCGGGCGGGGCACCGTGAAGTAGTTGCCTGCGGAGGAGTCCCCGACCCCGAGGGTGAGAACGGTGTCGTAACGGGTTCGTGCAAGTGCCACGGTCACCGGCTCCTCCGGAGCGATCGAGCAGCGCTGGTAGATCACCTCGGGCCCGGTTTCGGGGCATGGGGCGGGCTCCTCGACCTGGAACGGGAGCGGCAGGTCCGGCCGGTCCCAGTCAAGCCGCAGCCCAGGGGCTTCGAGTGTCGGCGCGGGCATCAGGGTGCCGTCCTGGAACGTGCCGCGAGCGCGGTGGTAGTCGAGCGCAAAGGTCACGGTGCCGGCCGCGTGCGGCATGTCGTTCCCCTTGCCGTCCTGCGGTCCCCAGGTCGCGATGCCGGCCGCGCGGATCCGGGACAAGACCTCGGTGATCTCTCCCCGGACGCCGAAGTAGGCGTCGGCCCGCATGCTGCACGTGAGGACGTACGGAGACCGGTCGTTCTCGAACAGCGAGCCATTTCGAGGACCCTGACAGGAGTCGGCAGAGCGGGTGAGCACGTGCTCCAGGCCGTCGACGGCGGTCAGGCGCGCGATCACGGCGCGCATCTTCTGCTCTTCCTTCACCCGGCGGGATTCCGCTTCGGATGACGTGGCCTGCGCACGCAGTTCCTTGTCCGCAGGGTCGTGGGAGCACGCCGCGGTCAGTCCCACCAGGGCGCATGCCAGCAGCAGTCCGCCCGCTCGCGCGCACCACCCAGAGCTCCGGCGCCACCGGTCCGCCGTGGTCTTCCTCATTTCCGCACCCCTGCCCCACCTTCCGGTGAGGCAGGGCCAGGTGCATGAGTACACGTACTCAGATCCCAGCTTCCTGCCGTCACCACGACCGGCCGCACCTACCCCGAGCCAAGATCACTTACGGGGCACCCTCATCACCAGCCCTGATCACGCCAACCCAGTCTCGATCGCCCCACGACGACGGTGCGGCCGGTGACAGCAGCGGGCCGCGCCCCCTTTTGGCGTCATACCGCACTTTATTCGGACAAGGGGCAAACTTTCACCCGCCCGGTCTCGAATGCCTGGTAGAGAGCATCCGCGTACGGCTCATCCGGGGTCGTGTTCCACGCGGCACGCGCCTTTCGAGGGAGCTTTCCATGGCCGCAACGCAGGTCGCCACCCTGTCGCCGCCCGAAGACACCTCTGATCGGCACCGCCCCGAACCCGTCGCCCGCACGGAAGCGGCCCTCTCCTCGGTGCTGGCCGACGTCCTGCGACGGGATCACGTGGCGGCCGACAGTCACTTCTTCGAGGACCTGGGCGCCGATTCACTGGTGATGGCTCATTTCTGCGCGCGGGTCAGGAAGCACGCCGCCCTGCCGCCGGTCTCGATGCGGGACGTCTACGCGCACAGCACCATCCGTGATCTGGCCCTCGCGCTGACGGCCGCCGCACCCCCCGCGCCCGTCGAACCGTCGCACCGGGTTCTCGCCCCCTCGTCCCCGGCACCGGCGAGCCCTTCGGGCAGGCCCAGGTACGTCCTGTGCGGGACGCTGCAGTTGCTGACGTTCCTCGTCTACTCATGCCTCGTCGCGTTCGTCGGTGTCCGGGGCTACGGGTGGATATCCGCCGGGTCCGGTGTGCTCGACGTGTATCTCCGCTCGGTCGTCTTCGGCGCCGCGGTGTTCCTGGGGCTGTCCGTCGCGCCGGTACTCGTCAAGTGGGCCCTCGTGGGCCGTTGGAGGCCCCAGCGGATCAGGATCTGGAGCCTGGCCTACTTCCGACTCTGGCTCGTCAGGACACTCGTCCGCTCGGATCCGCTCGTCCTCTTCGTCGGGTCTCCGCTCTACACGCTCTACCTCAGGGCGCTGGGCGCGCGGATCGGGGCGGGCGTCGCGGTCTTCTCCCGCCATGTGCCCGTCTGCACCGACCTGCTCTCCATCGGTGACTCCACCGTCATCCGCAAGGACGCCTTCCTCACCTGCTACCGCGCCGGTGACGGACTGATCGAGACCGGCAGCGTGACGCTCGGGAAGGACGTGGTCGTCGCCGAGGCTTCGGTGCTCGACATCGGCACGGCACTCGGCGACGGCGCCCGACTGGCACACGCGTCCGCCCTCCACAGCGGCCAGACGGTGCCCGCCGGCGCGTACTGGCACGGTTCACCGGCGCGGCGCGCGGACGGGGAGTACCCGGTGGTGGGACCCGCGTCCTGCGGCTCCGTGCGCAGGACGGTCCACAGCGTGACGCAACTGCTGAGCGCGCTTCTGGTGTACCTGCCGCTGGCCGTCGGAGGCATCGGAATCCTGCTCGCCGAGGCGCCGCAGCTCAGTGCGGTGCTGGAACCCGGGCCCTCGATCCTCACGACGTGGGTGTTCTACCGCGACGCACTGGCCATCTCCTTCGTGCTGCTCTTCGTGATCGCGCCGGTCGGCTTCCTCCTGCTCGCCACCGTCCCCCGGCTGCTCGCCCGCACCATCGTGCCCGGCAAGGTCTATCCCCTCTACGGCTTCCACTACGGAGTGCTCCGCGCGATCACCCTGCTGACCAACCGGCCTTTCCTGACACGCCTGTTCGGCGACAGCTCCGCCGTGGTCCCCTACCTCCGCCTGCTCGGGTACGACCTCTCACGGGTCGAGCAGACAGGATCGAACTTCGGGACCGAGGTGAAGCAGGAGACGCCCTACCTGAGCACGGTCGGAACGGGGACGATGGTCGCCGACGGGCTGTCGATCAACAACGCCGAGTTCTCCAGCACGTCCTTCCGCGTCTCCCGCACCTCCATCGGGCCGCAGAACTTCCTGGGCAACAGGATCGCCTATCCGGCCCGGGGCCGAACCGGCGCCGACTGCCTGCTGGCGACCAAGGTCATGGTCCCGGTCGACGGAAGGATCCGGGAGGGAGTCGGCCTCCTGGGATCGCCCAGCTTCGAGATACCCCGGTCCGTCCAGCGGGACAGCAGCTTCGACCTCATGAAGAGCGGCGAGCGGCTGCGTACCGGCCTGGCCACGAAGAACAGGCACAACGCCGGCTCCATGGGGCTGTACCTCCTGGTCCGGTGGTTGTACGTGTTCGTCGTCACGCTCGTCATGTCGGTATCCGCCGAGCTCTACACCTCCATCGGTGCGGTGTCCGTCGCCCTGGGCAACGTCCTCGTCGTGCTCGTCAGTGCCGCGTACTTCGTCCTCGTGGAACGGGCGGTCACGGCCTCCCACCCGCCGGGTCCGCTCTTCTGCTCGATCTACGACCTCCGCTTCTGGCGGCGTGAACGCTTCTGGAAGGTGCCCTCGGAGGTGTACCTCAAGGCCTTCGACGGGACTCCCTTCAAGCCGCTGATCTGGCGGTTGCTGGGTGTACGGATCGGACGCAGGGTCTTCGACGACGGCTGCAGCCTGACGGAGCGCACGATGGTCACCATCGGGGACGGCGCCACGCTCAACACCGGCAGCGTCGTCCAGTGCCACTCCCAGGAGGACGGCACCTTCAAGTCCGACCGCTCCACCGTCGGCAGCGGCTGCACGCTCGGGGTCGGTGCCTTCGTGCACTACGGCGTCACGATCGGCGACGGAGCGGTACTCGCTCCCGACTCCTTCCTCATGAAGGGCGAATCGGTCCCGGAGGACACCCTGTGGGGCGGCAACCCGGCCACCCAGACCGTCCGGGCGACTGCCCGTGGCGAGGAGGCGACACGATGAATACGCCGACACGCGGCAGCGCGGAGTACTGGCGCGACGTGCTCACCGCCGGAGGGGGCGCCCGGGTGGCCCGGTGGACGCACACGCCGGCACCCGGCACCGCCGAGGTCGAGGCGGTCGTTCCCGGAGCGCTCGTCACCGAGCTGGACCGTCTGACGACGTCGATGCGGGTCTCCTCCACCTCACCCATGCTGGCCGCGCACGCCAAGGTGCTCTCCTCGCTGACCGGGGAAGCGGCCGTCACCACGGGCTATGCCGCGGCCTCCGGTGCCCTGCCGTGCCGGCTGACCACCGATGCCTCCTCCTGGCGGACGCTGATGCTGCACGCGGACCGTACGGAGGCGGAACTGCTGGCCCACAGGGACTTCCCGGTCGACACCCTCCGCGCGGAGCTGGGTCTCCCGCCCACCGCGTACGACACCGTCTTCGACCCCGGCGGTGCCGGTGCACCGGCACCGGCACCGGAGACCGTGTTCCAGGTGGCGCTCACCCGTCGCGGCGGCGAGTCCGTGCTCCGGCTGCGGTACAGGACCGAGGTCCTCGACGAGGAGCACGCCGCCAGAATCGTCGGCTACCACCTCACCGCGCTCAGGCTGATCGCGGCTGACCCCGACGCGCAGCACCGGCGGCAGAGCCTGCTGGCGCGGGAAGAACTCCGCCATCAGATCGACGGGCTCGCGGGACCCCACCGCGAACTCCCCGACGTACGCTTCCATGAACTGTTCGAGCAGCGGGCGCACGCACGGCCGCACTCGGTCGCGGCCGTCCAGGGCGGCCGGCGGTTGACCTACCAGGACCTCAACGACCGGGCCAACCGGCTGGCACACGCCCTGCTGGGCGCGGGGCTCGGCCGGCAGGACGTCGTCGCCGTGGTGACGGAACGGAACCTGGACTGCCTGACCGCGGTCCTCGCGGTCCTCAAGGCCGGCGGGGCCTACATGCCCGTCGAGCCGCACTTCCCCGCCGGCCGCATCGCCGCGATGCTCTCCCGGGCCGACTGCCGGCTGGTGCTCACCGAGCCCGGCAGCACCACCACGCTCGACCGTGCCGTGGACTCCCTGCCCGGGGTGCGGACGTCGTTCATCGGCACACTGTGCGAGGAGGCCCACGAGGTCTCCGATCCCCGCGTGCCGGTCGGCCCGGACGATCTCGCGTACGTCATCTTCACCTCGGGCTCCACCGGGGAACCCAAGGGCGCGATGGTGGAGCACGCGGGCATGCTCAATCACCTCCTCGCGAAGAGCGAGGACCTGGGGATCGGTGAGGGCGATGTGGTCGCCCAGACCGCACCCCAGTGCTTCGACATCTCCCTCTGGCAGCTCCTCTCCCCCCTGCTGGCCGGCGGACGCACCCTGCTGGTCGGCCAGGAGGCGATCCTGGACGTCCGCAGGTTCGTCGACACGCTGGCCGACGGCCGGGCCGGTGTCCTTCAGCTGGTGCCGTCCTACCTCGACGCGGTGCTGTCCTTTCTGGAACGGCATCCGCGCGAACTGCCCGATCTGCGCTGCGTATCGGTCACCGGCGAAGCTCTGAAGAAGGGCCTCGTCCAGCGCTGGTTCACCGCCATGCCCGGTGTCACCCTGGTCAACGCCTACGGACTGACCGAGACGTCCGACGACACCAACCACGCGGTCATGGACCGGGTGCCGGACACGCAGGGCGTGCCGCTCGGCCACCCGGTCAACAACGTGCGCGTCTACGTCGTCGACGAGCACCTCTCCCCGGTGCCGCTGGGCGCCCCCGGCGCCATCGCCTTCTCGGGGGTCTGCGTCGGCCGCGGGTACATCAACGACCCTGAGCGGACGCGGGCGGTCTTCCTGCCGGATCCGTTCCACGCGGGCGAGCGGCTCCATCTGGGAGGGGACTACGGCCGCTGGCTCCCCGACGGGCAGCTGGAATTCCTCGGCCGCCGGGACTCACAGGTCAAGATCCGGGGATTCCGGATCGAGATCGGTGAGATCGAGAACGCTCTGCTGCAGGTGGCCGGCGTACGCGACGGCGCCGTGGTGGTGGCCGAACGGGCCGGGCGAGGACGGCAGCTGATGGCCTTCTACAGCGGCGGGCGTCCCCTGCGCACCGCTGTCCTGCGGGACCGTCTCGGCGAAGCGCTGCCGGCGTACATGGTTCCGTCGGCCTTCCACTGGCAGGAGACCCTGCCGCTGACCGCCAACGGGAAGATCGACCGCCGGGAACTGGCCGTACGGGCGGCGGAGTCGGGCGGGGCCGTCGTGGACGGGAACGACGAGCTGCCTCGTACGCCCACCGAGCAGCGTCTGGCCGCGGTCTGGGCCGAGGTGCTCGGCGTGCCCCGGGAGCTCGTGGGCAGACAGGACAACTTCTTCGACCGCGGGGGCACCTCGCTGTCGGCGGTCAGGGTGGCGGTCTCCCTGGACCGGGAGGTATCGCTCAAGGACCTGGTCCGTCACCCCGTACTCACCGATCTCGCCTCCTTCGTCGACGCACGTTCCACCTCATGAACCGATCACGACCCCGAGGAGAACACGATGACTTCCATGGAGATGACCAGCGCTCCGCTCGATCTGGAGTGGGAACCGGGCCGGCCCGCGATGCTGCGGGTCCAGGCCGCCGGCGACCCGGCGGGCTGGGCGGCCGAAAGCCGGGAGGAGCTGTACGCCGCACTGGCCGAACACGGTGCCGTACTGGTCCGCGGCCTGGGTCTGCACGACACGGACGGCGTCGCCGCGGTCCTCGGCCGGCTGGCCGCCGAACCCGTGACGGAACGGGAGACCTTCGCGCCCAGGCAGACCTATGCGCCCGGCGTCCACTCGTCCTCCCCCTGGCCACCGAACCAGCCGATGTGCATGCACCACGAACTGAGTTACGCGCTCGGCTCCCCCGGCCTGCTCCTCTTCGCCTGCCTCACCGAGCCCACCGCGGGCGGAGCCACCTGCCTCGCCGACGCGCCGGCGGTGCTCGACGCCCTGCCCCGCGGACTGACCGAGCGGTTCGAGAGGGAGGGATGGCTCCTGACCCGCAGCTACAACGGCGAGATCGGAGCCACGGTGACCGAGGCGTTCGGCACCGACGACCGCGACGCGGTGGAGCGCTACTGCCACGACCACGCCATCTCCTGTGCCTGGCAGCCCGACGGAGGACTCCGCACCGAGCAACGGCGCAGCGCCGTGGTGCGCCACCCGGCCGACGGACGGACCTGCTGGTTCAACCAGATCGCCTTCCTGAACGAGTGGACGCTCGCACCCGAGGTACGCGAGTACCTCGTCGACGAGTACGGATCCGACGGCCTGCCGTTCAACACGCGCTACGGCGACGGCGAGCCCATCGGAGAGGACGTCGTCCAGCTCATCAACTCGGTCTACGAGGAACACACCGTGCGCCGGCCGTGGAGGGCCGGAGACCTGCTCCTCGTCGACAACATCCGTACGGCGCACAGCAGGGAGGCCTACGAGGGACCTCGCGAAGTCGTCGTCGCCATGGCCTCGCCGTCCCGGCCGGACACCTGCTCGCCGACCTTCGAGGCGGGATCGCGATGAACACAGACCGCACTGCTGCCCCCGTATCCGTCCCGGACGAGGAGGTCACCGTGCCCTCGTTCGCGGTGATCCCCGGCAGCCAGGTCCGAAGCGCCCTCGAAGGGCGCGAGAAGGAGATCGTGGAGGAGGTCGAGGCCGCGTACCGGCTGCACGGCGCGGGCAGGACGGTGAACCCGCCCTCCTCGTTCCTCCGCTTCCCGGACCGCGCCACGTCACGGATGATCGCGCTGCCCGCCTCCCTGGGGGGCGAGTCGCCGGTGGACGGACTGAAGTGGATCTCCAGCTTCCCGGCGAACGTGAGGTCCGGTGTACCGCGCGCCTCGGCCGTCCTGATCCTCAACGACCCGCGCACGGGCTACCCGTTCGCCTGTCTGGAGAGCTCGATCATCAGTGCCACGAGGACGGCCGCGTCCGCGGTCTCCGCTGCCGACCGGCTCAGCCGCGACCGGCCACGCCCCACCCGCGTCGGGTTCTTCGGCACGGGATTGATCGCCCGGTACATCCATACGTTCCTCGAAGGCTCGGGCTGGTCGTTCGAGGACATCGGGGTGTACGACGTCTCCGCCGGGAGCGCGGCCGGTTTCCGGCTGTACGTGGAGCAGTCCGGCAGCGCCGCCCCCGTGACCGTGCACCGCGCCCCGGAGGAGCTGATCCGCACCAGCGATCTCGTGGTCTTCGCGACCGTGGCCGGCGAACCGCATGTCGACGAGCCTGCGTGGTTCGACCACAACCCCGTGGTGCTGCACGTATCGCTACGCGATCTCACCCCGGGCGTTCTTCTGACCGCCACCAACATCGTGGACGACGTCGAGCACTGCCTCAGGGCGGCCACGTCCCCCCATCTGACCGAACAGCTCACGGGCAACCGGGACTTCGTGCACGGCACGCTGGACGACGTGATCACGGGGCGGGTGACCGTGCCGGGGAACAGGCCGGCGATCTTCTCGCCCTTCGGCCTCGGGGTGCTCGATCTCGCGGTCGGCGGCTTCGTCTACGACCGGGTCGCCCGCTCCGGCGAACTGCGGACCGTGGACGACTTCTTCCACGAACGAAGCCGCTACGGATGAAGCCGGCTGTCCCGAACCGGGCTCGTTCCGCCGCGCGGCACAGCCCGCAGAAACGATCGGAAGAGGAGTTCACCGTGTCGGTCATCACTGTTCCTCAGGCCTTCGACGAGGAAGAGCTCTATGTGGACGTACAACGGATCTTCGGGGAGGCGCTGCTCCTCAAGTGCGAGGGCTTCAACTTCGCCGGATCGATCAAGCTGAAAGCCGCCGCCGAGATGGTGGCATCGGCCGAGCGCGACGGCACCCTGACCGCTGATTCCGTGCTCGTCGAGTCCTCGTCGGGCAATCTCGGCGTGGCACTGAGCATGATCGCGGCCAGCAAGGGCTACCGGTTCGTATGCGTGACGGACTCACGCTGCAACCTCACCACCCGGCTGATGATGGAGGCTCTGGGCGGCGAGGTCCACCTGGTGGCCGGCCAGGAGGCCGGCGGCGGTTTCCTCGCCGCGCGGCTGGAGCACGTCCGGCGCCTGTGCGCCTCCGACGACCGGTACGTGTGGCTGAGCCAGTACTCCAACCCGGCCAACTGGAGGGCGCACTACCGCACGACGGCTGTGGAGATAGCCCGGTCGTTCCCACGGCTGGACGTCCTGTTCGTGGGGGCGGGGACGACGGGGACGCTGATGGGCTGCGCACGGTACTTCCGGGCCTGGCACCGCCCGGTACGGATGGTCGCGGTGGACACCGTGGGCTCGGTCGCGTTCGGAGGGGACCCCGGCCGCCGGATGATCCCGGGGCTGGGCATGAGCATGCGTCCGCCGCTCCTGGACGAGTCGTACGTGGACGAGGTGGTGCGGGTCGAGGAGGCGGACACGATCCTCGCCTGCCGTCGCCTGGCCAGGAGCGGCTTCCTCTTCGGCGGCTCCACCGGCACCGTGGTGAGCGGCGCGACCGACTGGCTGGCGCGGCACGGGACGCCGGACCTCACATCGGTGGCCATCGCACCCGACCTCGGCGAGCGCTATCTCGACACCGTCTACCAGGACAAGTGGGTCCAGGACCTCTACGGCGAGGATCCGGCCGACCTCACGGGCCCGCCGCCGCACCATGCGAATTCACCGCTTTGACACACCTGGATGGCCCTCGGCACCGAGGGGTGGTTGTGTCGCACGGGAATGGTCTCCGTACCCGGTGTCGACAGGTCAGCGAGGTCTCCAGGTGCAATCCGCCGATCGCGGAGGGGATACCGGGCAGCGGACGGACGAGCCCGATCTGGACCAGCTGATGCTCTGGACGGCCGAGGGGGACCACGACGCCTTCGCCGACGTCTACGACCGGGCCGCCGGGCCGGTGATGGGTCTGGTCCACCGGGTTCTGCGGGACCCGGCGCAGTCGGAGGAGGTGGTCCAGGACGTGCTGCTCGAGGTGTGGCGTACATCCGGCCGGTTCCAGCCCGGCCGGGGCAGTGCGATGACCTGGATCATGACTCTGGCCCACCACCGGGCGGTGGACCGCGTGCGGTCGTCCCAGGCCGGCGCGGACCGCGAACGCAGGGCGGCGGTGCTGAACCCCGGACCGCCTTTCGACGACGTGACCGAACAGGTGGAGACCCGTCTGGAGTGGCAGCGGGTACGCCGCTGCGTCCACGCGCTCACCGATATCCAGCGCGAGACGGTGACCCTCGCCTACTACGGAGGGCTCACCTACAAGGAAGTGGCGCGATCGCTGTCCGTACCGCTGGGCACGGTGAAGACCCGCCTGCGCGACGGGCTGATCCGGCTGCGTGCCTGTCTGGGAGGGACGCCGTGAACACGGTCGACCCGCACGACGCGAGCGGTGCCTACGCCCTGCACGCACTCCCCGAGGACGAACGCCTCGCCTTCGAGCGGCACCTGGAGGGCTGCGAGGCCTGCCGCGAGGAGGTGGCCGAGCTCCAGGCCACAGCCGCACTCCTGGGGGAGGCCGCGGCGGTCACTCCGCCGGCCGCCCTGCGTGAGGAGGTCCTCCGCAAGGCGGCCACCACGCCGCAGGAGGCGCCCGCCGGGCCCCGGAAGTCGTCCGCGCCGCCGCGGCGGTCGCCCGTAGCGCCGCAGCCGGTCCCTGTGACGCCGGGGGCGGACGGCCGGGCACAGGCCCCGTCGCGTCAGCTGCCCCGCCTCGTGCTGGCGGCCTGCGTGGCGGCCGTGGTCGCCTGCCTCGGCATCGCCACGTGGCAGTACCAGGAAGCCCAGGACGCCAGAGCCACGGCCGAGCAGGTGCATGAGCGGCAGAACGATGTGGCACGCGTGCTCACGGCGCCCGACGTCCAGCTCTCGACCCAGAGGCTGCGCGGCGGCGGCACAGCCACGGTCGCCGTCTCCCGCGACGAGGACGCGGCCACGCTCGCCGTTTCCGACCTGCCGCGGCTTCCCGCCGGCAAGGAGTACGAGGCCTGGTTCATCGAGGACGGGACGCCCGTGCCGGCCGGACTGCTCAGCCACAGCCCCGGGCGCCGGTTGACCCTGCTGGAAGGGCCGGTCGGCGACGCCACGGCAGTGGCCCTGTCCGTCGAACCCTCGGGGGGCTCCGAGCAGCCCACCACCGACCCCCTCGGCGCGGTCGAACTCCCCGCCTGACACGGCCCACGCACCCCGGCTCCCGCTGCCGGCCACTGCCTTGCGGGAGTTCCGGGCATGCGTCCGCCTTCGCGCGCAACCGTCGGTTCACCCCAAACAATCCCACCGGTGCCTACGAATCCCTTGTGTAAGGCCGCTCAGGACCCGGGTGCCGAATCCGCCAGGACCGGGACCCGTCCAGCGCCAACTCGGGCAGCACACCATCCGGCGCCCGCAAGGCCGCCGCACCCTCCTCGGGACCCTGTCATGACCACAACCGTCACCTCCACCCTCGCGCCGGGCCGGCTCGGCACACAGACGATCCCCCTGCCGTCCGGACCTGAAGCTCCCTCGCACGCCCGCAGGGCAACCGTCGCCTTCCTCCGCCGGACCCGGCCCGCGCTCGCTCCCGGTCGTCACGACGACGTCCTGCTCATCGTGTCCGAACTGGTCACCAACGCGGTCCGGCACGCCTCCGGCCCCAGCGCCCTCACCCTGACCACCACCGGGAGCTCCCTGGACATCGCGGTGACCGACTGCTCGTGCGTCGCACCGGCCCCACGTCACCCGGATCTGACCGACGGCACGGGCGGCATGGGCCTGCACATCGCCGAGGACCTGGGAGCCCGGGTCTTCACCGAACCGCGTCCCGGCGGAAAGTGCGTGCACGCGGCCTTCCACGACGCCTGACGTCGCCGGGCGGTCGCCCGCGGGATTGCGATCCGCTACGCGCCCGTGGCCTCACAGCCCATTGCAAGCTCTCACCCATCGCATGGAAAGAGAGCCCGCCTAATGTCCGTCCACATGACGGGAATCCACAAAGGCCACAAGATGACCCGCCGCCGGGCCCTCGCGGTGACCGGAGGCACGGCCGCAGCGGGCGGACTGGCGATAGCCGGTTACCAGGCCGCGTCCGCCGAGACGAGTACCGGGGCCGGAGCCTCCGCATCAGCGGCGGCTTCTTCCAGCTCCACCGGCACCACCTGCATGCAGCTGATGACCAGTGTCACCGAGGGGCCGTACTACCTGGACGGCGCCCTGGTCCGCAAGGACATCACCGAGGGAAAGAGCGGTGTCCCGCTGACCCTGCGCCTGACGGTCGTGGACGCCACCGACGGCTGCACTCCGGTCCCCGGCGCGGCCGTGGAGATCTGGCACTGCGACGCCTGGGGCTACTACTCCGGCTACACCACCGCCAACCCCGGTGGTTCGGCCCCCGCCGAGAGC
Organism: Streptomyces sp. NPDC104381; assembly: GCF_055583745.1. Lineage (NCBI taxonomy): Bacteria > Bacillati > Actinomycetota > Actinomycetes > Kitasatosporales > Streptomycetaceae > Streptomyces > Streptomyces sp. NPDC104381. The sequence goes on from NZ_JBVJNK010000002.1 coordinate 69,276, forward strand.
GAGGACGGCTCGACCGCGGACGACGACACCTATCTGCGCGGCTACCAGATCGCCAACGCGAACGGGGTGGTCAAGTTCACCACCATCTTCCCCGGTTGGTACACCCCGCGGACCTGCCACATCCATGTCAAGGTGCACACCGGCGGCGAGAAGGAGGACAGCACCTACGAGGGCGGCAAGGTCAACTTCACCGGCCAGCTGTTCTTCGACGACGACATCGCCCAGGAGATCTTCGCCCTGGAGCCGTACTCGAAGCACTCCGGTTCCTACACCGAGCTCGCCGACGACATGGTCTACGACGACAGCGGTGCCGCCGGCGGACTGCTGACGCTGAAGGCCGTGCACAAGAGCGACGCGTCCAAGGGCTACAAGGGATTCCTGACGCTGGGCGTCGATCCCGACACCGAGAACACCGGCGCGGGCAGCGGCGAAGGCGGCGGCGGTACTCCTCCCGGAGGCACTCCGCCCGACGGCACACCGCCCGCCGACGCGCCCACGGGTGCGGCGGCTCCATCGGCCTCGGCCTCCTCGTAGGCAGTCATGAGAAGCCGTGAAGCCGGCGGGACCGCCTATGAGAAGGCACTCGCGCGGACCGCCGTGGCCGCGCTGACCGAGCAGTTGGCCCTCGCGCCGAAGCCCGGACTGCCCGACCCGCGCGACCTGGCCGCCCGCACCACCCGCCGGGACCACCGAGCGCTGTGCTGGTCGGCCAGGGCGCTCGCCCCCGGCCTCACGGCGATGGCCGCCTCCGCACGCCGCAGCGGCGCCCCCTCGCCGGCACTCCGCGCCGAACTGGGCGCCATCGGGCGGTGCACCGAGCACTCGATGGCCCTGGCCGGCGGCGGACACCGCGGTGCGCTGTGGACGCTGGGGCTGCTGGTGGCCGCGGCCGCTCTCAGTCCCGGCGCCAAGGGCGTGGAGGTCACGGCGACCGCCAAGCGGCTGGCGGCGCATCCCGACCGGGATGCGCCGCTGCTGCCCTCGCGCGGGTCGGCGGTATCCGCGAAGTACGGCGCGCCCGGGGCCCGGGGCGAGGCACGCGCCGCCTTCCCGCATGTGCGCCGGGCGCTCACCGCGCTGGCCGCCGCGCGGCGGGCCGGCACCGAGACGCAGGCCCGCCTGGACGCGCTGCTCACCGTCATGTCCACCCTCCAGGACACCGAGCTGCTGTACACGGCCGGCCCGCCCGGGCTGCGCGAGGCGCAGGCGGGCGCCCGCGCGGTTCTGGAGGCAGGCGGCACCGCGACCCCGGCAGGGGCCGAGGCGCTGGCCGCCCTGGACGGCAGACTCCAGGATCACGCGTGGAGCCCGCGCGGCAGCGCCAACCTGCTGGCCGGTGCGCTGTTCCTCGACGCGCTGCCGTCGGTACGGGTGCCGACCACGGCGCTCCGGGCCGCCTGACCTGCCGGGCACCCGGGCGGTTGGTCGGGCTTCCGGAACTCATGTCACGGTCGTGGCCCCATCCCGGCGAAGAGGGCGTCGAGAGTTCGATCGACATAGTCGTGGGTCAACGGCTCCTGCGTGATCAGCAGGCGGAAGTACAGCGGGCCGGACAGAATCGCCATCGCCAGGTCCAGGTCGAAGTCGGGCGACAGTTGGCCCTTCTCCCGCGCCGTCCTCAGGCGCGCGACGGTCTTGTCCGCCTGGGGAGCGATGAACCGCTCATTGAGCGCGCCGGCCACGCCGGGGTCGTGCTGGGCCTCGCCGACCAGGGCCCGGAAGAGGGGGCCGAACTGTGCCCCGGCCAGGAGGTCGACGGCCCCGTAGATCTGCTCGCGCAGGTCTGCGATGACATCACCCGTGTCGGCGTAGTCCAGGACGGACTCACTGCGCGTGAGCAGCGCGTCGAGCAGCAGGGCGCCCTTGGACCGCCATCGGCGGTAGACGGTGTGCTTGCCGACGCCGGCCCGGGTGGCGATCGCCTCGATGCTGAGTTTGGTGTAGCCGAGTTCCTGCCCCAGTTCCAGCGTGGTCCGCATGATGGCTTCGGTCAGATCGGGGCCGCTGCGCCGGGCGTTGGTCATCTCTCCACAGTAGCGGCACGGCACGTGCCGTTCTTGACAGGGTTCGACGATCCCGGCACGCTGCTGGCACACCGGCACGGCACGTGCCGTGCCTTCAGAGGGGTGGGTGTGTGGACGCTGACGTGATCCGCCCGGACGCCCACATCGCCTGGGCCGCGCCCGTCGGCGCATCCTCTGACACCGCGGTACCCGCGCTGCGGCAGGCCCTCTCCACCTGCTTCGGAGACCCACGGCCGGACGAGGGGCCGCACCGCCGGCCGGCGACCGACCACGTACCGACCGACCGCCTACCGACCACCCGCACACGATGAGGACGTTCGCCGTGCCCGTTCCCGCAGACCCCACGACGCTCCACCCGATGCCCGACCAGCCACGGGTGGTGCTGCTCAAGCCGTTGGTCACGTCCCCGCTGATCGAAGTCGGGGAGTACTCCTACTACGACGACCCCGATGACGCGACCGCGTTCGAGACCCGCAACGTGCTGTACCACTACGGGCCGGAACGGCTTGTCATAGGCAAGTTCTGCGCGCTGGGCACGGGGGTGCGGTTCCTCATGAACGGCGCCAACCACCGCATGGACGGCCCCTCGACCTTTCCCTTCCCCACCATGGGCGGCTCCTGGAGCGACCACTTCGACCTGCTCACCGGCCTGCCCGACCGCGGGGACACCGTCGTCGGCAACGACGTCTGGTTCGGCCACAGCACGACCGTCATGCCCGGCGTACGCATCGGACACGGAGCGATCATCGCGAGCGGCTCCGTGGTCACCAAGGACGTCCCCGACTACGGCATCGTCGGGGGCAATCCGGCCCGTCTTCTGCGCACCCGATACAGCGACGCGGACGTCGCCCGGCTGCTCGCACTGGCCTGGTGGGACTGGCCCCCGGAGCACCTCAGCGAGCACGTACGGACCCTCATGGCCGGCAGTGTCGATCAACTGGAGGACGCGGCTCCCTCCGTCCCGCGCCCGTGATCCACCCGCGCCCACGCGCTCGCCATCACCTCTCGGAAAAGAGCCTCCACCATGCCTGCCGCCACCGACCGAACGCCTTTCACCGACTGGCTCCACGGCCATGCCACCCCGCTCAGCCGCCTCGACCCCGCAGCGGCCCTTGACGACCTGGAGCCACTGCGCGACATCCTCGACGGCGCCCGCGTGGTCGCCCTGGGCGAGCACTCCCACTTCATCGACGAGTTCGCCGCGCTGCGCCGGCGCATCCTGCGGTTCCTCGTCGAACGATGCGGCTTCACCGCCCTGGCCTTCGAGTACGGCTTCTGCGAAGCCCTGCACCTCGACGCCTGGGCCCGAGGCCAGGGAGCGGACGACGACCTCTCCGCACTCCTGGCAACCGCGGTCCCCATCGGACTCCAGGAGCCGTTGCGCTACATCCGCCGGCACAACCGCACGGCCGCAACTCCGGTCCGCTTCGCGGGAATCGACATCCCCGCGGCGGGCGGGTCGCTGCTCCCCGCCCTGGCCCCGGTCGGCGACTACCTCCGCCACGTCGACCCGGAGACCCTGCCGACGCTGGAGAGGGCGACCGTGATCGCCTCGTCCTTCGCCGGTGACTCCGCAGCGGTGGCCGCACCCGCGTGGGCTCGCCTGGCCACCACCGACCAGGACACCCTCAGCGCGCTCCTGGCCCGGCTGCTCATGCGATTCCGTTCCCTGAAACCGCTGTATCTGTCGCGCGGAGACCAGCACGGCTACGACACCGCGCTGCGATGCCTGGAGGCCGCCTGCCACGGCGACTACACGTTCCGTGCCATGGCGGCGCTCTTCACCGGAGACGGCCTCACCGCCGACACCTCCGCCCGCGACCTCTACATGGCGGAATCCCTTCTGTGGCACCTGGACCGACTCGAACCCACGGCCCGCGTCGTGCTGGTGGCCCACAACGCCCACATCCAGAGGACGCCGATCGCCTTCGACGGCCACCTCACGGGTCTCCCCATGGGGCAGCACCTGCACCAGGCCCTCGGTGACGCGTACTTCGCCCTCGGTCTGACCAGCGTCACCGGCCACACCGCCGACATGCGTCGCGACGAGGAGGCTCCTTTCGGGTTCACCGTCCACGACACCCCGCTGGAGCCACCCGTGACGGGGAGCATCGAAGCGGCGTTCGCCGGGACCGGTCTCGGACTCGCCGTCGCTGATCTTCGTCGGGCGCGGGCGGAGAACGTCAGCGGCCCCGACCTCATCCGGATGCAGAACGTCTACCTGCGTACCCCGGTCATCGATGCCTTCGACGGCATCCTCAGCACTCCCACCTCCACCACCACCGACCTGGAGAAGCCATGACCAGCAGGTTCACCGAACTGGTCGTCGACTGCCACGACCCGCAGCGGCTCGCGGCCTTCTGGTGCGAAGTCCTGGACTTCACCGTGCTCGACCGGAGCGAGGACAAGGTCGAGATCGGCTCCTGGGAGCCGACCGTCGAGGCTGTCCGGGCCGGCCAGATGCCGCCCACGGTGGTCTTCATCCGGGTGCCTGAGGGAAAGACCGTGAAGAACCGGCTCCACCTGGACGTCAGCCCCATCGATGCCGGCACCGACGACGAGGTCGCCAGGCTGATCCGCCTCGGCGCCACCACGGTGGACGTGGGCCAGGGCCCTGCCCGGAGCTGGGTCGTCATGGCCGACCCCGAGGGCAACGAGTTCGATGTCCTGCGCACCCTCGCTCCCCCGACCCAGGTCACGCCCACCGCCTAGGAGAACCGGGCCGCCGCGACAACGCAGGTGCAGCGCGGTCGGTCGAACGCGGCGGCCCGGACGGGCGTCAGGGGCGGGGCTTGTGCGCGAAGACCCACCGGTTCCCCTCCAGCGCGTCGTTCGGCTCGGGGAGGGGGCCGCGCCCCCGCAGACGGGTGAAGTCGAAGGGTGTGTGCATCGAGGTCGTCCAGCCCTTGGCCGCCAGGTCGCCCGCGGAGTCGGGGCGCGGCCCCCTGTCGAAGAGGTCCAGCAGATCGATGCCGATCTGTTCCCGCGTCGCCGTGTAGATCGCGCTGTCGCGGTACGCCAGCAAATCCTTCTCCAGCTTGGCCTCGAAGGCCAGGGCGCTCCCCTGGGCGGTGAGCCGGTCCACCGTGTCGACGAGATACGTCTCGGCGGGGCCCGGCAGGTAGAACAGCAGGCCTTCGGCCAGCCATACGCTCGGGACGGCCGGGTCGAAACCGGCACAGGTCAGCGCGGTGACCCAGTCGGCGCGCAGATCGACCGGCACCGGGATCCGCCTCGTCCTCGGGACGGCGGACAGGCCCGTGAGCACCTGGTGTTTGAAGGCCAGCACACCCGCCCTGTCGATCTCGAAGACGACACAGTCGGGCGGCAGGTCCAGCCGGAACGCCCGGGTGTCCAATCCGGCTCCCAGCAGGACCACTTGGCGTACGCCCGTACCGACCGACCCGTGGACGAAGTCGTCGAGGACCCTGGTCCGCAGGCCGAAGTAGCGGGCGAACCTCCCCCACAACGGATTGTCGTCCCCGTCCGGGACCTGCTGGATGTTCACCGGCCAGTCCGCGCAGGCGGGGGCCGCGCGTACGAAGTGTTCCGCGTAGACGTCCCGGGCCAGGCTGTCGCGGCGGTGGGTCTCGATCGCCCGTGCCGCGGCGACCAGGAGGGCGGTCAGTCCCACGCCCGCGTCCACGCCGTCCTCGGCGGTCCGCCGCGTCGCCGTGGTGGTCGTGTCCCCTTCGGTGTGGGCGGAGCGCGCGGACGGGTCGCCGGTGGGGTGGCGGGTGTCGTCGGTGATGGACGTTTCGCTCATCGGTCTCTTCCTTCCGGCAGCAGGACGGGCTTGATCACGCGTCCGGCGTCACAGTCGCGTTCGGCCTCGTTGATGTCGGCCAGCGCATAGGTGCGGATCAATTGGTCGAAGGGGAAGCGGCCGGCCTTCCACAGGCCGATCAGCCGGGGGATCAGCAGCTCGGGGACGGCGTCCCCCTCGCAGATGTGCCGGATGCTGCGACCCCTGTCGAGCGTGCCCGGTTCGAGTGGCAGTGCGGTGTGGAGACGTGCCACGAGACCGAGAGTGCCGGTGGGGCGCAGTGCCTGGAGCGCGTCGTTGATGAGCGGGGCGGAGGCCGTGGTGTCCAGGGCGTACCGCGCACCGCCGTCGGTGTGCCGGCGGATGCGCTCGGCCAGTCCGGCCGTCACGGCGGGCAGCGGGACGGCGCCGAACCGCTCGGCCAGCTCCAGGCGCCCCGGATGCCGGTCGACGGCCACGGTGTGTACGCCGGCGACGGTGGCCGCCATGACCGCGGCCAGGCCCACCGCTCCCGCGCCGAGTACGACGAGGGTGTCACCGGGGCCCGCACGGAACGTGTTCAGCACGGCTCCGGCGCCGGTGAGGACGCCGCAGCCGAGCGGGCCGAGCAGTTCGAGAGGCAGGGCGGGGTCGACCCGGACGGCGTTGCGCGCCGGTACGAGGGCGTATTCGGCGAAGGAGGACTGGCCGAACCACCGGGAGGCCACCGCTCCCCCGCCGGCGTCGGTGAGCCGTGGCGCGTCGTCGGCGCGTCCCCCGTAGAGGTTGAGCGAGGCGAAGGAGTCGCAGTAGGCGGGGGCCGCGCCGCGGCAGTTCCGGCAGTCTCCGCAGGAATCGAAGCTCAGCACGACGTGGTCACCGACGCCGATCGCGCTGTCCGGGCCACCGCCCGACGCCACCACGACTCCGGCGCCCTCGTGGCCGAGGACCGCCGGCAGCGGGGTGCGGCCGGCCGATCGCCGGACCGCGAGATCCGTCCGGCACATTCCGCAGCCCGCGATCCCGACGAGGATCTCACCGGCGGCCGGGCCGGTGCCCAGGACGACCTCCTCGACGGCGAACGGGGTGTCGTACGAGCGCAGTACGGCGGCTCGGAACCTCATTGCTCCTCCTCCCACGGCCGGTGCACGACGAACGGACGGAGGTTGCCGTAGAGGCCCCACGGCCCGCCCGCGACACCGACCCCGCTGTCCTTGACGCCGGCGAAGGGCTGGGCGAGGGAGAGTTCGGCGTGGTGGTTGATCCAGGCCGTGCCGCAGTCGAGCCGGTCGGCTGTCGCCGCGGCCCGGTCGAGATCGGTGCCCCACACGGAACCGCCCAGCCCGAAACCGGTGCCGTTGGCCGCCTCCACGGCGTCGTCGAGGCTTCGGTACGGCAGCACGGGCAGGATCGGTCCGAACTGTTCCTCGGTCACGACCGGGTCGTCGGCAGGGACGTCCGTGAGGATCGTGGGAGCGAAGAAGTAGCCCGGTCCGTCGAGCCGGTGACCACCGGTCGCCGCCCGGGCGCCCGCCGCCAGGGCCCGTTGTGCGACCCGCTCGACCCGGGCCAGCTGGGGGGCGTTGTTGACCGGCCCGAGCCGGGTGTCCGGATCCAGGCCGGGGCCGACGACAACCGTCTTCGCGCGGTGTGCGAGGGCCTCGACCACCTCGGCGTGGAGCCGGGCCGGTGCGTAGACGCGTTTGACGGCCATGCAGACCTGTCCGCAGTTACGGAACGCGGCCCAGAACAGCCGGTCCGCGATGCGGTCCACGTCGACGTCGTCCAGGAGGACGGCCGCGTCGTTACCGCCCAGTTCCAGGGTGACACGGGCGAGGGAGGCCGCCGCCGCCGCGGCGACGGCCCGCCCTGTCGGCACCGAGCCGGTGAAGGTGACATGACGGATACCCGGGTGGGAGACGAGGTGGGCACCAAGGGGTTCCCGGCCGGTGATGACGGTCAGGACACCCTCGGGCAGGGCTGCGGCGAGGACGGCACCGAGCAGTCGGGTGGCGAGGGGGGTGTAGGGGGACGGTTTGAGGACCACGGTGTTGCCGGCCGCGAGCGCGGGCGCGAACTTCGCCGATGCGAGCTGGAGGGGAAAGTTCCACGGCACGATCGCGGCGACGGGTCCGAGAGGGCGCCAGCGGATCTCGCTGTGCACCGGCCGGCCGTCGTCGATCCGGCGGGTGCGGGGGGCCAGAGCGGCGAAGTACCGCAGCCGGGCCGCCGTACGGGCGACCTCGGCGTGCGACTCGGCCAGGGGTTTGCCCTGTTCGCGGGTGAGCAACGGGGCGAGGTCGGCGGCGGCGGCCTCCACGGCGTCGGCGGCTGCGTTCAGCCCGGTGGTGCGGGCGACCGGGTCGGCGCGCCATCCGGCCCACGCGCGCCGGGCCCGGTCGATCGCGTCGTCCAGCTCGTCCGCCTGCTGGTCGGGGGCCTCGCCGAAGGTCTCCCCGGTGGCCGGGTCGATGACGGCGAGGCGTGGGGCACGGTGCCCGGGGGCGGCTTCCGGTGTCGGCATCCTGGTGGTCAGTTCAGGGCCGGGATCTCGGCGGCGTACTCCCGGGCATGCCGGTCCATCTCCGCCCGGAAGGCGGCCACCAGGTCCGGCTGGATGCGTCCGGCATTGCGGTCACCGCCCGAGCAGACCGCTCCCCGCACGCCCACGATGTCGGTGCCGATACGGGTCAGTGGACCGAGGTCGGCCTGCTTGACACTGCCCGCGAGGGCGGCGAGCAGACCGGATGCGTGGGCACGGCCGACGAACTCGGCGCAGACGTCCGGCGGAACGTAGTCGAACAGCCGGGTCCCGTCCTTGATCGCGGTGTCCAGCATGGCCGCGTCGGCCCCGGCGCGGGCTGCGATGTCGGGCAGGGCGAGCGGATTGACGCAGCCGACCCGGTGGGCGTCGGCGTAGCCCGAGGCGACGACGAGTGCGTCCGGGCGGTGGCCCTTCACCGCCCGGACAACCGCCCGCATGACCTCGACGCCCTGCTCGGGGGTCGTGCATCCGTACAGACCCACCTTGATGTACGTGGCGCCGGAGACGGTCGCGCCGAGCGCGGCCTGCGCCACGGTGCCCGGCTTGTAGGGCACGTCGCCCACGGTGGCGGAGACCGGTTTGTCCGCCGGCACCGCGTCGCGGATCTCTCGGATGACCCAAGGGAAGTTGGCGCCGAGAGACCCCTCGTCGGGCTTCTTGACGTCGACGATGTCGAGGTGCTCCGCCGCCTTCGCGCAGGCGAGCGCTTCCTCGATGCCATCCGGGGAGATGAGAAGCAACACCGTGAACTCCTTCCGCCGCGAGTCCGCCGCCCTGGGGACGGGGAACTGCGGATCACCTGGTTCATGTGCGGTGGGCTCATCATTTCCGTCGCCCGTGGGCACCGGTAGGGCGTGCGGACTCACCTGGGTGTCGCGTGTGCACACGCGACCGGCCCCGCGTGCCCCGGCGCGAATCCGAACCTGTCGAGCCGTGCCGGAACCCACCGCACTCAGGGGCGCGCCCCTGCGCGCTCGCGTGCACCGGTGCTTGCGTCCGCCGTATTCACGTTCGGTTAGGCTGGCCTTGCCTGGCGTGGGTGGCGGGCGTGCGGATTCCGGTGCCGCGGGTGGGAACCCGGTGGGCGAACAGGCAGAGGCAGGGCGCAGGTGGGAGACGGTGACCAGGCTCGTGCGCGCAGCGCGCCCGGCGGGCCGGGAACGCTCACGCGGGTGACGCGAGGTGCGGGTTTCGGCCCGGCGCCCGGGACGAGGCATCGTGGATAAGCTCGCGCTCACGGCCGGGACCTTGTACGTCATCGTCCTGCTCCGCGCCGGAGGGACCTTCGCCGTCGGGTGGCTCGCCGGTGCGGGTGCCCGGCGCAGCAGGTTCGCCGAGCGGATCTCCTCGGCGAAGTTCCGGCGTGCCGAGCGAGCGATCCAGCGGTGGGGCGCGCCGGTGGTGGCGGTCTCGTTCCTGACCGTCGGTTTCCAGACCGCCGCCAACTTTCTCGCGGGGAGCATGCGCATGCCGTTGCCGCGCTACCTCCCTGCCCTGTTCCTGGGCGGAGCCGCCTGGGCGCTGATCTACGCGACGGCGGGGCTCGGCGTGCTCGAGGTGCTGGGGAGACTCTTCGCCGAGCGGGCGGCCCTCGGGGGATTCGCCGCGGCCGTCCTCCTGCTCGCGGTGTGCGGGGTGGTGGTGTACCGCAGGAGAAGGGCGGTCACGTCCCCCGGCGACACCGGCGCCGACGAGGCGTGAACCTGTTGCCGGGTGGGGCCCGCTCGGATCAGGGCGTGACGATCGGGAAGTCCTGATCACCCGCGTCGAGCAGGGCGGCGAGCCGGCCGAGCACGGAGGCGTCGCCGTCGACCTGGATGCCCGCCTCCGTGAGACGCTCCGGTGACAGCCCGCCGAGGGCCAGTGCGGGCAGGGCGCGGGCCTCGGTCCGCAGAGTGACGTCCGCGGTCCCCTTCTGTGCCGCCGCGGAGTACGTGAGGACGCCGTTGGCGAGCCGGAGGCGGTACCGCTCGCCGGAGTCGGTGATGTGGACGTCGATGCTGAGCGTCTCCTCCCATGCCTTCGGGCCGTCGATCTGGATCGCGAGAGCGTCGAACAGCATGGGCGGCGTGAGGTTGGCGACGACGTCCGGGGCCGCCGTGACCGTGGGGGTGCCGAACCGGCCCTGACGCAGCTCGGTGGCACCGGACAGATAGAAGTTGCGCCAGGTGCCGTTCTCCGCGCCGTAGCCGAGCTGCTCGTAGGTGTCGGCGAGCAGCTCGCGTGCCGAGGCGTGGTCCGGCCGGGCGAACACGACATGGCTCAGCACTTCGGCGGCCCAGCGGAAGTCCCCCTCGTCGAAGGAGCCGCGCGCCTTGTCGACCACGGCGTCCGCCCCGCCCATGAACGCCACGTACCGCTGGCCGGCCTCGACGGGGGTGTGCTGCCACAGGTGGGCGGGGTTGCCGTCGAACCACCCCATGTAGCGCTGGTAGACGGCTTTGAGGTTGTGGCTCACCGAGCCGTAGTAACCGTGGGTGCTCCACGCGTTCTCCAGCGCGGGCGGCAGCGGGAGGTGCTCGGCGATCTCGGCGCCGGTCCACCCCTTGTTGATCAGGCGCAGTGTCTGGTCGTGCAGGTAGCCGTACAGGTCCCGCTGGGTGCTGAGGTAGCGCACCACGCGGTCCTGGCCCCAGGTGGGCCAGTGGTGCGAGGCGAAGACCACGTCCGTCCTGTCGCCGAACAGGTCGATCGACTCGGTGAGGCAGTGCGACCACGCGTGCGGGTCGCGGACCACCGCGCCGCGCAGGGTCAGCAGGTTGTGCAGCGTGTGTGTGGCGTCCTCGGCCGCGCACAGGGCCCGGAAGTCGGGGAAGTGGATGAGCATCTCCGCCGGCGCCTCCGTGCCGGGCGCCATCTGGAAGATCATGCGGACCCCGTCGACGACCTCCTCCTGGCCCGTCTCCGAGATGTCCACGGTCGGCGGGACGAGGGTGATGGTGCCGGTCGACGTGGTCTGTCCGAGTCCGGCGCCGACCTGGCCCCCCGGGCCACGGGCGAGCGCCGCCCCGTACATGTAGGCGGCCCTTCGCCCCATCGCGGTGCCGGCGTAGACGTTCTCGGACACGGCGTGGTGGATGAATCCCGCAGGGGCGAGGACGGGCACCCGCCCGGCATCGACGTCCTGCTGTGTGGTGACCCCCTTCACGCCGCCGAAGTGGTCGACGTGCGAGTGGGTGTACACGACGCCGGTCACCTGCCGGTCGCCCCGGTGCTCGCGGTAGAGCGCGAGCGCCGCCGCTGCCGTCTCCTGGGACAGCAGCGGGTCGATCACGACGACACCCGCGGACCCTTCGACGAAGGTCACGTTCGACAGGTCGAAGCCCCGAACCTGATAGATCCCCTCGACCACCTCGAACAGCCCTTGTGTGGCCACCAGTCGGGACTGGCGCCACAGACTGGGGTTCGCGGTGTCGGGCGCATCGCCGTCAAGGAACGCATAGGTGTCGTTGTCCCACAGGGTGGTGCCGTCCTCGGCCGTGACGGCGTTCGGCTCGCGCCGTCCGACGAGCCCTCGGCTCGCGTCGTCGAAGTCCTGCCGGTCGGAGAAGGGGAAGCGCCGGCGGATGTCCGCCTGCTGCTGAGCGATGGAGGGCTGGGCCGGCTTCGGCGTCGGAGTCATGGGTCCAGACTGCCCGCTTTCCTGCCGAAGCGCCTCGTATGCCGTACGGGCCATCGGCACCGCTCAGGCGAGGACCTTGGCCTTCGCCCTCTCGTACTCCTCCGCGCTCAGGTCGCCGTTCCGCTTCATCTCGGCGAGCTTGGAGAGCTCCTCCACGTGCTCGCTGCCGCCCGGGCCCGCGGCCTTCTTCACGTACGAACGGAACGCCTTCTCCTGCTCCTTCGCCTCGGTGATGTCACGCTCCCGCATGCTCCGCCCCCGCACCACCAGGTAGAGGAACACGCCGAGGTAGGGCAGGACCAGGACGAGGATCAGCCAGCCCGCCTTGCCCCATCCGCTCAGCGAGTGATCACGGAACAGGTCCGTGATCACCTTGAAGAGCAGAAAGAACCACATCACCCACAGAAAGAAGTACAGCATGGTCAGAAACAGGTTCAGCAGCGGATAGTCGTCCATGCCGTGGTCCTTCCACATCGTTCCGCCTCGCGCGGAACCGGATCCGGATATCCCAGCGATACCGTCCCCGGCAGCCACCGCATCTGGTGCGCGGCCTTCCAGGGCAGCTCGACTTCATCGCTCCGGTACAGTGCGCGCCGGCGATCTCGTTACTTGAGGAGGGGAAGCGTGACCGACACCAGCGAGGCCCGATCCGCGGACGGTGAGGCTCCTGCGGCCCGGCGGAGTCGGCTGAGCCGCCTGATGCGTTACGTCCCGCTGATCGCCCCGGTCCTGCTGTGGGCCGTGCCCTGCTGGGTGCTGCTGCACGCCGGCCAGCACTGGTCGCTTTCCGTGGCGCTGGGCGGCACCGCTCTGTTCGTCCTCGGTCTGGTCGTCATGCCGCTCGCGATGGTGCGCGGCCACGGCCGGCGGCAGCAGGACCGGGCGGCCGTCGTCGGGGACACGCTCCTCGGGGCGAGCTGGGTGCTGTTCACCTGGTCCGTCCTGCTCGGTGCCCTGCTGCGCCCCGCCCTGGCGGTGGCCGACGTGGGCGACGCGCAGAGCCGGGCCCGGATCGTCGGTTACGTGGTCCTCGGCGTGGCCGCCGTACTGCTCGCCTGGGGGTACCACGAGGCCCGCCGGGTGCCACGGGTGCGCCGACTCGACGTACAACTCCCGCGCCTGGGAGCCGGATTGGACGGGACCCGCGTCGCCCTCATCACCGACACCCACTACGGCCCCCTCGACCGCGCCCGCTGGTCGGAGCGGGTCTGCGAGACGGTGAACACCCTGGAGGCCGACCTGGTCTGCCACACCGGTGACATCGCGGACGGCACGGCCGAACGCCGTCGCGCCCAGGCCGCCCCGCTGGGCACCGTGCGGGCGACCCGGGCGCGGGTCTACGTCACCGGGAACCACGAGTACTACAGCGAGGCCCAGGGCTGGGTCGACCTGATGGACGAGCTCGGCTGGGAGCCGCTGCGCAACCGTCACCTGCTGATCGAACGCGGCGGCGACACCCTGGTCGTCGCGGGCGTGGACGACGTCACCGCCGAGTCCTCCGGACTGGCCGGCCACCGCGCCCACCTTGCCGGAGCCCTGGAAGGCGCCGACCCCGACCTGCCCGTCCTGCTCCTGGCCCACCAGCCCAAGTTCGTCGACCGGGCGGCGGCGGGCGGCGTCGACCTCCAGCTGTCGGGCCACACCCACGGCGGCCAGATCTGGCCGTTCCACCACCTCGTCCGCATCGACCAGCCCGTCGTCGCGGGCCTGAGCCGCCACGGCGCCCGCACACTCCTCTACACCAGCCGCGGCACCGGCTTCTGGGGGCCGCCGTTCCGCGTCTTCGCCCCCAGCGAGATCACGCTGCTCGTACTCCGTTCCTCGCAGCAGGCGCCCGCGCGGCCCTGACGAAACGGGCCCGGCTTCAGGGCGTGCCGCGTCCCGGGCGCTCGGGGCGCGGCACGGCCGGCAGGGGCGGGGAGAGCAGGGGTTCGAGCAGCTCGGTGAGCTGCCCGCGCCGCTCCGGATCCAGTCGGCCGGTGGCCGGCGCGAGGGCCTCCCGCGCTTCCTCGTACAGGCGCTGGGTGAGGTCACGTCCGGCGTCGGTGATCAGGACGACGACGGCCCGTTTGTCGTCGGGGCTGGTACCGCGCGCCAGCAGGCCACGCCGTTCGGCGCGGGCGATGAGGCCGGACAGGGTCGACTTGTCCAGGCCCAGGAACGCCGCGAGGTCACTCATGCGGGGGCGCCGGTCGCGCACGATGCCGAGCACACGCAGCTGGGTGAGGGACAGGTCGTGCTCGGCGCCGATACGGGTGAGCACACCCATGACCTGGAAGGCGCTGCGGACCAGGCCGTCGATCAGGTGGTCCGTGGAGTCTTCGTCCGGGGCGTCGTCGGGAGCCATGAGGAGCACCCTACTTGACATTGTTTGTATTACCAACAACTCTGATAGTGATTTGTAATGCAAACCATCCCAGGGAGTCCCTCATGCATGCTGCGGTCATCACGGCGTACGACGCTCCGCCCGCCTACGGCGAGCACCCCGAACCGGTGGCCCGGGGCGAGCACGAAAGGGTCGTGGACGTCCTCGCGGCGGGCCTGCACCACCTGACCCGGTCCAAGGCGAACGGCAGCCACTACTCCGCCACCGGCGTCTTCCCGCTGGTGCCCGGCGTCGACGGTGTCGTACGCGACGCCTCGGGGCGCCTGCGTTACGCGGTCCTGGACGACACGGATCTCGGCACCTTCGCCGAGCGCACGGTGATCGACGTACGCCGGAGCGTCGTCCTGCCCGACGATGTGGATCCCGTACGGATCGCCGCGGCGATGAACCCGGGCATGTCCTCCTGGGTCGCGCTGCGGCGCCGCATCGGCTTCCGCGCGGGGCAGCGGGTCCTCGTCCTGGGCGCCACCGGCAGCGCCGGACGCATGGCGGTCCAGGTCGCCAAGCGGTTCGGCGCCGCCCAGGTGTTCGCCGTCGGCCGCGACACCACCCGCCTCGCGGCGCTGCCCGGCCTCGGCGCGGACCGGGCGCTGACCTTCGACGAGATCGCCGCCGCGGCGGACGTCGATGTCGTCCTCGACTTCGTGTGGGGCGCTCCCGCCGCCGATGCCATGCTCCCGATGCTCACCGCCCGGGCCGACCGCTCCGTCCCGCTCACCTGGATCCAGATCGGCTCCATGGCGGGCGCGTCCGCCCCCATCCCTTCCGCGGCACTGCGTGCGGCCCAGCTGCAGATCGTGGGCAGCGGCATCGGCTCCGTCTCCCCCCGCGACTTCATCGCCGAACTGCCCGAACTGGCGCGCGCGGTGACCGAGGGCGCCCTCGACGTCCAGGCCCGGGCCGTGCCGCTGGCCCGAATCGCTCAGGCGTGGTCGGAGGGGACCGGCGGCGAGCGCCTGGTCTTCGTCCCCTGACCCCCGGCCGGCCTGCCCTCTCAGGTGTTCCGGCGGGCTGTCACCGAGGCCCGCCTTCTCCGGGCCACCGATCCGGCAACGAGCCGTGATCGGAGAGGAGTTGTGTCCCTATGACGTCCAGGAGCGCCAGCCGTTCGGCGTCCTCCGTACCGGGCTGGGCCGTGTAGACCATGATGCGCAGGTCGCTGCCGGTGACCCTGAGGACGTCGCAGTCCAGGGTCAGCGCCCCGACGTCGGGATGGTCGATGGTCTTGCGGGCGGCCCGGTGCTCGCCGACAGCGCCCGATTCCCACAGGGTGTCGAAGTGGGCGCTGTGGGCGCGCAGTTCGCCGATGAGCGAGCGGAGGTTCGGGTCGTCGGGGTAGCGGCCGGCGGTGCGGCGCAGGTCGGCGACCTGTGCGGCCTGGAGTCCGCCCCTGGACTCCGGGGTGTGGCGTACGCGGCTGCGCGGGTCCAGGAAGTTGCGCCGGACCGCGTTGAGGTCGTCGCCGTGCCACTCCCCCATGAGCGCGGTGTACAAGGGGTTGGCGAGCAGTTGGGTCCAGGCGGCGTCGAAGACGGCCACGGGCGTGCCGGTCAGGCGGTCCAGCATGCGGTGGACGCCGGGGGTGATGTGCTGGGGGATCGTGCCCGGGCCCGGCAGGGCGAGGCCGGCCAGGTGGAAGAGGTGGGCGCGCTCCTCCTGGGTGAGTCGCAGGGCGCGGGCCAGGGCTTCGACGACCTGGGGCGAGGGGTGGGTGGCGCGGCCCTGTTCCAGCCGGACGATGTAGTCGGCTGAGATGCCGGCCAGCTGGGACAGTTCCTCGCGGCGCAGGCCGGCGGCGCGTCTGCGCGCGCCCACGGGCAGGCCGACGACCTGGGCCGGGGTGCGATCCCGCCAGTGGCGCAGGGCCGTGCCGAGTTCCGTGGTCGCCATGCCGTCGATTGTGGCAAGCGCGGCGGTGCTCTGTCCTGGTACCACCGTTCCCAGGACAGCGGGTCTGCTGGCTGACCAGGCGTTTCCCGCCGACCATGGGCATGTGCCGTCGCAGTGTCGCCCGGGCACTCAGGCCGGCACCCGAAAGGAACGACCCCCATGAGCAAGCTCGCCCTCATCACCGGCGCCACCTCCGGCATCGGCAGGGCCTTCGCCGACCGCCTCGCCGCCGACGGATACGACCTGATCGTCGTCGGCCGCCGCGCGGACCGCCTCGAGGAATTCGCCGCCACCCACCCGGACGTCGGGGTCCGGGTCGTCGCCGCCGATCTCTCCACCGACGCCGGCATCGACACCGTGGCCGGCATCTGTGCCGCCGAGCCGCTGACCATGCTGGTCAACAACGCCGGCGTCGCCCACTACATGCCCTTGGCCGAACTGCCCGCCGACAAGGCCCGTGAGATCGTCCACGTCAAGGTGCTCGCCCCCACCCTGCTCACCCGCGCCGTCGTCGCCGGCATGCAGGAGCGCGGCGAAGGAAAGATCATCAACGTGGCCGGAATGATCGCTTTCAGCGGTCCCGCCGACACGTCCGTCATGCCCCGCCGCGCCGTGTACGCCGGCTCGCTGGCCCACCTCGTCGCCATGTCCCAGACACTCGGCGCCGAGCTGGAGGGGACGGGCGTCCAGGTCCAGGTGCTGTGCCCCGGCGTCGTCGCCACCGAATTCCACGAGCGTCAGGGCCTCGACATGAGCGTGGTGCCGCGCATGAGCGCCGAGGACGTCGTCACCGCCGGGCTGCGCGGCCTCGAACTGGGTGAGGTCGTCTGCGCCCCCGGCGTCGAGGACGCCCACCTCCTCGACGCCGTCTCCCGGGCCGACCTGGCCGCCTTCGGCGCGCAGAGCCCCGAGCTCGCCTCCCGCTACCGGGCCGGCTGAGCCGGGCCCGCGCCGACCGCCCCCGCGCCGCTCACTTCGAGCCGGCGATCCACTGCGTGATGCGCTCCAGCACACACCTGCCCGTCGGGTTCCCCTCGGACAGGATCGTGATCTGGAAGACGTGCGGCATGGCCTCGTACACCTCGACGGAGACCTCGGTTCCGGCGTCGGAGGCCGCCTGCGCGTAGCGCAGGGTGTCGTCCAGGAGCGCCTCCGCCGACCCGACCGTGAACAGCAGGGGAGGAAGGCCGTCGAGGGCGCCGTGGATCGGCGACTGCGGGGCCTGGCCGGGCCGGGCACCGCCGAGGTACTGGCCGATGAGACGGGTGAGCAGTGCGCGGTCGACGCCCGAGTCGTGGGCGGCGTTGTCGTCGATGGACGGGCTGGACAGTGTGAGGTCGGTGATCGCGGAGTTGGCGATGACGGCGGCCGGGAGGGCGGTGCCGGAGTCCTTGAGGGCGAGCAGGGCGGAGAGCGCCAGGGTGGCTCCGGAGGACTCGGAGAAGATGACGATCTTCGCGGCGGGCACGCCCTGGTCGAGCAGGCTCCGGTACACGGCGACCACGTCGTCCAGCGGTGCCGGGTAGGGGTGGGCCGGGGCCAGGCGGTAGTGCACGACGAGTACCGGGCGGGCGGTCGCGCCGGAGATCCGGTGGGCCGTCAGGTTCATCAGCTCCGGCATGCGGTGCTCGAACCCGCCGCCGTGGACGTAGAGCACCACACCTTCCTCGACGGACGCCCCTCCCGCCGTCACCCAGACCGCGGGCACTCCCCCGCTCCCGGGCAGCACCGGGCTCAGATCGGCGTCGGCGGGCAACGCGAAGGACCGGCTCCCGAGGGCGGCGAGCTCTGCCATGACCGCGGCCGCGGCTGTGGTGGGGTCGGGGTCGGCGGGGATGCGGGTGATGTCCATGTGTCAGAGACCTACCAGGTGCTCGTCGGCACCGGCAAAGCATATTCGGGTCGGCCCCGAGAGCGGAGGAGGGCGTTCCGGGCCCGCCGACGCGAGCGGCGTACGGGGCCGGAACGCGTCGTGCCCACGCTCGGCTACCGCCATCACGTCACCTTGTGAAGGTCTGACCATGGATGTTCGGGTTCCTTGATCAGCTCTTGCGGGCGCCACTTACCTCGGAGTAACTAACTGTTCCATGAACCTCTTCAGCCGCAGCTCCCTCCTCCGTCGTCCGGAGCCCCGCACGGAGGAGACCTCCCCCGGCCCGGCGGCCGCAGGTACTGCTGTTCTGCCCGACCCGGGTCTGGCGGCCCTCACCGGGGAGTGGATGATCGACCCCGCCCACAGCCGGATCGGCTTCTCCGTCCGGCACGCCATGGTGACGACGGTGCGCGGCGCGTTCCTGGAGTACGAGAGCCGGCTGTACTTCGACGGGCGCAACCCGGCGCGTTCGCGGGCCGAGATCTCGCTGGCCACCGGGAGTGTCGACACCGGTGTCGAGCAGCGCGACGCGCACCTGGTGGGGCGCGACTTCCTCAACGCGGCGAAGCACCCCCGCATCAGCTTCGTGAGCACCGCCGTGCAGCTCGCCGGCAAGGACGTCTACCGCATGAGCGGTGACCTCTCCATCCGCGGCATCACCCGTCCCGTGGTCCTGGACCTCACGTACATCGGTTACGTCACCGATCCGTTCGGCTACGAGCGCGTCGGGTTCGACGGGACCACCACCATCAACCGGTCCGACTGGGGTCTGACCTACAACGCCCGTCTGGCCGAGGGCGGCGCCATGGTGAGCGAGAGGCTCCGTCTGCAGTTCGACATCGCCGCCATCCGTACGCCTCCCGCCGCCTGAATCCCGACGAGTTCGGGCTTCAGGTGACCGTGTCGTCTGCCGCTCCACTGAACGTGCGGCGGTAGGCGCGCGGTGACACCCCCAGGGCCGCGTGGAAGTGCTGACGCAGGGCGGTGCCCGTCCCGAAGCCGGCTTCGGTGGCGATCCGGTCCACCGGCAGATCGGTGCGCTCCAGCAACTGCCGTGCTCTGTCGATGCGTTGCTGGGTGAGCCACTGCATGGGCGTGACGCCTGCCTCCTGCCGGAAGCGCCGGTTGAACGTACGCACACTCATCGACGCGCGGTCGGCCAGCTCATCGAGTTTCAGGGGCCGTTCGAGGTGCCGGAGTGCGTACTCCCGGGCCGGTCCCGTCGAGCACTGCTCGGGCGGGGTGACGGGGCGTTCGATGTACTGGGCCTGGCCTCCCTCCCGGTGCGGGGGTACGACGGTCCCCCGGGCGACCGCGTTGGCGACCTCCGCCCCGTGGTCGGTACGGATCATGTGCAGGCAGAGGTCGATGCCCGAGGCCGCACCGGCGGAGGTGAGGACGCCTCCGTCGTCGGTGTACAGGACGTCGGCGTCCACCTCGATCTCCGGGTAGAGCGTCCGGAACTCCTCGCACGACTTCCAGTGCGTCGTCGCGCGCCGCCCCGCCAGGAGCCCCGCCGCCGCCAGGACGAACGAACCGGTGCAGATGGACGCCACCCGCACTCCCGCGGGGACACGGGCCAGCGCCCGGGCCATGTCGGCGCCGATGCGGCCGCGTTCCTGCGGCTCGTAGTCCTCCTGGGCGGCCGGTACGACGACGGTGTCCGCGTCCTCCAGGGCCTCGGGGCCGACGGCCACGTCGATGGTGAAGTCGGTGTCCGTCGGGACGACGCCGGGCCGGGTCGTGCAGGTGACGACCTCGTACAGGGGCTCACCGGAAGGCGAGACCGCCTGGCCGAACAGCCGGTGCACGATCCCCAGCTCCATCGGGATCAGACCCGGCCGCACGAGCACCACCACCCGATGCTTCCTCCGGAGTGAAACCCTCGCGGCTGTCCTCGCGGCTGCTGTCCTCGCGGCTTTCTTCGCGGCTTTTTTCGCTGCCATGGCCAGATTCTTGCAGAAGTCGTCCATCTGGCCAGTGGTTCGGCCCCGGGCCGGCGCTGACGATCGAGCCCATGGACACAGTCGACGGAGTCAACGGCCTTCCGCACCGCAGCCGCCTCGGGCACCGCGCCTGGTGGGTGGCGGCCGCCGCGCTGCTCGCCATCGTCGTGGCCGGCGCCTTCTCGACCCTGCCCGGCCTGCTCACCGGACCTCTGCAGCAGGAGTTCGGCTGGTCCCGCGGGTCCATCGGGCTGGCGGCCTCGGTGAACATGGTCCTCTACGGTCTCACCGCACCGTTCGCCGCCGCGCTCATGGACCGCTTCGGCATGCGGCGCGTCGTGGTGGCCGCGCTCCTGCTCATCGGGTCGGGTGCCGGGCTCACCGCCGTCATGACCTCGGCCTGGCAGTTCACCCTGTACTGGGGCATGCTCGTCGGCCTGGGCACGGGTTCCATGGCCACGGCCTTCGGCGCCACCGTCACCCAGCGCTGGTTCGTACGGCGGCGCGGTCTGGTCACCGGGGTGCTCGCCTCCGGCAGCGTCTTCGGGCAGATGGTGTTCCTGCCCGCCCTGTCCTGGACCGTGGACCACCACGGCTGGCGCCCGTCCCTCGTCACCCTCGTGCTCGCCGCGTGCACCACGGCGCCGCTGATGTGGCTCGTGCTGCGGGACCACCCCGGCGACGTCGGCAGCGAGCCCTACGGCGCCGACCGTCACACCCCGGGCGCGGGCCCCGGCCACGCCCCCTCCGGCGGCGCCGCCCGCCGAGCGCTCGCCGTCCTGCGCGACGCCGCGCGCACCGGCCCGTTCTGGTCGATGTCCGGTGCGTACGCGATCTGCGGAGCGTCCACCAACGGCATCATGTGGACCCACTTCACCCCGGCCGCCCACGACCACGGCATGCCCGCCACCACCGCGTCGTCGCTGCTCGCCGCGATCGGCGTCTTCAACGTGGTCGGCACCGTCGCCTCCGGCTGGGCCACGGACCGCAGTGACCCGAGGCGGCTGCTCGCGGTCTTCTTCGCCCTGCGCGGGCTGCTCCTGATGTGCCTCCCCCTGCTCATGAGCGCCACGGTGCGGCCGTCCATGATGGTCTTCGTCGTCGCGTTCGGCCTGCTCGATCTCGCGACCGTCCCGCCGGTCATCGCGCTGTGCCGCGAGTTCCACGGCGACGCCGGCGCCGTGGTCTTCGGCTGGGTCAGCGCCGCTCACCAGGTCGGCGCCGCCCTGGCCGCGTACGGAGGGGGTGCCGCCCGGGACGTCTTCGGGACGTACGCTCCGGTCTGGGTCACGCTCGGCGCGCTGTGCGCGGCGGCCGCGCTGCTGTCGTTGCTCGTCCGGCGCGCCGTCCCGGCCGGACGCTCCGCCGAGCCCTGCCTAACCTCCGTAGACCGCCTGTGACTCGGCGAGCGCGTCCGCGAAGTCACCTGCCAGCCGCGTGGATTCGTCCGGGGTGAGGGTGGCGGTGGTGACCCGTACCCCGGGCGGGGAGGCGAGGCGGAAGCGGGTGCCCGCGGCGGTCCACCAGCCGCGGGTGCGCAGGGCGTTGACGACGGCGGACTCGTCCCGGACGGGCACCCATACGCTGAGGCCGCTGGCCCCGTGCGAGGCGATGCCACGCTCCCCCAGTGCCGCGCGCAGCGCTTCACGGCGGGTGGCGTACGTACGGGACGCGTCCGCGACCAGCCGGCTCACCGCCGGGTCGGCCAGCAGGTCCGCGACGGTCACCTGGAGGATGTGGCTGACCCATCCGGAGGTGAGCAGCATCCGTCCGTCGTGACGCGCGAGGGTGGCGGGATCGCAGGCGAGGGCGGCCCAGCGCAGGTCGATCCCGAGGTGCTTGGAGACCGTACGCACCTGGGCCCAGCGGGGCAGTCCACCGGCGGCGAGGGTCACCGCGTCGGCTCCGGCGATGTCCGCGTTGTGGTCGTCCTCCACGACCAGCACGTCCGGGAAGTCGCGCAGCACGGCGAGGAGTTCGTCCCTGCGGGCGGGGGTGAAGCGCGCGCCGAACGGACTCTGGCCGCGCGGACTGCACACCAGGCTCCTGGCTCCGGCGCGCAGTGCGGTGCGAAGCGCCTCGGGGCGCAGGCCCTCGTCGTCGACCGCCACCGGCAGCATCCGCAGGCCCAAGGCCGGTACGAGGTCGAGGAGATGGTGGAAGCCGGGGTCCTCCACGGCCACGGCGTCGCCGGGTTTGAGCTCGGTGGAGAGCAGTCTGGCGATGCAGTCCAGGGCGCCGTGGGCGAAGCTGACGGATCCGGTGGGTACGTCGTCGCGGGCGAACCAGGTGCGGACGGCGTCCTCCAGCACGGCGAACCGTGGGGCGGCGCGGTGCGATCCGGACACGGGGCCCACGCTCGCGGGCGGGGTCAGCACCGGGAGGCAGGCGGGGTCGGGGTGCCCGCCGGCCAGGTCGCGGAGCCCCTCGGGCACCTTGGGAGGCCGCCGCGAGGTGACGACGGGGGCGGACGCCACCACCGTACCTCCGCGCCCGAGGGTCACCACCACCCCTCGCCCGCGCAGCTCCTTGTAGGCCGCCGCGACCGTCCCGGCGCTCACGCCCAGCTCCTCGGCGAGACGTCGCACGGGGGGCAGCGAGGCGCCCGGCCGCAGCGTGCCGTCGGACACCCGGCTTTCGACGGACGCCGAAATCTCTCTGGCCGTACCGCCCGCGATCCCATATTGTTCTGCCACAGAGCACATTTTGTACCGATACAAAGTGCGAGTCAAGGGGGAATCCGATGGAACCGACGCCGAGTCGCGTGCCGTTCGTCCGGCGCCTGGCCGTTCCCGGCGGCCGTGACGGACGGCTCATGTTGGTGGTCGCCGTCATCGACAAGATCGGCACCGGCCTGTGGACCGGAGCGGCGACGCTCTACTTCCTCTACGTCGCGCATCTGTCGGTAACTCAGATCGGCGTGCTGATGGGCCTGTCCGGCATTCTCGGCATCGCCGGGCCCCCGCTCGCCGGGCGGCTGGCCGACCGCTTCCCCGTGACCCGCATCCTGCTGGGCGCCCAACTGGCCCGTGGCGCCGCGCTCCTGGCACTGCTGACCACCGACGACTACGCGCTGCTGGTGCTGTTCTCCGCGCTGGGCGCTCTGCCGGACCGCGCGTCGAGCGTCCTGACCAAGCTGTTCGCCGCGCGTGTCGCGGGTCCCCACCGCATCCGCTACCAGGCGATCCAGCGCACCGCTGCGAACATCGGGTGGGCCGTCGGCGCGGCCGGGGCAGCCGCCGCCCTCACCGTGGGCACCACCGCCTCCTACCAGGCGCTCCTGCTCGCCAATGTCGCCTCGTACGTGGTCATCGGCGCCCTGACCCTGCGGTGCGCGGAGCCGCCGGCCCCCAGCCGCGTCGTCGCGGGGCAGTCCTCCCCCGCCGGCGCTTCCCTTACCCCGTCCGGTCCTTCGGGCGCCCCGGCCAGGGCGGCGACGCCCTGGCGGGACCGCCGCTATCTGGCGTTCACCGGGTCGGAGATCTGGCTGTTCCTGGACGACAGCATCCTCCAGGTCGGGTTCCCCCTGTGGATCGTCCACGCCACCGACGCGCCGGTCGGGCTGGCACCGCTGGTCCTCGTCCTCAACAGCGTGCTGGTCATCGCGCTCCAGGTCCCGTTGTCCCGCTTCGGCGAGACGAGGGCGGCCGCCCGCCGTCTGCTGGTCCCGATCGGCGCGGCCCTGCTGACGGGCGGGGTGGCACTCGCCGCCTCGGCCGGCGGCGGGCGCTGGTTCGCCACCGGCGCCGTGGTGCTCGCGGCCGTCGCCTTCACGCTCGCCGAGATCCTGCACTCGATCGCGTCCTGGGAACTGTCCATCGCCCTGGCGCCCGGCGAGGCGCAGGGCGCCTACCTCGGGGTGCACGGGCTGGCGCAGTCCGCGCAGCGCAGCCTCGGCCCCGTCGTCGTCGGAACCGCCGTCGGCCTGGGCCCGGTCGCCTGGCCGGTGCTCGGCGCGACACTCGTGGTGGCCTGCCTGGTGCAGCACCGGCTGGTCAGGCCGACCGCCGTGGCCGAGACCCGCGTCGGCTCACCGGCGTACTGAACCGGCTTGTCGGCCGCACCCCTTGGGGCCTGCGCGGTGAGGCGCACGGCGGCCCGGGCCGCTCAGCCGGCGTCGGCGGCGTCCAGTACGTCACCGTCGGCCGGGGCCCGCACGGTCAACGGCTCGTCGAAGGCGCTGAAATCGGTGGTGCTGCGGTAGTCGGTGCCCTTGTAGGCGACGCGGAGGAGGTACGGCTTGCCTTCGGCGGCGACGTAGAAGGTGTAGACACCCTTGGCCGTGTTCTCTCCGTCGCCCTTGTCGGTCACCTTCAGGGGGACGGCCGCGCGGCCGCCGATCCGGGTCCGTTCGCCCTTGACGGCGGTCCCGAAGGCGCTGAACGGCCAGGTGCAGTCGACCAGTCCGTCCCCCGGCTTCGCGTTGGCGGCCGGGGTCCTGATCCAGCGGTCCTGCTTCTCCGCCTCGGCGGCCTTCCGGCCGGACCACTGCTCCAGATAGGCGCGGTCGGGCCGCACGTAGTCCGTGTCACCGATCCGGATCTGTTCGAGGGTGCCCTTTCCGGTCCAGGTGATCCTGTTCGTGCACCGGCCCTTGAGGTCGGTGGTCTGCCGGCTGGAGTAACTGGTGCCGCCTGCCGCGGTGGTCGACGCCGCGATGGTCACGGTCCTGAGCGCGTTCATGGTGGCGTGCGCCTCGTCCAGCAGCTCGTCGGCGGAGAGCTCCTTCTCCTCCCCGCCCGCGCAGCCGGTGACGGCTGCCCCGAGCAGCAGGCCGGTCAGTACCGTCGTCACGGCAGTCGATATCGCACGCACAGGGACCCCCACAGTTGATCGGCGGATCAGCCTACGGCAGACGCGCGGCGTGTCCGCACGCCCGGCATCGCCCCCGTACGCGCGAGTGAGGCGCCGGCCCGGGGCGGGCGGGCCCAACGTGCGGTGCCCGGGCGGCGATCGGGCGGTGACCAGCGGGAATCACCGGGGTACGGTGGCCCGACACGAGCCCGACCGGGACGTTTCGGCCGCACGAGGTGACGAACGATGAACGCATACCCGCTGCCCACCCCCCATCCCACGAACGCGCATCCCGCCCGCGTCTACAACGCGTGGCTGGGCGGCAAGGACCACTATCCGGTGGACCAGGAGGCGGCCGAGCTCGCCGCGGCGGCGAACCCGACCATCGTGCCGTCGGTCCGCGCCAACCGCGCCTTCCTCGGCCGCGCCGTACGTGTCCTCACGACGGCCGGGGTCCGCCAGTTCCTCGACGTGGGCACGGGCATCCCCGCTGCGGGGAACACCCACGAGGTGGCCCAGCAGGCGGCCCCGGAGTCCCGTGTCGTGTATGTCGACAACGACCCGATCGTCCTGACCCATGCGAGGGCACTGCTGGTCAGCGGCGCCGAGGGGCGGACGGACTACGTCCAGGCGGACGCGCGGGATGTCGACACCATTCTCGAATCGGCCTCGCGGACCCTCGATCTGGACCGGCCGGTCGGCCTGATGCTGGTGGCGATCCTGCAGTACATCAAGGACGCCGAGGACCCGTGGGACATCACCCGCCGCCTGCTGGACCGCCTCGCGCCGGGCAGCCATCTGGTCCTGTCCCACCCGGCCGCCGATGTCACCGCCCCCGAGGTCGCGGAATCCATGCGGATCTACAACGAGCGTGCCGCCGACCACGCTTCCGCCACACCGCGTACGCGGAAGGAGGTGGAACGCTTCCTCGAGGGGCTGGAGATCCTGGAGCCGGGCGTGGTCACCCTCACCCGCTGGCGCCCGGGACCGTCCGACACCCCGGACGACACCCTGCCGATGTGGTGCGCCGTCGCCCGTAAGGCGTAACAGCGGCTCTCCCCCTCCCGGGTGGCACGTGCGCGCGGGTTCCCGGCGGAGACCTGCCAAGAGCCCTCAGGCGGCGGCCGGTTCCGGTCGCGTTCCCCCGGTGGAACGGCCGAAGACCGGGGGCGCCCCGTGGTCGGCACCGCCCGGAGCGCCGGCGGCGGGGGTCGCCACGTCGAGGCGGGGCGGCCTCCTGAGCGGCTGTCACGCGGGGGCCCCGGGCTCTATCGTCGTGCCGACAACACACCACCGAGGTCCAGCAGTTGTCCGACAGAGGATTGGTACACGTGCCCGAACAGTCTGTGTCCGTTCCGCAGGAGCTCGCGGACGCCCCCGGCGGCGACGCCGCGTATCAGCGCCTCATCTCGCTGCTCGACGGGAGCGGCGCCCGCTACCGCGTCATCGACCACGCCCCGGAGGGGCGTACCGAGGAGGTCAGCCGCTACCGGGGCCATCCGGTGGCGCAGGGAGCCAAGTGTCTCGTCGTCATGGTCAAGACGGGCAAGCGCACCAAGCGGTACTTCCTCGCGGTCGTCCCCGGTGACGCCCGGGTCGACCTGCCGGGGCTGAAGGCCCTGGCCGAGGGCAGTTACGTGTCGTTCGCGTCGGCGGACAGGGCCGAGGCGCTGTCCGGGAGCGTCAGCGGCACGATCCTGCCGTTCAGCTTCCATCCGGATCTCGAACTCGTCGTGGACCCGGGGGTGCTGGAGCACGAGGAGATCTTCTTCAACGCGGCGCGCCTGGACCGCTCCCTGGCCCTGCACGCGGAGGACTACCGCGACCACCTCCACCGCGTCGGGGCGCTGATCCGGCCGATCACGGCCGCGCGGGAGCCGGCCACCGGCGCCTCCTGAACCACCCGGGCGTGTCCGGGGAGACGGGCCGGGTCCGCAGTGCGGTCGGCCCCTCTCCCCCGGCGCGTCAGGCGTAGAAGTCGCGTTGCCACCGGTGCTTGGCGAGGATCGCCAGCTGGTCGGCGGTGAGGGTGCGGCCGTCGCTCAGCGCGGTGTTCCGCTCGACGTTGCGCACGGAGCGCATGCCGGGGATGACCGTGGAGACCGCGGGTGAACTGAGCACGAACCGGAGCGCGTTCTCGGCGATCTCGTCGGGGGCGATGCCGAGGTCGGCGACGATCGCGGCCACCCGCTGCTCGACCTGGGCGGGCCGGTCGTCGCGGAAGTAGCGGTTGCGCCAGTCGCCCTCGGGGAAGGTCGTGCCGGCGGTGATCCGCCCGGTGAGGCCGCCCTCGTCCAGCGCCACCCGCACGATGACGCCGACGCCGTGCTCCTCGCAGGCGGGCAGCAGCGCGTCGGCGGGCGACTGGTCGAAGACGTTGTAGATGACCTGCACGCTGTCGACGACACCGCTGCGGACCAGCGCGAGGGCGGTCTCGGGCTGGTGGTCGTTGACGGAGACGCCGAACAGGCGGATCTTTCCCTCCTGTTTGAGGCCGGCGACGGTCTCCAGCCAGTCCCCCCGGCCGACCCATTCGTCGTTCCAGACGTGGAACTGCAGGACGTCGAAGTGGTCGAGGCCGGAGGCGCCGAGGCTGGTCTCCAGGCTCGTACGGATGTGGTCGCCGGGGAACGCGTCGTCCGGGTCCACCCCGTCGGGTGCCGGCCATGTCCTGTTCTTCGGCGGCACCTTGGTCGCGACCAGGATGTCGTCTCCGGCGCGTTCGCGGACGACCCGGCCGACGATGCGCTCGCTCTCCCCGTAGCCCCGCGCCGTGTCGATGAAGTTCACCCCGAGGTCCACGGCCCGGTTCAGGGCGCGTACGGACTCGTCCTCGGTGGCACCGACCCAGCTCGACTCACCGATGCCCCAGGCGCCGTACCCGATCTCGGACACCCTGAGTCCGCTCCGCCCCAGTTCGCGATATCGCACAGTCGTCCTCCACGTCGTGACATGGCTTCCCGGCGGGAAACACGTCGACGATAGGCGAGTTGAGCGGCCGGGTCAGCCGGATTGTCGTCCGGCGGCCGTCGTCGTCGTCGCGGTGGCGGCGCCCGGCAGCAGGTACGTCCGGTGGGGGCCCGTGCCACGGCCTGCCGGCAGAGGGACGAGGCGTGCGCCGCCGGTGGCCGGGGGCGGCACCTCGCCGTCGGCCGTCAGGACGGCTGTCGGCATGCGGCGCGCGAGGGCCTGGAGCGCTTCGGGAGTGATGCTCGCGTCGTGCCCCGTGGTCTGGCGTGAGACGCAGCCTGCGTAGTAGGCGATCGGCACGGCGTGGTCGCCGCTGACCACACAGGGCGGGCGTACACCCAGCCGGTTCAGCTCCCCGGCGACCGCCGCGAACTCCGTGGTGGTGGCGTGGCTGACGCGGACCGCGTGGCTGAGCACGGAGAGCTGGACGGTGAGATGGGCCGCGAGGGCCAGCGTCAGCGCGGCGAGACCCACCGGGCGTCGGGCACGACGGGCGCGGGCGAAGAGGTGCACCACGTACTCGGCGACCGGGACGGCCAGCAACGCGTAGGCGGGGAGCAGGAAGCGGGGCGCGGCGTACCCGACCAGGAAGAGGTACGGAACGGCCGTCGAGACCCCGGTCGCCGTCGCCAGCAGTGCCGTGGCCCCCCGGCCGGCGCGCCGGGCCGCCAGGATCCCGCCCGCCGCGAGAAGGGGGAGCGCCACCCACCAGACGGCGGTGCCGGGGCTCTCCCAGCCGATGTCGCAGGGACGGCACAGGGTCCGGCCGGCGAGCGCGCGCAGATGGTCGTCGACGGCGATGTTCCAGCCGAGGCCGCCCTGGATCTCACCGGCCCGGTGGAGCCGTGCGGCGAGGCCCCCGTAATGGGCGTACGCCTCGGCCGTCCAGGGTGCGCAGCCGGCCGCGAGGCCTCCGGCGAGCGCGGCGCACAGGCGCGGCCGGCGCCGGCCGGGGACGAGGACGGCGGCCAGGGCCAACGGGAGGGCGAGCCAGAAACCGTCGGCGGGGCGCATCAGGGCGACCAGCGCCACGGCGGCCCCCGCTCCGGCCGTCGCGACCGGCCCGGTGTCGCCGCGCACGGCCCTCACGGCCCAGCCGGTGGCGGCCAGGGCGCCCAGGGCGCACCAGAGGTTGGGCATGGCGGCCGGCCCGTAGAACAGGGTGGGCCACAGGCCGGCGAACAGCGCGCCCGCGCCCACGAGGACGGGGGCGGGCAGCATCTTCCGCCACACCCACAGGGCGCCGAGCAGTGCGGCGGCGGAGAGCAGCGCGAGGTAGACCCGCAGCGCGGTGGTGGATGTCGTGAGCGCGGCGGCGGGGGCGACGAGGTAGGAGATCCCGCGGGCGCGGGGAGCACTGAAGTAGGCCGGAGGAGCGTTGCCGCCGACCTGGCTGACGTAGACGGTCTCGTCCCAGGAGAGACCTGAACCCGGTACGACGTAGGCGAGTTGTACGGCGGTGAAGAGCACGGCGACCGCCGTCAGCCACGGCAGCGGACCTGATGGCCACCGGCCGGGCGGGGCGGCGGGGGTGGTCGGGTCCTTCTGCGCGCGGTCCAGTGGCGGGCAGTCGTGCACGGGCCGCTCCTCTCCTCGCCGGGGCCGCGGGGCGGGGTGGCGCGGCCTTGGTCAACGAGAGAGGGGCGCAGGGGGTCACGCGGGTCCCCTGGGGGATTCCCCCCAGATCTCACCCGCCCCCGGCGAGGCCGGCGGTCGTCATCGCGGCCTGGCACGGCCTCTAGGAACTCAGCTCCCGTGCGCCGGCGCTGTGCAGGTGGAGCGCCCACAGCAGCGCGCCGAGTGACCCGGTGTGGAGGACGGCGCGGACGGTGTTCCAGGTGGTCCAGCGGTCCTCGAACGCGGCACGCGCCTCCCGGAGCCGGTCGGGTGCCGAGTCGAGGGGCACCGTGTCCAGGACGTCGTTGAGCGGGACGTTCTGCGTCCCGGTGACGAGGAACGCCGCGGCGTAGAGGACCAGCGCCGCGATGATCCAGGGCAGTGCCCCCGGGCTGTGACCCCGTACGGCGAGGACGACGGCCAGGATCAGCAGCGGCAGGGGCAGCAGGAAGGGCGTGAGGAACCAGCCGTTGATGATGGTCCGGTTGATGTGCTGCATGGTCTGGACGAAGGCCCGGTCGTCGCCGCGGGCGAGGCCCGGCATGACGGCGTAGGAGAAGGCGCAGAACAGCCCTGCCATCAGGGCCGCTCCGACCGTCGAGGCGAGGAGGGTCACGGTCTGGAGGGTTCTCATGGGTGCTCCGAATCCGGCGCTGCGGCCCGGTCGACGAAGTGGATGACGGCCCTTGTCGGGCCGGTGGCGGGTGCGCGGGCGGTGCCGCCCAGGTCCGGGCACAGGGTGCACACAGAGGCGTCACCTTTATGCCATACGATGCGCACACCTGTTCACAGTACTTCCGTTTGAGGATGCCCACGTCATGTTTCTCGGTGTCACGTCCCGTTCAGCGCGCGGCATGTCCGCCGCCGTCGCCCTTCTCGCGATCGGCGCGGTGGGCTGCGCCGACGCCATCGACGGTGCCAAGAAGGTGGCCCGGCAGCGATCGGTCTTCTCCCTCACCCCGGGAGACTGCTACAACCCGAACGGCGCGGCGACCGACACCGAGGCGTTCAGCGTCGAGATCGTGCCGTGCGGGGAAGCGCACAAGGGCCAGGTCGTCGGCGAGTTCACCATCGAGGGCGAGTCGGAGTACCCCGGTGACGACGGGGCGTCGAAGATCGCCGAGAAGCGGTGCCCGGCGGAGTCCCTGAAGTTCATATCCGACACCTGGGCGGTTCCCGAGGGCGTCGGCCTCTTCCTCTACTACCCCACCGCCGACAGCTGGAAGACCGGCGACCGGTCCGTGAGCTGCACGTACGCCAAGGAGTCGGGCACGTTCTCCGGCTCGCTCCGGAGCACGTCCCTGAACACCGATCAGCTCACCTACCTGAAGGGGGCCAACGCGGTGTACGAGGCGCTGTGGGACAACCAGCCCGAGAAGGACCAGATCGAGGACGATCTGCCCGGCTACAAGAAGCAGGCCGAGGCCGTGTCCGCCGCACTGGTCTCCCACGTGGCCGCCCTGAAGGACGTGCAACAGCCGCAGACCGTCAAGCTCCGCGCGCAGCTGGACGAGGCCGCGGAAGCCTGGAAGGACGCCGCCTCCGCCGGAACCACGGACGATTTCTACGTCGCCTACGACTTGGGCTTCACCGGCATCGACCCGAACAGGACGGTCGCCGCCCGCAAGGAGCTGAAGCTCGCCACCACCGTCCCGGCCGACGACGCCGAGGTCTGGGCCGGCTGACCTGCGGGTACCGTGGGGCGACGGGGTGGCAACCGAGCCGCCCGGCCGCCGCACCCTCCCCCGCCCCTCGCGCGCACCTGGAGCGACTCCTGAGCCCCGAGCCGCCGCCGTTCCACCTCCTGCCGGGCGCCCCCGGGTCGCCGGTGCTGCTGCACGTCCCGCACTCCTCCCGGGTCGTCCCGGGAGACGTACGGGAGGGCATCGTGCTCGACGACGGGGAACTGGCCGGGGAACTCGACCACATCACGGACGCCCACACCGCCGTTCTGGCCGCCCGGGCGTCCGCGGCCTGCGCGGTGACCCCGTGGAGGTTCGTCAACGGCCTGTCACGGCTGGTCGTCGACCCCGAGCGGTTCCCCGACGAGCGGGAGGAGATGCTGGCCGTCGGCATGGGCGCGGTGTACACCCGCACCACCCACCGGGAGCGGCTCCGGCCGCCCGGGGCGGACCCGGAGCCGCTGCTCGACCGTTACTTCCACCCGTACGCCCGGGCGATGACCGCCGCCGTCGACGAACGGCTCGCCACCACGGGGCGTGCCGTCGTCGTCGACGTGCACTCCTACCCGGCCACCGCGCTCCCGTACGAGCTGCACGGCACCGGCCCGCGCCCTCCGGTGTGTCTGGGCACGGACGGTTTCCACACCCCGCCCGGGCTTTCGGCCCTGGCGGAGGCGGCGTTCGCCGGATTCGGCGGCACGGGGCTGAACAGCCCGTTCCCCGGTACGTACGTGCCGCTGAAGCACTACGGGACGGACCGGCGGGTCACCGCGCTGATGATCGAGATCCGGCGGGACCTCTACATGACCGAGCCGGGCGGCCCGTACGGCCCGGGGCTCGACGCGCTCGCCTCGGCTCTGGCCGTGCTGGTGGACGGGCTCATGGACGTATGACCCGGGAGGGCTACCTGGGCCGGGCGTAGGGCCGGGTCATGATCTCCATGTTGTGGCCGTCCGGGTCCAGGAAGTACGCGCCGCGGCCGCCGAACAGGCGGTTGATCTGCCCGGGTTCGGTGTGGTGGGGGTCGGCGTAGTAGGTGACGCCGAGCGCGCGGAGCCGGGCGGTCATGGTGTCGAACTGGGCGTCGGGGACGAGGAAGGCGTAGTGCTGCGACTGCACGGGCTCGTCCCGCAGTTCGTAGTAGTCGAGCGTCACGCCGTTGCCCAGGTCGACGGGGAGGAACGGCCCGAACGGGGAGCCGACCTCCAGGCCCAGGACGGTGGCGATGAACTCGGCCGCGAGGCCGCGGTCCTTGGCGTGGACGGCGTGGTGGTCGAGCTGGACGACGTCGACGCCCTGCCGGGAGTCGGGTCGGTGCTGCTGGGTGTGAGGCATGTCGGGTACGTCTCCATGTCGTGGATTCCGCTGGGAGGGGGCGCCGTTGGGGCGCCGGGCGGGAGAACACGACGGGGTGGCGGGGCTCGCGCCCGCCACGGGCTCACGCGGCAGCCGGGCTGCTCTCTCGTAGATGGCCCATGGCCCACCCGGCAGTCACGGCAGCGACCTTACCGTGCGCCTGTGACGGCGGGGCGGCGAACGCTCAGGTCGCGCCGGCGCCGAGGCCCGCGACGACGAGCCGGAAGGCGCGGTCCGCCCGCGCCTTCGGATCGGTGTAGTTCTCCGTGGCCAGGGCGATTCCGACGACCAGGGTGAGCAGGTCGTCGACGGTGATGTCGGCCCGGACGGCCCGGTCCTCGACGGCCCTGCTCAGCAGGGAGGCGCCTGCAGCCCCGATGACCGCCGCGCAGGAGTCCTGGGTGGCGCCGTCCTGGAGGGGCTCGTAGGACAGGGCGTCCGCCAGGCCGCGCGCGGCGACCGAGTAGGCGAGGAGTTCACGCAGCCACTCCACCAGTGCGGTGCGGCTGTCGTGCTCGTCGTGGAGCGTACGGGCGCGCTCGCACAGGGCCTGGACACGCTGCTTGAAGACGGCGTCGAGCAGGGCTTTGCGGGTGGGGAAGTGGCGCCGCACGGTGGCCGATCCGACGCCTGCGACACGGGCGATCCGCTCCAGGGAGGCCTGGGCTCCCCGGGCCGCCACCTCCGCCTCGGCCACGGCGAGGATCTGCGCGTAGTTGCGGCGGGCGTCCGAGCGCTGGCCGGTCATGTTCTCCCCTGCGTTGATAAGTGGCGGGCCCCGCCGTATTGTAGCGAAACCTAAACGGCGGGCCCCGCCGTTTCTGTGCCGTGACCATCGAGGAGTTCACTCATGACCGCTGCCGCTTCACCGGTTCTCGTCACCGGTGCCACCGGCCGCCAGGGCGGCGCCACCGCCCGTGCGCTGCTCGCGGAGGGAACGCCGGTGCGCGCTCTGGTGCGTGACCCGGACACCCCCCGCGCACGGGCCGTCGAGGCACTCGGCGCCCGGTTGTGCGTCGGCGATCTCACCGAACCGTCGACCCTGGAAGCGGCCGTGGACGGCGTCCGGGCCGTCTTCTCCGTGCAGATGCCCGCCTACACCGGGAAGGGGTTCGACTTCGCCGGTGAGGTGCGCCAGGCGGAGAACCTCATGGCTGCCGCGAGGGCGGCCGGTGTGGAGCAGTTCGTCCAGTCCTCGACCAGCGGCGTGGGGCAGCACGTCGAGGCCCCGGGATGGGCCGAGGGCCGGTGGGCGGTCATGGAGGCCCCGCTCGGCACGAAGGCCGCGATCCAGGACCGGCTGCGCGAGACCGGCTTCCCGTACTGGACGTTGCTCAAGCCGTCGTTCTTCATGGAGAACTTCGAGCCGTCCATGCGCTTCTACTTCCCCAGGGGCGTCGAGGGCGGTCTGGTCACCGTCGTGAAACCGGGCACGCGACTGGCGCTCGTGGCGGCCGGGGACGTGGGCCGGGCCGCGGCGGCCGCCCTGTCGGCGCCCGCCGCGTTCCACCGGGTGGAGCTGGAACTCGCCGGCGACCACCTGACCATGACCGAGATCGCCGAGATCCTCTCCCGCGCCCTGGGGGTCCCGCTGTCGGCACCGGACATGACGGAGGAGCAGGCCCGCGCCGCCGGCATGGGGGACATGGGCGCCACACACGCGTTCATGGAGGCGTTCGGCCAGCCCGCCAGGCCGCGGTTCGCCCGTGAGCTGGGCCTCGATGTGACCCGCTTCGAGGAGTGGGCGCACGACCGTCTGCGGGCCACCGCCTGAGCGGCGCGTCCCAGGACCGGCCGGGCGGCCGTCCGCCCGCGCGGTGCGGCGTCAGAAGAAGACGCCGCACCTCAGCAGGACGTTGGCGTACGGCCTGGCCTCCCCCGTGCGTACGACCAGGCGTGCGGAGGCGGTGAGCGCCTTCAGCTGTTCGTGGGGGACGTGCGTGAGGCCGGGGAGGCCGGTCAGGAGGCGGGCGGCCTCCGGGTTGGCCTCGCGTATCTCCTCGGCCGCCGTCGCGCCCTCGACGACCAGTTCGTCCAGCAGTCCCTGCAGGACCTCGGCGAACGAGGGGACGCCCGCCCGGAAGGCCAGGTCGACCACCCGGGGGCCCGGCGGGACGGGCATGCCCACATCGCAGATCAGGACGCCGTCGCCGTGGCCGAGTTCGGCCAGTGCCCCGGCGAGGTGGCGGTTCAGGATCCCTGACTTCTTCACAGCGCGGCGACCTCCTCCGCGGTCGGGAAGGACGCCTGCGCGCCCTCCTTGGTGACGGCGGCCGCGCCGACCCGTACGGCGTACCCGGCCGCCTCGGTGAGGTCATCGCCCAGGCCGAGCCGCCAGGCGAGGGCGGCGGTGAACGCGTCGCCCGCGCCCGTGGTGTCCACGGCGTCGACCCGGGGGCTCGGCACCCGTACGGGGTCGCCGCCCCGGGTGTCCGAGACCAGCGCGCCGTCCGCGCCCAGGGTGATCACCACCGAGCGCGGGCCGAGGGCGGTGAGCCCCCGCGCCCAGGACTCCGGTGTGGAGCCCGCGCTCTCCCCGAGGATGAAGCGCGCCTCGTGCTCGTTGACGACCAGCGGGTCGCAGGCGGCCAGCACCTCGTCGGGCAGCGGCGCGGGCGGGGACGGGTTGAGGACCAGCCGCGTCCCCGGCGCGAGGGAGCGCGCCGTTTCCGCGACGGTGTCCAGCGGGATCTCCAGCTGTACGGAGACCACGCGGGCCGAGGCGAGAAGGGGCGCCGCGGCCCTGATGTCCCCGGGGGTCAGCCGGGCGTTGGCGCCCGGGGACACGACGATGCTGTTGTCCCCCGAGGGGTCGACGGTGATGAGGGCGACGCCGGTGGGCGCCCCTCCGACGAGGACCCCGCCGGTGTCGACCCCCGCGTCCTGCTGCGAGGCGCGCAGCAGCCGGCCGTGGGCGTCGTCGCCGACCCGGGCCAGCAGTGCCGTACGGGCACCGAGGCGGGCGGCGGCGACCGCCTGGTTGGCGCCCTTGCCGCCGGGGTGGACGACGAGGTCGGAGCCGAGCACCGTCTCCCCGGGTCCCGGGCGGCGGTCCACACCGACGACCAGGTCGGCGTTGGCCGAACCGACGACCAGGAGGTCGTGCGGGAAGGGTGCGGAGCCCTCGTTCTTCTGCATCGGGATGGCGCCTTTCGTGATCAGGAGAAGTCGGCGACGTTCTGCCGGGTGACGACCTTGACCGGCACCTTCACCATGTCGGCGATCTTCTTGCCGTCGGCGGCCTTGATCGCGTTCTGCACGGCGATCCTCCCCAGTTCCCCGGGCTGCTGGGCCACGGAGGCGTACAGGGTGCCCGCCTCGACCGCGGTGAGGCCGTCGGGGGTCCCGTCGAAGCCGACGACCGGGACGGACTTGCCGGCCTTGCTGCCCAGCGCCTTGACCGCGCCGAGCGCCATCTCGTCGTTCTCGGCGAAGACGCCGTTGATGCCGGGGTGGGACTGGAGCAGGTTGGTCATGACGTCCAGGCCCTTGGTGCGGTCGAAGTCGGCCGGCTGGGTCGCCACGACCTTGATCCCCGGGTACGCCTTGAGGCCCGCGGCGAAGCCGGCGCCGCGCTCACGGCTGGCGGAGGTGCCCGCGGTGCCCTGGAGGACGATGATGCTGCCCTTGCCGCCGAGCCGGTCGGCCAGGGTCTTCGCGGCGAGCTTGCCGCCCGCCACGTTGTCGGAGGCGACGAGCGTCGACGTCTTCGCCTTGTTGACACCGCGGTCGGCGGCGACGACCGGGATGCCGGCCTTGTTCGCGTTGCGGACGCCGGGGCCGACGGCGTCGGAGTCCACCGGGTTGACGATGACGGAGTCCACCCCGGAACTGGTGAAGTTCTCCAGCTGGTTGGCCTGTTGCGAGGCGTCGTTCTGGGCG
This sequence comes from Streptomyces sp. NPDC104381, assembly GCF_055583745.1. Taxonomy (NCBI): domain Bacteria; kingdom Bacillati; phylum Actinomycetota; class Actinomycetes; order Kitasatosporales; family Streptomycetaceae; genus Streptomyces; species Streptomyces sp. NPDC104381. The sequence continues at coordinate 105,608 of NZ_JBVJNK010000002.1, forward strand.
TCGGTGACGGTCAGGTCGATGCCGGCCGCCTTCGCCTCCTTCTGCGCGCCCTCCTTCATCTGGACGAAGAAGGGGTTGTTCAGGGTGGAGAGCGACATGCCCACCTTGGTGGTGGTGCCGGAGGAACCGGACTTGAAGAAGGTCACGGCGGCGATGACGGCGGCCACGCAGACGACCGCGATGCCGACCTGCATCGCGCCCTTGCGGCCCTTCCCGGGTGATCCCGGTGCGGCGGAGGAACCGCCGGCGGACGCGGCACCGGAGCCGGCCTTGCGGCGCAGGGTGTCCAGCAGCACCGCGAGAGCGATGACGACACCGATGACGACCTGCTGCCAGAAGGCGGACACCGAGAGGAGGTTGAGGCCGTTGCGCAGCACGGCGAGGATCAGCGCGCCGATGAGGGTGCCGGACGCCTTGCCGACGCCGCCGGCGAGGCTGGCGCCGCCGATGACGACCGCGGCGATCGCGTCGAGCTCGTACCCCTGGGCCGCCTGCGGCTGCGCGGAGACGAGACGCGAGGCGAGGACGATGCCGGCCACGGCGGCGAAGAGACCGGAGAGGGCGTAGATGGCGAGCTTCTGCTTCTTGACGCGCAGTCCGGAGAGCCGGGCCGCCTCCTCGTTGCCCCCGATCGCGTACATGGAGCGGCCGATGTAGGTGCGGCCCAGGATGAGGGCCGCTATCAGGCCCATCGCGATCATCACGAGCACCGGGACGGGCAGCCAGCCGCCGAGCGTGTCACCGAGCACGGAGACGGAGTCGGGGAAGGGGATCGGCCGGCCCTGGGAGATGACCAGGGACAGGCCCCGGGCCACCGACAGCATGGCCAGGGTCGCGATGAACGAGGGCAGCTTGCCGTACGCGACGAGGGCGCCGCTGACGAAGCCGCAGGCGATGCCGGTGGCCACGGCGATGATGACCGCCAGCCAGACGGGTACCCCCGCCGAGGTCGCCGACCACGCGAGGACGGTGGCGGAGAGCGCGGCGACCGAGCCGACGGAGAGGTCGATGCCGGCCGAGACGATGACGAAGGTGACACCGAACGCGAGGATCGCGGTCACCGCGGCCTGGACACCGACGTTCAGCAGGTTCTGGGTGGTGAGGAAGTCGCCCGAGAGCAGCGACATCGCCACCAGGAGGACGACCAGGGCGCTGAGCGCGCCGTTGTCGAGCAGGAGGCGGCGGAGGGTGTGTCCGGCGCCGCCCGCGCCCGTCTTGCTCGGATGCGTGTCAGTGGCCACGGGGGCTCTCCTCTGCGTTCTCTGCGTGCTGGTCGGGGTCGATCACGGGGGCGCCGCTGACGGCGAGTGCCATCACGGCGTCCTGGGTGGCTTCGTGGGCGGGGAGCTCTCCGGCGATACGGCCCTGGGCCATGACCAGGACCCGGTCGCTCATGCCGAGGACCTCGGGCAGGTCGCTGGAGATCATCAGGACGGCGTGTCCGGAGGCCGTCAGCTCGTTGATGAGCTGGTAGATCTCGACCTTGGCGCCGACGTCGATGCCGCGTGTCGGCTCGTCGAGGATCAGCACCCGGGTGTCGGCCAGGAGCCACTTCCCGATGACGACCTTCTGCTGGTTGCCGCCGGACAGGGTGCGGACGTGCTGGCCGAGGCCCGCCATCCGTACGCCGAGCTGCTCGGCGATCCGGGCGGCGGCGGTGCGCTGCGCCTTGACGTCGACGAGCCCGGAGCGGGTCGCCGAACGGAGGGTGACCAGGCCGAGGTTCTCCTGGACGGAGGCGTCGAGCACGAGGCCCTGGCCCTTGCGGTCCTCGGGGACGAGCCCGATCCCGGCGCCCATGGCGGCGGTCACGTCGTGCTTGCCCAGCCGCTCGCCGCTCACCTCGACGGTCCCGGCGTCGTAGGGGTCCGCGCCGAAGACGGCGCGGGCGACCTCGGTGCGTCCGGCGCCGACGAGTCCGGCGAGACCGACGACCTCACCGGCCTTCACGTCGAAGCTGATGTCGTGGAACACCCCGTCGCGGGTGAGTCCCCGTACGGAGAGCAACGACGGTCCGGTCTCCGGGCGTTCGCGCGGATACTGCTGGTCGATGCTGCGGCCGACCATGAGCTGGACCAGTTCCGCCTCGGGCGTCGAGGCGGGCACCTGGTCGATGCTGCGGCCGTCGCGCAGGACGGTGACACGGTCCCCGAGGGCCGCGATCTCGTCGAGGTGGTGGGTGATGAAGACGACGCCGACGCCGTCGGCGCGCAGCTGCCGCACGATCCCGAAGAGCTTGTCGACCTCCTCGGAGGTGAGGACGGCGGTCGGCTCGTCCATGATCAGGACGCGTGCGTCCAGGCTCAGCGCCTTCGCGATCTCGACCATCTGCAGCCGGGCGATGCCCAGGTCACGGACCCTGACCCTGGGTGAGATGTGCAGGCCGACCCGGCGCAGCAGCACCTCGGCGTCGGCCTCCATGCGCCGGCGGTCGATCATGCCGAGGCGCCGGGGCTGGCGGCCGAGGAAGATGTTCTCGGCGACCGTCAGATCGGGGACGAGGTTGAACTCCTGGTAGATCGTGGCGATCCCGAGCTTCTCCGCGTCCTGCGCGCCGTGGATGCGCACTTCCTCGCCACCGGCGAAGATCCGGCCGCGGTCCGGGCGGTAGGCGCCGGAGAGCATCTTGATGAGGGTGCTCTTGCCCGCGCCGTTCTCACCGAGCAGGACGTGCACCTCTCCGCTGCGGAGGTCGAAGTCGACACTGTCCAGGGCGACGACGCCGGGGAAGGTCTTGCGTACGCCTTCGATGCGCAGCAACTCGACTGATTCGCTCACTCGTTGCTCCCGGGGGTGGAGGTGCGCTCGCCGCAGGAGCTGCGTACGACGAGGCGGGCGGGCAGGGTGACGGACTGCGGGGGGCGGCCTTCGACGATGTCGATCAGCGCGCGTACGGCGGCACGGCCGAGGTCGCCCGTGGGCTGGGCGATCGCGGTGATCGGCGGACCGGTGTGGACGAACCACGGGATGTCGTCGAAGGCCGCGATGCCGATGTCCTCGGGGACGCGCAGGCCGCGTGCGCGGATGGCGTCCAGGGCGCCGAGCGCCATGAGGTTGTCGGCGGCGAACACGATCTGGGGCGGGTCGGGCAGCGCCAGGAAGCGTTCGGTGGCGCGGCGGCCGCTGTCGGCCTGGAAGTCGCCCTGCCCGATGTAGGCGTCGGGGAGGGCGAGTCCATGGGCGCGCATCGCTTCGCGGAAGGCCTCGACGCGTTCGTTGCCGGTGGTGGTGGCGGCCGGTCCGGCGATGATGGCGAGCCGGCGGTGGCCGAGCGCGTACAGATGGGCGACCAGGTCCTGGATGGCCCGGTGGCCGTCGGCGCGTACGACGGGGATGTCCACCCCGGGGATCCAGCGGTCGACGAAGACCATCGGGGTCCCGGTGCGCGCGACGTCCAGCAGCAGCGGGGACTCGCCGTCGGCGGGCGACACCAGGAGTCCGTCGATCCTGCGGTCCAGGAGCGTACGGACGTGGTGGTCCTGCTGTTCGAGCCGCTCGTCGGCGTTGCCGATGATCACGCTGTAGCCGAGGCCGCGGGCCTCCTCCTCGACGGAGCGGGCCAGCGCGGTGAAGTACGGGTTGAGTACGTCGCTGATGACGAGGCCGAGCGTGCGGGTCTGGTCCGTGCGCAGCGAGCGGGCCACGGCGTTGGGCCGGTAGCCGAGGGCGTCGACGGCGGCGAGGACGCGTCTGCGTGCGTCCGGGCTGACGGAGGGATGGCTGTTGAGGACACGGGAGACCGTGGCGACAGAGACTCCTGCCTGGGCCGCGACATCCTTGATGCTCGCCATTTCCGGACCACCTCCTTGTGGTTTCCGTGAGCCTCGAAACCAGCGGAAGTAGCCGTGGAATCGATTACACGCATGATTGGAATCGATTACATGGCGGAAAACAACCCCACACCCGGGGGACGTGACCGGATCGTGATGCGTGGCCCGACGCGGCACGCAAAAAGACCCCAGATGAACTGGGGTCTTCGCTGGTGTCCGAGGGGGGACTTGAACCCCCACGCCCGATAAAGGGCACTAGCACCTCAAGCTAGCGCGTCTGCCATTCCGCCACCCGGACAAGGTGTCTGTCGTTCCGGGGTGTTCCCCGTGGCGACAAAGAAAACAATACCAGGGGTTTGGGGTGCCTCTCACCTGCGTTTCAGGTGGTCAGTGCGGTGCGGGCCCGGCCGGGACCCACCCGGCGCCGACACGCGTACGTTCCGTGACGTGCGGCGTACGCGGCGTGCTCCCGGGCTACCTTCCCGGACATGAGCGGCATGAACGGCAGGAGCGGCGGGAGCGGGAGCGAGTCCAGTGGCGGGAGCGGCGCGAGCGGTCCGCCCGGCGCGAGTGGCCCGCGTGGCACGGGTGCGCACGTCCCGCGACCGCCCCACGCCCTGGCCTCGCTGCGGGAGCGGCTGCGCGACACCTTCTGGTTCGCGCCGGCCGCGGGTCTCGTGGGCGCCGTCGTGCTGTGGCTGGTCCTCTCCGAACTGGACACGAGGATCGTCATGTACCTCCAGCGGGAGGAGGCGTACGAGGAGCTCGGCGACCTCCTCACGTTCGCGGGCGACGCCCGGACGATCGTCACCACGGTCAGTGCCGCGATGATGACGTTCATCGGTGTCGTGTTCAGCATCTCGCTGGTGGCCGTGCAGATGGCGAGCGGGCAGCTCACCCCGCGCGTCGTCCGGATCTTCGTACGGAGCAGGATCAGCAAGCTCACGCTGACCGTGTTCCTGGCGACCTTCGCGTTCTCCCTGCTGGTGCTGACCTCGTACGAGGGCGGCCCGGAACCCGATCCCCGCCGGGTGACGTCGGCGCCCCTGCTCCAGAGCCTGCTGACGCTCGGGCTGGTCGGGCTGAGTCTGCTGCTGTTCGTCGCCTATGTGTCGGCGACCCTGCGGCTGATGCAGGTCGGGCCCGTCCTGGACCACATCACCCGCGAGTCGCTCCGTTCCCTCGCGCGGCAGCCGGCGGGCACGGACGACGAACCCCCGCCGGGTGCCCGCACGGCGTACCTCGTGCACCGGGAGCACGCCGGGGTGCTGCGGGATGTGGCGGTGGGACGGCTCGTGCGGGCCGCACGCCGCGGGGGCGTCGTCCTGCGGCTGGTGCCCCGCGTCGGGGATTTCGTGGTCCCGGGCACGCCCGTGCTGACCGTGCACGGCGGGGACGCCCCGGCTGCCCGCGCCCTGCGGCGCACGCTCCGGGTGGGGGTCGAGCGCACCCTGTACCAGGACCCGGCTTTCGGTCTGCGGCAGTTGTCGGACATCGCGCTGCGCGCGCTCTCGTCCTCGGTGAACGACCCGACCACCGCGGTGCAGTGCCTGGACCGGATCGTGCAGTTCCTCGCCGTCGCCGTACGTCTGCCGCTGGGGCCCCTGCACCACCGTGACCGGCGGGGCGAGGTACGGCTGGTCCAGCCGGTGCCGGGGTGGACGGACCTGGTGGACCTCGCGTTCGAGGAGATCCGCTGGTGCGCCGCCGGGAACCCCCAGGTCACGCGGCGGCTGCTGGCCGGGCTCGACGATCTGCTGGGGCTGGCGTCCGAGGAGCGGACGCGGCCGCTGCTCCGGCACCGTGCGCTCCTGGTGGAAGCGGTGGAGCGCACGGTGCCGGAGGCGGCGGGGCGGGCGTTCGCGCTGCGCCCGGACCGTCAGGGGATCGGGTGAGACCGCCCCCCTGACGGCTTGCTCACGCGGCTCCGGTTTACAGGTATCCGCTGTAGATGAACCGGGCCCTGCTGGGCGTCCCGGGCGCGTCCGTGTCGAGATAGCCGGTGATCTCGTACCAGACGTTCCCCGCGGAGTTGATGCACTCGTAGTACAGGTGGACCGTCTTTCCGGCAGCGATGTAGCCGGTGACGGACGCGCTTCCTGCGGCTCCCGTGTGGACCGGGGTACGGGCGTTGGTCACTCCGCCCTTCCCGTATCCCTTGCAGGTGAGCGCGGCCTGCGTGCTCACCCCGCCGGGCGCGGCGAGGGTGTCGGCGGACGCGGCACCGGCCGACGGCGCGGCGGTGAGTACGGCCGAGGCGACCAGGACAGGCAGGGCGAGCGCCGCCCACGTCTTGGTTTTCTTCACGAAGTATTTCCTCACGGTGTGCGAGTTCGTCTTTCCCCTGACACGGCGCCGGTAGCGACCGGCGCCGTAGTACGAAGATCGTATGCGTGTTCCGTGACGACTTGAGGGAGCGTCACAGGTCCTTCAACGTCCCATCACATCGGCGGCATGAGGTGGTAGTCGGGGAAGTTGCCCGGCGGCCGCTCCCCCGGCGGGCCCTCGGTGACGGCCCGTACGAGCAGTTCGCCGCCGACGAAGGCGCCCCGCCAGGACGCCCCGAAGCCACCGAAGAGCTCCTCGCGGTCGCCCCGGGAACGCGGCTTGCCGTGGCCCGTCTTGAAGGCGCGGATCTGCGGGGCCAGGCGTGCGTACGTCGCCGGGTCGTCGGTCGAGAGGGTGGCGACCAGGGCTCCGTTCGACGCGTTCATGGCGGCGAGGAGTTCGGCCTCGGTGTCGACGAGGACGATCGTGTCGACCGGGCCGAAGGGTTCCGCGTGGTGGAGCGGGGAGGACGGGGGCGGGTTCAGGAGGGTGACGGGGTGGAGGTAGGCGCTGGTGTCCTGGCCGGGGAGGAAGCGGCCGTCCGCCGCCGATCCCCGGTGGAGGGGGACGGCCCCGCGGTCGATCGCCTCGGTGACCTGGTCGTGCAGTTCCTTGGCCTTGGTGGCGTTGATCAGGGGCCCGAAGTCCAGCTCGGGGAGCGGGTCCGAGGGGTGCTCCACCGCGAGGGGGTGGCCGGTGCGGAGAGAGCGTACGGCGGGGAGGTAGGCGGCCAGGAACTCCGCGAAGAGCGTGCGCTGGACGACGAAGCGGGGGTAGGCGGTGCAGCGCTGCTTGCCGTAGTCGAAGAGCTTCGGGATGACCGCGGTCAGGGACGGCCAGTCCGTGTGGTTCCAGATGCCCCAGGTGTTGAGGCCCTCCTGTTCGAGGATGTGCCGCTTGCCGAGGTCGGCGACGGCGGTGGCGATGCGGGCGCCGGTGTCCCTCCCGCCGACGAAGGAGACACAGCCGATCTCGGCCGACCGGACGAGCGGCTCGGAGAGTTCGCGGCCGCTGCCGCTGACGAGGGTGAGCGGGACGCCTTCGCGGGCGGCGAGCGCACAGGCGAGGGTGAGACAGGAGACGCCCCCGTCGGTGGGGGTCTTGGCGATGACGGCGTTCCCGGCCAGCGCCTGGACCAGCATCGCGTGGACCAGCACGGACATGGGGTAGTTCCAGCTGGCGATGTTGGAGACGGGGCCCGCGAGCGGGGTCCGGCCGGCGAGGAGGCGTTCGCTGTGGTCGACGTACCAGCGGACGCCGTCGATGGCCCGGTCCACATCGGCCTGCGCCAGGCGCCAGGGTTTTCCTATCTCCCAGACCAGGAGCAGGGCGAGGAGTTCGCGGTGCTCGGTGAGCGCGTCGAGGGTGGCCGATACGCGGGCGCGGCGTTCGGGGAGCGGGATGTGGCGCCAGGCGCGGTGCTGGTCGAGGGACGCCCGTACGGCCCGGCGGGCGGCCGGGGCGTCGAGGCGGGGCGGGCCGGTGAGGGGGGTGCCGTCGATGGGGCTGGTGGCGGGGAGGGTGCGGCCGTCCCGGTGCCAGGTGCCGGCCCAGAGGTTGCGGGCCCGGTCGTCGCCGAACGCCTCGGGGGCGGTGGTGAGGCAGCGGTGCCAGGCGTCGTGCCAGGCGGTGCCGGGTTTGAGGGCGGGGGTGTCGGTCTGCGCGGGTGTCTGGGGCATGGGGTCTCCGCTCTGGGTGCGTGGCGGGGATGCGGGGTGCGGGTGGGTGGCGCGGTGCGGGCGGGGGTGCGGGGGCGGGGGCGGGGTGGGCGCCTGCGGCGGGCCTGTTCCCCTGCCCGCCCCTTCCCGTAACCGGGGCTCCGCCCCGGACCCCGGTCCTCAAACGCCGGACGGGCTGGGAATGACGGGCTCGGGCGGGCGCTGTACGGGGGCGGAGCCGCGGGCTGAAAAGGATGGGCTCGGGTTCAGCCGCGCAGCCTGGCCTCCGCCAGGCGGGCCGTCTCCATGGGCGTTGCGCCGACCGCTACGCCCACCGCTTCCAGCGCCTGCTTCTTCGCCGCGGCCGTGCCGCTCGATCCCGAGACGATCGCCCCGGCGTGGCCCATCGTCTTGCCCTCGGGGGCGGTGAAGCCCGCGATGTAGCCGACCACCGGCTTGGTGATGTGCCGGGCGATGTGGGCGGCGGCGCGTTCCTCCGCGTCGCCGCCGATCTCGCCGATGAGGACGATCAGTTCGGTGTCCGGGTCGTTCTCGAACGCCGTCAGGCAGTCGATGTGCGTCGTGCCGATCACCGGGTCGCCGCCGATGCCCACCGCCGTCGAGAAGCCGGTCTCGCGGAGTTCGTGCATCAACTGGTAGGTGAGCGTGCCCGACTTGGAGACCAGGCCGATGGGGCCCGGCTTCGTCGCGATGTCGGCGGGGATGATGCCCGCGTTGGACTGCCCCGGGCTGATCACCCCGGGGCAGTTGGGCCCCAGGATGCGGGTGCCGCGCGCCCTGGCATGGGCGTGGAAGGCCACGGCGTCGTGGACCGGGATGCCCTCCGTGATGACCACGGCCAGGCCGATGCCCGCGTCCGCCGCCTCGACGACGGCGGCCCGGGCGAACGGCGGCGGGACGAAGACGACGCTGACGTCGGCGCCGGTGGCGTCCATGCCGTCGCGTACGGAGCCGAAGACCGGGACCGTACGGTCGTCGAGGTCCACGGTGCTGCCCGCCTTGCGGGGGTTGACGCCGCCGACGATCTGGGTGCCCGCCGCGAGCATCCGCCGGGTGTGCTTCATGCCCTCGGCGCCGGTCATCCCCTGGACGAGGACCTTGCTCTCCTTGCTGAGGAAGATGGCCATGATCAGTGCCCTCCCAGGGCGAGTCGGGCTGCTCGGTCGGCTGCGCCGTCCATCGTGGTGACCTGCTCGACCATCGGGTGCGCCCGGTCGTCGAGGATCGCCCGTCCGCGCGCCGCGTTGTTGCCGTCGAGACGGACGACCAGGGGTTTCGTCAGGCGGACGGAGCCGAGGGCCTGGACGATTCCGTCGGCGACCGCGTCGCAGGCGGTGATGCCGCCGAACACGTTGACGAAGACGGACTTCACCGACGGGTCGGAGAGGATGACCGTGAGCCCGTCGGCCATCACGCGGGCCGAGGCGCCTCCCCCGATGTCGAGGAAGTTGGCCGGTCGCGCGCCGCAGCCGGCGACCACGTCGAGGGTGGACATGACGAGTCCCGCGCCGTTGCCGATGATGCCGACCTCGCCGTCGAGCTTGACGTAGTTGAGTCCCTTGGCTGCGGCGGCCGCCTCCAGCGGGTCCCCGTGCGGGTCGGCGGTGTCCGCGCTCCGACGGGACCGGCGGAAGGCCGCGTTGTCGTCCAGGGTGACCTTTCCGTCCAGGGCGAGGATCCGGCCGTCCGTGGTGCGGACGAGCGGGTTGACCTCGACGAGCAGGGCGTCCTCCTCGGTGAGGACCTGCCACAGCGCCTGGAGTACGGGGGCGGTCTCCGGCGGGAGGGAGGCCGCCTCGGCGATCCGGGCCGCCTCGGCCTCGGTGACGCCCTCGGCCGGGTCGACGGGGATGCGGGCCACGGCCTCCGGACGGGTGGCGGCGACCTCCTCGATGTCCATGCCGCCCTCGGCCGACGCGATGGCGAGGAAGGTCCCGGCGGCCCGGTCCAGGACGTAACTGACGTAGAACTCCCTCTCGATGTCGACGGGCTGGGCCAGCATCACCGTCCGGACCGGATGCCCCTTGATGTCCATGCCGAGGATCTGCCGTGCGGTGAGGACGGCCGCGCCGGGGTCGGCGGCCACCTTCACGCCGCCCGCCTTTCCCCGTCCACCTACTGTGACCTGCGCCTTGACGACGACGCGGCCGCCGAGCCGTTCGGCCGCGGCATGGGCCGCGGACGGGTGGTCCACGACCTCGGCGTCCGGTACGGCGATGCCGTGATCCGCGAAGAGTTGCCTTGCCTGGTGCTCGTAGAGATCCATAGCCACTCCCGATCGTGCCGATTGTGAAAGTGCCGCACGCCCCCTGGACACCACCCACCGGATGCGGGATAACAAGCTTCATACAGTATTCGTCGACTGTATGCAATGTACCGCGAGAGCGGCGGAGCGGCTCCCGCACTCCCCTACGAAGGGACAGGACATCGCCATGCCCGAGGACAGCCAGGACACCCAGAACCTCATCTCCGGTGGGCACTTGGTCGCCAAGGCACTCAAGGCGGAGGGGGTGGAACGCATCTACACCCTCTGTGGCGGCCACATCATCGACATCTACGACGGCTGCGTCGACGAGGGCATCGACGTCGTCGACGTACGGCACGAGCAGGTGGCCGCCCACGCGGCCGACGGCTACGCCCGCATCACCGGGAAGCCGGGGTGCGCCGTCGTCACCGCGGGCCCCGGGACGACCGATGCCGTCACCGGGGTCGCCAACGCCTTCCGCGCGGAGTCACCGATGCTCCTGATAGGGGGTCAGGGCGCGCACAGCCAGCACAAGATGGGCTCGCTCCAGGACCTTCCGCACGTCGACATGATGACGCCGATCACCAAGTTCGCGGCCACTGTGCCGGACACCGCGCGGGCGGCGGACATGGTGTCGATGGCCTTCCGGGAGTGCTACCACGGGGCACCCGGCCCCTCGTTCCTGGAGATCCCGCGCGATGTGCTCGACGCGAAGGTCCCGGCGGACAGGGCCCGGGTCCCGGAGGAGGGGAGGTACCGGGCCTCGACCCGGGCGGGCGGCGACCCGGCCGACATCGAGAAGCTCGCCGATCTGCTGGTCCACGCCGACAAGCCCGCCATCCTGCTGGGCAGCCAGGTCTGGACGACACGCGCCACGGACTCCGCCACCGAGCTCGTCCGGACGCTCAACATCCCCGCGTACATGAACGGCGCGGGCCGCGGCACCCTGCCGCCCGGCGACCCGCACCACTTCCAGCTCTCGCGGCGCTACGCGTTCTCCAACGCCGACCTGATCGTGATCGTGGGGACGCCCTTCGACTTCCGGATGGGCTACGGCAAGCGGCTCTCCCCCACCGCCACCGTCGTCCAGATCGACCTCGACTACCGGACCGTGGGCAAGAACCGCGACGTCGACCTCGGGATCGTCGGGGACGCCTCGCTCGTCCTGAAGGCGGTCACGGAGGCGGCGAGCGGCCGGCTCAACGGGGGTTCGGTGAAGCGCAAGGCATGGCTGGACGAGCTGCGGGCCGCCGAGCAGACATCGATCGAGAAGCGCCTCCCCCAGCTGAAGTCGGACGCCTCGCCCATCCACCCCTACCGGCTGGTGAGCGAGATCAACGACTTCCTGACCGAGGACTCCCTCTACATAGGGGACGGCGGCGACATCGTCACCTTCTCCGGCCAGGTCGTCCAGCCCCGCACCCCGGGCCACTGGATGGACCCGGGCCCCCTCGGCACGCTCGGCGTCGGGGTGCCGTTCGTGCTCGCCGCCAAGCAGGCCAGGCCCGACAAGGAGGTGGTGGCGCTCTTCGGCGACGGGGCGTTCTCCCTCACCGGGTGGGACTTCGAGACGCTCGTCCGCTACAACCTGCCCTTCGTGGGCATCGTCGGCAACAACTCCTCGATGAACCAGATCCGTTACGGCCAGAAGGCCAAGTACGGCGACGAGCGCGAGCGGGTCGGCAACACCCTCGGCGACGTCCACTACGACAAGTTCGCCCAGATGCTCGGCGGTTACGGCGAAGAGGTGCGGGACCCCGCCGACATCGCCCCCGCGCTGCGCAGGGCCCGCGAGTCGGGGCTGCCCTCGCTGATCAACGTCTGGGTCGACCCGGACGCGTACGCCCCCGGAACGATGAACCAGACCATGTACAAGTAGAGGAGCCGTCGGCATGACCAAAGCCCTTGAGGGCGTGCGCGTCCTCGACATGACCCACGTACAGTCCGGTCCCTCCGCCACCCAGCTGCTCGGCTGGCTCGGGGCGGACGTCGTCAAGCTGGAGGCACCGGGCGGGGACATCACCCGCAAGCAGTTGCGCGACCTCCCCGACGTCGACTCCCTCTACTTCACGATGCTCAACTGCAACAAGCGGAGCATCACCCTCAACACCAAGAGCGAGCGCGGCAAGGAGATCCTCACCGAGCTGATCCGCCGCAGCGATGTGATGGTGGAGAACTTCGGCCCGGGCGCCGTGGACCGCATGGGGTTCACCTGGGAGCGGATCCAGGAGATCAACCCCCGGATCGTCTACGCCTCCATCAAGGGGTTCGGCGAGGGGCCGTACACCAACTTCAAGGCGTACGAGGTCGTCGCGCAGGCCATGGGCGGCTCCATGTCCACCACGGGCTTCGCCGACGGGCCGCCGCTCGCCACCGGTGCCCAGATCGGTGACTCGGGCACCGGGATCCACGCGGTGGCCGGCATCCTCGCCGCGCTGTTCCAGCGGGAGACCACCGGGCGTGGGCAGCGGGTCAACGTGGCGATGCAGCACGCCGTGCTCAACCTCTGCCGGGTGAAGCTGCGCGACCAGCAGCGGCTGGAGCACGGGCCGCTCGCCGAGTACCCGGACGCGCAGGTCACCGCGGACGCCGACGAGGTGCCCCGCAGCGGCAACGCCAGCGGCGGCGGCCAGCCGGGCTGGGCGGTGAAGTGCGCACCGGGCGGTCCCAACGACTACGTGTACGTCATCGTGCAGCCGGTCGGCTGGAAACCCCTGTCCGCCCTCATCGGCCGACCGGAGCTGGCGGACGACCCCGAGTGGGCGACGCCGGAGTCCCGGCTGCCGAAGCTCGGCAAGATGTTCCAGCTGATCGAGGAGTGGTCGGCGACGCTCCCCAAGTGGGAGGTGCTGGAGCAGCTGAACGCGCACAACATCCCCTGCGGTCCGATCCTCTCCACCAAGGAGATCGTCGAGGACGAGTCCCTCGCCGCCAACGAGATGGTGGTCCGCGTCGAGCACCCCGAGCGCGGCACCTTCACCACCGTCGGCAGCCCGCTGAAGCTGTCCGACTCCCCCGTCGACATCGTCACCTCCCCGCTGCTCGGTGAGCACAACGCGGAGGTCTACGTCGGTGAACTGGGCCTGGGCGACGACGAACTGCGGCTTCTGAAGACGAACGGAGTCATCTGAGCATGACCGGAACAGTCGAGGCACAGGAGCAGGAACACGAGCGGGAGCGCGTCAGGGCACTCCTCGACCGCGTCCGGGCCGAGGGGCGCGCCGCGCTCACCGCCCCGGAGGGCAAGATCGTCGCCGACGCGTACGGGATCACCGTGCCGGGCGAGGGCCTGGCCCGGGACGTGGACGAGGCGGTGGCGCTGACCGACCGGCTCGGCGGGCCCGTCGTCCTCAAGATCGTCTCCCCCGACATCCTGCACAAGACGGATGCGGGCGGGGTCATGGTCGGGGTGTCGGGCGCCAAGGAGGTACGGGCGGCGTTCTGCACCGTCGTGAAGAACGCGAAGGCCTACGCGCCGGGCGCGCGCATCGAGGGTGTGCAGGTGCAGCAGCTGGTGCCGCCCGGGCAGGAGGTCATCGTCGGGGCTGTCACCGACCCGACGTTCGGCAAGGTGGTGGCGTTCGGCCTCGGCGGTGTCCTGGTCGAGGTGCTCAAGGACATCACCTTCCGGCTGGCACCGGTGACCGCGGAGGAGGCGCGGTCGATGCTGGACTCGATCGGCGCCGCGGAGATCCTGAAGGGGGTGCGCGGGGCGCCGGCCGTGGACCGGTGGGCGCTGGCGGAGCAGATCCGGCGGGTCTCCCGGCTGGTCACGGACTTCCCGGAGATCGCGGAGGTCGACCTCAATCCCGTCATCGCCTCGCCGGACGGCGCGGTCGCCGCGGACATCCGGATCCTGCTGACGACCGAGGAGGTGAAGGCGCGGCGCCGCTACAGCCGCGAGGAGATCCTCGTATCGATGCGCAGGCTGATGGAGCCGCGCTCGGTCGCGGTCATCGGGGCCTCCAACGAGCAGGGAAAGATCGGCAATTCGGTGATGCGGAACCTCATCGACGGCGGCTTCGCGGGCGAGATCCATCCGGTGAACCCCAAGGCCGATGACATTCTCGGCCGCAAGGCGTACAAGAGTGTCACCGACGTTCCCGGTGAGGTGGATGTGGCGGTCTTCGCGATACCCGCCAAGTTCGTCGCTTCCGCGCTCCAGGAGGTGGGACGCAAGGGGATCCCCAACGCCGTGCTCATCCCGTCCGGCTTCGCCGAGACGGGCGAACAGGCCCTCCAGGACGAGATCGTGGCGGTCGGCGAGCAGTACGGCGTACGGCTGCTGGGGCCGAACATCTACGGCTACTACTCGACGTGGCAGGACCTCTGCGCCACCTTCTGCACCCCGTACGACGTCAAGGGCCCGGTGGCGCTGACCTCGCAGTCCGGCGGTATCGGCATGGCGATCCTGGGCTTCGCGCGGTCGACGAGGACCGGAGTCTCGGCGATCGTCGGGCTCGGCAACAAGTCCGACATCGACGAGGACGACCTGCTGACCTGGTTCGGCGAGGACCCCCACACCGCGTGCATCGCGATGCACCTGGAGGACCTCAAGGACGGGCGGGCGTTCGTGGAGGCGGCGCGGGCGACCGTACCGAAGAAGCCGGTCGTGGTGCTCAAGGCGGGCCGGACGAGCGCGGGCGCCGAGGCGGCCGGGTCCCACACCGGTGCGCTGGCCGGGGACGACGCCGTGTACGACGACATCCTGCGGCAGGCGGGGGTGATCCGGGCGCCGGGCCTGAACGACATGCTGGAGTACGCGCGTGCGCTGCCGGTGCTGCCCGCGCCCAAGGGCGACAACGTCGTGATCATCACGGGGGCCGGCGGTTCGGGGGTCCTCCTGTCGGACGCGATCGTCGACAACGGGCTGTCGCTGATGGAGATCCCGCCGGATCTGGACACGGCGTTCAAGGCGTTCATCCCGCCGTTCGGGGCCGCCGGCAACCCGATCGACATCACGGGTGGTGAGCCGCCGTCGACGTACGAGGCGACGATCCGGCTGGGGATGGAGGATCCGCGGATCCACGCGCTGGTCCTGGGCTACTGGCACACGATCGTCACCCCGCCGATGGTCTTCGCGGAGCTGACGGCCCGGGTGGTGGAGGAGTTCCGGGCGCGCGGGATCGAGAAGCCGGTGGTGGCGTCGCTTGCGGGCGACACCGAGGTCGAGGAGGCCTGCGCCTATCTCTTCGAGCGGGGCGTCGTGGCGTATCCCTACACCACGGAGCGGCCGGTCGCCGTGCTCGGCGCGAAGTACCGGTGGGCCCGTGCGGCCGGGCTGTTGGGCGGTGGCCGATGACCTGATGACGACGGCTCGAACCACGGGGTCTGCGGTGTACGGCTCGACCGCGGACCCCTGTGCGGAGTGAGAACGGGCAGGGGGCGCCGGCCAGACTTCTTCCACGCAAGGGGTTCGAACGACTATGACGACTACAGACCTCTCCACATCCGTCCCTTACAGGGAGGTGACGGACGCCAACGGCCGGGTCTACCGGCTCGGCGAGAGCGACATCGACATCATGGGCCGCAAGCGCAAGTGGATGGTCATCCTGCCGTGGGTCGGCATGATGGGCATCAGCTCGGCCGAGTACGCCTTCGCGTCGGCGGAGGACACACTGCACCACGCGCACAACTGGAACAGCGGTCACATCTACTGGATGATGACCGTCTGGGTCTTCTTCCAGGCCGCGGTGGCGATGCCCGCGGGCAGACTGAGGGAGACCGGAAAGCTGCCCGCCCGCTGGGCGATGATGCTCGGGGCGACGGGCACCCTCCTCGGCTATCTCTCGCTGGCGTTCGCACCGCATGTGATCGTCGCGTACATCGGCTTCAGCATGTTCTCCGGCATGGGCGCGGGCATGGCGTACGCGACCTGCGTCAACATGGTCGGCAAGTGGTATCCGGAGCGCAAGGGCGGCAAGACGGGCTTCGTCAACGGCGGCTTCGCCTACGGTTCGGTGCCGTTCGTCTTCATCTTCACCGGGTTCATGGACATCACCAACTTCCGGTGGGTCCTGGTGTCGGTGGGTGTCTTCCTCGCCGCGCTCGTGGCGTGCGCCGGCTTCTTCTTCCGGGACCCGCCGAAGAACTGGTGGCCCGCTGGGATCGACCCGCTCAACCCGCCCGACGACCCGCGGGCCCGCCGCTCGCTGGAGAAGAACCCGCCGGCCGTCAAGCAGTACTCCCCGGGCGAGGCGTGGAGGACCGGCCGGGTGGCGCTGATGTGGTGCTGTCTGGCCTGTACGTCCGGTGTGAACATCTTCGGCATCGCCTTCCAGGTGGACATCGGCCAGGACGCGGGCTTCGCTGCCGGGATCGTGGCCACCGCGATGTCGCTCAAGGCGATCGTCAACGGCACCGGGCGGGGCGTCATCGGCTGGCTCTCCGACCTGTACGGCCGCAAGAAGTGCCTGCTCTACGTCTGCGTCATCCTGGGGCTGGCCCAGTTCGGCATCATCGGAGCGGCGGAGTTGCAGAACCTGCCGCTGTTCCTGCTCTTCTCCGCGATCTCCGGTTTCGGCGGCGGCGCCATCTTCCCGATGTTCGCCGCGATGACCGCGGACTACTTCGGTGAGAACAACAACGCCACCAACTACGGGATGGTCTACAGCTCCAAGCTCGTCTCCGGGCTCGGGGCGGGGATGGGCTTCCTGGTCGTCGACGCGTGGGGGCTCTACGGGGCCTTCATCCTGGCGGGCAGCATCTCGTTCTTCGCCGGGTTCCTCGCCCTGTTCCTCGCGGCGCCCGGCCGTGACCGCAAGGGCAAGCTGCTGGTGAAGGCCGGCACGGCCCCGCCGGTGATCCGGGAGACCGACTGACCGCGCTCGCGCGGTACCCGCGTGGGGCCCGGTTCCTGGGAACCGGGCCCCACGCGTGCGTGCCTCGGCCGTCAGTCCCCGCAGCGGCTCTCACGGAGCGAGTGCAGGTGCGCGCTGGACTTACGGGCGAAGGCGAAGGACTCGACCGGGTTGTCGTGCTCGGTCTGCCAGTGGTGGTAGGTACGGCCGCGGTGGGTCCGTGCGGTGACGCGGCTCAGGAAGTTCTTGTAGTCGATGTCCCCGTCACCGACGTCCGTCATGTCGTAGCCGTCGCGGGCGGCGTCGTTGCGGGTGCCGTCCTTGACGTGGAAGAGGGGGTAGCGGTCGGGCTGCTTGAGCACGTAGTCGATGGGGGTGAAGGGGGCGGGTGTGCCGTCCACCCGCTTGCCGAAGCGGAACTGGGCGCAGAACGCCCAGTAGATGTCCATCTCCAGGTAGACCAGGTCGGGGTCGGTCTCGGCGAGCAGGACGTCGTAGAGGCGCACCTTCGGCTTGTCGGTGGCGAAGGAGAACTCCTCTGCGTGATTGTGCTGGTAGAACTTCATGCCGCGCTTGCGGGCCGCGGCGCCGTAGGTGTTGAAGTCCTCGGCGGCGCGCTTCCAGCCGTCGACGGTGTCGCCGTAGCGGAACGGGCCGGAGGCGGTGCCGATGTGCTTGAGGCCGAGGGCCTCGGCGTCGTCGAGGACCTGGGTGAGGTTCTGGGCGAAGGAGTAGGCGCCGGGGTTGTTGTCGTCGTAGTAGTTGACGTGGCTGCCTATGGGGTTGAGCCCGTGGTCCTTCGCCAGCCGCTTGAGCTGGGCGAGGGTGATGGCCCCGGCCGAGCCCTGGGTGTAGCCGGCGAACTCGATCTCGTCGTAGCCGTACTTCTCCAGCTCGGAGAAGACGGGGGCGAAGCCGAGGGTGGAGACCTTGTCGCGGAGGCTGTAGAGCTGGATGCCGAGGCGGCCGGGGGGCAGGACCGCACGGCCCTTCCCGTGGTCCTTGCCGTGTCCGTGGCCGTGGTCCTTGCCGTGTCCGGTGCCCGGGCTCGACGCCTGGGCCGCGGCACCGCTGAGCAGGGTCGCGGCGGTGGCTCCGGCGGCGACGCCCAGGACGTTGCGGCGGCTGAGTCTGCGCGCGAGCTCGGGGTCCTTCGGGGTGCGGCTCATGATCAGAAATCTCCCTGTGAACGTGCGGGCGGGACGGATTGTCAGTGCAGTCCGGCAAGCTGGAGCAGCAAGGACTTCACTTCGGTGGCCTGGACTCGGCCGGTGAACGCGTGGGGGGTGGAGCAGAGGATGAGCGGACCTTCGTCGTCGCTCGTGGGGAGGCGGCCGTGGCTGCCGCGAATAGGTGAGGGATCCAGCGGGACGACCGCCATGCGGTAGCGCATCCCGAGTTTCTTGCGGGCCACCGCGGAGACGGCCTTCACCCGGACATAGGGGTCCTGGGGGTCCATGAAGAGTTCCACCGGGTCGTAGCCCGGTTTGCGGTGGATCTCGACGAGCTGGGCGAAGTCGGGCGCGCGGTCGTCGTCCAGCCAGTAGTAGTACGTGAACCAGGCGTCCTTCTCCGCCACGGCGACGAGCTCTCCGGAGCGGGGATGGTCGAGGTGGTGGGCCTTCTTGCCCTCGTCGTCGAGCAGTTCGGCGATGCCGGGGAGGTCGGCGAGGGCTTCCCGGGTCGCCTCCAGGTCCTCGGGCCGGCGTACGTAGATGTGGGCGAGCTGGTGGTCGGCGACCGCGAAGGCGCGGGACGCCATGGGGTCGAGGTACTCCATGCCGTCCTGGGTGTGCACCTCCAGGAGCCCGGCGCGGCGCAGGGCGCGGTTGATGTCCACGGGCCGGTCGACGCGGGTGATGCCGTACTCCGAGAGGGCGACGACGGTGCGGCCCTGGGTCCTGGCGTCGTCGAGCAGGGGTGCCATGGCGCGGTCGAGGTCGGCCGCGGCGCGGTGGGAGCGGGGGTCGTCGGGGCCGAAGCGCTGGAGGTCGTAGTCGAGGTGCGGGAGGTAGCAGAGTGCCAGGTCGGGGCTTCGGGTGGTGAGGACGTGCCGGGTCGCATCGATGATCCACTGCGAGGAGACGAGGTCGGCGCCCGGCCCCCAGAAGTGGAAGAGGGGGAAGGTGCCGAGTTTCTCCGTCAGTTCGTCGTGCAGTGCCGGGGGCCGGGTGTAGCAGTCGGGTTCCTTGCGGCCGTCGGCGTAGTAGACGGGGCGGGGTGTGACGGTCCAGTCGGTGTCGGCGCCCATCGCGTACCACCAGCAGATGTTGGCGACGGTGTAGCCGGGGTGGGCGCGGCGGGCGGCGTCCCAGAGCTTGTCCCCGGCGACGAGCCCGTTGTGCTGGCGCCACAGGAGGACGTCGCCGAGCTCGCGGAAGTACCAGCCGTTGGCGACGATGCCGTGTTCGGAGGGGGTGGTTCCGGTGAGGAAGGTGGACTGGGCGGCGCAGGTGACGGCGGGCAGGACGGTGGACAGGGGTGCCTGCGTGCCCGTGCCGGCCAGGGCGCGGAGGTTCGGCATGTGGGCCAGGAGCTGCGGGGTGAGCCCGACGACGTCGAGGACGAGGAGCGGGGTGGGGCGGTCGCCTGCGGTGGGGGCGGTCATGGGAGCTCCTTGAGTCCGAGGTCGACGAGGAGGTCGCGGGCGAGGGTGAGTTCGGCGGCGATGCCGTCGGCGAGCTGGGTGCGGGTGCGCGGCCGCAGTTCGGCGGGGAGCGCCTGCCAGGTGTACGTCTCGACCTCCAGGTGCCGGGTGAGGGGCGCCGGCCCGCCGACGAGCCTGGTCAGCACCGATTGCAGGACGGGGAGCGTGGAGGTGAGAGGGGGTGCGGGAGGCGCGTGGAGGGGGACGTGGAAGTGGGAGCGCCAGGGCGTGCCGTCGGGGAGGGCCCCGCCGGACACCGCCTCGTCGAGGTCGTCGGTCCCTCGGAGTCCGGCCGTGGTGAGGGTGCGTGTCTGGTGCAGGAAGCGGGGTTCTGCGAAGGCGCCCAGGGCGGCGCGCACCTCGGGCA
This sequence comes from Streptomyces sp. NPDC104381, assembly GCF_055583745.1. Lineage (NCBI taxonomy): Bacteria > Bacillati > Actinomycetota > Actinomycetes > Kitasatosporales > Streptomycetaceae > Streptomyces > Streptomyces sp. NPDC104381. The sequence continues at coordinate 125,444 of NZ_JBVJNK010000002.1, forward strand.
GGTGCGGGTGTTCGGCGTGCAGCGCCGCGGAGAGCTGGGCCTTGGCGACGGTGACACCGGCCGCGCGCAGGGCGTCGAGCGCGGTGTCGGGGTCCTCGAAGGAGGTGGCGAGGTGGCAGGTGTCGACGCAGACGCCGATGCGGTCGTGACCCACGGCGGTGAGGGGTCCGATGGCGTCGGCGGTGGTCTCCACGGTGCAGCCGGGTTCGGGTTCGAGGCCGATCCTGATGTTCTTGCCGGTCAGTTCGGCGAGGGCGTCGAGGCGCTGCGCGAGCGTGGTGAGGGCCTTGCGCGCGATGTCCGCCGCCGTGGGGTCCTCGTCGTACGGGGTGCGCCAGGCGATCGGCAGGGTGGAGATGGTGCCGTCGGTGACGTCGTCGGGGAGCAGGGTGGCGAGCAGCCGGGCCAGGTCGGTGGTGTGCGAGAGCCGCTCGGGGTCGGTCCAGTCCGGTGTGTATACGCGGTACTTGACCTCCTGGGCCCCGAAGCCCTCGTAGGGGAAGCCGTTGAGGGTGACCACTTCGAGGCCGCGGTGGTCGAGTTCGGCGCGCAGTGCGCGCAGGGCGGCCGGGTCGTTGATCAGGGCGCGGGCGGCGTCCCTGGCGAGCCAGAGGCCGATGCCGAGGCGGTCCCGGCCGAGCCGTCTGCGTACGGGCTCGCAGTGGTCGCGCAGCTGGGCGCGGACGCCTTCGAGGGTCTCGGCGGGGTGGACGTTGGTGCAGTAGGCGAGGTGGACGGTGGAGCCGTCGGGGTGGCGGAAGCGCATGGCTCACTCCCCGCCGCGGAGGATGGAGTTGCCCTCGTGGAGCGGGCCGGGGGCGGCGAGGTCGAGCTGGAGGCGGCCGCTCTGCCCGTAGAAGGCGACGGGGTTGCGCCAGAGGACCTTGTCGACCTCGTCCTCGTCGAAGCCCGCCTCGATCATGGTGTCGGCGACCTTGCGGGTCTTGAGCGGGTCGCTCTTGCCCCAGTCGGCGGCCGAGTTGACGAGGATCCTGTCGGTGCCGTGGTTCCGCAGGACCGTGATCATGCGGTCCTCGTCCATCTTGGTGTCGGGGTAGATGGAGAATCCGGCCCAGCAGCCGCTGTCGAGGGCGTCCTTCACGGTCGTCTCGTTGAGGTGGTCGAGCAGGACCATCTCCGGGGCGAGGGCCGATTCGCGGACGACGTCGATGGTGCGGTGCAGGCCGGCCAGCTTGTCGCGGTGCGGGGTGTGGACGAGCGCGGGGAGTCCGTGGTCGGCGGCGAGCTGGAGCTGGGTGCTGAGGGCGGTGTCCTCGGCGGGGGTCATCGAGTCGTAGCCGATCTCGCCGACGGCGACGACGGAGTCCTTGACGAGGTAGCGGGGCAGGGCGTCCAGGACGGGGGTGCAGCGGGGGTCGTTCGCCTCCTTGGGGTTGAGCGCGAGCGTGCAGTGGTGGGCGATGCCGTACTGGGAGGCGCGGAAGGGTTCCCAGCCGAGGAGGGCGTCGAAGTAGTCGAAGAAGCTGGCGGGCGAGGTGCGGGGCTGGCCGAGCCAGAAGGAGGGTTCGACCAGGGCGCGGACCCCCGCGTCGTACATCGCCTGGTAGTCGTCCGTGGTGCGGGAGGTCATGTGGATGTGGGGGTCGAAGATCCTCATGAGGTTTCCTCCGTCGGTGTGGGGGTGGGGGGTGCCGGGGCCGTGAGGTCGAGGACGGTCCGCAGCCCGGCGGGGACGGTCCGCCCCGCCGCGGTGCGTTCGGCTGCGAAGTCGCCCAGCATGCGGGCGAGTTCGGCGTCGCCCCGGGCCCGCTCGCCGAGCCGGTCGAGGGCCTCGACGGGCACCTCGGTGAAGAGGCACTTGAGGACGGCGTGCCGCCAGCCGTGCGCGTCGAGGTGGGCCGCACCGTACGGGCCCACGGCTGCGGCGACCAGCCGGGTGTCGTTGGTGCGCAGGGCGTCCTCCACGAGCGGGAGGGCGGTGGCACCGAGGTCGAGCCGGTGCAGGGTGAGGAGGACGGCGCGGCGTTCGGCCGCGGTGCCCTGCTCGTAGAGCCGGGTGACGGCGGGCAGCGCCGCGCGGGCCTCGACGAGCAGCAGCGCGCGTACGGAGTCGGCGTTCTCCGGTCCGCAGTGCCGACCCGCCGACGCGAACCGCAGCTCCCAGGGCGGGTTGCCGCTGTCCGTGCCGGGGTGCTCCCCGGCGTGCGCGGCCTCGGCGAGCGCTTCGTCGAGCCAGGCTCTGGCCGCCCCGGGGAGCCGTTCGTCGAGTTCGTCGCGGCTGCTCAGCACGGCGCTCCTCCGTCCGTCGTACCGGTGGCCCGGCGCAGGAAGTCGATGGACCGCCGGGCGAGTTCGGGGCCCGCGTGGGAGTGCCGGGGCAGTTCGACGACGGTGAGGCCGGCGTAGCCGGTGGCGGCGAGCGCTTCGAGCACCGGTGGGAAGTCGATCTCGCCGTCGCCGAACGGCAGGTGTTCGTGGACGCCGCGCCGCATGTCCTCGATCTGGACGTGGCGAAGCCAGGGGGCGGCTTCCTTCACGCAGTCGACGGGTGAGGCGGGTTCCAGGCACTGGCAGTGGCCGATGTCGAGGGTGAGCCCGAGCGGGGCCGGGTCGCCGAGGAGGGTGCGGAGGTGGTGGAAGTCGGCGAGCGTGGCGAGGAGGTGGCCGGGTTCCGGTTCGATGGCCAGCGGTATGCCCGCGCGGTCGGCGGCGTCCAGTACGGGGGCGAGTGCCTCGGTGAGCCGCTGCCATGCGGTGTCCGTGGTGGTGTCCGGCGGGGTGATGCCGCTGAAGCAGTGCACGGCGTGGGCGCCGAGTCCGGCGGCCACCTCGACGGCGCGGACGAGCAGGTCGGTGCGGGCCGCGCGGCCTTCCGGGTCGGGGTCGAGGAGGGACGGACCGTGTTTGCGCCGGGGGTCGAGGACGTAGCGCGCGCCGGTCTCGACGGTCACGCCGAGGCCGAGGCCGGCGAGCCTGCGGGCGACCTGGCGGGTGCGCCCGGCGAGGTCCGGCGCCAGCGGGTCGAGGTGCATGTGGTCGAGGGTCAGGCCGACGCCGTCGTAGCCGAGGTCGGCGAGGAGGCCGAGGGCGTCGTCGAGCCGGAGGTCGGTCAGTCCGTTGGTGCCGTAGCCGAGGCGGAGGGTCACGTGGGGCTCACCTTCCTGGAGAGCGCGCGGGCGAGGGGGACGAGCCCCATGACCGCCAGCCCGCCGAGGGGTGCCCCGGCGCGGGCCGCGAGGGCGGCCTGCAGCGGGATCATCGCCCGGATGCCGCCGCCGACGGCGCGTTGGGTGAGGGGCGGGGAGGGGTTGAGGGCGGCGTGCAGGAGGGGGACGGCACAGGTGCGGAGGTAGGCGGCGGCGAGGGCGGGGAGCAGGAGCCGTCCGGCGGGGGTCGGGGGGCTCGGTGGTGGTCCGCCCGGTGTCGCCGGGCCGCGCAGGACGGCTGCCCCGAGTCCGGCGACTCCGGCCAGCGCGGCCAGGGGTGCGCCGGTGGAGCCGCCCTGCGCCTCGTGGCGGGAGACGGAGGTGACGGCGTAGGTGTGGGCGCCGAGCAGGAGGGCTGCGGGGAGCGCGGCGGCGGGGGTGCGGCCGGGGGCGGGCCGGGCTGCGGGGGCGGTCGCGCCTCCCGCGGAGGCCCTGCCCGACATCGTTGCCACCGCCGCGGTCGCGCCGGGAGCCGCGGTGGTGGCGGGGGTCGCGGTGGTGGCGGGGGTCGTGGACGCCCCGAGGGCCGCCTTCGCACCGGCCGTCGCCGTCGCGCCGAGCAGCAGGTCCAGGGTGCGGGCCGACGCCATCGCCGCCGGCCCCAGCGCCGTGTGCTTGAGCCGCAGGTCGTAGGCCCAGACGGTGGCCGCCAGGCCGGACGCGACCGCCAGGGCGGGGCGGCCGGCGCGGGCCGCCAGGGCGAGGCCGGCGGCCGTCAGGACACTCGCAGCGGCCAGGGCCGCCCCGGGCGCGACACGCCCCGAGGGGATGGGCCGGTGCGGGCGGTCGACGGCGTCCTCCTCCCGGTCGGCCCAGTCGTTGAGCGCCATCCCCGCCTCGTACAGGCAGAGCGAGGCGCCGACCGCGAGTGCCGTGCCCCGGCCGGGGCGCCGGCCCACCGCGGCCGCCCCGGCGAGGGCGTCCCCGGGCACGGTGAAGAGCGCCGAGACGCGCAGCAGCTCCGCCCAGGCCCGCAGGCGTGCGCGGGTGGAGGGCCTGTCCGGCGCGGGCGCAGTCCCGCCCGCGCCGGACAGGCTGTACGGGGGTGCCGCAGGGCGGGCACCGAGCAGCCGGGGGGAGCCGGCCACCGCCGCGAGCAGCCGCAGCGGCCTCACCGGGCGGCCCGCAGGCGCTCGGCGAAGGCCAGCAGCTCGGCGTACTGCTCGGGCAGCGCGGCCGGTCCGCCGTCCGGGTCCTTGAAGTAGAAGCCCAGTTCGGGGCGGGGCCCGGTCAGGCCCGCCTCGTGGGAGCGCGCCAGCAGCCGGGCCAGGTCCAGGACCAGCGGTGCGGCGAGGGCGGAGTCGCAGCCCTGCCAGATCGTCTGGAGGATCATCCGCGAGCCGAGGAACCCGTCGAAGGCGATGTGGTCCCACGCCGTCTTCCAGTCCCCCATCGCCGGTACGTCGTCGATGTGGACCTCGCCCTCCGGGGCGGACCCGAGCGTGTCGGCGAGTACGCGTTCCTTGCCGGCGTTCTTGGCGGCCGCGGCGGCCGGGTCGGCCAGCGCCGCCCCGTCCCCGCCGCCCAGCAGGTTGGTGCCCGACCACGCCCGCACCGGCAGTGCGCGCTGGACGAACATCGGTGCGAGCACGGAGCGGAGCAGCGTCTGGCCCGTCTTGCCGTCGCGTCCGGCGTGGGGAAGTCCGCTGGAGTCGACGGCGTCCCGGAGGTGCGGGCTGCGCAGCCCGGTGGACGGGGTGAAGTTGGCGTACGGGCAGCCGGCGCGCAGGGCGGCTGCCGCGTAGAGGGAGCTGGCGGGCAGCCGGGAGTCGTCGTCGCCGGGTGCGGGCTCGGTCGAGGCGACGTTGATGACGACGGTGCGGGCCAGCCCGTGGCGGCGCGTGAAGTCCTGGATGTCGGCGGCGAAGGCGGTGATGAGCTCCTCGTCGCTGCGCGTGTCGCCCGGCAGGGGGCCTCCGGGCCGTATCTCCGCGTCGGCCGCGGTGAGTTCGGCCTCGACGGCGGAGGGCAGTCCGTGCGGGAGCACTCCCCCGGCGGCGAGGGCCTCGGCCCGCTTGGGCAGGGGGCAGTCGAGGGTGTCGTGGCCGCCGAAGACGAGCGTGGTCAGCGGGGGCAGTCCGCTCTCGGCGAAGGGTGGTGTCTCGGTGACCATGCCGGTCGGCGGGTGGAGCCCTGCCGCGATGGCCGCGCACCCGGTGGTGGCGGTGGTGGCGACGGAGCCGCGTGCTCCGATGAACCAGACTCCGGTACGAACGGCGTGTGCGGTCACGGGCTGCCTCCCTGGGGGCGGAAGAGGGGTGGTGGACGGTGGGCGGGGGAAGAGGAACGCTTCCCCCGCCCACCACCGGCGCAGGAGTCGCCGCCCTACGTGGAGGGCAGCTCCTTCAGCTGGATGTCGCGGAAGGACACCTGGTCGTCGGCTCCGTGGTTCTGGAGGCCGATGTAGCCGTTCTTGAGGCTGCGGGCCGGGTCGGTGTTGGTGAAGTCGTTGATCTTCACCCCGTTGAGGAAGACCTGGAGCCGCTCGCCCTGGACCTTGATCTCGTAGCTGTTCCACTGGCCGGGCGGCCGCAGGACCCGGTCACGGGCCTTGATGTTCGCGGACTTGAAGGTGTAGACGGCGCCGGTGGTGCGGTCCGCCGCGTCGGTGGCGTCGATCTGCACCTCGTAGCCGTTGTTCACCGCGGACCACGGGTCGTCCGACTCCGGGAAGCCGACGAAGACACCGGAGTTGTCGTCGCCCGCCATCTTCCAGTCGAGCTTCAGCGAGTAGGACTTCAGCTCCTTGGCCTGGTAGGTCAGCAGGCCCATGCCGCCCTCGGAGCGCAGCTCGCCGTCGGCCACCGTGAACTTGCCGGGGCCGGCCTGCTTCCACCCTTCGAGGGTCTTCCCGTTGAAGATCGACCGGTAGCCGGTGTCCGGCTTGCAGTTGGCCTTCACCTGTCCCGCCGCGTAGCGCAGACCGCCCAGCAGGTGCTGCCGGAAGGCGGGTTCGGCGTAGGACTCCTTGGTGTGGCCGAGCCCGGTGTAGAAGGAGCGGCCGCCCTGGTACGCCTGGCACCAGGCGATCGGGTGGTCGCCCTTCATGGTGCCGCCGGTGTAGGTGGTCTCGTCGAGTGTGGCGAGGACCTGGGCCTTGTCCCGGGGGTTGGTGCGGTAGTTGTACCACTCGTCGGTACGGTCCCAGGCCTCGTCCAGGTGTGCGGTCGCCGGGTGGTCGTGGTTCTCCACGCGGACGGTCGCGGGCTGGATCTGCGGGTGCGAGTCGAAGTAGGCCCCGACGAGGCCGCCGTAGAACTTCCAGTCGTACTCGGTGTCGGCCGCGGCGTGGACGCCCATGTAGCCGCCGCCGGTGGACACGAAGTTCTCGAACGCCTTCTTCTGGTCGGCGTTCAGGACGTCACCGGTGGTCGACAGGAAGACGACCGCGTCGTAGCGCGCCAGGTTGCTGGTGGTGAACTGTCCGGCCTCCTCGGTGGAGTCGACCGTGATGTTGGAGTCCTTGCCCAGTTCCTTCAGTGCGGCTGTGCCCTCGGGGATCGAGTCGTGCCGGAAGCCGCCCGTCTTGGAGAAGACGAGGACCCGCTTCGCGGTGCGGTCGACCGGGCTGTCGGAGAGTTCGAAGTCGTCCACGTCGTACAGTGCTCCGGTTCCGCCCTTGAAGACCAGGAAGAGTTCCGTGGCCTTCTTCGGTGCGCCGCGCAGCGGCACGTCGACGTCCTGGAAGGTGTCCCAGCTGCCGGTCACCGGGATGGGCGCGGAGCCCAGGATCTTGCCGGTGGGCGATCCGGTCCGTACTTCGAGGAAGCCTCCCGCGCCGGCCGATGAGGTGCGGGCGGTGAGCTTGGTGGAGCCGTCGAGGATGTACGGGGTGAAGGAGATCCAGTCGCCGTTGTCGATGTCACCGACGGTCCGGCCGCCGTGGGCGCTGCTCTTGCTCGGGGTGGTGATACCGGAGGAGTTGGTGAAGTGCTCGGCCTGGCGGTGGCGCGGCTGGAGCTTCGCCTGGTCACGACCGGTCAGCGCGGCCTGTCCGCCGCCCCCGCCGTCGGTGTACGCGGCCGAGATCCCGCCGTAGATGTTGGCGTTGGGGTCGTGGCCGCCCTCCATCGCGGTCTTGATGGTGCCTTCGCAGCCGTGCTCGGTGGTGATGTCGTGGCCGTGGCTGTCATGGCCCAGGGTGAACTTGACCTCGACCTTGGAGCAGTCGATGGTGCCGTCCTCCGGGTCGGTGACGGTCACCTTGAAGGGCACCTCGTCGCCGAACTCGAAGAGCTGGCCGTCGGACGGGAACTGCATGTCGACGACGGGCGCGGTGTTGCCCACGGTCACGTGCACGCTCGCCGAACCGGTACGGCCCGTGGGGTCCTCGGCGGTCACGGTGGCGGTGTAGGTGCCGTTCTTCTTGTACGTGTACGTGGGGTTGGCCGCGGTGGACGTGCCGCCGTCACCGAAGTCCCAGGCGTACGTGAGGGCGTCGCCGTCCCCGTCGGTGGTGCCGGCCGAGGAGAACTTCACCTTGAGCGGTGCCACACCGGAGGTCTTGTCCGAGGAGGCCTCGGCGATGGGTGAGCGGCCGCCGGTGGCGTTCTCGATGCGGTACAGCGCCGAGTGCTCGTCACCGCCGAACCAGGAGAGGCCGTAGTCCAGGACGTACAGCGCTCCGTCGGGCCCGAAGGCCATGTCCATCACCTGGGTCCCGGTCCACGGGATGTCGTTGATGGACTGGACGGCGCCGTCGGCGTCCTGCTCGATGCGCTTGATCCACTGCCGGCCGAACTCCCCGGCGAAGAAGTCACCGTCGTACTCCTCGGGGAACTTCACCGGCGAGTCGAGGTCCGCGTCGTAGTGGTAGACGGGTCCGCCCATCGGGGACTCGGAGCCGGTGCCGAACTCGGGCACGGACGCGCCGTCGTACGGGATCCAGGCGGCCTCGGCGGGCGGCAGGTCGACGAGGCCGGTGTTGTGCGCCGAGTCGTTCTTCGGGGCCGCGCAGTCGAAGGCGGGGCCGGACGTCTGCGTCGCGAAGTCGTAGTCCCGGTAGGGGTCGTTGTCGCCGGTGCAGAAGGGCCAGCCGAAGTTGCCGGGCTTCGTCACCCGGGCGAACTCGACCTGCCCGGACGGCCCGCGGTTCGGGTCGGCGGCGCCGGCGTCGGGGCCGTAGTCACCGACGTAGAGGATGCCGGTGGCCTGGTCCACGCTGAAGCGGAACGGGTTGCGGAAGCCCATCGCGTAGATCTCGGGGCGGGTCTTGTCCGTGCCCGGAGCGAAGAGGTTGCCGTCGGGGACCGTGTACGAGCCGTCGTCGCCGACCTTGATGCGGAGGATCTTGCCACGGAGGTCGTTGGTGTTGCCGGCGGTGCGGCGGGCGTCGAAGGCCGGGTTGCGGTCCGGTCGGTCGTCCAGCGGGGAGAAGCCGTCGGACGCGAACGGGTTGGAGTCGTCGCCCGTCGAGAGGTAGAGGTTGCCCTGCGCGTCGAAGTCGATGTCACCGCCCACGTGGCAGCACATGCCACGGGTGGTCGGGATGTCGAGGACCTTCTTCTCGCTGGCGTTGTCGAGGGTGCCGTCCTCGTTGAGGACGAAGCGGGAGAGCCGGTTCACCCCGTCGAACTTCGCGAAGTCGGCGGCGGTACCGTTCTCCGGGGCGTCGCCCTCGGGGGTGTCCAGCGGGGGCGCGTAGTAGAGGTAGATCGCGCGGTTCTCCGCGAAGTCCGGGTCGATCCCGACGCCCTGGAGGCCTTCCTCGTCGTGCGAGTAGACGGGGATGGTGCCGGAGACGCGGGTGTTGCCCGCGCTGTCCGTGATCCGCAGCTCGCCGCTGCGCGAGGTGTGCAGCACGCTGCGGTCGGGGAGCACCGCCAGCGAGATGGGTTCGCCGGTCTCGGCCGCGCCCTTGGCGAGGGTGACCTGCTGGAAGTCCTCCGCCGCGTCCTGCGCGACGGCCGCCTTCGGGGCGTCGGCGGTCGCGGCGGGCGAGGAGCCCAGGGTGAGGGTGGCGGCGGCGAGCAGTCCGCCGGTGAAGAGGGCGAGTGATTTTCGGGCGCGGAGCCGTCTGCTGCTTCTGTGCACGTGCGTCCTCCGGAGTGTGCCGGTTGTACGGGCGGGTGCGTTCTGCCGTTCCGCGCGGGGACTGCCGCGCTCGCCTCCGGAGCCGCCTTGCGGGGCTCCGGTGACGCGAGTCATGTCGTGTACACGTGAGGGACCGTAGCTGTGTTCGTCCGGTACGGAAAGCCCTTGCGCAGGTACTGCGTTGAACTTTTACCCCGGGCAGGACAAAGGCGTGTCCGGGCAGGCGGAATCACCCCGCGCCCCAACTCGCAGGCGAGGCACGGGGGTTCCTAGTAACTGTTGGGTTCTAGTCGCCGCCGCCGAAGGCCGCGTCGAACGACGCGCTCGGCGGGTCGAAGTCGAACCGCTTCAGCGAGGCCAGCGCCTCCGGCGCTCCCGTCAGCCGGTCCATGCCCGCGTCCTCCCACTCCACGGAGACCGGGCCCTCGTAGCCGATGGACCGCAGCATCCGGAAGACGTCCTCCCAGGGCACGTCGCCGTGCCCCGCGGAGACGAAGTCCCAGCCGCGCCGGGGATCGCCCCACGGCAGGTGGGAGCCGAGGCGCCCGTTGCGGCCGTCGAGGCGTTTACGGGCCTCCTTGCAGTCCACGTGGTAGATCCGGTCCCGGAAGTCGTAGAGGAAGCCGACCGGGTCGAGGTCCTGCCACACGAAGTGGCTCGGGTCGAAGTTCAGCCCGAATGCGGGCCGGTGGCCCACGGCCTCCAGGGCGCGGTGCGTGGTCCAGTAGTCGTACGCGATCTCGCTCGGGTGCACCTCGTGGGCGAAGCGCACGCCCTCGGCGTCGAAGACGTCCAGGATCGGGTTCCACCGCTCGGCGAAGTCCTCGTAGCCACGTTCGATCATGTGCGGCGGAACCGGCGGGAACATGGCGACCAGGTGCCAGATGGAGGACCCGGTGAAGCCGATGACGGTGTCGACTCCGAAGGCCGCCGCCGCCCGGGCGGTGTTCTTGATCTCCTCGGCGGCCCGCTGCCGGACCCCTTCCGGCTCCCCGTCACCCCAGATCCGGCCGGGCAGGATGCCCTGGTGGCGTTCGTCGATCGGGTGGTCGCAGACCCCCTGGCCCACCAGGTGGTTGGAGATGGCCCAGCACTTCAGGCCGTACTTGTCGAGCAGCTGCCGCCGCCCGTCGAGGTATCCGGGGTCCGACAGCGCTTTGTCGACCTCGAAGTGGTCACCCCAGCAGGCGAGTTCGAGTCCGTCGTAACCGAAGTCCCGGGCCAGCCGGCAGACCTCCTCCAACGGCAGGTCGGCCCACTGGCCGGTGAAGAGAGTGAAGGGACGGGGCATGCGCGGAACCTCCTAGAAGGGAACCGGGGTGTGTACGGAGTTCTTGGCTGCGCTCTCCTCGACCGCGGCGAGCACCCGCTGCACCTGGAGGCCGTCGGCGAACGACGGCACGGGGGCGCGCCCCTCGGTGATGGTGCGCACCACGTCATGGGCCTGGTGGACGAAGGTGTGCTCGTAGCCCAGACCGTGGCCCGGCGGCCACCACGCCTCCAGGTAGGGGTGCTGGGGTTCGGTGACCAGGATCCGGCGGAAGCCGGCGCTGGTGGCGGGTTCGGTGTGGTCGTGGAAGGAGAGCTCGTTGAGCCGTTCCAGGTCGAAGGCGATCGACCCGAGCTCCCCGTTGATCTCCAGGCGCAGCGCGTTCTTGCGCCCGGCGGCCATCCTGGTCGCCTCGAAGGAGGCCAGCGCTCCCGATGCCAGCCGCCCGGTGAACAGGGTCGCGTCGTCGACGGTGACCGCCCCCCGCGCGGTCCCGTCGGCGGCGCCCGTGAGCCCTGCGGCGGCACCGGCGAGCACGGGCCTCTCCCGTACGAAGGTCTCGCTCACCGCCGACACCCCGACCAGTGGCTCCCCGGCCAGGTACTGGGCGAGGTCCACGATGTGTGCCCCGAGGTCCCCCAGTGCGCCGGATCCGGCACGGTCGCGGTCCAGCCGCCAGGTGAGCGGTGACTCGGGGTCGACGAGCCAGTCCTGGAGGTAGGTGGCCCGCACGTGCCGCAGGGCTCCCAGCCTCCCGTCCTCGATCATCCTGCGGGCGTAGGTGAGGGCGGGCACCTTGCGGTAGTTGAAGCCCACGATGGCCACCTGGCCGCGGGCCGCCGCCCGCTCCGCGGCCTCCGCCATGGCCTCCGCCTCCGCGACCGTGTTGGCGAGCGGTTTCTCGCAGAGGACGTGCTTGCCCGCCTCCAGCGCGGCGATGGCGATCTCGGCGTGGCTGTCGCCGGGCGTGCAGATGTCGACCAGCTGCACGTCGTCCCGGGCGATCAGGGCGCGCCAGTCGGTCTCCGCGGCGGCCCAGCCGTGCCGGGCGGCGGCGGCCTCGACGGCCGCACGGTCGCGTCCGCAGATCGCGGCGAGAGCGGGTCGCACCGGCAGGTCGAAGACGTGTCCCGCGGTACGCCACCCCTGGGAGTGGGCGGCGCCCATGAACGCGTATCCGACCATGCCGACACCGAGCGTCGCCGTCGGCGGCGACACCTCGGTCTCCTGCTCCGTTTCTTCCCTGCGGGCCATGTGGGCTTCCTCCTCGTCGGTGGTTCGGTGGCGGCGGCGGTGCGGGATCAGCTGAAGCCCGTCGGCAGGTACTGGTCGATGTTCTCCTTGGTGACCACGGCCGAGTACAGGGTCAGCGAGGTCGGGATCTCCATCTCGGAGAGGCCCGCGATGCCCTTGCTCTGGCCGAGTGCGCGCGCCAGGTCGATCGCGGACGCGGCCATCGTGGGCGGGTAGAGCACGGTGGCCTTCAGGACGCTGTTGTCGGCCTTGATGGCGTCCATCGCGGACTTCGCGCCCGCCCCGCCGACCATGAGGAACTCGTCGCGGCCGGCCTGCTGGATGGCCCGCAGCGCGCCGACGCCCTGGTCGTCGTCGTGGTTCCACAGCGCGTCGAACTGCTTCTGCGCCTGGAGGAGCTGCGCCATCTTGGCCTGCCCGGACTCCACGGTGAAGTCGGCGGCCTGACGGGCCACCAGCTTGATGTTGGAGTAGTTCTTCAGCGCGTCGGCGAAGCCCTGGCTGCGCTGCTTGGTGAGTTCCAGGTTGTCGATGCCGGCGAGCTCGACGACCTTGGCGTTCGCCTTGTCCTTGAGCTGTTCGCCGATGTAGTGCCCGGCGTTGAGGCCCATGCCGTAGTTGTCGCCGCCGACCCAGCAGCGGTAGGCCTGCGGGGAGGCGAAGATGCGGTCCAGGTTGACGACGGGGATGCCGGCCCTCATGGCTTCCAGGCCGACCTGGGTGAGCGCCTTGCCGTCGGCGGGGAGGACGACGAGGACGTCGACCTTCTTGTTGATGAGGGTCTTGACCTGGCCGATCTGTGCGGCGGTGTCGTTGGACCCCTCGGTGATCTCCAGGGTCACCTCGGAGTACTTCTCCGCCCGCGCCTTGGCCTGGACGTTGATGGCGTTGAGCCATCCGTGGTCGGCCTGGGGTCCGGCGAAGCCGATGGTGACGGGCTTGCCGGGCTTGTCGTCGGCGGCCGGCTGATTGCTCTGCGCGGCGGCCTTCTCCTTGGGCTCGTTGCTGGTGCAGGCGGTGAGGAAGGCTCCCGCGGAGACGGCCGCGGTGCCGAAGAGCAGTCCTCTGCGGCTGGTTTCTGGCATGGCTGTCAAACCCTTCATCCGGTGCGATGCGTACGGAACAGCGGGTGGGTGATCAGTGCTCTGTCAGGCGGGGAGGACTCAGGTCTCGCCGCCGCGCAGGGTGCGGTGCTGGACGAGGACGGCGGCGACGATGATGGCGCCCTTGGCGATCTGCTGGACGTCGCTCTGCAGGTTGTTCAGGGCGAAGATGTTGGTGATCGTCGTGAAGACGAGGACCCCGAGCACGGATCCCACGATCGTGCCGCGGCCCCCGCTCAGCAGCGTGCCGCCGATGATCGCGGCCGCGATGGCGTCGAGTTCGTACAGATTGCCGTTGGTGTTCTGCCCGGAGCCGGACAGGATGATCAGCATGAAGGCGGCGATGCCGCAGCACACCCCGGACAGCAGATAGAGGTAGAGCCGCTGGCGGCGTACGTCGATGCCGGCGAGCCTGGCCGCCTCCGCGTTGCCTCCGATGGCGACCGTACGGCGTCCGAACGTGGTGCGGTTCAGGATGAGCCAGCCGATGACGGTGACGCCGGCGAAGCCCAGGACCAGCGGCGGGATGCCCAGGACGTACGAGTCGGGCAGGCCCAGGTCCAGGACGGACTGGACGGTGACGATCTGCGTCTTGCCGTCGGTGATCAACAGGGCGAGACCACGGGCCGACGCGAGCATGGCGAGCGTCGCGATGAAGGGCACCATCCGCCCGTAGGCGATGAGGACCCCGTTGACGAGCCCGGCGGCGAGGCCGACGATCACCGCGGTGAAGAGGATGCCGGCGAAGCCGAAGTCCTGGGTGGCGAGCGTGGTGGCCCAGACGGACGCGAGGGCGACCATCGCGCCGACCGAGAGGTCGATGCCGCCGCCGATGATGACCAGGGTCATGCCGACGGTGACGACCCCGATGACGGAGGACTGGGTCAGGATCAGCTGGAGGTTCCCGGTGTCCAGGAACGCGTCGGGCTCGGTGATGCCGCCGACGACCGCCAGGACGGCGAGTACGCCGAGCAGCGAGAGGTTGCGGACATCGGCGCGCAGGCCGAGTGCGCGCGCGCCCCCGCCCTGCTTCGAGGGCGGCTCGGCCACGGGGCCGGTCGCGGTCCCCTTCCCGGGCCCCTGGTGCTGCGCCGACGGCGCGGGCTGTGTCATGACGTCGGGCTCCCTTCCATGACGAGGTCGAGGACACGGTGCTCGTCGAGCTCCCTGGCATCGGCCGTGTGCACGACACGGCCCTCCCGGAGCACCAGCACCCGGTCGGCGAGGCCCAGCACTTCGGGCACTTCGCTGGAGACGAGCAGAACGGCGAGGCCTTCGTCGGCCAGCCGGCGGATCACGGCGTACAGCTCGGCGCGGGCGCCGACGTCCACGCCGCGGGTCGGTTCGTCGAGCAGCAGGATCCGGCAGCCGCGCAGCAGCCAGCGGGCCAGGACCGCCTTCTGCTGGTTGCCGCCGGAGAGCGTGCGGACGGCGGCGTCCGGAAGGTCGGGCCGCAGGGAGAGCTCCCGGGTCGCGGTCCTGGCCGCGGTGCGCTCGGCGCTCCGGTCGAGCCAGCCGCCCCGGGCGAAGCGGGACAGGGAGGAGATCGAGACGTTGCGGGTGACGGATTCCGTCAACAGCAGGGCCTGCGCCTTGCGTTCCTCGGGCGCGAGGCCGATTCCCGCGGCCACGGCGGCGCGGACGCTTCCGGCGCGCAGCGGTGTGCCGTCGACGAGGACGCGGCCGGCGGTCGGCTTGCGGGCCCCGTAGACGGTCTCCAGGATCTCGGAGCGCCCGGAGCCGACGAGACCGGCGAGGCCGACGATCTCCCCGGGCATGAGTTCCAGGTCGACGGGCTCGAACTCCCCCTTGCGGCAGAGGCCTTCGACCTTCAGCACGGGTTCGGCCGTGGCTCGCGCGCCGGGGGCGGGGCGCTCCGGGAAGACGAACTCGACGTTGCGTCCGGTCATCATGGCAACGATGTCGTTCGTCGGGGTGGAGTGGGCGGGAAGCCCGACGGCGACGGCCCTGCCGTCCTTGAGCACCGTCACCCGGTCGCCGATGCGGCGGATCTCCTCCAGCCGGTGCGAGATGTAGACGACGGCCACCCCGTCGGCGGTGAGCCCGTCGACGATGCGGAAGAGGTTGTCGACCTCGTCGGGGTCCAGCGCCGCTGACGGCTCGTCCATCACGATGAGGCGTACGTCGTGGGAGAGCGCCCGTGCCATGGAGACGATCTGCTGGTGGGCGGCGGACAGGTCGCCGACCAGGCGGCCCGGGTCGATCTCGGGGTGGCCGAGACGCTTCAGGAGCGCGGCGGCCGTCGTACGGGCCTCCCGGGTCCTGACGACGAATCCCGCACTGGTGGGTTCGTGCCCGAGGAAGACGTTCTCCGCGACCGACAGGCCCTCGACCAGGTCGAGTTCCTGGTAGATGGTGGCGATCCCCAGCCGCATCGCGGCGATCGGCGAGGACAGCTGTACGGGCTCGCCACGCCAGGTGATGGCGCCGTCGTCGGGCTGGTGGGCCCCGGCCAGCACCTTGATGAGGGTGGACTTGCCCGCGCCGTTCTGGCCGAGGAGGCAGTGGACTTCACCGGCCAGGACCTCCAGGTCCACGCCGTCGAGGGCGCGTACACCGGGGAACGACTTGGTGATGCCGGACATCGTGAGCAGGGGTGGTTCTGGTGCCATGACGAATCCCCTCGGCGAGTGGGTTCTCCCCTGCTCGGGCGTGCCGAGAGACCGGGGAAGGCCGGTGAGCGGGCAGGGCGCAGTGCCGGCGGTGCCGTACTGCTGACGGAACTGCTGGGTGGTACAGCGGTGTTCGTGCGGTGCGGTACTGCTGTGTGCTCGTGCGGTGCTGCGGCTCGTACGGTGCTGTGCGCTCGTGCTGTGTGCTCGTGCTGTGCGGTCCTGCGGGTGGAGCTCGGGACAGGCTGCTTACTCGGGTGACGGAGGAACACGTGCCGAACGGCACGCCGGCCCGTGCATCAGGCCGGCGAGAACAGGTGGTCGCTGATGAGCCTGGCCGCGCCGGTCACTCCGGCGACGGGCCCCAGCTCACCGAGGACGATGGGGAGATTGCCCGTGGCCAGCGGCAGGGACTGCCGGTAGACCTGGGTACGGACGCTGGCCAGCAGATTGTGGCCGAGCCCGGTCACCCCGCCGCCGATCACGACGAGGCCCGGGTTGAAGAAGCTGACGAGCCCGGCGATGACCTGGCCGACCCGGTTCCCGCCCTCGCGGATCAGGTCCAGCGCCGTGGGGTCTCCGGCCGCCGCGGCGGCGGCCACGTCGACGGCCGAGAGCGTTCCGGCCGCTTCCAGGCGGGATGCCAGCTCCGGGGACCGGCCGCCGCGGGCGGCGTCCTCGGCGTCGCGGGCGAGGGCCGCGCCGCTGAAGTGGGCCTCCAGGCAGCCCTTGTTGCCGCAGGCGCAGGCGCGCCCGTCGGGTTCCACCTGAATGTGGCCGATGTCGCCGGCGCTGCCCGTCGTGCCGCGGTAGACCTCTCCGCCCACCACGATGCCGCAGCCGATGCCCGTACCGATCTTGACGCAGAGGAAGTCGCCCACGGAACGGGCGACGCCCGCGTGCTGCTCCCCCAGCGCCATCAGGTTCACGTCGTTGTCCACCATGACGGGGCAGCCCAGTTCCTGGCTGAGCGCCTCGCGGACCGGGAAGCCGTCCCATCCGGGCATGATCGGCGGAGCGACCGGTACCCCCTCGGGGAAACGGACGGGCCCCGGTACGCCGATGCCGGCGCCGTCGAAGCCCTCGGCGAGCCCGGAGGCACGGAGCTTGGCCGCCATCGTCAGCACCTGGTCGAAGACGGCGACGGGCCCCTCCCGTACGTCCATCGGGTGGTTGAGGTGGCCGAGGACCTCCAACTCGGCGTTGGTGACGGCCACATCGATGGAGGTGGCGCCGATGTCGACGCCGAGGAAGCGCAGTCCGGGCGCGAGCCGGATGTTGTGGGAGCGGCGTCCGCCCCGGGAGGCGGCGAGCCCGTCGGCGACGACGAGCCCGGTCTCCAGGAGCCGGTCCACCTCGACGGCCAGCTTGGAACGCGAGAGGTCGACCTGATCGCCCAGCTGTGCGCGGGAGTTGGGCCCTCCGTCACGCAGCAGCCGGAGCAGTCGCGCCTGGTGCGTGTTCGCGGGTCGTGCCGTCATACGTCTCACGCGTCCCTCCCCGCCACATCGGCCAGTCCGTCGGGCTTTCGAGGGGAACGTAGCAGCGGTTTACCCGAGTGGGAAGAAGTTGCGCATGAATCGGCCCCAACTTTCTCCACACTCAGGACAAAGATGTGCCCCCGGGGCGGCGGGTCCCGGAGCCGGCGAGCGGCCGGCGCTCCGCGCCGAGGGCACGCGAAAGAGGCCGGGGCGCTCCGCCCCGGCCTCCGGTGTGCCGTCGATCAGCCCTGCTCGCGCCGGTGGTACGTCTGGCGCGTGTGCTCGGTGTGCGCCCGCATGATCTCGGTCGCGCGCTGTTCGTCCCTGGAGGCGATCGCGGCGATCAGCTCCCGGTGCTCGATCCAGGACTGGGTGCCGCGCTGACGGGCCACGGGCGTGTAGTACCACCGGACCCGGCGGTCGACCTGGCCGGCGAGTTCGGACAGGACGACGTTGCCCGCCAGTTCCATGACCTTGGCGTGGAACGCGGCGTTCGTGGCGACGGCGAGGTCCACGTCGTCGGCGGCGACGGCCCGTTCCCCCTTGGAGCAGAGCTCCTCCAGGGCCTCGATGCCCGGCCGCCCGGAGTGCGCGGCGGCCAGCCGGGCGGCCTCGGCCTCCAGCAGGGTGCGCACCGAGAGCAGCTGGTCGGCCTCCTCCTCGGTGGGCTCGTGGACGAACGCGCCCTGCGCGGGGCGGAGATCGACCCACCCCTCGGTGTTCAGCCGCTGGAGCGCCTCACGCACCGGCTGCCGCGACACCCCCAGGTGCCCGGCGAGTTCGCTCTCGACGAGATGCTGGCCGGGGCTGAGGGCGCGCGTGGTGATCAGCTCCAGGAGCGCCTCGTAGACACGCTCGCGCAACGGCCCCGGCCGCTCCAGCTTCGGCACCGTTCCTTGCGGCAGTCCTGCGGACAACATCGCGGTCCCCCTCCGAGCGCCCGGGCATTGCTTATCGTCTACAGTCTACCGAGCACAATGCCACGGCGGGGGGCTCGGAGGCTATCGGGTGCCCCTCATGGGCAGCGGATCACCTGGCCCGCGTACGAAAGATTGCCGCCGAAGCCGAAGAGCAGGACCGGCTGACCGCTCTCGACCTCGCCGCGCTCCACCAGTTTGGACAGGGCCATCGGGATCGACGCGGCCGAGGTGTTGCCCGAGTCCACCACGTCCCGGGCGATGACGGCGTTGACCGCGCCGATCTTGCGGGCGACGGGTTCGATGATCCTCAGGTTGGCCTGATGCAGTACCACCGCGGCCAGTTCCTCGGGCGTGACCCCGGCCCGTTCGCAGACCGTGCGGGCGATCGGCGGCAGCTGTGTGGTGGCCCAGCGGTAGACGGACTGCCCCTCCTGCGCGAACCGCGGGGGCGTTCCCTCGATCCGTACGGCGTTGCCCATCTCCGGCACCGAGCCCCACAGGACAGGGCCGATCCCGGGCCTGTCGCCCCCGTCGGGGTCGGCGGTGACCACGGCGGCCCCGGCGCCGTCGCCCATCAGGACGCAGGTGGAGCGGTCCGTCCAGTCGACGATGTCGCCCATCTTGTCGGCGCCGATGACGAGGGCGCGGGTGGCGGCTCCCGCCCGGATCGCGTGGTCGGCGGTGGCCAGCGCGTGGGTGAACCCGGAGCAGACGACGTTGATGTCCATCACGGCCGGCGAGCCCATGCCCAGGCGGGCGGCGACCCGGGCGGACATGCTCGGCGAGCGGTCGATGGCCGTGGACGTGGCGACGAGGACCATGTCGATGTCCGCGGGCTGGAGTCCGGCCGAGGCGAGGGCCTTGGCCGCGGCGTGCGCCGCCAGCTCGTCCACGGGTTCGTCCGGGCCGCCCACGTGCCGGGTCCTGATGCCGACCCGACTGGTGATCCACTCGTCGCTGGTGTCGACCATGGCCGCCAGGTCGTCGTTGGTGAGGACCTTGGCGGGCTGATGGTGGCCGAGCGCCACGACACGTGAGCCGGTCATGTACGGGTTCCCCTCGCTACGTTTGGCAGGAACTAACCAGTCTTGGTTGCTACCGACCGGTACAGGGGCACCTGATCCCACAGGAATACGGGCCCGAGGTTGGAGCGTCTCGAACAGCTCCCCGGGAACTCTCGCCGACACTCCGGCGTCCCCCGCCGGAAACGCGGACGGACGAGGCACACGCTGTCACGAGTATTGACCCTCTCCGAAGGCATACTGTAGACAATATTCTGTCGACTTGACACCCTCGCTCGGTCCTCTCACCGAACGGAGAGCCCCGTGAAAGTCGCAGTTGTCGGCGCCGGAGCCATCGGCGCCTATGTCGGGGCCGCGCTCCACCGCGCGGGCGCCGACGTCCATCTCATCGCCCGGGGCCCGCATCTGGCGGCCATGCGCCGCGACGGTGTGCGCGTGCTCAGCCCGCGCGGTGACTTCACCGCACGGCCCGCCGCCACCGACGACCCGTCGGACGTCGGGCCCGTCGACTACGTGTTCCTCGGCCTCAAGGCCCACTCGTACGCGGCGTCGGGACCGCTGGTCCATCCGCTGATGCACAGCGGCACCGCGGTGATCGCCGCCCAGAACGGCATCCCCTGGTGGTACTTCCACGGCCTGCCCGGCCCCTACACCGGCCGCCGTCTCGACAGCGTCGACCCGGCGGGCGCGGTGAGCGCCACGCTGCCACCCGAACGCGCCATCGGATGCGTCGTCTACGCCGCCACCGAGATCGAGGCACCCGGCGTCGTACGCCACCTGGAGGGCACCCGGTTCGCCATCGGCGAGCCGGACCGCACGGTGTCCCGGCGCTGTCTGGACTTCAGTGAGGCCATGGTCGCGGGCGGACTCAAGTGCCCCGTGGAGTCCGACCTGCGCAACGACATCTGGATCAAACTGCTCGGCAACATCTCCTTCAACCCGATCAGCGCGCTGGCCCGCGCCACCATGGGCCAGATCTGCCGCCATCCGGAGACCCGCGCACTCGTGGAGTCGATGATGCGCGAGACCCTCGACGTGGCGGCGGCCGTCGGCTGCCGCCCCGAGATCTCCGTGGAGCGGCGCATCGCGGGCGCGGAGCGCGTCGGCGACCACAGGACATCCACCCTCCAGGACCTGGAGAAGGGCAAACCCCTCGAACTCGACGTGCTGCTCGCGGCCGTCGTCGAGCTGGCCGGACTGGCCGGGACGCCCGTACCGACGCTGCGCGCCGTGCACGCGCTCGCGGATCTCCTCGCCACCACGTCCCCGGCACCAGCACCGGCAGGGAGCGCAGTATGAAGACCGAACGCACGGGCGGCAGGACCCGCAGGGGCCGGCAGCAGAAGACGTACGAACGCCTCACCCACCCCCTCGTACGCGGGGAGGACGGCGCACTGCGCCGGGCGAGCTGGGACGAGGCGCTCGCCCGGGCCGCCGCCGGGTTCCGGCGGACCAGGGAGGCGTACGGTCCCGACGCCTTCGCGATGCTCTCCTGCGCCCGGGCCACCAACGAGATGAACTACGTGGCGCAGAAGTTCACCCGGGTCGTGATGGGCACCAACAACGTCGACTCCTGCAACCGCACCTGTCACGCCCCGAGCGTCGCGGGCCTCTCGGCCGCCTTCGGCTCCGGCGGCGGCACATCGTCGTACGAGGAGGTGGAGCACACCGACCTCATCGTGATGTGGGGCTCCAACGCCCGTTTCGCGCACCCGATCTTCTTCCACCACGTACTCAAGGGCATCCGCAACGGCGCCCGGATGCACGCGGTCGACCCGCGCCGCACCTCGACCGCGGAGTGGGCGGAGAGCTGGCTCGGCCTCAACGTCGGCACGGACATCCCGCTCGCCCACGCCATCGGCCGCGAGATCATCCACGCGGGGCTGGTCAACCGGGCTTTCGTGGACCGCGCGACCACCGGGTACGAGGAGTACGCGGCACTCGTCGAACCCTGGACCCTGACGGCCGCCGAGAAGGTGACCGGAGTCCCCGCGGAGGCGATCCGCGGCCTCGCCCACGCCTATGCCACGGCCGAACGCGCCCAGCTCTGCTGGACCCTGGGCATCACCGAGCACCACAACGGCACCGACAACGTCCGCGCGCTGATCAACCTCTGCCTGCTCACCGGCCATGTCGGGCGGTACGGCTCCGGGGTCCAGCCGCTGCGCGGGCAGAACAACGTGCAGGGCGGTGGCGACATGGGCGCCATCCCCAACAAGCTGCCCGGCTTCCAGGACATCCTCGACCCGCCGGTCCGGCAGAAGTTCGAGCGGTCCTGGGACACCGTCATCCAGCCCCGCCACGGCAAGACCCTCACCCAGATGTTCGAGGCCATGGAGACCGGCGAACTGCGGGCGGTGTACTGCATCGGGGAGAACCCGGCGCAGTCGGAGGCCGACAGCGACCAGGCCGTACGACGGCTGGAGGCACTCGACCATCTGGTGGTGCAGGACATCTTC
The DNA here is from genome assembly GCF_055583745.1 of Streptomyces sp. NPDC104381. Lineage (NCBI taxonomy): Bacteria > Bacillati > Actinomycetota > Actinomycetes > Kitasatosporales > Streptomycetaceae > Streptomyces > Streptomyces sp. NPDC104381. The sequence continues at coordinate 146,786 of NZ_JBVJNK010000002.1, forward strand.
CTCACCAGGACCGCCCAGTTGGCCGATGTCGTCCTGCCGGCCACCGCCGCCTGGGCCGAGACCGACGGCACGACGACCAACAGCGAACGGCGCGTCCAGCGGGTCCGGGCCGCGCTCGTGCCGCCCGGCGAGGCCCGGGAGGACATCGACATCATCTGCGCGATGGCGGAACGGCTCGGCCACGACTGGAAGTTCGAGGACGCCGAGGCCGTCTGGAACGAACTGCGCTCCCTCTCCCCGGACCACTTCGGGATGACGTACGAACGGCTCGCGGAGCACCAGGGGCTGCAATGGCCCTGCCCCGACACGGAGAAGCTGCCCTCCAGCTTCCTGCACGCGAGGCTCTGGGAGACCGATCCGGTGCGGCGCGGCCCGGCTGCCCCCTTCGGCCTGGTGCAGCACGATCCGCCGGTCGACCTCACCGACGAGTCCTATCCGCTGCGGCTCACGACGGGACGACGCCTGGACTCGTACAACACCGGCGTCCAGAGCGGGAGTTACGCATCACCGTTACGCAGGGGCGAGTACATCGAGCTCTGCCCGGAGGACGCGGAGTCCTACGGCGTGACGGTCGGCGAGGAGGTACGGGTCTCGTCCCGCCGGGGCAGCGTCACCGCCCCGGTCTGGATCGACCCGGGGCTCAGGCCGGGCCTCGCCTTCATGACGATGCACTTCCCGGACGAGGTCGACACCAACCAGCTGACCATCGAGGCGAACTGCCCGATCGCCGGCACCGCCGAGTTCAAGGCCTCCGCCGTACGGATAGAGAAGCTGGTGCCGGCATGGACCTGAAGTACACCGACGCGGCCCCGTCCGATGCCGAACGAGAGGCGGTGGACGCCCTGTTGGGTCCCCCGCCGTCCGGCTGGGAGGGTGCCGCCGAGCGTTCGGACGAGGATCTGCGGTGGGCGAGGGGCGGCGCGGCGGCGGCCAGGGACCGGCGCGACCAGCTGCTGCCCGCACTGCACGCGGTGAACGACCGCGTGGGCTGGATCAGCGAGGGCGCCCTGGACTACATCTGCCGACGGCTGACGGTGGCCCCGGCGGAGGCGTACGGAGTGGCCACCTTCTACGCCATGTTCTCGGTGCGCCCCCGCCCGGCGAAGGTGCTCCACGTCTGCACGGACCTGGCCTGCGCGGCCCGTGGCTCGGCGGCGGTCTGTGCGGACCTGACCGAGCGCCTGGGCCCGGCGGGCACCTCGGCCGAGGGCACGGTCTGGCAGGAGAGCCCCTGCCTGGGCCTGTGCGAACGGGCCCCGGCAGCCCTGCTGCTGCGGGCTGGGGCTGATCCGGCAGATACAGCCCCTCCGGCGTTCGAGGAGCGGGGGTCCGGGGGCGGAGCCCTCGGGGCCCGGGCGGAGCCCGCCACCACCACCCGCCATTCCGCCGTGATCGCCCCCGCCACCGCGCCCAGCCTCGTCACAGCCACCCGCACCCCCGAATCCGCCCCGGCCGAACCCCCGCCCACCGCAGCCGTCCCCCAGGCCGGCGACCCCGCCCTCGTCCTCCTCGGACGCATCGGCACCGTCGACCCCGCGTCCCTGGACGACTACCGCTCCACCGGCGGCTACACCGCCCTGCGCCGCGCCTTCACGCTCGGCCCGGCGGGCGTGATCCGCGAGGTGCTGGACGCCGGGCTCGTCGGCCGGGGCGGCGCCGCGTTCCCGACGGGCCGCAAGTGGCAGGCCACCGCCCAGCAGGCCGACGGCCCGCACTACCTCGTGTGCAACGCGGACGAGAGCGAGCCCGGCACGTTCAAGGACCGGGTGCTGATGGAGGGCGACCCGTACGCCCTGGTCGAGGCCATGACGATCGCCGGGTACGCCGTCGGCGCCCACCAGGGCTACCTCTATCTGCGTGGCGAGTACCCCCGCGCGTACGAACGCCTCGCCCACGCACTGACGAGCGCGCGCACCCGTGGACTGCTCGGCCCCGACGTCCTCGGCCAGGGGTACGCCTTCGACATCGAGATCCGGCGCGGCGCGGGCGCCTACATCTGCGGCGAGGAGACCGCGATCTTCAACTCGATCGAGGGGCAGCGCGGCGAGCCCCGCTCCAAACCGCCGTTCCCGGTGGAGAAGGGCCTCTTCGGCAAGCCGACGGCGGTCAACAACGTGGAGACCCTCGTCAACGTGCTGCCGATCCTGGAGCGCGGGGCCGCCGCGTACGCCGCGACCGGCACGGAGACGTCCACCGGCACCAAGCTGTTCTGCGTCTCCGGGCAGGTGGCCCGCCCCGGGATCTACGAGCTCCCCTTCGGCGCGAGCCTCCGGGAGCTGCTCGACCTGGCGGGCCCGCCCGAGCGGCTGCGGGCCGTACTGCTCGGCGGGGCCGCCGGCGGCTTCGTGCGCCCCGACGAACTGGACGTCCCGCTCACCTTCGAGGGCACCCGCGCCGCGGGGACGACGCTCGGTTCGGGGGTGGTCCTGGTGCTGGACGATTCGGTGGAGCTGCCTCGCGTGCTGCTGCGCATCGCCGAGTTCTTCCGCGACGAGTCGTGCGGGCAGTGCGTGCCCTGCCGGGTGGGCACGGTCCGCCAGGAGGAGGCCCTGCACCGGATCGTGGACCGTACGGGCGCCGGGGCGGCCGAGGACATCGCACTCATGAGAGAGGTGGGGCAGGCCATGCGGGACGCCTCGATCTGCGGTCTCGGCCAGACCGCGTGGAACGCCGTGGAGTCCGCGATCGACCGTCTGGGGGTCTACAAGTGACCGCTGTTCCGCTACAGCCGCCGCGCCGTCTCGTCCCGTTCACCCTGGACGGCGAGGAGACCCGGGTGCCGGAGGGATCGACGATCCTGGACGCGTGCAGGGCTGCGGGCAAGGACATCCCGACGCTCTGCCAGGGGGACACGCTCACCCCGAAGAACGCCTGCCGGGTGTGTGTGGTCGAGGTCGAGGGCTCCCGCACACTGGCCCCGGCCTGCTCCCGGCGCGCCGAGCCGGGCATGACGGTCCGTACGGACACGGAGCGGGCCCGGCACAGCCGGAAGGTGGTGCTGGAGCTGCTGGCCTCGTCGACGGATCTGTCGACGACGCCCCGGGCCGAGGAATGGATCAAGGAGTACGAGGCGAAGCCCGGCCGCTTCGGCGCGGACGCCGCCCGGATGAACGAACAGCCGAAGATCGACAACGAGCTGTACGTCCGCGACTACGACAAGTGCATCCTCTGCTACAAGTGCGTCGACGCCTGCGGGGAGCAGTGGCAGAACACCTTCGCCATCGCCGTGGCGGGGCGCGGTTTCGACGCCCGTATCTCCACCGAGCACGATGCCGCGCTCCCCGACTCGGCCTGTGTCTTCTGCGGGAACTGCATCGAGGTGTGCCCGACCGGCGCGCTCTCGTTCAGCACGGAGTTCGGCATGCGGGCTGCGGGCACCTGGGACGAGGCGGCCCAGACGCGGACGACGACGGTCTGCGCGTACTGCGGCGTGGGCTGCAACGTGACCCTCCATGTGCAGGAGAACGAGATCGTCAAGGTCACCTCGCCGCACGACAACCCGGTGACCCATGGCAACCTCTGTATCAAGGGCCGTTTCGGCTTCCAACACGTACAGAATCGGGATTGACGGCTATGGGACGGGTCACCGAGCGTCGCCGCACCATCCGCATCAGGGACGGGGCGGTCACGACCCGCCCCGACACCCTCGTCGCCGAGGAGCCGCTGGAGATCCGGCTCAACGGCAGGCCGCTCGCCATCACGATGCGGACGCCGGGCGACGACTTCGCGCTGGCGGCGGGGTTCCTGGTGAGCGAGGGCGTGGTCGGCGAGGGCTCCGAGGTGCAGTCGATCGTGTACTGCGCCGGGGCGACGGCCGACGGGGTGAACACGTACAACGTGGTGGACGTGAAGCTCGCCCCGGGTGTGGTGGTCCCCGACATCACCCTCGAACGCAACGTGTACACCACCTCGTCCTGCGGACTGTGCGGCAAGGCGAGCCTCGACGCCGTACGCACCACGACCCGCCATCCCGTCGCCGACACTCCCCCGGTCCGGGTGACGCCCGCCCTGCTCTCCGCCCTCCCCGACCGGCTGCGCGAGGCGCAGCGGGTGTTCGACCGGACCGGGGGCCTGCACGCCGCGGCGCTGTTCTCCCCGGAGGGCGAGCTGCTCGACATCCGGGAGGACGTCGGCCGGCACAACGCGGTCGACAAGCTCGTGGGCCGCGCCCTCACCGACGACCGTCTGCCGCTCTCGCAGGCGATCCTGCTGGTGTCGGGGCGCGCCTCCTTCGAACTGGCGCAGAAGGCGGTGATGGCGGGGATCCCGATGCTGGCCGCGGTCTCGGCGCCGTCGTCGCTGGCCGTGGACCTGGCGGCCGAGAGCGGACTGACCCTCGTCGGCTTCCTGCGGGGCGCGTCCATGAACGTGTACGCGGGTGACCACCGCATCGCCCTGGAGGCGACGGTGGGCCGGGGCTGAACCGCGCCCCGCCCGCTGCACGGGGCAGGGGTCCGGCCGACGGGGAGCGCCCCCTGCGCCGGCCGGGCCCTCTCGTGGGCGGGGACCCGTGCCGTATCGGGCACCAAGCGGAACAGTCGATATCCCTTGTGATGGTCGGGAGTCCCGGAGAGTACCGGGACGGGGCGGGGGTACACCCAGGCGACCATGAACCGTGACACGGACAGGCGCCTGACCGGTGATCCTGCCCGTTCCCGAAGGGACACCGATGCGAAGACGACTCCCCCGCGCCCGCCTGCTGCTGACGCTCTCGGCACTCCTGGGGTTATCGCTCGGCGCCGCACCCGCGACACAGGCAGCACCGGCGGACGAAGGCACCGCCCTGCCCATCGCGTACCACTGCGATCTCGCGGTGGACGCCCTCCACGAGCGGGTGTTCATCTCCGACTACACCACGGGCAGTGTCCTGGTGGCCGACTACCAGGGCCGTCTCGTCCGCACGATCCGGAACCTGCCGGGAGTGTGCGACCTCGAGCTGTCCGCCGACTCCCGCACGCTGTACGCGCCGCTCGCCCTCGACGACGCCATCAGTGTCATCGACACCGGTACCGCCCGGCAGCGGGCCCGTCACTCCACCGGTGCCGGCACCGCACCGTTCCACGCGGCGCTGAGCGGCCGGACGCTGTTCTTCGGTTACGGAGAGCAGTGGGAGGCGAGCATCGGCTCGCTCACCGTCGGCGCCTCCGCCCCGAAGGTGCGTCTGGGGCTCATCCCGGAGGGTGACTTCAGCGGTGCGCCGCTCCTGGCGACCTCCCCCGCGGCACCGGGAACGCTCGTCGCCGGGGACCAGAACACCTCTCCGGGCAGCCTCTCCGTGTACGACGTCTCCGGCACGAACCCGGTGCTCCGCACGGCGGTGCGCGACCCCGGCGGCAGTTCCAACTTCAGCGACCTGGCCATCACGCCGGACGGGAAGACGCTGCTGACCGCTTCGGGGGCGCCCTACCACCATTCCTCGTTCCGGCTGCCGGATCTGGCCGAGGACCGCACGTACCCGAGCACGTCGTACCCCAACGCCGTCGCGATCTCCTCGCGCGGCGACATCGCGGCGGGGGTGAACAGCATCGAGCCCGACCCGGACGTGTACCTGTACCGGGCGGGGGCCGACTCCCCGTACCGCACGGTGTCCCTCGCCCCTGCGACCGGGTTCGACGCCGGGTACCTGCGGCCCCGTGGCCTCGCATGGGCGCCGGACGGGACGCGGCTGTTCGCGATCAGCGGTCACAGCGACGAGGAGAACCTGCGTCTCGTGGTCGTCCCCGCGGCGGATCAGCCGGCGGCCTAGGGCGTCACGCCGGCCCTGCCGGTGGCGCCGCGACGCCGCCGGCAGGGCCGGTCCCTACGAGGGAGCGCTCCGCGGCCCGCGTCAGCCCACCGGCACGGGCCGCCCCGACGCCGCCTCGCCGTCCGGCAGCGGGTCCCGCGAGCGGCGCTTGGCGATCACCGCGCAGACCATCAGCTGCATCTGGTGGAACAGCATCAGCGGCAGCACCGCGAGGCCGGCGTGCGCGCCGAACAGGACGCTGGCCATGGGAAGTCCGGCGGCCAGGCTCTTCTTCGACCCGGCGAACTGGATGGCGATGCGGTCCTCCCGGCCGAAGCCGAGCCGCTTCGCCCCGTACCAGCTGAACGCGAGCATCAGGGCCAGCAGCACGGCCTCGACGCCGAGCAGGGCACCGAGCCGGAGCGGGGTGACCTGGTGCCAGATGCCGGCCACCATGCCCTCGCTGAAGGCGGTGTAGACCACGAGCAGGATCGAGCCGCGGTCGACGTAGCCCAGCACCTTGCGGTGCCGGCCGATGAAGCCTCCGACCCAGCGGCGCAGGAGCTGCCCGGCGAGGAAGGGCACCAGCAGCTGGAGGACGATCTTCATCAGGGAGTCCGCGGAGAACCCGCCCCCGCTGCCGCCGAGCAGCGCGGCCGCCAGCAGCGGGGTCAGCACGATGCCGGCGATGCTGGAGAAGGAGCCCGCGCAGATCGCGGCCGGGACGTTGCCGCGGGCGATCGAGGTGAACGCGATCGACGACTGGATGGTCGAGGGCACCAGGCAGAGGAAGAGGAAGCCGTCCTGGAGCTGCGGCGTCAGCACGAGGGGAACGAGCCCGTGGCTGGCGAGGCCGAGCAGTGGGAACACCAGGAAGGTGCAGGCCAGGACGGTCAGGTGGAGGCGCCAGTGCTTCAGGCCATCGAGCGCCTCCGCTGTCGAGAGACGCGCTCCGTAGAGGAAGAAGAGCAGGGCGACCGCTCCGGTGGACGCGCCGCCCGCCACCTCGGCACCGGTCCCGGACACCGGCAGCAGCGCCGCGAGTACCACCGTGCCGATCAGCGCCAGGATGTAGGGGTCGACCGGCAGCCAGGACGGCAGCGCGGGGAAACGGCGGCTGGTGCGGCGGCTCATGTGCTCCGTGCTCTCTCGGTGGAATCGTGCCCTCCCCATCGTGCTCCTGATCACCGCGATCGGGAATCAGGTACACCGAACTGACTGTCATCACGGTTCGCGATAGCCTCGGCCCATGTACGACCCCGTTCAGCTCCGTACGTTCCTGGCCGTGGCCCAGACCCTGAGCTTCACCCAGGCGGCCCGCCGGCTCGGCATCCGGCAGTCCACGGTCAGCCAGCACGTCCGCAGGCTGGAGGCCGAGGCCGGCCGTCAGCTCTTCGACCGGGACACGCACCGGGTCGACCTCACCGAGGACGGCGAGGCCATGCTGGGCTTCGCCCGGACGATCCTCCAGGCCAACGAGCGGGCGGCGGCCTTCTTCACGGGCACCCGGCTGCGCGGGCGGCTGCGCTTCGGGGCGTCCGAGGACTTCGTCCTGACCCGTCTCCCGGAGATCCTGGAGTCCTTCCGGCGGGAGCATCCCGAGGTCGAGCTGGAGCTGACGGTGGAGCTGTCCGGCGCGCTGCACCGGCAGCTCGCGGCGGGCCGGCTCGACCTGGTGCTGGCCAAGCGCCGCACCGGGGACACCCACGGGGAGCTGGTCTGGCAGGACACGCTCGCCTGGATCGGGGCCCCGCAGCTGCGGATCGACCCCGAGCGGCCCCTCCCGCTGATCGCCTTCCCGCCGCCCGGCATCACCCGGGCGCGGGCCCTGGAGGTGCTGGAGGAGCACGGCAGGTCCTGGCGCTTCGCGTGTACGAGCGCGAGCCTGAGCGCTCTCGTGGCGGCGGCCCGGGCGGGCCTGGGCGTCATGGCGCACACCCGTGGCCTCATCCCGCCGGGGCTCGTCCCGGTGCCGTCCAGGGCGGGTCTGCCGGAGCTCGGGGACGTGGATTTCGTGCTGCTGCACGGGCGCCGCAGGGACAGTGCCCAGGAGGCGGCGGGGGCTCTGGCGGCGGCGATCCTGGCGGGCGGCGACCGTCTCCACCGCGGTCCGGTCGTGCCCGCGCACCCGGAACCGGCGTAAGTGCCGCGTACAGATTCGGTGGAGATTCCCGCCCGAGCCACTTACCCCATGGTCAGAAGTCTGCCCGAGCCTTGCCCATCTGGCCCGATTTCTACGGTTGGACTGGCCAGATGCCACGTTTTCCGGAGACTTCGGACCCTCCCGCGGCCTCGCCCGGTGAGGTAGCGTCGCGGCGCCGTGCGGAGCGCCACAAGGAGCAGGTCATTGCGCGAGTTCACTGTCCCACCCATGGCCGCTGCCCCTCAAGTCGGCGGTCTTGCCGATACCGTCTTCGACTTTGCGGAGGAGGACCCCCACCGGACGGCCCTCGGCCGCAAGGACGCGGAGGGCCGGTGGCACGACGTGTCGGCGGCCGCCTTCCGTGACGAGGTGCTCGCTCTCGCCAAGGGGCTGATCGCACACGGCGTGCGGTTCGGCGACCGGGTCGCCCTCATGTCGCGCACGCGCTACGAGTGGACCCTCTTCGACTTCGCCCTCTGGACCGTGGGCGCCCAGTCCGTGCCGATCTATCCGACCTCGTCGGCCGAGCAGGTCCTGTGGATGCTGCACGACGCCGAGGTCGCGGCCGTCATGGTCGAGCACGAGGACCACGCGATGACGATCGGCTCGGTCATCGACCGGCTGCCGAACCTGCACCGGCTCTGGCAGCTGGACGCCGACGTGGTGACCGAGCTCGTCGAGGCCGGGGCGCTCGTCGACGACGAGGTCGTCCACCGGCACCGCCGCGCGGTGACGCCCGACTCGGTGGCGACCGTGATCTACACCTCCGGCACGACGGGGCGCCCCAAGGGCTGTGTGATCACCCACGCCAACTTCATGTTCGAGGCCGACACGATGGTCGGCCGCTGGCATCCGGTGTTCCTCTCCAAGCCGGGCGAGGAGGCGGCGACGCTGCTCTTCCTGCCGCTCGCCCACGTCTTCGGCCGCATGGTGGAGATCGCGGCGCTGCGCGGCCGGGTGAAGCTGGGGCACCAGCCCGAGCTGTCCGCGAAGGCGCTGATGCCGGACCTCGTGTCCTTCAGACCCACGTTCATCCTCGCGGTGCCGTACATCTTCGAGAAGGTCTTCAACGGCGCACGGCGCAAGGCGGAGTCGGAGGGCCGCGCCGGGGCCTTCGACAAGGCCGTCGACGTCGCGGTGAAGTACGCGGAGGCGATGGAGGAGCGGTCCTTCGGCACCGGCCCCGGGCCCTCCGCGGGACTCCGGATGCAGCACCAGTTCTTCGACAAGGTCGTCTACCGCAAGGTCCGCGAAGCGATGGGCGGCCGGGTCCGGCACGCCATGTCGGGCGGCTCCGGCATGGACCGCCGGCTCGGGCTGTTCTTCGCGGGGGCCGGCGTCACGGTCTACGAGGGCTACGGGCTGACCGAGACCACCGCCGCGGCCACGGCGAATCCGCCCGAGCGCACCCGCTACGGCACCGTCGGCCAGCCGATCCCCGGCTCCACGGTGCACATCGCCCGCGACGGCGAGGTGTGGGTGCACGGCGCGAACGTCTTCTCCGGCTACCTGGGCGACCCGAAGGCCACCGACTCCGTGCTGCACGACGGCTGGCTGGCCACCGGCGACCTGGGCGCGCTCGACGAGGACGGCTATCTGACCATCACCGGGCGCAAGAAGGAGATCCTGGTGACGTCCGGCGGCAAGAGCGTGTCACCGGCCGGTCTGGAGGAGCGGGTGCGCGCGCATCCGCTGGTGGCGCAGTGCATCGTCGTCGGGAACGACCGGCCGTACATCGCGGCGTTGGTCACGGTGGACCACGAGTCGGTGGAGCACTGGCTCGCCATGCAGGGCCGTACGCCGATGCGCCCCGCCGAGCTGGTGCGCGACCCCGACCTGGAGATGGAGGTGCGCCGGGCGGTCGTGGCCGCGAACACGGCGGTCTCCCAGGCGGAGTCCATCCGCACCTTCCGTATCCTGGCGCACCAGTTCAGCGAGGAGCACGGTCTGCTCACCCCGTCGCTCAAGCTGAAGCGGAAGGCGATCGAGACGGCGTACTCGGCCGAGGTCGACGCCCTCTACCGCTGACCCGGTACCGCTCCTGACGGGCGCTCGGGGGCGGGCCTTTCCCCCGGTTCTCCTGTTCACCGGATCAAGGCGGCCGGGAATGCTTACGCTGTGCCGATCGTTCCCTCTGGGAGTACCCACCCACAACGTAAGGATCGACTGCTCGTGAGCCAGGTCCCCACCATCACCCTCAACAACGGCCTCGAGATGCCGCAGCTCGGCTTCGGTGTCTGGCAGGTGCCGGACGACGAGGCCACGGCGGCCGTGACCACGGCCCTGGAGGCCGGGTACCGGAGCATCGACACCGCCGCGATCTACGGGAACGAGACGGGCACAGGAAAGGCCCTCGCCACCACGGACGTGCCCCGCGAGGAGCTGTTCGTCACCACCAAGCTGTGGAATTCCGAGCAGGGTCACGACTCGACGCTGCGCGCGTTCGACGCGTCGCTGGACAAGCTGGGCCTCGAGTACGTCGACCTCTACCTCATCCACTGGCCGGTGCCGGCCAAGGACGCCTACGTCGACACGTACAAGGCCTTCGAGCGGATCCTCGCCGACGGCCGCGCGAAGAGCATCGGCGTGTCCAACTTCCTCCCGGAGCACCTGGAGCGCCTGCTGGGCGAGACGTCCGTCGTCCCCGCGGTCAACCAGATCGAGCTGCACCCCCAGCTCCAGCAGGCCGAGGCCCGCGCCTTCCACGCCGAGCACGGCATCGCCACCGAGGCGTGGTCGCCGCTGGGCTCGGGCAAGGGTCTCCTGGAGGTCCCCACCGTGGTCGCCGTCGCGCGCAAGCACGGCCGGAGCCCCGCGCAGGTGGTGCTCCGCTGGCACCTGCAGACCGGCCACGTGGTGATCCCCAAGTCCGTGACGCCGTCGCGGATCGCGGAGAACATCGACGTCTTCGGCTTCGAGCTGGACGCCGACGACCTGGCCGCGTTCGCCGCGCTGGACGAGGGCAAGCGCATCGGATCCGACCCGGCCGAGGTCAACTCCTGACACCGCACGGCTCCCCCGGCGCCCCCACTCCGTACGCGAGGTGGGGGCGCCGGTGCGTGTCCACGCCGTTCACCGGTCCCGGGGCGGGCTCCCGCGACGCCGGGTCTCCCTGATGTGGAGGTCGACGAAGCCGGCGAGCCGCACGGCCTCCCGGGGGTCGTCCGCCCGGTAGCTGACGCGACGGAGCAGGCCCACGTCGTCCAGCGTGATCCCTTCGCGGGCGAGCACGAACAGGAGGGTGAGGAAGGCCGATCTGGCGTTGCCGTCGTCGAAGGGGTGGAAGAAGCAGACGTCGAGGCAGGCGCGGGCGGCACGGACCGCCGGGGAGAGGGATGCCCCGTCGGCGTCCGGCGCGCTCCCGGCGAGGCAGGCGTCGAGGCGGGCACGGGTGTCGGGCCCGATGCCGTAACGCTCCCTGCCGTCCTTCGCGAAGGCGGGCAGGGAGCGGAACGGTGGCGGCTGCGGTGTGTCCAGGACATGCTGCTGCCAGCCGCGCAACAGCTCGAAGTCGAGTGGGGCACCGCGGGCGGCGTCCGCCCGCATCAGCTCCAGGGCGGTGAGCAGGCCGTCCGCCCGGGCGGGGTCGAGGGCCCCGTCGAAGGCGCGTATGTCCTGCACCGCGCCGTCGCGCGACGGCGTCGGCGGTCCGTCCGCGGCGCTGTCCGGCGCCTCGCCCCAGGGCACCGTCCCGCGCAGGGCGAGCCAGCCGCGCAGGTGATCGGGCACCGGCCCGGCGGGAGGCGCGCCGTCCTCGGGCCGCAGCGACTGCGCGAGTTGCTCCGCGATGTCGTCGACCAGCACCGGGTCGGGACCCGTCCAGCTCCGGAACCGTCCGCCGACCGCCTGGTCGACCAGATCCCGTGCGAGCCGGGGCTCCACCCCCCAGCGGCTGAGGAACCAGGTGAGCACCTGATGGCAGTGCCCGTACCAGCCGCTGCCGCAGCCGGTGCGGTCGACCACGTGGAGGATCAGGCTGCGGGCGGCACGTTCCCACAGGATCCGCTGGTCCCCGACGGCGGCCATGTCCAGGGGGTAGGCGTCGAACCGCCGGGCGAGGCTCTCCGTCCACTCGCGCCACTCGCACAGCGCGTCCGCGACACGGGCGACCGTCTCCTCAGGGGTGGTGACCGAATGGGCCGGACAGCACCAGTGCCCGACGGGCCCGCCGTCGAAGTCCCCTTCGTCGTGCGCCCAGCGCCAGCCCACCGCCCAGACGCCGTAGCGCCGGACGAAGGCGTACGTCACGGCGTCGGCCCAGGGTTCGGCCTCGCCCCGGCACCAGGCCCTCATCTCGGGGCTGGAGGCGGGGACGCCGGGCCGGACCGGCACCCGCCGGGCGAGCCCCAGCGCGTGGACCTCCCGCACCGCCGACGCGGGGTCGAAGGGATGGCGGGCGGGGTCCACCTCGGCCCAGCTCAACAAGCTGGGCGACGCGTTCAGAATCACCGCGCAAGGCTGCCATGTGCGGGTGACACCTGGTCAAGCGGATTTCGCCGCTGCCGGACCGTGCCGGGCGGCGGTGCGCGGGGACCGGCACCGACCGGTCCCCGCACGGCGGGTCAGCCGCGGGTCAGCCGCAGAGTGACCAGCTCGAACGGGCGGAGCGACAGGCCTACGCCCTCCTCGGTGAGCTCGGGCGCGGTCACGCCGTCCAGCGGCCGCTCCAGCAGGTCGGTCACCGCGACGCCGGTGGCCCCGAAGGCGGTGCCGAGGCGGACCCGGGCCCGGCCGCCGGTGGACTCGTAGAGCCGTACGACGACGTCTCCGCTCGCGTCGTCGGCCAGCTTGACGGCGCTGACGACGACGGCGTCGTTGTCGACGGTGACCAGCGGTGCGACCTCGTGCTCGCCGGTGACGCGGCGCTCGGGCAGGTTGATGCGGTAGCCCTCACGGACCGCGTCGCCGATCGCCGCGCCCGGTGCGAGGGCGTGCCGGAAGCGGTGGACGCCCTGGTCGGTCTCCGGGTCGGGGAAGCGCGGCGCGCGCAACAGCGACACGCGCACCGTGGTGGTGGTCCCCGCGTCGGAGGAGCGCACGGTGCGGGTCACGTCGTGCCCGTACGTCGAGTCGTTGACGAGCGCGACGCCCCAGCCCGGCTCCTCGACGTGGACGAACCGGTGGTTGCACGCCTCGAACTTGGCGGCCTCCCAGCTGGTGTTGGTGTGGGTGGCCCGGTAGAAGTGCCCGAACTGGGTCTCGGAGGCGTAGCGCTCGGCGTGCACGTCCAGCGGGAACGCGGCCTTGAGGAACTTCTCCGTCTCGTGCCAGTCGACCTCGGTGTCGATGTCGAGGCGTTTGGCGCCGGAGGTCAGGGTCAGCAGCTGGGTCACCCTGGATTGTCCGAAGCTCCGTACGATCCGGACGCCGACCGTGTCCCCGTCCTCGACCGGGGTGAGCTCGTCGAGGGCGGTGAGGTCGGTGACGGTGTTCCGGTAGAACGCGTCGACGTCCCAGGCGTCCCACATGTTCGGGAAGTCGGGGTGGATCTGGAGGAGGTTGGCCGCCTGCCCCGGTGCGACGGTCTCGCGCTCGGCGCCGATGTCGTACGCCGAGACGACCAGGCCCCGGGCGTCGATCTCCACCTGGAGGAGTCCGTTGTCCAGGACGTAGCCGCCTCCGTCGCGCGGGGCGAGCTGCCCCTCGCTGCCCCGGCGCGCGGCACCGGCCGCGCCCGCGCCGACTCCGGCACGGGTGTGCGGGGCGGAGTTGAAGAGGAGCTCGCGCCCGGCGGCGGGGTCGCCGGCCAGGGCGCGCTGCGCGGCGTCCACGATGCCGTTCAGTTCCCCGGCGACGGCCGCGTACGTCTTCTCGGCCTCGCGGTGCACCCAGGCGATCGACGAACCGGGCAGGATGTCGTGGAACTGGTGGAGCAGGACCGTCTTCCAGATCCGGTCCAACTGCTCGTAGGGGTAGGGGTGTCCGCAGCGCACGGCGGCGGTCGCGGCCCACAGTTCGGCTTCCCGCAGCAGGTGTTCGCTGCGCCGGTTGCCCTGCTTGGTCTTCGCCTGGCTGGTGAGGGTGGCGCGGTGGAGTTCGAGGTACAGCTCGCCGACCCACACCGGTGCGTCCGGGTATTCTGCCTCGGCCTTGGCGAAGAAGTCGGCGGGCTTCTCCCACTCGACGGTGGCCGAGCCCTCCAGATCGCGCATCCGGGCGGCCTTGGCGATCATCTCGCGGGTCGTCCCGCCGCCTCCGTCGCCCCAGCCGGTCGGGGCGAGCGAGTGACGGGCGACGCCCTTGTCCTTGAAGTTGTCCGCCGCGTGGGCGATCTCGCTGCCCTTCATGGAGCAGTTGTACGTGTCGACCGGCGGGAAGTGGGTGAAGATCCGTGTGCCGTCGATTCCTTCCCAACGGAAGGTGTGGTGGGGGAACTTGTTGGTCTGGCTCCACGAGATCTTCTGCGTGAGCAGCCACTTGGAGCCCGCCGCCTTGATGATCTGCGGCAGTCCGGCGGCGAAGCCGAACGTGTCGGGGAGCCACGCCTCGTCGTTCTCGATGCCGAACTCGTCGATGAAGAACCGCTTGCCGTGCACGAACTGACGGGCCATCGCCTCGGAGCCGGGCATGTTGGTGTCGGACTCGACCCACATCCCCCCGGACGGGACGAACCTGCCGTCCGCGACCGCCTTCTTGACCTTGGCGTACACCTCAGGTCGGTGTTCCTTGATCCAGGCGAACTGCTGGGCCTGGGACATCGCGAACACGAAGTCCGGCTCGTCCTCCAGCAGCGCGGTCATGTTGGACGTCGTACGGGCGACCTTGCGGACCGTCTCGCGCAGCGGCCACAGCCAGGCGGAGTCGATGTGGGCGTGCCCCACCGCGCTGATGCGGTGGGCGGACGGCTGCGCGGGGGTGGCGAGCACCCCGGCCAGCTCGGCGCGGGCCGCCCGGGCGGTGCCGTTGACGTCCTGGAGGTCGACGGCGTCCAGGGCGCGGCCGATCGCGCGCAGGATGTCCCAGCGGCGGGCCCCCTCGACGGGCAGCTCCGCCATCAGCTCCCCCAGCACCTCCAGGTCCTGGACGAGGTTCCACACGTCCTCGTCGAAGACGGCGAGGTCCATGCGGGCGAGGGTGTACTGGAGCTCGCTCCCGGCCGTCTCCTTGTCGCCGAGCCGGGTCGGCAGGAAGGGGTGGTAGTCCAGGATGACGGGGTTGGAGGCGGCCTCGATGTGCAGCAGGACCTCTTCGCCGCCCTCGACGGGAGCTCCCACGCGCACCCACTGGTTACGCGGGTTGAGGCCCTTCACCGGGGTGCCGTCGGGCCGGTAGACCAGGCCTTCGCACTGGAAGCCGGGCATGTTCTCGTCGAAGCCCAGGTCGAGGAGCGCCTCGACGGTCCGGCCCGCCCAGTGCGCGGGGACGGTCCCGGAGACGCGGAACCAGCAGGTGCTCCACGGGGCTCCCCACCGGTCGCCGACCGCGATCGGTTCGACGGGACCGGCCAGTCCCTCGGCCACCGGGACGGGCTCGCCGGGAGCGTCCCAGACGGCGACGTCCAGGGGTACGGACTCCGGGTGTACGGCGGGCCGGATGCGCTCGTCCAGGACGCGCTTCAGACGGGCTTCCACCAGAGTGCGGTCGTCGTGCATGAGGGTGAACTCCGTTGTGATGGGGTGCGGGTGGGGGCGTGTTACCAGCGGTGGGCGGTGACGGCGGGTCCGGACGGGGTGTAGAGCTCGTCCACGGCCCTGACCTGGAAGCGCGCGGACCTCTCGCCCGCCTCCCTGCGGATGGCGGACACGAGGAAGGCGGTCTGGCAGGTGCCTCCGAGGAAGCGCGGGGTGCCGTCGGGGAGGATCCGGTGCACCTCGTAGTGGCGTACGGGGCCGGGTGCGTGGTGCCAGCGCAGACGCAGCTCCGTGCCGTCGGCGGCGGCGTCGGTGACGCGCAGCGCGGTCGGCGCGTGGGGCCTGCCGACGGTATCGCGTACGGCGAGCGCGCCGAGCCTCCAGCGCACCGCGCCCGCGCCGGTGAGCCGGATGCCCAGCGCGCGGGCGGTGCCGCGCAGCGAGCCCAGCCGCACGGTCGAGGTGGTCCAGCCGGCGCCCGGCCTCAGCTCTCCGGCCGGCACATAGGTGTAGGCGATCGGGTCGCCCGCCCGGTCGGGCTCGTGCAGGGCGACGGCCAGTTCCACGGTGACCGGGCCGGAGCCCGGGTCGGTGCGGTGGGTGAGTTCGACGGCCGTACGCCGGGAGAGGGGGAGCCGGGTCCCGAACAGTTCGACGGTGGCCGGGGCTTCGAGGTCGGCGTCGACCAGGAGACTGCTCCCTCCGCGCCAGGCGTCGGCGAAGTCGAAGGTGACGGACGGCGTGCTCCCCTCGGTGCGGACGACCCAGCGGCGCCCGGGGAGCCGGTCCTGGAGCCCCAGGTGGTTCCACGCGGTGTCCGACACCGGCCGCCCGCGCTCGTACCAGCGCAGCCCGTGACCGGTGTTGAAGGTGGTGGCGAACGGCAGCCGGTCGATCGTCGAGCGGTCGGCGAGCACGGTCGCCGGGGCGCGCCAGCCGTCCTCGGGGGCGGGCCTGGCGGGGTCGAGCGAGTCGCCGGTCCAGAACCGCCGGTCGGCGGCGTGGAACTGCCCGGGGGTGCGGTTCTCGGGCAGGTGGTTCAGCGTCCACTCGGGGCGGTAGAAGCCGTACGAGACGGTGTGCGGGCGGTCGGTGGGCACGATCGCGTCCCAGTCGACCTGCCGGTTCCAGCCGGTGGACTCGACGTCGACGCCGGCCCACAGGTCGTAGCGGCTGCGCCCGATGTCCTCGGCGCGTTCACCGGACGCCGCGAGGGTCCCGGGGGTCCACCGGAAGTCGACGAACATCGAGTCCGCCTGCTGGAACAGGGCGGTGTTCTCGTCGTTGAGGGCGCCCTGCCAGCCGACCTCGCCGTTCACCGTCATGGCGTCGTACCAGGTGACGCGGAGCCCGGCGGCCTCGCCACGGGCGCGCAGGTCGGTGACGAACGCCAGCATCTCGGCGCCGAGCGCGGCGTCCCCGCCCTCGGTCTCGGCGTTGAGGAACCAGCCGTCGAAGCCGTACAGGGTGGCGACCTCGACCAGTTTCGCGGCGAGGGGAAAGCGTCCGGCGGCGTCCCGCTGCACGAGGTCGCGGGTCCAGCGGAGGTCGCCGCCGTGGTGGACCGGGGGCAGGAAGACGGTGCCGAGCACGGGCACGCCGTTGCGGTGGGCGGCGTCGACGACCGGGGCGTTGGGCGCCAGGATCAGCCCCTCACCGGCCGAGCCGCCCCAGAAGACGAGTTCGTCGAGGTACGCCCACTGGTTCAGCGCGTAGTGGTCGGCGGTGGCCGAGCCCTGGGAGGGGTTGCCCGCGGTGTGCCCGAAGGCGACCAGGGAGGTGTTGCGTGCCTGGCCGGCGCGGGCGGTGGTGTTGACCGGTACGGGCGTGAAGCGGGCGGCGAGCGGGACGGTCGCGGTGTTGAACGCGAGGTCCCGGTCGTCCTCGGCCCGCCAGCTCTTCAGACCGCGCCAGGTGACGCCCTCGGCGGGCGTACCGGTGGGCAGCGAGTCGGGGAACCAGTACGAGGCGTAGGGCTGGAGCGCCCCGGGTGCCGCGGTGGCGGCAGCGGCCCGCCCCGGGAGGGCGGGGGCGAGGAGGGCTGCCGCGGCACCGGCGCCGGCGAGGACGACGGTGCGCCGGGTGGGGGCGGCGGGGCGCTGCTGGGGCTGGGTCATGGTCTGCTCCGTGGCGTGCGGGGTGCGATTCCGGTGCGGTGCGGGCGCGGAGTGTGCCGGGGGTCAGAGGACCTGTGCGGGCGTGACCACCTCGGTGATACCGCGCCCGGCGAGGTGGGCCCGGTCATCGGCGCGGCTCGCGAGGACCGTGGTGGGGCGGGCGCCGTCCGCGGTGAGCCGGGCGAACGCCTCGAAGACCTCGCCTCCGGGGGCGCACACCGAGCGGCGGGGCGCGGTGTCGTCGTCCCCGGTGTCGACGACGAGCGCGGTGGTCCGGGGCGCAGGGCGGTGGGCGGCGGCGCGCTGTTCCTCGACGATCCGGGCGATGGCCCGTCCGGCGGGCTTGACCTGCCGGTCGTTGGTGAGCAGCCCGAGTCCGTATTCCAGTTCGGGGAAGTCGGCCAGGGATCGGGAGACGTCGTGGGAGCACCACCAGGTGACGCCCCAGACGTCCTCGCAGTCCAGGGCGTTCGCGACGGTGGCCTCCGTGAACGGGGCGGCGTGCCCGGCGGGGATCAGGGGCGCGGGGGCGCCCACCTCCTGGAGCCACACCGGCCGGTGCGGGTCGTGGGCCCAGGCCTTGGAGAGCTCGATCAGATATGCCGCGTGGTGCTCGGTGGCCGTGCCGTCGCGGCCGTGGCGCTGGGCGGTGCCGTTGAAGACCCAGGAGTGCACGGCGGTGACCGCCCCGATCCGGGCGGCGTGCGCGGGGGTGAAGGCGTGGTCGTCCTGGTACCAGGAGGCGTCGTACTCCGCGTGCAGATGGAGCTTCCCGGGGGCGCCCTCCTCGCAGGCGTCGAGCAGGGTGCGCAGCCAGTCGCCGGCCTGGGCGGGCGTGATGGGGTCGGGGTCGGGGTGCGGGCTTCCGGAGAACTGGTTGATCTCGTTGCCCAGGGTCATCCCGATGAAGTGGGGACGGTCGGCGAGGGCGGCGGCGAGGGTCCGCAGGTACGCGGCCTGGGCGGCCACGACGTCCGGGTCGGTGAAGAGGTTGCGGCGGTGCCAGGTCTGCGTCCAGGCGGGCAGGAAGTCGAAGCTCGACAGGTGTCCCTGGAGTCCGTCCACGTTGACGTCGAGGCCGCGTTCGGCCGCCGCGTCGGCGAGCTGGACGAGCTGCTCGACGGCGCGCGGGCGGATCAGCGTGCGGTTGGGCTGGAAGAGCGGCCAGAGCGGGAAGACCCGGATGTGGTCGAGGCCGAGTCCGGCGATCGAGTCCAGGTCGGCGCGTACGGCGTCGAGGTCGAAGTCCAGCCAGTGGTGGAACCAGCCCTGGCTGGGCGTGTAGTTGGCACCGAAGCGGGGCGCGGTGGAGCTCATGGAAGGGGGTGATCCTCGTTCTGTGGTGGGGGGCGGGGGTCAGCCCTTGACGGCGCCTTCGCCGACGCCCCGGAAGAAGAAGCGCTGCAGGCAGGCGAAGAGCGCGATGAGCGGGGCGACGGCGATGATCGTGCCCGCAGCGACGAGCCGTTCGTCGTTGGCGAAGGTGCCGTGCAGGTAGTTCAGTCCGATGGTCAGGGTGAAGTTCTCCGGGTCGCTGAGCACGATCAGCGGCCACAGGAAGTCGTCCCAGGCGCCCATGAAGGCGAAGATCGCGACGACGGCGAGGGTGCCCTTGACCGAGGGGAGCGCGATCCGCAGGAAGCGCTGCCAGACGTTGGCGCCGTCGACGTACGCGGCTTCCTCCACCTCCTGCGGGAGGTTCAGGAAGGCGTTGCGCATCAGCAGGACGTTCATCGCGCCGATGGAGCCGGGCAGGAGCACCCCGAGCAGGGTGTTGTTGAGGCCGAGATCCCGCATGGTGGTGAACTGGGCGATGATGATGCCCTCCACGGGGACCAGCATCGCGAGGATGAACGCCAGGGTGGCGGCCCGGCGTCCCCGGTAGCGCAGCCTGGCCAGCGCGTAGCCGGCGAGCGCGGCGCCCACGCAGTTGGTCACCACGTTGGCGGAGGCGACCTTCAGGGAGTTGAACGCGTACTCCCAGACCGGGATGGTGTCGGCGACCCGGGTGTAGTTGTCCAGGGTCGGATCGCTGGGGAAGAACTTCGGCGGGGAGCTGAAGATGTCCTCGCCCGGGCCCTTGAGGGAGGTCGAGAGCTGCCACAGGAACGGCCCGACGGTCAGCGCCAGCACGAGGAGCAGCAGCACGTACCGCAGACCGAGCTGCCAGAGCGGGATGCGGCGGCCCTCGGCGTCGGTGGTCCTCAGGATGCTCACGCGTCCTCCTTACGGTCGGCGCGGAGCACCAGCAGCATCAGCCCGACGGTGACGACGAAGATGACGACCGAGATGGCGGAGGCGTACCCGACGCGTCCGGTCAGTCCGGTGCCGACGCGCTGGACCAGCATCACGAGGGTGGTGTCCTCACCGGCCGGGCCGCCGGAGGGGCCCGCCATCAGATAGACCTCGGAGAAGACCTTGAAGGCCGAGACGGAGGCCAGTGCGGCGACGAGCACCATGGTCGAGCGGACGGCGGGGACGGTGACGGTGACGAAGCGGCGTACCGCTCCGGCGCCGTCCACGGCGGCCGCCTCGTGCAGCTCACGGGGCACGTTGGCCAGGGCGGCCAGATAGATGATCATGTAGTAGCCGAGGCCCTTCCAGACCGTGACCGTCATCGCACTCATGAGCAGCAGCCACTGGTCGCTGAGGAAGCCGACCTTGCCGACGCCCACCGCCTCCAGCAGGGAGTTGATCAGCCCGCGGTCGTCGAGCATCCACACCCAGATCAGGCCGACGACCACGATGGACGCGACGACCGGGGTGTAGAAGGCGGAGCGGAAGAAGGTGATGCCGGGGATGTGCCGTTGGACGAGCATCGCCAGCAGCAGCGGGAGTATCACCAGCGCGGGTACGACACCGAGGACGTAGAGCGCGCTGTTGCGGAGCCCGATCCAGAACATCTCGTCGTGGAGCAGCTCCCGGAAGTTGTCCAGGCCGACGAACGTGCCGGGGACGAGCGTCCGGCGGTCGGTGAACGCGTTGACCAGGGTGCTGAAGAACGGGTACAGGCTGAAGGCGCCGACGACCAGGAGCCCGGGGGCGGCGAACAGCCAGGGGCTGAGGGGCAGATGGCGGCTGATGCGGCGCCCCGGCCGGCTGCCGCCCGGGGCGCCGGGCCCGCTCGCCGTTCGGCGGGAGCGGGGCCCGGGGACAGCGTCGGCCGTCGCGAGGGCGTCGGATGACGGGGTGACTGGGGTCTTCATCAGGTCTCAGCTCTGCTGCAGGAGCCGGTCACAGGCCTTGACAGCGTTGTCAAGAGCTTCCTTGGGGCTCTGCTTCCCCTGGAGCGCCTTGGCGATCTGGTTGCGGAGCTCGGTCTTCATCTGCTCGCTGAAGAGCACCGGGGTGTAATTGACCGCCGTCTTCAGCGACTTGGCGGCGGCGACCCGGACGCGCGTCTCGTCCGTGCCGTCCTCCTTCGTGAAGTAGGGGTCGTCGAGCGATCCCGCGGTGCTCGGGAAGATGGCGACCTGCTTCGCGAACTCCATCTGCCGGGTCGCGTCGGTGACGTAGTGCGCGAACGCCACGGAGGCGGGCTTGCGCTTCGACTGCGCGTTCACCATGACGCCCATGACGTACATGTTGGCCTTGCCGGTGTTGCTCACCTGGTCCGTGATGCCGATGTTCTTGTAGAGCCCCGGGGCCTGCTTCTTGAAGTTGGCCAGGTCCAGCGCGCTGCCGGGGTTCATCGCCACGGACTCCGTGAGGAACTTGTGGCCTGAGGACTCGGGCGTCGCGGTCAGCGCCTGCGGGTCGAGCGCCTTGGCGTCGTACAACTCCTTGTACTTGGTGAGGAGTTCGATGCCCTTGGCGTCGTTGAAGGCGAAGCCGGTGCCCTCGTCGTTCATCAGCGCACCGCCGTAGCGGCCGAAGTCCTCGATGGTCGGCACGTTGGCGAGGGCCGCGACCTTCCCCTCGCTCGCCCCGGCCAGCTTCAGCCCGGCGGCGAACACCTCGTCGTACGTGGCCGGGGGCTTCGCCGGGTCGAGTCCGGCCTTCTCCAGCAGACGCTTGTTGTAGAACATCGGCCCGGTGTTGAGGTACCAGGGGAAGGCGAACGTGCCCTCGGTGCCGGGCACCTGATGGCTCGCCCAGGCCTCCGGCAGGTACTCCTCGCGGTACTTGGAGGCCGCCTTGTCGAGGTCCAGGGCGATTCCGGCCTGGGCCAGCGGTGCCACCAGGTCGGGCGAGACGTTCACGACGTCGGGGAGGGTGCCGCCCGCCGCGTCCGCGCTGATCTTGTCGGCGTACCCCTCGCCCGGCCGGTCGACCCACTTGACCTCGGTGCCCGGGTACTTCTTCTCGAAGTCGGCGATCACGCCGTTGAAGTAGTCCTTGAAGTTCGCCTGCAGGTTCCAGGTCTGGAAGGTGATCTCCCCCTCGACCTTGCCCGACGCGTCGGTGGAGTCCGCTCCGGAACCGCCCCCGCAGGCGCTCAACGGCAGGACGGTGGCGAGTACGACGGCAGCGACGGCTGCTCTGCGGGAGATGCGCACGGTGAACGGCTCCTTTGCTCGGACCAGGCAGGCGAAGGCAAGCGGAGTGGCGAACCCGTCGGCCGCCTTCGCTCGGCTGAGACTGCAAGGCACCCGGGTGAAAGTCAATACATTCACCGAAGATCAACCCGAATCTCATGGATACACGCAGGTCAGACCGGTCTAACCACCCGGTGCAGATGGAGAACTAAAGCGCATTAGGATGCAGCAGCTCAAGCGCATTAGTGATGCGGCGAGTTCTCTCGACCGGACGCTCCGCACGGCCTACACTTCCCCGGGGCAAGAGCGAACGCGCCGGCCTCACGTGGGAACCACGGGGACGCGGGAGAGAGGCACCGGGTGACACCGAAGGGGCCGTCGGCCGAGGACGTTTCACCGGCCAGACGCACACCGGCGCGCCGGCCGACCATGAAGGACATCGCCCAGCGCGCGGGCGTGTCGGAGAGCGCCGTCTCGTTCGCGCTCAACGGCCGTCCGGGCGTCTCGGAGCTCACCCGTGACCGGGTGCGCAGGGTCGCCGAACAGCTGGGCTGGCGGCCCAGTACGGCCGCGCGGGCCCTCTCCGGCGAGGGGTCGGCCACCGTGGGGCTGGTCCTGGCACGCCCGGCGGCCCATCTGGGCGTGGACTCGTTCTTCCTCCAGTTGATCTCGGGAATCCAGGAGGTGCTCGCGGAGCGCCAACTCGGCCTGCTCTTCCAGGTGGTGGAGGACATGGCGGCCGAGTGCGCGGTCTACAGGCGCTGGTGGGCCGAGCACCGGGTCGACGGCGTGCTGGTGGTCGACCCGCGTACGGACGATCCGCGCGCCGCCCTCCTGGACGAACTGGGCCTGCACGCCGTCGTCATCGGCACGCTGCCCGGCAAGGACACCGGGCCGCACCCCGGGCTCTCACAGATCCGGGCGGACGACGCGGGGGCGATGGCGGCGGTCGTGGGACGGCTGTACGAGCTGGGGCACCGGCGCATCGTGCACATCGCGGGGCTCTCCACCCTGGCCCACACCGACCGCCGCATCGAGTCCCTGCGGAGCGAGGCCGACCGGCGCGGTCTGGCCGAGGCGCACTCGGTGACCACGGACTACTCCGACATCGAGGGGGCGGCGGTCACCCGGCGGCTACTGGAGCGGCCGGTCCGCCCCACGGCCCTGATCTACGACAACGACGTGATGGCCGCGGCCGGTTCGGCGGTCGCCACGGGCCTCGGCCTGACGGTCCCGGACGACGTGTCGGTGGTGTCGTGGGAGGACTCCGCGCTCTGCCGGCTGACCGCGCCATGGCTGACCGCGCTGTCCCGCGACCCGGTCGCGTTCGGCCGCCTCGCCGCCCGGGAACTGACCGCCCTGCTGGACGGCGGCCCGGCCCGCACGGTGCAGGTCCCGCTGCCCCGGCTGATCGAACGGGGCAGCACGGCGGCGGCCCGGGGCGACGGGGAGGGGACCGACGAGGTCCCGGCGGGGTGACCTGCCCACCCTGCGCCGGGTGTTCACCGCCGAACTCCCCGTCAACCGTTCCGGCCCTTCTCGGGTCCTGTCCCCGGGGGCCTGCGCGAGGCCCGCTCGCTCGTGAGGACGGAGGCAGGTCGTGGGGATCCGCAAGGCAGCGAAGGGCATCGGCGAATTTCTGGCGGAAACGATCGGGGAAGCGGTCGCCGAGATGGTCCTCGGCCTGCTCGCCTGCGCCCTGCTCTCCGGACTCGTGCTGACCGCCTACCTGAGCTGGTCCTTCAGCCCACGTGCGACCCTCGCCGGTGTCGCGCTGCTCAGCCTTTTCCTCGCGCACGGCGCCTGGCAGACCTTCCGCGAACCCGTGCGGCGCCGCAGTCGGGGCTGGGCCGCCGTTGCCGCGGCCGGCTTCACCCTCGCCGCCGCGACGGCCGTGCTCCTGCTCCTCTACGCCACGGACTGTGCCTGCCTGTGAAGCCGTCCTTTTCACCGTGCCGTCGCAGTGCCGCCACCGGCCGACGTCACCCAGGGAGGGGCCGGTCCTCGACGACGTGCTTCATCACCAGGGTCGAGGTCAGGCGCTGGACACCGGGCAGACGGGCCAGTTGCTCGTCGTAGAGGCGCTGGAAGGCGGCCAGGTCGGTGGTGGCCACCCGGAGAAGGTAGTCGGGTTCGCCGAAGAGGCGCTGGGCCTGGAGCACGTGGGGAATGGCCGACACGGCCTCCTCGAAGGCGGTGACCGTGTCGGGTGCCTGCCAGCGCAGGGTCGCGAAGACGAGGGCCTCGAAGTCGAGGTCGAGAGCCGAGGGGTCCACGACCGCCCGGTAGCCGCGGATCACCCCCCCTTTCGGCCTAGCCTTTCTACTGCAAACACGCAGGTGAGAGGTATGGGCTTCATGGATACGACCACACTGGCGGCCTTCCTGGCGGTGGATCTGCTACTGGTCCTGACGCCGGGCGCGGACTGGGCCTTCGCGATCTCCGCGGGGCTGAGGGAGCGGTCGGTCGTCCCGGCGGTCGTCGGACTGCCGGCGGGCCACGTCGCGTACGCGCTGCTGGCTGTCGCGGGCCTGGCGGTGATCGTGGCGGGCTCCGCGCCCGCCCTCACCGTGCTCACCGTCGCGGGGGCCGGCTATCTGGTGTGGCTGGGCTGGGGAGTGCTGCGCCGGGCCCCCGGTCGTGGCCGTGTCGGGCGGGGAAGCAGGTCCCTCCCGGCTTCAGGTGCTACTGGGAGGGGCGGGGGTCAGCGGCCTCAACCCGAAGGCGCTGCTGCTGTTCTTCCCCCTCTTCCCCCAGTTCGTCGACACCACCGCCGGATGGCCGGTGGCCGGACAGACCGGGCTGCTCGGCGCGGTCCATGTGACCGCCTGTGCGGTGGTGTATCTCGCGGTCGGGCTGCTCGCCCGCACCGTGCTCAGGACCCGGCCCCGGGCCGCCCGGGGCGTCACCCGGATCTCGGGTGTCATGATGATCGCGATCGGCGGCTTCCTGCTGCTGGAGCGTACGGCCGGCTGGTGAGCGAGCCGCCCGTGGAGCCACGGAAGGAGATCTGATGCAGGAGCACCCCGCAGAGGACGCGAAGGAACCGGCGGAAGAGAGCCCAGGGACACAGGCCCGTATCCGCGACAGCTTCGCCCGCCAGGGGCTGATGGGCCATCTCGGCGCCCGGATCACCGAGATCGCCCCGGGCCGTGTCCGTATCGTCCTGCCGAGCCGCCCCGAAGTCACCCAGCAGCACGGCTACATCCACGCCGGCGCCACCAGTGCCATCGCGGACAGCGCCGGAGGCTACGCCGCGCTCACCCTGTTCCCGGAGAACACCGAGGTCCTCACCGTCGAGTACAAGCTCAACCTCCTCTCGCCCGCCGTCGGCGAACAGGTGGAGGCGGTGGGTACGGTGCTGCGGCCAGGACGCACGCTCACCGTGTGCCGGCTGGAGGTGTTCGGCGTGCAGGACGGCCGGCCCAAGCTCGTCGCGGCCGGTCAGCAGACCCTGATCCGCGTGGACAGCCCCGCAGCGTAGCGACGGTTTCCCGAAGTCCCCTCCCCCGCAACGGCGTTCGAGGCCCGCCGTCAGCCGCGTACCCGGAAGGCCAGCAGCCGGTACGAGGGATCGGCGCGCGGGCGGTCCGGGTCGGGCAGTGCGGTGAGCTCGGCGGCGAGCCGGGTGGCGGCCGTCCCGGGCAGGGCGAGCCGCGAGGCGTAGTCGCCCCGCAGCACCGCCCGGGCGGTGCGCAGGGGTGAACGCCCCTGCCCGTGCCCCGTGAAGCCGGCCTCACCGACCGGCTCAAGACCGCAGGTCCGCGCGTGACCGGTGACCAGATCCGCCGCGTCGGCCGGCCGTGAGCTGCGATAGGGAGCGAGGACCGCGTCGATGTCGCTGCCCACGTCGTGCCCCGCGTCCTTGTCGACCGTGGTGAGGAAGACCCCGCCCGGCCTCAGCACCCTGGACACCTCGGTCACCACCTCGCGGACAGGCCCGTCACCGCGCAGCAGGTGCAGCAGCCACACAGCACTGACCGCGTCGACCGCGTCGGCGGACAGGGGCAAGCGCCGTACGTCGGCGAGGACGACCGTCCCGATCCGCTGCCGGGCCAGCCGTGCCATGCCGTACGAGGCATCCGCGCCGAACACCCGGAGTCCCGGGCGGCCATGGGCGATCCGCCGGGTGACCAGCCCCGTGCCGCAGCCGATGTCCAGCAGCGTACGGGCGGAGCCGGGCAGCAGCCCGAGGACGGCGCCCGCCGCGGCCTCGGCCCGGGGCTCCCCGCCTCGGGTCCTGTCGTACCGGGCGGCCTGCTCGTCGTAATCCAGCACGCCGCCACTCTAAGGGCTGCCCCGCGATTCCTGGCGGGACAGCCCTCGGGCGGTGAACCCGGCCGTACTCAGCCCAGCGCGATGTCTCCCGAGCGGGGCGGCACGGCGTCGAGGGTGGAGAGCGTCGCCTCGTCGAGCGTGAGCGCTCCCGCCTCGACGTTCTCCTCCAGGTGACCGGGGTCGGCCGTGCCGGGGATCAGCAGCAGGTGCGGGGCGTGGTGGAGCAGCCAGGCCAGGCCGACCTGGGCGGGTGTGGCACCGAGGTCACGGGCGGCGGCGATCACCGCGGGCTCGTCGGACACCTTCGGCAGGCCGTCGAAGGCGCTGCCGAGGGGGAAGTAGGGCACCCAGGCGATGTCCTCGGCGAGGCAGAGCCGGAGCGCGTCCTCGTCGTCCCGCGTCAGGAGGCTGTACGCGTTCTGCACACAGGCGATGCCGGCGGGAAGGGCCCGGCGCACTCCGTCGGCGGTCACGCTGCTGAGGCCGATCGCACCGATCTTGCCCTCGTCCCGCAGGGCGGTCATCACGGCGAGCTGGTCGTCGAGGCCGACGATCTGGTCGCCCTCGGCGCGCAGCCCGGGGCCGGTGTCCGGCCGGCGCAGATTGACGAGGGGGATCTGTTCGAGGCCGAGGCTGGCCAGGTTGTCCTCGACGCTGGCGCGCAGCTGTTCGGGGCGCTGCGCGAAGCGCAGGGGTACGGGGCCGTCGGGGTCGGGATCGGCCCCGACCTTGCTGACCACGATGACGTCGTCCTCGGGGCGGACGGCTTCGCGGATCACGTCGTTGACGAAGCCGTGGCCGTAGAACTGGGCGGTGTCGATGTGGTCGATCCCCAGCTCCACGCTGCGGCGCAGGAGTGCCACGGCCGCCTTGCGGTCGCCCCTCAGACGTTCGAGTTGCATGGCGCCGAAGCCGACGCGGGAGACGGTGCGGCCCGCGAGCCGGCCGGGCCCGCCGGCGCGCCCGGCGCCGGATGCCG
This sequence comes from Streptomyces sp. NPDC104381, assembly GCF_055583745.1. Classification (NCBI taxonomy): domain Bacteria; kingdom Bacillati; phylum Actinomycetota; class Actinomycetes; order Kitasatosporales; family Streptomycetaceae; genus Streptomyces; species Streptomyces sp. NPDC104381. The sequence goes on from NZ_JBVJNK010000002.1 coordinate 174,077, forward strand.
TGTGCTGGAGAGATCGGGTGGGAGAGGCCATGACGGTCCCGTTCTCGTGAGACGATGAGTTAAGCGGAGTGACTCCGCTTAATCCAGGCTAGCAGTAAACGGAGGACCTCCGCTTTGTCCGAGCCCGAATCCCCGACCACCGGCTCCGGCGCGCCGTCGCCCGGACGCCCGGTACGGGCCGACGCACGGCGCAACCGCGACCGGATCCTCTCCGTCGCACGTGCCGCCTTCGCCTCGACCGCCGATACCGTCCCTCTGGACGCGATCGCCCGCGAGGCCGGTATCGGGATCGGCACGCTCTACCGCCACTTCCCGACCAGGGAAGCGCTCGTCGAGGCCATCTACTCCGCGGAGCTGGACGAGGTCGTCTCCAGCGCGCCCGCACTGCTCGCCGAGCTTCCACCGGAAGCCGCCCTCCGCGCCTGGGTGGCCAGGTACGCGGCGTTCGTCGAGGTCAAGCGCGGGATGTCCGCCACCCTGCGCGCGGGCTGGGCGTCCGGCAGCATCGCCACGCCCGCGACGCGGGAGCGGATCACGGAGGCCATCGCGGTGATCCTGGCCGGTGGTGTGCGGGACGGTTCGCTCCGTGCGGACGTCGGGCCGGAGGACGTCACGATGATGCTGCTCGGGGTCTTCCTCTCCACGACGGCGAGCGACTCCCCCGAGCGGACCGGCCCGCTCCTCGACCTGGTGGTCGACGCGCTCCGGTGCTCGTCGGGGGGCAACGGCTAGGGCCTCTCGTTTGGATCATGCCGGGCTCGCGGGGTCTGGCACGCACATCTGCGGCGTTGTCGTCAGTCGGCAACGCTCCGCGTTGACTCCCTCCTCCGCCTTGCAGCTGCACGCACCAGACCCCGCTCCCTGATCCGGCCTGATCCAAACGAAAGACCCTAGCGGTCCGGACCAGGTGGCGGGCAGGCGCGGCGGGCCGCCCGTCGGGACGGCCGCGACCCGCGTATTGCCGGTGGGGGCCGGCGGCCATAACGTGCGCTCATGGAGCTGGAGTTACGTCATCTGCGTACCGTACGGGCCATTGCCGACACCGGCAGTCTGACGAAGGCCGCGGCGGCTCTGGGGCTCGCCCAGCCCGCGCTCAGCGCCCAGTTGCGGCGGATCGAGAAGGCGCTCGGCGGCTCGCTCTTCGACCGTGACCACACGGGCGCACGGCCCACCCTGCTCGGTGAACTGGTGCTGGAGCGGGCCCGGGTGGTGCTGCCCGCGGTGAGCGGGCTCCAGGAGGAGGCGGTGCGCTTCGCCAACACCTGGGCCGCCGTGGAGCGCTTCCGTCTCGGCGGGACGCACGGCCCGCTGCTCGGCGGTCTGGTCGACCGGCTGGCCGCCGCGCATCCGACGGCGCCCGTGTCCACGTACACCTCGTGGTCGGTGGCCGAGATCGCCTCGCTGCTGATCGAGGGCAGGCTGGACTTCGCCCTGATCGGGGCGTGCGGGGAGAGCCCGCCGCCGATGGCGGACCGGCTCGTCTGGCAGGTGATCGGGGTCGACCCGGTGTTCGTCATGCTGCCCGAGAACCATCCGCTTGCGGACCGGGAGGAGCTCGAACTCTCCGCGCTGGCCGACGAGTGCTGGGCCGACGTGCCCGGCGACGGCTGCTTCGCGGACTGCTTCACCGCGGCGTGCACGCGGGCCGGCTTCACCCCGGCGTCGGTGTACGAGACGGACACGGTGTCCGTCGTCCACCTGGTCCAGGTGGGCCGGGCGGTCGGACTGTGCAGGGCCACGTTCCCGCCCGCCCCGGGCCTGGTGACGCGCCCCCTCGCCGGTGCGCCGCTGAGCTGGCGCCATCTGCTGGGCCGTCACCCACGGTCCTCCACCGCCGGTGCCGCGTCCGCCGCGGTGAGCGGGCACACCCGCGCGGCGTACGCGGAGGCGGTGCGGCGCAGCGACAGTTACGCGAACTGGCTCGCCGCACACCCCCGCTTCGGCCCCGCCCCGTGAGGGCCGCCTACTGCGCGCCGTACCCGGGGGCGATCGCCTCCACCCGGGCGGCCAGCGCGAGGTCCTTGCGGGTGACGGCACCCCCGGCGTCGTGCGTGTGCACCGCGAGGGCCACCGTGTTGTAGCCCAGCGTCAGGTCCGAGTGATGGTTGAGCTCGTCCTGGATCTGGGCGACGTGGACGGTCAGCGCGGCGGCCGCGAAGTGGGACGGCAGCCGGTAGGTGCGGACGATCCGGTCCCCCTCCAGCTCCCAGCCGGGCAACTCGCGCAGACCGGCCTCGATGTCGTCTGCGGACAGCGGTTCGGTGGGCATACGGCGACTCCTGGGCGTATCGGTGCGGTCGACGGGTGCCCGTGACGTTACGGTCCGGGCCCACCGCCTGTCGCGCGTGACACGGGGCGGGGCGCCCGGCCCCGCTCAGGCCCGGCCGGCCGTGTCCAGGGCGCGTCGCTCCGGGTGAGCGGCGTCGCCGCCGCGCTCATGACGGCCAGGAGGATCACGGCGAGGACCAGCGGCAGGGACGGGTGCCCGTTCAGCAGGCCCAGGGCACCGAGGAAGGCACCGGCCAGCAGGGCGCCGGCGGACAGGACGCGGCGCCCCGACCGGCTGCCGGGCCCCGCGGCGAGACGGCTGTCGGCCACCGCGCCGGTGAGGGTACGGGTCAACACGGTCGTGGTGAGGTCGGGCACGGCGAGCGCCCGGACGGCCGCGTTCTGCACACCGAGTCCGACGCCGAGCAGCACGATGAGCGCGAAGCGGACGCCACCGGTGTACGGCCCGCCCGAGATCAGGGTGACGACCATGGCGGCGGCGACGAAGGCGGTCTCGACGAGGAGCGCGCGCTGCAACTGGCGGCCCCGGTGCGCCCTGGCCCGGTGGACCGCGATGCCGCCGGCCAGCGCCCCCGCCCCGAAGGACAGGAGCGCCACCGCCGAGGCCAGGGTCGAGAAGGTCGCCGCGCCCGCGAAGGCGAAGCCCATGAACACGACGTTGCCCGTCATGTTGGCGACGAAGACGTGCCCGAGGAGCAGATAGCTGAACGCGTCGACCAGTCCGGTGAGCACGGTCAGGATCAGCAGGACCGGCGGCAGCGGACCGTGCGGGCCCTCCATGTCCGGTACGAGCGTGTCCCGGGCCTCACGCATCACCTGGAGCATGGGCGGCACACTCCGATCACTCGATGTGATCAGGATTGTGCCGCAGCCCGGCGCCCGCGCTCCCCGTACACGCCGGGCGTCCCGCTCCCCGTACACGCCGGGCGGGGCAGCACCCGCCCCGCCCGGCACCGCTGCCGGAGCGGCCTAGACGCGCGAACACGCCCTAGACGCGCGCCCCGTTGTCGGAAGGGTCCCTGCGCGGTCCGCCGACCGACTTCTTGCGCCCCGGCGCCCGCTTGCGGGCCGGCGGCGGAGCCTTGCTGCTCTTCTCCAGGAGGAGCGCCCCCGGTACCGCCGTCATCACCGAGGAGTACGTCCCCACGCAGATGCCGATGAGCAGGGCGAGCGCGAAGTCCGCCAGCGAGTCGCCGCCCAGGACGGCGAGGGCGATCAGGATGAACAGGGCGCCCATCCCCGTGTTGACGGTGCGCGGGACGGTCTGCAGGACGGCGCGGTTGGCGACATCGGCGATCGGGGCGCGCCGGTTGCGGGCCCACAGCTCCCGTACCCGGTCGAACACCACCACGGAGTCGTTGACGGAGTAGCCGATGACGGTGAGCAGGGCGGCCAGGAAGATCCCGTCGACGGGGCGGCCGAGCCAGGCGAAGGCGCCGATCAGGATGACGACGTCGTGGACCAGGGCCCCGACCGAGGCCACGGCGAACGTCCAGCGGAACCGGGCCGCCAGGTAGGCGAGTTGCACCACCACGGCCACACCCAGGGCGATCAGGGCGTTGCGCCGCAGTTCGTCCCCGAGGCTGGGGCCGATCAGCTCGTCGCGCACCTTGGTGGCCTCGCCGCCCTCCTCGGCGAGCGCGGCCCGCAGGGCGTGTTCCCCGTCGTTGTCCAGCTTCCCGGTGCGTACGGAGAGATCGTGCTCGCCCGCGATGGTGACCTCGGCATCGGTGAAGCCCGCGGCGGCGATCGAGTCACGGGCGGTCTCGACGTCGACGGGGCGGCTCGTGGAGTACTCGACCAGCCGCCCGCCGGTGAACTCGACCCCCAGGTCGACGCCGCGCACGAGGATGCCGGCCACGGCGAGGACGACCAGCGCGGTGGACACCATCAGCCAGCGCTTCGGCGAGCGGAACAGCTGGGGGTCGCGTTCGTTCAGCCAGGTGCGGACCCTGCCGGGCCGTGCGATGCCGTTGACGCCCCGGTAGTCCCCGACGAACCGGGATCCCGCCGCGATCTCCGTGAGCGCCCTCGCGATGACCAGCGCGGAGAACATCGAGACCAGGACGCCGATGGCGAGCGTGACACCGAAGCCCTTGACCGGTCCCGAGCCGAGGAAGAAGAGCAGCCCGGCGGCGATGAGCGTGGTGACGTTGGAGTCGGCGACGGCGCTCCAGGCGTTGCGGAATCCCGCGCCGAGCGCGGAGCGCAGCGAACCGTTCCGCCGGTCCGCGTACTCCTCGCGGGCCCGTTCGAAGACAAGGACGTTGGCATCGACCGCCATCCCGATGGCGAGGACGAAACCGGCGAGGCCGGGCAGGGTCAGCGTGACCCCCAGGCCGACGAGGGCGGCGTAGGAGATCACCCCGTACGCGGCGAGGGCCATCGCGGCGAGCGCGCCGAACAGCCGGTACATCACGGTGATGAAGAGGGCGGTGGCCGCGGCGCCGATGAGCGCGGCCCGGGCACTGGCGTCGATGGCGGCCGCCCCGAGCGTCGGGCCGACGGTCCGCTGCTCGACGATCTCCACCGGGACGGGGAGCGCGCCGCCCTTGATGAGCAGGGCGAGATCGCGTGCCTCGCCGGCGCTGAACGAACCGGTGATCTGGGTCGAACCGGAGGGAAGCCCGACGTCGCAGCCGACCGACGGGGAGACCTGCGGCGAGGAGATGACCTTCCCGTCGAGGACGATGGCGACGCGACGCCGTTCGTCACCGGTCGGATGGCACGCGGCTTCCCCGGTCAGGCCGGTCCACTTCTTGCCGGCGTCCTTGTGGAAGTCGAGGGAGACGCTCCAGCCCGTGCCCTGCTGGGCGTCGAAGTCCGCGGTGGCGTCCTTCACGCCCGCGCCGGAGAGCCGCACCGGGCCGAGGTCGAGCAGACCGCCCTGCTCGTCCGGGAGTGTCGGCCCGTCCTTCGCCGTGCCCTCCTTCTTCTCCTCGGCCCCGGGGCCGAGGACGGCGTGGAAGCTGAGCTGGGCGGTCCTGCCGATGACTTCGGCGGCCTGGCGCGGGTCCTGGACGTCGGGCAGTTCGACGATGATCCGGTCCTCGCCCGAGCGGGTCAGGACGGGTTCGGCGACGCCGAGGGAGTCGATGCGCTGGCGCAGCACCTCCAGGGTGCGGTCGGTGCTCTCCCGGTCCGCCTTCGCGGTGCCGGAGTCCTTGGCCTGGAGCACCATCCGGGTGCCGCCCTGGAGGTCGAGGCCGAGTCTGGGTGACATGGTCAGCGTGATGAGCACGGAGACGAGCAGTACGGCGGCAGCCAGAACCGCTCGCACCGTGGTGGCGCGAGTCATGGGAATCCCCTTGGGTGGGCGTCGTCCGCCCTGGCCTCAGCGGGGAGGGCGGGGCGACGGGTCTGTGGAGCAGGACCGGCGAAGGGCCGGCTGACCGGCCGTCACCCCTGGAGGACCCCGCACCCCCGGCAGCGCGGCCCCGGCCCGTACGACGGCGAAGGGCGCGGCGGTGCCTCCCCACGGCGAGGCACCCCGGGGCAGCGGAAGGCCCTGCGGGCTCGGAGGCACGGCGCCGTGGCCGGGGAGAGGGACGTGGAGCGGGCCGTGCGGACGGTCCGCGCCCGCACGCTGCCCCAGGCCGAAGGCGGATGCCCGGCCCGCCTCCGCCCATAGGACGGGACCGGGCCCGACGGACGCCTCCGGCAGGGAGGCGCGCACATCGGAACCGACGGAGTACGGGGAAACGGGCCCAGCGCCGCCCGGCGCGCCACGGGTATCGAGGTCACCTGTCCCTGCGGCGCCAGGCGCGGCGCCAGGATCGGGGTCACCTGTCCCAGCGCCGCCGAACGCGGCACGGGTATCGAGATCACCTGCCCGAGCGGTGCCCGGCGCGGCGCGGGTATCAGTGTGATCGGGCCCCGCGTCGCCGAGCGCGGCGAAGGCGTCAGAGTGTGCGGGCCCGTGCGTGGCATGCGCGCCGCCGGTGTATGCAGGCGCTGGGGCGGGCCCCGCGGTGACGGGCGCCGCGCCGGGGAGCGGGACGGGAAGTGTCGCTCCCGCTGCCGTGGGCGCGCCGCCGAGAAGTGTCAGGACGGCGAGGAGCAGCGCGGCGAGGAAGTACCGCACCTCGTGCGGCGGTGGGCCGTGCGTCCCCCGCGGGGGCGCGTTCCCCCGGGGAGCCCCCGGGAGGGGGCTCACCTCAGCCGGACCGGACGCAGGGACACCGCGCCCACGCCGGAGGAGGCCAGGACGGAGTCCAGGATCAGCGCGGCACCCCGTACGACAGCGGTCGAGGGATCGGGGACGACGCGCACCGGCGCACCCAGGCGGCCCGCGATCAGGTCGGTGACGTCACGGCGGAACGCTCCGCCGCCGGTGAGCACGGGCCCACGGCGCAACGCCCCGCGCACCGCACCGTGCTGGTCCTCGTGCCACATGGACGTGATCATATCGAGGACGCTCCGGGCGAGTTCGGCAGCCAGCGAACGCGGTTCGAGATCGCTGAGCCCCGCGTCGGCCTGGCGGGCGTCGACGACCTGCCCGTCCACCAGCAGCGCGACCTCGGTCAGCTCGGCACCCATGTCGACGACCAGCACGGGGCCGCCGCCGAGCAGCCCGGCGCACGCGGCGGCCGCGCTGGCGCTGTTGAGGACCACGGCATCGGACGTGCCCAGCGCGGCGAGCAGTTCGCCCGCCAGCGCGCGGTGTTCGCGTCCGGCCAGGACCGGGTGGCTGAGCACGATCACGCTGTCCTGGCGGTGCTCACCCAGCGCGGTGTCCGCGAGACGGCCCAGCAGCCCGGCGCAGGACGCCGGATCGACGATGCGTCCCCGCCGGACCGGCCGGCCGGCGCCGTCCTCCCAGCCCGCCGGACCGCAGGTGACGGGGCCCAGCCCCGGGACCCAGGCACGGGTCCCGGAGCTGCCGAGGTCGACGGCGAGCCCTCTGACGGGACCGGGGCGGTGCGCCGCATCCGCGTGCGCCTCCCGCTGCCGGAGGACGGGCCGGCCACGCCTCCGTCCGTCACGCGAAGAACGCATCGGCCCTCACCCTCAGGTCTCCCGCCTCGGCAGTCACTCCACATCGACCGCTGATAGCGAGGCATGATTGAGCCCTCACTATGCAATACGCGGAATAAAAAGGCCACTCCCTTGATAATTCCAAGGTGCGCGGGCGTGTGTACCTTTCACACCACCGAGGCGAGATACGTCTCGACCAGCTCCGCGAATTCCTCCGGCGCGGCTATCCGGACGCCGAGGTCCTCGGCCTTGCTCCGCTTCGATCCGGCCTTCTCCCCCGCGACCAGCAGGCTCGTGCGCTTGGAGACGCTGGAGGAGGACTTTCCGCCGGCCCGCTCGATCAGCTCGTTCATCTGATTGCGCGAGAGCTTTTCCAGGGCGCCGGTCATGGCCCCCGTGACCACCACCGTCATGCCCGCGAGCGGCAGACCGGCCGCCCCGTCCTCGGCACCGTCCTCCGGCTCGGCACCGGGCTCCGGCGGCGGGGTCGCGCCGGGCTCCGTCATGGTGACGTCCGCGGCCACCAGCTTCCCGATCAGCGGCGCCAGCTCCGCCAGCTCCGTGACGACCGCCGCCGCCTTCTCCTTGCCGATGCCGTCCACCTGCTGCAACGCCTCCGCGTCAGCCGCGACGATCCGGTCCATCGAGGCGAAGTGACGGGCGATCCGCCGGGACATGGAGCGCCCCGTGCCCCGTACACCGAGGGCGCAGAAGACTCGGGAGAGCGGCTGCGACCTGGCCGTCTCGATGGCCGCCAGCAGATTGTCGGTGGAGGTCTCCCCCATCCGCTCGAGGGAGAGCAGCTGCTCCCGCTCCAGCGTGAAGAGGTCGGCGAAGTCCCGTACGAGACCCGCGTCGACGAGCTGGACGACGCGGGTGGCACCGAGACCTTCGATGTCGAGCTGGTCACGGCCGGCCGCGTAGGAGATGGAGGCGACCAGACGGCAGTCACGCCCCCGGGTGCAGCGCCAGCGCTGCTCGGTCATGTCGATCTCCGACCCGCACTGCGGGCAGACCTCGGGGAAGGCGACCGGCCGCTCCTCGCCCGTCCGCAGATGCGCGACCGGGGCCTCGATCCGGGGAATGATGTCGCCCGCCTTGTAGACCATCACGTGGTCGCCCAGGCGCAGATCGCGGCGGGTGATGTCGGCCGGGTTGTGCAGGGTGGCGTACCCGACGGTGGATCCGTCGATCTCGACGGGCTCCAGCACGGCGCGCGGCGCGATGATGCCGGTCCGGCCGACGTTCCACTCGACGTCCAGCAGCCGGGTGACCTTCTCCACGGCCGGGAGCTTGTACGCGATGGCCCAGCGCGGCGCGCGCGTCCCCGAGCCCGCGTCGCGCTGGTCGGCCGCGAGGTCCGCCTTGATGACGATGCCGTCGATCCCGAACGGCAGCGAGGCGCGCAGGGCCGCGATGTCCTCGACCCCGGTCTGCACCTCCTCGACCGTGCCGACGGTGCGCGGGGCGACCGCGGTGGCCGCGGCCGTGTGGACACCGAGGCCGGCGACATACTCCAGGACCTCGCTGTGCGGGAGCTCGCCCAGCGTGTCCGTCAGCTCGCCGGACCCGGGCAGCGCGAGCGCCCCGTACGCGAAGAAGGTCATCTCCACGCGGTACGCACGGTCCTTGGCCCGCAGGGTGCCCGCCGCCCCGTTGCGCGGATTGGCGAAGGGCGCGGCCCCGTGATCCGTGCGCACCGTGTTGGCGAGCTCGAACTGCTCCTGGGTCATGAGGATCTCGCCGCGCACCTCCAGGGTGGCGGGAGCGCCGAGCCGCTCGGGCAGGCCCAGCACCGTACCGATCGCGTGCGAGACGTCCTCGCCGGCCGTGCCGTCGCCCCGGGTGATCAGCCGGTCGAGGCGGCCCTGCTCGTAACGCGCGGCGACCGCCAGGCCGTCGAGCTTCGGCTCCACGCTCCAGGCCGCGACGGGCCTGCCTATCCGGCGCTCCACGGAGGCCGTCCACGTGACGAACTGCTCGGCGGAGAACACGTTGTCCAGGGAGAGCATCGGAACGGTGTGCGGCACGTCCCCCGAAGCCGCCCCGCCGGCCACCTTCCCGGTCGGGGAGGCGTCCAGCACCTCCTGCGGATGCTCCTCCTCGTAGGCCGCGATCCCGCGCACGAGGCGGTCGTACGCGTCGTCGTCGAGCCTGCTCTCACCTGCGGTGTAATACGCGGCGGCGGCACGCTTGGCCTCTTCCACCGCGGCCGCGTAGGCGGCGGTGTCGGCGAGCACTCCAGCTGAGTTCGTCGTCATGACCACCATCCTGCCGCCCACCACTGACAATCCCCTCCGACGTCTGTTCGGAGTCAATGACGAGAGAGCGCTCTCCCAAGATTGCCGTAGCCAACTTCGTTCAAATGGCAGGTAATTGAGGCACCGACGCGGAGTATTGACATGCCTGCATCACACTTCTACGTTCATCGAGAGAGCGCTCTCTACCCTGGCCGGACGACCGGTCAGAGGAACCCCACTTCCTCAGAACAGGAGTGCCGTGCTCTTCTTCAACAGACGTACGACCGAACACCGCGGACGCAGAGCCCTGCCACCGTGGCGCTACCGGATCGCGGGGCTGGCCGCCGCCGCCCTCGCCCTGTCCCTCGTCCAGGCCAACGCGGGCAACGCGGCCGGGGACGCGACCTCACAGGCCGGGCCGAAGGCCGCGGCCGACGTGGTGCGGGTCGCCGAGTTCCTCGCGGAATGCCCCTACACGCACCGGGCTCCCGACGACCCGATCGTCTTCCCCGGCCTGCCCGGCGCCTCGCACATGCACAGCTTCTTCGGCAACGACACCACCAACGCCCGTTCCGACCTGGCCTCGCTGGAGAAGGGCCGCACCACCTGCGCACCCACGACCGACCTGTCCTCGTACTGGGTGCCCACGCTGTACGACGGCGACAAGGAGGTGGAGCCGACCGGCACCACCTTCTACTACCTCGGTGAGGGTGTGCGGGACGACGTCATCCGTACGATCAAGCCGTTCCCCCGCGGGCTGCGGATCGTCGCGGGCAACGCCGTGGCGACCGGCCCCGACGACAACACCATCTCGCGCTGGTCCTGTCTCCACCACGGCGAGGTCAACCCGTCCCATGACTTCGTCAACTGCCCGGCGGGCTCGATGATGGAGAGCTATCTCGACTTCCCGCAGTGCTGGAACGGCACCGACCTCGACTCGCCCAACCACAAGAGTCACATGGCCTATCCGGTGGGCGGCGAGTGCCCGTCGACCCATCCGGTCGCGGTGCCCAAGCTGCGGCAGGTCCTGCGCTACCCGGTCAACGGGGACCCGGCACGGTTCCGGCTGGCCTCGGGGCGCGGCTACACGATGCACGGCGACTTCTTCAACGTCTGGCCCGAGGCCGAGATGGCGCAGCGGGTGCGCGACTGCATCAACGCCATCATCAAGTGCGGCGCCGACGGCACTCCCTGATCGACCTGATCAACCGTCACCTCCCTGTCCACCAGGTGCCTGTCCGGAGCCTCGTGCCCCGGACAGGCACCCTCGCGCAAGGACCACCCGCCGATGCCGGCTCGTCGCACCGCAGCGCTGCTCCTCCTGCTCACCGTCCTCACGTCGTGCGCCGAGGGAGGGGCCGGGGACCGTCCGGCGCGCTCCCCGTCCGCTTCCTCTCCGACGGACGCCCCTTCCTCCCCCGTCGCGGACCCGACCGATGCCGCCTGGCTCCAGTTGATGGTCCCGATGGACGAACAGGCCCTGATCCTGCTCGGCCTCGCGGCGGAGAAGGCCGACCCGGGGCTCCGGCCCTGGGCGGCGCGCCTGCGGACCGCCCAGACCACCGAACTGGCGGAGCTGCGGAAGCTGCGCGACCGGATGGGGCTGCCGGACACCGACCTGCACAAGGGGCACGACATGCCCGGCATGGTCACGGCCGGGGACCTCGACGACGCCCGTACCGCCGAGGGGGCCGCCTTCGACCGTCTGCTGGTGACACAGATCCGCGACCATCTGCGCCAGTCGGAGGAGGTCTCCCGCTCCGAGACGACGGCGGGGAGCCGGGCGGAGGCCACCGCCCGCGCCCGGGCGCTCGTCACCGCACGCGGGGAACAGCTGGCCGATCTGGCGGCGTTGTGCGCGGGCAGGGCCGCTGACGTGCCGGAACCCTTCGCCTGCCCGTCGGATCACCCGGTATAAAGACTGCATGACTGCCGACGTATCGCCGCCCGTCCGCCCCGCCACCTTGGAGGACGTGGCCGCGGTGGCGGGCGTCTCCCGGGCGACCGTGTCCCGTGTCATCAACGGCGCGACCACCGTGGACCCGGCGCTGCGCCGGGTCGTGGAGGAGGCGGTCGCCACCACGGGGTACGTCCCCAACCGGGCGGCGCGTTCGTTGGTGACCCGGCGTACGGACTCGATCGCCCTGGTGGTGTCCGAGCGGGAACGGCGCCCGGTCTCCGAGCCGTTCATCGGCCGGATGTTCTCCGACCCGCACTTCGGACGGGTGGTGGCCGGGCTGATGGACGTCCTGCGTCCCGCCGGGATCCAGATGGTGCTGATGCTCGCCGACGACGCGGGCTCCCGCGATCAGCTGCTGTCGTATCTGCGCCAGGGGCACGTCGACGGGGTGGTGCTCATCTCCTCGCACGCCGACGACCCGCTGCCCGGCCTGATCCACGACACCCGGCTGCCCGCCGTGCTGGCCGGCCGGCCCCGGCGTCCCTCCCCGCTCACCTACGTCGAGGCGGACCAGCGGGCCGGGGCCCAGATGGCGGCCGACCACCTGGCCGCCCTGGGGCGACGCCGCATCGGTACGGTCGCGGGCCCGCAGGACATGCCGGCCGGGCAGGTGCGTCTGACCGGCTTCCTGGACGCGCTGGAGCAGCACGGCGTGGGTGACGTGGTGACCGCCGAGGGGGACTTCACCCAGTCGGGCGGGGCTTCGGCGATGCGGCAGCTGCTGAAGGAACGGCCCGATCTGGACGCCGTGTTCATCGCCTCGGACCTGATGGCGCTGGGTGCGCTGCCCGTGCTGCTGCGGGCGGGCAAGGACGTGCCGGCGGATGTGGCGGTCGTGGGCTTCGACGACAGCAACGCGGCGGTGGCGTGCGATCCCCCGCTGACGACCGTACGCCAGCCGGTGGAGGAGATGGCCTCCGAGATGGCGCGGCTCCTCCTCAAGCAGATCGGCAAACCGGGCGAGGGACCGGCTCCGTCCGTGGTCTTCCACCCGACCCTGGTGCACCGCGAGTCCGCCTGACGGCCGGGTCCTCAGCCGCGCGGGCCCGGAACCGAGTCGCCCGCCACGGCGTCGCCGGGGTCGGGGGCGTCCGCGCGGGCCGGGGCATCGGCGCGAAGCGGGACCACCTCGGCGGGTACGGCGACATCAGCGAGGACGGAGGCCCCGGCAGAGGTGGGGACATCGGCCCCCGCCTGCCCCTCGGGGAGCGGTCCGTCCACCCGTACGGCGCCGGTGAAACCCTCCTGCTGCAGCGGCACCTGCGGCCCGGACAGCTCCCTCAACCAGCGTGCCAGCACCCGGTGCACGGCCTCCGCCCCCACCGGTCCGGCCTGAGGAACGCCCGGCCCGGGCTGAGGGGCGCCTGCCGGCCCGGTGTCGGACGTCCCGGGAGGGAGGTCGGCGGCCATGGCGTCGAGCGGGTCCGTCAGCGTCCGCGGCCACAGCAGGAACGGCCGTGACTGCTCGCCGCCGAGCCCGCCGTGCGAGCCGATCTGCTCCTCGAAGGCGTGTACACGGCCGGTTTCGGGGTCGTACATCGAATTGACCATGACGTCCGCGACGTGCGGGAAGCCGTCGGTGCGCCGCACCGCGTCCGCCGCGCCCGGCCCGAAGACGGCCATCGGCCCTTCGCCGTCCGTCAGCTCCGCCAGCGGGATCTCGGCCCCTCCCGGCCCGAGGACGACCGAACCGTACTTCTGGCTGCTCACGAGCAGGAAGCCGATCCCGGGGTGCGCGGCGAGGGTCCCGAGCAGTGCGGGGTAGCGCCGGTCGAGCTGCTCACGTGTGGCCCGTCCTTCGATGTCCGGGAACGACAGCAGCCCGAGATTCCCGGACGCGAGCACCACCGGGTCGGAGGGTTTGGCGGGGTGCTCGGCCTCCGACACCCCGACGACCGGCCGGTGCAGCGCGATGCGTACGGCGTCGCGGGCCTCCGAGGCGCTGCGGGTGCGCTGCGCCCGGCGGGGTACGGGCAGCCCGCAGCCCGCCCGTACGAGGTCCTTGAGCGTGAGGCCGTACCGTCCCGCGAAGGTCTCCCCCGGGCTCTGGCCGTGGTCGGAGAGCAGCACGATCCGGTAGGCGCGCGGGGTGTGGTCCGCGATCTTCAGGATGAGGCCCAGCGAGCGGTCGAGCCGTGTCAGGACCTTCTCGGCGTCCCTGCTGTGCGGCCCGGAGTGGTGGGCGACCTCGTCGTAGGCGACCAGGTCCGCGTAGACCGCGGTGCGTCCCGCGAACATGTCGCCGATGACCGCGGAGACCACCACATCGCGTTCGACGACGGTCGCGAAGGCCCTGATGAAGGGGTACAGCCCGCCGCGCTTGACCCGCGGCGACTCCTTACGCACCCGGGCCCGGACGGACTGGCCCATCTCGCGGCCCACCTCGGCGACGAAGGACAGCGCCGTACGGACCGCGTTGGCCGGGTCGGAGAAGTAGGCGAAGTAGCCGGCGCGCGAGCGGCGCCCCTTGCCGCGCCTCGCGGCCATCGAGAGGACCAGGGCGAGCTGGTCGGCGCCGCCGCTGAAGAGGTTGCCCCGGCTGGCTCCGTCGACGGTGAGGAGGCCGCCGTCATGGGTGCGGGCGATGGCCCTGCGCTGGAGTTCGAGGGCGCTCGCCGGTCTGCTGGAGACCATGACGGTGCCGGTCTCCTTCTCGAACCAGCGGAAGGCCGGGACGTCGTGGTTGCTGCCGTGCAGGATGCCGAGCTGGCTGGCGCCGGTCTGGCTGGACCAGTCCGTGGTCCACGGGGTGAGCCGGTGGCCCGCCTCGTCGGCGAGCAGGCCGGCCACGGTCGGCATGAGGCCGTCGGCCGCCGCCTGTTCGAGCACGTCGTGGCCCACGCCGTCGAGCTGGAGGAACACGATCCCGGGCGGGCCGCCCCGGCCCCGGTCCGCGGTCTGCGGCGTGCCGCTGCGTCTGCGGCGCCGGTCGGCGAGCCGGGAGAGTCTTCGCCGGTACGCGTCGTCGTCCCGGACCGCGAGTGCCGTGGAGGTCGCGGAGGCGACGGCCGACATGACGGCCGCCACCACGACGGCGGTCTCCGGGTTGGCGTCCCCGCGCCCGTCCGGGATGAGCCGCAGGGCGATGAGCAGCAGCGAGCCGTTGAGGAAGAAGACGAGGGCGCCCAGCACCAGGGCGGGCACGATGAGCAGGGCTCGGACGAGCACGGGCCACACCAGGGCGGACAGCAGGCCGAAGGCGCCCGCGCCCCAGGCCGCGGTGAAGGCGGTCCTGGTGACGGTGTCGCCGTCGTCGGCCTGGAGCTGGAAGTCGGGGAGGATCCCCGCCAGCGCCAGCATGGTGAGCGTGGAGACGGCCCACACCGAGATCACGCGTATGAGGGTTCCCCCCACCCTGCGCCATCGCCCGTCGTTCACGCCGTTCCACCTCACGTCCGGGCCCGGTGTCCGTCACGGGCCCGCATCAAGCCTGTCATAGCCCCTTCGGGCTCCTGCCGGGCCCCGGGGCCTCTCCGGGCTTCAGCAGCCGTCGTATCCTGCGGTCGGCATGGAGAGCCTGCGGTGGACGCTGGCCTTGGTGCGCGCGGTGTAGACGGGCTCCTCCAGGCCGGCGAACTCCAGTCGCACACCACGGCGGGCGCACTCCGCCGCGAAGTCCGGCACCGAGACGACCGCCCGTGCGAGCACCCGGTCGTTGGGGGCCACGAACAGCTCGACCCGCTCGTCCTCGACGCCGGACCACAGGGCGTGGTGATCGGGGCGGAGTCCGTAGACGCGGAGCTGGCGGGTGACGACGTATCCCCGTCCTGCGGCCCAGCGCGCGCACATGGCGTGCTGGCTGCGGGTGTCGACGAGGAACGGATCGCCGTCGAGCTCCTCCAGCGGTGTGAGACTGGCGATGGCCGCCACCCGTACGTCTGCGCCGACGTCGCCCATGAACGGATCCCCCCGCACTCGGATGCTGGCCACGACCCTACCCCCGCCGTAGCCCTCCGTAGCCGTCCGTGACCGCACCGGAGCAGGCGTGAAGGAGCACTCCGGCGTGGGAAGGGCGCGGACCGCATACCCTCGTACGGGAACGGTGATGGCGGGGACGCGCGGGAGGAGGCGGGGCGGTGGAGGTCACCTGGTGGGGTCATGCCACCTGCACGATCGAGGACACCGGGGTCCGGGTGCTGACCGACCCGTTGTTCGCCCGCCGCTTCGCGCATCTGCGCCGGCGCCGGGGCGAGGTCCCGCCGCCGGAGGCCGCGGTCGCCGACGCGGTCCTGATCTCCCATCTGCACTCCGACCATCTGCATCTCCCCTCCCTGGCCCGTCTCGCCCCCGGCAGCCTGCTGATCGTGCCCCGCGGCGCGGTGGGGGCCGTCCCGGGCCTCCGGCTGCTGCGCCGGGCGCGCGGGCTGCGGATCTCCGAGGTCGCCGCGGGCGATGTGGTGCGGGTCGGCGAGGTCCTGGTGCGCGCGGTTCCGGCGCTGCACGACGGGCGCCGGCTGCCGGTGGGGCCGCGCCGGGTGCCCGCTCTGGGGTACGTCGTCGAGGGCGAGGCCCGTACGTACTTCGCCGGTGACACCGGGCTCTTCGACGGCATGGCCGACGCGGTGGGGCCGGTGGACGTGGCGCTGCTCCCGGTCGGCGGCTGGGGCCCGAATCTGGGCCACCACCATCTGGACGCGACCCGTGCGGCGCAGGTGCTGACCCTGCTGGAGCCGCGGTCCGCGGTGCCGGTGCACTACGGCACGTACTGGCCGATCGGGCTGGACGGGGTCAAGCCGCACGAGTTCCACGCGCCGGGCGACGAGTTCGTGCGGCAGGCGGCGCGGGTGGCACCGGAAGTGGCGGTGCACCGGCTGGGGCACGGCGAGCATGTGAGGCCGGAGGCCCGTAGGTGATCGAGGAAGTGCTGGGGCAGCTGCCGACGGAGTCGACGCAGCAGGCCGTCGGCTACCCGTCGTTGTTCCTGCTCGTGGCGCTGGGGTCGCTGTTGCCCGTGGTTCCGACGGGGGCGCTGGTGAGTACGGCGGCGGTGGTGACGTTGCACCAGACGTCACCGTTCGCCCTGCTCGTGGTGTTCGCCGTGGCGTCCGCCGCGGCGTTCCTCGGGGACATCTGCCTGTACTGGCTGGGGCAGCGCGGGGTGCGGTCGAAGAACGGCTCGAAGTGGCTGGAGGCGATCACCAGCAGGGCCGCTCCGGAGCGGCTGGAGCAGGCTCAGCGGAAGCTGGACGAGCACGACACGATGGTGCTGGTGCTGTCCCGGCTGATACCGGCCGGGCGGATACCGGTGATGCTGGCCTGTCTGCTCGGTGAGATGCCGCTGCGGCAGTTCGCCCGGGGCGATGTGCCCGCGTGTCTGGCCTGGGCGGTGACGTACCAGCTGATCGGGATCCTGGGCGGTTCGCTGTTCCCGGAGCCGTGGGAGGGCGTGCTCGCGGCGGTGGTGCTGACGCTGCTGATCAGCGGGACTCCGGCGCTCTGGCGGCGGGTGCGGGCCCGCATGGCCGACTGAGGAAGCGGTCACCGGTCAGGCTTCCAGGACGCGCGAGGCGCCGACCGGCAGGTCCCAGAGGTCGGCGCGCGCATGCCCGGCCCGCTGCCAGGCCGTGCGGAGCCGGGTCAGCGGTTCGAGCACCGGTTCGGCGGAGAGCAGGAACGTCGCCCAGTGCATGGGGGCCATCGCGCGGGCCCCGAGGTCCTCGTACGCCTGCACGGCTTCCTCGGGGTCGGTGTGTACGTCCGAGAGCCACCAGCGCGGTTCGTACGCGCCGATCGGCAGCATGGCGAGGTCGAGGCCGGGATAGCGGCGGCCGATCTCCTTGAACCAGTGGCCGTAGCCGGTGTCCCCCGCGAAGTAGAGCCGCCGTCCCCGACCGTCGCCGAGCACCCAGCCGCCCCAGAGCGACCGGCAGGTGTCCAGGAGGGTGCGCTTGGACCAGTGGTGCGAGGGCACGAAGTCGAAGCGGACCCCGCCCAGCTCCACCGATTCCCACCAGTCCAGCTCGGTGACGCAGGTGAAGCGGCGGCGCCGGCACCAGCGGCCGAGGCCGGCGGGGACGAGGAGCGGGGTGTCCCTGGGGAGCCTGCGGAGCGTGGGGGCGTCGAGGTGGTCGTAGTGGTTGTGGCTGATGAGGACCGCGTCGACGGGCGGCAGTGCCTCCCAGCGGACCCCGACGGGGGTGATCCTGGCGGGGGTGCCCAGGATGCGGCGCGACCAGACGGGGTCGGTGAGGACGGTGAGTCCGCCGATGCGGATGATCCAGCTGGCGTGTCCGGCCCAGGTCACGGCCGTCGTGTCCGTGTCCGTGACGGGCAGGGGCTGGGGGGCGTACGGCAGCCGGTGGATGCCCCGGAGCCCCTCGGCGTTGGGCCGCAGCGAACGCTCCCTGGCCAGACGAGTCATGCCCCTGACACCAGGCAGTGGCGCGGTGAGCCGGTCGGCGAAGCTGCGGGGCCAGGTCCGGAACTCGCCGAGGGGGCGCGGAGCGGCGATGGCGGGGTCCGCGGGCGTGCGGCCGGATCCGGCGAACGGACGCTCGGTCTGTTCCGTCATCGAGAGGCTCCTGTCATCGGAGTTCATCGAGGGCTGCTGCGAACATGCTCAGTGCCCGGGCGACATGGGGCAATTCCAGGGGCTCCACCGCAGTGAGGGACTCCGTCTGCTGCTCCGGGGTCGAGCCGAGCAGGGGGCCGGTGCTCAGCCGCACACGCAGCGCTCCCAGTTCGTCCCCGAAACGGTGCCCGCCGGGAGCGGGGGCGCCGAGACGTCGCGTCAGATACTCCTCCAGCTCCATGGAGTCCGTGACCCCCCGGGCGGCCAGCCGGGCCCGCAGCGGTCCGAGGTCGGCGTAGAGATGGCGCCCGGCCTGCGGCGGCCTGGCCAGCGCGCCGACCGTGAGCACCGCGCGGTGGGCGGCGGAGGCGACGTGCGCCTGGAGGCGCGCCGCCTGCCTGATCCGCTCCCTGACGGCCTCGGGCTCCCCCAGCGCGTGGGCGGCGGCCCGGGCGACCGGCTCCGCCACGAGGGCGCCGAGCGCGGTGAGGATGTCGAGTACCCGGGCGTGGCGTGCGGCGGCGCGCGCCGTCGCGGGGAAGCGTGCGACGGCGACCGGCCAGGCGGACGGGGTGAGGGCTCCGGCCAGGTCGTACAGGACGGTGACGTCGTCGGGGCACATCTCGGCGGGGCTGAGGAGGACGGTGTCCTGGGGGCGGTGCAGGGTGTCGCGCCAGGTCTCGTCGCTGACGATGTGCAGCCCCTCGGAGACGGCGGCCTCGCACGCCTCGCGGACCAGTTCGGGCGGCGCGAGGGTCGCGGTCGGGTCGTCCACCACGGAGATCAGGAGCAGTCGGGGCCTGCCGCCCTCGGCGCGCACCCTGCGTACGGTCTCCAGCAGGGCGTACGGGTCGGGGATGCCGCCGCACTCGGCGGGTGTCGGCACATGATAGGCGGGCCGGCCCAGCAGCCGGGCCTGGGGCAGCCAGCCGGCGGGGCAGGGCCGGGGCATGAGCACGTCGCCGCCGTGCGCGGCGATCAGCGCGAGCAGGAGCGGCTGGGCGCCCGGGGCCGCGGCGACGCTCCCGGGCCCGCCGTGCAGCCCCCGGCGCTCCCAGTAGCCGCGGGCCGCCTCCCGCAGGATCGTTCCGCCTCCGGGCGGTTCGGGTCGGGTCCGTGCGGCGGAGGCGGCCAGGACGCCCGCGAGCTCGGGCAGCACGGGCAGGCCGGGATCGGGGGCCGGCGGCCCGTACCGCACGGGGCCGTGGTCCTCCTGGAGGGGGTGGCGCCGTGTCCGCTCGCTCCGGTGCATCCGGCCTCCCTCCGCCTGGGTCCGTCCAGGGCCCTTTATACGGAGGTTCCTTGGGATCCGCCCCCGGACCGGCCAAGGAAGGGGCCGTAAGTACGCATCCCGGCCCCCCGCGCGGCTCATCCGGCGAACGGCGTCCCCGGCAGGCCCTGGCCCGCGTCCGGCAGCACGAGCAGGGAGCCCGACAGCGGGTGGGGGGCGTCCAGACCCGTACGGGCGGTGGACACGTACAGATCGCGGAGGCCGGGGCCGCCGAACGCGCAGGCCGTGGGCCGCCGGACCGGCAGGTCCACCACCCGGTCCACCCGGCCGTCCGGCGTGTGGCGGCGGATCGCCGCGCCGTCCCAGAAGGCGACCCAGACGCAGCCGTCGGCGTCCACGGTCAGCCCGTCGGGCCATCCGCCGCCCTCCTCGACGGTGGCGAAGGCGCGCCGGTTCCGGACGTGCTCCCCGTCCACGTCGAAGACGTCGATCCGCCGTGCGGGGGTGTCGATGTAGTACATGAGCCGGCCGTCCGGGCTCCATCCGGTGCCGTTGCTGACCGTCACCGCGTCCAGGACGCGGCTCACCCCGCCGTCCGGGGCTATCCGGGACAGGGTGCCGCCTCCCTCCGCCTCGTCGTAGCGCATGGTGCCCGCCCAGAGCGCGCCGTCCGGTGCCACGGCAGCGTCGTTGCCCCGGCGCCCGGGGACCGGGTCGTGGACCAGCCAGGAGAAGGCGCCGTCCGCGTCGTACAGGCCCAGACCGTCCCGCAGGACGACCACGAGGCCGCCGCCCGCCCGGGGCTTGGCCGCCCCGACGTGCTGGCCGGTCGCCATGACCGTACGGCGGCCGGTCGACGGGTCGTAGGTGTGGACGCGGGCCGAGAGTATGTCGACCCAGATCAGCCGCCCGGTGGCCGGGTCCCAGGTGGGGCCTTCGCCCAGCTCGGCCCGCTCCCGCACGGCCACCTCCAGGGCCGGCCTCATATCTGCGGCCGGTGGTGTCCGAGCCGGCCGGACAGCGCGTCGGCGCCGCCCGCGGCGAGCTGCGCGAGTTCCTCCTCACGCTCCTCGGTCCAGCGGATCATCGGCACCGAGATGGAGAGCGCGGCGACGACCCGTCCGGACCGGTCCCGCACGGGCGCGGCGACACAGCTCACATCGGGGTTGGACTCCCGGTGCTCCACCGCGATGCCCCGCTTGCGGACGACGGCGAGCGCGGCCCGCAGCTCCGCGGCGTCGGTGAGGCTGTTGTCGGTCATCGCGATGAGCTCACGTCCGTCGAGGCGGGCGTCGAGCTCCGCCTCCGGGAGCGCGGCGAGCAGCAGCTTGCCGACCGAGGTGCAGTGGGCGGGCAGCTTCCGGCCCGCGGCGGAGACCATGCGGACGGCGTGGGTGGAGTCCACCTTGGCGATGTAGATGACCTCCGTGTCCTCCAGGATCGCCACGTGGACCGTCTCTCCGCAGGTCTCTGCGACCTCGCGGGCGACCTGCTGGCCCTCGGCCGCGAGGTCGAGCTTCTCGGCGTAGCGGCTGCCGAGCTGGTACGTGCGTACGCCCAGCCGGTAGCGGCCGGGCTGCTCCGGGACCGTCACCAGGTAGGAGCGCGCGGCGAGCGTGGTGAGCAGTTCGTGCACGGTGGTCCGCGGCAGTTGGAGCTTGCGGGTGACCTCGGGGGCGGAAAGGGTCCCCTCGCCCTGGAGGAAGAGCTCGAGAACATCCAGCGCCCTGGTCACCGCAGGGACGAGTCGCCCCATGATCGCCCGCCAATCTCGTTCGACACTCCGGTCAATGGCCGGAATCACGAACGCAGGCTAGCGGCAGGGAACTTGTCCGGGCAACGCCCTCGGCGGGACCGTGCGGGCAGGACGGGGCAATTGGCCATTTCTGTCCGGTTTAACCGGGATTCGATGGAGTACGGCCTGCGCGCCTCCTGGTTCACGGCCCGGTCGCAGGGTATTCGCTGTCCCATGTCGACATCGAGCAGCCTCCCCTCCCCCGGACGCTGGCGGGACCGGTTCCACCAGCGCGATCTCGCCGTGTTCCAGCGCGTCGCCGAAAGACACTGGCCCGGCGCCGAGCATGTCCTGCCACGGCTGAGCCGCAGCGCCAATCACGGGCTGCTGTGGTTCGGGGCCGCCGCGGGTATGGCGGCGCTGGGCTCCAGCGCGCGCTCCCGCAGGGCGGCGCTGCGCGGGATCGCCTCCCTGGCGGTCGCCTCGGCCGCGATCAACACCGTGGGCAAGGGGGCGGTGCGCAGGGAGCGCCCGATAGTGGATCTGGTTCCGGTCATCAGGCAGCTGAAGCGGCAGCCGTTCACCACGTCCTTCCCGTCGGGGCACGCCGCCTCGGCCGCGGCGTTCGCGACCGGTGTCGCCCTGGAGTCGAAGGGCTGGGGTGCAGTCGTCGCCCCGGTGGCGGTGGCGGTGGCCGCCTCCCGCGTCTACACCGGTGTCCACTATCCGAGCGATGTGGTGGCCGGCGCGGCGCTCGGCATAGGGGCCGCGTTCGCGCTGCGCGGCGTCGTACCGACCCGTGGACAGCTCCCGGCCCCGGGACGGCCGCCGGCCGAGGCGCCGGCGCTGCCGGCGGGCCAGGACCTGGTGGTGGTCGTCAACCGGGAGTCCGGCTCGGCGACCGCGGCGGCGACCGTCATCCGCGACGCGCTGCCGCTCGCGGAGACGATCGAGTGCGCGCCCTCGGATCTGCCCGGCTGCTTGGAGAAGGCGGCCCGCCAGGGCAAGGCCCTGGGCGTCTGCGGGGGCGACGGGACGGTCAACATGGCGGCGGCCGTCGCGGCGACCCACAGCGTGCCGCTCGCCGTGTTCCCCGGCGGGACCCTCAACCACTTCGCGTACGACCTCGGCATCGAGACCGTGCACGACACGGTGACGGCGCTGACCACGGGCGACGCGGTCCGTGTCGACCTGGGCCGGTTCCGGCCGGGGCCGAAGGGGCCGGGCGAGGCCGACGGCTACTTCCTCAACGCCTTCAGCCTGGGCGTGTATCCGGAGCTCGTACGGACCCGGGAGCACTGGGCGCCCCGGATCGGCGGGTGGCCCGCAGGCGTGCTCGCGGCCTTCGAGGCACTGCGCGGCTCACGCCCGCTGACGGCGGAACTCCAGGGCAAGCGGCGGCCGTTGTGGCTGCTCTTCGTGGGCAACGGACTCTTCCGGCGGGTGGGGCCGGCGCCGGGCCGCCGCCACAACCTGGCGGACGGACTGCTCGACGTACGCGTGGTGCACGGCGGCCGCACACCGGGGATCCGGCTGCTCGCCGCGGCGGTCGCAGGGCCGCTGAGCCGGTCGCCCGTCCACGCGGCGGTACGCCGTCGCAGGGTGCGGATCGCCGGGCTCGCACCGGGGACCCCGTACGCGTACGACGGTGAAGTGGCGCACTCCGGAACGGAGTTGCTGATCGACAAGCTGCCCGAGGCACTGACGGTGTACTGCCCGATGCCGGTGTAGCGAAGACCGCATGATGAGACGCCTATCTCAGGATCCGACATCGCGGCGTACCGTCGTCCTCATCGCCTGCGACTGAGGTCCGAGAGAGGACGTACGGCCATGCCGAAGGAAACAGCTGTCTACACCCACGGCCACCACGAGTCGGTGCTGCGTTCGCACCAGTGGCGGACCGCCGCGAACTCGGCGGCCTACCTCGTCGCCGAACTCCGCCCAGGCCAGGCGGTCCTGGACGTGGGCTGCGGGCCGGGCACCATCACCGCGGACCTCGCGTCGCTGGTGGCGCCCGGCCGGGTGACGGCGGTCGACACGAGCGGCGACGTGCTGGAGCGCGCGGCGGCGAACGCCGCCGAACGCGGCGTGGAGAACGTCGAGTTCGCCACGGCGGACGTCCACGCCCTGGACTTCCCGGACGACTCCTTCGACGTGGTCCACGCCCATCAGGTGCTGCAGCACGTCAGCGACCCGGTGCAGGCACTGCGCGAGATGCGGCGGGTGTGCCGCCCCGGCGGCGTCGTCGCCGCCCGCGACAGCGACTACGCGGCCATGACCTGGTACCCGGAGGTGCCCGGGATGCAGGAGTGGCTGGAGCTGTACGGCCGGGTGGCCCGGGCCAACGGCGGCGAACCCGACGCGGGACGCCGGCTGCTGTCCTGGGCACGGCAGGCCGGCTTCACCGACATCACGCCGACCGCGGCGGCCTGGTGCTTCGCCACCCCGGAGAACCGTGCCTGGTGGAGCGGCCTGTGGGCGGACCGTACGACCGCGTCGGTGTACGCGGAGCTGGCCGTGGACGGCGGGCACGCGAGTGCCGGGCAGCTGACCGCGATCGCGGAGGCCTGGCACGCGTGGGGCGCGGAGCCCGACGCGTGGTTCATGGTGCCCCACGGCGAGGTCCTCTGCCGGGTGTGATCCGGTGCGGGCGGGGAACCGATCACATCGCGCGTGGACGGCAACTACCCTCGTGGGCATGGAGATCCTGGGAACCACGCTGCGTATCTGCGTCGACGACCTGGAGGCCGCGGTGGCCTTCTACGAGGGCCTGACCAGCACCCCCGCACAGCGCTTCGAGCGCGGCGGGGTCTCGGTGGCCGCCATCGGCTGCTTCCTGCTGATGAGCGGCCCTGAGTCGCAGCTGGAGGTGTTGCGCAAGGTGTCGGCGACCATCGCGGTCAAGGACGTCGACGAGGCGCACGCGGCACTGACGCGGGTGGGCGCGAAGATCGTCGCGGGCCCCGTGCCCACCCCCGCCGGCCGCAATCTGATCGCTCTGCATCCGGACGGCTCGGTCTTCGAGTACGTCGACCGGAACGTGGCGGTCTAGAACCTCGGGACAGTCATCGGCCCTTCGCTTCCGGCCCGGCCTCGGCGAAGGCGCCGACGACCAGGTCGGTGAGGAGCGCGCCCGCCGTGCCGTCGGGGTCCAGGTCGGGGTCGTAGATCGTGACGTTGAGTCCCACGCAGCGCGGTGACCGGACGAGCGTGCGCAGCAGCGGGGCGAGTTCGTCGGGGAGCAGACCGCCCGCGTCGGGGCTGTCGACGGCGGGCATCACGCTCGGGTCGAGCACATCGGCGTCGAGGTGGACCCAGAAGCCGTCGAGCACCGGGATCTCCAAGGTCTGCACCACGGCGCGGGCGATGTCGGCCGGCCCCCACTCCCTGATCTCCCCCACCGTCGCGTTGGAGATCTTCAGCGTGGCCATCTCGGTGCGGTCCTCGTCCTCGTCACGCATGCCGAAGAGCCGGACGTCCTCGTCCCTGAGGTAGGGCCGCAGCCCTTCCAGGTCGGTGAGGTCCGCCTGCCCGCGTCCGGTGGACAGGGCCAGTTCCTCGCCGCCCGCCGCGCCGATCCGGTCGCTGTTGCCCGGGTGCCGGAAGTCCGCCGAGCCGTCGATCGCGGCGAGCCCGTACCGGCCGATACGGCGCAGGGCGAGGGCGGCGCCGAGCTGGATGGAACAGTCGCCGCCGAGGACGACCGGGAACTCGCCGGCCCTGACGTGTGCTTCGACGCGGTCGGCGAGCTTACGGGTGTAACCGGCGAGGGCGGCCGCGTTGAAGACCCCGTCGCCCTCCTGCCAGTCACCGAGGTCGTAGCGGGGAGGCACGACGACACCGCCCTCCAGCGCTCCGAGTCGCTGCACGATGCGCTGCTCACGGAGCGCGCCGGCCAGTTTGTAGCAGCCGGGTACGGTGCCGGGGGCGGGGGGCCGCAGCCCGAGGTTCGAGGGGGCGTCGAGGACGACGAGAGTGCGCATGCGGCCCATCCTTACCGCCGCGACCGGCCGTTGTCCCGGTGATTTACCCAAGCCCCTGTCCGTGAAAGGCCGTTCGGCAGGGGCGGAGCGTCGGCCCCGGGACCTGCCACCGGACCCCGCGGGCGTCTCATCCCCACTGCCGGCCGGCCAGCGGCGCGGTGTCCTCCCCCTCGCCGTGGGAGACGCCGTGCAGGAAGGCGCGCAGCGCGTCGGTGCCCGAGTGCGCGGGCCGCCAGCCCAGTTCCTCCCGGGCCCGGCCGCTGTTCATGACCGGGAGGCGCAGCACGGCGTCGAACAGGTGCGGGGAGGCGGGCACGGCGTGGGTGCGCCAGGCGGCGGCCAATGCGGTGCGCACCAGCGCCGTCGGGGCGGGTACGACGCGGGCGTCGAGCAGCCGGGCGAGCTGCCGGGCGTCGGTCACGGAGTCCGCGGCCAGGTTGAAGGCGCCCCGGACATCGGTGGTGACGGCGAGCCGGTACGCCTGGGCCGCGTCGTCCGTGTGCAGCACCTGGAAGCGCAGCCCCGCGAGATCGGGGACGAACG
This sequence comes from Streptomyces sp. NPDC104381, assembly GCF_055583745.1. Lineage (NCBI taxonomy): Bacteria > Bacillati > Actinomycetota > Actinomycetes > Kitasatosporales > Streptomycetaceae > Streptomyces > Streptomyces sp. NPDC104381. Next base: position 199,546 of record NZ_JBVJNK010000002.1, read on the forward strand.
GCAGGAGGTCGGGGCGGAGCAGGAAGCCCGGCAGGTGGCGACCGCCGAAGATCCGGCGCTGTTCGCTGGCCGCCGTCCTCTTGAACAGGAACCCGGGCCGCATACGCACCACCCTGATCTGCGGATTCCGTAGCTCGAAGGTGTCCAGGACACGCTCCAGATAGGCCTTCTCCCGGCAGTACGCCGCGTCCGGCCACCCGTGGGTGGGCCACTGCTCGTCCACCCCCGGTTCCTGCTTCGGCCCCGGCGAGTACGCCCCCACCGACGAGGCGTGGACCAGAACCGGTACGCCCGAGTCCCGGACCGCGCCGAAGACCCGGAGCGAGCCCTCGACGTTGCTCCGCCAGGTGACGACGGGGTCGTGGGTCGGCTGGAAGCGCCAGGCCAGGTGGATGGCGGCGTCGGCGCCGGAGAGGTGTTCCGCCAGGCGGCGTGGGCTGTCACCGTGTTCGAGGTCCACCGTGCCCCACTCCACGCCGGGCACGGTCAGCTCCGGGCGCCGTCGCGCCAGTCCGAGCACCGAGGACACCGCGGGGTCCTCGGCCAGCGCCCGGACGACGCTGGTCCCCGCGTTCCCGGTGGCGCCGGTGACCACGACGCGCAGGCCGCGCGGTGCGTTCGTCATCGCTCCTCCTGTCCCGTGCGACGGCCCGCCGCGCGGTGGGCCCCGGGGACGGTCACGGCCTGAGCAGGGTCTTCACCATGCCGTCCGCCTTCTGCTGGAAAGTCTCGTACGCCTTCGGGGCGTCGGCCAGCGGCAGGTGGTGGGTGGCGAAGTCGTCCACGCCGAGCGGGTCGTCGTCGACGAGCAGCGGCAGGATGGCGGGCACCCAGTTCCGGACGTTCGCCTGTCCCATCCGCAGCTGGATCTGCTTGTCGAACATCTTGAGCAGCGGCAGCGGGTCGACCGCGCCGCCGTAGACACCGGAGACGGACACGGTGCCGCCCCGGCGCACCAGGTCGATCGCGGCGAGCAGCGCGCCGAGACGGTCGATGCCCGCACGCTCCATCAGCACGCGCGCCGCCGGGTCGGGCAGCAGGCCGACGGCCCACTGCCCCGCCTTGGCCACGGGCGCGCCATGGGCCTCCATGCCGACGGCGTCGATGACCGCGTCGGTGCCACGGCCGTCGGTCAGTTCCCGTACGGCGTCACCCAGGTTCTTGCCGTACTCCCGCAGGTCCAGGGTCTTCACACCCCGTGCGGAGGCCCGGTAGAGACGGTCGGAGACCAGGTCCACGCCGATCACGAGACCGGCGCCGCGGTGCAGGGCGATCCGTGCCGCCATGTCACCGATCGGCCCGAGTCCCAGGACGGTGACGCTGCCGCCCGGGGGGACGGCGGCGTACTCGACGGCCTGCCAGGCGGTCGGCAGGACGTCCGACAGATAGACGAACCGGTCGTCGGGAGGGCCGTCGGGGACCTTGACCGGGAGGGTGTTGCCGAAGGGGACGCGCAGCAGCTCGGCCTGCCCGCCGGGCACCTGCCCGTAGAGCTTGGTGTAGCCGAACAGCGCGGCGCCGCTTCCGTACTCCCGGACCTGGGTGGTCTCGCACTGCGACTGGAGTCCCTGGTCGCACATGAAGCAGTCGCCGCAGGAGACGTTGAACGGCACCACCACGCGGTCGCCGCGCTTGACGGCGGTGACGTCCCGTCCGGTCTCCTCCACCACACCCATCGGCTCGTGCCCGAGGATGTCGCCCGGTTCGAGGTAGGGGCCGAGCACCTCGTACAGGTGCAGGTCCGATCCGCAGATACCGCTGGAGGTGATCCGGACGATGATGTCCGTCGGGTCCTGGATCACCGGGTCCGGGACCGTCTCCACCCGGACGTCCCGCCGCCCGTGCCACGTCAGTGCGCGCATGTGCCCTCTCCTCACTCGCCGAGTGGGTTCGCCCCGCAGGTCGCCCATCCGTTCTACCTCCCGTCCGGGCGCGCCGTGCACAGCGGCTCCGTGCCGTGCGGAGGGCTGCCGGGGCCGTCGGGGCGCCCCGACGGCCCCGGAGAGGCGAACCGGCCCGTTGGGCCGTTCGGGTGACCCCCGGAGCGGCCGTCCGGCGGGCTCGCGGCCGCCTGGCGGGGCAAGGAGTCACGCGTAGCATGGCTGGTGACCACGTCGCCGTACCCACCCGTCCGATGTCCGCGTGGAGGGGTCCATGGCCGTCCGCCACCAGATCATCCATCAGCCGCCCTCGGTCCTGTGGTCGGTCCTGGAGCAACCGGAGCAGTACGGGAAGTGGGTGGTGGGGACCCACGACTCCCGTCTGCTCACGGGGCGGTGGCCCGAGGTCGGCTCCTCCATCGAGTACACCCTGCGCCTCGGCCCGAAGGACTTCCGGGGCCGTACCACCGTGCGCCGCCTGGAACGACCGAGGGCGCTCGAACTGGAGGTGTACAGCGGCTTCCTGGGAACCGCGCGCATCGCGTTCGACATCCGCCCCTGGGGCGACGAGACACTGCTGCTGATCGACGAGCACCCGCTGCGGGGGCTCGGCGGCGCCCTGCACAACGTGGCCCTGGAGGCGGTGCTCCAGATCAGGCACCGCGCCATGCTGGGGCGGCTGGCGTCGGTGGTGGACACGGAGGCGCACGGCGCGGGATGACGCGCGCGGCGGCCTTCAGCCGCGGGTCCTGGCCACGCACTCGGTCACCACGGTCCGCAGGCTGTCCGAGTCCGCCAGCAGCTCCCGCTGGGTCCGGGCGCCGGTCCCCCGCGTCAGCACGGCCCGCAGCGCCTTGTCCGCGGACGTGAGGTCGCCGCTGTCCTCCAGGGCGTCGCTCACATGGGCGAGCAGGGCATGGACGACGTCTCCGGCCGGTTCGGGGCGCAGGGTGAGCGGATGGAGCAGCCGGCCCTCCGTACCCGAGCGGGCGGCCTGCCAGGCGGCCATGCGCAGCACGCTCACCGGGACCGGCGCCGGCGGCTCACCGGCCCGCCAGGCGCGTGCCGCCGTCTCGACGAGACCGCGCGCGAGCGTGGCGAGCAGCACCGGGTCCGCCGGGTCCAGGCACACGTCCGCGACCCTGAACTCCACGGTGGGGTAACGGTGCGAGAGCCGTGCGTCGAAGTAGATCATCCCCTCGTCGCGCAGGACCTCCGTGCCAACCAGCGCCCGCACCTGCTCGTGGTAGCGGTCCGGTGAGCCGAAGATCTCCACCGGGCCCGCCGAGGGCCAGCGGCCCCACACCCGGCTGCGGTAACTGTCGTACGAGGTGTCCTGCCCCTGCCAGAAGGGGGAGTTCGCGCTCAGGGCCAGCAGGACGGGGAGCCAGGGACGCAGCCGGTCCAGTACGGCGACGCCCTCCTCGTCCGACTCCACCGACACATGCACATGGCAGCCGCAGGTCAGCTGCTCCTGCGCGGTCAGGCCGAACCGCTCCGCCAGCCACCTGTACCGCTCGTCCTCCCCGATGGACGGGCTGACCGGCAGCGGCGAGGTCGCCAGGGCCGCGACGGCCGCGCCCGCCTCGGCGGCGCTGTGGGCCGCCTCCGCCCGCCAGCGCAGGATCTCCTCCGCCAGGTCCTCCATCGCGCTGCGTGGCTCGGTCGCGAACTCCAGCTGCTCGTCGTGCAGTTCGGACTCGAATACGGACTCCCCCGCCGCCCGGCGCTCCGCGAGGGCCAGCACCGCCGTCGACAGTGCCCGGGGATCCCCGCTCTCCGCGTCGACGAGCAGGAGTTCTTCCTCGACACCGACAGTCCGCACACCCGTATCCTCTCAGCCGCCCGCCGCGCCCGTGGCGCGCTGCGACGCGCGTACCCCCGGTGGCGCCTTTCAGGCAGCCCGGCGGCCGAGCGGGTTGCTAGCGGGCCGCGCGCCGGCGGAACAGGTAGGCCCCGCAGAGCGCACCCGCCACGAAGACCCCGAGCAGCGCCGCCCAGAGCGGCATCGTGACCTTGGGGATGATCACCCGGATGGTGACGTCGTCGGTGTTCACACAGATGAAGACGATCGTCAGGATCGCCAGGACGGTGACGGCGATCCTGGCCGGGGTGAAGGCGTTCGTGCTCTGGCTGGACACGTCCTTGGGGCTCATGAGCGGCCCTTTCGCTGGGTTCCTGGTGCCGGCCGGGAACGGCGCGGTCCCCGGACCCCAGGATGGCTCCGCCCCGGGTCCGGGGAGCTGTGCAGCAGGGCCGTACGGGTGACGGTCAGCCCGTCACGGGGAGCTCCAGGACGCCGGTGTCCTGCGGGGCGCTGACCACGGTGACCGGCTTGAGCCCCCGGTTGCCGAAGAACGCCGTGTCGCTCGCGGCGATCACGAACCGCAGCCGGTGCTCGGCCTCGTACCGGTGCACGACGCCCGGCAGCTCGACGGTGAAGGGGCGGGTGACGTCGGGGACGCGTACGGGCGCCACCAGGCGGTTCACCAGGGTCTGCTTCCCGTCGGGCGCCACGTCGTACGCCTTGGCGAACAGCACCAGCTTGTCGGCGGCGTCACCGCTGTTCTGGACCCGTTCCGTCTTCGGCGAGACGACCTTCAGGGTGGCCTTCGGGGCCCCCACGACGTCCATGGGCGCGGTCAGCGGGGCGCTGGTCCAGCCGAGGTAGGTGCCCTTCGTGTCGTACGGCGCCGGGTCGGGCAGTCCGATGAGTCCGGCGAGGGAGCTCTCGGAGTGGCTGGTCGGAAGGAGCCAGTTGGTGTACTGGCGGCTGCCCCGGGTGACCTTCTCGCGGTCGTCCACCAGGGCTCCGTCGCCGGAGAGGTACAGCGTGCGGGTCAGGCCGGGGACGGCGTCCGCCGTGCCGTAGCCGCTCGTCCAGTCACGGTAGTACGCGAACTCGGGTCCCGTGGAAGCGGCTTCGTCGTGGTGGAGGTAGCGGTCGAACCAGGCGAGGATGCGCTGACCGACGTAGCTGGACTCCAGATCCCCCGTGGAGAGGTCGAGTTCACCGGGCACCTGGCCACCGCTGTGCCCCCAGGCCTGCCAGATCATCTTCGTCGTGGTGCCCTGCGCCTTGAGCGTCCGGTAGGTGGCGGTCGCCTCGTTGAGGTTGAACAGGCTGTCGGCCTGGCCCTGGACGAGCAGCGTGGGCGCGGTGACACCGGACAGGTAGGAGGCCGGTGAGACGCTCCGCGCGTACGTCAGCATCTCCTCGGTCGCCGCGGCCGGGTAGCGGCCGGAGTTCAGCAGGCGGATGGTGTCGCAGGCCCGCTCGGCGAAGTGCAGGCAGCCGAGACCGCCGATGCGCGACGGGTCGAGGCTCGGGACGAGCAGCGGCTGGCCCTCACCCATGAGGTAGAAGCCGTTGGTCCACTGCCACTTGAAGACACCGGGTGTGCCGGACGAGACCCCGGTGGCCGCCCCGGTGGCGTTGGGGGCGAGCGAGTACGCCAGGTCGTTCCAGGTGATCAGCGGGACGAGCGCGTCCACCCGGTGGTCGGCGGAGGCGGTCGCCATCTGGATGGCTCCGCCGTACGAGCCGCCGATCATGCCGACCACGGGGTCGCCCGGTGCGTCGGCGGTGACGAAGTCGGCCTTGGTGCCGTCGTCGGCGGCGCGGGTCCCGGCGAGGAAGTCGACGAGCCCGGAGGCCGCCTTGCCGTCGATCGCGGGGTCGTCGAGCGTGATGAGGCAGCCCGACTTGCCGAAGCCCAGGCCCGAGTAGACGAGTCCGACGTAGCCGCGCTCGGCGAAGGCCTTGCCGATGACGTCGGTGGAGCCGTCCGACTTGCTGCCGCCGAAGCCGTTGGTGGCGAGGACGGCCGGTGCCGGGTGCTGCGCGTCGACCCCGGCCGGCCGGTAGAGGTCGGCGTCGACCGTGCAGGACCGGTCGCCGGCCCGCACGGTGAACTCCAGCGGGGTGACGGTGTACCGGTCGGCGGCGGCCGCCTGAGGGGCTCCGGTCAGGGCGAGCGGGGCGAGAAGCGCCGCCCCGGCGAGCAGGGTGAGTGGACGGCGGAATCTGGGCACAGCACGCGACACATGGACCTCCACACCGAGGACACATTACCGACCGGTAAGTACCGGGCCAGGCCCATGCTGTGACACAGGTCATACCGCTGTCAACGTACGGGAGCGGAGTTTTCGGCGCGACACCGGACCGCCTTCGGAACTGACGGGCCGTCAGAGCAGCGCCGGCACCTCGGAGGTGAGTGTGCACCGGCCGCCGTCGGCGGGTGCCTCCAGCACGGCCGGCACACCGAGCGGGACGGTCAGGGCCGTCGGGCCGTGGCCGAAGCCCAGCTCCTCGACCACCGGGATCCCGAGCCCGCCCAGCCGGTCGGCGAGCACGGCCCGCACCCCGTCGTACGGACCGCAGCCCTCCCAGGAGCCGCACACCACCCCGGATATCCCGTCGAGGGCGCCGATGCGCAGCAGCCGGGTGAGGATGCCGTCGAGCCGGTACGGCTCCTCCCCGGTGTCCTCGACGACGAGCAGCCCGCCCTCGGCGGAGGTCCGGGCGCGCGGGGTGCCGGCATCGGCGGCCAGAAGGCTCACGCAGCCGCCGTAGGTGACGCCCCGGGCCGTGCCGGGGACCAGCGCGACCGCCGTGTCCAGCCCCAGGGTCCGCACCGACTCGGGTTCGAACAGGGTGGACCGCAGGGCCTGTTGCGTGGCGGCGTCCTTGAGGAAGACCTCGGTGGCGACCATCGGGCCGTGCAGCGTGGAGAACCCGGCCCGCAGCGCGAAGGCCTCGTGCAGCACGGTGATGTCGCTGTAGCCGACGAACACCTTGGGCCCGGCCGCCCGGATCGCGGGCCAGTCCAGGAGATCGACCATGCGGTGGGCTCCGTACCCTCCCCTGGCGCACAGCACGGCGTCCACCGTCGGGTCGCACCATGCCTCCTGGAGGTCCCGGGCGCGGCCCTCGTCCGGGCCGGCCAGATGGCCGAGCACGGGATGTGTGTCGAGCACGTGCGGAGCGACGACGGGATCGAGGTCCCAGCCGCGCAGCAGGTCGAGGCCGCGCTCCAGCCGTTCGGGCGGCACCGGTCCGCTGGGGGCGACGACCGCGACCCGGGCGCCGGGCCGCAACCGGGCCGGCCGGGCGAGGGGCTCCAGGGTCACTTCTTCAGCTCCAGCGGCGGGATGTCGGGGCGGTCGATGCCGAACGTCTGGGCGTACAGGGAGAGTTCGGCCTCCAGTGCGCGCCGCACGGTGTCGGCACGCCGGAAGCCGTGGCCCTCCCCCTCGAAGGCGAGGTACGCGTGCGGGATCCCGCGCCCCTCGATCGCGGCGAGGAATCGCTCGCACTGGACGGCCGGGCAGATCGGGTCGTCGAGCCCCTGGAGCAGGACGAACGGCGCGGTGAGCCCGTCCGTGTGATGGACGGGCGAGCGCTCCCGGTAGCGCTCGGGCACCTCGGCGTACGGGCCCACGAGCGACTCCAGGTACTGCGACTCGAAGTCGTGGGTCTCGCCGGTCGCCCAGCCCTCCAGGTCGAGGATCGGGTAGCTGATCGCGCCGCACGCGTACACGTCGGTCTGCGTGAGCGAGGCGGCGGTGGTCCAGCCGCCCGCACTGCCGCCCCGGATCGCGAGCCGGTCCCGGTCGGCCGTCCCCTCCTCGGCGAGCGCGAGAGCCACGGCCGCGCAGTCCTCCACGTCGACGACGCCCCACTGTTCGCGCAGCCGCTCCCGGTACGCACGCCCGTATCCGGTCGACCCCCCGTAGTCGACCTCCGCGACACCGATGCCCCGGGAGGTGAAGTAGGCGATCTCCAGGTCGAGTACGAGCGGGGAGCGGCCGGTGGGGCCGCCGTGCGCCCAGATGACGTACGGCGGCAGCTCGCCGTCCGGGCCGGTGCGGTCGGGGTGGCGCGGCGGATACACATGGGCGTGGATCTCGCGGCCCGCGGGACCGGTGAAGGTGCGGATCAGCGGTTCGGGGTGGTAGGCGGGGTCGACCGCGTCCTGGTGCGGGACGCCGATCGTCCGGGTGTGCCCGGTGGCGGTGTCCAGCTCCACCACCTCGTACGAGGTGTGGGCGCTCGCGGCGACACCGATGACCCGGGAGTCCTGCACGGCGAGCGTCTCCGCCCACGCGGTCCAGGGCCCCACGGCGTCGACCAGTTCACCGGTCTCGGGGTCGAGCACACCGAGCGCGGTGGTGCCCCGGCCGTGGATGACGGCGATCAGCCCGTTGTCCAGGAGCTGGAACCAGCGCAGGCCGATCTTCCACATCGGTCCGCCGAACTCCTCGCTCCGGCCGCCGCAGAGCCGGCTGCTGGGCACGACCGCGTCGGCCACGGCGTCGGGCCTGAGGCGCTGGAGCTCCCACCACCCTGCGACGTCCGAGACGAAGACCAGCGAGCCGTCGCGGTCCCACTCCACCTGGACGACCGACTCGTCCACGTCGCCGACCAGGGACCGGATCCCGGTGAACTCGCCCCCATCGGTCACCTCGGCCATCTTCACGACCGTGCCGTCCCACGGCATCCGCGGATGGTCCCAGGCGATCCAGGCCACCCTCCGGCCGTCGTGCGAGAGCCGGGGCCCGGTGACGAACCGGTTCCGGTCGTCGGTGAGTTCGCGCACGGCGGCGCGGTCGCCGGCCGCCGATCCGTCCAGCGGCACGGCGGCGATCACCCGCCGCACGTCGGTGGGCGACTCGCCGGTGAACTCCTCCAGCACGCACCAGACCTCACCGCGCGCGAGGTGCACCTGCGGGTCCACCCACCGCAGTCCGCCGCCGATGCCGGACACGGGGGTGAGCGGCCACGGTTCGTCGGGGCCGTCCGGGGCGTAGGCGTACAGCCGCTGGTCGGGGAAGTGGACGAAGACGACCAGCGGCCCGCCCTCCTCGCGCGGCGCCCCGGCCCACGGCGACCCGCCGTACTCGATGACGCGGCTGCGGGGGTTCCACGGCTCGGGGAGCACCGACCGGGTGGAGCCGTCGGCCCTCCGGCGCACGAGGGCCCGGCGGCCGCCCTCCGCCGGGCGCGGCTCCGTCCACCACACCTCGTCGCCGACGGTGCCCACGAATTCGGGCCGGCCGTCGTGCGAGGCGGTCAGTGCCGCGTCGATCGGTGACGGCCATGTGCCGTACGCCGCTTCGGACGTCATGGTCGATTCCCCCTCTTCGGTCGGACGTTCGGGTGTCAGGCGCTGCGCAGGAAGTGGTCCAGGACCCGGACGCCGAAGTGCAGGGCGTCGACCGGGACCCGCTCGTCGACGCCGTGGAACAGCGCCTGGTAGTCGAAGCCGACGGGCAGCTTCAGCGGCGAGTAGCCGTAGCCGGTGATGCCCAGACGCGAGAACTGCTTGGCGTCCGTGCCGCCCGACATGCAGTACGGGACGACATGGGCACCCGGGTCGAACAGCTCGATGGCCTCGCGCATCTTCGCGTACGTCGGCGAGTCGACCGGGGCCTCCAGAGGGATCTCGCGGTGCTGGAACTCCCAGTGGACGCCGGGCCCGGTCAGCCGGTCCAGGGTCGCGTGGAACTCGTCCTCGCCGCCGGGCACCATGCGTCCGTCGATCTGGGCGGTGGCGTGGCCCGGGATCACGTTGACCTTGTAACCGGCGTCCAGCATCGTCGGGTTGGTGCTGTTGCGCACGGTCGGCTCGATCAGTGCGGCGGCCGGTCCCAGCTTGCCCAGCAGCTCGTCCACGTCGAATCCGGGGGCGTCGAGGTCGACGCGGATGTGGTGGAGTGCGGCGATCTCCACGATCGCGGCCCGCACCGTCGGGGTCAGCCGGACCGGCCAACGGTGCTCACCGATGCGGGCGACGGCCGCCGCGAGCCTGCTGACGGCGTTGGCCCGGTTGACCTTGGAGCCGTGGCCCGCCTTGCCCTCGGCGGTCAGCTTCAGCCAGCCCGTCCCGCGCTCCCCCGCCGCGACGGGATAGAGCGACATGCCGGGCCCGGCATGGAAGGTGAAGGCCCCGGACTCGCTGATGCCCTCCGTGCAGCCCTCGAAGAGCCCGGGGTGCCGGTCGGCGAGGAAGCCCGCGCCGTCGTGCGCGCTGGCCTCCTCGTCGGCGGTGTAGGCGATGACGATGTCACGGCGCGGGCGCACGCCCGCGCGCGCCCAGGCCCGGACGACGGCGAGGATCATCGCGTCCATGTTCTTCATGTCGATGGCGCCGCGCCCCCAGACGACACCGTCGCGCACCTCGCCGGAGAACGGGTGGACGGTCCAGTCGTCCGGCATGGCGGGCACCACGTCGAGGTGACCGTGCACCAGGAGCGCGTCCGCCGACGGGTCCGTGCCGGCGATCCGGGCGACGACGTTGGTCCGTCCCGGTGTGCGCTCCAGGAGGGCGGGTTCGAGTCCGGCGTCCGCCAGCCGCTCGGCGACGTACTCGGCGGCCGGCCGCTCCCGGCAGGTGCCGTCACCGCGGTTGGTGGTGTCGATGCGGATCAGCTCGGAGGTGAACGTCACCGACTCGTCGAGCGCGCGCTCGTCGACCGGTCCGGTGGGGTTGTCCGCCTCAGCCATACTGCTCCTCCACGGCGGCCGACACGATCGTCGTCACCGCCTTGAATGTGCGAATACCTTCGTACATCGTCCCGCTGGTGTAGACGACACGCCGCTCACCGCTGGGCGCCACGCCGGGGACGACGGTCGCGGCGGCCCCCAGGTGCTCGGCGTCGAACTCCAGCTCCACCGTGTACGAGCCGCTCGTCATGGGTGTGCGGCGCCCGGCCAGCCCGGTCGCGCCGGCGGCGGCCGCCCTGATGTCGGCGGCGGTACGCTCCGGGGTCCGGCAGACGGCGGCGTAGCGCGAGACGTGGTCCTTCACCGCCACCGTACGTGCCTCGGGGGCGTATCCCCTCGCGTCCTCACAGGTCAGGTCGTCGCCCGTGACCAGGATGACGGGGACGCCGTACTCCGCCGCGACATGGGCGTTGAGCAGGCCCTCGCTGGCGCGCACCCCGTTGAGCCAGACCCCGGTGATGGAGTTGGCGAGGTAGGTGTGGGCGAGCACGCCCTCCGTACCGGCGCCCGTGTGGTAGCCGATGAACGCGACGGCGTCGACGTCGCCGTGCTGGATGCCCTCGACCATGGAGAGGGACTTGTGCTTGCCGGTGAGCATCTGGACGCGCTCGTCGAGCTGCTCCAGGAGCAGGTTGCGCATGGTCCAGTGGGCCTCGTTCACGAGGACCTCGTCGGCGCCACCGTCGAAGAAGCCGAGGGCCGCGGCGTTCACGTCGGAGGTGAAGAACGACCGGCACCGCTCCCACTGCGGGGTGCCGGGCAGCACATCGGCCGGCCAGGTCACTCCGGTGGCGCCCTCCATGTCGGCGCTGACGAGGATCTTCACGTGCGCGGTCCTGTCGCTGGTCGGTCGCTCCCCCGCCCGTCGCCGGGAAGAGGATCTTCGTGCCGCATCACGGTACGCGCCGGGACAGCACCGGGCCAGAGCCTTCGTGATCTGTCACTGGTCCAGTCCGGTGAAGCCGTCCGCCGCGCGGGGGCCCGGCGGCGGACGGCAGGGGGGTCAGGGGCGGCCCGTGCCCTTGACCAGCTCGTCGATGCGGGCGAGCTCGTCCTCGGTGAACTCCAGGTTCGCGACCGTCGCCACGCTGTTCTCCAGCTGGGTGACGCTGCTCGCGCCGACCACGGCGGAGGTGACCCGGCCGCCACGCAGCACCCAGGCGAGCGCCAGCTGGGCGAGGGACTGGCCGCGCTCGCGGGCCAGTTCGTTCAGTGCGCCCAGGCGGCTCACCAGGTCCGGGGTGACGGCCTCGGCCGACAGGAAGGGGCTGCTGCCGGCGGCGCGCGATCCCTCCGGGATGCCGTTCAGATAGCGGTCGGAGAGGATGCCCTGCTCCAGCGGGGAGTACGCGATGGACCCGGTGCCGAGCTCGTCCAGGGCGTCCAGCAGTCCGTCCTCGACCCAGCGGTCGAGCATGGAGTAGCGCGGCTGGTGGATGAGGAGGGGGGTGCCGAGCTCGTTCAGGATGCGGGCGGCCTCGCGGGTCTGCTCGGCGGAGTAGTTGGAGACGCCGGCGTAGAGCGCCTTGCCCTGGCGGACGGCCGTGTCGAGCGCGCCCATGGTCTCTTCGAGCGGGGTGTCGGGGTCGAAGCGGTGGGAGTAGAAGATGTCGACGTAGTCGAGGCCGAGGCGCGTAAGGCTCTGGTCCAGCGAGGAGCGCAGGCTCTTGCGGGAGCCCCATTCCCCGTACGGGCCCTCCCACATGTGGTAGCCGGCCTTGGTGGAGATGACGATCTCGTCCCGGAGCCCGGCGAAGTCCGTCTTCAGCGCGCGGCCCATGGCGGTCTCGGCCGAGCCGGGCGGCGGGCCGTAGTTGTTGGCGAGGTCGAAGTGGGTGATCCCGAGGTCGAAGGCCCTGCGCAGGATCTCGCCCTGGCTCTCGGGGGTCCGGTCGCCTCCGAAGTTGTGCCAGAGCCCGAGCGAGAGCGCGGGCAGCAGCAGGCCGCTGCGTCCGGTGCGCCGGTAGGGCATGGCGGTGTAGCGGTCGGCGGACGGAAGGTACATGCGGGCACTCCACGGGGCACGGCGTAGCGCGCCAGGTCTGGTGCGCGTCCTCAAGACTGGCGGAGATCGATCCAGCGGTCCAACAGGAGATTCCGCTGGGATTCATCGGATAGATTGCTCAATCATGGAACTGCGCCAGCTGGAGCACTTCGTCGCGGTCGCCGAGGAGCAGCACTTCACCCGTGCGGCCGAGCGGCTGGCCGTGTCCCAGTCCGGGCTGTCCGCGTCCGTGCGGGCGCTGGAGCACGAGCTGAGGACGCCGCTGTTCAGCCGGACGACGCGTACGGTCCGGCTCACCGAGGCGGGGGCGGCCCTGCTGGTGGAGGCGGAGCGCACGCTGGCGGGGGCCAGGGCGGCGCGGGACGCCGTCGACGCCGTACGGGGGCTGCTGCGGGGGACGCTGACGCTGGGGGTGGAGCAGTGTGTGGCCGGGGTCAGTACGGCGCGGCTGCTCGCGGCCTTCCACCGGGAGCATCCGCACATGGAGATCAGGCTCCGGCAGGAGGGCACGTCCAGCCTGCTGGAGGGTGTGTCCGGCGGCCGGCTGGACCTCGCGTTCGCCGCGACGGTGCACCCTCCGGAGTGGCGCGGTGAGCTGGTGCCGCTGGCGCGGGAGCCCATGGTCCTCCTGTGCGCGCCCGGCCACCGGCTGGCCCGGGAGGGCGCGCGGGTGGCGTGGGACGAGCTGCGCGGTGAGTCGTTCATCGACTTCCACCCGGACTGGGGGCCCAGGCGCGCGGCGGACGGGGCGTTCGCCTCGGCGGGGGCCCGCCGCACGGTGGCGCTGGAGGTCAGCGATGTGCACAGCCTGCTGGAGCTGGTGCACGAGGGCCTCGGGATCGCGGTGGTGCCGCAGCACTTCGCCCGTAAGCCGGAGGCACGAGGCCTGGTGGCGGTGGAGCTGGACGGGGCACATGTCTACGAGAGCGTCGTGGTGCTCCCGCCGGCCCAGGCCATGAGCCCGGGGGCGAAGGCGCTGATGACGCTGGTCCGCGAGGCCCCGCTGCGCTGATCCGGGGGCTGCTTCCGGATGCTGTGCGCGCTAGGGTCTTTCGTTTGGATCAGGCCGGATCAGGGAGCGGGGTCTGGTGCGTGCAGCTGCAAGGCGGAGGATTGAGGCAACGCGGAGCGTTGTTGATTGACGACAACGCCGCAGATGGGCGTGCCAGACCCCGCGAGCCCGGCAAGATCCAAACGAGAGGCCCTAGGCGTTCAGCCGCTCAGTGCCTCGGCGAAGGCGCCCGCCTCCTGGTCGACTCCGCTGCAGGTGTCCGATGCCGTCGTCGCGTCCTCGCCGGAGGCGCACTCCCGGTCGCGGAAGGCCGCCCAGAGGGAGAGCGCGCCGACCCCCTGGCGGGTGGCGAAGGACCGCAGGGACGCGGCGTCGTCGAGGGTGAAGGTCTCGCCCTCGACGTCGTTGACCCCGATCATCACGGTGAGGTGCAGCGCCTTCCACGCGTCGTCCTGCGACAGCCCGAGCAGGTCCACGAGCTGGTCGTGGGCCGCGGTGGCCGCCTGTTCCGCGTAGTCGCCCATGTCGCCGCCGTGGGAGGTGCTGTAGTTCATCGCCATGATGTTGACCGCCGAGATGTCGACACCCTGGTCCACGGCGTCCTGGAGGACGGCGGTCCCGGTGTCCTCCAGCCCCTCGGGCATGACGGGCAGCGTGTAGGTGACGTCGAGGTCGCGCTTCTTCTGGAGCAGGGCGAGCGCCTCGTTGCGGCGGGTGACGGAGGCGGTGTCGGTGAGCGCGTCGCCCTCGATGTCGAAGTCGGCCTTGGTGGCGCCCACGGCGTCGAGTGCCTGGGCGTAGACGTCGGCCAGTTCCTCGGCGCTGTCGCAGGCCAGTGCCGCCTCGATGCCCGCGGCGCCGCCGAAGGAGACGCGCAGGTCCGCCCCGGTGGCGGTGAGCGTGTCGGCGCGGGCCGCGACCGCGTCGCTGCCGATCGCCGTGGTGCCGCCCCACAGGGGGGTGCAGTCCGATGTCCCGGAGGTGGTGACGAAGGCCAGGTTGTACGTGTCGGGGGAGCCCGCGCTGTCGGTGTCGGCTGCCGTCGTGGAGCTCACGTACGGCGTGTACGCGGTCCGCGCGGCCTCCCGTGGAGGCGGCGCGGACCCGTTCGCCTGGTCGGCGACCCCGCCCGTCGAGCAGGCCGAGCAGGCGAGGCCGAGTGCGATCAGCCCGGCGACGGCCGAGGAGACCCGTGTGCGCCTTTGCATGTCGTGTGTGCACCTGCTCTCGGGAAAGGGGTCCGCAACGGCAGCGGGTGCTGCCGGGACACCATGAACCTCTCACACCGGGAGCCCGCGCGAAGCCACAGGAAACTCATGGGAAGCGATGCGCGGCAGCCATGGATCCGGGTCAACTCCCCTGCTGCGAGCGGCCCGAGGAGCACGGGGCGGGCGCGAGAAGACTGGCGCACTCTCAGCGGTCCGACAGGTTGGGGCCCCTTTCACAGCGTGCGGCCAGGAAAGCTCCAGACTTCGCACATCAAGCTTCGCCACCATGCGCACATGCAATCCGACCCCGTCATCGAGAAAGACCCGGCGCCGCGCGGCCGACGCCGGGCACATGCCGGCCCGGCCCGCTCGGCCGAGCGCCGCAGTGCGGCCGGCCGGCCGCAGGAGGGGCCCGTCTTCGTGGACAGCTCCGGGCGCCGGGCCAGGCTGCTGCGCCGCGCCGGCATGCTGCTGGGCGCCGTCTGCGTCGGGTACGCCGGCGTGCTGGGGCTCGCCTTCATGGGCGGCATCTCCCTGACCCCCTCCCAGTTGCTTCCGTTCGACGGCGGCCCGGCCGCCGAGGCCGGCCCGGGCGGCGGGACGCGCCCCGGGTACGGCATGCCGCCGAGCGGTTCCGCTCCCCCGAGCGGGGCGCCCGTACCGCCGGTGTCCGGCGGAGCGACGCCGTCCGGCCAGGCCTCCGCATCGGCCTCGGCCTCGGCATCGGGTGGGGCGAACTGATGGCCTCTTCCCGCCGCAGGCACGCCACGCCCGGCAGGATCGGCCGGGTGGGGCGCCAGGCCGTCCCCCGGCCCCGCGTGGTCATGGCCCTGCTGCTGTTGCTGGGGCTCATCTGCATGATGCTGCTGGACGGCTATCTGCGCGCCGAGATCGGGGACGACCAGCGGATCCGTACGGACGCCTCCGCGGACTCCGTGCCCGACGACGTGCTGGAGGGCGGGCCGATCCTGAGCTTCCCCGGCGGCACCGCCCGCACGCAGTCGGTTCCGGACAGGACCATCGTGCTGACCTTCGACGACGGCCCGGACCCCGAGTGGAGCGACGAGGTCCTGGACATCCTGGACGAGAACGACGTGCCGGGGACGTTCTTCCTGGTCGGCTCGATGATCTCGCGCTATCCGGACGTCGTACGCAGGATGGTCGACGAGGGCAACGAGGTGGGGGTCCACACCTTCACCCATGTCGACCTCTCCTACCAGAGCGAGGCGCGCGTCAAGCGGGAGATCGCCCAGACACAGCTGGCCCTCGCGGGAGCGGCCGGCATCACGACGACGCTGTTCCGCGCGCCGTACTCCTCGAAGACCGACGCGATCGACGACTACAGCTGGCCCGTCTACGAACGTCTCGGCGCGATGGGCTACACCAGCGTCTTCATCGACACCGACAGCGAGGACTGGCAGCAGCCGGGTGTCTCCAAGATCATCAAGTGGGCGACCCCGAAGGACGGCGAGGGCGCGTCGGTGCTCTTCCACGACGCGGGAGGCGACCGCTCCGAGACGCTGGAGGCGCTGCCGAAGTACATCAAGAAGATGAAGGCGAAGGGCTACACCTTCACCACCGTCAGCGGTGCCCAGCAGCAGGACGCGTCCGCCACCGGGGAGGACGGGGCCGACACCGACGCCGCCGTGCCGCCCGGTCCCGCGCAGGCGGGCGGTGGCCAGGGCACCACCGAACAGGCCGCCCACCGCAAGGCGGACACCGCGAGCCTCTGGGAGGGCCGCGCCCTGCTGGCGGCCGTCGCCGTCGCGGAGTGGGCGGTGCCCGGCCTCGCGACGCTGCTGGGGGTCGTCGGGGTGGCCGTCATCGGCCGGTTCGGGATGATGCTCCTGCTCGCCCGGCGCCACTACCGGCAGCGCAACAGACGCCGGTTCAGCTGGGGTCCGGAGGTGACCGAGCCGGTCAGTGTGATCGTCCCCGCGTACAACGAGAAGGAGTGCATCGCCAGTACGCTCAACTCCCTTGCCGCCAGCACCCACCCGATCGAGATCGTGGTCGTCGACGACGGGTCGACCGACGGCACCGCGGAGATCGCCGAATCGCTCGGCCTGCCCAACGTCCGGGTGATCCGGCAGGAGAACGCGGGCAAGCCGGCGGCGCTCAACAACGGTGTGCGGCAGGCGCGTCACGACATCGTCGTGATGATGGACGGCGACACCGTCTTCGAGCCCGACGCGGTGCACCAGCTCGTCCAGCCGTTCGCCGAACCGGGGATCGGCGCGGTCGCGGGCAACGCGAAGGTCGGCAACCGCTCCACGATGATCGGCGCCTGGCAGCACATCGAGTACGTGATGGGCTTCAACCTGGACCGCAGGATGTACGACCTGCTGGGCTGCATGCCGACCATCCCCGGTGCCATCGGGGCCTTCCGCCGCCAGGCGGTGCTGGAGGCCGGCGGGATGAGCGAGGACACGCTGGCCGAGGACACCGACATCACCATCGCGCTCCACCGCGCGGGCTGGCGCGTCGTCTACGCCGAGCACGCCCGCGCCTGGACCGAGGCGCCCGCGTCGATCGGCCAGTTGTGGCGCCAGCGCTACCGCTGGAGCTACGGCACCATGCAGGCGCTGTGGAAGCACCGCCGGTCCGTCACCGACCGGGGCCCCTCCGGGCGCTTCGGCCGGATCGGGATGCCGCTCGTCGTCCTCTTCCAGATCGTGACCCCGGTGTTCGCGCCGCTCATCGACGTCTTCACCGTGTACGCGATGCTGTTCGTGGACTTCCGTGCCTCGCTGCTGGCCTGGCTGGCGGTCCTCGCCGTGCAGCTGTTCTGTGCGGCGTACGCCTTCCGGCTCGACCGGGAGAAGTACAGGTACCTGCTGATGCTGCCCCTCCAGCAGCTCGCCTACCGGCAGTTGATGTATCTGGTGCTGATCCACTCCTGCGTCACCGCCGCGACCGGCGGCCGGCTCCGCTGGCAGAAACTGAAACGCACCGGTGAGGTGGGCACGCCCCACGTGGGTGCGTCGTAGTGGCGGGGGCCCACCGCAGGGCGGCGGCCGCGCCGTCCCCGTCGGCGGTGGCGGGGACCGGCCGTGACCGCTCCTTCGACGTGCTGCGGGCCGTGGCGCTCGTCCGGGTGGTGACGTACCACACCTTCGGGTGGCCGTGGCTGGGGTACGTCTTCCCGTCCATGGGCGTGATGTTCGCGCTCGCCGGGTCGCTCATGGCCCGCTCGCTGGAGCGGCCCGCGGCGGGGGTGCTCCGCAGCAGGCTCCGGCGGTTGCTGGTCCCGGTGTGGCTGTTCGGCCTCGTCCTCGGGGTGGCGATGCTCCTGCACGGCTGGGTGCCGGGCCCTGACGTGCTGCTGTGGGTGCTGCCGGTCGGCGATCCGCCCGGTGACGCGTGGGGTGAGCAGGCGTGGGCGGTGCTCTGGTACCTGCGCGCGTACCTGTGGTTCGTGCTGCTGTCTCCGCTGCTGCTGCGCGTCTTCCGGCTGGCGCCCCTCCCGGTGCTCGCCCTGTCCCTGGTGCCCGTCGTGGTGCTGGAGACGGTGACCGGCGTGCCGGAGGGCCGGCTGGGGAGCGCGCTCAGTGACGCCTCGGTGTTCCTGTTCTGCTGGCTGCTGGGCTTCGCACACCGCGACGGGGTGCTCGACCGGCTGCGCGCGCCCCAGGTGGTGGCGGCCGTGGTGCCGTTGATGGCCGTCGGGGGCTGGTGGGCCGTGGGGCACCCGGTGGACGGAGTGTCGGACCTGGACGACATCCCGCTCGCGCAGGCGCTCTGGTCGGCGGGGTTCGTGCTGCTCCTGCTGCGCTTCCGGCCCCGCTTCGACGGACTCGTACGCCGTCCGGTGGCCGACCGGGTCGTCACGGTGTTCAACGCCCGGGCGGTGACGGTGTACCTCTGGCACGAGGTGGCGTTGATGGTCTCGGTTCCGCTCATCGATCTGATGTGGGAGGTACCGGCGCTGGAGGAGCGTCTGCCGCTCGACAGCCCGTGGTGGCAGTTCGGTGTCGCGTGGGTGCTGATCGCCGTGGCCGTGGTGTGCTTCGGCTGGGTCGAGGACGTCGCGGCGAGGCGGAGGCCCCGGCTGCTGCCGTGAAGGCCCGGGGGGGTGCGGACGCCGACGTCCGCACACCCCGCGGAATTGACGTCTCGTCAGTCCTCGTGGCCCAGCTGGAGGTCGCGTTCGGTGCGCCCGCCTCCGGGGAGCTGGAGCACGGTGGCGACCGGCGGATAGCCGGCGGCGATCACCGTGTACTCGCCGGTCGACAGGTCCACGAAGCGGAACGCCCCGTCGGCCCCCGTGGTCAGGGTGTCGACGACGTTGCCCGCCGCGTCCAGCAGCGTGACCCTCGCGTCCTCGACGGCCCGCCCGCCGGGGGCGCGTACGACCCCGCGCAGCACGGCGCCGCCCGCCAGCTCGATGTCCTGCCGGGTCTCCCGGGCGGCCTGCACGCTGACCGGGAGGGCGGCGGGGCGGAAGGCAGGGGCACTGGCCGCGAGGGTGTACTCGCCGGCGACCAGTTCGCTGATGACGTAGGCGCCTTCGCGTCCCGTGCGGGTGGTCGCGACGACCTCGCCCCGTACGTCGGTGAGCGTGACCGCCGCGTCCCGGACGGGGGCGCCGTCGGGTGTGAGGACCGCACCGGCGAGCCGCCCCGCCCCGCCGAGGACCACGTCCAGGTCCACCGGCCGGTCGCTGACCGTGACGCTGACGGCCTGCGGCTGGTGCCCGCCCGCAGCGGCGATCAGCACATAGGCACCGGCCGCGGGGGCGCTCAGCGCGTACTGTCCGTCGTCGCCGCTCGCTCCCCGTCCGACCTGCCGTCCCTGGCCGTCGATGAGGGTGAGCGCGGCCCGCCCCACGGTCGTACCGTCGGGGTGCTGGACACGTCCGGTCACCGGGAGCCCCGGGAGCGGGCCGGGCTGCGGCGGGCCGGGGTCGGTGCGGGCGGCGGGGATCGTGGAGTGCGCCGCGGCCGGGTCGGGGGCCGTCTGCGGGGTGTGGTGGGACACCAGCGGTTTCTCCTTGAGGAAGAAGGCGAGGAAGAGGCCGAGCAGAAGCACCGGCACCAGGTAGAGGAAGATCCGCGGCATGGCGTCGGCGTACGCCTGGATGTAGGCGTCGCGCAGTGCGGGCTCCATGGTGTGGACGAGCTGCGGGGTGATCGACTCGGCGTCGGGCAGGTCGGCGCCCGAGGGCAGCCGCACCCCGAGCGCGTCCGCGAGCCGTCCCGCGAAGAGGGTGCCGAAGATCGCGGCCCCGACGCTGCCGCCGATCTGCCGGAAGTAGTTGTGGGCGCTGGTGGCGGTGCCGAGGTCGGAGGGGCGTACGGAGTTCTGCACGGCCAGCACCAGGACGGACATGACGAGGCCGATGCCGATACCGAGGACGGCCTGCCAGATGCCGTACTCCAGCGGCGAGGTGTCCGTGTCGAGGAGGGAGAGCAGCCACATGCCGACGGTCGACACGGCTCCGCCGACCAGCGGGTAGACGCGGTAGCGGCCGGTACGGGAGACCAGCTGTCCGGAGACGACGGAGGCGATGACGATGCCGCCCATCATCGGGAGCATCAGCAGCCCCGACTCGGTGGCGGAGACGCCCTCGACCATCTGGAGGTACGTCGGCAGATAGCTGGCGGCCCCGAAGAGCGCGACGCCGACGACCGCGCCGACCAGCGAGGTGACGTTGAAGACCGAGTCGCGGAACAGGCGCAGCGGGATGACGGGTTCGGCGGCGCGGTGCTCGACGACGAGGAAGAGCAGGGTCGTTCCGGCGGCCCCGGCGGCGAGTCCCAGGATGGTGCGCGAGCCCCAGGCGTACTCGGTGCCGCCCCAGCTGGTGAGCAGCACCAGGCAGGTCGACGCGGCGGCCAGCAGCAGGGCCCCCAGCACGTCGAGGCGGGGGCGGACGGTCGGCTTGGGGAGTTTCAGGACGAGCGCGATGACGGCGAGGGTGACGAGGCCGAACGGCACGTTGATGTAGAAGCACCAGCGCCAGGAGGCGTGGTCGGTGAAGAAGCCGCCGAGGAGCGGTCCTGCCACCGAGGCCAGGCCGAAGACCGCCCCGATGAGGCCCATGTAGCGGCCGCGTTCCCTGGAGGGGACGATGTCGGCGATGATCGCCTGGACGCCGATCATCAGTCCGCCGCCGCCGATGCCCTGGACGGCGCGGAAGGCGATGAGCTCGTCCATGGTGCGGGACCAGCCCGCGAGGGCGGAGCCGATCACGAAGACGACGATCGCGAACTGGAAGACGCCCTTGCGGCCGAAGAGGTCGCCGAGCTTCCCGTAGATCGGCAGGCCGATCGTGGAGGCGAGCAGATAGGCGGTGACCGCCCAGGACATCTTGTCCAGGCCGTGCAGCTCACCGACGATCTTCGGCAGGGCGGTGGCGACGATCATCTGGTCGAGCGCCGCGAGCAGCAGGGTGAGCATCAGCCCGAGGAAGACCAGCCGGATCCTGCGGGGGCTGATCTCGTCCGGCGGTGCGGGCGGCCCGGCGGCGGACGGTGGAGGGGGTGGCTCGGACTTCAACGCGACACCGGGCTCCACCCAGGTCCCGGGCACCCCGTACTCCGTACCTCCCGGCTCGTCCTCCACCAGGGTGATCCCACCCACCACGTAACGCTCCCCTCGTCGCAGCTGCGCCGCCCATTTGTCGCACCAGGCGGCAAGGCGGGGCAAACGCGACCAGGCGCACGCAGGGCGCACTCGGAGGGCTTATGCGCCGGTGGGAGGCGTTGCGGCGCACAACCGGCCACCCCGGAAAACCACTCGTTCCGGTGAGGCCGGCCGTGACGCCAACAGGGGGTTGTGCAGGGTTACTTCTCGACCTCGCCGGCGAGGTTCTGCAGCAGTTCGTCGTAGATCCGGCCGAGCCCCTTGGGCGCGAACGTCTTCTCGAAGAACCCGCCGATGCCGCCGGCGCCGTTCCACACGGTGGTGACGACGGCCTTGGACTTCCCCTCACCGGCGGGGGTGACGGTCCAGGTGGTGACCATCGAGGAGTTGCGGTCCTTCTCGACCAGCCGGCCGTCGGTGGGCTCGGTGACCTCCAGCAGGCAGTCACGGATCCGCTTGCTCGTCGCCTGGAGCTTCCAGTGGACGAGGGTGCCTTCGCCGTCTCCGCCCTCGCGCACCTCGTACTCGCTGAAGTGCCCGGTCAGCACCTTGCCCCGGACCTCCTTGTAGTCGGCCAGCGCATCGAACACCGTCTCTGCGTCCGCCGCGATGATCCGCTCTGTCGTGGCCTCGACCTGCGCCATGCCTGCTCCTCCACCACTCGGTTGTTCGGGGTGCTGTGAGCCAACCACCTCGGGTACGGCGCCTCAAAATCGGGACCCGCGCTCCGCCGCGCACGATCAAGGGAACACATGTTCTATTCTCTGCGGAGTGCTACCAAGGAGGCGTTCATGCGCTGGGACAATCTGGCAGAGAACACCACAGAAGCGGGCAACGGTGCGCTCTTCGCCGCGGACGCGGTGACGACGCGCACCTTCGACACCCCCGAATTCCGGGGCATCACCTTCCATGAGATCCGGGCCCGCTCGATCGTGAACCGGGTGCCCGGGGCGTCGCGCATGCCGTTCGAATGGACCGTGAACCCGTACCGCGGCTGCACCCACGCGTGTGTGTACTGCTTCGCCCGCAAGACCCACAGCTATCTGGACCTGGACACCGGCCTCGGATTCGACTCCCAGATCGTCGTCAAGGTCAACGCCGCCGAGCTGCTGGGCCGCCATCTGGCCTCCCGCCAGTGGCACGGCCAGCACATCGCGATGGGCACGAACGTCGACTGCTACCAGCGGGCCGAGGGCCGCTACCGGCTGATGCCCGGCATCATCACGGCCCTGCGCGACCACGCGAACCCCTTCTCCATCCTCACGAAGGGCACGCTGATCCTGCGCGACCTCGACCTCCTGCGGCAGGCCGCCGAGGTCACCGAGGTCGGCGTCTCCGTCTCGGTCGGGTTCACCGACCCCGAGCTGTGGCGCACGGTCGAGCCGGGCACTCCCTCCCCCGAACGCCGCCTCGACGTCGTCCGCGCCATGACGGACAACGGGATCGGCTGCGGTGTGCTGATGGCCCCGGTCATCCCCTTCCTCGGCGACCACCCCGACCAGCTGCGCGCCACGGTCCGCGCCATCGCCGCCGCCGGGGCGACGTCGGTGACCCCGCTCGTCCTGCATCTGCGGCCGGGCGCCCGCGAGTGGTTCATGCGGTGGGTCGCGCGGCACCATCCGCACCTGGTGCGCCGGTACGAGCGGATGTACGCGGACGGGGCGTACGCGCCGACCTGGTACCAGCGCTCCATCACCCGCCGGGTCCACGAGCTCGCGGCCGAGTTCGGCATCGGCCCTGCCGACCGGGGCGGCGCCCGCCGCATCGACCGCGAGGCCGGGACCGGGCCGGCCCCGGCCGGCGACCACGCGCCCGGCCCCACCCAGCTGACCCTGCTCTGACCGCACCGGTCTCCCTGCCCGAACGGGTCAACTCTCGACGACAGGTGTCCTCCCCCGCCCCGATCCGGGAAGCATGCGGCCGGGGCTGTGCCACCCACAGCCGCGATCCCCGACACGGGAGGCCCTATGACGAAACGTGCAGGAATTCTGGTAGCCGTCGGCGCCACGGTCGCCGGACTGGTGACCGCCGCGCCGTCCACCGCGTCCACCACGCCCGCCGGGACGGGCGCGACCGCCCCACGCGCCGCCGCGCCGCTCAAGTGGAAGGCCTGCGGGACGAAGACGTATCCGGCCCTTCAGTGCTCGACCGTCCGCGCACCGCTCGATCATGACAACCCGTCGGGTCAGCAGGTCACGCTCGCCCTCTCCCGGATCCCGCACACGGCGAAGACCTCGCAGGGCCCCCTGCTGGTCAACCCCGGCGGCCCCGGCGGCAGCGGGCTCTCCATGGCGGGCTTCGTGGCGTCCTCGCTGCCGGCGAAGCTCGCCGCGCAGTACGACGTGATCGGGTTCGACCCGCGCGGGGTCGGGAAGAGCACCCCGGCCCTGGACTGCGTGCCGAAGTACTTCGAGCCCGTACGCCCCGACACCGTGCCGGACTCCGACGAGGCGGAGAGGACCGCCCGCAACCGCGCGGCGTCCTTCGCCACCGCGTGCGGCGAGAAGCACGGCGACCTGCTGCCGTACATGGACACCGTCAGCGCGGCGAAGGACCTCGACGTCATCCGCCGGGCGCTGGCCGCCCCGCAGATCAACTACTTCGGCTACTCGTACGGCACCTATCTGGGCGCGGTCTACGCCAAGCTGTTCCCCGAGCGCGTGCGCCGGCTGGTGCTGGACTCGGTCGTCGACCCGGACGGTGTCTGGTACGAGGACAACCTCGGCCAGGACCACGCGTTCGACGCCCGCCACAAGGCGTTCGCCGCCTGGGTCGCGAAGAACGACGCCACGTACGAGCTGGGCAAGGACCCGGCCGGGGTGGAAGCCGCGTGGTACCGGATGCGCGACGCGGTGAAGGAGCACCCCGCGGCGGGCAAGGTCGGTCCGGCCGAGCTGGAGGACACCTTCCTGCCGGGCGGTTACTACGACGGTTACTGGCCGAGGCTGGCCGAGACGTTCGCGGCGTACGTGAACGACGGGGACCAGGAGGCCCTCGCGACCGCGTACGAGGACTTCGCCGCCGTCGACAGCAGCGGCGACAACGGGTACTCCGTGTACGCCGCCGTGCAGTGCCGCGACGCGGGCTGGCCGCAGACCTGGAGCACCTGGCGCGACGACACCTGGGCGGCGCACCGCAAGTCGCCCTTCATGGCCTGGAACAACACCTGGTACAACGCCCCGTGCGCCACCTGGCCGGTGGAGCCGCTGGAGCCCGTGCGGGTCGACAACGACGACATCCCGCCCGCGCTGATCTTCCAGGCCACCGACGACGCGGCCACACCGTACGAGGGCGGCGTCACCATGAGCCGCGGGCTCACGGGCTCCTCCCTCGTCGTCGAGCAGGGCGGCGGCAACCACGGCATCACCCTGAGCGGCAACGACTGCCTGGACGCCCATCTGATCGCCTACCTGACGGACGGCACCACCCCGAAGGGCGGCGCCGGAGGCGCGGACGCGGTCTGCGACGCCCTGCCGGAACCGAAGCCGGCGCCCGCGACGAAGGCGGGCGCGAACATGAAGGGCAGGACGTTGCACGGCCTGCTCGGCTTCCGCGGCTGATCTCCGGCCGAGAAATGCCGGGCCCCGCGCCGGGGGCGTACGCAAGGGTGGACCGCGTGACCTCGCGCCCCACCCCCGCGTACGCCCCCGGCGCCGTCCCCTCCCGGAGTGAGCCGCTTCCCGAAGGGCGGATCACTAAGCTGCACGGGTGCTCACATACGACGAACTGACCTCACCGGAGCGTGAGTTGTGGGACGCGTTCCCCGAGGGGCGCCGTGTCGACCTGCGTACGGGAGCCGCGCGGACCGACCGTGTCGCCGAGGGTGTGGGGTGGGGCGCAGGGCGGACCGTCAGGGCCGCCGTGATCGTGGTGCTCCTCCAGGGCGCGAACACCGCGCAGCCGGGTGCCGTCGCGTGTCTGAGGCTCACCGGGGCGCGGATATCCGGGCACCTCGACCTGGCCGGCGCTCAGATCGCTCATGCTCTCTGGTTCGAGGACTGCTGGTTCGACGAGGGCGTGGACCTCTTCGGGGCGTCGGCCCAGTCGATCGCGATCGTGGGCAGCCGGGTGCCGGGCGTGGAAGCCGGTTCGATCCGCATGGAGGGCCGCCTCGACCTGCGGCGTTCCCGGCTGGAGAGCGGTTCCGCCTCGCCCTTCCACCGCAGGGACACCGCCTTGTCGCTCATCAACGCGCGGGTGAACGGTGCCGTGAACCTCAACGGCACCGAGATCCTCGCGCCCGGGGAATGGGCGGTGTCAGCCGGCGGCCTGGTCGGGGAGGGCGGTGTCTACTGCCAGGACGGATTCGTCGCGCACGGTGAGATCCGCCTCATGGGGGCGCAGTTGCCGGGCGGACTGCACATGAGGGGCGCACTCCTGGAACGCCCCGGCCCGCGTGGGGCGGCGCTCACCCTGGACAACGCCGTGGCCTCGACGCTCGACCTCTCCGACGGGTTCGTCGCGAACGGGACCGTACGGCTGCGAGGTGCCCGGATCTCGGACAGCCTGACCTTCGCCGGAGCCGTCCTGAACGGGCCGCCCGACGGCCACGGCCCGACACTGGCCGGCTCGTTGATGCAGGCCGTCGAGTTCGACTTCAGCCCTGCCCGGCCACCGTCCGGCATCGTGGACCTGCGGGGCGCGCAGGTGTCCTACCTCCACGACCACGAGCACAGCTGGCCGGCGGTGGTGGAACTGGACGGCTTCGTCTACGGCTCCATCAGGGTGGCCGAGGCCGGCGAGCGGCGCGAGGCGGTGGGGCAGCGGAACTCGGTGGCCCATCGCGTGGCGTGGATACGACGCGGCCCGGGCTACAGCCCCCAGCCCTACGAGCAGTTGGCGGGCTGGTACCGGAAGGCCGGCCACGACGACGACGCCCGCCGCGTACTCCTGGCCAAACAGCGCCACCGGCGTCGCACCCTGCCCCCGGCCGCCCGTGTGTGGGGGCATCTGCTCGACGTGACCGTCGGCTACGGCTACCGCCCCTGGCTGGCCGGCGTCTGGCTCCTCGTGCTGGCCTCGCTGGGGACGCTGTCCTTCGGCACCCACTCACCGGCCCCGGTCAAACAGGACGAGGGCACGCCGTTCCAGCCTCTCGTCTACACACTCGACCTCTTGATCCCCATCGGTGGTCTGGGGCAGCGCACGGCCTGGTACTGGACCGACGGCGGTCTCCAGTGGCTGGCCTACCTGCTGATCGCCCTCGGCTGGGTTCTGACGACCGCCGTCGTCGCGGGTGTCACCCGCACCCTGCAGAAGAACTAGGGCGTGCGTGCCAGGCCTCGCCGGGCAGGCGGGACTCCCGGAACGCGCCCTGGCGGGCGGCGGCCGACGCTCACCCCGCCCCCAGCCGGCTGAGCGCCTCCGCCGCCGCGTCGCCGAGTCGGGGGTGCGGCAGTGCGGCCTCCAGGACCGGGCGGGCCCTGGCGTCGGCCAGGGTTCCCAGGCCCTCGACGCAGGCCAGGGCCACGCGCCAGTGCGGTTCCTCGGGGGTGAGCAGGCGGGACAGGGTGGTCATCAGCGCGGGCGCGGATTCGGGGGCGCGCAGTGCGGTCAACAGGCGGACCGGGTGCAGGGCGTAGGCCGTCCGCAGGCCGTTGGTGGCGAGCGCCGCCGCGGCTCGGGGGGTCCGTGGGTCACCGAGGAGCAGCAGGGCGTACGCGGCGGAGACGCAGCGCTCGGGGTCACGGTGGTTGAGCAGCAGCACCAGCGCCTCGAAGGCCCGGCGGTCGCCGCGGCAGCCGAGGCGGAACGCCGCCATCTCCCGGGCCCAGAGGGGGCGTTCGCGTTCGACGAGGACCCCGGCCAGCTCCTCGTCGTCCTCGGTGGCCAGAAGCCGCTGGAGGACGTCCGGGTCATCCGCCTCGTGCGCGAGCCGGTCGGTCAGCGAGCGGAACTCCTCATTCATGACGGTGAGTTTATCGACGGACACGCATGGTGTGCGGCGAACTGTGTGCCAGCGCACAAGCGCCCAGGGCTGGCGCGCTCGTTACTCGCCGGTTAAGCTCAGGTGAGCGGGACACACTCCCCGCCGGCTCCGGTGGCCTGGTGACGCAGCCACCCGGAGTGCTTGTCGGTTCGGCAGTTCGTGAGACGTGGCTCCGGGACAGAGCCCCGTCACCTTTCCCCCCGGTGTGCCCCGAGCGGCCGGGACCGCGCACCACGACACGCGTTTGCTCCGCACGCCGAGCGCCGGTCGATTCCGGCCCCGCGCCGCCGTGCTCCTCACAGTCGTCACTCACCCTGGAGTCCCGTGATGGACACCCCGCTCACCACCATTGCCGTCGTCGGCCTCGGCACCATGGGCACCGGCATCGCCGAGGTCCTGGCCCGTGCGGGCCGCGAGGTCGTCGGCATCGACAT
Organism: Streptomyces sp. NPDC104381; assembly: GCF_055583745.1. Taxonomy (NCBI): domain Bacteria; kingdom Bacillati; phylum Actinomycetota; class Actinomycetes; order Kitasatosporales; family Streptomycetaceae; genus Streptomyces; species Streptomyces sp. NPDC104381. Next base: position 227,111 of record NZ_JBVJNK010000002.1, read on the forward strand.
CAGTGAGGCCGCCGCCCGGCAGGCCGTCGCCTCCCTGGAGGCCTCCACCGCGCGCTCCGTGGCCCGTGAGCGGATCTCGGAGCAGGAGCGGCGCGACATCCTCGCCCGGTTCCGTACGTTCTCCGACCTCCAGGCCGCCGCGGACGCGGAGCTGGTGATCGAGGTCGTGCCGGAGACGTACGAGCTCAAGCAGCAGGTCTTCCGCGAGCTGGACGCGGTGGTCTCCCCCACGGCGATCCTCGCGACGGGCACGAACGCGCTGTCCGTGACCCGGCTGGCCGCCGAGTCGCAGCGCCCCGAGCGCGTCCTCGGCCTGCACTTCTTCAACCCGGCGCCCGCCATGAAGCTCGTCGAGGTGGTCTCCTCCGTGCTGACCGCCCCGCCCGCCGTGGAGAGCGTCACCCGGCTCGCCCGTGAGCTGGGCAAGGAACCGGTCGCGGTCGGTGACCGCCCCGGTTTCGTCGCGGACGGCCTGCTCTTCGGCTATCTCAACCAGGCCGCGGCGATGTACGAGGCGAACTACGCCTCCCGTGAGGACATCGACGCCGCGATGAAGCTGGGCTGCGGCCTGCCGATGGGCCCCCTGGCGCTGCTCGACCTGATCGGCGTCGACACGGCCCGCACGGTTCTGGAGGCCATGTACGCGGCGTCCCACGACCGGCTGCACGCCCCGGCACCGGTGCTCGGCCAGCTCAGCGAGGCCGGTCTGACCGGCCGCAAGGCGGGCCGCGGCTTCTACACGTACGACACCCCCGGCGGCCAGACGGTGGTCCCGGACGCCCTGACGCCGGCGGAGAGCGCGGGTGCGGTGACCGGGCGCACGGTGTCGTCGGTGGGTGTGGCCGGGTCGGGGACCATGGCCTCGGGCATCGCGGAGGTCTTCGCGAAGGCCGGGTACGCCGTGGTGCTGGCCGCCCGCAGCCAGGAGAAGGCGGACACGGCCAAGGCGCGGATCGCCACGTCGCTGGGGCGTTCGGTCTCGAAGGGGCGGCTCACCGAGGAGGCACGGGACGAGACGCTCGCCCGTATCACCCCGGCGGGCTCGCTGGACTCCTTCGCCGACGTCGATCTCGCGGTCGAGGCGGTCGCCGAGGACCTGGAGGTCAAGCGGCAGCTCTTCCAGACCCTGGACAAGGTCTGCAAGCCGGGTGCGGTGCTCGCCACCACCACCTCGTCGCTGCCGGTCGTGGCGGTCGCCCGGGTGACCTCGCGCCCCGAGGACGTCATCGGGATGCACTTCTTCAACCCGGCGCCCGCGATGAAGCTCGTCGAGGTGGTCCGCACGGTGCTGACCGCCGACGACGTCCACGCCACGGTCCGCGAGGTCTGCGTGAAGGTGCGCAAGCACCCGGTCGACTGCGGTGACCGGGCCGGGTTCATCGTGAACGCGCTGCTGTTCCCCTACCTCAACAACGCGATCAAGATGGTCGAGGAGCACTACGCGACGCTCGACGACATCGACGCGGCGATGAAGCTGGGCGGCGGCTACCCCATGGGGCCCTTCGAGCTCCTGGACGTCGTCGGCCTGGACGTCTCGCTCGCCATCGAGAAGGTCCTGCACGGCGAGTTCCGCGACCCGGGCCTCGCCCCGGCGCCGCTGCTGGAGCATCTGGTGGCCGCCGGCTGCCTCGGCCGCAAGACGGGGCGTGGCTTCCGCGAATATGCCCGCCGCTGAGCCGGGAGCCGGGTGGGGCAGGTGGGGCGGGCTGCTGGGACCCTCCGGCGACCCGCCCCCACAGGCGCGCCCGCCCGCACCGATGGGTTACGTTCACCTCATGTCCCAACCCGCCAAGTCCCCCCGTTCCTCCGCCTCGACGGACGCCCCGGAGAGTGCCGCCGGCACCCGGGCCGCCGCCCAACGGCTCAAGATGCGCCGCGAACTGGCCGCAGCGGCCATGGAGCTGTTCGCCACGAAGGGGTACGAGGCGACGACGGTCGACGAGATCGCGGGGGCCGCCGGGGTCGCCCGGCGCACCTTCTTCCGGCACTTCCGCTCCAAGGAAGAGGCCATCTTCCCGGACCACGACGACACCCTCGTCAGGGCCGAGGCCGTCCTCAATGCCGCGCCCGCGCACGAGCACCCGCTCGACACCGTGTGCCGCGGCATCAAGGAGGTCATGAAGATGTACGCGGCGAAGCCGGCGGTCTCCGTGGCGCGCTACCAGCTGACCCGTGAGGTGCCCACGCTCCGCGAGGCCGAGATCGCCTCGGTGGCCCGCTACGAGCGGCTTTTCACGCGCTATCTGCTGGGCCATTTCGACGAGCGCGATCACCACGTGGGCAATGACGACCCGCTGCTCGCCGAGGTCGCGGCGTCCGCCGTGGTGACCGCGCACAACCATGTGCTGCGGCGCTGGCTGCGCGCGGACGGGCAGGGCGACGTGGAGTCGCAGCTGGACCACGCGTTCGCGATCGTACGGGAGACCTTCGGCACCGGGATCGGTGCGGGGCGGACCGCCGGGGCCGAGGCCGGGAAGACCCCCGCCGCCTCGGTCTCCAGGGAGGGCGAGGTGCTGGTCACCGTGGCCCGCACCGACGCGCCCCTGGACGAGATCATGCGGACCATCCAGCAGGCGCTGAAGGAGCACTGAGCCCGGCGCCCGGCCCTGCCGACCGCTCAGCCCTCGGCGGGCTGCACAGGGGCTCCCGCGTACCAGGGCGGGGCCGCGGCGCCCTCGCTCCACGCGGTGAGCTCGTCGGGGCCGACGCAGACGATGCCGCACTGCGCGGCGTAGTCGAGGGCGGGCTCGGTGAATTCGCCGGTGCTGACGAGGAGGGCCACCTCGGCCTCGTGCACCGCGTAGCAGGTGCCGCCGAAGCGCTGGAGATCCTGCGAGCCGACCTTGTTGTCACAGGTGTACCTCTTGCACTGTACGACCAGACGGCGGCCGTCCGGGGTGGTGGCCAGCACGTCCGCGCCCAGGTCGCCTGCGCCTCCGACGACTTCGGCGTCCAGACAGCCGTCCCGCCGGCAGAGAGCGGCGACGGCCTCCTCGAAGTCGTACGGATCCATCGCCGCGTAGTCGACCGGCGGCTCCACGGGAGCGGGGAGCGGGGCGGCTTCGGCCCCCGGCATCTCCTGCTCCGGCATCTCCTGTTCCGGCATCTCCTGCAGGGCGGCGTCCACCACCTCGTACGCGGTCTCGACGGCCGCCTCGGCCGCCCTGGCCGCCGCCCTGCGGCTGCGGCGCATGCGCAGGAGTGCCCAGACGCCGGCCGCCAGCAGGACGGCCGAGGCCACGGCGGCCACCGGGTGCCGTTCGGCGCTCTTCAGCGCCGTGCGCACCGCGAGTCCGCCGCCGCAGATCAGGAGCGCGAGCAACGCGAAGCCGAACGCCGTCCGCCGGAGGTCGAAGCCGGGCCGACGGCCCTTCCGGACACCTCTGCGCGTCTGTATCCCCATCGCGTCCCACCCCTTGTCCACTGCCGGAACTTCAAGATCACTTCCATCTGCCCCGCGCCCGCCGGTTGACGCACGGGCCGGGAGAAACCCGGTGGTCGCGCCGGGGCGGAGGTGCTCGGATGCACGGATGGAACCTGACGAGATGCTGGCCCTCTTCGATCACGAGATGCGCGAACACGCCCGCCCCGACGGCCCGGGGGTACGGGTCGAGCGCGAGCCCGACACCGTCCGCCAGGTCGGCTCGGCGGACGACTGGAACGGTGTCGTCTGGACGGCCCCCGACCTCGACGCCGTACGGGCGGAGGCGGCGATCGCGGCGCAGGTGGAGCACTTCACCGCCCTCGGGCACGACGAGTTCGAGTGGAAGCTGTACTCCCACGACCGGCCCGCCGACTTGGGCGCGAGGCTGCTGGCCGCGGGCTTCGTCGCGGAACCGCCGGAGACGCTGTTCGTCGCCCCGGTCGCCGGCCTGACGGCCGAGGTGGAGCTCCCCGAGGGCGTACGCCTGCGGGACGTGACCGACGCGGCGGGAGTGGAACTGATGGTCAGGGCGCACGAGCTGGCCTTCGGGACCGACGGTTCACGGCTGCGCCATCAGTCCCTGGCCCGCCTCGCGGATGCCCCGGACACCTTCGTCGCGGTGGTCGCCACGGCGGGCGGCGATCCGGTGAGTTCGGCCCGGATGGAGCTCCACCCCGGCACCGGCTTCGCGAGCCTCTGGGGCGGGGGCACGGCCGCCCCATGGCGGGGCAGGGGCGTCTACCGGGCCCTGATCGCCCACCGGGCCCGTATCGCCGCCGCGCGCGGCTGCCGCTTCCTCCAGGTCGACGCGGCGGATCGATCCGCCCCGATCCTGCGCCGGCTCGGCTTCACGGCCCTGGGCACGACGACGCCGTACGTGTACCGCACCGCGCCGTAGCACGCAGAAAAGAGGGAGCAACGCGACATACCACCCATGATGTTGCTCATGCGTGCCTACGAGATGACAACTGAGAGAAATTGTTGGCACTGGGTGCCTTGCCAGCTGTCACGCAGTGCCATACGTTGAAGGCGTCCGGGCGGCCGGCGTGCAGAGATCACTCGTACGCCGGCTGTCCCCGCAGACCACGTGTCCGCGCGCCCGGGCGCCTGCGTCACAGGCAACCCCTTCTGCTCCACCGAGCAGGCCGAAAAGCACCACCCGCCGAACCGACGGCACACCTCCACACCGCACCGCTCCCCTGACCACAGGGGTCCTCCGAGCGTTTCCCTCGACGCCGGAGACCCGATCTGCCGGAGGCATCACCGTGAAGGAAATCCTGGACGCGATCCAATCGCAGGACAGCACGGCCGCGGACTTCGCGGCCCTGTCCATCCCCGAGTCGTACCGCGCGGTGACCGTGCACAAGGACGAGGCCGAGATGTTCGCCGGTCTCGCCACACGCGACAAGGACCCCCGCAAGTCGCTGCACCTGGACGAGGTGCCCGTGCCCGAACTCGGGCCCGGCGAGGCGCTCGTCGCCGTCATGGCGAGCTCGGTGAACTACAACTCCGTCTGGACCTCCATCTTCGAGCCGGTGTCGACCTTCGGCTTCCTGGAGCGCTACGGCAAGCTCAGCGACCTCACCAAGCGCCACGACCTGCCGTACCACGTCATCGGATCCGACCTGGCGGGCGTCGTCCTGCGCACCGGCGCCGGGGTGAACGCCTGGAACCCGGGCGACGAGGTCGTCGCACACTGCCTCTCGGTCGAGCTGGAGTCCTCCGACGGCCACAACGACACGATGCTCGACCCCGAGCAGCGCATCTGGGGCTTCGAGACCAACTTCGGCGGCCTGGCGGAGATCGCACTCGTCAAGTCCAACCAGCTGATGCCGAAGCCCAAGCACCTCAGCTGGGAGGAGGCCGCGTCCCCCGGCCTGGTCAACTCGACCGCGTACCGCCAGCTCGTCTCGCGCAACGGCGCCGGCATGAAGCAGGGCGACAACGTGCTGATCTGGGGCGCGAGCGGCGGGCTCGGCTCCTACGCCACCCAGTTCGCGCTGGCCGGCGGGGCCAACCCGATCTGCGTCGTCTCCAGCCCGGAGAAGGCCGAGATCTGCCGGTCCATGGGCGCGGAGGCGGTCATCGACCGCAACGCCGAGGGCTACAAGTTCTGGAAGGACGAGCAGACCCAGGACCCCAAGGAGTGGAAGCGCTTCGGCAAGCGGATCCGCGAGTTCACCGGCGGCGAGGACATCGACATCGTCTTCGAGCACCCGGGCCGCGAGACGTTCGGCGCCTCGGTCTACGTCACCCGCAAGGGCGGCACGATCACCACCTGCGCCTCCACCTCGGGCTACATGCACGAGTACGACAACCGCTACCTGTGGATGTCGCTCAAGCGGATCATCGGCTCCCACTTCGCCAACTACCGCGAGGCGTGGGAGGCCAACCGCCTGATCGCCAAGGGCAAGATCCACCCGACGCTCTCCAAGGTCTACTCCCTGGAGGACACCGGCCAGGCCGCGCACGACGTGCACCGCAACCTGCACCAGGGCAAGGTCGGCATCCTCGCGCTGGCACCGCGCGAGGGTCTGGGCGTGCGCGACACCGAGCTCCGCGAGCAGCACATCGACGCCATCAACCGCTTCCGCAACGTCTGAGGTCCACCATGACCGAACGTCAGAAGGACCGGCCGTGGCTCATGCGGACGTACGCCGGTCACTCGACCGCCGAGGCGTCCAACGAGCTGTACCGGCGCAACCTCGCCAAGGGCCAGACGGGTCTCTCGGTCGCCTTCGATCTGCCCACGCAGACCGGCTACGACCCCGACCACGTCCTGGCCCGTGGCGAGGTGGGCAGGGTCGGCGTGCCCGTGTCGCACCTCGGTGACATGCGGCGGCTGTTCCAGGACATCCCCCTGGAGCAGATGAACACCTCCATGACGATCAACGCGACCGCCATGTGGCTGCTGGCGCTCTACCAGGTGGTCGCGGAGGAGCAGGGCGCCGACCCCGACAAGCTCCAGGGCACGACGCAGAACGACATCGTCAAGGAGTACCTGTCACGGGGGACGCACGTCTTCCCGCCGGTCCCGTCGCTGCGGTTGACGACGGACATGATCACGTACACGGTCAACCGGATCCCGAAGTGGAACCCGATCAACATCTGCAGCTACCACCTGCAGGAGGCGGGGGCCACTCCGGTCCAGGAGATCGCGTACGCCATGTCGACGGCCATCGCGGTGCTCGACGCCGTGCGCGACTCGGGCCAGGTGCCCGAGGAGAAGTTCGGCGACGTGGTCGCCCGTATCTCGTTCTTCGTGAACGCGGGGGTCCGCTTCATCGAGGAGATGTGCAAGATGCGCGCCTTCGGCCGCATCTGGGACCGGGTGACCCGCGAGCGGTACGGCATCGAGAACCCCAAGCAGCGCCGCTTCCGCTACGGCGTACAGGTCAACTCCCTGGGGCTCACCGAGGCGCAGCCGGAGAACAACGTCCAGCGCATCGTGCTGGAGATGCTGGCGGTCACCCTCTCCAAGGACGCCCGCGCCCGCGCGGTGCAGCTGCCCGCGTGGAACGAGGCCCTGGGGCTGCCGCGCCCCTGGGACCAGCAGTGGTCACTGCGCATACAGCAGGTACTCGCGCACGAGAGCGACCTGCTGGAGTACGAGGACATCTTCGCCGGTTCGCATGTCATCGAGGCCAAGGTCGACGAGCTGGTCACGGAGTCCCTGGCCGAGATCGACCGGATCCAGGAGATGGGCGGCGCGATGGCCGCCGTGGAGTCCGGCTACCTGAAGTCGGAGCTCGTCTCCTCGCACGCCGCACGACGGGCGCGGATCGAGGGCGGTGAGGAGAGGATCGTCGGCGTCAACATCTACGAGACGACCGAGCCGAACCCGCTGACCGCCGACCTCGACGCCGCGATCATGACGGTGGATCCCGAGAACGAGGCGCGGGTCGTCGCCGCGCTGCACGAGTGGCGCGACAACCGCGACGAGGCCCGGGCGACCGAGTCCCTGACGGCCCTGAAGAAGGCCGCGGCGGGCACCGCGAACATGATGGAGGCGACCGTCGAGTGCGCACGGGCGGGCGTCACCACCGGTGAGTGGGCCTGGGCCCTGCGCGATGTGTTCGGCGAGTTCCGGGCGCCGACGGGCGTCTCGTCCGCTCCGGTGGCCGTCGCCGCCGAGGCGGGGACCCCGCTCGCGCTGGTCCGTGAGAAGGTCGCCCGCACCGCCGCCGACCTGGGCATCGGACGGCTGCGTCTGCTGGTCGGCAAACCCGGCCTCGACGGGCACTCCAACGGCGCCGAACAGATCGCCGTACGCGCCAGGGACGCCGGCTTCGAGGTGGTCTACCAGGGCATCAGGCTGACGCCCGAGCAGATCACCGACGCGGCGCTGGCCGAGGACGTGCACTGTGTCGGTCTGTCCATCCTGTCCGGCTCGCACGCCGAGCTGGTGCCGGACGTGCTGCACCGGCTGCGTGAGGCCGGCGCCCCTGACATCCCCGTCATCGCCGGCGGCATCATCCCCCCGGCCGACGCGCACACCCTCATCGAGGCCGGCGTCGCCGCCGTCTTCACCCCGAAGGACTTCGGCATCACCGAGATCATCGGCCGTATCGTCGACGAGATCCGGAAAGCGAACAAGCTCGACCCTCTGGAGGTCTCCGCATGACCACGCCCGTGAACCGTCTGCGCCCGCGCCGCTCCTGTCTGGCCGTGCCGGGCTCGAACCCGCGGTTCCTGGAGAAGGCCCAGGGCCTCCCGGCCGACCAGGTGTTCCTGGACCTGGAGGACGCGTGCGCGCCGCTCGCCAAGGAGGGCGCCCGGCACCACATCGTCGACGCGCTCAACAACGGCGACTGGACGGGCAAGACCCGGGTCGTGCGGGTCAACGACTGGACGACCCACTGGACGTACCGCGACGTCATCACGGTCGTCGAGGGCGCGGGGCCGAACCTCGACTGCATCATGCTGCCGAAGGTCCAGGACGCGCAGCAGGTCGTCGCGCTGGACCTGCTGCTGACGCAGATCGAGAAGACGATGGGCTTCGAGGTCGGCCGGATCGGCATCGAGGCGCAGATCGAGAACGCCAAGGGCCTGGTGAACATCGACGACATCGCCGCGGCCTCCCCGCGCCTGGAGACGCTGATCTTCGGCCCGGCCGACTTCATGGCCTCGATCAACATGAAGACGCTGGTCGTCGGCCAGCAGCCGCCCGGCTACCCGGCGGACGCGTACCACTACATCCTGATGCGCATCCTGATGGCGGCGCGTACGCACGACCTCCAGGCCATCGACGGCCCGTTCCTCCAGATCCGCGACGTGGACGCCTACCGCGAGGTCGCGGGCCGTGCGGCGGCTCTGGGCTTCGACGGCAAGTGGGTGCTGCACCCCGGTCAGGTCGACGCGGCGAACGAGGTGTTCTCGCCCTCGCAGGAGGACTACGACCACGCCGAGCTCATCCTCGACGCCTACGACTGGTGCACCTCCGAGGAGGGCGGCAAGAAGGGCTCGGCGATGCTCGGCGACGAGATGATCGACGAGGCCAGCCGCAAGATGGCCCTGGTCATCGCGGGCAAGGGCCGTGCCGCCGGAATGCAGCGCACCTCCAAGTTCGAAGCTCCGGAGGCCTGATATGCAGTTCGGACGCACCTATGAGGAGTTCGAGGTCGGTGCTGTCTACAAGCACTGGCCCGGGAAGACGGTCACGGAATACGACGACCACCTCTTCTGCCTGCTGACCATGAATCACCACCCGCTGCACATGGACAGCAACTACGCCGAGAACACGACGGATTTCAAGAAGAACGTCGTGGTCGGCAACTACATCTATTCGCTGCTGCTCGGCATGTCCGTTCCGGACGTCTCAGGAAAGGCGATCGCGAATCTGGAGGTGGAGTCGCTGAAGCACGTGGCGCCGACCTTCCACGGCGACACGATCTACGGCGAGACGACCGTGCTCGACAAGACTCCGTCGAGGTCCAAGGACGACCGCGGCGTCGTTTACGTGGAGACGAAGGGCTACAAGCAGGACGGAACGCTGGTCTGCGTGTTCCGCCGCAAGGTGATGGTCCCCACCGCGACGTACATCGAGGCACGCGGCGGGGAGCAGCCCGGCCGCCCCGAGATCGATCAGCCGACGAGCAAGAACGTGGAGAAGTAGCCATGAGCCGACTCGCACAGACCGCCGGTCTGACGGACGTCCAGCAGGAAATTCTCTCCACGGTGCGGGATTTCGTGGACAAGGAGATCATTCCTGTCGCGACCCAGCTGGAGCACCGCGACGAATATCCGTCGGACATCGTCGAAGGGCTCAAGGAACTCGGCCTGTTCGGACTGATGATCCCGGAGGAGTACGGCGGTCTGGGCGAGTCGCTCCTCACGTACGCGCTGTGCGTGGAGGAGATCGCCCGTGGCTGGATGAGCGTGTCGGGCATCATCAACACGCATTTCATCGTGGCCTACATGCTGAAGCAGCACGGCACCCAGGAGCAGAAGGACACGTTCCTCCCGCGGATGGCGCTGGGTGAGGTCCGGGGCGCGTTCTCGATGTCCGAGCCGGCGCTGGGCTCCGATGTCTCCGCCATCTCGTCCAAGGGCGTCAAGGACGGCGACGAGTACGTCCTGAACGGCCAGAAGATGTGGCTGACGAACGGCGGATCCTCCACACTCGTCGCGGTTCTGTGCAGGAGTGACGAAGGACACCCCGAGGGCACGGCGCCGCACAAGTCGATGACGACTTTCCTCGTGGAGAAGGAGGCCGGTTTCGGAGAGGTCCGCCCCGGTCTCACCATCCCCGGGAAGATCGACAAGATGGGCTACAAGGGCGTCGACACGACCGAGCTCATCATGGACGGACTGCGCATTCCGGCCAATCGTGTGCTGGGCGGCACCACCGGCCGAGGTTTTTACCAAATGATGGACGGCGTGGAGGTGGGGCGCGTAAATGTCGCCGCGCGTGGCTGTGGCGTCGCACAACGTGCATTCGAGCTGGGCGTGTCGTACGCCCAGCAGCGTCAGACCTTCGGAAAGCCCATCGCTCAGCACCAGGCGATCCAGTTCAAACTGGCCGAAATGGGCACCAAGGTCGAAGCGGCCCATGCGATGATGGTGAATGCGGCCCGCAAAAAGGACTCCGGGGAGCGGAACGACCTGGAGGCAGGGATGGCGAAGTACCTCGCCTCCGAGTACTGCAAGGAAGTCGTCGAGGACGCCTTCCGTATCCACGGCGGTTACGGCTTCTCCAAGGAGTACGAGATCGAGCGCCTCTACCGTGAGGCTCCGATGCTGCTGATCGGTGAAGGTACCGCCGAGATCCAGAAAATGATCATCGGTCGCCGGCTGCTCGAGGAGTACCGGTTCCAGGGCTGATATGTCCCTTACGAGGTGATTTGGTGGCGAAGAACATCACACCCGGTCAACCCCGTCGGGAGCCTTTCAGCTGTCCGACTCGGCTGCTGGCTTGCCCAGTTGCCGCTCGCACCCGATAGCATCGCCGGAAAGCCGCCGTCCCCCCGTTGCCAGCGCGGCATCATCCGCTACGAAGGTCATCCATGCCCGACAGCCAAATCTCTGCATCCCGCGGCGGGGTCCGCCTTGCGCGCGGAGCATCGCCGTGGCTCCTCCCGACCGTCGCCACCGCCGCCCTCAGCCTCGCCCGGGCCCGCAGGTCCGGACGCTGGGCGGCCGTGGCCGTGCCCACCACCGCGCTCGCGGCGGGCATGCTGTGGTTCTTCCGCGACCCCGAGCGCGAGATCACCCAGGGCCGCGTCATCTCGCCGGCCGACGGCGTGGTGCAGAGCATCATGCCGTGGAAGGACGGGCGCACCCGCGTCGCGATCTTCATGAGCCCGCTGAACGTTCACGTCAACCGGGCTCCGCTGGCCGGCACCGTGACCTCCGTGGAGCACATCCCGGGTGGGTTCGTCCCGGCGTTCAACAAGGAGAGCGAGAACAACGAGCGCGTTGTCTGGCACTTCGACACCGAGCTCGGCGACATCGAGATGGTGCAGATCGCGGGAGCGGTCGCCCGTCGTATCGTGCCCTACATCCCGCAGGGCACGAAGGTGGAGCAGGGCGAACGCATCGGTCTGATCCGCTTCGGCTCGCGCGTGGACATCTACCTTCCGGAAGGTGTCGATGTCGCGGTCGAGGTCGGCCAGGCCACGACCGCGGGGGTGACTCGAATTGACCGTGATTGATCCTGATACCCAGGCGAGCTGGGTGCCCGAGGCGGAGGAGCAGGACGACGCCGAGGACATGCCGCTCTCGATGCGGCTGTCGATAGCGGACACGCTCACCCTCGGTAACGCCACGTGCGGTTTCATGGCGGTGTACTTCACCACCACCGGGATCCTCATCCCGCACCTCACGGGCAGCGACGAGTCGGGCATGGCCAGGCACTCCGCGGCGACCGCGGTGATCCTCATGCTCATGGCGGCCGTCTTCGACCTGTTCGACGGGCTCGTGGCGCGCAAGCTGCGCTCCTCGCCGATGGGCGCGGAGCTGGACAACCTCTCGGACCTGATCAGCTTCGGCCTCGCACCGGCGTACTTCGTCCTGGTGTACGGGATGGTCGCGGACGACGCGCACCAGCGGGTGTCGGCGCTCGCGGCGATCGTGGTGCTGCTGGCGGTGGTGCTCAGGCTTGCGCGGTTCTCGTGCGTGACCTTGAAGGACGGCATGTTCCAGGGCATGCCGAGCCCCTTCGGAGCGCTCACGGTCGTCTCGATCGTGCTGCTGGAGCTGCCCTTCGTGCCGACGCTGCTCGCGATCATCGGAGTGGCGTGGCTGATGGTCAGCCGGGTCGAGTACCCGAAGCCGCGGGGTGTCCTCGCGGTGGCGATGCTCAGCTGGATCGTGGCCGCGATGGGGCTCCTCGCCGCATGGGCGTTCGACGCCCCCGGCGGCCAGCTGCTCCTCCAGACCGGCTGCGCGCTGCAGGTCGTCCTGGGGGCGGTGATCCCGCTCTTCGCCACGGCACGGCGGGTGAACACCTTCCGTGACAACCGGCGCGAGGCCCGGGCGGCGCAGCTCCCGTAAGCACGCGGTACACGGTACGACGAGGGCCCCGGATGCTCCCCGGCATCCGGGGCCCTCGCGCGTGCGGTGGCCGGGCCGTCCGCAGCCGGCGGCGAGTACGTACGTACCCGATGCGGCAGCGGGTGCGCGGCCGCGCCTCACGGGGGACGCTGGGGAGCATGCAGGACCACGCAGCCTCTGTCGCCGCCACGGGTTCGGGCACGGAGTCGCTCGGCAGTGCCGTGACGCACGTCGTGCAGGAGACCGGCGCGTCCGTGGCGATGCTGTACCTGCTCCCCCAGGACGACACCACCCTGCACCTGACGGTGCTGTCGGGGGTGCCCGGCCAGCTGGCCGTGCCGTGGACCCGGGTGCCGCTGTCCGCCCCGATCCCGGTGGCCGACGCCGTACGCCTGAGGTGCCTGATCTGGCTCGGCAGCCAGGAGGAGCTGGCCCTGCGGTATCCGCGTCCGGCCCTCGTCCTGCCGTACCGGTTCGCGCTGGGCGCCGCCCCGATCCGCACCGGCACCGTCGACCGGGGCGGGCTGGTGCTGCTGTGGCCCGGCTCCCACCCCCCTCAGCTGGCACCCGAGGAGCGGGAGGCCGTCGTCAGGGGCTGCCACGGCATCGGCATGCTCCTCCAGCAGGCCGAGAGCAGCGGCTATCCGATCTCGCCCGGCGCCCAGCCGCACGTGCTGCCGCCGCCGGAGCCGCCCACCCCCGGGCCGGACGAGGCCAGGATCATCGCGGAGTTCGTGCGGCGGCTGCCGGGCGGGAGCTGCGCGCTGTCGATCGAGGGAAGGGTGGTCTTCCTCGACGCCGCCGCCGCCGATCTGCTGGGGACGCGGGCCGAGGACATCCTGGGCACCCTGCCCTGGGAGTCGCTGCCCTGGCTGGACAACCCCGCCGTCGAGGACCACTACCGGGCAGCGGTCATCGGCCGTCAGCGGACGTCCTTCACCGTGGTGCGGCCACCGGACCGCTGGCTGTCCTTCCACCTGTTCCCCAGCTCCACCGGCATCAACGTCCGGATCGTGCCCACCGCGCGGCCGGGCCCGCAGGACGTCCCGGCGCCCTCCCTGCCCAACGACTCCGCCGCACCCAGCCGGGCCACCGCGCTGTACCACCTGATGCACCTGGCGGCGACGCTCACCGAGGCCGTCGGCACCCAGGACGTGATCGGCCTGGCGGGCGACCAGCTGATGCCGGCCTTCCGCGTCCAGACGCTCATCCTGATGACGTCCGTCGAGGGGCGGCTGCGGATCGACGGACGCCGCGGAACCCATCCCGCACTCATGGACCGCTTCGACGGCGCTCCCCTGACCTCGCCCACGCCTGCCGCGCACGTGCTGACGACGGGCATCCCCGACTTCTACTCCACCTTCTCCGAGCTGGAGCGCGCCTACCCCTCGGCGGGCCTGCGCAACGCGGTGGAGGCCTGCGCCTTCCTCCCGCTGATCGTGTCGGGGCACCCGGTGGGCTCGCTGGTCCTCGCCTACGACCGGCCGCACCCCTTCGAGGCCGAGGAACGCGCCCTGCTGACCTCGATCGCGGGGCTGCTCGCCCAGGCCCTGGACCGCGCCCGCCTCTACGACACCAAGGACCGGCTCGCGCACAGCCTGCAGGCCCACCTGCTGCCCCACAGCCTGCCCAGGATCCCCGGCCTGGACGTGGCGGCCCGCTACCTGCCCTCCACCCGGGGCATGGGCATCGGCGGCGACTTCTACGACCTGATCCGGCTCGACGACACGACGGCCGCCGCGGCCATCGGCGACGTACAGGGCCACAACGAGAACGCCGCCGCGCTCATGGGGCAGGTCCGTACCGCCGTGCACGCCTCCGCGGGCGCGCCGCCCGACGAGGTGCTCGCGCGTACCAACCGTCTGCTCACCGATCTCGACCCGGGCCTGTTCACCAGCTGCCTCTACATCCATCTCGACCTCGCCCGGCACGTCGCCCGCCTGGCCACCGCCGGGCATCCGGCCCCGCTGCTGCGGCAGCCGGACGGGCAGACCGACGTCCTCAAGCTGCCGCCCGGGCTCCTCCTCGGCATCGACCCCGCGTCCTCCTACCCGACGGCCGAGGTGCCGCTGCCGCCGGGCGCGGCGCTCGCCCTGTACACCGACGGGCTGGTGGAGGCTCCGGGCGTGGACTTCGACGACGCCGCCGCCGAGCTGGCCGCGAACTTCGCCCTCGCGCTCGACCAGGACATGGAGTCCGTCGCCGGCGCGCTGGTGCGGTACGCGAAGCGGGCCACGCCCGGCACCGACGACATCGCGCTGCTGCTCATCAACGCGCTGCTGACGGACGGCTGAGGACGGGCCGGGGTCCGGGGAGGGTGGAGAGCCCTGGGGCGCCGAGGCGGTGGGGTGTCATCGGCGCCCCAGGGCGGTCGGGGGGCGGTGGTCCCGGGGCTCGGGATCAGCCGCCGTACAGGTCGTTCAGGCTGATGCCGGTGGTGCTGCCCTCGCCGCCGAGCCGGACCTCGTGGTCGAGGCCGACGAACTTCCCGCCGGACTGCCAGAGGGCGGGCTTGAGCACGGCGTACTTGGCCTCGTCCCAGGTCGCCCAGTCGTAGCCCAGCAGGCCCCCGGTGTCACCGGAGTTGGGATTCAGGCACCAGAAGGTGTGGTGGATGCCGTTCTCCACCATCAGATCGCGCAGGGCGGTCATCCACTTCTGGTTCGGGCCGCCGTCGAGGTGACCGCCCCACTCCCCGACGAAGAGCGGCGCGGTGCCGTCCTTGTGCAGGTAGAGCCAGTTGGGGTCCCAGACGTCGCGCTCCAGCGTGGTGCGGTCCCACTCCCCCTCGAACCAGGGCTGCTGGTACACCAGTGGCCCGTAGTCGTGCGGGGAGTAGACGAGCTGGTCCTGCTGCGCGCCGAGGTCGACCGGGTGGTCCTTCGCCCCGCGCAGGTTCCCGCCCCACCACATGCCGTGGTAGTCGGCCGCCGAGGTGGAGGACCAGTCGGTCCCGTCCTTGGGGTAGATCTCGATGCCCTCGCACATGACGAGGACGTGCGGGTTGATCGCGAGGATGCGTTTCCCGGCGGTCTCGCAGGTGTACTTGAAGTTGTCCTGGTCGGTGGAGCCGTCCCACTTGGCCCGCGGGCTGTCGGACTGCTTGCCGTGGGGCTCGTTCTTGACGTCCATCGCCACCAGGGTGTCGTTCTCCCTGTAGCGGGCGGTCACCCATTCCCAGGCGGAGTAGAACTGCTCGGTGGTGATCGTGCCTTTCCACCACACGGGGTGGATGTGGCCGGAGTTGTCGGCCTCCGCGCTGTGGACGTCGAGCATCACCTTGATGCCGTACTTCTCCGCCACCCCCAGGAAGGCGTCGAAGACCCCGAGGGTCGTGAGCCCCTCCAACTCCGGGTTGGCCCAGGTGTTGACGGCGCTGGAGGGCGCCGCCCGGCCGTCCTTCCACTCCAGCAGGAGCTGGGTGGAGATCGGCACCCGGACGATGTTGATGCCGCGCTCCGCCATCTGCCGGGTGACCGTGTCCAGGTTGGCGGACCACAGGCCGTGGAAGACCCGCTCGGTCGCGTTGAAGCCGAACCAGTTGGCACCGGTGAGCCAGACCCGGTCGCCCCGGTCGTCGACGATCCGGTTGCCCTCGGTGTGCAGCCAGTCCGTGCCGGTGCCGGCGGCGGGTGCCGTCGCGGACTCGGCGCGGGCCGCCCGGGGGCCGTCCGGCGCCCCCGCGGCCTGCGCGGAGCCCGTGCCGGACAGCGTCATCAGGAGGGCGGTCGCGGTGACGGCGGCGGCCGTCGCCCTGGCCAGCCGTTTTCTCATCCGTGGCTTCATCCGTTGTCGCCTTTCATGGGGGTGAGGCGGGCAGCGGAGGTGGGAGCGCTCCCATTCCGTTGGTCACATGAAGCCAGCGCGACGGAACGCCTGTCAATGGGCATGACAAGCTTCACCTCTTGAAGACGTATGCCCTCCCGGGACGCTCGGCATTCCCGCCGCTGAGTCACTTATTTGAGCGATGAAGACGAAATCTTGCGCAGCACCGTGGACTTCTTTACGGCGATGCTCCTAGCCTGTGGGACGTCCGAAGAGCCCCACGAGCCGCAAGGACGACCCACACGTGACCCCACCACTCGCTGGACCACGTCTGCTCAGACGCTCCCTGTCCGCCTCCCTCTCCCTCGCACTCGTCGCCGCGGGCACCGCCGCGGCGGTGGTGCTGGCCGGCGCTCCGCCCGCGCAGGCCGCCGCCGTCCCCGCGCCGTCGCCGGTCGGGATATCCGGCCGGGGCGCCACCGTCCCGTTCAAGGAACAGGAAGCCGAGTACGCCGCCACCAACGGCACCCTGATCGGCCCCGACCGCCTGTACGGGGCCCTGCCGTCCGAGGCGTCCGGCCGACAGGCGGTGACCCTCGACGCCGTCGGTGAGTACGTCGAGTTCACGCTCACCGCCCCGGCGAACGCCATGACCTTCCGCTACTCGCTGCCGGACGACGCGGCCGGGGCGGGCCGGGACGCCTCGCTCGACCTGCGGGTCGGCGGCACCTCGCTCAAGAGCGTGCCGGTGACCTCGAAATACGGCTGGTACTACGGGGGTTACCCGTTCAACAACAACCCGGGCGACAGCAACCCGCACCACTTCTACGACGAGACCCGGACCCTGTTCGGATCGACCCTGGCGGCCGGTACGAAGGTCAGGCTCCAGGTCACCTCCACCGCCGGCTCACCGTCGTTCACCATCGACCTGGCCGACTTCGAGCAGGTCGGCGCCCCGGTCGGCAAGCCCTCCGGCGCGCTGGACGTGGTGGGCGACTTCGGCGCCGACCCGACGGGGGCCGCCGACTCCACCGCGAAGATCCAGGCCGCGGTGGACGCGGGACGCTCCCAGGGCAAGGAGGTGTACATCCCGCAGGGCACGTTCAAGGTCCAGGACCACATCGTCGTCGACAAGGTGACCCTGCGCGGCGCCGGACCCTGGTACAGCGTGCTGACCGGACGCCACCCCACGGACCGCAGCAAGGCGGTCGGCGTGTACGGGAAGTACGCGGCGCAGGGCGGCAGCAGCAATGTCACGCTGAAGGACTTCGCCATCATCGGCGACATCCGTGAGCGGGTGGACAACGACCAGGTCAACGCCATCGGCGGGGCCATGTCCCACTCGGTCGTCGACAACGTCTGGATGCAGCACACCAAGTGCGGTGCCTGGATGGACGGCCCGATGGACGACTTCACCATCCGGAACAGCCGCATCCTGGACCAGACGGCCGACGGGGTGAACTTCCACTACGGCGTCACGAACTCCACGGTGACCAACACCTTCGTCCGCAACACCGGGGACGACGGTCTGGCCATGTGGGCGGAGAACGTCCCGAACGTGAAGAACAAGTTCACCTTCAACACGGTGATCCTGCCGATCCTCGCCAACAACATCGTGACGTACGGCGGCAAGGACATCACGATCTCCGACAACGTCATGTCGGACACCGTCACCAACGGCGGCGGGCTGCACATCGCCAACCGCTATCCGGGCGTCAACTCCGGCCAGGGCACGGCTGTCTCCGGTACGCACACCGCCGCCCGCAACACCCTGATCCGTACCGGGAACAACGACTTCAACTGGCGCTTCGGCGTCGGCGCGATCTGGTTCAGCGGGCTCAACGAACCGATCAGCGGCGCCACCATCAACATCACCGACAGCGAGATCCTGGACAGCTCCTACGCCGCGATCCATCTGATCGAGGGCGCGAGCAACGGGCTGCACTTCGAGAACATCAAGATCGACGGTGCCGGTACGTACGCGTTGCAGATCCAGGCCCCGGGCACGGCCTCGTTCGAGAAGGTCGTCGCCACCCACATCGCCCAGTCCAACCCGATCCACAACTGCGTGGGCAGCGGCTTCCAGATCACCCGGGGGGCCGGGAACTCGGGGTGGTACGCCGATCCGCCCGCCTGCACCGGTGTCTGGCCCGACCCGGTGTGGACCAACGGCGGGGTCCCGGGCGGCGGCGGCCCCACCGACCCGACGGATCCGACCGATCCGACGGACCCGACCGATCCGCCCGAGGAGACGGGCAACCTCGCTCAGGGGCGTCCGGTCACCGAGACGAGCCACGCCGATGTGTACGGCGCCGGCAACGTGGTGGACGGCAACGCGAGCAGCTACTGGGAGAGCCGTAACAACGCGTTCCCGCAGTCCGTCACCGTGGACCTCGGTGCCGCCAAGGCGGTCAAGCGCCTGGTGCTGAAGCTGCCCCCGGCCGCCGCCTGGGCGAAGCGCACCCAGACCGTCGGCGTCACGGGCAGCACCGACAACTCGGCGTACAACACGCTGAAGTCGCCCGCCGGGTACACCTTCGACCCGTCGAGCGGCAACACGGCGACGGTGACACTGACCGGGACGCCGGTCCGCTATCTGCGGCTGACGTTCACCGCCAACACCGGCTGGCCGGCGGGCCAGTTGTCCGAGCTGGAGGCCTACACCGGCTGACCGCGCACACGGACGGGCCCGGCCCCCACGGCCGGGCCCGTCGCTGTGCGGGGAGGGTCAGGGCTTGAGCGCGAACGACTCGGCGGCCGGGGCCACCTCGGCCGGGCGGACCACCTTGAGGCCGCCCGGGGTCTTGGCGTCCGGCTTCATGACGACGGTCTGCCGGGTGGAGGGCGCCGCGGGGTCGGTGAAGTCGTGCGCGATCCCGAAGTCGGCGCCGAAGTCCTTGACGGTGAGCAGGGCCTTGTCGACACCCTCGCGGGTGAGGTCCTTGGACGCGCAGGCCTTCTTCAGCGCCTCGCCGAACACGGACGCGGCGTTGTACCCGGCGATGACGCCGTTGTCGAGGCCGTCCTCGGGGTACTGCGCCGCGTACGCCTCGGCGAGCTTCGCCGGGCCTTCCGCCGCGTCCCCGATGGGCAGGGTGGAGGCGCCGATGTAGTAGTCCTTCTGCAGCGCCGCGCCCGCCTGGGTCGCCAGGAGCTGCGGGGCGTACGCCGAGTTGTTGCCGACGACCGGGACCTTGAAGCCGGTGGCCGCGGCGACGCCGACCAGGGAGGCCGCCTGGCGCGGTCCCGCGCTGATGACGACCGCCTTCACGCCGGCCTGCTTGAGGGCGGAGACCTGGGCGGTCATGTCGTTGTCGGTCGGCTTGATCTTCTGCTCGACGACGGTCAGGCCCGCCTCCTTCGCCGCGTGCTTGGAGCCGGCCAGGGCGTTCTCGCCGTAGTCGCCCTCGAAGTAGACGTGCCCGATCTTGTCGCCCTTGGCGATGCGCTTCCCGTCGAGCAGGAAGTCGATCAGGTTGATCGTCTCGACGTCGTACGTGGCGCCGATGACACGGACGTACTTGGAGCCGACCAGGTTCGCCGACCAGGCCTGGGGCAGGACGATGCCCTTGTCCTGGCCGTCGATGCGCGACTCGACGGCGGAGACGAACGGGGAGCCGATGAACTGGGTGAAGCCCAGCACCTCCGGTTCGAGCTCGGTGTAGGCGCTGATCGCCTTCTGCGGGTCGTATCCGTGGTCGCGGACGGACAGTTCGACCTTCCGGTCGCAGATGCCGCCGGCCTTGTTGGTCTCCTTCACCCAGAGCTGCTGGGCCTGGGTGACGCTCTTGCCGAGCGAGGCGTACACCCCGGTCATGTCGGTCAGCGCCCCGAGGGTGATCTTCGAGTCGGTGACGCCCTGCCCGGTCTTCACCCCGCTCCCGTCCGCGGCGCCGTCGTCGGAGGACTTCGCCTTCCCGCTGCATCCCGCGAGAGTGAGGGTGAGGGTGAGAGCCGCGACGACGGCTCCGGCAACACGTGGCTTCATTTCTTCTTCTCCCCTGGATTCTTCGGACGTGCAAGGCCGCCGGGCAGGAACAGGACGACCGCGACGACCGCGGCGCCGTACAGATAGCGGGACGCCTCGCCCGGTGCGACGCCGCCCGTACCGGGGGCGGACACCAGGGGGAGGGAGTCGCTGTAGTGGGTGAGCACCTGCGGGAGCAGCGAGACGAACGCGGCGCCGATGACGGCTCCCGCGACGCTGCCGAGCCCGCCTATGACGATCATGGCGAGGTATTCGAGGGACAGGATCATGCCGAAGTACTCGGGTACGGTCCGCTGGAAGACCAGGGCGAGCAGGACGCCCGCGAGGCCCGCGTACATCGAGGACAGGACGAAGACGCCGGCCCGGTACCTGGCGACCGGGACGCCCATCACGCCGGCGGCGATCCGGTGGTCCCGGATGGCGTTGAGCGCCCGGCCGGGCCTGCCGCGCAGCACCCCGCGGGCGAAGAGACCGCCGGCCAGCAGGGCCGCAAGACCCAGGTACCAGAGCTTCTCGGACGAGTGGAAGGGCACGGCGGCGACGACCACCTCGGTGTCGTCGAAGGTGAGGCCGAAGAGCGAGAGGGGCGGCACCGGGCGGCCGTTGAAGCCGCCGGTCAGCGAGTCCGCGTTGAACAGCACGTGCTGGCCGATGAAGATCAGCGCGAGTGTGGCGATGCCGAGGTAGGCGCCGCTCAGCCGCCCCGCGATGGGGCTGAAGAGTCCGCCCGCCGCGCCCGCCAGGAGCACGGCGAGGACGGCCGCGAGCCAGGTGGGCAGGCCGAGGCCGGTGAGGGCGTGGCCGTTCTCCGTACCGCTCTCCCCCGCCAGGACGCAGTAGCCGTACGCGCCGACCGCGAGGAAGAAGGCGTGGCCCATGGAGAGCTGGCCGGTGGAGCCGGTGAGGAGGTTGAGGCCGATGGCCCCGATCGCGGCGGCCATGGCGAACAGTCCGGCCTGGAGCCAGAACCGGTCCAGGTAGAAGGGGAAGAGGAGGAGCAGCACCGAGCAGGTGAGCCAGAGGTAGGGGGCGGGCCGGCGCAGCCGGCCGGTGAGGGCTGCCGCCGGGGTGACGTCCTTGATGGCTTCAGACACGGGACAGCTCCTTCGTGCCGAGGAGTCCCGCCGGCCGGACGAGCAGGACGACCACCATCACCAGGTACGGGGCGAGGTCGCCGATGCCGCGTCCGAGGAAGGAGAGGTCGCTCTGGTAGCCGGTGGCGAGCGACTCGGTCACTCCGACGACGAGCCCTCCGACGAGTGCCCCGGTGGTCGAGTCCAGGCCGCCGAGTATCGCGGCGGGGAAGGCCTTGAGCGCGGCGAGCGAGGTGGCGCGTTCCAGGCCGGGGGTCGGGAACACGGTGAGGAAGAGCGCGGCGACGGCGGCGAGCGCCCCGGCGACCGCCCAGGCGGAGAGCGAGACCCGGCCGAGCCGGATGCCCATGAGTGCGGCGGTCCGCGGATTCTCGGCGGCGGCCCGCATGGAGACGCCCCACGAGGTGAAGCGGAAGGCGAGCAGGAACACCGTGATGAGCAGTCCCGCGACGAGGAACGCCGCGATGCGGGTCTCGGCGAGGGTGACGCCCCCGACGGTGACGACGTCGTCGCCCCACGGGTCGCCCAGCGACAGGACGTCCGTGCCCATGCGGCGGGTGAGTTCGATGGTGAGGAGGATGTCGACGCCGATGGTGACGATGGCCAGGACGCTCTGGTCGCTGCCCCGGTAGCGGCGCATGACGAGGAACTCGACCGCCGAGCCGACGACGGCGGCGCCCGCGATCCCGACGCCGAGCGCGGGCCAGAAGCCGATGTCGTCGTGGAGTACGGCGGTGACGTAACCGCCGGCCAGGAGCAGCGAGGCATGGGCGAAGTTGACGACCTCGGTCGCCTTGAAGATGACGACGAAGCCCAGGGCGATCAGTGCGTAGACCGAGCCGATGGACAGGCCGCCGAGGAGGAGTTCGATGAAGGTGGTCATTCCTGTGCCCCCAGGTAGGCCTGCACGACGGCCGGGTCGTTCTGCACCTCGGCGGGTGTGCCGGCCGCGATCCTGCGTCCGAAGTCGAGGACGGTCACGGCGTCCGCGAGCCGCATCACCACCCCCATGTCGTGTTCGACCATGACGATCGAGATGCCGAGGCTGTCGCGCACTCCGGCGACGACGGCGGCGGTGCGCCGCCGCTCGTCGGCGGTCATGCCGGCGATGGGCTCGTCCAGGAGGAGGACCTCGGGTTCCATGCAGAGGGCGCGGCCGAGCTCGACGAGCTTCTGCTTCCCGTACGGGAGGGCCGCCGCGGGGAAGTCGAGTTCCTCGTCCAGGCCGATGAACTCGGCTATCTCCCGCACCCGTTCGCGATGGAGCGCGGCCTCCCGGGTCGCGGAGGGGAGCCGCAGCCCGGAGGCCAGGAACCCGGCGCGGGTGAGCCGGTGCCGTCCGAGCATGAGGCTCTCGGCGACGGTGGCGTGCGGGGGCAGGGCCAGGTTCTGGAAGGTGCGGGCGACGCCGTGGCCGGCGATGGTGTGCGGGGCGAGGCCGGTGAGTTCGGTGTCGCCCAGGTGCACGCTGCCCGAGGTGGCGCGGTAGACGCCGGAGAGCACGTTGAACGTGGTGGACTTGCCCGCGCCGTTGGGCCCGATGACGGCGTGCACGCTGCCCGGTTCGACGGTGAAGGAGACCGCGTCGAGGGCGGTGAGTCCGGCGAAGCGCACGGTCACGTCGCGCACGGTGAGCGGGGCCGGGGCGGTCGTCACGCGGACCACCTGCTCAGGGTGCGGGTGACGTCCTCGGCCCGGGCCGCGTCCTCGGCGGCCGTCTCGTCGACGACGCCGAGATAGCGCCGGCGTACCTCGTCGGAGGCGGCGAGTTCGCCGGCCGGGCCGTGCAGGGCGACCTCGCCGACGTCCAGGACGTACGCGGTGGAGGCGAGCCGCAGCGCGATGGCCGCGTTCTGCTCGACGAGCATGACGGAGGTGCCGCCCGCGTTGATCTCCTGGACGGTCTCGGCGATCCGGGCCGCCATCAGCGGGGCGAGTCCGAGGGACGGCTCGTCGAGCAGCAGCAGGCGGGGTCCGGCCATCAGGGCGCGGCCCATCGCCAGCATCTGCTGCTCGCCGCCGGACAGCAGTCCGGCCCGCTGGTGCGCGCGGTCGGCGAGCACGGGGAACAGTTCGTGCACCCGCCGGAGGGCCGTGGCGGCGGCCTTGCGCCCGCCGCGCGCCCCGAGTGCGCCCGCCCGCAGATTGTCCGCCACCGTCATACGGGCGAACACCTGCCGCCCTTCCGGTACCTGGATCACTCCCGCCGCCACCACCTGGGCGGGGCGGAGCCCGTCCAGGGGGCGGCCGTCGAAGCGGATGGTGCCCGTGCCCGTGCCGCGGTGGAAGCCGAGGGTCCGCGACACGGCCCGCAGCAGCGTGGTCTTGCCGGCGCCGTTGCCGCCGAGTACGGCGGTGATCGCGCCGGCCGGCACGTCGAAGGAGACGTCGCGCAGTGCCCGTACCGGGCCGTAGCCCACGGACAGTTCGCGGATCTCGAGCGTTGCCATGCGTCCTCCTCCTTCCGACTGGTCGTCGTGGTGCCACAGACCAGCAGCGGGCGCGGCGTGCGTCCACGGTCCCGGGCCCGATCGCTGCGGGTGACCAGTCTTCGGGCGCGCGGGTTGTGCCGGTGCACAGCGGCGGGTGGTCCGCCGTCGTGCCCGGTGCGGCCGGTGGCATCCTCACCAGCCATGAGCGGACCGGCTGCGGAAAACGGCGGGGACATGCGGCGGCGCGGTGGCGCGCGGGGCCGGGCGCTGCTCGACGCCCTGCTGGAGGGCCGGTCGGACCCGGGGCTCGCGGCGCGCGCGGCGAGCGGTCTCGGTCTGCCGGAGCGGGGCCGTTACGTGGTGGCGGCGCTGACGGCGGGCGGATGCGGGCCGGCGGCCGGGGCGTTGGAGGCGGACGGTCTGCCGTTCGTCCTGCGGAGGCTGAGGGGCCGGGAGGTCCTCGTCGTCGCTCTGGGTGACCGGGATCCGGCGGCGCTCGCCGCGTTGCTGGCGCGGTGGTGCCGGGGCCCGGGCGGGATCGGTCCGGTGGCCGAAGGGCTGGCGGGGCTGGGGGCCGCCCGCCGGCTGGCCGAGGTGGCGCTGCTGACCTGTCCGCCCGGCACGTCGGAGGTCGTACGGCTGGAGGAGCGGCTGCCCGCGGCGCTGGTGGTGAGCCAGCCCCAGCTGTCGGCGCGACTGGTCGAGGACGTCCTGGGCCCGCTGCTGGCGGTGGCCCCGGCGGACCGGACGCTGCTGCTGCGGACGTTCGAGGCGTGGCTGGAGTGCGGGGGGTCGGCGGGCCGGGCGGCGGGGCGGCTGTACTGCCACCGCAACACCGTGCTCAACCGGTTGCGGCGGCTGGAGCGGCTGACCTCACGGTCGCTGGCGCGGCCTCGGGAACTGATCGAGATGACGCTGGCGCTGGACGCGTTCAGACTGACCGCGCCGCGGCCATGAGGGGGTGCGGGGCATCCCCCACACCCCCTCCTGACGGCGCGTCAGGACAGGAAGTCGCGGGCGATCGCCTCGGCCGCGCCTTCCAGCAGGGGTCCGGCCTGCGCCATGCAGACGGCGGGGTCCGGCTCCAGGTCCGTCAGGGCGTAGGCCCGGCTGATGCCCGCGTCGGCCAGTGCCTCCGGCGGCAGGGCGAGACGTCCGCACACCGCGACGGTCCGCACGCCCGCGGCGCGTGCCGCGGCGGCGACACCCGCCGGGGCCTTGCCGTGCAGGGTCTGCTCGTCGAGCGATCCCTCACCGGTGACGACGAGCGTGGCCCGGGCCAGCGCGGGGGCGAAGCCGAGGACATCGAGCATGACGTCGATCCCGGGGCGGAAGCGCGCGCCCAGCGCGACCAGGGCGCCGTAGCCGATGCCGCCGGCGGCGCCCGCTCCGGGCAGCTCGGCGGTCTCGGGTCCCAGCACGGACGCGTAGTGGGCGAGCGCCGCGTCGAGGACCGCGATGTCGTCCTCGGTGGCGCCCTTCTGCCGCCCGTAGACCTCGGGGGCGCCCTTCGGGCCGGTCAGCGGGTTGTCCACGTCGCTGGCCAGGATCAGGTCGACGTCCGCGAGCCGGGGGTCGAGCCCCGACAGGTCGGCCTCGGCCAGCGCGGCGAGCGCGGCGCCGCCGGGGCCGACGGGCTTGCCGTCGGCGTCCAGGAAGCGCGCCCCGAGGGCGGCGAGCATGCCCGCGCCGCCGTCGTTCGTGGCACTGCCGCCGACGCCGAACACGATCGTCCGGGCGCCCGCGTCGAGCGCCGCCGCCAGCAGTTCCCCGGAGCCGTACGTGGTCGCCGTGAGCGGGGCGAACTCCCCCGCCGGCAGGTGCTGGAGGCCCGAGGCCTCCGCCATCTCCACCACGGCGGTGGTGTCCCGCACCGCGTACGCCGCCGTGACCGGGGTCCCCAGCGGTCCGGTGACCCGCGCCTCGCGGCGCTCGAACCCGGCGGCCACCGCCGCCGCGACCGTGCCGTCGCCGCCGTCCGCGACGGGCAGGGTCTCGACCCGCACCCCGGGGACGACGCGCCGAAGCCCGGCCGTCACCCGCTCCGCGACCTGTACGGCCGTGAGCGATCCCTTGAACTTGTCAGCCGCCACGAGCACGTGGGCGGTCTCCATCGCTGCTCCGTCCGTCACCTTGCATCCCTTGCTTTCGAACAGGCAGTCGCGCCGCCCCGACCCTATCCGGACCACCCCTGATCTGCCCATGGCTGTCCGAAACCGCGTGACCGGGCCCTACGCTGCCTCCGTGACCACCTCTGACTACGCCACCTACATCGCAGGCCTCCCCCGCGTGCTGGCCGGGGCCGCCACCCTGTTCAGGGACGAACGGGACCGGGTCCTGCTCGTCGAGCCGAACTACCGCGAGGGCTGGGCACTGCCCGGAGGCACCGTCGAGTCGGACGAGGGGGAGACTCCGCGCCAGGGCGCGCGCCGGGAGACGGCGGAGGAGATCGGCCTCGACGTCGCTCCCGGCCGGCTCCTCGCGGTCGACTGGGTGCGCGGCGTGGGCCGCCCGCCGATCGTCGCCTATCTCTACGACGGCGGGGTCCTGGCGCGGGAGCGGTTCGACGCCATCCGGATCCAGGAGGACGAGCTCCTCTCCTGGCGGCTGGTGGACCGCGCCGACCTCGCCGCGTACCTGCCGGACCGGCTCGCACAGCGGGTCATGGCGGCGCTGGAGGTGCTGGACTCCGGCGCGGGAGCGGCCGAGCTGGAGGACGGTGCGCCGGTCACGGCGTGAGCGGGCGCGCGGGCCCGCCGTAATGCCGTCGCGGACGCGGGGGTGCCGTCCGTAGGCTCGGGGCCATGACTCTCGTCGCGATCCTCAGCGGCGCCGGCATCTCCACGGACTCCGGCATCCCCGACTACCGCGGTCCGCAGGGCCTCTGGCGCAAGGACCCGGAGGCGGAGAAGCTCGTCACGTACGACTTCTACATGGCCGATCCGGAGATCCGCCGCCGCTCCTGGCAGATGCGCCGCACCAGTGCCGCGTGGAACGCCGAGCCGACCCCGTACGACGAGCTGGCCGAGGAGACGGTCCGCGAGCCCATCGGGACGGCGCTGCCCGCGCTGCTGGAGCGGCTGGCCTCGGACCGGGGATGAGCCGCCCTCCGGCGGACCGTCAGGCGTGGCCGGTGCCGTAGAAGCGCACGTGGTCGACCGTCATCGACGCGGGGGACGGGGTCGAGGAGTCGGGAGGGCCGGGCCAGTCGCCCCCGACGGCGACGTTCAGCACCAGGTGCATGTCCTGTTCGAAGACCCAGTCACGCGGGGAGGGCAGCTCCGCCGGGGTCAGCACGAAGTACGGCTCCCCGTCGACGGACCAGGTGATACGGCGCGGCTGCTTGTCGACGGCGTAGGTGTGGAACCCCTCCGAGGCGTCGGCCGCGAGGGTGGTGGAGCCGCCGACGCCGTTCTCGTTGAAGTACGTCGGCCCGTGCGCGGTGCCGTACACCGTGCGCGGTTCCCCGCCGACCACCTCGCAGATGTCGATCTCTCCCTGTCCGGGCCACTCGACCCCGTTGTCGCCCAGCATCCAGATCGCCGGCAGCAGTCCGGTGCCGACGGGCAGCTTCGCGCGGACCTCCACGCGTCCGTGCGTGAGCGCGACCTTGCCCGCGGTGGTCAGCCGGGCCGATGTCCAGGTGCAGAACTCCTGCGTGTAGCAGGGCAGATCGGACCCCGTGGGGGCGGGCCTGGCCGAGATCACGAGGTGGCCGGCGCCGTCGAGGGCGGAGTTGGCCGCGTCGTCCGTGTAGTACTGCAGCTCGTTGTTGCCCCAGCCCTCGGCGTCCCGGTTCCCGGTCTCGGTCGTCCAGGCCCCTTCCGGGGGCCGGGTGCCCGCGGCCCCGTCGAATTCGGCCTGCCAGAACGGCTCGTCCCCGGCCGTGGCGGGACCGGCGGGCCCGGGCGCGGATCCGCATCCGCCCAGCAGTCCGCCCAGCAGTCCGGCGAGCGCCGGCACGAGTGCCGCGCGGGTCCACCGGCAGGCCGTCCGGCTCCCGCCGGGTGACCGGTCCGTCACGCCCCCTCGCCGTCCAGTCCGGCGCGGATCCGGCGGGAGGGGCTGAAGGTGTAGAGGTCCAGGATCTCCGGCGGGTCCGCGAGGCCGGGGCCGCCCTCCCCCGCCCAGGTGGCGATGTCGGCGACGGCGTGCGGATCGTTGACCAGGCCGAGCCAGACGGGGCGGCCGCCGGCGCGGCGCCCTTCGGCGGACGGCTGTACGACGATGACGTTGCCCTGTTCGCAGGCGTCCAGGCACTCCACGGCGCGCACGGTGGCGGCCCCGTCGAGGGACCGGCGCAGGTGGGCGAGCTGGCCCGCGTGGTCCACTCCCGGGATCTTCGGGGTGCCGCAGCAGCAGCCACGGCAGACGCTCACCGTGGGCCGGGACGGGCCGGCACCGGCGGCGGTCTTGCGCGGTCGGTGGCTCATGCGGGGGCACTCCCGGGGGCATCGTCGCTGATCACCGTAGGACTGTACCGAGCCGCGCCTCCGCCGCTCGGGTGAGGTAGTGTGGACGGCTGCGAAGGGGAGTAGCCCCGCAAACCGGTCGTCGACACACTGGAACCTCCGGGTTCCCGGTGGCCGGGCCCGTGGATCCTTACGGGCGGGCGAGACCTTCGGTCAGGTATGACACACCCGCGTCCTGCGGGTGCTGCGGTCATGCCGGGCCGAGTGGTCCTCCGAAAAGCCCGAGCGGCACTTCGCGGAGATCCGGGGCCCGGCTCTCACAGAAAGCCACCCGGAATGCATCTCGACCCCCTGGCGATCGTCACCGCCTTCGGGCTGATCTTCCTCGCGGAGCTCCCCGACAAGACGATGTTCGCCTCGCTGGCCATGGGCACCCGCATGCGCCCGCTCTACGTCTGGTTCGGTACGTCGTCCGCGTTCATCGTGCACGTCGCCATCGCGGTCGGGGCGGGCGGGCTGATCGGTCTGCTGCCCGACTGGATCGTCAAGGTGGTCTCGGCCTCCCTCTTCGCCTTCGGCGCGTTCATGCTGCTGCGCAGTGGCGGCGGGGACGACGACGAGGACGAGGAGGTCAGGACCGTCACCGGCTTCTGGCCGGTCTACTCGACCGCCTTCATGGCGGTGTTCATCAGCGAGTGGGGCGACCTGACCCAGATCACCACCGCGAATCTCGCCGCGAGCAACGGCGCCTGGCCCACGGCCATCGGGTCGGCCATCGCCCTGATGTCGGTGTCCGCGCTGGCGCTGCTGGCGGGGCGGTTCATCGCCAAGCGGGTGCCGCTGAAGACGGTGCAGCGCATCGGCGGTCTCTGCATGCTCGGTCTGGCGATCTGGACGGTGGCCGAGATCTTCGTCGGCTGACCCGGCACCTCCCGCCCGTCACGCGGCACCGGCTCGCCGG
Organism: Streptomyces sp. NPDC104381; assembly: GCF_055583745.1. NCBI lineage: Bacteria > Bacillati > Actinomycetota > Actinomycetes > Kitasatosporales > Streptomycetaceae > Streptomyces > Streptomyces sp. NPDC104381. Next base: position 256,181 of record NZ_JBVJNK010000002.1, read on the forward strand.
CCCCCGCACCTCCCACGCCGTACCGGCTCTCAGAACAGCGCCGGTACGGCGTCGTGCGTCCCCCGCTCGAAGGAGAGCAGCCGCTGCTTGCGCTCCAGCCCGCCGCCGTAGCCGGTGAGGCCGCCGGAGGCCCCGATCACGCGGTGGCAGGGGACGATGATGCCGACCGGGTTCTTGCCGTTGGCGAGGCCCACCGCGCGGGAGGCGCCGGGCTTGCCGAGGTTTTCGGCCAGTTCGCCGTAGGAGCGGGTCTCGCCGTACGGGATGCGCCGGAGCTCGGCCCAGACGCTGCGCTGGAAGGGCGTGCCGTGCAGGTGCAGCGGCAGGTCGAACTCGGTGAGCTCGCCGGCGAAGTAGGCGTCCAGCTGGCGGAGAACCTCCGGGAAGGGCCCGGGGTCCGGGGGGCCGAAGGTCTCCTCCGGCGGGCGGTGCCGCTGCCCGGTCATGTAGAGGCCGGCCAGGACGCCGTCGGTGGCGACCAGGGTGAGGGGCCCGTACGGGCTGTCGGCGACCGTGTGCTGCCGGGCCGGGGCGGGTGAGGCGGTCATCGTGCGTCCTTCGGGGTTGTGTCCGGTCGGACGGGCAGGTGGTTGATGGGATGGTCGTCGACCGTCCACAGGTACTGCACGGCGTACGCGCGCCAGGGGCGCCAGCGCTCGGCACGGGCGGTGAGCGCCGCGGGGGTCGCCGGGAGGCCGAGGTGCCCGGCCGCTCTGCGGATCCCGAGGTCGGTGGGGAGGAAGGCGTCCGGGTCGCCGAGGGCGCGCATCGCGATGACCTCGACGGTCCAGGGGCCGAAGCCCGGCAGCGCGGCCAGTTCCGCGCGGGCCCTCTCCCAGTCGGTGCCCTCGTCCAGGCGCAGGGACCCGTCGGCGAGCGCGGCCACCAGGGTGGTGAGGGTGGTGCGCCGGCTGCGTGGCAGGGCGAGGGTCGCGGGGTCGAGTCCGGCCAGTGCCTCGGGGCCCGGGAAGAGGTGGGTCAGGCCGCCTTCGGGGTCCTCGACCGGGGTCCCGTGGGCGGCGGCCAGGCGGGCCGCGTGGGTGCGGGCGGCGGCGGTGGAGACCTGCTGGCCGAGGACCGCGCGTACGGCGAACTCCGCGGCGTCGACCGTACGCGGCACCCGGCGCCCCGGACCGGCGTCGACCAGGGGGGCGAGCAGCGGGTCCGCGCGCAGCTGGTCGTCGACGGCGACCGGGTCGGCGTCCAGGTCGAGGAGTCTGCGGCAGCGGCTGATGGCCTGGGTGAGGTCGCGCGGGTCGCTGAGGGAGAGCCGGCAGTCGATGTGGCCCGCCCCGGGGGACAGCGCCACGATGCCGTGGCCGTGCGGGAGGGTGAGCGTGCGGCGGTAGGCACCGTCGCGCCACTCCTCGACCCCGGGGACGGCGGTCGCGGCGAGGTGCCCGAAGAGGTTGCTCGGGTTGAGCGGGGCGCGGTACGGGAGCCGGAGCGCGATGACACCCGGGGGTGCCGGTGTGCGGGCGCCGCGTTCCGCCCGGGCGCGCAGTTCGCCCGGGGTGAGCGCGTAGACCTCGCGGACGGTGTCGTTGAACGTACGGATCGAGGCGAACCCGGCCGCGAAGGCCACCTCGGCCATGGGGAGCGCGGTCGTCTCGATGAGAACCCGGGCGGTCCTGGCGCGCTGGGACCTGGCCAGCGCCAGCGGTCCCGCGCCGAGCTCGGCGAGGAGCTGGCGCTCCACCTGCCGCGCGGAGTATCCGAGCCGGGCGGCGAGCCCCGGCACGCCTTCGCGGTCGACGACGCCGTCCTGGATGAGGCGCATGGCCCGGGCGACGGAGTCCGCGCGGGCGTTCCACTCCGGGGAGCCGGGGCTGGTGTCGGGCCGGCACCTTTTGCAGGCCCGGAATCCGGCCTGCTGACAGGCGGCGGCGCTCGGGTAGAAGGTCATGTTCCGGACCTTCGGCGGCACGACGGGGCAGCTGGGACGGCAGTAGATCCGGGTGGTCAGGACCGCGGTGAAGAACCAGCCGTCGAAGCGGGCGTCCTTCGACTGGACGGCCCGCACGCAGCGCTCGGTGTCGGTGTGCATGCTCCAAGCATCGGGCACGCGAGGGCCGGAAGGCTGGCGGAAATCCGACATCGACGTCGTACGGACAGCCCGGCTCGACCGCTCGCTCGCGTTCATACTTTTGAACATCTATCACGTACACGCATATTGACGCGGTCACGACAGACACCTACGGTCGCAGAAAGCGCTTGCTCCCCCCTCATCATGGTGTCCGCCACACCCGCCGTTCACACATCAGAACTCCCGGGCGGACCGGACGCCGAACCGATCTGGAGAGAACGATGCAGAAGAAGAAGCTCTTACTCGCGTCCGTCGGCCTGCTCACCGGCTCGCTTCTCGCCCTGCCCGGCACCATGGCGCAGGCCACCTCCGCCCCCACTGCCGCCGTCGGCTCCCGTACCGTCGGCGCCCTGGCCGCCGACGCCCTGTACGTGGCACCGGACGGCGACGACGACGCGGCCGGTACGGAGTCGGACCCGACGACGCTCTCCTCGGCGATCAGCCGTGTCACGCCGGGCGGGACGATCTATCTGCGCGGCGGCACCTACGCTCACTCCCGGACGGTCACCATCCCGCCGGGCAACGACGGCTCGGCGAGTGCCCGCACGACGCTGGCCGCCTACCCGGACGAGACCCCGGTCCTGAACTTCTCGGCCATGAGCGAGGACCCGGCCAACCGCGGGCTCGCCGTGAACGGCGCGTACTGGCACATCGACGGCCTCGTCGTCGAGCACGCCGGGGACAACGGGATCTTCGTCGGCGGCAGCCACAACGTCGTCGAGCACGTCGTCACACGCTTCAACCACGACTCGGGCCTGCAGATCTCGCGGATCGCCTCCGACACCCCCGACGACGAGTGGCCCTCCGACAACCTCATCCTGAGCTCGGAGTCCCACGACAACGCCGACTCCGACGGCGAGGACGCCGACGGCTTCGCCTCCAAGCTCACCTCGGGCCCCGGGAACGTCTTCCGCTACACCGTGTCCCACAACAACATCGACGACGGCTGGGACCTCTACACCAAGTCGGAGACGGGTCCCATCGGCCCGATGACCATCGAGGACTCCCTCTCCTACGACAACGGGACCCTCTCCGACGGGACCGTGAACTCCGACGGCGACCGCAACGGCTACAAGCTGGGCGGTGACGGCATCGAGGTCGACCACGTCGTCCGGCGCAACATCGCCTACAACAACGGGCACCACGGGTTCACGTACAACAGCAACCCGGGCTCGATGAGCGTGTCGGGCAACGTCAGCGTCGACAACGCCGAGCGCAACTTCTCCTTCGACAAAGGCACTTCGGTGTTCCGCGACAACGTGTCCTGCCGCAGCGGCGACGGCTCCAACGACAAGACGGTGGGCGACGCCGACAGCTCCAACCAGTTCTGGACCGGCTCGAACGGTTCGGCCTGCTCCGCCTACGCCGGCGCGATGGACTGGTCGTTCGCGGCGGACGGCTCCCTCGTCGTGACCTTCGGCGGCAAGAAGGTGACGCCGTAGTCCCACGCCTGGTCCTCACCGCGGAGGGGCGCACCCGGCACAGGCCGGTGCGCCCCTCCGCGCCGGTGCGGACCCCGCTCGGTACGATCACGCGGTCCGGGTCCCGAAGAGCTCTCCACGGCTCGCGGCCCCTTCCCGCGCGTCCGTCACCGCGGCCCCACGGCCCCTGTGCCACCACCGAGTTCGGAGTTCAGGCAGTGCTTTTCGACATCACCCGCGGCGGGCTCGCCGACACCTTCGGCGAGGGCCGGCTCGCGACGCTGCCCGCGACCTCCTTCCCGCCCTCCGCCGCGGCCACCGAGGGCGCCCGGCTCCTGCGGACCGTCGGAGCACCCACCGGGACGCTCCTGCTGCGTACGCCCGACGAGCGCACCGGCCGGCTGCACCTCGTCCAGGACCTCGTCCACCCCGAGGACTTCGAGGACGCGTCACGGGACGCGGGCACATGGCCCGTCATCGGCTGGCTGCTCAACGCCCATCTGGCCCTCGATCCCGGTTCCGGCGGGGTGCACGCCTTCGACCCGGACGAGGGGACGGTGCGGCGACTCCACACGGACGTCTCCTCCCTCGTCCAGGTCACCCTCCGGTTCCAGCTCCTGCTCGACACGTTCGCCTTCGGCGACGACGAGGAAGCCGGCTTCGAGCGCCTGGAGGACGAGGTCGGGCGCATCCGTCAGGAGACGAGCGCCGTCGATCCGCTCCCCTTCCAGGACGACGAGACCCTCTGGTGGGTGATCGGCGACGAGATCGCCGGAGGCCAGCGCTTCGAGGGCGACAGCCCGGCAGGCCGGGCGCTGTACGGCTGACGGAGGCGTCGGGCACCGCCGTAGGGATCGGATACCGTCCTGAGCATGACGACTGCCATGACCGGGACGGTCGATGACGTGAACGTCGGGAGCCTGCTGCGCGGCTGGCGCAAGCTGCGGGGCGTCACCCAGCTCGAACTGGCGCTGAAGGCGGACAGTTCGGCGCGGCACATCAGTTTCATCGAGACCGGCCGGTCCACGCCGAGCCGCTCCATGGTGCTGCACCTCGCCGAGCACCTCGCCGTGCCGGTCCGTGACCGCAACGCGCTTCTCATGGCCGCGGGTTACGCCCCGTCGTACCCGGAGACCTCACTGACCTCGCCGGCGATGACCACCCTCCGGGCCGGTCTCGACCAGCTGCTGACCGCCTACGAGCCGTTCCCCGCCCTGGTGATGGACGGGATGTACGACGTGGTGAGCGCGAACAAGGGCGTGCAGACGCTGCTCGACGGGGTGGCGGCCCACCTCCTGGAGCCGCCCCTGAACGCCATGCGCCTGACACTGCATCCGCAGGGCCTGGCCCCGCGGATCCACAATCTGGGCGAGTGGCGTGCCCACCTGCTGGAACGGATGGACCAGCAGGCCACGCTGCGCTCCTCGGACGCGCTGCGCGACCTGTACGAGGAGGTCGCCGCCTATCCCGCGCCGCCCGGCAGCACCCGCACCGGGCCGGCCGGCGGGCAGGCCCCGGCCGCTCACCCGTACGCGCTGCCGCTCCGGATCGAGGTGGGCGGACGGGTGCTGTCGTTCATCTCGACCGCCACGACGTTCAACACCCCGATGGATGTGACCGTCTCCGAGCTGGCGGTCGAGACGTTCCTGCCCGCCGACCCGGAGACGGACGCCGCCCTCCGGGCCGCGGGCTGACGGCGGATCACGCCCCGGGCAGGCGGTCCAGGAAGCCCGCGACATGGGCGATCCGGCCGTCCTCGGCGAGCGTGATCACGTCGAAGCCCGCGGCGGGGGCGGACCCGTCGGCGGTGGACACCAGGTCCCAGGTGAAGCGCACCAGGTGGTGGTGCGCATCCGGCGTACCGGTGAGCTGGAACGTGAACCCGGGGAACTGCTGCTGGGCGCCGGTGACGGCCGCCGCGATCCCCTCGTGGCCCCTGGCCTCGCCCAGCGGGTCCGTGTAGGTGCCGTCCTCGGTGAACGCCGAGGCGACCGCCTTGGCCAGCTCGTCGGGGGTGGCGGCGTTCCAGGCGGCGAAGTAGCGCTCGACTGCGTCCTGGTGGATGGTCACGGCGGTGTCCTCTCGTCGGTGCCGGCGCACCCGGGCGGTGCGTCCGCAGCAGGACCGGTCGTTCCCGTCCCGCGTACCGACAGCCTGGCGCGGCCGTCCGGGACGGTCGATTACCGCTGAGGTAATGCGCGCCCCGCCGGCGGTCACCCGGCCGGGGCGTCCGGGTCCAGGGCGTACAGACGCGGCAGGTTGACCACGATGGCCTCCTGGGTGCTGCGGGCGATGACGACCACGGCCTCCTCGGTGGGATCCGGGTTCTCCTCGCGGTGCGGCACGAACGGCGGGACGAAGATGTAGTCACCGGGCGAGGTGCGCAGCCGTACCTCCTCGGGCTCCTCCCCGGAGTCGTCCAGGAAGACGAACTCGGGGTGTCCGCTGACCACATGGATGGCGGTCTCGGACTCCCCGTGGTGGTGGTCGGAGGAGGAGGTCGCGGGAGCGACGTGGGTCTGGCCCATCCAGAGCTTCTCGGAGCCCACGGTCTTCCCGCTGACGGCGCTGAACCGGCGCATGCCGCCGGTCTGCGCCGTGTCCCCGTCGAGCGCGTCGGCACGGATGTGGTGCAGACGGGTGCGCAGGGGTGCCGCCGGGCGGCCGGGGGCTTCGTGGAGATGAGGGTGGAACCCTTCTCCGGGGGTCGTCAGCGGCTCGCTCATGGCTGGGACGTTAGGTCGGTGCCGAAAAGGATGTCAAGAGGTGTCCTTTCTGCTTCACCTGCGGCAATGTTCCCGCAACACTGGGCGCGGCGCCGGAGCGGAACCGCCGAGGAACCTCGCCCGGGGTCCCTCGCCGGGGCATGATGTGGGCATGCATATCTCCGCGAAGGCGGACTACGCCACGCGCGCCCTTCTGGAGCTCGCGAGTGATCCCGGCCGTCCGCTCTCCTGCGAGGCCATCGCCTCCTCGCAGGAGATTCCGTTCAGGTTCCTGAAGTCCGTGGTGGGCGAGCTGCGCCGGGCCGGCCTGGTGCGCAGCCAGCGCGGCTGCGAAGGCGGCTACTGGCTGGGCAGACCCGCCGACGAGATCGCCCTGCTCGACGTCGTACGCGCCGTGGACGGTGAGCTGATCACCCTGCGGGGCCAGCCGCTGGCCGGGCTCGACTACCCCGGCCCGGCGGTGGGCCTGCCCGGGGTGTGGAGGAGGGTCGAGTCGGACGCCGCGGCGGTTCTCGGGGCGCTGACGCTGGCGGCGCTGCTGCCCGCCGGGGCGCGCGAACAGCCCTCCGTGATCGGTGCCGCGTGACCGGCGGGCCGGACGCCCCGCCGGTCGAGGTGGTGGAGTACACCGACCCGATGTGCCCCTGGGCCTGGGGCTCGGAGCCCGTCTTCCGCAGGCTGCGGACCGCGCTGGCCGGCCGGGTCCGCTGGCGGCGCGCGTACGCGATCCTCTTCGACGACGAGGACGACCCGGCGCCCGATCCGGCGGCGGAGACCGCGTACTACGCCGGTTACGTCGAGCGGATCACCTCCCACACCCATGCGCCCCGCGCGGCCCGGCTGAGCCGTGTCGCGGCCAGTTCCTGGCCCTCGTCGCTCGTGGCCGTGGCCGCCGAGCTCCAGGGCGCCGACATCGCCGAGCGGGTGCTGCGACGGCTGCGGGAGACGGTCTTCGTGCTGGGCGAGCCGGCGGACACCCTGGAGGCCGCGGTGGCCGCCACGCGCGGTGTCCCGGGGCTGGACCAGGACCGGCTGACGGCCGACGCGGGCTCTTCCGGCGTCCTGGAGCGGGTGCGCGCCGACCGTGCGGAGGCTCGCCGGCCGGTCCCCGACGTCCTGTCCGTGCACGGCGGATCGCCGCACCCCGGCGCGGCGAAGGAGACCTTCGACGGCGGGTACCGCTACGCGCTGCCGACGCTTCTGCTGCGCACCGGGCCGGTGTACCGCGCGGTCCCCGGCTGGCGGCCGTACGAGGCGTACGCGGCGGCCGTCGAGGAGCTCAGGCCGGGGCTGCCGGGCCCCTCGGCGCCGCTCTCCCCGTCCGAGGCGCTGGAGCGCCACAGGAGCCTGACGGAACCGGAGCGCCCACTGCTGGCGGAGGGGGTGTGGCCGCCGCCCGGCGCGGTTCCGCTGGGGACGGGGAACGGCCTTCTGTGGCTGCATCCTGACGAGGCATCAGTGCATCCCGCCGCCGCCCGGATCCCTCCCGCACCGCTCTGAGCTGCGGTTGAGCCCCGTCCCGCTGAATGAGACACCAATGGGTGTCCATTGACAGCCGAGGACGCGTGCCGCCAGGATGAGCCCATGCTCACGACGCACCCCGGTGTGGTGTGCCGCTACGTGGACCTGCGGCGCACCTCCAGCGCACTCTGTCGCTGACCGCTCACCACCCTCGTTCCACAGGCGCCGCCTGACCTCCGTCGGCAGCACCGGCCGCCCTTCCGGCCGCTGATCCGTGCCTGTGCCCCGCGCCGGCTCCCCGCCTTCCGTCGCACCTGTTCGTCGTCACCCCGTCCGGGGCCGTGAGTTCCTCGACTCCCCCGCTCGGGCACGCTCCTGCCCTGCCGTGCGCCGTCACCACGACGGCGCACGCCCGCACACCCGACGACGGTTCACGCGAGTGCCGCGCTCCCCCTCACGCTCCTCCGCCTCCTCCTGCCCTTTTCCGGGCCGGACCCCATCAGAGAGAACGAGATGTCCGCACGCCTCACGATCCGCCGCCGACCGGACGCCCGGTCGGCCCGACAGGCGGGCGGCCTGAGGGTCGCTGCCCTCGGAACCGCCTTCGTCGCCCTGCTCGCGCCGGCTCTGAGCGCGTGCGGCGGCAGCGCCTCGTCGTCGTCCGGCGGCGCCACCCTGAAGTGGGCCTCCTCCTACTTCCCGGCCCACTGGGATCCGGTGGTGTCCGGCAGCGGTGCGCAGTTCCGCGAACTCGCCCTGGTGTACAGCTCGTTGACGCGCACCGACGAGGAGGGGAAAGCCGTCCCGGATCTGGCCGAGAGCTGGGAGTACAACGCGAAGGGTGACGGGATCACCTTCCACGTACGCCCCGGGCTGAAGTTCAGCGACGGCGAGCCGGTCGACGGGGCGGCCGTGAAGGCCGCGATCGAGCGGGCGCAGAAGCAGAAGAACTCCGCGCTCTTCGGAGACCTGACGTCGATCGGTTCGGTGAAGGCCACCGGTCTCGACGTCACCCTCGATCTCACCCAGGTCGACTACCAGATACCGCAGTTGCTCGGCGAGCGCGTCCTGCAGATCGCCAGTCCCAAGGCCGCCGCGAACCCCACGAAGCTGGACCAGAACCCCGTCGGCGCCGGGCCGTTCGTCATCGAGCAGCTGGTCCCGGGCACCAAGGCGGTCCTGCGGAAGAACCCCGACTACTGGGACGCGGAGAACATCCACATCGACGATGTCGAGCTGGTCTCCGCCCCCGACGCCTCCACCGTGGTCTCCGGACTGCGGACCGGGGTGTACAACTTCGCCGACCTCGACCCGAGCCAGGCCTCCGCCGCGGAGAAGGCGGGCCTGGACGTGTTCTCCCAGCCCGGCTTCAACGCCTCCAACATCAGCCTGAACGTGAACAAGGCGCCGTTCGACGACGACAGGGTCGTCGACGCGCTCCGCTACGCGGTCAACCGCAAGGAGTTCGTGGACAAGCTGACGTTCGGTCATGGGGAGGCCACGGACCAGCCCTTCCCCAAGGGCTATGTGGCCTACGACGCGAAGTCGGAGAACGCCTACCCCTACGATCCGGCGAAGTCGAAGAAGCTCCTGGCCGAGGCGGGCCACAAGCCCGGCGACATCAAGCTGAACCTGGTCATCCCGGCGGAGGACCCGCAGGCCGAGATCGTCCAGTCGCAGCTGGCGGCCGTGGGCATCAAGGTCACCATCAAGATCGACAAGAACTGGGCCACCCCGTTCTTCGCCAAGGACCTGGCCTTCTCGCTGTACTCGACGACGGGCCGCGACTCCGCGGTGCAGACCCTCACCGCCCACTTCGGCCCGAACGGCCCGCTGAACCTGAGCACCCCGTACGAGCCGGACGGCTTCAAGGAGGCCGTCGCCGAGGTCCGTCAGACCCCTCTGGACGCACCCGACTACGCGCAGGTGCTCCAGGCGGCGACGCGCGCGGGTCTGGAGAGCAAGGCGCTGATCTTCACCTTCTCCTCGCCCAACCTCTTCGCCAAGAGCAAGGCCCTGTCCGACCTGCCGAAGAACCCGGCCCACATCGACTGGACCGGCGTGAAGATCTCCGGCTCGTGACCCGTCCATCCACTGCAGAGAGGGGGCAGACCCCATGACGACGACCACGCCGGAGGCCGTTCCCGACCGCCGCCGCAGGGTCGCCACGGCCAGGGCGCGGCACGCCGCGGGGCGGGTGGCGGCCGCCCTGGGCCGCTCGGTCGCGATCTTCGTACCGGTGTTCCTGGTGGCGACCTTCGTGACGTTCGCCCTGCGGTCGCTGAGCGGCCTCAGCCCGGCCCGTATCCAGCTGGGCGAGGAGGCGACCCCCGAGGCGATCCAGCGGATCGAGGCCGAGTGGGGACTCGACCAGCCGTTCCTGAGCCAGTACGCGAACTGGTTCACGGATGTCTTGCACGGGCAGCTCGGCACCAGCTGGGTCAACGGGGCCGACATCTCCACGCTGATCGGCCTCGGTCTGGGGGTGAGTCTCTCCGTCGCGGTGTTCGCGCTGGTCATCGGGGTGGTCGTGGGCTTCCTCCTCGGCACGGTGGCGGCGCTGCGGCGCACCACCCCCGTCGACCGGGCGATCACGGGCTTCGTCACCGTGATCTCGGTGATGCCGGCGTTCGTCGTCGGCATCGTGCTGGTGGCGGTCCTCGCGGTGGGGCTCGGGCTGTTCCCGTCGGCCGGCTACGTCCCGGCCGAACAGGGCATCGGCCCCTGGCTGGCCCACATCACGCTCCCCGCACTCGCGCTGAGCTTCGACGTCATCGCCGATGTCGCCCGCCAGCTGCGGTCCGGCCTCATCGCGGCGTACGGCGAGAACTATGTGACGGGCGCCGTGGTCCGGGGCCTGAGCCCGCGTCGGATCTTCTTCGCCCATGTCCTGCGCAACGGCCTCGGGCCCGCCCTCGCCACGATGGGCCAGAAGTTCCCGGCGCTGGTCGGCGCCTCCGTCGTCACGGAGTGGATCTTCGGCCTCCAGGGCTTCGGACGGTTCGCCAACGACTCGGCCCAGGCCGGTGACGTGCCGGCGGTGCAGGGCGTGCTCGTGGTGTCGATCGTGCTGGTCGTCTCCTTCAACCTGATCATCAACCTGGTGCTGGCGCGTGTGATGCCGGCATCCCAGCGGGGGGTCTGACGATGCTGCGCCGTGTCCTCTCACTCACCTCCGGCCGGATCGCCGTGGGCATCCTCGTGCTGATCGCCCTGCTCGCCGTCTGCGGTCCGTGGCTCGCCCCGCAGGATCCGCTGGCCACCAGCGACAACACCCTGGCATCGGCCTCGGGCGCCCACTGGCTGGGGACGGACTACCTGGGCCGTGATGTGTTCAGCCGCCTCCTGGACGGCTCGCGGATCAGTGTGCTCGGTTCGCTGGAGGTCGCCCTGATGGCTCTGGTCGTCGGGGCCGTCCCGGGCATCCTGTCGGTCTACTCGGGCCGGGTCTTCGAATGGCTGACCCTCCGGCTGGCCGACACCCTGGTGGCCCTGCCGTTCCTGCTGTTCGCCATCGCGGTGATCGCGCTCCTCGGCAACGGCATCACCCAGGCCATGCTCGTCACGGGCGCCCTGGTCTCCCCGCTCTTCTACCGGGTGTCCCGGGCGGCCACCCTGGCCGTGGCCCGCTCGCCGTACGTGGAGGCCGCGATCATCTCCGGGGCCTCGGTCGGCTGGGTCGTACGCCGCCATGTCTGGGTCAAGGTGCTGCCGCCGATCGCGGTGGCCCTCGCGCAGACCGTCGGCGTGGGCTTCGTCATCGTCTCCAGCCTGACCTTCCTCGGGATCGGCGTCCAGCCCCCGGCTCCCACCTGGGGCGGTCTGCTCGCCTCCGACCTGGGCTACCTCAGCCACCAGCCCTGGGCCCCGGTGGCGCCCGCCCTGCTGATCATGGTCACCGTCTGGGCGTGCAACCTGCTCGCCGACGCCATCCGCGACGTCTCCGGTGAGGCGGGCCGCGCCCTGGTCAAGCGGCGCGACGCCTCATCCCGTACGGGCTCGTCCGCCCCCGTCCCCGTGGGAGGTTCCCGATGAGGACGCTGTCCCAGAACACCGCCGCCGGCACAGCCCCGCAGCAGGCGCCGCCCGTCCCCGCCGCTCCCCCGGTGATCGCCGTACGCGACGTACGCATCAGCGACCTGGCCACCGGCCGGGAGATCGTCCACGGCGTCGGCTTCGAACTCACCCCCGGCAGGACGGTCGGCATCGTCGGCGAGTCCGGCAGCGGCAAGACGCTCACCTGCCGGGCGGTGCTGGGCATCCTGCCCCCGCACTTCGAGGTCTCGGGAGGATCCGTCGAGATCGACGGCACCGACATCGCGTCCCTGACGCCCCGGCAGTGGACCGCCCTGCGCGGCACCACGATCGGCGCCGTCTTCCAGGACCCGGCGTCCTACCTCAACCCGTCGATCCGGGTGGGCGCCCAGATCGCCGAGGTCATCCGGGTCAAGAAGGGCGTGAAGCGGCGCGAGGCCCGCCGGCAGGCACTCGAACTGCTCGGGGCGGTACGGCTGCGGGACCCGGAGCTGGTTTACGGCCAGTACACCTACGAGCTGTCGGGCGGCATGCTCCAGCGCGTCCTGATCGCCGCGGCGATCGCCGTGGAGCCCCGGGCCCTCATCGCCGACGAGGCGACGACCGCCCTCGACGTCACGGTCCAGGCCGAGATCCTCGACCTGCTGGCCGAACTGCGCGAGCGCACCGGCCTGGCGCTCGTCGTCGTCTCCCACGATCTGGCCGTCGTCGCCCAGTTGTGCGACGAGGTGCTGGTGATGCGGCAGGGCGAGGTGGTGGAGCAGGGCCCGACGCGGTCGGTGCTGCACGACCCGCAGCACCCGTACACCCGGCTGCTCATGGCCGAGCACGAGCAGTACGGCCTGGACAAGTTCCTCACCCCGAAGGAGGCGTCATGACCACCGCGTCGCCCGAGGCCGGCCCCGCCGCCGGGGAGACCGCCGCGCCGGCCCCCGTCCTGGCCGTCGAGGGCCTGGAGGTCCGTTACGGCCGGGGCCGCCGGGGCCGGAGCGCCCTGCGGGGCGTCTCGCTGAGCGTGGCGCCCGGGGAGACCGTCGGCGTCATCGGCGAGACGGGCTCGGGGAAGTCCACGCTGGCCCGCGCCGTGCTCGGCCTCGTACGCGCCTCGGCCGGCTCGATCCGGGTCGGCGGCGAGGAGGTCACCGGGTACGGCAACCGCCGGTGGCGCGCCCTGCGCCGCCGGGGCGTCGTCCAGTACGTCTTCCAGGACCCGCTGCGCAGCCTCGACCCGGACCTCACCGTCGAGGACTCCCTGACCGAACCGCTCCTCGTCCAGGGGGTGCCGCGCAAGGAGGCGATGGAGCGGGCACGCGCGTTCCTGGACCGGGTCCACCTCTCCGAAGAGCTGCTCGGGCGGCTGCCGGGCGAGCTCTCGGGCGGCCAGCGCCAGCGCGTCGCCGTGGCCCGCGCCCTGGTCACGGAGCCCGCCCTGGTCATCCTCGACGAGCCGGTCAGCGCCCTGGACTCCGCCAACCGCGTCCAGGTCCTGGAGATCCTCAAGGAGCTCCGCGCCGCCGGGACGTCCCTCGTCTTCATCTCGCACGACCTCGGCTCCATCGCGGGGACCGCCGACCGCATCGCCGTGCTCTACAGGGGGGAGCTCGTCGAGGTGGGCGCCGCCCGTGACGTCGTCAACCACCCGCGACACGTGTACACGCGCCTGCTCGTGGGTTCCGCGCCGACGCTGCACTCGCGGACCGCCGACCGCTCCGAGCGGGAGGCCCTGCGCGCACAGCTGGCCGGCTGACCGCCCGGCACCCGCCCGTCCCCCCGCACCACTGAGAGGAACACCCATGTCCCGCAGGATCCATCTCGCACTGCACCCTTACGGCGTCGGCGGCCCCGGCCAGCACGGCCTGTGGAAGGACCCGCTCGTCGCGAAGAACGCCAGCATCGACATCAACTACTACATCCAGCAGGCGCAGGCCGCCGAACACGCCCTCTTCGACGCGCTGTTCGTCGTCGACAGCCAGTTCATCAACTCCACCTACCCGTCGCACTACCTGAACCGGCTGGAGCCGCTGACCCTGCTCTCCGCCGTCGCCACCCACACCAAGCACCTCGGCCTGGTCGGCACGGCGAGCTCCACGTACAACTCGCCGTTCAACCTGGCCCGTCGGTTCGCCTCCCTCGACCACATCAGCGGCGGGCGCGCCGGGTGGAACGTGGTGACCAGCTTCGACACCGGTACGTCCAGGAACTACGGGCTCGACGAACACCTCGACTACACCACCCGCTACGGCCGCGCCCTGGAGTCCGTGCGGGTCGCCCAGGGGCTGTGGGACTCCTACGAGGACGACGCCTTCCCGGCCGACGTGGAGCGGGGCGTCTTCCTCGACCCGTCCAGGCTGCACGCGCTGGAGCACGCCGGGGAGCACTTCAAGGTCGCCGGGCCGCTCAACATCTCCCGGTCGCCGCAGGGGCAGCCGGTCATCTTCCAGGCCGGGGTCTCCGAGGAGGGCCGCGACCTCGCCGCACGCGTCGCCGAGGGCATCTACGCACCGGGCGGCACGCTGGAGTCGGCGCAGGAGTACTACGCGGACATCAAGAGGCGGACCGCCGCCTACGGTCGCGACCCCGACCACATCAAGGTCTTCATCCACGGCGGCCCGATCGTCGGCGCCACCGACGAGGAGGCCCGGCGCCGGGAGCGGGAGATCTTCGAGGAGGACAACGACTTCGCGAGCAACCTCGCGCTCCTGGGCCGGTCCTTCGGCGCGTACGACTTCAGCGTGCACGATCTGGACGCGCCGTTCCCGGACGTCGCCCACCTCGCCGAGAAGGGCGGCCGGACGGGCGCCGGGAAGATCATCGAGCGCGCCAGGGCCGAGGGTCTGACGTTGCGTCAAGTAGCGGACTCCGTCAACGCGTTCAAGCGTTCCCCGTTCGTCGGGGCGCCGGAGACCGTCGCCGGCACCATCGAGAAGTGGTACGACGCCGGCACCCTGGACGGCATCAATCTGGCCTTCCGCAACAACGACGACCTCGACCGCTTCGTCGACGGTGTGGTGCCGCTCCTCCAGAAGCGCGGCCTCTTCCGGACCGAGTACGAGGCCGACACCCTGCGCGGCAATCTCGGGCTGCCCGTGCCGGAGAACCGCCACACCGTCGCGCGCCGGTCCGTGAGCAGCTGATGCGGCCCATGAACCCCCACCGTCCCGCGCACCCCCACCGGTCCGCGAACCTCAACCGCCCCCACCCGCACCCGCGGTCGCATGCGTCCGCGCAGGAGACCTGAGATGACCGAGTACACCGACTTCCACGCCCCCGAGGGCCTCCGCACCCGGGGCACCGTCCTCGTGGTGCCCGGCCGGGGCGAGACCCGGGCGACCTACACCCGGCTCGGCAGGCGGCTGGCCGCCGACGCCTACCGCGTCCGCGTCATCGACGCCCCCGACCTCGGCGCCGACGACCTGAGCGGCGCGCTGACCCGCTTCGGCGACCGGCTCGCCGGCGCCGCCGAGGACGCGGCCGGTGACGAGGACGGCTTCGTCCGGCCGCTGGTGCTGGTGGGGGCGGACACCGGTGCCGCCGCCGTCGCCGCCCTCCTCGGCAGGCCGGACGCACCGTCGGCCCTGCGGCCGGACGCCGTCGTCCTCGCCGGAATCCCCGGCGGCAGCGCCGCCCCCGTCGGCGGCTGGGAGGACGAGCTCGACGTGCGTACCGCCTGCCCCGCCCACCGGGGCACGCTCACCGGCGACTCCGGCATCCGGCGCGGCGCGCTCGACGAGGCGGTGCCCCAGGCCCTGCTCGCGGCGGCGTACGGCGGTGGCATCGACGTCCCGGTGCTGCTCCTGACCGGCGACGCCGATCCGCTCGCGGACCGCGAGGCCCTCGTGCGTACGGCGAAGTCGCTGCCGCGCGCCCGGCTCTCGGTGGTGCGGGACGCGCACCACGACGTCCTCAACGACATGCAGCACCGTTCGGTGGCGGCGGAGGTCGTCACCTTCCTGGAGACCGTGCGCAACGCGCTGGTGCCGGTCGTCACGGTCGATTCGAGCGCCTGGTAGCACCGCCCCGTCCGGTACGTCCGTCCTGTAGAGAAAGGTCCCCTCATGGCCACCATCCTGTCCGTGTCCGGCAGCCCGTCCGCCACCTCCCGCACCGCCCGGCTCCTGCGTCATCTGGACGACCGGCTCCGGCAGCAGGGCCACGACGTGACGCCGCTGGACGTACGCACCCTGCCCGCCGAGGCGCTCCTCGGCGCCGACTTCCGGCACCCCGCCGTCGTCGAGGCCACCGCTCTGTTCGAGCAGGCCGACGGTGTGGTCATCGGCACCCCGGTCTACAAGGCCGCCTACTCCGGGCTGCTGAAGACGCTGCTGGACCTGCTCCCGCAGTTCGCGCTGACCGGCAAGACCGTGCTTCCGCTGGCCACCGGGGGCAGCACGGCCCATGTGCTGGCGATCGACTACGCGTTGCGCCCGGTGCTCAGCTCGATGGGCGCGGCGCACATCGTCCCGGGGTGGTTCACGCTCGACAAGGACATCACCGCCGGCGAGGACGGCACGCTGACCGTCGCACCCGGTACGGCCGAGGCGCTCGCCCAGGTGACCGACACCTTCTCCCGGGTGCTCGGCGGCCGTACGACCGTGCTCGCGGCGGCCGGCTGAGCGGCTCCGGCTCTCAGCCCGCCCTCAGGCGGCGCCACACCGCCCTGGCCGCGTGGTGTCCCGACATGCCGTGCACTCCCGGGCCGGGCGGGGTGGCCGACGAGCAGAGGAAGACGGCGGGGTGCGCGGTGGCGTAGGGCACGCGGGCGAGCTTGGGCCGGAGCACCGTCTGGAGGCCGGTGAACGCCCCGGTGGCGATGTCCCCGCCGACGTAGTTGGCGTTGCGCAGGGCGAGGGTGGGCGGTCCGGCGACCGCCCGTGCCAGGACGAGGTCGCGGAACCCGGGGGCGAACCGCTCCAGTTGCCGCTCGATCACGTCGGTGGCGTCGCCCTCCCAGCCGGACGGGACATGCCCGTACACCCAGAAGACATGGCGGCCCTCGGGGGCGCGGGTCGGATCGACGATGCTGGGCTGCGCGGTGATCAGGAAGGGGACGCGCGGGGGGCGGCCGGCCACGGCGGCGCGCAGGGCCGCGTCGATCTCGGCGGCGGAGGGGCCGACATGGACGGTGCCGGCGCGCCGGGCCTCCTCCGCCGTCCAGGGGACGGGGCCCGACAGCGCGTAATCGATCTTGAAGCAGGAGGGCCCGTAGCGGTAGTGGTCGTAGGCGCCGCCGAGTCCGGCGATCCGGGCGAGCGCGGTCGGTGAGGTGTCGAAGACGTACGCCCGCGCGGGGGGCAGTTCGTCGAGGCGCCGGACCTCGACCCCCGTACGGACGGTGCCGCCCTGTTCGCGCAGGAAGGCCGCGAGGGCGTCGGAGATGGCCTGCGAGCCGCCGCGCGGCACCGGCCAGCCGTTCTCGTGCGCGGCGAGCGCGAAGAGCAGGGCGATCCCGCCGGTCGCGATGCCGCTCGCGGGGGCGATGGCGTGCCCGGCGAGGCCCGCGATCAGCCCGCGCGCCTTCTCCCCCCGGAAACGGCGGGAGAGCAGCGTGGCCGGCTGGACCGCGTCCAGTCCGAAGCGTGCCCAGCGGTAGGGGTCCTTGGGCAGGCCGTCCCAGGGGGTGCGCAGGAAGTCCTGGGCGAGGGTGTCCCAGTGGCCGGTGTAGGGGGCGACCAGCCGGCGGTAGGCGCCGGCGTCCTCCGCGCCCAGCGACATGGCGGTCTCGCCGACGGATCCGGTGAGCACCGCGGCCGATCCGTCCGGGAAGGGGTGGGCGAGGGAGAGGGGCGCCTGAAGCCATTCGAGGCCGTGCCGGGCCAGCGGCATGGCCCGGAACGCCGGGGATCCGATGCCCAGGGGGTGCACGGCGGAGCACGGGTCGTGGCGGAAGCCGGGAAGGGTCAGCTCCTCGGTGCGGGCACCGCCCCCGACGGTGTCCCCCGCCTCGAACACCTCTACGGCGAATCCTCGGCGCGCGAGCTCGACGGCGGCTGTCAGCCCGTTCGGGCCCGCCCCCACGACGACGGCATCCAGCATCGATGGCACCTTCGGACTCCTTCGTCAGCCGATGGCCAGGGCACCCAGGATATTCATGTACGCCGACAACGGACCCCCGGGTAGCCTCGCGCTCGATGACGCCCGCACACGCACCCTCTCCCTCCGTCGCCGCGATGGCCTCCCGGCTCAGCCGGCTGTCGGGCATCGAGGCCGTCGCCCTGGGCGGCAGCCGGGCCCGCGGCACCCACCGCCCCGATTCCGACTGGGATCTGGGCCTGTACTACCGGGGCGTCCCCGACCTGGAGGCGCTCACCGCTCTGGCGTCCGAGGTCCAGGGCGCACCGGCCGAGGTGGCGGGCCCCGGCGGGTGGGGGCCCTGGGTGAACGGCGGCGCGTGGCTGACCGTGGACGGAGTCGCCGTCGACTGGATCCTGCGCGATCTGGACCGGGTGGAGTCGGTGTGGTCGGACTGCCGTGAGGGCCGGTACGAGGTGGGCGTCCAGCCCGGCCACCCGCTGGGCTTCTGGTCCCCCTGCTACGTGGGTGAGGTCGCCCTCGGCCGGGTGCTGGAGGACCCGGGCGGTGACCTGGCATCCCTTCAGGAGGCGGTGCGCGCCTACCCGGAGCCGCTGCGCCGGGCGCTGACCGCCGCGGTGTGGGAGTCGGACTTCTCCGTGGCCTCCGCCCGCAAGTCGGCCCCGTCGGGGGACACGCTCCATGTGTCCCTCTGTCTGGCGAAGGCCTTCGGGGTGCTGGCCCAGGCCCTGCACGCCCACCACCGCGTCTGGTGCCTGAACGAGAAGGGGGCGCTCGCCTCCGCCGCATCTCTGCCCGGCACCCCCGTGGACTTCGCGGACCGGGTGTCGGCGGCCCTGCGGGGCCTGGACGCGGCCGCCGTGGAGACGGCGGCGGGGGTCGTACGTGACGTCCGGGCGGTGCTGGACGGCGACTCGCCGGCCACGGGCGGGAGCGGCGTACACCCGGACGGGTGAACCGCCGAAGTGCGTGGTGGGTGCAACCGTTCGACGGCCGGGAGCGTCTGATCTTCAGGTAAGTGATGTGCCGGAGACGGCATTCACACCGCACGCCACGACGAGGGAACTTCTATGACTCACACTCTTCCCGGCCGCCGTCCTTCGCGCGCCGCGGTCGGTGTACTCGCCGCCGCCACGCTGACCGGGCTCGCTTCCTTGCCCGCCGTCGCAGTGGCGGCGGAGCCGGACCTCGGGATCGGGAAGCTGGCGCCGATCACGGGTGCGCAGCCGGGCAGCGGCGTCGACGTGCCGTTCTCGGTGCTGAACAAGGGCACCGAGGAGGTCGGCAAGGTGTGGGTGACCTACACCGTCACCTCGGGCCTGGCCGCGGCGGACTCCTACGGGAACTGCCTGTACTCGACCGAGTCGTCCGCCGACGAGGAACCGGAGAAGGCCGTCGCGGTGTGTGCCGTCGAGCAGCCGCTGAAGCCCGGTGTCCTCTACGTGCCGGAGCAGCCGATCGGCCTGAAGGCGCAGGACAGCGCGCTGTACGACAAGGTCCGTGTGAGCGTCGACGCGACGGATCCGGGATCGTCCGACAACGGGGGGTCCGACCCGGTGCCCGGCACGGGCGCCCCGCTGAAGCTGGTCGAGAAGGGGGAGGCGACCGACGCGGACCGGGCGGGCCACGGCGAGGCGTCCTCCTCCGCGGACGTCACCGCCGTCAACACCGCCGACTTCGCGGTGACCGGCGCCCGGCTCCAGGGCAAGGTGGGCGACAAGGTCACCGCCTCGGTGAAGTTCGTCAACGACGGCCCGGCCTGGGTCTATCGCGAGCTGGGCCAGGGGGCCGCCACCGTCGACGTCCGGATACCGCCGGGCACGTCGGTCGTGAAGGCGCACGACTTCTGCAGCCCGGTCTCCAAGACGCACTACACCTGCGGGACCTCGCAGTCGTGGGTGAACCCGGGTCGCGGCGAGACGTACCCGTTCGTCCTGCGGATCGACAAGACCGTCGAGGGTGCGACCGGGAAGGTCTCCTTCGCCGGGGCGGACAGGCCGTTCGACGAGAACGCCGCCAACGACACCGCCGACATCGTCGTCGACGCCGGCGCCGGCACGACGGGCGGCTCCTCGACCGGTGGCTCCACGTCCGGCGGCTCCTCGACCGAGGGATCCTCGACGGGCGGTTCCACGTCCGGTGGTTCCACGTCCGGTACGTCCGGCGGTTCCTCGTCCGGCGGTTCCACGTCGGGCGGCTCCGTCCCGCAGACGGCGACGGGCGGCAACCTCGCGGCGACCGGTTCCAGCTCCTCGCTCCCCCTGGTGGGAGCGTCGGCGGCGGCGCTGGTCGCGGGCGGCGGGATCTTCTACGCCGTCCGGAAGCGGGCGGCCGGCGTCAGGTAGGGCACGTACGAAGTGAGTCGTGGCCGGTACGGAACACCCGTACCGGCCACAGCCGTTCGTGGGCCGTGGTCAGCCTTCGCCGCCCGCCCTCAGCGCCTGGAGGATCCTCCCGGCCGTGGCCTCGTCCCTCGCCGCGGTGAACGGCAGATCGTTTCCTCCGGTGATGCGGTACGGGACTCCGGAGAGCGTCGACTGGGCGCCGCCCGCCTCGGTGACCAGGAGGAGGCCCGCCGCGTGGTCCCACGCGAACTCCCAGTTGAAGGCGACGGCGTCGGAGGCGCCGCACGCGACGGCCAGATATTCCAGGCCCGCCGATCCGCACGCGCGGGCGTCGATGCCGTCGGTCCGCAGCCCGAGCAGGGCGCGCTTCTGGGCGTCGGAGGTGTAGTCGGGGTGCGACATGGCCACCTTGAGGACGGCGCCGGGCGCGGGCGAACCGCTGCGCACCGTGGTGCCGTTGAGCGTGGCACCCCGGCCCCGCACCGCGATGGCCAGCTCGTCGAGGACGGGGGCGTACGTCCACGAGGCGTACACCTCGCCGTGCAGCGCCAGGGCCACCAGGGTGCAGAAGCCGGGTTCGCCGTGGACGAACTGCCGGGTGCCGTCGACCGGGTCGACGATCCACACGGGTGCGTCGCCGCCGAGGGCGTCGTAGACGGCGGGGTCGGCGTGGACGGCCTCCTCGCCGACGACCACCGAACCGGGCAGCAGCCGGGTCAGGGCGTCGGTGAGGTACTCCTCGGCCAGCCGGTCCGCGGCGGTGACCAGGTCGTGCGGGCCGCTCTTCTCGACGATCTCGTGGGCGGCCAGCTGCCGGTAGCGCGGCAGGATCTCGGCGGCGGCCGCCGCGCGCACCACGGCTTCCACCTCGGCCAGCTGTCCGGCTTCCCCGGCGGTCCCGTACACGAAGTCATCGATCATGACTCCAGCTAAGCACGGCCCGCCGGGGGCGCTCCGGGCAGGAGGTCAGCGGCCGACCGCGTACCCCTGCATGCCGCGCGGATTGGCGGCGGCGGACAGGACTCCGGTCTCCGGGTCCCGGGCGACGGCGCACATCCGGCCCTCGGACCACGGGTCGCCGACGGTCACGTCATGGCCCCGGCGCCGCAGCTCTTCGACGACCTCCGGGTCCATGCCCTCCTCGACGGTGACGCTGCCGGGGCGCATCCCGCGCGGGAAGAAGGAGCCGGGGAAGCTGTCGTTGTGCCAGTTCGGGGCGTCGATGGCGCCCTGGAGGTCGAGGCCGCCGCGGACCCGGGCGCGCAGCGCCACGGCGAGGAAGAAGTGCAGCTGCCACTGGTCCTGCTGGTCGCCGCCGGGGGTGCCGAACGCCATGACGGGCACGCCGTCGCGCAGGGCGAGGGACGGCGTCAGGGTGGTGCGCGGGCGGCGGCCGGGGGTCAGGGTGTTCGGCAGGCCCTCGTCGAGCCAGGCCATCTGCAGCCGGGTGCCGAGCGGGAAGCCCAGCTCGGGCACGACCGGGTTGGACTGGAGCCAGCCGCCGCTGGGCGTGGCGGCGACCATGTTGCCCCAGCGGTCGACGATGTCGAGGTGGCAGGTGTCGCCGCGGGTCGAGCCGTCCTTGGCGACGGCGGGTTCGCCCACGCGGTCGGCGGTGACCGTCGGCTCGCCCGCGCCCTCCTTCGCGACTGTGGGCTCTCCGGCGCCGGCCACCGGGATGCCCATGGCGTCGAAGCCCGACTCGCCGGCGGCGACGGCGTGGGCGTGCGCGCTGAGCACCGGGGTGCGGCCCCCGGGGCTGCCGGGGCGCAGCTCCAGGGAGGCGGTGTCCTCGATCAGGGCGCGGCGCTCGTCGTTGTACGCGTCGGAGAGCAGCGTGCCGAGCGGGACGTCGGTGGCGTCGCCGTACCAGGCCTCGCGGTCGGCCATCGCCAGCTTGCACCCCTCGACGAGCAGGTGGACGTAGTCGGCGGAGCCGTAGGCGGGGAGCTCGGGCGGGAGGAGGGCGAGCTGCTGGAGGAAGGCGGGGCCCTGGCTCCAGCCGGCCGCCTTGGCCAGCGTCCAGCCGTTCCACTCGTAGGTGGCGGGCGCCTCGTACGTCGCGGACCAGCCCGCCAGGTCGGCGGCGGTGAGGGTGCCGGTGTGGCGGGTGCCGCTGGTGTCCATGGTGGGCACGGCGGCCTGGCGGACCAGCGCCTCGGCGATGAACCCGGTGCTCCAGACGGCGCGGGCGGCGTCTATCTGGGCCTCGCGGTCCTCGCCGCCCTTCTCCTCGGCCTCGGCCACGAGGCGGCGCCAGGTGGCGGCGAGGGCCGGGTTGCGGAACAGCTTGCCGGGCTCGGGGGCCTTCCCGCCCGGGAGGTAGACCTCGGCGGAGGTCGGCCACTCGGTCTCGAAGAGCTCGCGGACGGTCTCCACGGTCTGGCCGACGCGCTCGACGGGGGCGTGGCCGTCCTCGGCGTAACCGATCGCGTAGCGCAGGACCTCGGCGAGGGTCTTCGTGCCGTGGTCGCGCAGCAGCAGCATCCAGGCGTCGAAGGCGCCCGGTACGGCGGCGGCGAGCGGGCCGGTGCCGGGGACCAGGTCGAGGCCGAGCGAGCGGTAGTGCGCGGCGGAGGCGCCCGCCGGGGCGGGGCCCTGGCCGCACAGCACCCGTACCTCGCCGTCCTTCGGCGCGAGGATCATCGGGACCTCCCCGGCCGGGCCGTTGAGGTGCGGTTCGACGACGTGCAGGACGAAGCCGGCGGCGACGGCCGCGTCATAGGCGTTGCCGCCGTCCTCCAGGACGGCCATCGCGGACTGCGAGGCGAGCCAGTGGGTGGAGGACACCATGCCGAAGGTGCCCTGGAGGGTGGGGCGGGTGGTGAACACGGGTGCGGCTCCTTGCTGCGGCGTGCGGAATTTCTGTGGTGCCTTGCGGATCGTACGTACGGGACGCGGGCCCCGGACAGGGCAGGTCAGACGGCGGCTGCGTCCGGGGCGGTGCCGTCGTCGGTGACCAGGTGGCAGGAGACCTGCCGGCCGCCGGGGACCTC
Organism: Streptomyces sp. NPDC104381; assembly: GCF_055583745.1. Lineage (NCBI taxonomy): Bacteria > Bacillati > Actinomycetota > Actinomycetes > Kitasatosporales > Streptomycetaceae > Streptomyces > Streptomyces sp. NPDC104381. The sequence continues at coordinate 279,281 of NZ_JBVJNK010000002.1, forward strand.
GCGCAGGGCGGGGACCTCGGTGCGGCACCGGTCGACGGCGAGGGGGCAGCGGGTGTGGAAGCGGCAGCCATCGAACACGCGGCCCGTAGGGCCTCCGGCCGGGGTGGTGGTCGGGCGACGGGCGGGCGGGTCGAGGGGGCTGGGGAGTTCTCCGTGCAGCACGATGCGTTCGCGGGAGCGCTGGGCGACCGGGTCGGGGACCGGGGCGGCGGAGAGCAGGGCCTGGGTGTAGGGGTGCTTGGGCGCGGCGAACAGCTCGGCCGTCGGGGCCTGTTCGACGATCTGACCGAGGTACATCACGGCGATCCGGTCGGCGAGGAACTCGACGGCGGCCAGGTCGTGGGTGATGAACAGGCAGCCGAAGCCCCGGTCGCGCTGGAGGTCGGCCAGCAGGTTCAGCACGGACGCCTGGACGGAGACGTCGAGCGCGGAGGTGGGTTCGTCGGCGACGACCAGGTCGGGGTCGCAGGACAGGGCGCGGGCGATGGAGATGCGCTGGCGCTGCCCGCCGGACAGCTCGTGGGGGTGCCGGTCGGCGTGCTCGGGGCGGAGCCCGACCTGGCCGAGGAGCTGCTCGACGCGTTCCCGTACGGCTGCTCTGTTCTGTCGGCGGTCCCGGCGGTGCAGCCGGATGGGCTCGGCGATGATCTGGCCGACGGTCATGCGCGGGTCCAGCGAGGACGACGGGTCCTGGAAGACCAGGTGGAAGTCCTTGCGCAGGGGGCGCAGCGCGCGGCGGGAGAGGTGGCTGACGTCGGTGCCGTTGATGTGGACGGTGCCGGCGGTGGGTTCGTCGAGGCGTACGGCGCACCGGCCGACGGTCGACTTGCCGCTGCCGGACTCGCCGACGAGGCCGACGACCTCGCCGCGGCCGATGGTGATGGAGACCCCGTCGACGGCCCGGACGGTGCCGCCGCCGGAGGCGCCGAAGTGGCGTTCCATGCCGCTGATCTCCAGGACCGGCGGCGGCGTGGTGTCGGCGCCCTCGCGCGGGGCGGGGACGGTCTGTGCGGTGGTCACTCTCCGGCCTCCTGGGCTGCGGCGCTGGTTCCGGGGCCGGTCCCGGTGTCGGTGTCGGCCTCGGCGTACGGGTGCCAGCAGGCGGCCCGGTGCGAGGCGTCCGCTCCGGCCTCCCGGTCGACGGCGCGGAGGCCGGGGCGGCTTCCGGTGCAGGTGTCGTCGGCGCGGGAGCAGCGGGGTGCGAACGTACAGGCGTCGGGCTGGCTGTCCAGGCTGGGGACCAGGCCGGGGATCTCGGGCAGCCGGCGCTTGCCCTCGCCGCCGGGCCGCAGCACGGCGCCGAGCAGGCCGCGGGTGTAGGGGTGCCGGCCGGCGGCGAACAGGTCGTGCACCGGGGCCTGTTCGACGGCGCGCCCGGCGTACATCACGAGCACCCGGTCGGCCGCGTCGGCGACGACCCCGAGGTCGTGGGTGACCAGGACGATGGCGGTGCCGAGGCGTTCGCGCAGGGACTGGAGTACTTCGAGGATGCCGGCCTGCACGGTGACGTCCAGTGCGGTCGTCGGTTCGTCGGCGATGAGGACGGCCGGGTCGCAGGCCACCGCGATGGCGATCATGACGCGCTGGCGCATGCCGCCGGAGAGCTGGTGCGGGTACTCGTCGATCCTGCGGGCGGGCGCCGGGATCCCGACGAGTTCGAGGAGTTCCACGGCGCGGGCCTTGGCCTCCTTGCGGCTCAGCCCCTGGTGCCTGCGCAGCACCTCGCCGATCTGCCGGCCGATGGTGAGGACCGGGTTCAGCGAGGTCATCGGCTCCTGGAAGATCATCGCGATGTCCTTGCCGCGGACCTTCTGGAGTTCCTTCTCGGACGCGCCGACCAGCTCGCGTCCGCCGAGCCTGATGGAGCCGCCGATGCGGGCGGTCGGCGGGAGCAGGCCCATGGCCGCCATCGAGGTGACGGACTTCCCGCAGCCCGACTCCCCCACCACGGCGAGGACCTCGCCGGGTGCCACGTCGTAGGAGACGCCGTCGACGGCGTGCACGGTGCGGGTGTCGGAGTGGAAGGAGACCGACAGGTCGCGCACGCTCAGCGCGGGTTCGGCCGGCGTCTTCCGTACGGGTTCGAGGACGGTCTCGGTCATCGGGTGGCTCCTCGGGGGTCCAGGACGTCACGCAGGCCGTCGCCGAGCAGGTTGAAGGCCAGCGTCGCCGCGACGATCGCGAGGCCGGGGAAGACGGCTAGCCAGGGTGCGGGCGCCAGGAAGGACTGGGCGCCGGAGAGCATCACACCGAGCGAGGGGTTCGGCGGCTGGACGCCGAGGCCGAGGAAGCTCAGCAGCGCCTCGCCGATGATCGCGGCGGGGATGCCCACGGTGGCCTGGACGATGAGGGCGGAGGTGGCGTTGGGGAGGATGTGCCGGAAGAGGACGGTGCCGTCGCCGCCCCCGTTGGCCACGGCCGCGGCGACGTAGTCGACGTGCTTGAGCCGCAGGGTCTCGGCCCGGGTGATCCGGATGACGGCGGGGATCTGCGAGATGCCGATGGCGATGGTCGCGTTGGTGAGCGACGGGCCGAGGATCGCGGCGAGTCCGACGGCGAGCACCAGGAAGGGGAACGCCAGCATGGTGTCGGTCAGCCGGGACACCGCGGTGTCCGCGAACCGGCCGTAGTACCCGGCGAGCAGCCCCAGCGGTACGCCGACGAGGAAGGCCAGCACCACGGCGACGAGCCCGACCTGCATGGACGCGCGGGCGCCGTGGACGATGCGGGAGAGCTGGTCGCGCCCGAGGTCGTCCGTGCCGAGCCAGTGCGCGGCGCTCGGCTCGGCCAGTACGTTGCCGAAGTCGGGCTGCGACGGGTCGTACGGGGCGACGAGCGGGGCGAACAGGGCGGTCAGGACGAAGACGGCGGCGATGATCCCGCCGGTGAGGGCGAGCTTGTTCCTGCGCAGGGCCCGCAGCTTGCCGCCGCCGGCCTTCCGCTCGCTCGCCCGGGGTGGGGTGGGGAGCGCTGTGGTCGCGGTGGTCACCGGGCACCTCCGAGCCGGATGCGCGGGTCGATGACCGAATAGACCACGTCGACCAGCAGGTTGATGAGGATGTACGCGGCCGAGGTGCAGAGCACCACGGCCTGGAGTGTCGCGTAGTCGCGGGTGAAGACCGCGTCGATGGTGAGCTTGCCGAAGCCGGGGAGGACGAAGATCTGCTCGGTGACGACGGCCCCGGAGATCAGGTGTCCGAGCTGGAGGCCGAGCACGGTCACGACGGTGACCAGCGAGTTGCGCAGCGCGTGCCCGCCGACGACGGATCCCCTGGACAGGCCCTTGGCGCGGGCGGTCCTGACGTAGTCGGCGGAGAGCGAGTCGAGCATCGCGGCCCGGGTCTGCCGCATGACGACGGCGGCGAGACCGGATCCCAGCACGATGGCCGGCAGCACCATGCGGCGCAGGTTGTCGACGGGATCGGTGCCGAAGGGTACGTAACCGGAGGCGGCGAACACGGGGATGGCGATGGCGAATCCGAGGACGAGGACGATGCCGAGCCAGAAGGTCGGGATGGAGAGGCCGATCAGCGCGATGGCGTTGGCGAGCCACTCCTCCGGCTTTCCGCGCCGCACGGCGGCGACCACTCCGGCGCCGATGCCGACGACGATCGCCAGGAGCAGGGAGAGCGCGGCCAGTTCCAGCGTGACCGGCAGGGCCTGGCCGATCGCGTCGGCGACCGGGAGCCCCGTACGGGAGGAGGTGCCGAGGTCGCCGGTGAGGGCGTGCCCGATGAACCGCCCGTACTGGATGACGACGTTGTCGTTCAGCCCGTAGCTCTCCCGGATGGCGGCGAGCGCCTCGGGGCTGCGTTCCTCGCCGGCCAGCGCGAGCGCCGGGTCTCCGGGCAGCGCCCGGATGCCGGCGAAGACGACGACGCTGACGAGGAAGAGGGTGATGAGGGACTGACGCAGGCGCGTCAGCAGGTACTTCGTCATCGGGTGTACCCCGCATTCTTGACCCGGACCAGTCCGTCGCCGTAGACGTGGATGCCCGCGATGTCCTTGCCGGCGACGACGTAGTTCTTCTGCCGGTAGAGGTAGATCAGGGCGTGGGCGTCCTGGACGCGCCGGGTGAGCTCGTCGTAGATCTCGGTGCGCCGTGCGGGGTCCGCGACGCTGCGGCCCTCGGCGATCAGCTTGTCGATCTCCGGGTCGCCGAGGCCGTAGGCGTTCATGGCGCCCGCGGTCTTCAGGAAGTTGGAGACGTTGCCGTCCGGGTCGAGCCGGCCGGACCAGCCGCTGGTGAAGACGTCGTAGTCGCCGGCGTCGGTCTCGGCGAGCATGGTGGCGTACTCGGTGGGGCGCAGCGACAGTTCGAAGCCGGCCTCCTTGACCATGGCCTGGAGCACCTGTCCGACGCGCCCCTGCTCGGGGGTGGTGGACGTCTTCAGCTCGATCTTCACCGGGGTCTTCACCCCGGCCTCCTTCAGCAGTTCCTTCGCCCGGTCGACGTCGCGCCGGGGACAGTCCTCGGGTGCGACGCCCGGGGCGATGGCGGACTGCGGGGAGATGGGGCCGCAGGCCGGCTCGTACATCCCCTGGAAGACGACCTTGTTGAGCAGGTCGCGGTCGATGGCCAGCTCGAACGCCTCGCGGACCCGGACGTCCCGGGCGATCGGGGTGTCGATCTTCCCGGGCTTCTGCCCGAGGCCCTTGACGTTGCCGACGTTGAGGCCGATGCCCTGGTAGCCGAGCGAGGGCGAGTTGAAGAGCTGGAGCTTCGGCTCGGTCAGGGCGCTCTGTACGTCGACGGGGGCCATCTGGTCGCCGACCTGGAGGTCGCCGGAGCGCAGGTTGGCGAGCCTGACGTTGCCGTCGGGGATCGGCTTGTAGATCACGCCGTCCAGGTGGACCCGGCCGGCGTCGTAGTAGTTCGGGTCCTTCTCCAGCACGATCCGGTCGCCGCCGGTGCGCTCGACGAAGCGGAAGGGGCCGACGCAGGAAGGGTGGTTGGTGAAGTTCTTCCCGTACTTCTTCAGTGCGGTGGGTGACATCACCATCCCGGACCGGTCGGCGAGCACACCGGTCAGCGGGACGTAGGGGTGGTCGAGCGTCAGCCGGACGGTGAGCGGTCCGGTGGCCTGCGCCTCGGTGACCGGGGCCAGCTCGGTGGAGCGGGCCGATCCGGGGAGATCGCGGTGGCGCAGCAGCGAGGTGACGACCGCATCCGCGTCCAGCCGGGTTCCGTCGCTGAACTTCAGCCCGGGGCGCAGCTCGATGGTGACCGTGCGGCCGTCGGCCGAGGTGGTCGGGAGCGACGCGGCGAGCTGCGGCACGAAGGTGCCGTCCTCGTCGATGTCGTAGAGCTTCTCGCACATGCCCGCGAAGACCGTGCGGCCCACGAGGGTCTGGGCCAGGGTGGGATCCAGTTTGTCCGGATCCGAGTTGAGGGCGACGGTGAGTGTCCCGCCGTCGCGTACGGACCGGTCATCGGTCATGCGCACACCACCGACTTCGGTCGCCGAGGACTGCAACGACGCGCAGCCCGAGGTGAGGGACACCAACGCAACCGCCACCAGGGCAACCGCTTTTCGGCGCACGGGGGCCTACCTCCCGCCAGGGGTGATCAAGGAATATCGCAGACCGTATTTCGCATACAGTCCGCAAAGCAAGAGGTCGGCTCACATGACGGACAGCTTTTACCTGACGATCGGATAACGGAGCGGCGGCGACCGGGCAGCCGGCAGCCCGGCTGCCGCCCCACAGCGGGACACACGGCATCCACGGGCCCGCCACCGGGCCCCGCACACCGCCTCGCGGTCGTATACCAAAGCGGAGCCGGTCGCTCCACGGAGCCGCGGCCATGACCGCGGAGCCTTCCCCCGGCCGCGGAGCCGTGGCCCGGCCGCGGAGCCGCCGGGCCTCAGGGAGCCCTGAAGTACTCCGGGAACCTGGGCCCCCACCACGGCTTGCGGCCCCACGCGAGGACCCGGCCCCTGGCCATGGCGCCCACCGGTGAGCAGCGGCCGAGGGCCATCAGCAGGAAGGTGACCGGCTCGATGGAGATCGTGCAGTCCGGGCGGTCCGGAAGGTCGTGACCCACGGTCGCCGTACCGTCGGTGAACGTCACCCCGAACCGGCCGCCGCCCCACAGCCGGACCGCGTAGCGGGCGTTCAGCCCCGCCGTGGTCGCGGCGTCGGTCACCCGTGGCATCGCCTCGACCATGAACGGGAGCGTCAGCGCGACCCGGGCGCGGTCGAGCATGTGCGGACGCCCCAGCGCGCGGGCCAGGTCGTAGCCGTGGCCCAGCATGTGCGTCAGGAGGTACGAGCCGAGAACCGCCCGGTTCATCGGGCCCATCGGCGTCATCAGCGTCTCGTCCACGGGGTGCCCGGCCACCGCGTCCAGACACGCGCCGGCGTGTGTCTCGATCATCGCGGCCAGCGGCTCCACCCGCCGTTCACGGAAAGCGGCCAGGGCCTGCTCGTTGGCGGCGGCGATGCCCTGCGGAGTGCCGTCGCCGTAGGGGTGGGGCCGCCCCGCCGCCACCTCCGCCATCAGCTCGTTGGCCTGGGCGAGGTGCGCGGCCAGCTCCCCCACCGTCCACACCAGCCCCGGCACGGGAGCGCCGCTGTCAGGTGCGCCGCGCAGCAGCTCCGCGATCTCCCCGGCGGTCGCGCGGACCGCGTCGGCCAGCCCCTCGGGAAGGCACTCGGGAAGGCTCTCGGGGCCCGTCTCCCGGACGTCCCGCCCCTGATCCGCCGCTGAGCCCATACCGTTGCCACTCCTCTGAACGCGGGCCCGTCGCCCGGACCCGCCACCCGTGCCGATGGCCTGCGGATACACAAGAGCAGTCCGTACGGCTTCCCGGCAAGGGGCCGGTAGCCGTTCGTCACGAGCGAGCATTAGAGTCCGATATGACGCATGTGCACGGTTGTCCGGATGTCGGAGCACCAGGCTCCCGGTCCACGCCGTGCACGGGAAGGAACTCCGCCGTGCACGGTGAGTACAAGGTCCCCGGCGGCAAGCTGGTCACCGTCGATCTGACCGTCGAGGGAGGGGCCCTGCGTGACGTGCGCGTCGCCGGGGACTTCTTCCTGGAGCCCGACGAGGCGATCCTCTCGATCAACGGGGCCCTGGAGGGCGCTCCCGCGTCGACGGACACCGCGGGCCTGGCGGCCCGGATCACGGCGGCGCTGCCGGAGTCGGCCGTCCTGCTGGGACTCACCGCGGAGGGCGTCGGCATCGCCGTACGGCGCGCCCTGGCGCACGCCACCGAGTGGAGCGACTACGACTGGCAGCTGGTGCACACCGAGCCGCAGGCCCCGGCCCTGCACATGGCGCTGGACGAGGTCCTCACCGCCGAGGTGGCCGCGGGACGGCGGGCCCCGACCCTGCGCGTCTGGGAGTGGGCCTCCCCCGCGGTCGTCATCGGCAGCTTCCAGTCCCTGCGCAACGAGGTGGATCCGGTGGGGGCGGCGCGCCACGGGATGACCGTGGTGCGCCGTGTCTCCGGCGGCGGTGCCATGTTCGTCGAGCCCATGAGCACGATCACGTACTCGCTGTCCGTGCCGGAGTCTCTGGTGTCGGGGCTGTCCTTCGCCGACAGCTACGCCTACCTCGACGACTGGGTCCTGGGCGCGCTGGGCGACATGGGCATCAGGGCCTGGTACCAGCCGCTCAACGACATCGCCACCGACGCCGGCAAGATCGCCGGTGCCGCCCAGAAGCGGATGGTCGGCCCCGACGGCGGCCCCGGGGCGGTCCTGCACCACGTGACCATGTCGTACGACATCGACGCCGAGAAGATGCTCGAGGTCCTGCGGATCGGCAAGGAGAAGATGTCCGACAAGGGCACCAGGAGCGCCAAGAAGCGCGTCGACCCGCTCCGCCGCCAGACCGGCCTCGCCCGGGAGCAGGTGATCGAGAACATGATCGCCTCCTTCCGCGGCCGCTACGGGCTGACCACCGGCGGGATCACCGCGGAGGAGCTGGCCCGGGCGCAGGAGCTGGTGCAGACGAAGTTCGCGACCGAGGAGTGGACCGCGCGCGTGCCGTAGGCGCCGCCGGGCCCCGGTCGCCCCGGGGCCCGTACGCACGACCGCCCCGGCGGGCGGGAAGCCTGCCGGGGCGGTCGTGCGTACGGTGTGCGGTCCGGGGTCAGCCCAGGGTCGCGATGGCCTTGTTGAAGGTGGCCGACGGACGCATCACGGCCTCCGCCTTCGCCGGGTCGGGCTGGTAGTAGCCACCGATGTCGGCCGGCTTGCCCTGGACGGCGGCGAGCTCGCCGACGATGGTCTGCTCCTGCTCGGACAGCGTCCTGGCGAGCGGCCCGAACGCCTCGGCGAGCGCGGCGTCGTCGGTCTGCTGCGCCAGCTCCTGGGCCCAGTAGAGCGCCAGGTAGAAGTGGCTGCCGCGGTTGTCGATGCCACCGATCTTGCGGCTCGGGGACTTGTCCTCGTTGAGGAAGGTGCCCGTCGCCCGGTCCAGGGTGTCCGCGAGCACCTTGGCGCGCGCGTTGTCCGTGGTGGTGGCCAGGTGCTCGAAGCTGACGGCCAGGGCGAGGAACTCACCCAGGCTGTCCCAGCGCAGGTAGTCCTCCTTGACCAACTGCTGGACGTGCTTGGGCGCGGAGCCGCCGGCGCCCGTCTCGAACAGTCCGCCGCCGTTCATGAGCGGGACGACGGAGAGCATCTTCGCGCTGGTGCCCAGCTCGAGGATGGGGAACAGGTCGGTGAGGTAGTCACGCAGCACGTTGCCGGTGACCGAGATGGTGTCCTCGCCGCGGCGGATGCGCTCCAGGGAGAAGGCGGTGGCCTCCTCCGGCGTCCGGATGGAGATGTCCAGGCCGTCGGTGTCGTGGTCGGCCAGGTAGGTGTTGACCTTGGCGATGAGGTTGGCGTCGTGCGCGCGGCCCTCGTCGAGCCAGAACACGGCCGGGTTGCCGGTCGCGCGGGCGCGGGTGACGGCGAGCTTGACCCAGTCCTGGATCGGCAGGTCCTTGGTCTGGCACATCCGGAAGATGTCACCGGCGCCGACGGCCTGCTCCAGCACGACGTCGCCCTTGGCGTCGACGACCCGCACGGTGCCCGTGGTGGGGACCTCGAAGGTCTTGTCGTGGCTGCCGTACTCCTCGGCCTTCTGCGCCATCAGACCGACGTTGGGTACGGAACCCATGGTCGACGGGTCGAAGGCGCCGTTGGCGCGGCAGTCGTCGATGACGACCTGGTAGACACCGGCGTAGCTGCTGTCCGGGAGGACGGCGATGGTGTCGGCCTCATTGCCGTCCGGGCCCCACATGTGGCCGGACGTGCGGATCATGGCCGGCATGGACGCGTCGACGATGACGTCGCTCGGCACGTGCAGGTTGGTGATGCCCTTGTCGGAGTCGACCATCGCCAGGGCCGGGCCCTCGGCGAGCTCGGCCTCGAAGGACGCCTTGATCTCGGCGCCGGCGTCCACGGAGTCGAGGCCCTTGAGGATGCCGCCGAGGCCGTCGTTCGGGGTCAGGCCGGCCGCCGCGAGCGCGTCGCCGTACTTGGCGAAGGTGTTCGGGAAGAAGGCGCGGACCACGTGGCCGAAGATGATCGGGTCGGAGACCTTCATCATCGTGGCCTTGAGGTGGACGGAGAACAGCACGCCCTCGGCCTTGGCGCGCGCGACCTGGGCGGTGAAGAACTCGCGCAGCGCGGCGACGCGCATGACGGCGGCGTCCACGACCTCACCGGCGAGGACCGGGACGGACTCGCGCAGGACGGTGGTGGTGCCGTCGTCGCCCGCGAGCTCGATGCGCAGCGAGCCGGCCTCGGAGATCACGACGGACTTCTCCGTCGAGCGGAAGTCGTCGACGCCCATGGTGGCGACGTTGGTCTTCGAGTCGGCGGTCCAGGCGCCCATGCGGTGCGGGTGGGCCTTGGCGTAGTTCTTGACCGACGCGGGGGCGCGGCGGTCGGAGTTGCCCTCACGCAGGACGGGGTTCACCGCGCTGCCCTTGACCTTGTCGTACCGCGCGCGGACGTCCTTGTCCTCGTCGGTCCGCGGGTCGTCCGGGTAGTCGGGAAGCGCGTAGCCCTGCTCCTGGAGCTCTGCGATCGCGGCCTTGAGCTGCGGGATCGAGGCCGAGATGTTGGGCAGCTTGATGATGTTCGCGCCGGGAGTCCTGGCCAGCTCGCCGAGCTCGGCGAGCGCGTCATCGATACGCTGATCGGCCTTGAGACGCTCCGGGAAGCCGGCGATGATCCGCCCCGCCAGGGAGATGTCGCGGCGCTCCACCGTGACACCCGCGGTCGAGGCGTAGGCCTCGATGACGGGCAGGAACGAGTACGTCGCCAGGGCAGGGGCCTCGTCGGTGTGCGTATAGATGATGGTCGAGTCAGTCACCGGGTGCTCCGCTCCACGTCTGCAACATTGCTTGACATCAAGATATCTCGTGACCGGCCCCCTCTCCACAGTGGCCCGCGCCCATTCCGGCGGAACCGGTCACTCCTGCCCGGCGGGGCCTGTCGCGGGGCCCCGGTCCTGCCGCACGGGCGGCCGGTGCTCGTACCAGCGCAGGTCGGCCTCCAGCTGGGCGGCGAGCGAGATGAGCCGCGCCTCGCTGCGGGAGGGGCCGAGGAGCTGGGCACCCAGCGGCAGGCCGTCGCGGGTGAATCCGGCCGGGACGTTCACCCCGGGCCATCCCAGGACGTTCCAGGGCCAGGCGTAGGGGCAGGCCGAGGTCATCGCGAGGTCGGTGCGCCAGGCGCTGAGCCGGTCGAACTCCCCGACACGTGGGGGCGGGGCGGCGGTGGTCGGCGTGAGCAGCACGTCGTACGTACGACCGCCCTCGCCTCGCGCCGCCTCGAAGAAGGCACCGATCCTGGCGTGCTGGCGCACCTCGCGTGCGCGGGCGGCCCGCACGATCCGGCCGCCGAGCCGGGTCCCGGTGCGCAGGGCGCTGCGGGTGCGGGGGTCCAGGAGCGCGGGCTCGGGGTGCAGCGCGGCGAGCTCGGCGATGCCCGCGGTGGCCCTGGGGACGAAGGAGAGGCCGATCAGCCCGTAGCGGGGGCGGGCCTCCTCGACGTCGTGACCGAGCCGCGCGAGGGTCTCGGCGAGCGCGGTGACGGCACGCAGGACCTCCGGGTGCGGCGCGTTGCGGGTGAGGGTGAGCGGAGGCCGCAGCGACAGGCCGATGCGCAGCCGGCCGGGGTCGCGGCGGGCGGCCGCGGACGCGTCGACGGAGGGCGGGCGGTGGTGGTCCCGGGGGTGCGCTCCGGCGGCGGCGTCCAGGAGGAGGGCGGCGTCCGCGACGGTACGGGCGAGGGGGCCGTTGACCGTGAGGCCCTGGAAGGCGTCGCTGTGGGGGTGGACGGAGATCCGGCCGCGCTGCGGCTTGATACCGACGAGGTGGGTCCACGCGGCGGGGATGCGGATGGAGCCCGCGCCGTCCGAGCCCAGTGCGGCGGGCACCAGCCCGGCGGCGACGGCTGCCGCGGAGCCGCCGGACGAACCGCCGGGCGTGTGTCCGGTGTTCCACGGGTTACGGGTGACGCCGAAGGCGGGCCCCTCGGTGAAGGCCCACTGGCCCAGCTCGCAGGAGTTGGTCTTGCCGACGATGACGGCCCCGGCGGCCCGGAGCCTGCGTACGGCCTCGCTGTCGGCGGTGGCGGGCGGGAGCGTGCCGTCGCAGCCGAAGTAGGTCGGCATGCCGGCGACATCGGTGTCGTCCTTGACGGCGACAGGCACCCCGAGCAGCGGAAGCCGCTCCCCCGCCGCGAGCCGCCGGTCGGCCTCGGCCGCCTCGGCGAGCGCGGCCTCCGCGCGCAGCTGGCGGAAGGCGTTGAGGGTGGGCCGGCTCGCCTCGATACGGGCGAGGGCCGCCGCGACCAGGCCGGACGAGGTCGCCCCGCCCTCGGCCAGCTCCCGGGCGCAGTCACCGAGTCCGGGCTGTGCGGGCGGCTCCACCGGCCTGGCCGGCCCGGTCCGCTCCGTGGGGTCCGCCGAGGACATCGCCACCGCCTCCTCACGTCCGCCGGGGCCTCGGCCCCGGGGTCCGTCCGGAGTCCGCCCGCGCGGTCTACCGGAGAGTAACGAGGGTGCGGGGCCCGCTCAAGCACGCCGCACACGGATCGGGACCCGGCGCGGCCCCCAGGCCGCGTCAGGTCCCACGGGCGCACCCCTTCGCCGAGGGCGCGTCCGTCCCCTACGGCCGTACTTGGATCTCGCCGATGCCCGTGCCGAGTCCGGCGCAGTGCGCGGTCGACTGCCCGGACTCGCCGGGCCTCAGCGTGACGTGCTCACCGTCCACGTCGGGCGACCAGCCGCAGACCAGGTGGACCCAGAAGACCTGCGTGGCCGACCCGTTGTTCCTGCAGAGCGCGTACCCCGTGTAGTCGTCGATCGCGTGCTTGCCGGTGTCGCAGGACAGTCCCGGCGGGATGGCGGCGGGTGCGACGGCCACCGCGGCGGTGACGGGCACGGCGAGTGCGACGGTCATCCCCGTGACGGCCGCGGCCCGGGCCAGCGTGCGGACGGCGTTCCCCTTGAACAGCTTCTTCATGTCTCCCCTTGATTCCGGTCGACGCTTCCGTCGAGTTCCGGTGATCTCCAGGGCAGTGCTCCCCCACGTTCCGTAGCCGAAAACAGCGCCGAACCTCACCCTCCGTACACCCGGTCGGCGGGGCCCGCAACCGCGCGCGGGCGTACGCTCACCGGATGGGGTGAACTCCTCCCGCGTACGTCCTGACCAGGGAGCCGGAGACCATGAACGACGCCGCCGCCGGGGACGACCGGTCCGCCCGCGACCCCTATGCCGCGTATGCGGCCACGCGCTCCGAGTGCCCCGTGCGGGCGGTGGCATCCGGATCCGGCGGACGCCTCAGCTATCTGGTCACCGGCTACGCGGAGGCCCGGCAGGCCCTCGGCGATCCCCGGCTCTCCAAGGACACCGCCGCCTTCTTCGCCGGGAAGGAGTCGCAGCGCCGTCTGCACCCCGCCGTCGCCCACACCATTCTGGCCAGTGATCCGCCCCGGCACACCCGGCTGCGCCGGTTCGTCACCGGTGCGTTCACGAGCGGCGCGGTCGCCGGCCTCTCCCCCTTCATCACCCGGCTGACCGACGAGCTGCTGGACCGGTGGCCGGCCACCGGTCCGGTGGACCTCGTGGCCGGCCTGGCCGCCCCTCTCCCGGTCATGGTGATCTGCGAGCTGCTGGGCGTTCCCGAGGGCGACCGGCCGCAGATCCAGCTCTGGTCGGCCGACCTGTTCGCCGCCGGACAGCCCGGGCGCGCCGACGCCGCCTCGCACGCCGTCGCCGCCTACATGTCCGGCCTCATCGCCTCGAAGCGCCTCCACCCCGGCGGTTCGCTCCTGGACCGCCTCATCGCCCTGCGCGACGGCGAGGACCGGCTCACCGAGGAGGAGCTGGTCTCCCTGGCCGTGCTGCTGCTCGTCGCCGGCCACGAGACGACCACGCACTTCCTCGGCAACGCCGCCCTGGCCCTCCTGCTCCACCCGGCCCAGCTGCAACGTCTCCGCGACGACCCCGGGGCCGTCCCCGGCGCACTGGACGAGCTGCTCCGCTTCGACGCCCCGGTCGCCACCTCCACCTTCCGGTTCACCACCGAGGCCGTCACCCTCGGCGCGACCGAGATCCCCGCAGGCGTCCCCGTCCTGGTGGCCATCGGAGCCGCCAACCGCGACCCGGGCCGCTTCCCGGCGCCGGACCGGCTCGACCTGGACCGGGACGCGACCGGTCACCTCGGCTTCGGCCACGGCATCCACCGCTGTGTCGGCGCGCCCCTCGCGAAGCTCGAAGCCGGGATCGCCCTGCGCGCGGTCCTGACCCGCTTCCCCGGTATCCGGCTCGCCGGGACCACGGACCGGCTGGAGTGGCGGAACACCCGCCTCGTCCGCGGGCCGGCCGCTCTGCCCGTCCTGGTCTGAGCCCGGCGTACAGCGCCGCTCCGGCGCCGGATTTCTCAGGGAGCGGTACGTGTACGCAGGACGAGCGCGGCGGTGACCGCGAGCGCGCCCGATCCGATCAGCGCGAGCGTGCCCGGGGAGCCGATCACGCGGTGGGAGCCGATGGCCATCACGGAACGCCGTGCCTGGATGGACAGCGCGCTTCCGGAGCTCTGGATGGACCCCAGCGACACCAGGGACAGCGCGGAGCCGATCGAACCGACGGAGAGCGAGGAGCCGATGGACCCGATGGACAGCGCGCTGCCGACCGACCCGATGGACAGCACGGACCCCACGGAACCGATGGAGAGGAACGAGTCCTTCGACCACAAGGAGAGCGAGGAACCCCGGACCGGACGAGCGGAGATATGCGGCATGGGGGTCATTATGCTGCGAGCGGGCCGGGATCGGCACGACGGACGACGACAACTTCACCGCCTCGCCGGTGACACCCCGTCAGGCTCCCAGCCGGCGGGCAGCACCTCGTCCACGGGTCCGCGCCGCACACAGCGCCCGCCTTCGAACAGCACGGCCTCCGTGGTCAGCGCACGCACCGCGGGCAGATCGTGGCTGACGAACAGCAGGGCCGTTCCGGCGGGGGCGAGCAGACGGGGCAGCGCGTCCAGGACCCGCTGCCGGGAGACGGTGTCCAGCGCCGAGGTCACCTCGTCGCACACCAGGAGGGCCGGCCGCGCCGTCAGCGCCCGGACCAGTGCGCAGCGCTGGAGCTGGCCGCCGGAGAGCCGGCCGGGAGTGCGGTGCAGGAGCGCCTCGTCGAGTCCCAGCGCCCCGGCGGCCTCCACCGCCTCCGCCGTGGCCCCGGCCTCCGGGAGACCGCGCAGCAGCCGTGCGGTGTCCGCCAGTTGAGCGAGCACCGGGCGGTGGTCCTCGAAGGATCCGGCGCTGCTCTGGTGCACGTACTGGACGGCGCGGCGCAGTTCTGCCGTGCGCCGGTCGACGCGTCGCGCCAGCGGCCGGCCATCGAACCGTACGTCGCTGCGGGAGGGCGTCGTCAGCCCGGCCAGGACCCTCGCGAAGGTCGTCTTGCCCGAACCGGAGGGGCCGAGCAGCGCGGTCCTGCTGCCGGGCGGGAACTCCATCGACACCGGTCCGGCGAGCGGATCGCCCGACCGGCGGCGCACGACGACACCCGTGGCGGTGACCCCGCCGCGCCCCGGAGGGAGGGCGGGCGCGGTCCTCGTCCCGGCGGCGCCGGTGCCGTGTTCCGCGGCGAGCAGGTCCCGGGTGGCCCGGTGGCGGGCGGCGGGAGGCCCGGCGGCGGTCACGGGGGCGCCGGTGCCGAGGATGTCCGACGCCGCGCCGTCGTCCACGACACGGCCGTTCTCCAGCACGAGGACCCGGTCCGCCGTCGCGCGCACCAGCCGAAGGTCGTGGCTGAACAGCAGCACACCGGTGCCGCCGTCCGCGAGCGCCCGTACCGTGCGGCCCAAGGCGTGTGCGAGCGCCGGGTCCAGACCGCTCGTCGGCTCGTCCAGCACCAGCAGTGCCGCCCCCGTGACCAGGGCGGAGGCCAGCGCCAGGCGCTGCTGCTGGCCGCCGGAGAGCTGGTGCGGGAAACGGCGCCGGACGGCCGTCCACTCCAGGCCGGCCAGGGCCGTCGCCCGGCGTGCGGCGGACGTCCGCGCGGCACGTCCCGCGTGACCGAGGGTGGCCAGCTCCGTCAGCGCGCCACCGGACCTGCGCAGCGGGTCCAGCACCGTCTCCGGGTGCTGGGGCAGGTGTGCGGCCGTGCCGGCGCGGGCGCCCGGACGCCGGGCGGGTGCCAGGGACAGCAGGTCGGTGCCCGCGAGCAGGGCACGTCCGTCCAGCCGTACGCCGTTCCGGGAGGCACCGAGCGCGGCCAGGCCGAGCGTGGTCTTGCCGCTGCCCGACGGGCCGACGACGGCGGTCACGCCGCCCGCCACGACGGTCAGCGCGACCCGGTCCAGCAGGGGGCGGTCCGCCCCTTCCGCATGGGCGGAGAGGTTCTGGAGATCCAGCAGCGGCGGGTCCACCCGGCCGGTCATCGGTCCCTCCTCCGCCGTGCGAGGGCACGGTCCACGAGCAGGTTGCCGCCGACGCACAGCGCCGTCAGCAGACCGGCCGGGACCAGTACGGCGGCGGGCTGGGTGAACAGGGCGTCGCTGTTCCGCTCGATGAGGACCGCCCAGTCCGGGGACGAGGCGGGCAGCCCCAGACCGAGGAAGTTGGCGGACGCCAGCAGGTACAGCACCACCGCGAAACGGCCGCCCGCGTCGGTGGCCAGGGGGGCGGCGAGCTGCCGCGCCAGGTGGCGGAGATGGATGTACGCCCAGCCGTGCCCCTGCATCCACAGCGCCTCGACGACCGTCCGGGAGCCCGGTTCGAGCGCCGCCCCGCGCACCAGGCGTGCCACCGCCGGAACCTGGAGGATCCCGGCGACCGCCACCAGCCAGTACCGGTCGCGGTGGCCCGTCGCGGCCAGCGTCATCAGGACCAGCAGCCCCGGGAAGGCGAGCAGCAGATCGAGCCCGCGCATCACGGTCTCGTCGAACCCGCGCCGCGGTCCCGCGGCGAGCAGCCCCAGCGGCACCCCCACGACCAGGCCGACCAGCAGTGCGCCCAGGGCGCTGCCGAGGACGGAGGCCCCTCCGTGCAGCACGAGCCACAGCACGTCGCGGCCCAGCACGTCCGTACCGAGCGGGTGTCCCGCACCGGGCGGCTGCGACGGCAGCGCGCCCTCGGCCCACGGCGCGTCCCCGGCCGCCCACGGCCCCGCCAGGGCGACGAGCACGGGCACACCGAGCAGGATCGTGGCGATCCACGGGTGGCGGGGCCCGGTGCGTACGGCATCGGTCTTCGTCCGTACGGTCATGCCGTGACCTCCCGGCGCGGTGCCAGCCGGAAGGCGACCAGGTCGCCCACGAGATTCACCACGACGGCGGTGCCGGCGAACAGCAGCGCGTACGTCTGCACCTGGGGCAGGTCCCTGTTCTGCACCGCCTCGACGAAACCGCTGCCCAGCCCACGGAAGCCGAAGACCGCCTCCACCAGGACCGCGCCGCCCAGCAGTCCCTCCACACAACGGGCGAACTGCTGCGCGGCGGGCCCCAGGGCCCCGGGCAGCACATGGCGCAGCACCACCGTCCTCTCCCGCATCCCCAGCAGCCGCAGGTGCTCGGCGACCTGGCCGTGCCGTCCCGCCGCCACACCGGCGCGGACCTGCCGTGCCAGGTCGCACAGGTGCCTGGCCGTCAGGACGGCGACGGGCAGCACCAGCACGGCCGGCTCCGCCATCAGCGCGGCCGTGTCCATGCCGATGGCGGTGGCGGGCAGCAGTCCGGCCGCCAGCGAGACGGAGGCGACCAGCAGCAGCCCGAGGACGAACTCCGGGACCGCGTGCAGCACGACGGCCACCGTGTTCAGCGTCCGGTCGGTACGACTGCCCTCCCGCAGGCCGGACACCGTGCCGAGCAGCGGCGCCACCAGCGTGACCAGCACCAGCGCGGGCACGCCCAGCAGCAGCGTCACGCCGACGCGGTGGCCGATGTCGTCGCCCACCGGGACCCCGGTCGTCAGGGAGTTCCCGAGGTGACCGGTGAACAGGCCGCCGAGCCAGTGCCCGAAGCGCGTCCAGGCCGGCTCGTCGAGACCCAGCCGGGTGCGGAGCGCCGCCACCTGTTCCGGCGTGCCGAGTTCGCCGCGGAGCACGTCGGCCGTGTCGCCGGGCAGCAGCGAGCCGACGGCGAACACGGCCACCAGCACCACCAGGCACTGGAGGACCGCGAGCAGCGAACGCCGAAGGAGATAGGCGCGCACGTCAGCCGACGCGGACCCGGTCGAACCGGGCCCAGTCGTGCGAGTTGGGCGGTGCGGCGCGCAGGCCGCGCACCGACGGTCCGACGGCGTCGTTGGCGTCGGAGAACGCCCACACCAGCAGCCCCGACCCGTCCCGTGCGATCTTCTGGGCCCGGGCGAGCAACGCCAGCCGTTCCCGCTCCTCCCGGGTCGTACGGGCGCGGTCCAGCAGCGCGTCGAACTCCTTGGAGGCGTACTGCGTCTGGTTGCGGGCCGCGCCGCCACGGACCCGCTGCTGGAGGAAGTCGGAGACCGGCAGGGTGGAGGTGGTGTTGAAGGCGGCGACCCCCTGCGTCCTGATCTCGCTGAAGTACGTGCTGGAGGCCCGGGTGTTGGAGGTCATCCTCAGCCCGATCTCCCGCAACTGACGGCCCATCAGCTCTGCGGCGGGCTCCCACGCGGCGTCGACGGAGCTGGTCTCGACGGTGACGGACAGGCCCTCCGCACCGGCTTCCCCGACCAGCCTCCGCGCCTCGTCGACGTCCCGCTCACGGGGTTCCAGGTCGGCCGGGTAGCCACGCAGGCCCATCCCGAACAGGTCGTTGCCGACCTCGCCGTGACCGGCCAGCGCGACCCGGACCAGCGCCTCCCGGTCGATGCCCAGCTGTACGGCCCGTATCAGGCGGGGGTCGTCGAACGGCTTGCGGCCGGTGCGCAGCAGCAGTTGCTGCGCGGTGGCTCGCGGCGCGGTCAGCAGCCGCGTGGAGCCCTCCTTCTTCAGCCGTTCCACGGAGGCGCCGGCCATGTCGGCGGCGTAGTGCACCTGCCCGGACAGCAGGGCGTTGAGCCGCGCCGACTCCTCGTTCGCGGGGACGATCTCCAGCTCGGCGATGTGCGGGGCACCGTCCCAGTGGTCGGCCCAGCGCCGGTACCGGGCGGTGCCGCCGGGTGTGAACGACACATAGGTGAAGGGGCCCGAGCCGACGGGCTCACGGAAGTCCGTCGTCCCGTCGGGGATGATCTCGGTGCCGGGGCCGGCGAGGACGGTGGGGAACTCGAAGTTGGGTGCCTTCAGCACGAGGAGGACGGACCGTTCGCCGTCGGCCCTGGAGGCGTCGAAGTCGATCGCGGAGAGCAGGACCTGCGAGGGCGAGCCGGTCGCGGGGTCGGCGGCGCGCCGGTAGCTGTACAGGACGTCCCCGGCGGTGACCGGTTTCCCGTCGTGGAAATCCGCCCTGCGCAGGCGTATGCGCCAGCGGGTGCCGGAGGTGTCGCTCTCCCAGGACTCCGCGAGCCGCCCGCGGACGGACATGTCGTCCGCGTAGGTGGCGAGGGTGTCGTACAGGGCCTTGGCGCGGGCCTGGTCGACGAAGTTCGGGGCGACATGCGGGTCGAGGGTCTCCTGCGAGCCGCCCGCCGTGAAGGCGGCGCGGAACCGGTCGCCGCCTCCCCCGTCCTTCGTGTCCCCGCCGCAGCCGGCGAGCAGGCCGGACGCCGCCAGCCCCAGGGCGCCTCCGGCGGCCAGTACGCTCCGCCTGCCGGGCTCGGGGCGGCCGCCGGGCCGCGGACCCGATGCCTTCCGGGCATGCCTCGTCACAGTCGATCCTCTCCGGGGTGTCCTCGCCCCTGCTGTCGGACCGGCGACGGGTCAGTCTCCTGGCTCCCGGATCATCGCTCTCCTCCGCCTTCCCGTCCGCACCCGCGGACAGTGACATACAGGAGGACCGCTCCCCGGTCACAGTGGCGGGACCGCGCCGGACTCGCACCGGCTTCCTGATCCCCGTCGCCTCGTGCCCCCATTGTGGCCCACGCCTTTTCGCCGGTTCACCCGGCCACGGACTCGCCGGGCCGGGGGCGGCCCGGCAGGCCGGTCACCCGGCGGTGAGGGGCGCCGCGCCGTGGCTCAGCGTCCCCTCGGCACCTCGATGTCGTAGACCAGCGCGTAGACGATGTCCCGGGCCTGACGCAGGTCGTAGCCGGTCGAGTCCACGATCACCTTGACCGCGCGGATGGCATCGCCCCCGAGCATGAACATGCGCGCGTCGGCCTGCGCCTCGGCCGGAACCGGCAGCGTACGGGCCCGCCGTGGATCCACACTGCGCGGGATCTTCGGCAGCCCGCCCGTCTCTTTCCTGCCCCACAACACCTTGCTCCCCCTTGTCGCCGCGGCCGGTGCACGACCGGTGTGCACCGGCCCAGCAGTACCGTCCCCGGCACATCCGGTCAACCTCCGTCCTCCCGGCCGTCCTGCGCGCGTCCGTACGCGGGCGTACGCTCGCTAGGTGGGTGATTCCCGCTTGCAAGGCCCTGAGCAGGGACGTTTCCGAGGAGGCGCCGTGGCAGGACAGCGCATCGCCACCCGTGCGGGCGCCTGCGCGGCTGTGGTCGTGCTCGCCGTCGCCGGTGGTACGGCGGCCCACGCGGACGACGACATCGAGTCGCTCCCCGCCGAGCAGATCGCCGACCGCTCCCGTGACGCCCTGCTGGACGCCGGCTCCGTCCACCTGCGGGCGCGGGGCGACCTCGGGAAGGGCCGCTCCCCGATGACGGTGGACCTCACGCTGGACCGGAACGGCAACTGCGCGGGCGGGGTCGACCTGGGCGAGGACAAGGGCTCGGTGAAGATCGTCAAACGGGGCGACTCGGTCTGGCTGAAACCGGACGCGGCCTTCTGGGAGAACCAGGTCCCGGTCGGCGGCTCGGCCTTCGAGGCCGTCCTGGCCGGGCGGTACATGAAGGGCTCCGCCTCGGACTCCCGGCTGCGCCCCGTCGTCGAGGCGTGCGACCTGGACACGTTCCGCGAACTGGTCTCCGACAACGCGGGCTCCGGCGCCGGGAGCTACAGCAAGGGGAAGGTGACGGCGGTCGACGGCGTACGGACCGTCCCGGTCACCAGGGCCCTCGGCGAGCAGAGGCTGACGGCGTACGTGGACACCGGCGGCAAGCACCACCCGGTGCGGATCACCGTGCGCGGTGCAGGGGCGGACGCGGCCGTGGACTTCTCCGGCTTCGACGAGCCGGTGCCCACGGCCACGCCCCCGGCGGACGAGACGGTGGACGTCAGCGCCGTGCTCGGCCGGGGTCCCGCGCAGTCCTGACGCCCCGGCTCAGCACCGTGTACAGGAGCAGCGAGGAGACCAGGCCGACGGCCCAGCCGTAGTCGGCGAGCGGTCGGAGGAACGGGATCAGCCCGTCGGCCGGGAACGGGCCCTTGCCCGGGGCCGAGTGGGAGCCGCCCACCGCGAGGACGCCGCCGACGGCGAAGGCCACGACGGCGCGCCAGTTCCAGCCGCCCCGGTACCAGTAACGGCCTCCCGGCAGATAGAGGTCGGGGAGGTCGAGCACGGTGCGGCGGATGATCCAGTAGTCGGCGATCAGGATCCCGGCCACGGTGCCGAGGAGACCGCCGACCAGGCCGAGCCAGGTGAAGATGTACAGCTCGGGTGTCTCGGTGAGCTTCCAAGGCATGATCAGGACACCGACGATCCCGGTGATCAGCGCGCCCGTACGGAAGTTGACGAACTTCGGGGCGAGGTTGGCCAGATCGTACGCGGGTGAGACGACGTTGGCCGCGATGTTCACGGAGATGGTCGCGACCAGCACGGTGATCAGTCCGAGGAGCAGGCCGAAGACGTTGTCGGTCTTCGCGACGAGCTGGACCGGGTCCCAGATCGCCTCCCCGTACACGGCCTGGGAGCCGGAGGTGACGAACACGGAGAGCAGGGCGAAGAAGGTCATCGTGGTCGGCAGCCCGAGCACCTGGCCCCGGATCTGGGCGCGTTGGCCGGCACCGAAGCGGGTGAAGTCGGGGATGTTCAGGGAGAGCGTCGACCAGAAGGCGATCATCCCCATCAGGGACGGGAAGAAGACCGGCCAGAAGTCCGCGCCCCAGCCGAGCGCGGACGGCTGGTCCAGGAGTGGCCCGAATCCGCCGGCCCTGACCGCGATCCAGACGAGCAGGACCACCGCGCCGACGATGACGAAGGGCGCGGCCCAGTTCTCGAAGCGGCGCAGGGTGTCCATCCCCCGGTGGATGATGGCGAGTTCGAGCGCCCAGAAGAGGACGAAGCACAGCCAGAGCGTCCAGGGCTGCCCGCCGACCTCACCGGCCTGTGCCCAGCCGCCGAACATCTTGCCGAGCAGCGTGAAGATCCCGACGCCGCCGATCCAGGTCTGGATGCCGAACCAGGCGCAGGCGACGGCCGCCCTGATCAGCGCCGGCAGGTTGGCGCCGCGCAGTCCGAAGGAGGCCCGCGCCAGGACCGGGAAGGGGATGCCGTACTTGGGTCCGGCGTGCCCGGTGAGCAGCATCGGTGCCAGCACGATCACGTTGGCCAGCGCGATGGTGAGGACGGCCTGCTTCCAGTCCATGCCGAGCGCGACGAGCCCGGAGACCAGCAGCCAGGACGGGATGTTGTGGGCCATTCCGATCCACAGGGCCGCGAAGTTGTACGTCGTCCAGCGGCGCCGCTCCAGGGGCACGGGCAGCAGGTCGTCGTTGACGAAGCGGGAGCCGGCGGGCACGGCCCCGGGGGCGAGCTCGACCCGGCCGCCCGGCGGGCCGGTTATCGGCTCCCCGGACGAGGCTGGTGGGACGGGTGGGACGGTAGCGGTCATGGTGGCGTGACCCTTCGCTCGGGAGAGGTGCCGTGCGGGGCGCGGGGATGCGGTGCCTGGACAGCCGCTGCGGGCGGGCGGCGGGACGTGGCGGGGCGTCAGGCGGACAGCGCGGGGATGACCGTGGAGCCGTAGGCGTCGATGGTCGCCTCACGCGCGTCGTGCATGTTGTAGACCGCGAACTGGTCGACGCCCAGGTCACGCAGGGCCTGGAGCTTCTCGATGTGGGCCTCGGCGGGGCCCAGCAGGCAGAAGCGGTCCACGATCTCGTCGGGGACGAAGGCGGTGTCCGGGTTCCCGGTACGGCCGTGGTGGCTGTAGTCGTAGCCGGAGCGTCCCGCGATGTACTCCGTGAGGGCCTCGGGTACGAGTCCGGAGTGCTCGCCGTAGCGGGAGACGAGGTCGGCCACGTGGTTGCCGACCATGCCGCCGAACCAGCGGCACTGCTCGCGCGCGTGGTCCAGGTCCTCGCTCACATAGGCGGGCGCGGCCACGCAGATGGTGACGGAGTCCGGGTCGCGGCCGGCCTCGGCGGCCGCGTCGCGCACCGCCTTGACCATCCACTCGGTGAGGTAGGGGTCGGCGAGCTGGAGGATGAAGCCGTCGGCCTTCTGCCCGGCGAGCGCGAGCGCCTTGGGTCCGTACGCGGCCATCCAGACGGGGAGGCTGCCGTCCTTCACCCACGGGATCTGGACCGGCTGCCCGTCGACGGTGGCCTCACGTCCCTCGGCGAGGTCCCGGATCACGTCGATGGCCTCGCCGAGCCGGGCCAGGGTGTTGGGGCTGCGGCCGGCCACCCTCATGGCGGAGTCACCGCGCCCGATGCCGCACACGGTGCGGTTGCCGTACATGTCGTTGAGCGTGGCGAAGGTGGAGGCGGTGACCTCCCAGGTGCGGGTCCCCGGGTTCGTCACCATCGGCCCGACGCGCATTCGCTCGGTGTGTTCCAGGATCCGGCTGTAGATGACGAAGGGCTCCTGCCAGAGCACCGCCGAGTCGAAGGTCCAGCCGTAGCGGAATCCGTTCCGCTCCGCGCGGCGCATGAGTCCGACGACGGCAGAGGCGGGCGGGTCGGTCTGGAGGACGAGTCCGAAATCCATGACAGATGCTCCTGGTCCAGGTGACGGCAGGCAACGCGAGGATGTGGCGGCCGGGACCGCCGGAGCTCGGGAAAACCTCCGAGCCGCGGTCCTCGGGTGTCCCGGGGGCGCGCCGAAGCGGCTCCGTGGGCGCGTCCGTGAGCGGCGTGCTCCGATAGAGCTTTCCACATCGGGGCGCGTCGAACCTCGTACGACGGCCGTCTCCCGGGCGAGTCGCGCGGGAGCGGTCCCTGCCGGTCAGGGGCGGGTCATGGGCGGGTCATGGGTCCGGTGCCGCGTGGACTACTGGGCGTACTCCTCGGTGAGGAACCGCATCGTCTGGTCGATGAAGACCCGCATCTCACGGGTCAGCGTCTTGCCCCGCCGCCAGGCGATCTGGGTGTACACCGTGAAGGGGATGGCCCAGGGCAGGGAGACCAGGGTGCCGGCTTCCAGGGCGTCGGCGACCGTGGCCGTGGGGAGGAGGCTGACGCCGAGTCCGGCGGACACCCCGCGCTTGATGGACTCGATCGTGCCGAACTCCAGGAAGGGCAGCGACTCCCCGGTGCCGTCGTTCAGTTCCGTCTCGAAGAGTTCCCGGTAGGCGCAGCCCGCTTCGGCGGACAGGACCTGGACGTCGCGGAGGTCCTCGGTGGTCACCTTCTCCGCCCGGGCCAGCGCGTGTCCCGGAGCGGCCACGAGGGTCAGCGGTTCGGAGCCCAGGACCTCGGTCTGGACGCCCGGGTGGCGGGTCTCGGCCTCCATGAGGAAGCCGAGGTCGAACAGGCCCTGGCGCAGGGCGTGGCAGGTCTCGGCGCAGAGGCTGGGGCGCAGGACGATCTGGAGGGCCGGGTGACGGTGGTGGAAGAACTCCAGCAGCATCGGCATGCGGTAGGAGGTGATGCTCTCCATGGATCCGACGGTGAGCGCGCCCGTGGGCTCGTCGGAACCCAGGGCGGCGCCCCGTGCCTCGCCGGCGAGCGTGAGCATCTGCTCGGCGTAGGGAAGCAGCCGCCGACCGGCCTCCGTGAGCTCGATCCGGCCACCGAGGCGGTCGAAAAGGCTGACCTCCAGCGATTCCTCGAGGCTCTTGATGTGGGCGGTCAGACTGGATTGCGCATACTTCAGTTCAGCCGCCGCGCGAGTGAAACTGAGCAGCGTCCCCACCTTGTGAAACGTCGCCAACTGCCGAATATCCATGTCCCCTCCGAGGTCCGGTTTTCGCCGAACGTGGCGGACACAAGAAAATCAGCCCACCGGAGGGTGAGGCCAGAACTGCCAGCTGTCTAATCGAGGACAGACGCCGTCAGGAAACGGCCACGCTTTCGTCGTCCTGTCCGAGCCCTTGCTTGGCGAGCAGGATCCCTGCCTGGAATCGGCTGGTCGCTCCGACCTCCCCCATGATTCCGGAAATATGACGGCGGCATGTGCGCGTGGAAATTCCCAGACGGCGGGCGATCACTTCGTCCTTGAGGCCCATGGCCATCAGCCGGACGACCGAGATCCGCAGGTCCTCGGCGTGGTGGTACTCGGCGGTCTCGCCGATGTCGAAGGCCTGGCTCCCCTGCCAGACCGACTCGAAGGACCTGTACAGATAGGCGACGATCGTGGGGTCGGTGACGATCGCCGCGCCGGGCGGCTCCTTGCCCGTGCGTTCCTTGGGGATGAAGGCGAGCTTGCGGTCGTAGATGATGAGCCGCTCGGAGAGTTCCTCGGCGGTGCGGACCTCGGCGCCCGCCTCGCATATCTGGCGTACGTAGGCGCGGGTCGCGAGGCTGGCGGTCGCGGTGTGCTGGTACAGCGTCCGGATCCGGACACCGCGCTCGCGCATCTCCAGGGTCTGCAACAGGTCTTGGTCGAGGAGTTCGGCACTGCGGCCTCCGCCGGGCTGGAGCGTGATGCGCTCCTCCGTACACCGTCTTCGCGCCAGGTCGATCTCGCGCCGTACGTCCTCGAAGTCGTCGAGGACACGGATCGGTACGTCCTCCGGCTCGGGCTGGGCCCGCGCGCGGTACATCGCGGACAGGGCACGCAGCTGCTGGTGGATGCTGGAGATCTCGCGGCGGCGCTGGGCGATCGAGAGCTCCAGCGGCGTGACCAGCTCCGCCTCGGCGATCTCGGGGTCGAGCGCCACCACGGCGCGATCGTCCCCCGTCGAGGCGAGCAGCCTCAGATCCTGCAGGGTCTTGCGCGCCTGGGTGACCAGGCGGACGTCGACACCGAGATGGCCGGCCACGTCCTCGTCCCCGAAGGAACCGGTGCGCAGCGCGAACTCGTAAGTCGCGACGGCTACTTCGTCCAGTTCGTATTGCTCGTCCATCGGCATCCAACCCCCATCGCATGCCCGATATGTCGCTATCCACTTGCTGCCGCTCCATCATAGGACACCCCGTGGCTCTCGAACTGGATCTTTGAACCTGACAGATTTCCAGTGCGGCCAGACGGGGCCGCAAGCAAATGAGACTCACTGGGGGGACTCGACATGAAGGCACGTACTTTCCTGACTCACGGCATCGCGGCAACCGCCCTCGCAATCGGAATCTTTCACTCCGTGGACTTGACGACCACAAGCACCGGAACGGACGAAACTTCGAGCAGAGTTATCGTCGCCGACGACAAGTGGGACGTCGTCCCGCCCACCGGCACCGGTGCGACCGCCGCGCTCTCTTCCCTTTCCTGAAACCGTGCCGAAATACCGAGGAGCAACGGTGTTCCAGAGGAATGCGACCGCAACCGGTCATGAAACGCGCTGCGATGACACAGGAACTCTGCACTGGCCGCGCCGGACCGCCTGACGCGGACCGGCTGTACCTGGGGGGCGGGTGCAGGACGAGCAGGACGAGCACGACGCGCGGATCCCGGCGTTCGAGGCGCCGGGACCCGGGCGCCGTGCTCGTCCCATGTGCGGGGTGACCACCGCGCCGTGTGACGGCGCGCGCGGTGGTCAGAAGTGCACACGGCGGTCCTCGGGGGTCACCCGGTACCGGATGTCCCAGAGGCTCCGCCGCACATAGGTCCGCTGGAGCCAGCGGTCACGGCCGTCGTGGCGGGCCTCGAAGGGTGAACGGGCGTGAATGCCCTTGCGGTTGTTGATGAGCAGGGCCTGTCCCGGCTCCAGCCGCACGGCGTGCGCCACCTCCCGGGCGACCGACTGGAGGTGCTCGAAGGCGGCCTCCGCCTCCCGGTCGAGCGCGCGGACCCCGTTCGCCGACACGGCGATCTCCGGGTGTTCCCCGGTACCGCTGATCACGGGCACCGGGTGGGACAGCACCTCCGCGCCGCCCGCGGCACTGCGGGTGTAGCTGCCCGGCGCGTTGAGCCGGAAGAGCGGACGGCGCAGCAGCTCCAGCGCCCCGGTGTCGAGCCGGCGGCACAGGTCGCGGGCGTCCGCGTAATAGGTGACCGCCCCTCCCGAGCGGTCGCCCCGCAGGCAGTTGAGCACGAGGAAGTCGGGGTTGGCGACGTCGTAGCGGCCGGTCGCGTCGTAGGTGATGTCGCTGTGGAAGTTCAGGAAGACCGCCGAGCTCTGGTTGGTCTGCGTCCGGGCGCCGCCGGCGACCGGAACGACGTCGTGGACCAGCCGGCCGCCCTTCTCCGTGAGCACACCGAGTGCCTCGCCGAGCAGACCGGTCAGGCCCAGCAGCACGCCCTCGCTGACGAAGCCGCTCTTCCCGAGGCCCGGTCCGCCGTCCAGCGGTGTGGGCCCCGTCGCGGTGTCGACGGGCAGGTTGCGCACCAGGGCGACGCCCGGGGCGTCGATGTGCCTGCCGAAGTCCAGCACGGCGCGCAGCAGTCCGAGCGGCAGCGTCGCGAAGATCTGGTGGCATCGGGCGGTGGCCCCGTCGAAGTCATGCCCCGGATCGGGCAGCCCGGCCAGTGCGCGGCCGATCGACTCCCGTACGTCATCGGGCAGTTCCAGGTACGTGAAGGTCGTGGTGGCCACGCTCATGTCGCTCGTACCCCTCCTCGTGTGCCGGTCCGCAGGACCGGGAGGTCCAGTGCGTCGTGCAACCGCTGTGCCAGGTGCAGCGCGTCGGCAGCGCTGTCGGCCACGTGCGTGGTGACCTTGCTCCCGCGCATCTCCGCGACGGGCACGCCCGCCTCCCGGCCGGGCGCCACCCCGTGCCGGAGCTGGACGGCCTCCGTGTCGACGTATCCGCCGACGACCGCCACCGACGGCCGGGTGCTGAGGCGTACGACGTCGAGCCCTTCGAGGTGGAAGGCGTGGTGCGCGGCGTCGGCGCGCGCCTCGTCGGGGTAGTCCAGGACCACCGACCGCTGGTTGAAGACCACGGCCCCGGCCTGGGTTCCCGCTCCGCCGATCGTCGTACCGATCGTGTACGGGGCCCGGTTGAAGCGCAGGAGGATCTCGATGCGGTGCCGCAGTGCCAGCTGGACGGCGCGGCGGTGCAGTACCTTCGCGCCGTACAGCGACATCAGGGCCGCCATGTTGTACGAGACCTCCGGGAGCATCCTGGCCCCGGTGATCAGATGGGGGTCGGACGTGTAGATCCCGTCGACGTCGGAGTGGATCTCGCAGGAGCGGCTGCCGACGGCGCGGGCGACCGCGAGCGCGGACAGGTCGGAACTGTTCTTGCCCAGCCAGGTCGGCCGCCCCTCGGCGTCGACCGCCTGGCCCCCGGGCACCACCACGACCTCGTACTCCGCGAGCGCGCGGCGCAGCGGCCGGGGATCGATCCTGGTCACCCGGGCCCAGAGGAACGAGGCGTTGGTGGTCAGCCCCAGCTGGTGTCCCGCGAGGACAGTGGCGGTGCGCCCCCTGCTGTGCAGCGCGCCGGCCAGCAGGTGGGCGCTGACCAGGTCGGCCGTGGTCAGCAGGCCGGCGGCGGTGGCCGCGCCCGGCTGGGCGTCGACCTCGTGGAGCCTGTCGCGCAGTCTCTCGGTCTCCCCCTGCATCGCGCTCACCACCACGGCCGTCGGCCTGCCCTCGCGGCGGATGCGCTCGTCGAGTCCCGCCGCGAGCTCGTGGTAGGCCTCGGGGGTGCGGAAGGTGGAGCCGCCGAACTTCAGGACAACCGGCGTGTTCACCGCACTCCTCCCGACAGGAAGCCGCGGGCGAGGGCGTATTCGGCGATCTGGACGGCGTTGAGGGCCGCGCCGACCCGCAGGTTGTCGGAGACGAGCCACAGCCAGAAGCCGCGCGGGTTGTGCGGTGACACCCGTACCCGGCCGACGTGCACATGGTCGGGGTGCCCCGCCTTGAGGGGGGTCGGGAACGCCGCCCGGTTCTCGGCGTCGTGCACGGTGACCTCGGCCTGGCGGCCGAGCAGGCCGACCAGTTCGGTGCGGTCCACCGGCTCCCGCGTCTGCACCCAGACCGCCTCGGAGTGGGAGTTGACGACCGGGACGCGGACGCAGGTGGCGGTGACGTCGAGATCGGGCAGGCCGAGGATCTTGCGGGACTCCTGGACCATCTTCTGCTCCTCCAGCGTGAATCCGCTGTCCTGGAGCTCGTCGACGAAGGGGACCACGTTGAACGCGAGCGGTGGGCTGAACCGTTCGGACGGCAGGTCGGCGTCGGGGTCGCGCAGGGCGACCTCGGTGCCTTCCAGCAGTTCCTCGATGCCCTGGTGTCCCTGCCCCGACGCGGCCTGGTAGGTGCTGACGACGACCTGCCGGATCCCCCAGCGCCGCTCCACCGGCTGGAGCACCCGGACCAGGGGGATCGTCGAGCAGTTGGGGTTGGCGATGATGCCGCTGCCCGGTGGCCGGTCCAGGACGGCGTAGTTGGTCTGCGGGACGACGAGCGGGGTGTCGGGGTCCATCCGGTAGGCGCGGGTGTTGTCGATGACCAGCGCGCCCTTGGCGACGGCGGCGGGTACCCAGGCCCTGCTGACGGAGGTTCCGGCGGAGAAGAACGCGATGTCCACGAGTCCGAAGTCGAAGTCCTCCAGGGAGCGCACCTCGTGGGTCTGTCCGCCCACCGGGATCTGGCGGCCGGCACTGCGGCTCGACGCGACGAGGTACAACTCGCGGTAGCGCAGGTCCCGTTCCTCGATCAGTTCGATGAGGGTGCTGCCCACGGCTCCGGTGGCACCGATGATGGCGATGCGTGGGGCGGTGGGGTCGGTGACGAGAGTCATTCGGACTTCTCCGTTCTGGGCGAGGGGCGGGTCAGTGGAGGGGCACGGGATAGTGCAGCCCGCCCGAGGTCCACAGATGGTTGAGTCCACGGGGTACGTCCAGGCCGGAGGCGGCGCCGAGGTTCCGCTCGTAGATGTCGGCGTACGTGCCGACCGCCGACAGGACCCGGCCGGCCCACCGTTCGTCCAGTCCGACCGCCGGCCCGTGCGGACCGGCGTGCCGGGCCGCGGCCTCCGGCCCCTCGTGCTCGGCGGCCAGCAGCAGTTGCAGCACCCAGCGGACCAGGCGGAACCAGCGCGGGTCGGTCTCGTGGACCGCGACGGCCATCGGCTCACGCGAGATCGAGACCGGCAGGATGTGGTGGTCCCGGGGCCGGGGCAGCCGGGACCTGGCGCCGGCGAGTGCGGTGCGGTCCAGGACGTAGGCCGCGCAGTCCCCGTCGGCGTACGCGGCGAGGGCGCCGGCCGGGTCGTCGAAGGGGACGGCCTCGACCTCCAGGCCGCGCGGGCCGTACCAGGCGTCCAGGTTGAAGGCGGTCGTGCAGCCCTTGTGGACCGCGAGGCGGCGGCCCGCCAGATCGGCGGGGTCGGTGACGCCGGAGTCCGCCGGGACCAGGAATCCCTCGCCGTCGTAGCAGGTCACGCCGGCGAAGAGCACCCTGCGGGTGGCCTCCCGGCCCATGGTCCAGGTCAGGTTGCACGTCGTCAGGTCGGCGTGCCCCTCTTCGAGCGCCGTCAGCCGGTCGCCCGCCGTGACGGGGCGCCAGTCGACGGCCTCGGGGTCACCGAGGGCGGCCGCCGCGACGGCGCGCGTGATGTCGGTGTCCAGCCCCGTCCAGCGCCCTTCCGGTGTACGCCGCGACAGTCCGTGGATGCCCTGCGAGACGGCCGCCCGCAGTGCTCCCCTGGCACGGGCGGCGCGCAGCGTCGCCGTCGCGGTCCGGCGGGACTCGGGGGGCCTCCCGTCGTGCGGTGCCGGGACGTTCGCCGTACGGGACGGGGCGTGCGGGGCCGGGCGGGACAGGGAACGGCCCGTGGCGCGCAGCCTCGGTGCCGGGACGGGGCGGGTCATCAGGCGCTCCTCAGCGGGTGGCGTCCGGCGTCGTGGTCGAAGCGCCGACGGTTGAAGGTGAGCAGCCCGGTCAGCCGTCTCGCGGTGACCGGGGCCGCGGCGGTCGCCGTCACGGGCATGGCGCCGGACCGGCTCCAGGCGAGCACGGAGCGGTCGTCGATGGTGGCGCGGGCGCGGTTGGCGTTGTCGGGGTGCAGACAGTAGGGCACATCGAGGACACCCCGGGCGAAGGCCTTCACCAGACACTCACCGAGCCCCCGGCCCGTCTCCAGCGTGGCGTCGACCAGGGTGCGGGCCTCCTCGTACAGGCCGGATTCGGTGGCGCGGGGGCCGTCGGCGCGGCCCACGGCGGTGGTGGCGGCCGTGGCGGCCGCGTACTCCAGCGAGGCCACGTTCTCCTCGACGGTCGGGATCCGGTGGGCCTCGGCCGGGGTCTTGACGACCAGGCGTTCGGCGCCGCCGTGCACGGCCAGGCGGGCGCTCTCGGCCAGGAGGCGGCGGCTGCCGCCCTCGGTGCGCGGGAAGACGCCCATGAAGGTGTAGAGCACGAGGTGGTGCGGGGTGGACAGCCGCTCGCCGGCGAGCCGCCGCAGCGCCGCGAGCGCCTCCAGGTCCTGGCCCTGGTGGACCTGCTGCGCGTAGCTGAGCGAGATGCCGCGCAGGCCGTGTTCCTGGAAGAACATGGCCTCCAGCACCGAGAGCGCGACCAGGAGCGACGGCGGGCACAGCTGGCCCAGCATGCAGCCGCCGAAGGTCTCGATGTGCGGAGGCACGGGCTGGGCGGCGAGGAGTTCGCAGCCCGCGCTCCACTCGGCGACCGCCCGTGCGAGGGGCACCCGGCCGTAGGGCAGGCAGTACGAGACGGGGCCGCCCTCCGTGGCGTCCGCCCCGGCCTCGGCCATCGCGCGGAAGAGCCGCAGGGGCAGGGGCGTGCCGTGGCGGATCTGTACGGGGAAGCCGTCCGACGAGCAGGTCCGCAGGAGGGACCGCACCGCGGGGACGCCGTGGGCGAGGAGGGGGAAGCCGTTGAGCCCGGCGGGGTCGTCCCGCAGCGCGCGGCGTGCCGTCCCGTCGTCGTGGCAGCGGGTGTAGCTGTCCAGGGTGACGGTGCCGACGGTGGTGGCGTCCGCGTCGCGTACGGCGCGCAGGCCGGCGCGCATGCGGTGGAGTTCGCCGAAGCCCATGCGCGGCTGGACGACGAGGCGCCCCTCGGCACGGGCGTGGTCGACGAAGGCGGTGAACCGGTCGGTGGGCTTCATCAGGCGGCTCCGGCCCCTGCGGAGGGCCGCCCGTGGGAGTGGCCGGCCGCCAGGTCCCCGAGGAAGGACTCGAAGCGCGCCAGCCCGGATTCGGGGCCGCCCTCGGCGGCGTCGTCGAAGACCGCGTCGTATCCGGCGGCCGTCAGGCGCGCGTCGGCGTGGTCGCGGCCGTCGATGCCGAGCTTGCCGCCGATGACGACGGGCAGGGCCGCCAGGGACGGCACCGCGCGGAGGGCGCGTATGAGCCGGAGCCCGTCCGTACGTCCGTGGCCGTTGACCGTACTGACGACGAGCAGGTCGGGGCGGCCCGTGCGGCAGGCCTCGACGATGGTCGCGTCGGGTGTCGTGTTGCCCAGGTTGGCCACCTCGTGCCCGAGGTCCTCCAGGAGCAGCTGGAGGTACACGAGGTTCCACAGGTGGGCGTCGGAGGACAGACCGGAGACGACGACGCGTAGGCGCCGCTCGGCGAAGGCCGTGACGTTCATGCGGTCCCCCCGGGGGTATGTGAGCGAGCGGTCGTGGAAACTATCCGCCCCGCCCCGCGGCCCGGTCCAGCAGCCTCGACGGTGATTCCCGATGCGGTCGATCAGCAATTCCTATGCACCGTCGTCCGGGCCCTGGGCGTCGCTGAGCAGGCCCAGCCGGGCGGCCGCCAGGCCGAGTTGGAACCGCGTCTCGACCTGGAGCTTGTCGCAGAGCCCGGCGAGATAGCGGCGCATCGTCCGGGTGGAGATCCCCAGTTTGCGGGCGATGAAGTCGTCGGACCTGCCGTGTTCCAGGTGGCGCAGGACGGCCAGTTCGACGTCCTCGAAGACCTCGTCGTCCGCGCCGCCCGTGCCGACCGGCCGGGCGTGCTCCCAGATGTCGTCGAAGATCACGGTGAGGAACGTGACCACGGTCGGGTCGTGGAGCACGGCCGCACCGCCCGTCGCGCTGGGCACGACCGCGGTGTCGTCGTCGAGGATGATCAGCCGGCCGGGGATCACCGCGGCGGTGCGCACCTCGGCGCCGAGGCCGTTGAGGAGCGTCATGTGGTGCAGGGCCTCGCGCTGCCGGCGCGCCGTGTGCGGTACGACGGTCCGGTACCGCACCCCGCGGTCCAGGAGTTCGCTGTCGAGCTCCCTGGCGGCGCGCAGCGTCTCGGGGCCGCCCAGGGTGGGGTGCGCGGTGAGCACGCTGTGCCGCACCTGGGCGGAGAGTTCGGCGAGCCGGTGGCGTACGGCCTCGCCGTCGGTGAGCAGCTCGGTCGCGGTGCCTTCGAGGCCCCGGCGCACCTGACGCTCGTACAGCGGTCCCAGCGGGCCGAGTTCGCGGTGGGTGGCGTCGATCCGCCGTGTCAGCTCCCGCACCTGGAGGTGGGAGGCGGTGGTGAGGGAGGCCGCCGCGAGCCCCGGGGAGAGCGCCTCGTGGCGGTGCGGTCCGTCGGGGCGCAGCAGCTGCCGGGCCGTGAGCCGTGCGACGGACTCCGCGAACCGGGCGGGCGGCAGGCCGAGGCGTGCCGGCGCCCCGTCCGCGTCCGGTGAGACCTCGAGGAAGTGGCGGTAGACGCGGACGTCCTCGTCGGTGAGCGGGCCGTCACCCGGTCCGGCGTCTCCCGGGGCCTCGCTCCCCCGTGCGGCGGTGCTCACAGGGCGAAGTGCCGTTCAAGGAAGTCGGTGGCGATGTCGCCCCGGCGGAACTCGGGGTGGTCGAGGATCTCCTGGTGCAGGGGGACGGTGGTGTGCACGCCGGGACCGGAGACGTCGAACTCGGACAGGGCGCGCAGGGTCCGGTCGATGCAGGTCGCTCGGTCCGGGCCCCACACGATCAGCTTGCCGATCATGGAGTCGTAGTAGGGGCTGACCCGGGAGCCCGGTGCGTAGTCGGTGTCGACCCGCACCCAGGGGCCGCCGGGGACGGTGTAGGTCTCCAGCAGGCCGGGGGTGGGGGCGAAGTTGCGGGCCGGGTCCTCGGCGTTGATCCGGCACTCGATGGCGTGCCCGCGCACCTCGATGTCCTCCTGCTTCACGGAGAGCGGCCCTCCGGAGGCCACCCGCAGCTGTTCGGCCACCAGGTCGACGCCGGTGACGAGTTCGGTCACGGGGTGCTCGACCTGGATGCGGGCGTTCATCTCCATGAACCAGTACGCGTCCTCGGCGGCGTTCTCCCCCGCCTCGACGAGGAACTCCACCGTCCCGGCGCCCCGGTAGCCGACGGCGCGGGCCCCGGCGACGGCCGCCTCGCCCAGCCGCGCGCGCAGCTCGGGCGTGACCATGGCGGAGGGCGACTCCTCGATGAGCTTCTGGTGGCGCCGCTGCACCGAGCAGTCCCGCTCACCGAGGTGGATGGCGTTGCCGAAGTCGTCGCAGACGACCTGGATCTCGATGTGGCGGGTCTTCTCCAGGTACCGCTCCATGTAGACGGCGCTGTTCTTGAAGACGGCCTGGGCGCTCGCCCGGGTGCTGGTGTAGGCGTCGCGCAGGTCCTGGGGACGGCGTACGACGGTGATGCCCCGGCCTCCACCGCCCGCCGCGGCCTTGATGATCAGCGGATAGCCGATGTCGGCGGCGACGGCCTCGGCCGCCTCGGCGGAGTCGACCGGTTCGACGGTGCCGGGGAGCAGCGGGAGGCCCGCCTCCGTCATGAGTCTGCGGGCGGTCGCCTTGTCCCCCACGTTCTCCATCACGTCCGGGGGCGGCCCGATGAAGGTGATGCCGTCGTCGGCGCAGATCTCCGCGAAGTACGGGTCCTCCGAGAGGAATCCGTATCCGGGGTGGATGGCCTGCGCGCCGGTGCGGACGGCCGCGCCGATGATGTTGGGGATGTTGAGGTAGCTGCGGGCGGGTGCTCCGGGGCCGATGTGCACGGCCTCGTCGGCCGCCTTGACGAACCGGGCGTCGGCGTCGGCGGTGGAGTGCACCGCCACGGTGCGTACGCCCAGATCACGGCAGGTGCGGATGATCCGCAGCGCGATCTCGCCGCGGTTGGCGATGAGTACCTTGTCGAACACGTCTCGGTCCTCCGGTGTGTGTGGTCGCCGGCTCAGTCGACGGGGACGAGGTCGAACAGGGGCTGGGCGTACTCGACGACCTCGCCGTCCTGCGGGTGCACGGCGTGGACCCGGCCCCGGACGTCGGCCGTGATGGAGTTGAGGAGCTTCATCGCCTCGATGATCGCGAGCTGGTGTCCGGGTTCGACGATGTCGCCGACCTGGACGAACGGCTCGCCGCCGGGTGAGGACGCCTGGTAGAAGGTGCCGACCAGCGGTGCGGTGACCTGGACCAGGCCGGCGGGCCGGTCCGGCTCGGCGGGCGCGGCGGGCGGCGGGGCGGGCGCGGCGGCGGGCACGGCGGGCTGGACGCCGACGGGGGCTGGCGCGGGGGCCGGCGCGGGGGCCGTCTCCCACTCGACGTCGACGCTGATCCCGCCGGCCTTGAGGGTGATCCGGCGCAGGGTGCCGGGCAGTTCGCCGGCGAGCAGCCTGGTCTGGGTGCGCAGTTCCTCGACCGTCATGGTGTCGGCGGTCGTCGTCTCAGTGGTCATCGTGGTCCTCCCAGTCGACTACCGGCTGGTGTTCGGGGTGCCCGAAGCGGTCGTAGCGTTCCCTGCGCAGCTCGACGAGCCGGTCGCCCGGCAGTTCGAGGAGCGGGGTGAGGGCGCGCACCAGGGCGGTCTTCACGTTGAGTGCGGTGGGGTGGGGCGCGCTGTGCGCGCTGTCCGGCGGTTCGGGGACGATCGCGTCCACGACACCGAGGCGCAGCAGGTCCGACGCGGTCAGGCGCAGGGCGTCGGCGGTACGCCCGGCGTGCTCGGCCGTGCCGAAGAGGATCGTCGAGCAGCCCTCGGGGCTGATCACCGAGTAGTAGGCGTTCTGGAGCATCAGCACCGTGTTGGCGACGCCGAGGGCGAGCGCGCCGCCGCTGCCGCCCTCGCCGGTGACCACGGAGACCACCGGGACCCGCACCCGGGAGAGTTCGAGGATGCACTCGGCGATGGCGAGGCTCTGGCCGCGCTCCTCGGCGCCGATGCCGGGGAAGGCGCCCGGGGTGTCGACCAGGGCGACGACCGGCAGCCCGAACCGCTCGGCGAGCCGCATCAGCCGCAGCGCCTTGCGGTACCCCTCGGGGTTGGGCATGCCGAAGTTGCTGCGGACGAGCTCGGCGGTGTCGTGGCCCTTCTGGTGGCCGAGCACGACGACGCTCTGTCCGCCGAGCCGGGCGATCCCGCCGAGCAGGGCCTGGTCGTCGGCGCAGACCCGGTCACCGCGCAGGGGCATGAACGCGTCGAAGACGTACCCGATGTAGTCACCGGCTGTGGGCCGGCCGGTGTTGCGGGCGAGCGCGACGGTCTCGCGGGCGTCGCGGAGCGCGGGGAGGGGTTCGGTGAGCGGTTCGGCTCCCCCGGGCTCGGGCAGTTCGGGCACCGAGGGCCCGAACAGGGACAGCAGCCGCGCGAGGTGTTCCCGCTGGTTCTCGCGCGGCACGACCGCGTCGATCATGCCGTGTTCGAGGAGGAACTCGGCGCTCTGGAAACCGGGAGGCAGCTCCTCGCGGATGGTGTTGCGGATGACCTGCGGTCCGGCGAAGCCGATGAGGCTGCCCGGCTCGGCGAGGATCACGTCGCCGAGCATGGCGAAGGAGGCGCTGACCCCGCCGAAGGTCGGGTCGGTGTTGAGGTTGACGACCGGCAGTCCCGCCTCGCGCAGCGCGGCGACCCACTGGGCGGTCTTGGCCATCTGCATCAGGGAGACGGCGCCCTCCTGCATACGGGCGCCGCCGGACGCGGCGATCAGCAGGAGCGGCAGCCGGCGCGCGAGGGCGTGCCGGGCCGCGGCCGCGATGCCCTCGCCGACGACGGCGCCCATGCTGCCGCCCATGAAGCTGAAGTCGACCGCGGCGACGACCAGGCCGTGCCCCTCGATCGTCAGTTCACCGGCGAGCAGGGCGTCGTTGCGCCCCGTCCGGGCCCGGGCGTCGCGCAGCCGGTCGGGGTACGGCTTGCTGTCGCTGAACGCGAGCAGGTCACGCGGCTCGTGGTCGGCGGGCAGCGGCCGGAAGCTGTCCGGGTCGGCGAGCTGCCGGATACGGGTGTCGGGAGAGATACGGAAGTGGAACTGGCACTCCGGGCACACCTTGAGGTTCCGGTCGAGCCGCTTCCCGTAGACGAAGGCCCCGCAGGCCCCGCACCGGCGCCACTGCACGTCCTGGCCGGCGCGCACCGGCTCCTGTTCCTGGCGCACGGCCGTCTCACGCCTTCCGGGAACCGGTGGCACCGGGCACGGAGGGGCTCTTGCGCTGCGGCACCGACTCGGTGGCGGCGGCGATCCCGAACTCGGGTATGTTCCGGTACACGGTGTGCATGCGCGCCGGGTCGACGATGTACGCCTCGTGGAAGATGCCGACGGCGCCGTCGTTGCGGACCGCGCGGTTGAACCAGGCCCACATCGAGCGGTGCTTGCCCGTGGTGTTGTGCGAGTAGCGCATCAGATCGTCCATGCTGCGCCAGTACTGGAGCATGATCACGGTCCGGTTGAACCAGGCCCGCGAGTAGAGGAACCCGTGGTCCTTGTTCTTCTTCAGCTCGATCAGCATCGGGATCATCGACGCGATGACGGGCATCCAGCGGTGCACCATCC
This sequence comes from Streptomyces sp. NPDC104381, assembly GCF_055583745.1. NCBI lineage: Bacteria > Bacillati > Actinomycetota > Actinomycetes > Kitasatosporales > Streptomycetaceae > Streptomyces > Streptomyces sp. NPDC104381. The sequence continues at coordinate 316,688 of NZ_JBVJNK010000002.1, forward strand.
AGAACTTGTTGATGCGGGTGCCGATCAGCAGCACCACCGTGCCCTCGGGTGCCTGGGCGATACGCGGTTCGGTGACGACCTTGAGATCCATGGTTTCCTCTCAGAAGGGGTAGGAGCGCGCCGGGCTGCTGACGGTGAGGGTGTGCCAGCGGGTGAAGGCGTCGATCGCCGCCTGCCCGCCGAACCCGGACGCGTTGCCCGAGGCGCCGACCCCGCCGAACGGCAGGTGGGGGTCGTGGTTGACCGTCTGGTCGCCGACGTGGACGACACCGCAGCGCAGCCGGGAGGCCAGGGCGCGGCCCTGCTCGGCGTCCGAGGTGTAGACGGCGGCGGTGAGCCCGTAGTCGGAGGTGTTGGCGAGTTCCACGGCCTCCTCCTCGTCGGCGAAGGAGGTCACGGTGGCCACCGGCCCGAACACCTCGGCATGGAAGACCGACATCTTCGGTGTCACGTCGGCCAGCACGGTCGGGGGGAAGAACTGCCCCTGCACCGTGCCACCGGTGACCAGGCGGGCCCCCTGCGCGACGGCGTCCTCGACCGCGGTGGCGATCCGGGTGAGCTGGCCCCGGTCGATGACGGGACCGATCTGGGCGTCCGTACGGAACGGGTCGCCGATGCGCAGCGCGGCGGCGCGGCGGGCCAGCGCCTCGGTGTAGCTCTCCACCACGTCCCGGTGGACCAGATGGCGCCGGGCGGCCATGCAGATCTGGCCCTGGTGCAGGAAGGAGCCCCAGGAGCCGGCGGAGGCGGCGGCCTCGATGTCGGCGTCGGGCAGGACGACATAGGCGTTCTGCCCGCCCAGTTCGAGGACGACGCGCTTGAGCAGCCGTCCCGCCGTGGCGCCGATCTCGCGGCCCACCTCGGTCGATCCGGTGAAGGACACCATCGAGACGTCGGGCGACCGGACGAGTGCGGCGCCCGCGTCGGCGTCGCCGTACACCACTTCCAGGACGCCCTCGGGCAGTCCGGCCGCCGCCAGCACCTCGGCGAAGAGGCGGCCGCCGCTCAGCGGGGTGTGGGGGTCGGGCTTGAGCAGGACGGCGTTGCCCAGGGCGAGGGCCGGGGCGACCGAGCGCATGCCCAGCAGCACGGGGAAGTTCCAGGGCACGATGACGCCGACGACGCCCAGCGGCACGCGCAGCACCTCGGTGTCCCGGCCCGGGTCGGAGCCGGGGCCGTGCGGGGCCTGGGGCGCGGTGGCGAGCTGGGCGGCGTGGCGCAGTTCCGCCGCGCCGGCGTGGACCTCGTAGAAGGCCTTGCCGGTGATGGAGCCGCCCTCCCTGACCAGCAGGTCCTGGGCCTCCTGGGCGCGTTCGAGCAGCAGGTCGGCGGCCCGGTCCAGGATCGCGGCCCGTTCGGCGGCCGGGGTGGCGGCCCAGCTCGGGGCGGCCGCGGCCGCCCGGCGGGCCGCCGAGAGCACGGCGCCGGAGGTGGCGAGCGGGACGCTGCCCAGCTCCTCGCCCGTGATGATCTCGCGGCTCGTCAGCAGGCCGGTTTCGGTGACGGTGCTCACCTGGTTACCTCGGATTCTCGGGAGAAGGGTCGGGGGTGCCGGCACGGGTGAGGACGGCGTGGGCGGTGACGCGGCCGGGGCCGGAGGTCACCGACAGGGAGACGTCCCCGTGCAGGACGCGCTCGGCGAACCGGGCCAGCTCGCCCCGGAAGACCAGGGTCCAGGGGCCTTCGTCGGTGCCGCGCAGGGAGATGTCGTTCCATCGGGAGGCGATCCTCGGCGGTGCGGCGAGGGCGCGCAGGGCGGCCTGCCGCAGGGCCCAGGCGACGGCGGAGCCGCCGGTGGCGGCGCCGCCCGGGGAGAGCTGGAGGGCTCCGGGGCCGTGCCAGGCGACGAGCCGCTCGACGGCGCCGGTGTCGACGCCGTAACTGCCCACCCGCAGGACGCTGCCGGCCCTGCCGGGCGGGCGGCCGTCGCCGGCCGTGGAGTTGCCGGGTTCAGGCATGGGCCGCCTGCCCTTCGGCCAGGAGGTTCTCGACCATCGAGACGAGGTTTCCGATGGTCATTTCCGCGAGCATGCGGTCGAGGGTGAGTTTCCCGTCCCACCTGACGGCGTCGAGCTGGGGCATCACGGTGGTCAGCTGTTCCATTCCGCGTCCGCTGATGATTCCTCGGGCGTCGCAGAACTCCGTGTCGGGAACCTCTCCCTGGAGATACCGCCCGCATTTCTCCACGGAGAGAATGACGGGCGCGGTGCATTCGATGCGGAAGAATATGTCGAGCAGATCCAGTGATTCCAGGCCGAGATCGGCCGAGAAGACCAGGTCCGCGCTGTACAGGTCCGCGGGAATTCCCAGTGTGTCGATGACGATCGACCGCACCAGTTCGTTCACGTCGTAGTGGGACATGCGCGTCACTCCTGTCCGGCCTGCCCGGCCTGTCCGGCCGCAGCTTCGGGGCCTCCCCCCACCAGAGCCTTCCGGTGCCGCGGACCGGACACGTCCGCATGTGCTGATACGAGGGGGCAGCGGGCGTGGCCCATCACCGCCGGAAGGCGTTCCCCGGCGTCGGCGGCGGCGAGCGCGCGGCGCAGTCTGCGCAGGCAGCGGGTGCGTATGGGGCCCACGGAGCCGACCGACATGGCCAGTGCCGTGGAGATCTCGTCGTAGGAGGCCGGCGGGTCCGCGAGGGCCAGCATCAGCACACCGCGGCACTGCTCGGAGAGCGTGTCGATGGCGCGCTGGGCGTCCTCCCTGCGCTGGGCGCGCAGGGTGATCTGCTCGGGGCTCTCGCTGTGGCCGGAGAGCCCGTCGAGGGTCTCGCTGTCACCGACCATGACGAGTCGTTTCCTGCGCGAGAGGACCTTGAGGGATTCCCGGCGCGCGACGGTGGCGAGCCAGTCACCGACCCTTTCCGGGTCGCGGATCCGCTCGACGTTCTGGACCAGGCGTAACCAGGTCAGCTGACGGACGTCCTCGGCGTCGACATCGCTCATCCGATGGCTGCGCACCACGGACCAGACAAGTCTGCCGAATCGTTCCACCATGGCGTCCCAGGATTCCTGTTCGCCACGTGCGCACCCCGCCAGCAGTTCCGCGTTCGCTTTACGGGGCATGGGAATTCCCTTCGTGAGGGGGGATGGTGCGGGGAGGTGGAAATTCTTCGGCGGGAGTACGGTCCATGGAATCCGCTGGGGGGCGTGCGGGGCAAGCGGATGCGCCTTCAGGTAGGGGACCGGCCGGAGGTGGACAGCGGTGGTCGGGGCCCGCACCGGTCATGAGCGCGCCTCCTCCGGCAGCAGGTCCGGGATCGCGGAGCGCAGCCGGACCGGAAGAGGGCCCGCGTCGCTCCGGTCGCCCCTGATGGCCACGCCGAGCGCGAACCGGTCCCACACCTGGAGGACCTGCACCTGCCACAGGTCCCGTTCCGTCTCGGGGATGTCCTCGTCGACGACCGCGAGGCCGCCGTCCCTCAGCCGGTGGACGGAGAAGGCGTCGAAGCCCCGGCACATCCCCATGCCGGTGGCCTTCGTGTACGCCTCCTTGGCCACCCAGGAGTCGGCGAAGGCGTGGCCCCGCTGGCCCTCCCGGTTGCGGCGCAGGACCTCGTTCTCCAGCGGGGTGAACACCTTCGGCGCGAACTGCATCGCCTCGGGCTTGGCCGGGGTGATCTCGGCGTCCACGCCGGCGGTCCGGCCGCGGACCACGATGGCCGCGATCAGCCCGTTGGTGTGGGTGATGTTGAAGTCGAGCCCCCAGGCGCAGCCCTCGACCTCGGGGCGGCCGTAGGTGCCGGTCCTGAAGCGCCATGAGTCCGGTGCCACGTCGGCGTACCGGGAGAGGACCTGGCGGGACAGGAGCCGGGCGCCGAGGAAACGCCGGCGGGCGGCCGGGAACAGGAGCCGGTCGTGCCGGGCCCGTTCCTCGTCCGTCAGCAGCGCGGCGCCGCCCGTCGCCTCGGCGAACCGGTCCACGTCCTCCTCCGCCAGCAGCCAGACCTCGGCCGTGTCGGCGAGCGGGTCGGCGAACGGTGCCGTGCAGTCCATGGGCTCGGTCTCCTTCCTAGGTTCACCAGTTGACGGAAAAGGACCGGAACGAGAAGAGGCGGCCCTCGCGGTGCGCGGCGGTGAGAGCGTCCGCGACCTCGGCGATCTCCTGAGGCCCGGCCACACCCACCGTGGGGTGGAAGCGCTTGAGCAGCCGCTCCAGGCAGACCAGCAGGACCGCCGGGGAGCGCAGTTCCGGGTGGACGCTGTCGTGTCCGTGCAGGTGCAGGTGGACGACGGCCGCCGCCGCCGAGACGGCGGTGTACTGCTTGGCCAGGTCGTACAGTTCGGCGGACTGGCCGGCGCTCTTGCCGAGGTCGGAGAAGAGCTTGCGGTGCTCGGCGGCGATGCGGTCCAGCTCGTCGGCGAGGGACCCCGCCGCGTCGGCCGCGGCGGCCAGCCGGGCCGCGTCGGTCCCGGTGGCGGCGGCCGCGGCCTGGTGCAGGTCGTCGACGGCCGAGCGGAGCGCGAGCACCGGGTCGTCGACGCCGCGGCTGAACAGCTGCTGCTCGGCGGGACGGTAGGGCTTCATGGGGTGGGCGGGGTCGAAGAGGGCACGGGTGCGCTCCACCGCGCCCGCGACCTTGACGGGGTCCTGGGTGACGGCGGTGTCCAGGAGGTTGCCGAGCTGGAGGGCGATGTTCTTCAGGTTCACGACGGTGTTGCCGTCGGCGAAGTCGGCGACCTCGCAGTCCCGTACGGCCTTCTGGAAGACCCCGTAGCGGGGGTGGGTGCGCAGGTAGTGGCGGGCGCCCAGCACGATGGCGAGCCTGGCCAGCGTCTCCTGGAGCAGCGTGGGCACGAAGTACTTCACCACCGAGGACCAGATGCTGGACTGCTCCGGGGTGAGCTGGAGGCTGCGGATCGCACCGGTCGTCAGCGCGTCGGCGACCAGCAGGTCGGCGTAGCTCTCCACGAGCTGGCGCTGGGAGTAGGGCACCTCGGAGACCGGCGCACCGAAGATCATGCGGCGGGTCGCGAAGTCGAGGGTGGCGCGCAGTGCGGTGTCCGCGCAGCTCATGGCGATGCTGGTGATGGCGATGCGGACCAGGTGGCTGCTCTTCAGGGCCACTTCGAGGCCCTGGCCCGCCTTCCCCACGACGGCGGAGTCGGGCACGAAGCAGTCGCGCAGCCGGACGCCGCTCATGTCCAGACCGCGCAGGCCGTGCAGCGGCTCGTGCGGCAGGGGTTCGCACTGTCCCTCCGCGAGCCGGCCCTTCTCGACGGCGAAGATGGAGTACCCGCCGGGGCCGCCCTTCTCCGACGTACGGGCGAAGACCATCACGACGTCGGCGACGGTGGCGTTGCCGATCGTCCACTTCTCCCCGTCGAGGATCCAGCCGCCCTCGGTCCTCCGGGCGGTGGTGGCGTTGGCCAGGATGTCGCTGCCGTGCTCGCGTTCGGAGAGGCCCCACGCGAGCTTCGACCCGCTCTTGATGAGGTCGGCGAAGTGCTTGCGCTGCTCCGGGGTGCCGGCGACCCAGAGCGGCATGAAGCTGATGGTGCTGATGACCATGGCGGTCGCGGTGGTCGGGTCGCGGCGGGCGACCAGCCGGTAGAGGTTGAAGCCGTCCTGGATGTCGACGGCCCGGCCGCCGCTCTCGACGGGGATGCTCCAGTCGTACAGCCCCCAGGAGGCGAGCACGTCGACGAACTCGTGGGGGTACGCCTCCCGCTCGTCCAGTTCGAGGACGCGGCTGAAGGGCAGGGGGCCGTCGTCGTCGAAGGGATCGCCCATGTGGCGTTCCAGGTCGGCCATGAGTGCCTGCAGATCGGTCATCGCTCGTCGGCCTCCTCGTTCTCGTCGCTGTTCGTGGATGTGTCGCTCAGCCGCACCGGCAGCGCGGTGAACAGGCGCCGCGCCGTGTCGAGTCCGGTGACCAGACGCCCGGCCGGGGCGACGTCCCGGTACGGCACGGTGCGCGGGTCCCGGCCGTCGGCAAGGGTGGTCAGCAGCGCCAGTACGGCGACGAGCCACGAGGTGTCACCGGGGGCGGCGCCGTAGAGGCCGTCCAGGTCACGGTGGTGCCACCAGGCCAGGGCCGCGGTGGCCGCCGCGTGGAGCAGGCAGAACCGGCCGGCGAGGTCCAGGGTCTCCGGGGAGACCTTCGCCGAGCGGGCGCGGTCACGCTGTGCGGCGGCCGTGTCGTGGACGACGGCGGCCAGCGCCGACCGCACCCCTGCGACCAGCCCCGCCGCCCGGTCCTCGCCGCGCCCGCTCAGCTCCCGGCCGATCGCACCGGCGTACGCGGCGAAGCCGAGCAGGACGTCGTCCTTGGGCCGTACGCCCAGGTCCAGTGCGGCGGGGTCCAGCGCGGGCAGCGAGGCGGGGTCGCCCAGGGCGAACACGGCGCGCAGCCGCTCCCCCGCCGGCCCGTCGAGCTCCGTGGCGGCGGCCGGGTCGTCGGGGAAGGCGGGCGCGTACGCCGGGAGGTGCATCGCGAGGGCGCGCAGGTTGCCCAGCACGCTGGTGTCGATGACCGCGACCATGGCGTTGTCGCGGACCGCCTTGTCGAGGACCGCGCCGGGGCCGTCCCGCAGGACCGCCCTGGCGCCGATCAGGGCGTGCGAGCGGCTGACACCGGAGGCGGTGAGGCGGACGGCGGTGTGCTTGACGACGGCCGACGCCAGGCCGAACGCGCCCGGTGCGACGTGCACCTGGCGTGCGGCGCTCAGCACGGCGAGATCGGCGGCGATCAGTTCGGTCGCGGCCAGGGCGAGTTCACGGGAGCCGTAAGGGGTGTCGGCGACGCGTTCGCCGCCGGTGCGGTGCCCGGCGGCGAACCGGAGTGCCGTGCGCAGCGCGGTGTCGGCGGTGGCGAGGCAGCCGGCCGTGCTCATCAGCCGGACGATCTGCTGGGCGCGCAGCGCGCCCGCCAGTCCGCTGCCGATGTCACCGACGACGGCCCGCGGCGGTACGGGCAGACCGTCGAACTCCAGGTCGGCGAAGTCGATGCCGCGCATCCCGGTGGTGCGCTGCGGCGCGTGCCGCCGCACCTGGGGGGCGGAGAGCTCCTCCGGTCCCAGCAGTACGGCGGTGAAGGCACCCGCACCGCGTTCGCCGGTCCGCGCCACGATCACCGCGGCGTCGGCCGAACTCCCCCGGCCCACGAGCCACTTCGTGCCGGTCAGCAGCCCTTCGGGGGTCAGCGCGCAGCTGTTGGTGAGCACATCGCTGCCGGCCTGCTCCTCGGAGAACCCGAAGGCGATGGTGCGGCCCTCGCGCAGCCAGCCGGCGACGACCTCGTGCTGGGCCTTCGTGCCGGCGGCGAGCACGGTCATGGCCGCCGAGATGCTGAACATGGTGGCGGGCATGACGTTGACGTCGCGCCGGGCGGCGACCCGGACCAGGATCTGGGTGTCCTCGAAGGAGCGCAGGGTGCCGCCGAGGGAGCCCGGGAGGTGGCACAGGTGGAAGTCCTCCGCGCGGAGCCGTGCCTCGGCCTCGTGCGGGTACTCCTCGGCGGCGTCCCGGGCCACGCCCGCCGCGAAGCCGTACGGGTTCGCCGGCGACCAGGGGTCGCCGAGCAGCCGGTCGAGGCGCTCCGCCCCGGCGAAGGCCGCGGCCGGGGCCGCCGGCGCCGCGTGGGCGTGCGCGGCGGCCGGGGCGGGAGCGTCGACGGTGGTCACTGCCCCACCCCGACGGAGGAGTCACGGGGCGCGGAGTCCTCCGGCGACGGGCGGGTGGCTATGCCGGCGGGGAACGCGACGCCGGCCGCCCTCAGCATGGCGAGCCGCTGGTGGAACGCGGCGCCCTTCATGATCTGCCGCCCGACGTCGGCGACCCTGCGGTGCTCGGGCGCCGCCAGATACGTCCCGCGTACCCAGGAGTTGAAGCTGCCCATCGCGGGCCCGCACCAGATCTGGTAGTCCACCGCCCGGTCCGCCTCGCCGGTCTTCGCCCAGCGCGACGCCATGCCCAGGTACCAGCGGAAGACGAGCGCCGCCCGCCGCTTGGGGTGCCCCTCGGCCCGTGCGAGCTGCTCCGGGTCGCGGCGCGCGAAGTACTCCGCGGTCTCCTCCCAGACGCTGTCCAGGGGGCGCCGGAAGATCTGCTGCTCGACCCGGGTCCGTACGTCCTGGGGCAGCCCCTCGATGCCGTCGTACGTGCGGTAGAGGTCGTAGAGCTGCTTGGCCCGCATCGGGAAGAACGTGCCGCGCTTGAGGACCTGGAGCTCGACGCCCATCTCGAACATGTCGGCGGCGGGGGCCATGTCGAAGTCGGCGATGCCGGCCTGGGCGAGCATCTCCTTGACGCGCGGGGAGGTGCCCGCCTCCACACAGGACTGGTTGACCGATCCGGTCACGACGTAGTCGGCGCCCATCGCGAACGCGGCGGCCGCCGCGTCCGGGGTCCCGATGCCGCCGGCCGCCCCGATCCGGATGCGCTCGGCGTACCCCGCCTCCTGCATGATCGCGTCGCGCTGCCGCATGATGACCGGCAGCAGGGCGGGAAGCGGCCGGCGGTCGGTGTGGCCTCCCGAGTCCGCCTCGACGGTGATGTCGTCGGCGAGCGGCACCCGGGACGCGAGGCGTGCCTGTTCCCCGGTGATGAGGCCGTCCGCGAGCAGCTGCCGCACCATCGCCTCGGGGGCGGGCCGCATGAACAGTTCGGCGGTCTCGGTGCGGGAGATCTTCGCGATGACCCGGTTCGCGGCGATGACCCCGTCCGGGCCGCCGGCCCGCAGGCCCGCGAGCCGGTAGCGGACCAGGTGCGGTGTCAGCTTGAGGAACGCGGACGCCTCGACGCAGGGCACGCCGTACTTGAGGAAGAGATCGACGGCGGTCCGTTCGAGGCGGTCCTCGCTCGGGCTGTGGATGAGGTTGCAGGCGTAGCCGAGGCCGGGGATCTCGTCGCGGAACCGGATCAGCGCCTTCTCCACGGCTTCGGGGAGCAGGCCGGCCGCTCCGTACGAGCCGAGGAAGCCCGCGCGGGCCATCGCGATGACGAGGTCGGCGGAGGCGATGCCGTTGGCCATGGCACCGCTCATGTACGCCTGCTGGAGGCCGTGGGCGGCGAGGAACCGGGCGCTGCCGAGGCGTTCGGGGCCGAGCGGGGGCGCGGCGGCGACCACCTCGTGGGGGCCGTCGCCGGTGAGTGTCCCGCCGGCGGCCGCGCCCAGTCCGTAGGGCCCGCGCACGATGTAGACGGGTTCGTCCAGGCGCATCAGGGTGTCGTAGACCCCGGTGTCGCCGACGGCCGGGTCTGCCGGCCCGGCCCACCGCGGCCGGTGCTGATCGGTGGTCATGCTGCGTCTCCTGTCGGTCGTACGCGGATCAGGCCTGGTCGTGGTGGATCTCGATGCCGATGCCACCGAGCTGGTAGATCCGCAGGGTGGACTTCCACACGCTCGCGTCGCCGATCAGCTGGATCCGGCCGGGTGCGCGGCGCACCTCCTTGATGTGCACGTCGAACTCCATCTCGGGGTCGTCGCGCAGGATCTGGCCCCGGTAGGACCAGGTCGTCTCGGCTTCGGAGAGCAGGGCGAAGCGGGGGTTGACCAGGCCGTCGGTGAGGCCGGTCTCCACCGCGTAGACCTGGAGGCCCTGGAGCAGGGACTCGACGCCGAGCGAGCCGGGCATCACCGGGTCGCGGTGGAAGTGGCAGGAGAAGTACCAGTCGTCGGGGCGGATCGTGCGGTGACCGCGCAGATAGCCGCGGCCGTGGTCGCCGCCGTCGGGCAGGACGTCGACCCACTGGACGAGGTCGAGGTGGTCCCGGCCGATCCGGGGGCCGGGGCGGGACTCCTCGGCGGCCCGGTAGGCCGCGAGGTCGACACGGCGGGTCTCCGCGGGGCGGGAGGGCTGACGGTCGATCCAGGGCGCCACGTGCTTGCCCTTGTCCAGGCCGACCTGGTTCTCGAGGGCCTTGGCGCTGAAGTATCCGAAGAGCGACTCGCCCCGGTAGAAGACCTCACCGTCAGCGGACAGTTCGTAGCTGTAGTTCTGCAGGATGGAGCCGGGCATCTGGTCGCTGGACAACAGCGTCGACCGGTGCTGGATGGTCTTGCCGCGCAGGTCGACGTCCTTGACGAGGGTGGCGCGGCCGTCGAGGTTGCGGATGCTGAACTGCTCCTCGGGGAAGGGCAGGGTGGCGCCGAGGTAGTAGCCGAGCAGGATGGCCGCCTGGAGGCTGGACTCCATGTGGACGCAGTTGGGCATGTGCGGGTGGCCGTTGTGGTCGTAGTACCAGGCGTCGTCCGGCGAGTCGTACTCGGTGACCATGACGGCCCCGCGCTTGAGGACGCCCCGGGTGCCCTCCAGCTCCATGACGCGGTCGACGAAGAGGAAGTCACCGTTGGGGATGTACGGGGCGCGGCTGTCGGCGTAGACCTCGAACTCGGGCCCCATCGCGGTGGCCAGGTCGCCCTTGGCGGCGTGCGCCATGTGGAACTCGCTGAGCAGCGCGGGCTTTCCGCTCGCCGGGCTCAGCCGGCCCAGGAAGTGCGGGACCGTTCCGCCGGTCTCGGGGCGGTAGGGCGCGCCCGGCTTCTCCACCAGCCGGATGCCGAGGCCGGTGACGCCGATGGACGGCTTGCCGTCGCGCAGGACGACGACGTCGGCGGTGATGGCGGGGCGCGGCACCAGCGTGAGGGAGGTGATGTCGACGCGGTACTCGATCCTGTCGTGCTCCGGGGTGATCTGGCCCCGGACCTTGACCTCGGTCCGCAGGTCAGGGACGGGCTGGAAGCGGGCGTCGGGGAACGACAGGTGCAGCCCGAGGGAGAGCGCGTACACCTCCAGGAGCTGGACGGCGCCCTCCGCGACCAGCGAGCCGGCGAGTACCGGGTCGTCCGGGAAGTGGCTGGTGAAGTACCAGCCGTCCGGCACCAGGTGCTTCACGGCCTCGATACGTCCGAGTCCCGCGGCCCCGCCCTTGCGGTCCAGGACGGTGATCTCGTCGGCCATCCGGAGCTGCTCGGTGGGGAGCCTCAGCGAGGTGTTGCAGCCGGCGGGCTGGCCGTGCCCGGGGCCGAACACGTCGGCGATCCGGCCCTCGGCGAGCCGCGCCAGGTCGGCGGGGCCCAGCGCGGTGCGCTCGGTGCGGGCCAGCGGCTTGAAGGCGCTGGAACCGGAGAAGGCACCGTCGCCGAGGGGCGGGCGGACCTTGGCCTCCAGGATGCCGAGGGAGCTCTCCAGCTCCTCGTCGGTGAAGAATCCGGCGCAGGCGTTGTTGAGCTTGAGGATCAGCTCCCCGTCGGCGTAGCAGTCGTAGTGGAAGAAGAAGAGGAGGGTGTCCCCCTGGCGCACGAACTGGTCGATCCAGATGTCGTAGCGCAGGGTCTGGCCGACGCGGGGCAGGTCGCCGACGAAGCTGAGGCTGCTGTCGAGCAGGCGGTAGACCCGGTCGCCGCGGTTGGTGAAGTCGGCGCCGAGGTAGCTGATGAGCAGCAGGTCGCACTGGCCGGCCTCGATGGTGACGGCCGGGGGGACCTGGCCGTCGACGGCGTACCAGGCGTCCACCGGCACGTCGTACTCGGTGCGGATGAACGAGGGCTTGAACTCTCCCGGCTCGGCCTCCAGCGCGGTGACCCGGGTCGCGAAGTGGTAGGGCGGGGCGGGCAGCCGGACGCGGCGGCGGTGCTCGTCGATCTCGGCGAAACGCGGGCCGAAGACGTTGCCGACCTTGCCGGTGGCGAACTCCAGGAGGTCGTGCTCGTCCCAGATCACGCCCTCGGGCTTGGGCGGGCGGGGCGGCGGGGTGCCGCCCTCGGTCAGCAGTGCGACGAGCTGGTCGCGCAGCTCGCGCTGGGCCTGGAGCACCTCGCGGTGCGCTTCCAGCATCTCGCTGCGCAGCCCGCGCACCAGCACGGCCGCGGTCTCGTCGCCGGTGAGCGCGGTGCTCCTGGCGGGAGCGGGCGGCACCGGCAGGGGGGCGCCGAACACGGCGCTCACCGGCGGCGTCCGGGGGGTGTCGGCGGGCGGGCCGGCGGGCGGCACCTGGGCACCGGCCGGAATCATCGTGACGGGCTCCCTTTCCAACGCCAGGGGGGCTGGCGTCGGCGGCTGCGCGGAGGGGTGGGTCGGCATCGCGGTGTCCCATTCCGTGGAGTTTTCGGCGCCCGTGCCGGGCGCCGGTTCGGCAAGGAGAGAGCCCGTGACCCCGAGGGCCGGCTCGGCCTCCGCCGGACGACCGGGGCGCGCCGCGACCGGAGCGGCGGGACGGGCGGGCGGGGCGGTGGGTACGGGGGCGGCAGCGGGTCCGGCGGGAGCACCGACGGCCGGGGCACTGGGGGCGGCGACGGCCTGAACCACGGCCGGGGCCGGGGTGCGTGGCGCCGGGGTGCTCGGGGCGGCCTGAACCACGGCCGGGATGCTCGGGGCCGGAGTGCTCGCGGCGGCCTGAACCACGGCCGGGGCCGGGGTGCTCGGCGTGGCCTGAACAGCCGCCGGGGCGCTCGGCAGTGTGGCCACCGTCGGGGCTGCCGCCGATGCCACCAGGGGCGGGACCGGGGCGCCGCCGGCCAGGAAGGGCCGCAGGCCCGGCGACCGGCGCGGACCGTTGTGCGGGAGCGGGGCGAAGGCGCTCAGGTCGACCGGGATGCCGTGGGCGGCGAGGCGGGCCGCCAGCCGGGCGATGTCGGTCGCCCCGCGGGCGCCCCGCCGGTCCACCGAGACCGACAGGTGCGGCTCGTCGGCCAGCGTCTCGTGGATCCAGCGCGAGCAGGTGCTGCTCGGGCCGACCTCGATGAAGCAGCGGTAGCCGTCGTCGTACGCCCGCCGGACCAGCCGGGGGAAGTCGACGGTCTCGCGCAGGGTGACCGCGATGTTCCCGGCCACCGCGTCCGCGTCGAAGTCCGTCACCGGTGCGTAGTGCCGGCTGCTGTAGAGGACCAGGTCCCCCACGTCGCCGGTCGGGTAGCGGTTGAGGTCGGCCAGCTCGGGCAGGACCCCGTCCACCACCGGGCAGTGCATCACATGGTTGGCGGGCGAGCGGGCGCTGCGGCAGTCCAGTTCGGCGATCAGGTCGCGGCACTGCTGCGGGTCGCCCGCGACGACCGCCTCCTGCGGCGTGTTGACGTGGGTGAGGAACACCCGGTCGTAGCGGCGCAGTGCGGCCCGTACGTCGTCGGCGGGCGCCAGCAGCACATGGGTGGCCCACACCTCCGCGTCCGGAACCTCGTCGCCCAGGCCCCACAGGGCGCGGACGGTGCGCTTGGGCCCGCGCAGCATGTCGTCGAAGAGCGGCGAGGCGCTGATCTTCTCGTCGCCGCGTGCGCTCTTGACCCATCCGCCGGTGGCGAAGAGCATGCTGCTCTCGCCCAGGCTGTAGCCGAAGGACCCGTGCACGGGGACGCCGAGCACCTCGCGGACCAGGTCCGTGGAGAGCAGGGCGTAGCTCGTGCCGGCCGCCAGCATCAGCGGGATGTCCTCGACGAGTTCGCCCTCCATCCGCATCAGCTCACGCCGGCCCAGGGCCTCCCTGGAGCGGGGGTAGAGCGCCGCGCTGCGCAGGAGCTCGGCGGGGAGTTCGGCCTGGGCCTCGAAGCGGGGAAGCAGTCCGGGGAAGGCGCGGAACATCGAACGCCCCAGCCCCAGGTAGGAGTTGAACGCCCCGGGGAACACCAGCGTGACCTTGGCGTCGGGACCGATCGGCCGGGCGGTGAAGCAGCTCCCGGACGGCGAGGTCCACTCCCCGCCGGACCGCCACACGTCGGGCAGGTCCTTGAGTGCCTGGTCGATCTGGCGGAGGAGGCCGGCCGGGTCGTCCGCGACGAGCACGGCCTTGACCTTCGCCGGCCGGTCCGCGAAGTCGGCCTGCCAGTCGCCGTCCCCGGCTTCGTCCGACCCGATCGCGGTGCGGAGTTCGCCGAGCCGCCGCAGCAGCCCGTCGAAGTCGTCCGCGCCGACGGGTACGACCACTCCCCCGCCGGAGCGGGTCCAGTCGGCCTCGGTGATCTCGCCGCGTACCTGGCCGCCGGTGAGCACCAGGTGGGCGTGGCTGCCGGCCGCGCCGACGACGCTGACGGAGGCGGCACGCCGTCCCTCGCGGTGGGAGCGCAGCCAGGGACGGGAGTCGGCGGCCAGGAAGAACGCGGAGCCGTCGGTCCCGTCCGCCGTGATCCCGTCGGGGGCGACGGGGAAGTAGGCGTGGTGCAGGCAGAGCGCCGCCCGGATGAGCGCGGCGAGTCCGGAGGCGCATCCCGTGTCGCCCACGGACCGGCGGGCCGAGGACAGGGCGGTCCGCAGTTCGCCGCCCGCGCGCTCGGTGCTCCAGACGCGGGTCAGGCCGTCGAGCTCCGCGGGGTGCGCGCCGCCGGCCTCGACCAGTTCGACGTCCGACGGGCCGATGCCGGCCGCGGCGAGCGCGTCCTCCGCGGCGCGTTCGACGAGTTCGGCGCGCGTGCCGGGGGCGACGTCGGGCGCGTGGTGCACGGCGATCGACTCCACCGTGGCGTACACCCTGCCGTCCTGGGGGACGGTGTCGGGGCGGGTGACGACGACGGCGCCGGCGCCCTCGCCCAGGATGCGCAGGCCGTCCCGTACGGTGCCCGGTTCGAGCAGTTCACGGGCGAGGGTGTTCTCCGGGCCTGCCGCGAGGTCGACCGCGCCCACGAGGACGGCTTCGACGGTGGGGTCGAGCAGCAGCAGCCGGGCGACGTCCAGGGCCTCGACGCCGACGGCGCTGTCCGAGGAGAGCGTGAAGGAGGGGCCGGTGAGGTTCCACAGCGAGGAGACCCGGCTCGCCATGATGTTGCCGATGTAGCTGAGGACCTCGTTGGGCTCGATGGAGTCGTGGACACCGTCGCGCGCGGCCCGGGTGAGGTCGGCGAGCTGCTGCGGCGAGGGGTCGACGCCTGCCGCCTCGCACCACTCGGTGAGCTTGCGGCCCAGCTCGTAGCGGGAGCCGTGGCCGTGCGCGCTGGGCTCCATCTCCATGCCGATGACGACACCGACCCGCCGTGCGTCCGGGCCGGCCGCGCCGCCCGGCCGCTTGCGCTCGAACCCCGCGTCGCGCAGCGCCTCCTCGGCGACGCGCATCAGCAGCAGCTGCTGCTGGTTGAAGTGGGCGAGGTCCTTGGGCGGGATGCGGTACGAGGTGGTGTCGACCTCGAAGTCCTCGATGTAGGCCGCCTCGGGGGCCGCGCCCCCGCCGAGACCTGCCCGGTCCAGGGGGCCGCCCTCCACGGTCTCGAAGCCGCGCCAGCGCTGCTCGGGAAGCGTGCGTACGCCGACGAGCCCGTCGTAGCCCGCCCGTTCGAACTCGTCGAGGGTGGCGAAGGACCCGAAGTGGGCGCCCATCCCGATCACGGCGAGCGGGGGCGGCTCGGTGGGGCCGCCTTCCGGTGCGGGCCGAGCAGCGGGTGCGGCCGAAGTCTCCGTTACCCCCGGTGTCTCCGTTACCCCCGGCGTCTCCAGGGTCTCCGCTGCCCCCGGCGTCTCCGGTGCGGAGAGGACGACGTGGGCGTTCGTACCGCCGAAGCCGAAGGCGGAGACGCCTGCCCGGCGGGGAGTGCCCGGGGCGGGGTCCGGCCAGGGCACGGCCTCCCGTACGACCCTGTCCGCGATCGTGCCCGGCAGCGGCTGTTCCACCCCGATCGTGGGGGGTATGACGCCGTGCGACAGCGAGAGGACGACCTTGAGGAGGCTGGACATCCCGGCCACGGTGAGCAGGTGCCCGATGTTCGCCTTGACGGATCCCAGCAGCGGGCCACGGCCGAAGAAGGCCTCGGCGCCCCCGAGTTCCGTGCTGTCACCCAGCGGTGTGCCGGTGGCGTGGCACTCCAGGTACTGGATCGCGGAGGGGTCGACACCGGCTTCCCGGTAGGCGAGTTCGTACGCGGCGAGCTGGCCGGCCTCGTTGGGCGCCAGCAGGTGCTTGCCGGGGCCGTCGTTGGTCAGGGCGAGGGCGTCGATCACCGCGTGGATACGGTCGCCGTCGCGCTGCGCGTCGGCGAGGCGCTTCACCGCGATCATCGCGGCGCCCTGCCCGGTGACGATGCCTCGGGAGCGGGCGTCGAAGGGCTGGCTGAAACCGTCCTGCGGATAGGCGCGCAGGTCGGAGAAGGACAGGTGGATCACGGTGGGGTCCGGGGCGCAGACACCCCCCGCGAGCATCAGGTCGGCCCGGCCCGTCTCCAGGTGGGCGCAGGCGAGCTTCAGGGCGTACAGGGCGGAGGAGCACGCCGCGTCGAGGGTGAACCTCGGGCCCTCCAGGCCCAGGGCGGCGGCGACGACGCGGGCCGGCATACCGCCCGCCCAGAGGTTGTGCGCGGTGACCGCGCCGGACGGGTCCGGGGCGCCGGGTGTGATCAGGTCGTCGGGCACGGGGAGACCGGCCTCGGTGAGGCCCTGGGCCACGGCGGAGTCCCAGAGCTCACCGGCGAACCGGCCGGAGGCCGGGGTGGGGAACGGGTAGTTCCCGAACACCACCCCGGTCCTCCGGCCCTGTCGGCCGTCCGCGGTCAGGGGGTGGCCCGCGTCGGCCAGCGCGTCCCCGGCGACCTTGAGCGCCCAGTGGAACGAGCGGTCCAGGCCGGCCAGGTAGTCGGCGGGAAGGCGGTAGTCCGCCGGGTCGAGTCCTGCGGCGCCCTCGTCGTACTCGTCCAGGAAACCGCCCCTGGTGCAGTAGATGCGGTGCCTGTCCTCGGGATCGGTCTCCCGGGCCTCGGGGCTGTGCCCGAAGACACGGTTGTCGCCGTCGGTGCGGGAGTCCACACCGGCGATCAGGTTGCGCCAGTAGTCGTCGGGTGTCCCGGCCCCCGGGAAGAGGCAGGCCAGGCCGACGATCGCGTACTTGCCCATGGTTGGGTCAGCCTCCGGGTGTCCGCATGGTTCGGTTCGGGGAGTCAGGGGTCGGGAGGGGTGGTACGGCCGGGTCCGGCCCCAGGGGGGCGGAGCCGGACCCGGCGGGGGGGGTGGCGTCAGACCGAGACGGTCGCGGTTCCGGTCCTTTCGACCGCTCCGAACTTGCCCTCCAGCTGTGCGTCCTCCACGACCACCACTCCGTCGAGGACCTGGAGCACACGGCCCTCCTGGTCGAGCGCGGTGATCGAGCAGGTGATGCCGCTCGGCCCGGAGACGAGGTTCTCCACCGCGATCAGGAACTCCCGGTCGGCCGGCAGCTCCGCGTGGAAGCGGGCGCTGCCGATCTCCAGCGGCAGGGAGGCGCGGTTACGGAACCGGCGCACCCACACCAGCGCCGACTGGAGCAGCAGATCGGCGATGACCGGGCTGTGGAACCGGCCGTGGTAGGCGCCGCGTGCCGGCAGCCCGTCACCGAGCCGTGCGCCGAGCAGCAGCAGTCCTTCCTCCGCGACCAGCACCGAGCGGATGCCGCGCAGCGCCGGGCCGTGGAAGAGGGTGCCGTTCCGGTAGAGCGGTGCGGCGTCCGTGCGGGTCGCGGCACGCGCGGCGCGTGCGAGGTCCGTACGGTCCGCGGGCGCCGGCGACGCTTCGGTGGAGAGGCTCGCCCCGTAGGACGGCCTGCTCCGGCCGGCGTCGTCGACCGCGGAGGCCAGCACCTCGATCGCGTTCGGGCGGGTGGCCGGTCCGGGCTCGATGAACAGCCGCAGCCGTGTGGCGTCGGCGCCTTCGCCGTCCGCCGCGTCCAGTACGAGGCCCTTGAAGACCTTGAACGCGGAGACCTCGGTCACCGGCCGGCCCGTCACGCGCTCGGTGGTGTTGACGAGCGCCCCGAGCGCGGCGGTGGCGGGCAGCACCCGCTTGCCGCCGATCGCGTGGTCCGCGAGCAGCGGGTCCGCGGAGATGTCGGCGAGCGTACGGTCGACGAGCAGCGTCGGCGAGGCCGGCGAGCCCTCCGCGGGCGGGGTGGACAGCGGGGTGAGCGGACCGGCGACGATCACCGTGTCCTGACCGCGGGCGGCGGTGAACTGCTCGGCGAACATGCCCGCACCCGTCGCCACCGGGACCAGCGCCACGCCCCGCGAGGCGAACATCTTGCGCAGGTCGTCGGTGACCATCCCGCCGTCCCACGCGCCCCAGTTGACGGAGGTCACGCGGGCCGAGGGCAGCTCCTGCCTGAGCCGCACCGCGAGGCGGTTGAGCGCCTCGTTGGCGACGGCGTAGTCCGACTGGCCCCGGTTGCCGAAGAATCCGGCGACGGAGGAGAAGAACACCAGGTGGCGCAGGTCGGCCGAACCACGGAGGGCGTCCAGCACGTTGCCGAGCCCGACGATCTTCGTACCGAGGACCCGGTCGATCTCCTCGGCCGCCTTGTCGGCGATCAGCCGGTCCGCCAGGACTCCCGCACCGTGCACCACGCCGGTGACGCGTGCGGCGTACGGAGCGAGCGCCGTACGGACGGCGGCCGCATCGGTGATGTCGACGACGAGGTACTCGACGGTGGCGCCGGTCGCCCGCAGCCGGTCGAGGTTGGCCTGGATCTCACGGCTGCCGGTCACCTCGCGGTAGACCGCCTCGACGCCGCGCGGGGTGGCCTTCTCCCCCGAAGCGGTGATCCGCTTGGCGATGAGCCCCTTGAGCGCCGCGCCTTCGGCACCCGCCGACCACGCGGGCTCGGGGTTCACCTGGCTGCGGCCGAGCAGCAGCAGCCCGGCGGGGCGGGCCTGCACCAGCGCCTGGAGGCAGTCCGCGGTGATGCCACGGGCGCCACCGGTGACGACGAGCAGATCCCGCGCCCCGATCTCCGGTACGGCCGTGACGTGCGCGGCCGGCGGCTCGGCGGACGGCACGATCGTACGGCGGCCCTCCGGGTCCACGCCGACGTCGGCGAGGTCGGACGACACGTCGTGGATCTCGTCCAGGAAGCGCGCGGCGACGGTGCGGTCGTCGAGGCCGGGAGCGAAGTCGACGGTGCGCGTGAAGAGCGCGGGGACCTCGATCGCCAGCGTCTTGACGAGCCCGCTCACACCGCCGAGCAGAGCGGATCCGGTGCTGCTGCCCCGGTAGCCGTTCGCACCGTCCAGCCGGGTCACCGCGACGAACGCGGCACGGTCACCGGCGGCGGCCTTGAGCGGGGCCTGGGTCACCTTGGCCACGAGCACGGTGTGCGCCAGGCGGCGTGCCGCCTCGGCCCACTCCTGCCCGGACTCGGTGGCCAACTGCACGACCAGGTCGAGCCGTTCGGCCGTGACGGCGGAGGCGAGCTCCTGCTCGTCCCACGTACGGAGCGGGCGGACGGCGTCGGCCTCCGCGGAGGTGGTGACGCCCGGCAGGACGACGACCTCCACCCGCCAGCCGTCGGCACGCAGGCCGGCCACCAGCGGCCGGGTCAGCGTCGACCCGTCGTCGAGGACGAGGGCGACGGGCTGTTCGGCGTAGGCCCGTACGACCCGGCAGACCGCGGGGAGTTCCCGTACGGCCGCGAAGGTGCGTCCCACGCCGGCCGCCTGGGGGTAGGTGACGACGAGAGGGGTCTCGACGGCGGGCACGGACGCATCGGCGGGCGAAGCGTCGGTGCTGGGGGCCGCGCCGGAGGCGGAGGCGAGGAAGCCGGCGATGTCGTCCAGGGTCCGCAGCTCACCCATCTGCTCCGGATCCACCTCACCGGAGACCGGGAACCGCTCCTGGAGGGCACCCATGATCTGGACCCGCTTGATCGAGTCGATCCCGAGATCGGCCTCGACGTCCATGCCCGGCTCAAGCATCTCCACCGGGTAACCGGTCTTCTCCGCCACGACCTCGAGCAACGCCGCGAGAACAGCGGCGTTCACCTCGCCGGACGGAGCAGACACGACAGGCTCCGAGGCCACCGGAGCGGCGGGAACAGGAGCAGCCGGTGTGGCCGGGGCAGTCGGGGCGGCTGTCGCACCGGAAGCAGAGGCCAGGAAGCCGGCGATGTCGTCCAGGGTCCGCAGCTCACCCATCTGCTCCGGGTCCACCTCACCCGAAACCGGGAACCGCTCCTGGAGCGCGCCCATGATCTGAACCCGCTTGATCGAGTCGATCCCGAGATCAGCCTCGACGTCCATGCCCGGCTCCAGCATCTCCACCGGATAGCCGGTCTTCTCCGCCACGACCTCGAGCAGCGCCGCGAGAACAGCGGCGTTCACCTCGCCGGACGGAGCGGAGACCACAGGCTCCGTGGTGACCACCGCAGCGGCCGGAGCGGGAGCGGCGGGAGCAGCTGGGGCAGGCTCGGCCGGGGACGCGGTCGCACCGGAAGCAGAGGCCAGGAAGCCGGCGATGTCGTCCAGCGTCCGCAACTCACCCATCTGCTCCGGATCCACCTCACCCGAAACCGGGAACCGCTCCTGGAGCGCGCCCATGATCTGGACCCGCTTGATGGAATCGATCCCGAGATCAGCCTCGACATCCATGCCGGGCTCCAGCATCTCCACCGGGTAACCCGTCTTCTCCGCCACGACCTCGAGCAACGCCGCGAGAACAGCGGCGTTCACCTCGCCGGACGGAGCAGACACGACAGGCTCCGAGGCCACCGGAGCGGCGGGAACAGGAGCAGCCGGTGTGGCCGGGGCAGTCGGGGCGGCTGTCGCACCGGAAGCGGAAGCGAGGAAGCCAGCGATGTCGTCCAGGGTCCGCAGCTCACCCATCTGCTCCGGGTCCACCTCACCGGAGACCGGGAAGCGCTCCTGGAGCGCGCCCATGATCTGGACCCGCTTGATCGAGTC
>NZ_JBVJNK010000002.1:337337-1087597 GCF_055583745.1 Streptomyces sp. NPDC104381
AGTCGATCCCGAGATCAGCCTCGACATCCATGCCCGGCTCAAGCATCTCCACCGGGTAACCGGTCTTCTCCGCCACGACCTCGAGCAACGCCCCGAGAACAGCAGCGTTCACCTCGCCAGAAGGAGCAGCGACCACAGGCCCCGGGGCCACCGGAGCGGCGGGAGCAACTGGGGCAGGATCGGCCGGGGACGCGGTCGCACCGGAAGCAGAGGCCAGGAAGCCGGCGATGTCATCCAGCGTCCGCAACTC
The DNA here is from genome assembly GCF_055583745.1 of Streptomyces sp. NPDC104381. Classification (NCBI taxonomy): domain Bacteria; kingdom Bacillati; phylum Actinomycetota; class Actinomycetes; order Kitasatosporales; family Streptomycetaceae; genus Streptomyces; species Streptomyces sp. NPDC104381. The sequence continues at coordinate 337,588 of NZ_JBVJNK010000002.1, forward strand.
ACCCATCTGCTCCGGATCCACCTCACCGGAGACCGGGAAGCGCTCCTGGAGCGCGCCCATGATCTGGACCCGCTTGATCGAGTCGATCCCGAGATCAGCCTCGACATCCATGCCCGGCTCAAGCATCTCCACCGGGTAACCGGTCTTCTCCGCCACGACCTCGAGCAACGCCCCGAGCACAGCGGCATTCACCTCGCCGGACGGAGCAGAGACCACAGGCTCCGAGGTGACCACCGGAGTGGCGGCCGGGGCGTCCACCGGAGCGACGGCAACCGGCTCAGCAGGCTCGACACGCTCAACAAGCTCAACAGCCTCGACAGGCGCAGCAATCGCAGCCGGGGCGGCCGTCGGCGTCTCCTCGCCCTTCAGGGCGTCGATCAGGAGTCGCGTCGCGCGCTCGTGTGCCGTCGTGATCGACGCACCGTGCTGCTCGATGAGCCGCAGTGCCGCGTCGGCGTCGGGGTGGGTGCCGGAGCGGACCGACTGTTCGAGGGTCTGGACGGCCTCGCGGATCGTCTCGACGTGCGCGTCGAGGATCTCGGCCTGGAGGTCCAGCCCTTCCTTGGCCACCGCGCTCAGGCTCTCCGCGCTGTCCTCCGTCGACGGTGCCGGCGACTCGGGAACCGGCCGGGGGACCGACTCGGAAACCGGCTCGGGCAGCGCCGCCGGCAGCGCCTCACGCGCCGGCTCGGCAAGCGCGTCGCGGTACGCCGAACGGCGGGCGTCCGTCACGTAGTTGATGCCGCGCAGCGGAATCGCCATGCCCTTGCCCGGACGTACCTCGGGCACCTCGGCGCTGTGGTCGTCGATGCCCGTGACCGGGAGGCCCAGGACCGCCAGTTCGATGACGGCGCGCTTGAGGGCGATCTCGCCGTCCTTGGCGGGGCCGCCGTCGACCGCGACGGTGCGTACGCCCTCGCGGCCTTCGAGCACGCGGTCCACCAGGTCGGAGAGGACCCGCTTGGGGCCGAACTCCACGAAGACCCGGAAGCCGTCGGCGTACATCTCCTCGATGCGGTCGGCGAAGGCGACCGGACGCAGCAGCTGGTCGACCAGGGTGCGGCGGCTCTCGGCCTGGTCGGTGCCGTAGGAGGCGCCGGGGGTGTTCGCGTAGACGGGTATGCGCGGGGAGTTCAGGGCGACGCCCTCGACCGCCTCGCGGAACGCGTCGGCCGCGTGGGCGACGAACCGGGTGTGGAAGGCCGCGGAGACGGGGAGCCGCTTCGCGGGGACCTTGCCGCTCGCCGAGTCGGCGACCAGGCGGTCGATCTCGGCGGTCGGGCCGCCGACCACGATCTGGCCGGGGGCGTTGATGTTGCAGACCGACACGTCCCGGTAGCCGGCGACGAGTGCCTCGACCGCGCTCAGCTCACCGCGTACGGCGGCCATGGCGCCGGAGTCGTGGGTGTGGGAGGCGTCGACGGGCGGGGCCATCGCGAGTCCGCGGGCCCGGGCCAGCTCGGCGAATCCGTCGTCGTCGAGGACTCCGGCCGCCCACAGGGCGGTCAGCTCGCCGAAGGAGTGCCCGATGACGCCGTCGGGGGCGAAGCCGAGCTCCCTGAACCAGGCGAACTGCCCTGCGGACAGGGCGCCGATCGCGGGCTGGGCGAACTCGGTGCGCCGCAGCGATTCCTCCTGCGCCTTGCGCGTGGCGTCGTCGAAGGCGGGCGGCGGGAACACGACGCGGCCGAGGGTCTCGGCCCCCGCGGTCAGCCGGTTGGCCCTGTCGTACGCGGCGAGGACCGGCGGGACGGCGAGTGCGGCCTCGCGGCCCATGCCGACGTACTGGCTGCCCTGGCCGGCGAAGACCGCGGCGGCCTTCGTGCCGGCCGGGACGCCGGAGCGGCGGTACGTGATGCCCTTGGGGTGCTGCCAGGCGTCCGCGCCCGCCTTGGCGCGCAGCAGCTCGACGGCGGTGGTGCGCAGGGCCTCGAACTCCTCGTCGGAGCGGGCCACGATGCCGATGCGCGCGTCGCCCGCGGGGACCCAGCCCAGCGGGTCGGGTGCCGCGCCCTGCTCCAGGCGGCGGATGAGCGCCTCCGGGTCGGCGGCGTGCCACAGGCCGGTGCGGGCGACGGGGCCGAGCACCTTTCCGCCGGTGGTGTCGTGCTCCTCCAGGACCATGTGGAAGTTGGTGCCTCCGAAGCCGAACGAGGAGACGGCGGCCCGGCGCTTGTCGCGGCTCGGGTCGGCGATCCACGGACGGGCCTGGGAGTTGACGTAGAACGGGGTCTCGGCGGGGTCGACGGCGGCGCTGGGCTGCTCGACGTTGATGGTCGGCGGCAGGACCTTCTGGTGCAGGGCGAGCGAAAGCTTGATGAGCCCGGCCGCGCCGGCCGCCGCCTTGGTGTGCCCGATCTGGGACTTGACGCTGCCGATCGCGGCGTAACCGCGGGCGTCCTGGCCCTCGGCCACGAAGGAGCCGAGCGCGGAGAGCTCGGTGTGGTCGCCGACGGCGGTGCCGGTGCCGTGCGCCTCGAAGAGCTCGATGGAGCCGGCGGGGACGTCGGCGTCCTCGTAGGCACGGCGCAGGGCGAGCTGCTGGCCCTGGGCGCGCGGGGCGTAGATGCTCTTGAAGCGGCCGTCGCTCGACGTGCCGATGCCGCGCAGGACGGAGTAGATCCGGTCGCCGTCGCGCTCGGCGTCGGCGAGCCGCTTGAGGGCGAGCATGCCGATGCCCTCGCCGATCAGCGTGCCGTCGGCGGACTCGTCGAAGGGCCGGATGATCTGGCTCTTGGAGAACGCCGGGGTCTTGCTGAAGCACATGTACATGAGGATCGTGTTCTCGGCGTCGCAGCCGCCGGTGATCATCAGGTCGGAGCGGCCCTCGACGAGCTCGCTGACGGCGAGCTTGACGGCGGCGAGTGCGCTGGCGCAGGCCGCGTCCACGGTGCAGTTGGTGCCGCCGAGGTCGAAGCGGTTGGCGATGCGTCCGGCGACGACGTTGCCGAGCATGCCGGGGAAGGAGTTCTCCTCCCACGGGATGTACGCCTTCTTGAAGCGTTCGGCGACCTCCTCGGCCTGGGCCTCGCTCAGGCCGACGCTGCGGACGACCTCCTTCAGGACCGGCGTCTGGAGCCGCGCGGAGAGCGGCTGGGTCAGCGAGTTGGCGCCGGTGACGCCGAGGATGACGCCGGTGCGGGTCGGGTCGTACCAGCCCGAATTCTCGGTGCCCGCGTCGCGCAGGACGTCGCGGGCGACGGTCAGCGAGAGGAGCTGGAGGATGTCGGTGACCTCCAGGGTGTTCGGCGGCAGGCCGAACTCCATGGGGTTGAAGGCGATCTCGGGCAGGAACCCGCCGCGCCGGGCGTAGGTCTTGTCCTCGGCGGCGGGGTCGGGATCGTAGTAGTCGTCGAGGTTCCAGTGGGTGTCCGGGACGTCCTCGATGCAGTCGTTGCCGTCGACGATGTTGTGCCAGAACTCGCGCACGTTGCGCGACTGGGGGAACAGGCCGGCCAACCCGACGATGGCGATGGGTGTCTCGGCCAGACGTGAGTGGTGCACGACGGTCCTCTCGTTCAAGTGCGGCGGGTGGGCGGGGCGCGGGTCCATGGGGTGGTTCAGACGACGGCGGAGCCGGCCAGCAGTCCGGCGATCGCACTCACGGCCTCGGGGTCCCGGAGCATGGTGTAGTGGTCGCCCGGGACGCCCACCTGTCGTACGGGATGTGCGCTGAGACCGCTCCAGCCGAGGTCCCCGCTGGCGGGCAGCAGGGAGCGTTCCGGCTTGACGAGGGTGAGGGGGCGGTCGATCGGGCCCGGCTCGTACGGGGCGGTGCAGCGGTTGTTACGGGACAGTCCGCCCTGGTAGGCGGCGTACAGCTTGCGCAGGCCGGCGAGCTCGGTGCCCTGCGGCAGGAGCCCCTGGGCGACGGCGGCGTCGAGCACCTGGGGCAGCCCGTCCTCCGGTGCGGCGAGGGACGGGACGCTCACGGTGAGGGGCCTGCGCCGTTTGGCTCCCAGGTACATCGCGAACCAGTCGAGGAGCATCGAGGCGTCGAGCAGTTCGTCGGTGCGCTTGAAGGCCGGTACGGGGGCGATGCTGTCGAGCAGGACGAGGTCCCGCAGGACGCCGCCGCGTCCGGCCGCGTGGAGCCGGGTGGCGATCTGGTAGGCGACGACGCCGCCGAAGGACCAGCCGACGAGCGAGAACGGCGCGGAGTCGAGCCCCGCCGCCGCGAGTTCGGTCAGACAGCGGTCCGCCAGCGCCTCGACGGGCACGACGGGTGCGCGCGGGTCGAGGGCCGCGGCGAGGAACTCGGGGACGTTGCCCAGGTCGAGCAGGTGCAGGGCGGTGTCCTCGGGCAGCCGCGCGGCGAGCGCCTCCCACTCACCGGCCGCGAGTGCGCCCGGGTGGACGGCGCAGATCCGGTGGGCGGTCTCCCCGCCCGCGTCCCGCAGGGTGCGCAGGACGGGGCGGGGCGTGGACGGGTCAGGCCGCGGCGACATGGTTGGCGCTCTCCTCGGCGATGTGCTCGGAGAGCGCGGCGACGGTCGGGTGGTACCAGAGCGCGGTGGCCTCCAGCTCGAAGCCGAGCCACTTCTCCAGCTCGCCGGCGAGGATGAGGGCCTCGGTGGAGTCGAGGTCGAACTCGTCGAAGTAACGGTCGACGTCGATCTCGGAGGCCTCGACCTCCAGGCGGACGGCCAGCTTCTCTACCAGCCAGGCCTGTGCTTCCGATGCGGTGACGGTCTGCATGGGATTCCCTCGATTCACTTCTTGACGGCGGTGGGGCGGAGATCACGGGCGATGGACTCGGCGGCCTTGAGCCCCGAGACGAAGCCGGCCTCGTGGGACCCGATCAGGTCGTGGCCGATCTTCGGGGAGTGGAAGTACGAACCGGCGAGCTTGACGCGCCCGGTCTCGTTGACGGAGTAGATGGTGCGCTGCATGGTGCGCACGTCCAGGTCGATGATCGGGTGGGTGAACGGCAGCTCGCGGATGACGAGTTCGTCCTTGGGGACGATCGGCGAGTCGAGCGTGACGAAGTAGTCCTTGGCCGCGGTGAAGCCCTGGAGCGAGTTCATGTAGTACGCGACCCAGGTGCGGGTGCGCCCGTCGACGGTCTTGAGGCCGTAGTTCCAGCTCTGCCAGCGCTCCCGGTTGGGCGGCATGGCGGCCGGGTCGGTGTGCAGGACGGCGCTGGTGGAGCTGTAGCGGACCTTGCCGAGGATGTCGGCCTGGAGCGCGGTGGGCTGTTCGAGCATCGCGAGTGTCTGGTCCGCGTGCGAGGCCAGGACCGCGTAGTCGTAGCGCTCCTCGCCGTCGGCCGTGCCGATGACCACCCCGTCGGCCTCCTCACGGACCCGGGTGACCGGGCTGGAGGTGCGGACCTTGCCGTGGATGCCGGAGACGACCCTGCGTACGTACTCGATGCTGCCGCCGGCCACCGTCTTCCAGTTGACCGTGCGGCCGCCGAGGCCCCCGGGGTCGTGGGACATGAAGAAGGCGATGACGGTCGTGGCGGGCATCTCCCAGATGAGCTCGGCGGGGACCGACCAGACGGCGGTGGCGAGCAGCACGACGTACCCGTACTTGAAGGCGTCGGAGTAGCCGCCGCGTCGCAGGTACTCACCGAGCGCCATGTCGGTGCGCTTGCGCAGGAAGTCGCGCGGCGCCTCGCGGTGGAAGCGCTCCGCGTCACGCCACAGGGTGAGGAAGTCGGCGGGATAGCGCTTGGCTATCTCCTCCTCGGTGAGCTCGAACTCGGTCGTGCCGTAGTCGAGGCCACGGTCGAGGTCGAAGAAGTCGAATCCGCCGGTGTGGTCCAGGGCGGGGGCGCCGATCTCCTCGAAGAAGGCGGTGATCTGCGGATAGGTACGGGAGTTGAAGACGACGAAGGCGGTGTCGATGCCGATCGTCCGGCCGTCCTCCTCCTCGACCTCGACGGTCAGCGCGTGGCCTCCGGGCCGGTCGTCCTTCTCGTACACGGTGACTTCGACGTCGTCCGGCAGGTGGTGGGCGGCGGACAGTCCGGATATGCCGGCACCGACGACAGCGACACGGGTGGTCATGGCAGGCAGCCCTTCGGCGTGAGCGGTACTCGTGGAACCGGTCGCGCGACGCGACGACGGCTGGGGCGCAGAGGAGTGGGACCTCTGAGGAGGGAGTTCGCGTGTGCCCCGTACGGCGTTGACGGCCGGTGTGACGGCGTCGCTGCGACAGCGGGGTGGAGCGGCGGTGTGAACGGTGTGCCGGCGACGGGCCGGCATGGCCAGAAAAGTAGGTCGGCCGCCGCGTGGGGGTCAATCGCCGGATCGGGGATGACCAAACACCCATCGGATTATCCGATGGACCGAAAACCTGGTGTCCGGATTCGAACGTCTCTGCGCTCGTGACTGTTATTCAGCCAACTCCGCACACGATCCGAAGTTCATCCTCCGCGACTGTCCGGATCGCGGTCAGGGTGGGCTCTTGTAGGAGGCAGGTACCCCTGCCCCCGATGCCCAGTGTCACGCCGTAGCAGTAGTAGTAGAGGAGGGGCTTCCATGCCCACCATTCCCTGGATGCCAGGGGCAGCCGCCGACGAAGCGACCGCCGACTCCGGCCAAGCCGTGGTCATGGCTTCCAAGTTCCATGTCACCTCGTTGCTCCAGGTCCCCCGCTTCTTCCTCCTGTCGCTGGTGGTCTGGAAGCAGGTCCGGTCCGCGCCCGGCGTCATCGGCGCCTCGCTGCGCGCCGAGCCGCTGAAGAAGACCTTCTGGACCCTGTCGGCGTGGAGCTCCCAGGAAGCCCTGGACACGTTCTCGCGCTCGGAGCCGCACGCCGGGATCGCCGGCCGCCTCCGCAAGGTGATGGCCCGTTCGGTGTTCGTCTTCTACCCCACCGGCCGCGACCAGCTGCCCGCCGGCTGGGACGACGCGGTGAAGCGTCTGACCGAGAAGGAGGCGGGCCGATGAGCGCCGTCACGGGCCAGGCCGCCACGGACACTCCCCCGAAGCCGGTGATCCCGCGCGGCGCGCTGGTGCTGACCGCCGCCTGCCTCGGGCTGTTCATGTCCTTCATCGAGGTGACGGCCGCCATCTCGACCCTGCGCGCCCTGCAGGTCGACATGCACGTCGCCCCCGCCGACCTCAGCTGGGTGTCGAGTACGTACACCCTGGTCGTGGCCGCCTGCGTGCTCTCCGGTGGCGCGCTGGGCGAACGCTTCGGCCGACGGCGTGTCTTCGTCGTCGGCGTGGTGGCACTCGCCGCCGGCTCGCTGGTCGTCGCGACCGCGAGCGACTTCCCGCAGGTGCTCGTCGGCCGGGCGATCAGCGGCGTCGGCGGCGCACTGGTGCTGCCCACGTCGCTCGCCATCATCACCACGACCTTCTTCGTCGACCTGCCGCGCATGCTGCGCTACATCACCATCTGGGTCTCCATGTCGGGTGTCGGCCTCGCCGTGGGCCCGCTGCTCGGCGGCGCGCTGCTGGACCGGTTCGACTGGCCCGCGGTCTATCTGGTGAACGCCCCGCTCGCGGTGGTGACCGTGGCCGTCACCCTGTACGCGGTCAAGGAGACGAAGGTCCCCGACCGCGCTCTCGACCTGCCGGGCCAGTTCCTGTCCATCGTCGGCCTCGGGACGCTGGTGTACGGCATCGCCGTCGGTGGCCGTGAGGGGTACGGCGACCCGGTGGTGGTGACCACGCTGGTGGTCGCCGTGGTCGCGCTGACCGCACTGGTCCTCGTCGAGCGGCGGGCCCCGGTGCCGATGCTCGACGTACGGATGATGGCCTCGGTCCCGCTGTCCGCCACGCTGGTGGTGGCGGCCAGCGCGCTCTTCACCTTCGTCGGCGTCGTCTTCCTCGAAGTGCTCTTCCTGCAGCGGGTCCAGGGCGCCGCGCCCATGGACACCGGCCTCAAGCTGCTGCCCGCGATGATCGCCTTCGTCCTGTCCACCCTGGTGGCGCAGCGGATCGCGACCAAGGTCGGCCCAGGCCGGCTGCTCGCCGTGGGCTCCCTGGTCACGGCCGCGGCCGCGGTCGTCCTGGTCGGGCAGCAGCCCGACAGCTCGTACGGGATCACGGCCGTCGGCCTGGCGCTGCTCGGCCTGGGCAGTGGTCTGGTCGTCGCGCCGTCGACGGCGGCGGCGTTCGCCGTGGCGGAGCCTGCCCAGATGGGCGCGGCGTCCAACGCGGTGACGGCCTTCCGCCAGGTCGGCTCGGTGCTCGCCACCGCGATCCTGGGCGCGGTGCTCGCCGTACGGTTCATCGGCGCGCTGCCGGACCGGCTGGACACGGCACACGTGCCTCCGCAGGTCGCCACCCAGGTGGTGGCCGTGGCGCGGGAGGGCGGCAACAGCGCGGGCCGTTCCACACCCGAGGTCACCGAAGCCGTCGCCGCGTCGTTCAACGTCGGTATCCACACCGGTCTGTGGGTCGTGGCCGGCGTGTCCGCACTGGCCGCCGTACTCGCTTTCGCATTCGTCTCCCGCAAGGCCAAGGCAAGTTAGGATTCGGAATTCCTGATAAGGCTTCAGGAATTCCGATGCCGCGCAGAACCTCCCCCGAAAACTATGTACTCGGCGCCACAGCGGTGGTGTCATTGAATCAACGCGGAGAACCCTCCGCGTTGATTCAAGAATTCGAGGGGAGGTAAGAAGATGGACATCGTCATCATCGAGGACCGCGAGGTCGTCGCCCACCACCCGAGCCTCTGATACGAGAGCACCGGCCGCCCTGGCCCCCGCACCGCGGGGGTCGCGGCCGACTCGTCCGGCATCCGCCTCCCGGAATTCAGCTTGAAGAATTCCGACGGGAGGTAAGGAGACGGACATCGTCATCATCGAGGACAGCGAGGCCCTCGCACATCACCAGGGCCTCCGAGAGAAAAGGCCCCCGCATTTCTGACGAGGGGCCCGGGCAATGAACGTTCCGGCTGCGAGACGGGCTGTGTCTCGCAGCCGGGCGTGCCCCGCCACTTGACTGCGCACCTTCCACCGTAATGCCCCGCAGCACGTCCAGGAAACAGACGAGGAGATTCGACCATGAAGGTCCGCCGCAGGGATCACCTGGTCTGCAGCTGGCATCAGGACGGGCTGCGCATGGGAATTCCCGGACACCGCCGCTGGATCGAGGTCACCCCCGATCTGCTCGACCTCCTGTCGAAGGCCGGCGACGGGGCCGACACCGACGAGCTCGCCGCACAGTTCCCCGCCGAGGAGCGCGACCGTGTGCGCACCGCCGTGGGGACCCTCACGGAACTGGGTGTGCTGGTGCCCCAGGAGGGTGCTCCGCCGCTCCCCCCGCTGTGGGAGCGCTGGGGCGCCGTCGCGGAGCGCTTCCACGACGAGGCCCGCAACGCCAACTACCTGGTGCACTCCCCCGCCCGCGTCGAGCTCGTGGAGGACATCGTCACCGAGGGCGGCTCCCCGGACATCTTCAAGGAGTACCCCGACAAGCCCGTGGTGATGCTGCCCCGCCGGCCGCTGCGCCTGGACGAGCGGGTCGAGGAGGTCTTCGCCACCCGGCGTACCCACCGCCGCTTCACCGGCGCCCCCGTCTCGCTGGACCAGCTCGGCACCCTCCTCTTCCACAGCTTCGCGCCGCACCGCTTCATCCACGGCGGCCCGTTCGGCGCCCAGCAGTGCCGCGTCAGCTCCTCGGCCGGCGGCCGCCACGAGGTCGAGGCGTACGTCGTCGTCTACGACGTCGAGGGGGTCCAGCCGGGCCTCTACCACTACTCGGCCGCCCGCCACGCCCTGGAACTGCTCGACCCGGACGCGCCGCGCGAGCGGGTCGCCGAGCTGACGTACCACCAGGAACCCTCGTACGAAGGCGCGTTCACGGTCTTCACCACGGCCGTCGCCAACCGGCTGGCCTGGAAGTACCGCCATCCGCGCGCCTACCGGCTGTGGATGTACGACGCCGGCCACTACGGCCAGACCTTCGCCCTGGCCGCGACCGCGCTGGGCCTCGGCCCCTTCCAGACGGTCGCCTTCGCCGACAGCGAGGTGGAGCGGTTCCTCGGCGTCGACCCCGACGAGGAGTTCGCCGTGTACCTGCTCTCGGCGGGCGTACCGGAGCGTCCCGGTCCCCTGGTCCCCACCGATTTCGCCTTCCCGCCACCGTCGGAGGTGCGCTGATGAGCACGGCACCGAGCGAGACCGCGGAGGCCGTCCGGACTCCCGTACCCGCCGATTCGCACGCCCCTGACGCCGGTGGTGAGCTCGCACGGCTCGTGGGTGACCCCGGGACGTTCCTGCGGGAGCACTGGACGAGCACCCCGCTGCTGCGGCGCGCCGCCTCGGCCGACGCCTTCGCCGGGCTCCTGACGCTGGCCGGTGTCTCCGACCTGCTCACCACCCGGGCGCTGCGGCTGCCCCACGTGCGTCTCGTGCGGGACGGACAGCAGGTGGCCGAGGGCCAGTACACCGGGGTGCGCGCCATCGGGCACGGCACCGTGACCGACGCGATCGTCCCGGAGAAGGTGCTCAGCCACTTCAGCCTCGGCGCCACGCTCGTCCTGGACGCCGTGGAACTGCTCGTGCCGTCCGTACGGGCGCTCTGCGAGCGGCTCTCCGCCTCCCTGGCCTGCCCCGTGGACGCGGTGGCCTTCCTCACCCCGCCCGACCGCAAGGGGCTCTCCCCGCACATCGACGACGAGGACGTCTTCGTCCTCCAGCTCTCCGGCACCAAGCAGTGGACCGTGCACGAGCAGCTGCGCCCGGTCCCGCTCACCCCGGGCGTGCTGTCCCCGTCCGCCCTCGGCCCGGTGGCCCTCACCCCGCTGCTGAGCCCGGGCGACGTGATGTACGTACCGCGCGGGACACCGCACCACGCGGTGTCCACGGGGGGCCACTCACTGCATCTCTCCCTCGCCGCCCGGCGCCCCACCCTGGGCACGCTCACCGCCGACACCGTCCTGGCCGCGTTGCGCGAAGCCGCGCCGGACGGCGACCTGGACAGCCTCGCCCCCGCCGAGGAGATCGGCGCCCTGGTGCGCGAACGCGCCACCCGCGCCCTCGGCCTGCTGACGCCCGCGCCCGCCGCCCCCGGCAGCGCGGACGCGGAGGGCGCCCCTCTGGCCGCCGTACTGCACGGCCTGGACGCCCTGGCCGCCCCCGGCGCCCGCTACGCGGCGACCGGCGCGATCTCGCTGCACGACGGGGAGGACGGCACGGTCGCGGCCGACTTCGGACGCTTCCGCGCCCAGTTCCCGGCGACCGCGCGCCCCGTCCTTCGACGCCTCGCCGACGGGGAGACGGTCCACGCGGGCGACTTCGACCCGGACGACCCGCACGCCGTGGCGGGCGGCGCACTGAGCCAGCTCCTGGTGCGCGGCGCCCTGCGCCTCGCCGGCTGACCCCGCACCCCACCGCGAGGCCCGCACCCTCACGCCCGTACCGCACCACCCGGCACCCGTACGCCGGCCGCACACCGTCCGGCGAGGCCCACACCGGCGCCCCGAACCGAGCAATCTGACCGAGCCCCCGAAGGGAGCGGACCATGGCCCTGGAACGCTGCGTCTCCACCTCCCCCGACGACTTCCGCGACCGGATCTTCGGCCGTCGGCATCTGCACAGCACGGCGGCCGAACTCCCCGGGGGCTTCGCCGATCTCTTCTCCCCCGAGGCGCTCGACGACGTGCTCGCCACCGGGCTGCGCACCTCCTCGATCCGGCTGCTCCGCGACAACGTCGAGGCCCCCGTCACCAAGGGCACCGTCACCGAGGAGGGTGACAGCCCGGGGAGCCCGCCGTTCGTGTCGACGGACACCGTGCGCGCGGCGCTCGCCTCGGGGCACACGCTCATCATCCGTTCGCTCCAGCGCATCCACCCTCCGCTGCGCCGCCTGGCGCACGAGCTGTCGGCCGAACTCGGCCACCCCGTACGGATCAACGCCTTCATCACCCCGCCGCACTCGCAGGGCGTCGACCTCCACTACGACGTCGAGGACGTCCTGGTCCTGCAGATCGCGGGCAGCAAGAGCTGGGAGCTCCGCACCCAGCCGTTCACCGACCCGCTGCCGCGCCACGCCTGGTTCCACTCGACGGACCGCCGCCGGGACGAGCTGCGCTCCGGGAGCGAGCCGCTGGCCGAACTGGTCCTGAACGAGGGCGATTCGCTCTATTTCCCGCGAGGGACCTTCCACTCGCCGCGCACCCGGGAGGACCTGTCCATGCATCTGACCATCGCCATACCCCCGGTCACCCGTCACGATCTGCTCACCGAGCTGGTGGCCCAGGCCGTCGGCGACGACGACTGGCTCCGGGGCACCGTCTCGCTCGACGACCTGGAGAACGACGGGGACCTGGCCCGCGGCCTCCTCCTGGAGGCCGCGGAGCGCCTGGCCTCGTCCGCGAAGACCGCCGATACGGCCGACGTCCTCTGGGCCGTACGCAAGGCCGCCTTCAGGTCCGTGGTCCCGGAACCCGTCCCCGTGCTCCCCGGCACCGGCGCGGGCGGGCCCTACCGGCTGCGTGACGGCGCCGTGTTCCGGGTGACGGAGGAGGACGACGGCAGCGCGCTGCTGACGACCCGTTCGCACGCCGCGCGCCTTCCCGCGGCGGTCGCCCCCGCGCTGGAATCCCTGCGGCGCGGCCCCGAGCTGGACTTCGGCGCGCTGGTCGACGCACTGGGCGTCAACGACGCCACCGAGGTCTCCCAGGCCCTGGTCGGCATCGGGCTCGTCAGCCCCGCGGGCCCGGCCGACCGTGACGAGGAGACCGCGGCATGAGCACCGACCTCACCGAGAAGAGGACCGGCCCGGACGTCGCCGGCACCCTGCGGGCGCATCCCCGCTTCGTGCGGGTCTGGCTGGGCCAGGCCAGCGGCGCCGTCGGCGACCAGCTGCTGCCGGTGGCGCTGAGCCTGTACGTGCTGCACGCCGGCGGCGGTGTCGCCGAGGTCGGTCTGGTGCTCGGCGGCCGCGCCGTGTCCCTCGTGCTGTGTCTGCTGGTGGGCGGCGTGCTGGCCGACCGGCTGAAGCGTACGCGCATCCTCTTCGGCGCCGATCTGTTCCGCGCCGTGCTGATCCTGACGGCGGCCGCCGTGCTGCCCTGGCTGCCGCTCACCGCGGTGCCGCTGCTGACCATGCTGATGGGCGCGGGCGAGGCGATGTCGCGCCCGGCCGCCCGCTCCCTGATCCCCACGCTGCTGCCCGACGCGCTGCTGGAGCGGGGCAACGCCCTGGTCGCCGCCGCGCACCGCAGTTCGGCCGTGCTGGGCGCCCTGCTCGGCGTCTCGCTGGTGGCCCTGATCGGGACCCGCTGGGCGCTGATCCTGGCCGGTGCGGTCTTCGCGCTGGGCGCGCTGACCGTCCTCAACGTGCCGGAGAACGCGCCCGGTACGCCGGGAACGCGGCGGCCGGTGCTGGCCGACGCCGCGCACGGGCTGCGCGCGGTACGCCGCCGGCCGTGGGCGATGGCCGTCATGTTCACCGTGTGCCTGCATCTGTTCGCCGGCACGGCGACCGCGCTGACCCTGCTGCCGGTGATCTCCCGGGAGCACTTCGGCGGTGACGTCGCCTACGGCGTGGTCCTGGCCTCCATGGCCGTCGGGGCGCTCCCCGCGATCGTGGTGGCGGGCCGCTGGCGGCCCAGGTCACCGGGCACGGTGGCCATGCTGATACTCACCGTGTACGCCCTGGTCCCCGTCTCGCTGGCGGCGCCCTTCCCGCTCGCGGGGGTGGTCGTCTGCTTCGCGCTGGGCGGCTTCGTCGTGGAGCTGTACTTCGTGTACTGGGCGAGCGCGCTCCAGCGGACCTTCCCCGGCGACGTCCTGGGCAAGGTCTTCGCCCTGGACCAGCTCAGCGCGTACGCCCTGCTCCCCCTGGGCTACGCCCTCGTCGGCCCGGTCGTCGCCACGTTCGGCGCCACCGCCACGCTGCTCGGCGGCGGTGTCCTCGTGGCGGCCTCCAGCCTGCTGTGCCTCCTCGTCCCCGGGGTCGCGCAGCTCGGCGGAGGCGACCGGGCGCGCTGAACGGGCTTCCCCCCGGAGCCCGTTCGGCGACCCGCCGGGGCGGTGCCGGGCCGGTCCGTCGGGCACTCCCCCGACGGACCGGTTCCGCACCGCCCCGTCGGCGTCGGCCACCGACCAGCCCGGCTGCGGACTCGCCGTGTGCTCAGGCGCGGGAGCGGCGGCTGCCGAGGACCAGGACGGTGCCACCGGTGAGAGCGAGCAGGGCGGCGCCGCCGAGCGCCAGGGTCCGCGGGGAGGCTCCCGTACCGGCGAGACCCGGGCGGGTGTCGTGGGCGGCCTGGAGGATCAGGTCGGTGATGTCACCGGGGTTGGTCTCCATCACCGCGTGCGGGGCATCCACCTCGACCGTGGTGGAGCCGGCCCGCTCGGCCATGAACCGCAGGTTCTCGGTGCCGATGGTCCGGTCGTCCGTGGCGACCAGGTACCAGGACGGGATCGTCTTCCAGGCGGGCGTCCCGGACTTCTCCGCGCCGGTCACCGCTGTCGCGGGGCGCTGGGAGGCCGCCAGGACGTTGGCGCGGCTCGCGTCGAGCCGGTTGCTCAGGAACACGTCGCTGAACTTGTCGGGCTTGACGTACAGGTCGACGTCGGTGGGGCCGCCGCCGAGCGGTACGGCGTCGAGCGCGGTGGGGACGGGGGCCGCGGGGTCGTCCGTGAGGCGGCTGCCGGGGTACTTGGCCGCCAACTGGAGGGTGGCCTCACCCCGGTCCGGGGCGAACGCGGCGATGTAGACGAGGGACTTGACGTTCGGGTTGCCGGTGGCCGCGTTGGTGATGACGGCGCCGCCGTAGGAGTGGCCGACCAGGACGATCGGTCCCTTGATCGTCTTCAGCCGGGCGGCGAGGTAGGCGGAGTCGCCGGTCAGGCTGCGCAGCGGATTGGCGGTGGCGACGACCGGATACCCCTTGGCCTGGAGGCTCTCGGTCACCTCGCTCCATCCGGAGGCGTCCGCCCAGGCGCCGTGCACGAGCACCACGGTCGGCTTGGCGCTGGTGTGCGGCTCCCCGCCGCCGGGGCCCTCGGAGGCCGCGGAGGGCCCGGCGGATATCAGCGCCGCCGCGGGGAGGAGCAGGGCGAGGGGGAGAACGCGTCGGATGCGTGCGGGTCTTGGCTGCGTCATGACCGCTCTTTCGAGGAGGAGGGGCGGAACGCTGATGACACTGCCGCCGGGAGGAACGCCCGGCACCGTCAGACGGTCCGGGCGGGTGAACGGGGTGGACCCACGCCACGAAATGATGCTTTTGAGCCTTGAAGGTATCGTTTGAAGCGTTTGCTCGAGGTCCTCGTCCTCCTCGACGACGGCGTACTCCGCCTCCCGGGAGGCACACGAACAGCACACGCACACCCGCACGCCACCGCTCCCCCGTATCACCGCGGTCCCACCGCACGAGCGCGATCCCAGCGGAAGGATTGATCATGGGCACGATCACCACCATCGACGGCACTGACATCTACTACAAGGACTGGGGCCCGCGCGACGCCCAGCCGATCGTGTTCCACCACGGCTGGCCGCTCAGCGGGGACGACTGGGACAGCCAGATGCTCTTCTTCCTCGGCCACGGCTACCGCGTGATCGCCCACGACCGGCGGGGGCACGGGCGCTCCAGCCAGAGCGCAGACGGGCACGACATGGACACCTACGCCGCCGACGTGTGGGCGCTGGCCGAGGCGCTCGACCTGCGGGGAGCGGTGCACATCGGCCATTCCACCGGCGGCGGCGAGGTCGCCCGTTACGTCGCGAGGTCCGGGCCCGGGCGGGTGGCGAAGGCGGTACTGGTCAGCGCGGTGCCGCCGGTCATGGTGAAGTCCGCGTCGAATCCGGGCGGCCTGCCGATCGAGGTCTTCGACGGGTTCCGCGCCTCCCTCGCGGCCAACCGCGCGCAGTTCTACATCGATGTGCCGGCGGGCCCGTTCTACGGCTTCAACCGCCCCGGCGCCGAGGTGTCGCAGGGGCTGATCGACAACTGGTGGAGGCAGGGCATGCGGGGCGCGGCCAACGCCCACTACGAGTGCATCAAGGCCTTCTCGGAGACCGACTTCACCGAGGACCTCAAGAAGATCGAGGTGCCGGTCCTGGTCGCCCACGGCACCGACGACCAGATCGTGCCCTACGAGGACGCGGGGCCGCTTTCGGCGAAGCTTCTGCCCAACGGCAGGCTGAAGAGCTACGAGGGCTACCCGCACGGCATGCTCTCGACGCACCCCGAGGTCCTCAACCCCGACCTCCTGGCGTTCGTGAAGGAGTAACCGCACACGGGACCCGCCTGCTCGTCCGGAGGCGGGGTACGCGCTGTGCCATGACGCAGGCACGCGCATTACCCGACGACGCGACCGAGTGGTGGATCTACCTCGGCGTACTGGCCCTCTACCTGCTCGCCCGCTGGCTCCTCGCCTGGAACCAGGCGAGGAGGGAGGGCGCCGAGCACCCCGTGCGCGCGGCCTTCGACGACGAGGAACCCCAGGAGACGAGCGCGGGGGTGGCCGCCGTGGGAAGCTTCCGCTCCTACCGGCAGCTCCTGGGGTTCGCGGCCGGTGCGGTGATCGTCGCCCTGGTCGCCGCCCTGACCGAGGGAGGACTGCGGCTGGCCCTGATGTGCACCCTGATCCCGGTCGTCGTCGTCCTGCTGGCCTACCTCGACTTCCGCCGCGCACGCACGCAGCGACTCGGGCAGGCGCGCACCTGAATCAACGGGGTCCTCGGGTGGCCCTGATCGGCACACGTCACCGGGCGGGCCAGTTCTCAGACGCGTGCGGCCGACCTGGCGGCCCGCTCGACCTTCGCGCGGTAGGCCGCCCGGGCCTCCTCGTCGATCCGCTCCTCGTGTTCGGCGCGCAGCCCGGTCCGGCCGTCGAGGCCCTCGCGCAGGATGTCGGCGTGCCCCGCATGCCGGACCGACTCGCCGAGGACGTGGACCATGACCGCGAACAGGTTGGTGTCGGTATAGGGCTCGGGCCACCACGGCACGTGGCCGGGGGCGTCGAGCGGAAGCTCGGTGATCGTCGCGTCCGAGTGTTCCCACACGCGCCGGTAGAACCCGGTGATGTCATCGCGGGTCTCGTCCTCGGTCACCCACAGATCACTGCCGTCGGCGTCCCGCCACCGGAGCAGCGGCTCCGGGTAGGGGCGGTCGAAGACCTCGCCGAAGTACCTGGCCCCGACGGTGGCCACGTGTTTGACCAGGCCGAGGAGGTTGGTCCCGGTCGCCGTCAGGGGCCGGCGGACGTCGTACTCGGACAGGCCGTCGAGCTTCCAGAGCAGCACCTCGCGTTCGCGCCGCAGTCTCCCGTGCAGGTTGTCCTTCGCGAATTCGTCGATCATGCGGCATGAGCCTGCCATGCGCCCCTCGCGGCCTCAAGATCCCGTACAGGCCGTCGGGCGACAGCCGAGATGCTCCGGTTCTGCGCCGACAACGGCATCGCCGCGGACATCGAAGCGCTCCCGTCCTCACGGGTGGACACCGCGCTCGACCGCCTCCGGCGCAACGACGTCCGCCACCGCTTCGTGCTCGACCTGTCCGACCTGGACCGAGGAGACGCACCCTGAGGACCCGCCCCTTCGTACACTGACGAGGGTGGAAGACCATACGGCCACCAGGATCGAGGCACGCCCGGCGCCCGCCCTGCGGCGGTACGTCGGCTCGTACACCGGGTTCGACCTCCGCGGGTTCCCGGCGGGGGTGCACTGCGGTCCGCCCGGCCGCATGCTCACCACGGTGATCAGCCTGTCGGGCCCTCTGGAGATGGCGGCGGGCGTCGACGACGGGTCACCGGTCACCCGGTTCGACGGCGTGGCCGGCGGTCCGATGTCCCGGGCCGTCGCGATCCACCACGACGGACGCCAGCAGGGCGTGCAGGTGTCACTGACACCGCTCGGCGCCCGGGCCGTCTACGGAGTGCCCGCCGCAGCGCTCGCCCACCGGCTGGTCCCCCTCGACGAGCTTCTCGGAGCGCTCGGCGTCGAGTTGGTCGACCGGCTGAGAGCGGCGACGACATGGGCCGCCCGGTTCGCCGCGCTGGACGAGTCACTTCTGTACGCCGTCGGCCGGGGCGGCGACCGCGTGCCCCAGGTGCGCCCCGAGGTGGCCGAGGCCTGGCGCCGCCTCGTCGCCGCGCGGGGCCGTGTCCAGATCGGCACGGTCGCCGCGGAGCTGGGCTGGAGCCGCCGGTATCTCACCGATCGGTTCCGGGGCGAGGTGGGGCTGTCGCCGAAGACCTTCGCCCGGGTTCTGCGCTTCGAGCACGCGCACGACCTGGCGACGGCGCGCGCCCCGCTCCCGTGGGCCGAGGTGGCGACGGTCTCGGGCTACGCCGATCAGGCCCATCTCGTACGGGACTGGAGCGAGTTCACCAGCCGGTCACCGACGGTCTGGCGTCGCGGCGAAGTCCTCCTCGGCACCGGGTAGTCGCCGGCCCCTCCGCCCGTCGCGTCGGCCTCCGTTCCCTTTCCTTCAAGACCACCCGACCGCCGTCCTGTGACGATCGTCGGCATGAGACTCCTCGACAACGCATCCGACGCCATCGACCTGCGGACCACCCCCGTGCACCTCGGGCTGGGATCGAGAGCGAAACCCGTCGAAGGTTTCGCCTGGGACCCGGAGGTGCTCCAGGCCTACGGCGCCGCGGTCGCGGCGGACGGCGCCGAGGGCCGGATGGTGACGCTCTTCGACGGCGACGGCCCCGGCGACCACTGGGAGCGCCACCCCGCCGGCGACGAACTCGTCGTCTGCCTCAGCGGATCGGTGACGGTCACCCGCGACGTGGACGGGGAGCCCGACCGCGTGGTGCTGGGGCCGGGCGAGGCCACCGTCAACCCGGCCGGGACATGGCACGCCGTCGACCTGACGGGACCGTCGTCCATCCTGACCATCACCGCCGGCCTCGGCACCGACCACCGCCCCCGGACCGACGGCCGCCCGAGCGAGCACGCCGGCACGCCCGGCCCGCGAACGCCGTGACGACGCGCGTCGCGTGCCTCGGCGACAGCCTCACCCGCGCACAGTTCAGCGTCGACTACCTGGACCTCCTCGAACGGCGCCACCCGCCCGGCGACGTACGCCTCGCCCGCTTCGGAGTCAACGGCGACTTCGTCCACAACCTCTCGCAGCGCCTCGACGCCGTCGTCGCGGAACCGCCCGACCTGATCACCGTCTTGATCGGGACGAACGACGCCCGGGCGAGCCTCGCCGGCTACCCCGTCGAGCGGGCCATGAAGCGCAAACAGCTCCCACGGCGCCCGTCGGCCGGCTGGTTCCAGCAGTGCCTGGGCGCCGTCGTCGAACGGCTGCGGACGGAGACCGACGCGACGATCGCCCTGCTGTCGCTCCCGGTCCTCGGCCAGGAACTCGACGGAGCGGCGGCGCGGGCGTCGCGGACGTACAGCCGGATGATCGCCGAGGTAGCCGCCACCCAAGAGGCGGCTTATCTCCCGCTCCACGAACGCCAGACCGAGGAACTGCGCCGAGCGGAGCCGCCGCCCCTCCCGTACCGGGAGCTGACGCCCGCGGCGGGCCTCGGCGTCCTCGTCCGGCACGCCGTGCTGCGCCGGAGCCTCGACACGATCTCACGGCGCCGCGGGCTCCTGCTCACGACCGACCACATCCACCAGAACAGCCGCGGCGCCGCCCTGGTCGCCGAGGTCATCGACACCTGCCTGCCGCCCCGGAGCGCTCGGCGGGCGCCATGAGCGCACCACCGGCCGTCGCTCAGGCGCGGGTGTAGCCGCCGTCGGCGAAGAGTTCGGCGCCGGTGACGAACGACGAGGCGTCCGAGGCCAGGAAGAGGGCGGCCTCGGCGATCTCCCCGGCGTCGGCCAGCCGCCCCAGGGGCACGACGGCCTCGGCGAACCGGTCGGCGTCCGCCCCGGCGGCGCCCAGCAGGCCAGGGGTCCGCGTGGGCCCCGGGCTGAGCACGTTGACCCGGAACCGGCGCTCCCGGGACTGCCGGGCCCAGTTGTGCACGAGGTTGCTCAGCGCCGCCTTCGAGGCGCTGTAGACCTCGAGGTGCTCGTTGGGCCGCACGCTGTTGCTCGAACCCACGACCACGACGGAGGCGTTCTCGGCCAGCAGCGGAAGAGCCTTCTGGACGGTGAACAGCGGGCCCTTGACGTTGACGGCGAGCGTCAGGTCGACGTTCGCCTCGGTGTGGGCGCCGAGCGCGGCGTCCGCGACGATGCCCGCGTTGGCCACCAGTACGTCGATGCGGCCGGCCTCCTCGCGGACCCGCTCGTAGAGCGCGTCCAGGTCGGCCAGGACCGAGGCGTCGGACCGTACACCGGTGGCCGCGGGGCCCAACTCCTTCACCGCCGCGTCGAGGCGGCCGGCGTCCCGGCCGGTCACGAAGACCCGTGCGCCCTCCCGGACGAAGCGGTGGGCGATGGCCAGCCCGATCCCGCTGGTCCCTCCGGTGATCACGGCCACCTTCTGCTGCAGCACACCTGGCATGTCGAACCCCTTGGTTATGGAATGGATCGTCCACAACGTAGGTCGTAATGGACGATCGAGTCAAGAATGGGTAGGCTGCGGCCATGCCGAGACCACGCGCATTCGACGAGCACCACGTCCTGGAGCGGGCCCGGGAACAGTTCTGGGCGACGGGCTACGCGGGGACCCGCATGGACGACATCGCCCGGGCGACCGGCCTGGGCAAGGGCAGCCTGTACGGCGCTTTCGGCGACAAGGGCAAGCTGTTCCACCGCGTGTTCGGCGACTGGTGCACGGCGGTCGTCGAGGTGGCCGAAGGGCGGCTGTCGGGCGGCCCGGACGCGGAGGCGCTGGCCCGGCTGTCGGAGTACGTGCACCTGATGGCGGAGAACACCGCCTCCGACACCGGGCGCCGCGGCTGCCTGCTGGCCAAGGGCGCGGCGGAACTGGCCGAGCACGACCCGGCGGTCGCCGGACGCTCGGCCGAGACCATGACGGCACTGATGACCTTGCTGCGTACGGAGATCAGCGCCGCCCAGCGTCACGGCGACATCGACGACGCCGCGGATCCGGAGCGGCTGGCGGCGCTGCTGCTGACGGTGGTCCGCGGTATCGAGGCGGTCGGCAAGGCCGGCCTGGCCCCGGAGACGGTGCGCGCCGTCGCGGACACGGCACTGGCACTCCTGCCGGTGCCCGGTGGGCGGAACACCCCGCAACCGGGCGCGGTCCGGCCGACGAGGACCGACGAGCGAGCGAATGAGGCCGGACATGAGTGAACCGACGAAGCCCGGGGTCCAGCTTCCGGAGGGTGACGCCCCCGCCGAACTGACGATCCGCGACCTCGTCGTCGGGGACGGGCTGGAGGCGAAACCGGGCCGGGTCGTCCAAGTGCACTACGTCGGGGTGACGTTCGGGTCCGGGAAGGAGTTCGACGCCTCCTGGGACCGGGACAGGACGTTCAAGTTCGCCGTGGGCGGCGGCAAGGTCGTCAAGGGCTTCGACCGCGGCATCAGAGGGATGAAGGTCGGCGGCCGGCGCGAGATCGTCGTTCCCCCGCGCCTCGGCTACGGCAACCGGTCACCCTCGTCGTCGATCCCGGCGGGCTCGACCCTCGTCTTCGTGGTGGACCTGCTCTCCGTCGCGGTCTGAGCCCTGGGAGTACGTCCGCCGGCAACGGACCACCTGGAAAAAGGAGCGGCACGGTCCCCCGGTTCGCGGTACGGTGCGCCGATGCCAGCGATCAAGAAGTTCCAAGTCACCTTCGACTGCGCGGATCCGGAGCGCGTCGGTCGCTTCTGGTGCGAAGTGCTGGGGTATGTCCCCCCGGAGCCGCCGGAGGGGTTCACCACCTGGGACGACTACAACCGCACCCTGCCCGCCGAGAAGCGGGGAGCATGGTTCGCGTGCAGTGATCCCACCGGCGTCGGCCCTCGCCTGTACTTCCAGCGCGTCCCCGAGGGCAAGGTCGTCAAGAACCGGGTGCATCTCGACGTCCGGGTCGGCACCGGCCTCGTGGGGGACGAGCGCCTCGCCGCGCTCGAAGCCGAATGCGCGCGGCTGATGGCGCTCGGCGCGACCCATGTGCAGACGCTGTACGCCGACGAGGAGAACGAGTCGTGCATCCCGATGCTGGACATCGAGGGCAACGAGTTCTGCGTCGACTGAGCACTCTCCGAGCCGGGGCGGCGACAGCGCCCCGGCTCGTCCCGTGTCTCACAGGTTCTGGCACAACCCCCGTGGCACGTAGGCCCCGTGCCCCGCGTGTCCCACGTACGCGCCGTCCTCGATGACCGGGACCCCGCGCGAGAGGACCGTCTCGACCCGTCCGGTGATCCGTTTGCCCTCGTACGCCGAGTAGTCCACGTTCATGTGGTGCGTCTCGGCCGACAGCACCTGCTCGGCCTCCGGGTCGTACACCACGATGTCCGCGTCCGTGCCCGGCGCGATCGTCCCCTTCCGGGGGTACAGGCCGAACATCCGGGCCGGTGCCGCGCAGGCGATCTCGATCCAGCGGCGGCGGGTGAGGTTCCCGTCCACCACCGCCTGGTGCAGCAGATCCATCCGGTGTTCCACGCCGGGCATGCCGTTGGGGATCTTCGAGAAGTCCCCCCGGCCCATCTCCTTCTGGCCCGAGAAGCAGAACGGGCAGTGGTCGGTGGAGACCACCTGGAGTTCGTCGTTGCGGAGCCCGCGCCAGAGCGCCTCCTGGTGCTCCCTGGGGCGCAGCGGGGTCGAGCAGACGTACTTCGCGCCCTCGAAGTCCGGTTCGGCGAGGTTGTCCGTGGAGAGGAAGAGGTACTGCGGACAGGTCTCGCCGAAGACCGGGAGCCCCTTGTGGCGGGCGGCGGCGATCTCGGCGACGGCTTCGTCGGCGGAGACGTGGACGACGTACAGCGGCGCTCCCGCGACCCTGGCGAGCTGGACCGCGCGGTGGGTGGCCTCGGCCTCCAGCGCGACCTTGCGCACGTCGCCGTGGTAGCGGGGGTCGGTGCGCCCCTCGGCGAGTGCCTGCTCGACGAGGACGTCGATGGCGATGCCGTTCTCCGCGTGCATCATGATCAGGCCGCCGTTGCCGGAGGCCCTCTGCATGGCACGGAGGATCTGGCCGTCGTCGCTGTAGAACACCCCCGGGTAGGCCATGAAGAGCTTGAACGAGGTGATGCCCTCCGCGACCAGGCGGTCCATCTCCTTGAGCGAGGACTCGTTCACGTCCGAGAGGATCATGTGGAAGCCGTAGTCGACGGCGCACCTGCCGTCGGCCTTCTCGAACCAGGCGTCGAGCCCTTCGCGCAGCGGGCGGCCCCTGGTCTGGATGGCGAAGTCGACGATCGTGGTGGTGCCGCCCCAGGCCGCCGCCCGGGTGCCGGTCTCGAAGGTGTCGGCGGCGTAGGTCCCGCCGAACGGCATCTCCATGTGCGTGTGCGCGTCGACGCCGCCCGGGATGACGTACTTCCCGGTGGCGTCGATCCTGCGCTCGGCGGTCCAGCCGGCCGCGGCGTCGGTGCCGGGTGCGGCGAGGGCGGCGACACGGCCGCCCTCGACGAGTACATCGGCGTGGATCTCGTCCGACGCGGTGATGACGAGTCCGCCGTGGATGACGGTGCGGCTCATGTGCCCCTCCTGGTGCGTGATGGCGTACGGGGACGTGGGCGGGTCCCGCGGCGGGGCGGGCCGCCGCGGGGCCCGGCGCTCAGGTGGCCGCGTGCAGCGCCTCGCCCAGGATCTCCGCGCCTTCCTCGGCCTCGGCGACGGTGAGCGACAGGGGCGGCGCGATCCGCAGGACGCTGGTGTCGTGGCCGCCGCCCTTCCCGATGAGCAGCCCGCCCGCGCGGGCCGCTTCGAGTACGGCGGCGGCGGCCTCCGGGTCGGCCTCGTCGGTGCCGGGCTTCACCAGCTCGATGCCGATCATGAGCCCGCGGCCGCGCACCTCCCGTACGGCCGGGAAGCCCGCCCCGATCGCGCGGAGCCGTTCGACGAGCAGGCCGCCGACCCGCCGGGCGTTGCCCTGGAGGTCGTGCTCCAGCAGGTACGAGAGGTTGGCGAGCCCGGCGGCCATGGTGACCGGCGATCCGCCGAACGTCGAGATGGAGTTGGCGTCCAGGCAGTTCATGACGTCGGCGCGGGCGACGACCCCGCCGATGGACATGCCGTTGCCGATGCCCTTGGCGAAGGTGAGGATGTCCGGCGGTCCGCTGCCGGCGTGTGCCTGCCAGCCCCAGAAGTGGTCGCCGGTGCGTCCCCAGCCGGTCTGCACCTCGTCGGAGATCCACAGGATGCCGTGCCGGTCGAGGACCTCGCGGAAGGCCGCGTACAGCCCGTCGGGGGGTGAGGTGAAGCCGCCGACCCCCTGGACGGGTTCGGCGATCAGCGCCGCGGGGTTCCGGGTGTGTCCGAGCAGGTCCTCCAGGTCGGCCACGCAGGCCTTGATGAACCGTTCGTCGCTCAGTTCGGCGTACGGTCCCCTGCTCCGGACCCCGCCATGGACGTAGAGCGTCTGGAGGGGCGACAGGCTGGTGGGCGACCAGGACCTGTTGCCCGTGATGGACACGGCCGAGAACGACCTGCCGTGGTAGCTGTTGCGCATCGCCAGGATCTGGTTGGAGCCGCGGTAGGCGGTGGCGAGCAGCAGGGCGGCGTCGTTGGCCTCGGTGCCCGAGGTGGTGAAGAAGACCCGGGCGTCGGGGATGCCGGAGAGCGTGGCGACCCGTTCGGCGAGCTCGACCATCGGGCGGTTGAGGTAGAGGGTCGAGGAGTGGATGAGCCGGCCGGCCTGCTCGGAGACGGCCTTGGTCACCTCGGGCAGGGCGTGCGCGGTCATCGTGGTGAGGATGCCGCCGAAGAAGTCGAGGTAGCGGTTGCCGTCCGCGTCCCAGACGTGGCGGCCCTCGCCGTGGGTGAGCTCCAGGGGGTGCCGGTAGTAGAGCGCCAGCCAGGCGGGGCTGACGGCAAGGTGCCGCTCGTGCAGTCCGGTCACGGCTCCACCAGCCCGTCGTACGCGTCGGGCCTGCGGTCCCGGTAGAAGGCCCACTGCTGGCGGACCTGGTCGATCAGCCCGAAGTCCAGGTCGCGTACGACGAGTTCCTCCTCCTTGTCGCTCGCGACGTCGCCGACGAACTGACCGCGGGGGTCGACGAAGTAGCTCGTGCCGTAGAAGTCGTTGTCGCCGTACTCCTCCTGGCCGACGCGGTTGATCGCGGCGACGAAGTACTCGTTGGCGACGGCCGACGCGGGCTGTTCGAGCTGCCACAGATAGCCGGAGAGACCGCGCGAGGTGGCGGACGGGTTGTAGACCAACTGGGCTCCGTTGAGTCCGAGTTGGCGCCAGCCCTCGGGGAAGTGCCGGTCGTAGCAGATGTAGACGCCGACCTTGCCGACGGCGGTGTCGAAGACCGGCCAGCCGGCATTGCCGGGCTTGAAGTAGTACTTCTCCCAGAAGCCCTTGACCTGCGGGATGTGGTGCTTGCGGTACTTGCCGAGGTAGGAGCCGTCGGCGTCGATCACCGCCGCGGTGTTGTAGTAGAAGCCGGACTGTTCGACTTCGAAGACCGGCACGACGATCACCATGCCCGTCTCCCGGGCCAGGTCGGCCATCCGCCGGACCGTGGGCCCGTCCGGGACGGGTTCGGCCCAGCGGTAGTGCTCGGGCTCCTGGACCTGGCAGAAGTAGGGGGCGTTGAACACCTCCTGGAAGCCGATGATCTTCGCGCCCTGGCGGGCGGCCTCACGCGCGTGTTCCTCGTGCTTGGCGATCATGGATTCGGTGTCGCCGGTCCAGGTCGCCTGGACGAGTGCGGCGCGTACGACGTGGGACATGAGCTGCTCCTTCGACGCGGCGTCAGAGAGCCTCTACGTTCTCTACGCCCGTAGACACGGTGCATAGGAGGAGAACGTAAGCCCCGTCACACAGCGGGGCAAGACCATCGCCGTGAACCGGCGGAGTCGATCATGTTTCATACCCGAGCGGTCCACACCGTCGCGGAGGGCGCGGAGTCCAGTTCGCGCAGTGCCCCGTACGCGGACTGCGTGAAGGGGGCGAGCGGGGTGGGGGCCGTGTTCGTGAGGGCCACGAGGCCGGTGCCCGAGCCGGGGAGGAAGCCGGCGAAGGCGGTGAAGCCGCGGGTGCCGCCGGAGTGGTGGAGCAGCGCGCCGCCCGGGCGCGGACGGAGGTTCCAGATCAGGCAGAGCCGGGATCCGGTGCGCGGGACGCTCAGCCGGGGCCGCTGCACCTCGGTGAGCGCGGTGCGCAGCGCCGGGCCGGGGACGGTGTCCGGGTCCAGGAGGGCGGTCAGGACGCGCAACAGGTCCCGGGCGCTGGACCGTACGGCACCGGCCGCGGTCAGCCCGGGCATCAGCAGGGCGGGACGCGGGCGGCCGTGCCAATGTCCGGTGGTCTGGGGGCGGTTGGGGTCGCAGTCCGTGTCGGTGAGGCCGAGGGGGCCGGTGACGCGGTCGGCCAGCAGCGCGGGGTAGTCGCTCCCGGTGCCGCCGGCGGCCCTGGCGAGCACGTGGCCCAGCAGGCCCCCGCCGAAGTTGGAGTAGAGGACCCGGGTGCCGGGCCGGTTCCGCAGCCGGGTGCGGCGCAGCGAGGCCAGCAGGTCGTCCTCGGAGAATTCGGCGTACGGATTGCTGAACCATCCGCCGCGTACGGCCCGGCCGAGCAGTCCCGGGGGCAGCCGGGGCAGCCCGGAGGTGTGGGTGGCGAGGTGGAGGAGGGTGAGCGGGGGCCCGGGGAGCCGGAAGGGCAGATAGCGGTCGGCGCGGTCGCCGTAGCCGACCTCGCCCCGGGCGGCCAGTTCGGCGAGCAGCAGTGCGGTGAAGGTCTTCGTCAGCGAGCCCGTCTCGAACCGGGTGCTCTCCCCCACCGGGCCGCGGCAGAGCACCGTACGTTCGGCGCCGCGCACCGCCGCGACCGCGGCCGCCGGCCCCGGGGCCGATGCCAGGAGGGGCCGGAGCGGAACGGTCAGCGGCGGCCGCGTCACCTGCTCACCGCTGCCCCGCCGCCCGGGCGAGCGCCACGGATCCGGCGACGGCCGCGACGACCACCGTGTGCTGGTGGTCCGTGAAGCGCCGCTGGGGGTCGTCGTCCACCGGGTCGCTGTCCCGGGGCACGAGTCCGTCCTCGTGCTGGAGGGCGGCGACGGCCTCCCAGTCCTCCGTACGGCAGTAGGGGTTCTCGATCGAGGCGCCCACGACGAGCAGTTCCGTGACGAGGTCCCACTGCCCCACCTCGCGCCAGACGTCGATCCAGACGGGGAGCCAGGTGCGTACGTAGTCGGCGAGTTCGGGCGGCAGTCCGCCCGGGTTGCCGCCCCAGTCGGTGAGGTGGAAGACGGTGTGGGTCACCGCGTAGGCCGTGATCCAGTTGATGGCCCACGGCTCCGGCCGCGCGCCGAGCCAGGTGGCCGCGGCCAGCGCGTTCAGGTCCTCCGCCTGGTCCAGGCCCACGACCCGGGCGGCGTTGGCGACGGCGAGCCGCCGGTTCGGCAGGACCTCGACGCTGCTCACCGACCGCATGCGCGACCGGTGGACGAGGAGGCGGTCCAGCGCCTCGTGGCGGTAGCCGCAGCGGACGAAGGGGGCGTACATCTCCAGCGGGTCCGTCATCAGGGTGTGGCGGAGCTGGCGCTCGTAGATCATGTCGCCCTGCCTGAACTGCTCCCAGGTGAAGTCCATCAGGCTCTGGGCGGCGGCCAGCCGGCCGGGGCCCGCGACACCGTCGCGCAGGATCAGGGAGGCCGCGAGGGTGGTCTCCCCCAGGGGCTTGTAGACGCTGTCGGGGTCGGCCATGGTCTCGGTCGTGCCCGGCGGCAGCCCGCCGAGGTTCCGGTTGGCGTGCAGCCACGACAGCGCCCGGTCGGCCATGCTGCGGGCCGCCCGGGTGACCGGCTCGGGGATCGTCGTCATGGGCGTGCCGCCTCCTTGGGAGCCGTACGGGGCGGCAGTTCGAGGAAGTGCCGGGCGATCGCCAGGTCCAGGGCGGCACGCGGGCCCGCCCCGCCCACCAGCCATACGTGCTCGGCGGCGACGTCCGGGTCCAGGGGCAGTTCCGCGCCGTCGTACCGCAGCCGGGCCAGCCAGCGGACGAGGCGCACGGCGGTGGGGAAGTCGCGGCGCAGGATCGAGCGGCTGACGCCGCGGCTCAGCGCCAAGGCCCCCTGGCGGGCGGCCTCGTGGACCGGGCCGTCGAGGCCGAGCGTGGCGAGGGGGGCGAGTTGGGCCATCCTCACGGACCAGGCGCTCCAGTCGGCGGCGTCACCGGGCGCGACGTCGTCGGCCGGTACGGGGGCGAGGGCGCGCAGCGCCTCGTCCCCGGAGATCCGGGCGAGCAGGACCGCGGTGGCGTGGTCGCGCAGGGCGACCGCCGCCTCCTCCGGTGCGTCGGACGCGGGGAAGGCGTCGAAGGCCTTGGCCACGACGGCGGTGTCCTGCGCCGGGAAGGGATGGCCCGCCAGGAGATGGGGGCTGAAGACGTCGGCCCCCAGCACACGGACGGCCGCCAGGGCCGCGAGGGTGTCGGGGGCGTCGTCGGCGTACCGGGCCAGCTGCACAGCGCCCCCGGTGCCGTCGAGGGCACCGAGGACACTGACTGCCAGGGCGTCGGCCGCCTCGGCGAACGCGGAGTGGGAACTCACTTGCCCCGGGGCTCCTTCGGCTCCTTGGGAGACAGGAGGAGGAGGGCGAGCAGGAAGCCCGCGGCCTCGGGGGTGTAGAGCGGAGCGTCGCTGACGGCCGCCTCGGGCTCCGCCATGAGGGCACTCAGCGTGGTGGTCTGGGCCGGTGTCGCAGTGAGGGTGATCTCCTGGGTGAGCATGGTGCCTCCACATCACTGGGGGGACATGTACCACTTGTGTGGTTATGCCTCGAACGACGATAAAGGGTGTCAGGGGATTTATCTCCCCAACCCCGTGCGGACCGGCGACATGCATGGACCACAGAGGGCGCACGGCGGCGAGGCGCGTCCGGGACGGCATCGGTGCACACGCGGGGACCGGCCCTTGCCTTCGAGCCCACTCCAGCTCGTAGCCTCCGTGCAGCGACGACCGAAGGGGATCTTGTGCGGTACACACTGTTCGGCAGGACGGGGCTGCGGGTCAGCGAACTGGCCCTGGGGGCCATGACGCTCGGCAGCCACGAGTCCGGGCCGGAGGCGGTCGG
Source organism: Streptomyces sp. NPDC104381 (assembly GCF_055583745.1). Lineage (NCBI taxonomy): Bacteria > Bacillati > Actinomycetota > Actinomycetes > Kitasatosporales > Streptomycetaceae > Streptomyces > Streptomyces sp. NPDC104381. The sequence continues at coordinate 366,565 of NZ_JBVJNK010000002.1, forward strand.
CAGGACCAGCGGGCGCATCCTCGACGCCTATCTGGAGGCGGGCGGCAACTTCGTCGACACCGCCGACATCTACGGCGGCGGCTCCTCGGAATCGGTGCTGGGCGGACTGCTCGGCGACCGCCGGGAGAACCTCGTCCTCGCCAGCAAGTACTCCTGCGCGACCGACCCGGACGACCTGAACGCGGCCGGGAACCACCGCAAGAACCTCGTACGGGCGGTGGAGGCGAGCCTGCGGCGGCTGCGCACCGACCGGCTCGACGTCCTGTGGGTGCACGCGCGGGACCACTTCACCCCGGTGGAGGAGGTCATGCGGGCGCTCGACGACCTCGTCCGCGCGGGGAAGGTGCTCTACATCGGGGTGTCGGACTGGCCCGCCTGGGAGATCGCCCAGGCCTGCACGCTCGCCGAGCTGCGCGGCTGGACCGCCTTCGCGGGCTCGCAGCTGCGCTACAGCCTGCTGGAGCGCACCCCTGAGCGTGAACTCCTCCCTCAGGCGTACGGGTTCGACCAGGCGGTCTTCGCCTGGAGCCCCCTCGCGCGCGGCCGGCTGACGGGGAAGCACCTCGATGCGGCCGCTCCCCCGGACGGCACGGCCGACGAGGCGGAGCGCCGTGAGTACGCGACGGTGCGCGCGGTGGTGGAGATCGCGGACCGGGGCGGCTGGACCCCGGCGCAGGTCGCGCTCGCCTGGCTGCGCGGGCGGCCGGGCAACATCGTCCCCATCATCGGCGCCTCCACGGAGAGCCAGCTGACGGACAACCTGGCCTGCCTGGAGGCGGAGCTCGACGCGGAGGCCGTCGAGCGGCTGGACCGGGTGAGCGCGGTGCCCCTCGGCTTCCCGCACGACTTCCTGCGCGAGCCCGCCGTCATGGAAACGGTGTACGGGGCGCGCCGGGCGGCCATCGACGACCGCCGCGCCGGCCATCGCCGCACGGCCCACGGGTCGCCCTTCTAGCCGTCCGACCAGCCGTACGACGCCGGGGGGCGCCCTTCTAGCCGTACGACGCGGGGGCGCCTTTCCGGGACGTACGCGCCCGCTCCTACGGTGTGGCGATGCCCGCCACCCGCAGCGCGTGGACCACGTCCCACTCCCGTGCCGCCGACACCTCGCGTGCCGCGGCGAGCAGCCGGGGGACGAGGTGGCGCGGCCCGCCCTCGGCGACGCGCGCCGCGTCCTGCGGGGTCCGTACGCGCACGAACGCGCCCAGCAGCGCACGGGCCTCCGGCTCCCACCCCGCCTGTTCGAGGGCGACCACGGCCTCGGCGATCTCGCCGGCGGGCCGGACCACCCCCTGCCGCAGCAGCTGTCCGCAGTCGTCGGCGTGCCCGGCGACGGCCAGCGCGCCCGCGGCGGCGGCCAGCCCGGCGGGCGGCAGCGAGGCCACCTCCCAGAGCAGGGTCGCCCAGTCGGCGTCCAGGCCGGCTCCGTGCAGGGTGACGGCGAGGACCGGCAGGTGCCCGGCGGGCCAGGCGGCGGCCTCGCAGAGCACGGCGTGCGCCTCGCCGCTGCGGCCCTCCGCGCGCAGCCGTACGAGCTGTGCGACGGCGTCCTCGGCGGCCCGGAGTGCGGCGGGGTCGGGTTCCTCGCGGGCCGGGTGCGTGCCCGTCCCGGCGGGGGCGCCGCTGAAGCGTGCCCCGCGCGGGGCGGAGGCGGTGGGCGCGGGGGCGGGAAGCTCGGGGACCCGCGAGGCGACCGGCGCGGACTCCGCGCCGTCCTCGATGTCCAGCCCGGCGAAGCGCGCCCCGCGCGGCTTCCCGCGCTTCTTCGCGGGGGCGGGCGCGGTCTCCGGGACGAATGCGCCGGCGTGCGCCCCCTCGGTGCGGGGCGCGTGAACCGTGGGTGCGCCGCCCCGGTCAGGAGTGTTCGCGTCCTCCTGCTCCCGGAACCAGCTGTCGGGCACGGTCCTCTCCACGGCCGCGAGCCGGTTGCGGAGCTCCGCGCAGCGGGCCGTGGCGCGGGCGTGGTCGTCGCGCGCCCAGGCGAGCGCCTCGGTCTCCCCGTCCCGCGCGGCCGCCCCCTCCGCACCGGCCGCGCGCATCCTGCGGGCGGCGTACGCCTGTTCCCGGAGCATCACGCCGAGCCGGTCCACGAGGGCCTGCCGGCCGCCCGGGCGCCTGTCGTACGCGGCGGCCGACGCGGCGCACAGCGCGGCGGCCCGTACGGACTCCTGCGCGGCGAACGCGGTGCCGCGCACCGCGGCGAGGTCCTGGAGCAGCGACTCGACCACGTCCCAGGGCGGGACCTCGGAACCGTCGAAGCAGGCGCGCATGCCCTCGGGGTCCCGCGCGCGGAAGACCCCGTACCAGCCCTGCCCGGGATCGAGCAGGTCGGCCAGTTCTCGTAGGTACTGTGCGAACGCCTCTACTTCCACCGCGTGCTGATGCACTGTCACCGCCGCCCTCACCGGTCGCCCGGGCTGGAACATTCCAGTCCGCCGGGCATTCGACCGCGGGCGTGTTACGGGTGGACTACGCGCGCTTTTCCGGCACGGTGCGTCCGGAGCGCGGCACGGGCGGCGCGCCCCGTCAGAGGGTGACGGCGATCCCCGTGTGGGGGCGCATGCCGAGCCGTACGACCATGGCGGGCCAGTCCAGGAGCCAGAACTTCCAGGTGTACTTGCGGGCCAGCACCTTGCGCACCGCCCTGGTCCCGTCCTCGTCGAGCAGGAGCGCGGTGCCGTCCGCGCTCGGCGCGCCCTCGGCGATCCGGCCCCGGACATCGCAGACGGTGACGCGGACGCGGCTGTCGTTGCGCAGCCGCTTGACCTTCCAGGAGTCGGACCGGGTCCAGACGTACAGCACCCCGTCGTCCGCCGCGGCCCAGACGGGCGTGGCGACGGGTGTGCCGTCCTTCCGGTAGGTGGTCAGGCTGACGTATTCACTGCGGGCGAAGTCCTGGAGAGTCACGGCCGTGACCCTACTCGGCCTAAGCCGTGAGGGGCAGTGCCCCCGGTTCCGGCAGCGGCCCCGGGACCGGTCCTGGCACCGGTGCGCAGTGGGCGAGCAGCTCGTCCATCGACAGCCCGAGGGCTCCCGCCAGCGCGGCGACCGTGAAGAAGGCGGGGGTGGGGGCCCGGCCCGTCTCGATCTTGCGGAGCGTCTCGGCCGAGATTCCGGCGCTCGCCGCGACCGCGACCATGCTGCGTCCGCCGCGCGCCGCACGCAGCAGTTCGCCGAGCCGCTCGCCGCGTCGGCGCTCTTCGGGGGTCAGGGGATTCCGTACCATGCCGTCATTCTAATACCGGATCAACCGGTATAGTAATTGGCATGGTGCAACTCAAGACAGATTCATCCATCGAGGCGATGCGCGACACCGGACGGGTCGTGGCCCAGCTGCTCACCGCCGTCAGGGAGGCCGCCGCGGTCGGCGTGTCCCTCCTGGAGCTCGACGACGTGGCGCGTGAGGTCCTGCGCGACGCCGGTGCCGGATCGCCCTTCCTGAACTACAAGCCGCACTTCGCCCCCACCCCGTTCCCCGCGGTCATCTGCGCGTCCGTCAACGACGCGATCGTGCACGGCATCCCGACCGGCTACCGGCTCCGCGACGGGGACCTGGTGAGCATCGACGCGGGCGCGGTCCTGAACGGCTGGGCCGGTGACTCGGCGATCAGCTTCACCGTCGGCCGGGCCCGCGCCGCGGACACCAGGCTGATCGACACGGCGTACGCCGCCCTGGACGCGGGCATCGCGGCGGCGGTCGTGGGCAACCGGATCGGCGACATCGCCCACGCCATCGGCACGGTGTGCCGGGGCGCCGGTTACGGCATCCCGGAGGGGTTCGGCGGCCACGGCATCGGCCGGCAGATGCACGAGGACCCGGGAGTCCCCAACGAGGGGCGGCCGGGCCGGGGGATGCCGCTGCGGCACGGGCTGGTGCTGGCCATCGAGCCGATGCTGATCGCGGGCGGCGGCGACGTGTTCCACCCGGACCGGGACGGCTGGACCCTCCGTACGGACGACGGCAGCCGGGCCGCCCACGCCGAACACACGGTGGCCGTCACGGACAGCGGCCCCCGGATCCTGACCGCGCTCTGACCGCGCTCCGACCGCGCGGAAGGGCCGGAGAGCCGGCTCAGCCCTGGTCCACGAACTTCCGGGCCAGCGCCTCGCCTTCGGTGACGGCCGCCCCGGCGCTCTCGATCGGGGTCACCTCGGAGTTCTTGAACAGGATGTACGTGACTCCGGACGCGGCCCCGCCGGTCCTCGGGTCGGGGTCGATGCCGAGCGCCACCGCGGCGGCGTACGACGCCTCCCCGATGATCCCGGTGGGGCCGGTGTCGCCGACGACGGCGTAGCGGACCTTGCCGTCGTGGATCACGGCGGCCACCCCGCCCCCGCGGATGCCCGACTTCCGGTAGTCCCAGAGCGGGCCCGGTCCCGGCACGACCACGTACGGCAGCCGGGCGGCGTCCAGGTGTGTGCCGGCCGACGTCTGGAACGCCGTCTGCGACTGGAAGGACGGGTCCGTCCTGCTGTTGCAGGCCTTGGTGATCCGGCCGTCGCAGTCGATGTCCATGTCCGCCTCCCAGAACACGGCTCCCCGCGTCCCGCACACCGGCACCTTCGCCGGGCCCCCTTCGTCCGTCCGGTACTTCCCCGTGGAGATCCGGTCGCAGCTCTTCACCCGGGCCAGCAGCTCGGCGGCGCTCACCGGATCCTTGCCGGTTCCGCCGGCGTCGTCGGCCACGGCGGGAAAGGCGGTGGCGGCGAGCAGGGCGGCGCCGGAGACGACGGAGAGGGCGTGCATGCGCGTGAGCACCGTGGGGGACGCCTTTCGCTGGACGCGAAGGACCCGGTGGGCCCTTCCTGGCCCGGGCGGCCGGGACATCCCCGCCGCCCGTCACGGCCTCGGGGCCGGCACGCCGCGACTCGGCGCGGCGTGCCGGCCCCGAGGTCCACTGCTACCGCCGACCGGTCATGGACGCCCGCCCGGCTGCACCACCATGGCCGAGCCGCCGCCCCGCCGCACCTTTTCCGCGGCCGCGAGCCAGCGCCCGTCCGGAAGCCGCTGGACACCGGTGGCAGCCCCGATCTCCGGGTTCGCCTTGAACACATGGCCGATGGCCTCGAGCTCGCCCCGGACCGGGCTGTCCCACAGTCCGGGCTCGATCTCGGTCGTGGCCGCGTTCCGCTGGCTGGCGCGGGGCGCGGCGATCGCGTCGACCAGCGGCAGCCCACGGTCCAGGTGGCCGGTGAGCGACTGCAGGACGGTGGTGATGATCGTGGCACCGCCCGGCGATCCCAGGGCCAGCACGGGCTTTCCGTGCTCCAGCACGATGGTCGGCGAGATCGACGAGCGCGGACGCTTGGACGGCCCGGGCAGGTTCGGGTCGTGCACCGCGGGGTCGGCCGGTGCGAACGAGAAGTCGGTCAGCTCGTTGTTGAGCAGGAATCCCCGCCCCGGCACGGTGATCCCGCTGCCGCCCGTCGACTCGATCGTCAGGGTGTACGCGACGACGTTGCCCCACTTGTCGGCGGTCGTCAGGTGCGTCGTGTTCTCGCCCTCGTACGTCGTCGGGGCCGCCTTCCCGCCGGTCGCGCAGCGGGTGGGGTGACGCGGGTCGCCCGGTGCGAGCGGGCTGGTGAGGACCGCGTCGTCCTTGATGAGGCACTCGCGCGCATCGGCGAAGCGCTGACTCAGCAGCTCACGCGTGGGCACGTCCTCGAACGCCGGATCACCGACCCAGCGGCCCCGGTCGGCGAACGCGATCCTGCTCGCCTCGATGAGGCGGTGCAGGTACTGCGTCTCGCTCACCTTCGAAAGGTCCGTCGACTCCAGGATGTTGAGGGCCTCGCCCACGCTGGTGCCCCCCGAGGAGGACGGCGCGATCCCGTACACGTCGAGGCCCCGGTAGCCGGTCCTCGTCGGGGCCTGGCGCAGTGCGCGGTACGCCTTCAGGTCGGCGGTCGTCAGGTCCCCCGGGCGCACGGTGCGCGTCGCCTCCGGGTCCACGGGCGGCTTCCGTACGGTCGACACGATGTCCCGGGCCAGGCTGCCCCGGTACAGCTCGTCGACGCCTTCACGCCCCAGGGTCCGGTACGTACGGGCGAGATCGGGGTTCTTGAACACCGAGCCGGTCACCGGCGGCTTCCCGCCGGGCAGGAAGAGTTCGGCGGTCGCGGGGAAGTCGGCGAACCGCGCCTGGTTGGCGGCGGTCTGGGAGCGGAAGGTCTCGTCCACGACGAAGCCGTCGCGGGCCAGCCGCTCGGCCGGTTCCAGCAGCCGCCCGAGTGGCTTGGTCCCCCAGGCGTCGAGCACCTTCTCCCAGGTGGCGGGGGTGCCGGGGGTCCCCACTCCGAGTCCGCTGGTGACGGCCTCCTCGAAGGGGAGCGGCTTCCCGTTCTCCAGGAAGAGCGAGGAGTCCGCGCTGCGCGGGGCCGTCTCTCGGCCGTCGACCGTCTGGACCCGGCCCGTCCTGGCGTCGTAGTGGACGAAGTACCCGCCGCCGCCGATGCCGGCCGAGTACGGCTCGGTGACACCCAGCGCGGCGGCGGTCGCGACGGCCGCGTCAACGGCGTTGCCGCCCTTGCGGAGTACCTCGATGCCGGCCGCCGAGGCATCCGCGTCGACACTCGACACCGCTCCCCCGTACCCCACCGCCACCGGTGACTTGGGAGGCGGGACGGGTGGCGCAGAGGCCGCGGGCGTCGCGGCACCGAGCGTGCCGATGACGGCGATCACGATTGAGAACGACACATTCCGGCTGACGGAATGACGCATCCGTACCTCCAGTGCAGGATCGTCCGCGCAGGGTAACGCCGCATCACCCGTACCGTCAGGACCGCCTCGGCCGGCGACGGAATCCGTGCGGCCGGCCCGCACCTGAGGGCACGTCAGATGCGCACCGCGGCCTCGTAGCTGCCGACGGTGCTCATCGACTCGTAGCGGACGTTCGTGCCGGGGTACGGGGCGTGCAGCACGGTGTTGTTGCCCGCGTAGAGCCCCACGTGCGAGGTGTTGCTGAAGAAGACGAGGTCACCCGGCTTCAACTGGCTGCGGGCGATGCGGGTGCCCTGGTTGATCTGGGTGTAGGTGGTGCGGCTGATCTGGGCACCCGCCTGGGCGTACGCCCACTGGGTCAGGCCCGAGCAGTCGAAGGAGTCGGGGCCGGTGGCGGCGCGGACGTACGGCTTGCCCACCCGGGTGCTCGCGGCCTGGAGGGCGGCGGCGCCGAGCGCGGACGCCGGGGCCTCGTTGCCGAGGTCGACCTGCTCGCCGGTGCCGCCCCCGCCGTTGCCGCCCCCGCCGTTGCCGAGCGCGACCCGCTCCCCGGCGGCGCGGCTGGCGCGCTGCTCGTCCTCGGCCATCTTGGCGCGCTCGGCGGCGGTGAGGGTGTTCAGCAGCTTCTGGGCCTCGGCGAGCTTGCCCTGGAACTTCGTCTTGCTCTTGCCGAGGGTCTCGCGGACCTCGGCGAGATCGGTGAGCTTGCCCTGCGCCTCCTTGCGCTGCTGCGCGAGGGTCCGCTGCTTCGCCTGGATCTTCCGCAGCGACTCGGCCTGCTTGGCCGTCAGCTGGTCGAGCGCGGAGGCCTGGTCGAGGAAGCTGTCCGGGTCCGAGGAGAGCAGCAGCTGGATCGAGGGGTCGAGGCCGCCGGAGCGGTACTGCGCCGTCGCGAGTGAACCGAGCTCGGCGCGCAGGGTGTTGAGCTCGTCCTGGCCGCGGGCGACCTTGTCCTGGAGCGCGTCGGTCTGCTTCTTGAGCTTGTCCTGCTGCTCCTTGGCGCCGTTGTACCGCTCCGTGGCCTCCTCGGCCTCGTGGTAGAGCTTGTCGACCTTCGCCTTGACCTCGTCCTTGGTCGGCTTGGGGTCGGCGTGGGCGGCCTGGGAGGTCAGGGCCACGGCTGCGGCGGCGGTCGCGGTGAGCACGGTCACGCGGGCGCGGCTCGGCTGTTTGGGACGACGGTGGGACGCCATGGAGGCGGGCTCCTCTTCCTCGAGCCGCCTACCGGGCTGTGGGGGGACGCGAGCGGTTCCCCGGCTCCGTGGACGTCACGGAATCGGCGGTTCCTTCGCTGCCGTCCCGGGTGGACGATCGTTCGTGCGAAGGTTCGAGGCCTGACTCTAGTAACCGTCTCGTGATCTACGCAATCTTCACAGGAAAGTCGCGGACGCGAGGGTCGGGAGACCTTGATGCCCGCGGGGAAGGTTCCACGATCTCCCTCCTGGGCCGGGGCGGCCGTTCCCCCGTGGGCGTGGGGCCGTGCCCCACGCCCACGGTGTCCAGGCCGGTCACCTCTCGGTCGGTGACCGTCGCCGGACCTCGTCGCATCGGCGGCGACCCGGCCGGCACGCAGCTGACCTTCTGCCCCGCCGGGCCCGGAGACGGATCTCGTCCCGGTCCCGCTGTGCGAGGAGTGATCACCGGCTGCTGCCGGGCGGACTCGCCGATGCCTACAGGCGGCCGGGCAGCACCGTTCCCGGTTCGGCGGCGGCGACGCCCGTTCCCTCCGTCTTCGGGTTGCGCCGCTGCCGTCTGGCCACCCAGGTGGCGGACCAGGAGAGCAACATGCACATCCCGATGTAGATGGGCGAGATGACCATCACCACCGGGATGAAGGGCAGGTCGTAGTCCAGGTTGGACGCGATCAGCTTGCCCGCGTGCAGGAACTCCTCGTAGGTGATCAGGTAGCCCAGCGAGGTGTCCTTGAGCGCCACCACCAGCTGGCTGATGATGGTGGGCAGCATCGCGCGGACGGCCTGCGGGGCCAGGACATGGGTGGTGACCTGCGTCTTGCGCATGCCCAGGGCGAACGCCGCCTCCCGCTGCCCGCGTTCCACGGACTTGATCCCCGTACGGAAGACCTCCGCGAGCACGGACCCGTTGTAGAGGGTCAGCCCGGCCACCAGCGCGGGCAGCGGCTGGACCTTGAGCGCCACGAAGATGAAGAAGATCATCACCAGCACGGGCATGGCCCGGAAGAACTCGACCAGCAGCGTGGCGATCCAGCGCACCGGTCTGTGGTCGGAGAGCCGTCCGACGGCGAGGACCGCTCCGAGCGCGAGGGAGAGGACGGCGGCGTAGGCGAAGGCCTTGAGCGTGTTGCCGAGCCCGCGCAGCAGCAGCTCCTGGATTCCCTTGTACGTGAAGGGCGTCCACTTCTGGCTGGTGAACTGGTCCGTGTCGAAGAGCAGATAGAGGACCCAGCCGAACAGCGCGAGGATCACGGCCGTGGCCAGGACCCCGTAGAGGAAGTGCCGCTTACGGGTGGCGGGCCCCGGGATGTCGTAGAGCGCGGTGGGGGTGGAGTGGGTCATCGGGCGACTCCCCAGCGCTTCTCCAACACGTTGAAGACCGCGCTGATGGCGAGGGTGATGATCAGGTATCCGACGGCGATCCAGACGAAGGACCAGATGATGCTGTATCCGAGTTCGTTGAGGGTCTTGTAGGTGCCCAGCAGCTCGGTGACGCTGAAGGCGCCGGCGATCGCGGAGTTCTTGGCCAGGGCGATGAGCGTCGAGCCCACCGGCGGGATCACCGACCGGAAGGCCTGGGGCAGCACGATGCTGCCCAGGGTCTGGCCGAAGGACATCCCGAGGCTCCGGGCGGCCTCGCCCTGCCCCGTCGGCACGGTGTTGATGCCGGAGCGCAGCGCCTCACAGATGAAGGCCGAGGTGTAGCAGCCCAGTGCCAGCACCGCGAAGACCTGGAAGGGCAGCACCAGGCCGAAGCGCGGAAGTCCGAGCAGCACGGCGAAGAACAGCAGCGTCAGCGGGGTGTTGCGGAGCACCGCGACCCAGACGGTGCCGATCGCCCGGAGCGCGGCGACCGGCGCGACCCGGAACGACGCCATGACGAAGCCGAGCACCAGCGCCAGGATCGAGGCGTACACGGTGAGTTCGACGGTGCCGAGGAAGCCCTTGCCGTAGAGCGACCAGTTCTCTGTCAGTACGTCCATGACGGTGGCCCGCCCCTCAGTTCGTCGGGTAGCGGTCGATGGGCGGGGGTTTCGGCGCCGGCACCCCGGACAGACCCAGAGTCGCCTCGAACGCCTTCTTCCAGTTGCCGTTCTTCTCGTTGGCCTCCAGTGCGTCGTTGAGCGCGGCCCGCAGCGCGTTGTCGCTGCGCGGGACGCCGATGCCGTACGGCTCCTCGGAGAAGGGCTTGCCGACCACCTTCATCTCGTCGGGCGCCTTGGCCGCGAAGCCCAGCAGGATGGCGTCGTCGGTGGTGACGGCGTCGACCTGGAAGGTCAGCAGGTTGTCGACGCAGATCGAGTAGGTGTCGTACGCGACGAGATCCGCCTTGGGGAAGTCGGCGGCGATGCGCTGGTACGGCGTGGATCCGGCGGCCGAGCAGACGGTCTTCCCCGCGAGGTCCTGCGGACCGTGGATGTCGTTCTCGTCGGTGCGCACCAGCAGCCCCTGGCCCGCCATGTAGTAGGGCCCGGCGAAGCCGACGAGCTTCTTGCGCATGTCGTTGATGGTGTAGGTGCCGACGTAATAGTCGATCTGCCCGTTCTGGAGTGCCGTCTCACGGTTGGCGGAGGCGATGGTCCGGAAGCGGATCGTGTCCGGCTGGAAGCCGAGTGAGGCCGCCATCATGCGGGCGATCTCGATGTCGAAGCCGGAGTAGATCCCGGTGGCCGGGTCCTTCTCGCCGAGGTAGGGCTGGTCCTCCTTGGCGCCGACGACGAGATAGCCGCGCTTCTTGGCCTTCTTCCAGGTCTTCGACTCCGGCAGCTGGAATCCGGTGTCGACCTTGTACCGGGGCAGCTGGTCGGCCCTGGGCCCCTTGACCGGCGGGCTGCCCTCCCTGCCGCAGCCGGCGCAGAGCGCGGCCACCAGGAGGCAGACCAGCACGGCCGCGATGTTCCTCGTACGCAACACGGTGCCTCCTGTCAGTGCTTGAGGATCTTGGACAGGAAGTCCTTGGCGCGGTCGCTCTCCGGCGACGTGAAGAAGTCCTCCGGAGTGCGGTCCTCGATGATGCATCCCTCGGACATGAAGACCACGCGGTTGGCCGCCGACCGGGCGAAGCCCATCTCGTGCGTGACGACCACCATGGTCATGCCCTCGCGGGCGAGCTGCTGCATGACCTCCAGGACCTCGTTGATCATCTCGGGGTCCAGCGCGGAGGTGGGCTCGTCGAAGAGGAGCGCCTTGGGGTCCATGGCGAGGGCGCGGGCGATGGCGACGCGCTGCTGCTGGCCGCCGGAGAGCTGCGCGGGGAACTTGTCCGCCTGCGAGGCCAGCCCGACCCGCTCCAGGAGTTCCCGGGAGCGCTGGTCGGCCTCGTCCTTCTTGCGCTTGCGGACCTTGAGCTGGGCGAGCGAGACGTTCGCGAGCACGGTCTTGTGGGCGAAGAGGTTGAACGACTGGAAGACCATGCCCACTTCGGCGCGAAGCTCCGCGAGTCCCTTCCCCTCCGCGGGGAGCGGTTTCCCGTCGATCGCGATGTGGCCCGACTCGATCGTCTCGAGCCGGTTGATGGTCCGGCAGAGCGTTGATTTGCCCGATCCGGAGGGGCCGATGACCACCACCACCTCCCCGCGGCCGACGGTGAGATTGATGTTCTGCAGTACGTGCAACGTCCCGAAGTGCTTGTTGACGTCCCGCAGCTCGATCAACGGATCGACGGCCATACGCTGCCCTACCCACTTATCGCTTGTGTCGAGGTCAGCGCAAACTATCCGGGGTGCGCACGCGCTCCGGGGCCGACACGCACCGGCGGCGCATAAGGCTGTTTATCGCGTTTTGGCCTCGGGTCCGCTCTCCGCCGATTCCGCATACATCTCGGAGAGCTCGGGGCTGCCCGACATCGCCCAGTCGAGTCCGGCGGTGACCACGTCGATCTCGCGTCCGGAGCCCAGGCGCACCACCGGCTTCCCGCCCGCCAGGATGGCCCAGGCGGCGCCGGGGACGGTGCGCACCAGCACGGTGCCGAGGTAGAGGCCCGCGTCGTTGCCCACCCAGGGCAGCTCCTCCGGGTCGTCCCGCCAGATGGGCGGCAGTTGGTCGAGCGCGGACAACGAGGCGGGGGTGTCGTCGAGTTCGAGGCCGCACTGCGCCGCCCGGGAGCGCAGCAACTCGCATTCCGCGAACAGCTCGGCCACGCCGTCCGGGTCGGTCTCGACGGCGGCCGCGAGCGCCGCCGCCCGCGTCCCGCCCTGACGCTTACGCCAGTTGTCCAGAAAAGGGATGTTCATGCCACCAGGATCCCACCCCTGGGACGTTCCGCACCGCAGGGCGCGCGACTGTGCCGGTTCCGGGACCCGCCCCGTACATGATCCGGCCACCTCTTTAGGGTACGAGCATGACGTCGCAGAACTATCTCTCCGAACTCTTCTCGCTGGAAGGCCGGATCGCCGTGGTGACCGGCGGCAGCTCCGGCATCGGCCGGAGCATCGCGGGGGCGCTGGCGCAGGCCGGCGCGAGCGTGGTGGTCGTGGCGCGCAGGGAGGCGGAGCTGGTACGGACCGTCGCCGAACTCGACGGCGAGGGCTGCCGGGCGGCCTGGGTGAGCGCCGATCTCGGGACCGCCGACGGCGTGCGTACGGCGGGCGACGAGGCGGCGGCCGCGTTCGGTGAGCCCGACATCCTCGTCAATTGCGCGGGCATCAACCTGCGGCCGCCGATGGGCGAGCTCGACGAGGACGTCTGGGACACCACGATGACGGTGAACCTCAAGGCCCCCTTCCTGCTGGGCCGCAGGTTCGGTCCCGGCATGGCGGAACGCGGGTTCGGCCGGATCATCCACATCACCTCCCAGCAGGCGCACCGGGCGTTCGTGCAGAGCGGTGCGTACGGCGTCTCCAAGGGCGCGCTGGAGTCCCTGGCCCGCTCGCAGGCCGAGGCCTGGTCGCCGTACGGGGTCACCTGCAACACGCTGGTGCCCGGATTCGTGATGACGCCGCTCAACGAGCGCCTGTCGTCGGACCCCGAGCGGGTGGCCGCGCTGGCCACCCGCACGATGGTCGGACGCAACGGGCTGGCCGAGGACTTCGCGGGCGCCGCGGTGTTCCTGGCGAGCGGCGCGTCCTCCTATGTGACCGGGCAGTCGCTGTTCGTCGACGGCGGCTTCTCGGTGCACTGAGGACCGCCCGTCGGGGCGGGGCGGGGCGGTCTCAGCCTTCGATGTCCGGGTCCGCCTCCCCCGTCGCCGCGGCGACCGCCGCGGCGATGTCGGACGACGCCACGTCCTTGTCGATACCCAGGCCGGTGAGCACGCCGGCGCCGCCCTCGAACTCCAGCAGGGCCAGCACGATGTGCCCGGTGCCGACGGCGTCGTGGCCGAGGCGCAGCGCCTCCCGGAAGGTGAGCTCCAGGACCTTGCGGGCCGCCGCGTCGTACGGGATCAGCTCGGGGACCTCGTCGACCGCGGCGGGCAGGGCGAGGACCGCCGCCTCCCGGACCGCCTCCGGGGCGACTCCCTGTCCGGCGATGGCCTGGGCGCCGGGAGAGTCCGGCTCGGCCAGGACACCGAGGAGCAGGTGTCCCACCCCGATCTCGTCGTTGCGGGCGGCGTGGGCCTCGTTGTGCGCGCCCATGACGACGTTCCTCGCCTGCTCGTCGAACCGTCCGAAGCCCTGACTCGGGTCCAGGTCGGAGGACTCACCGGGCTTCTTGGGCACGAACCTCTTCTGCGCGGCCTGCCGGGTGACTCCCATGCTCCGGCCGATGTCCGTCCATGACGCGCCCGACCGGCGCGCCTGGTCCACGAAGTGGCCGATGAGGTGGTCGGCGATCTCACCCAGGTGGTCCGCCGCGACCACCGCGCCGGAGAGCTGCTCCAGCGCGTCGGAGTGGGTGTTCTTGATCGCGTCGATCAGGTCGTCGAGACGGATGGGCGGATTGGCGTGCAGCGGCTTCGTCATGAGGCAACCTTAGGTTGACACCTCGGGGGCGTCAACCCGAAGTTGACAGTGGCGGGTCGCGGCGGAGCAGGCCGTCAGACGTCCAGGTCCACCACCACCGGGGCGTGGTCGGAGGCTCCCTTGCCCTTGCGCTCCTCGCGGTCGACATAGCTGTCCGTGACCGCCGTCGCGAAGGGGGCGTTGCCGTAGACGAGGTCGATGCGCATGCCCTTGTTCTTCGGGAAGCCGAGCTGGCGGTAGTCCCAGTAGGTGTACGGGCGGTCGTACTTCAGGGGGCGCGGCACCACGTCGGAGAGCCCTTCCTCGCGCAGCGCGGCGAGCGCCGCCCGCTCCGCCGGGGTGACATGGGTGGCGCCCTCGAAGAGCGCCGGGTCCCAGACGTCCTCGTCGGTCGGAGCGATGTTGAAGTCGCCGAGGACCGCGAACGGCAGCGTCCCCGCCGCGTCCGCGGCGACGGCCTTCCGCAGGGCCTCCAGCCAGCGCAGCTTGTAGGCGTAGTGGTCGTGGGCGACCTCACGGCCGTTCGGGACGTAGACGGACCAGACGCGGGCGGCGCCACAGGTCGCCGAGACCGCCCTCGGCTCCTGCACACCCTCGTACTCCGGGCCGTCGGGCAGACCCGTCACGACGTCCGTGAGGCCGACGCGGGAGAGCAGCGCCACGCCGTTCCACCGGCCCGTGGCGTTGACCGCGGACTCGTAGCCCGCCTCGCGCAGGGCTTCGGCGGGGAACTGCTCCAGCGTGCACTTGGTCTCCTGGAGGCACAGCACATCGGTGCCGCTGCTCTCCAGCCAGGCCAGCAGCCTCGGGAGCCGGGCGGTGATCGAGTTGACGTTCCACGTGGCGATGCGCATGCAGTCAACCTAACCGCTCCCACTGACAGCGGGGTCAGAGGCGGGTCGCGTCACCCGGGGTCAGCCGGCCGTGGTCCGTCCCGCCCAGGGAGCCGATCTGGGTGTCGTAGACCGGGCGCGCGAGGTCGGTCAGCAGGGCGTCGTGGATGTCGATCGCCCGGCGCGGCTTGACCTCGCGTACGTAGTCGATGACCTCCGAGATCTTGTTCCAGGGGGCCATGACCGGCAGCATCAGGGTGTCCACCGGGTGGTCGGGCACCGTGAAGGCGTCGCCGGGGTGGAAGACCGAACCGTCCACGAGGAATCCGATGTTGGTGATCCTCGGGATGTCCGGGTGGATCACCGCGTGCAGTTCGCCGTGCACCTGTACGTCGAGTCCCGCCGCGGTGAACGTGTCGCCGTGGCCGACCGTGTGCACCCGCCCCGGGAAGGCGGCGGACAGCTGCTCGGCCACGCTGCGCAGGGTCCACACGCGCGCGGCGGGGTTGGCGTCCAACGCCGCGCGCAGCCGTGCCTCGTTGAAGTGGTCCGGGTGTTCGTGCGTCACCAGGATCGCGTCGGCACCGACCGCGGCGTCGTCCTCGGCGAACCCGCCCGGGTCGATGACGAGCGTCTGCCCGTTCCGCTCCAGGCGGACGCAGGAGTGGATCTTCTTGGTCAGAGTGAGAGACGAATCGTTCATGTCCCCATCCTGCTACGCGGGCGGGGTCGTTTCCTCCTGGATCACGGACTGCGCGATCTCGAATGCCGCACCTGCCGCCGGGATGCCGCAGTAGACGGCGGTCTGGAGCAGCACCTCCTTGATCTCGACGGGGGTGAGCCCGTTGCGCAGGGCCGCCCTGACGTGCTGCGCGAGACCGCCCAGGTGCCCGGACGCGACGACCGCGGTGAGGGAGACACAGCTGCGGGACCTGCGGTCGAGGCCCTCCCGGCTCCAGATCTCCCCCCAGGCGTAGCGGGTGAGGAGGTCCTGGAAGTCCTCGGTGAAGCCGTCGGAGGCCGCCGTCGCCGCGTCCACGTGGGCATCGCCCAGCACCTCGCGCCGGACCTTCATCCCCCGCTCGTAGCGGTCGGCGCGCCCCGCCGGGGAGGCGTCGGGCAGGTCGACCGAGGCGGTGATCTCCGCGACGGGGACGACAGGGGCGAACGGGGCGGCGAAGCCCGGGTTCGGCGGCACGGGGATCGACGCCAGGGTGTCCTGCCAGGCGGTCGAGAAGTGCATCAGCAGCAGGTCGGTGACGGCGGCCGGCTGCTCGACCGGGGCGAGGTGCGAAGCACCGGGTACGAGCGCGAGCCGGGCGTCCGGGATGCCGGCGACCAGGGTCCGGGCCTCGGCGGGGCCGGTGACCTTGTCCTCGGCCCCGACCAGGACGAGGGTCGGGACACCGATGCGGGGAAGTTCCGTACGGATGTCGAAGGCGGCCAGGGCCTCGCAGGCGGCGATGTAGCAGCCGGGGTCGGTGGTGCGGACCATTTGTACGGCCCACTCGACGATGGCGGGCTGGGCGGCGGCGAACCCGGGGGTGAACCAGCGCTCCGGGGACGACCGGGCGATCGGCTCCAGGCCGTTGCTGCGGACGATCACCCCGCGCTGCCGGAACTCGTCGGCGGTGCCGAACCGGGGCGACGCGGCGACGAGCGCCAGGGCGGCGACCCGGTGGGGATGGCGCAGAGCGAGCTCGGCACCGACGGCGCCGCCGATGGAGCAGCCCGCGTATCCGAAGCGCTGGACGCCGACGCTGTCCAGGGTGGCGAGGAGGCGGTCGGCGAGGTCGGCGACCGCGACGGCGGGATGCGCGGGGGCTCCGCCGTGCCCGGGCAGGTCGTAGCGGAAGATCCGCCAGTGCTTGGAGAGCTCGGGTATCTGGCGGTCCCACATGTGCCAGGTGGTACCCAGTGACGGCCCGATCACCAGGACCGGAGCGTCTTCTGGCCCGTCAAAGCGGTATTGCATGGTGTTCGGTGGTGTCTCGGTCACCCGGAAAACCCTCTCATCTGTCACGAGATGTCACACCGCCGGGGTGGATCTGACCAGTCTCGGCTCTCCCACGATGCCAGCTCGAGCGCCGGGGGCCTGAAGAGGCCGGGTAGGGTTCGCCGGCATCTACGCGCGGTGATGAGGGGCCGGTCCGTCGTGGACGATCTTCAACTGCCGGGCTGCCCGAGTGCAGGACATGCCCGCCGTCCGCCGGCAGCGGCAGGGGGCACGCGCCCGCGCCCCGGCCGCTGCCGGCGGCGTCCCGCCGATTGCCTCGCAGGCCTCCGGCGCCGGCCTTTCACCAGCGGGTCGCCGAGCTGAACGCCGTGATCGAGGAGGTGGCGAAGGCCGGGGCGCAGCTGACGGTGAGGGCTCCGCCAGGTCGGGCCCTCACCGTCAGTCCGAGGTCAGATGCGGTCCGCCGCGATGAGGACGTACTGGAAGGACCCGTCCTTGTACGAGTTGATGAACGCCTCCTCGATTCCCGTGACCAGCGAGGACGTGGCCCGCAGCTCCCAGTAGGGCAGTGTGTCGGGGGTGAGGTCGACGACGGCCTGCGGCACGAGACGGTTGTCGGCCATGGCACGCAGGTACTCACGGCGCGAGTGGATGTTGCACTCGAAGTGGGCGTTGATCTGGGACACCCACTTCGAGGGCTGGCCGTAGCGCGGGTTCCAGCAGCCGGTGATGGTCACGTAGCGACCGCCGACCTCGAGGACACGGGAGTGCTCGGCGAAGAGGTCGTGCAGGTCGACGTACATGCTCGACTCGTTGTTCCACGAGGCCGCGACCGAGCCGGTCTCGAACGGCGTGGAGAGCATGTTGCAGACCCGGGCGCGGACATGGTCCTGGATGCCGAGCTCGACGGCACGGCCGTTGGCGAAGTCCGCCTGCTTGGCCGAGAGCGTGACGCCTTCGACCTTGCACCCGAAGCGCTGGTGAGCCATAACCATCGAGCCGCCGCGCCCGCAGCCGGCGTCGACCAGGGTGTCGTCCCCGCCGATGTCACCGAGGTGCCCCAGAAGGTACTCGGCCTGCGCCGACTCCAGCCGGTGCAGCTCGGCGATCAGCTTCTTCTCGCTCTCGCTGTCCTCGGCGTCGCCGAGAGCGGCGTGGTCCACGTCGCCGATGCCGTAGTGGTGGTGGTAGAGCCCGTCGACATCGCCGAGCCGCAGGTTCACAGGCCTGGCCTCACCGTCCCAGTAGCGGGCGATGTCCCCTTGGTAGGGGGACGCCGGGCTGGGGATCCGCACAGAGCCCGAGGTGTCGGTGGCGGCGGGGGCGAGTTCGGTGTGGGTCACAGATGAGTCCGTTCTTTACCAGAAATCGGGCAGGCTGTAGCGATAGGTGTTGTTCTGGTGCCAGTTGTGGTTGCCGTCGACCCAGGCGGCCACTCCCCGGAGGAAGCGGTGCACGGCGGGCGCCGGACAGGCCTCGGCCAGAGCCGCGGCCTCGCTCTCGAAGTCGTGCATGAGGTCGTTGTGGACCTCGACCGACTTCAGGTAGGCGTCCCGGTCGGAGAGGCCCTCCCGTTCGGCGATCACCACCGGAAGGTTCAGGTGATGGCCGGGAGCGTCGAGTTCCTTCGTGTAGGAGTAGAGGTCGTTCACGATGGTCGTCGCGTTCCCCGCGAGCGCGATGACCTTCTGCAGGCCGGGCTGGGCGTGCAGGTCCGCGGGCAGTTCGTAGCCGCCGACGGTGTCGGTGATGGTCGGGCAGGGGCGGAAGTTGTTGAACTGGCGCATCGCCAGGTACTCCCACACCTCGGGGACGTGATCCAGCTGGGCCCAGGCCGCTTCGGCGAGGTAGCCCATGTGCAGCCGGGCCATGTCGTGCCGGAACCGGTCCGCCTGGGAGGCGCTGGCCGCCCGTACGAAGTACTCCATGGCGGAGCGGTAGGCACGCCGGGGCGCGTCCGCGTGGAGCGACTTCGCCCACTGCGGCTGGTACTCCTTCGTCGTGTACAGCGGGTCCAGTGCCGTGTGCGCCAGCAGAAGCCTTTCGCCGAGGCCCACGGGCGAACCCCCGTGGTCCTCGCAGTAGCAGTCGTCCACCGCGTTCTCGGCCACCATCAGGCGCGTGGCGAGCATGAGGTGGTCGACGGTGGGCGCGTCTGGATGACAGCCGACCATGTAGCGGCCCACGGAGAAGCCGTCGAACTGCTCCTCCCAGTCATCGGGATACAGCGAGACCTCGTCCAGCGCCCAGGCCTTGATCCTTCGGCTGACCTCCTCGACCCGCACCGGGTCGGGTTCGGGCACGGGGTGGTGGTAGAGGCCCGGGACCGGCGTCCCCTCCGCTGTGGCCGCCGGCGGGGAGGGCGGGGTCTGCTGCTCGTCCCGCGGGAACAGGCGCAGGCCCGCCGTGCCCAGACCGCTGGGGCCACGCAGGATCCGTTCCAGGCCGGCGCCCGCTGCCACCGCCTCGGCTGCCGGGGGAGCCGGGACGGGACGGGCGGCGAGGGCGGATGCGGAGGTCACGGGCGGGACGGGCGGAGAGGGCACGCCGGGCAGGCCGCCGGTCATGCCCCTGACGTCGATGGTGTGCGCGACGGCGGAGCCGAGCAGGTGCGCCCCGGATCGGGAAGCGGCCTCCGGCAGGCTCGACTGTGGTGGTGGCAGCTCAGGTGCGGGCATCCATGGCTCCTTGGTGGGTATGCGCGGTTTCCCGAAGCCTTCCGGGGCCGGTGCGACCGTGCCCGGAGGTCTCGGTCCCGGGCCTTTCGGGCGGGGGTCCGTTACCGGGGCCAGCGGGCGATCTGCACGTTCTCCATCACGCCGACCGCGTCCGGCACGAGGATCGCGGCCGAGTAGTAGGTGGTGACGAGATAGGACGTGATCGCCTTCTCGTCGAGGCCCATGAACCGGACCGACAGGCCCGGTTCGTACTCGTCCGGCAGCCCGGTCTGGTGCAGACCGATGACGCCCTGGTTCTCCTCGCCGGTACGCATGGCGAGGATCGAGCTCGTCTTCTCCTTGGTGACGGGGATCTTGTTGCAGGGGAGGATCGGAACCCCGCGCCAGGCAGGGACCTGCTGTCCGCCGAGGTCGGTGTGGTCGGGATAGATCCCCCGCGCGTTGAACTCGCGCCCGATCGCCGCGATGGTCCGGGGGTGAGCGAGGAAGAACTTGGTGCCGCGCCGTCGGCAGAGGAGTTCGTCCATGTCGTCCGGGGTCGGCGGCCCCGAGTGCGTCTGGATGCGCTGCTTGAAGTCGGCGTTGTGGAGCAGGCCGAACTCCCTGTTGTTGATCAGCTCGTGCTCCTGGCGCTCCCGCAGCGCCTCGATGGTGAGCCTGAGCTGTTCCTCCGTCTGGTTCATCGGCCCGTTGTAGAGGTCGGCGACCCTCGTGTGGATCCGCAGGATGGTCTGCGCGACCGAGAGCTCGTACTCCCTCGGCCTCAGCTCGTAGTCGACGAACGCGCCGGGCAGTTCCTGCTCGCCGACGTGGCCGGCCGACATCGCGATCTCGGCCTCACCACGATGGTTCTGCCGCCGGTGCGAGAGTGACGCGAACGCGTCGAGGTGGGCCCGGAGGCTCGATGCCGTGGACGCCACGGCCGCGAAGTCCGCGCGGGACAGGGTGAGCAGGGTGCCCGACGTCTCGGCCGTGACGGTGTTCTCCCAGCGGGCGTCCTCGTCCAGCAGCGCGTTCTCCCCGAACCGGTCGCCGTCGGCCAGTACGTCCAGGACGACCTCGTCGCCGTAACTTCCGACGGAGGTCTGGCCGATGCGGCCGTGGGCGATCAGATACAGCTTGTCCGCGGGTGCCCCGCGCTCGACCAGTGTCTCGCCGGCGCGGAACTCGTGCTGTACGCACCGGTCGGCGATGGCGCTCAGGACCTCCACGTCGTCGAAGCCCCGGAGCAGGGCCAGTTCGCCGAGTTCACGGGGGATGACGCGGACGTTCGCACCGTCCTGGACGAATTCCACGGTTCCGTCGCCGACGGTGTAGCTCAGGCGACGGTTCACCCGGTACGCCCCGCCCTTGGTCTCCACCCAAGGGAGCATGCGCAGCAGCCAGCGGGAGGAGATCTCCTGCATCTGCGGCGCGGACTTGGTGGTGTTGGCGAGGTTACGGGCAGCCGCCGTGCCCAGACTGGACTGCCGGGGCAGCTCCAGTCGCACGTCCGGGTTCGACACGTCCGGGTTCGAGTCGACAGTCATCGGCACGCTCTCCTTGGTCAGTCGGTGGCGCACGTATGCGGACGCCGTCGGGCGAAAGGAGTGATAAGTGATCAATGGACGAGAAACCGTCCAGATCCAGGGGAACACTAATCGCGGCTCCGGCCGCTGGACCAAGGGAAGTCGCTGACATTAGCTCGATACGATGATCGCGACCGCCCCATGTTTGTCCGGGTACCGAATAGATTCAGCCGTGGCGCGTGGTGCACGGCGACCTCCGGGCCGGGTGTCGGCGGTGCGGGACCGGTGACGGGCCGGAGCGGCGAAGGGCCGCGAAGGGGCTTGGCGCCAAAGGCCGAGGGGCCGTTCGGGGCTGGAGGGGGCGGGTGTGTCCACCGCCGTCCTCCTCGACGCGCGGTATGCCCGATGTCACGACACGACGTCAGAAACACGACATGACCGGGAGTGCGACCACGCGGAGGGGGCGATACTGCGGCGCGCTCGGGGGTTACCGGGCCACGAGCAGCTGTCGAGTTGCTGGTACCGGTTCCAGGATCCTCCGGCTTCAGTGACCGGGCGGGTGGCTGTCTTGCCGTGGTAACCGGGGGCGGCGCCTGGAAGGACGAGTTGGCAGATCGCGGAGGTTCTGCCGCGCTGGGGCAGGACGCTCCTGGCCCGCTCCTGTCACACCTCCGTCCCCTCCCTGGCGGAATGCCCGCCCCGGCGCCGACGCGGTCGTCCGGCACGTTGCCCGGCGCGACTCCGCCGCCCGACGCAAGCACTGGCGCCTCAAGATCATCACGTTGCCGGGCGTCTCGGTGGCCGTCACGGCGTCATCCACCGGACGGGGCGGGGCTCGACGCGTCGTGAGTCGCACTGAGACAGATCGTCAACTGATTGATTCTCGTGGGTCTGGTCGCCGTCCCGGTCCTGCGAAAGGGTTCCAAGAAGACGGCAGTGCGGCGTGTGCGCACTCGATCTGTTGCCGCGCCGAGTGTTCAGGCGCACACACGAGAGAAGGAAACACCCCTTATGCGCGCCCTTGTGGTCGATCACAGTGAAGCCGGCCCCGTCCGGTTCGCCGATGTCGATGAGCCCGTACCGTCCACCGGTGAGGCGTTGGTGGAGATACGGCACATCGGTCTCAACTTCGGAGAGCTGAATTACGTGCACCAGTGGCCGGCCGGCGCCGTGCACGGTCACGACGCGGCGGGCATCGTGGTGCGCGCCGCGTCCGACGGCTCGGGGCCGCCCGAAGGCACGCGCGTCGCCGTGGGGATGGCTCCCCACGCGTGGGCGGAGCGGGTGGCAGTCAGCCCCGCCTCGCTCGGCACCGTCCCCGAGGGTGTCGATCTGGTCGACGCCGCGGCGCTGGGGATCGCCGGAGTCACCCCTCTCCGAGTGCTGCGCACCCGTTCCCTGCTGGCGCGCAACGTTCTGGTCACCGGCGCCAGCGGGGGCGTGGGGCACTTCGCCGTCCAGTTGGCGGCGCTGGCGGGCGCCCGGGTGACGGCACTCGTCGGTTCGCCGGAGCGGGCCGCCGGGCTCCGCGAACTCGGGGCCGACAAGGTCCTGACCGGCCTGGCCGAGACCGGGGAACGGTTCGACCTCGTCCTGGACACGGTCGGCGGGCCACTGGTGCCCCAGGCGTGGAGTTCGCTCGCCGAGGGCGGCACCATCCACCTCGTCGGCTACTCCTCGGGGCAGGAAACCACCTTCCCGTCAGGGACATTGTTCGGCTTCGGCGAACCCCGCAGCATCGCCACCTACGGCGACATGACGCCGACCGGCGGGGAGCTGACGGACCTGCTGGGCCTCATGGCCACCGGGAGGCTCTCGGCGCCGGTCGGACTGCGAGGCGACTGGCAGGGCGTGGACGACGCCGTCCAGGCGCTGTTCGCGCGGAAGGTGCACGGAAAGGCCGTTCTTGACGTGGCCTGACGCTGCGGACGAGGACACATGCGCCTCGCCCGCCGGTGGGCGGTTCGCGGCGGTGGACGAGAATGGAACCATGGATGTGCTGGCGGAGGTCTTGCGCGTTTCGGGTGCGCGTGGAGGGCTCGGGGTCGTGCTGAAGGCCGGAGGAACCTGGGGCCTGCGGCTGGACTCCTCCCCGGGAGCGGCGCTGCACGTGGTGTCCCGCGGCACCATGTGGCTGCACGCCACGGGCGAGAAACCTCTTCGGGTGCAGGCCGGAGACGCCGTCCTGGTGCCGCCGGGCACCCCACACGGGATAGCCGGCGGCGCCGGCATGACGATGGGTTCCTGCGACCGCGAGGCAGCGGCCCGGTCTTTCGCCGATGGCCGGGCCCTGCGGCTGGGCCCGGCGCCGGTACAGACGGAAGTGATCGTCCTGCGCTACGAGCAGGACCCGGAGGTGCGCACACCGGTGCTTACCTCCCTCGCCCGGCCGATGCACGTCACAGCCCGGGAGAACGCGCAGCTCAGAAGGACCGTCGAACTACTCGCTGCCGAGCTCGCACAGCCGCAGATCGGCACCACCGCCGCCATCAACAGCATCGTCGACCTTCTGCTCGTCCAGTTCGTACGCGCCTGGCTGGCCCGCCACCCGCAGGAGCAGTCCGGCTCATGGCTGGGAGCGATGCGTGATCCGGTCGTGCGCGACGCTCTGGCATGCGTCCACGCCCAACCGGAACACCCCTGGACCACGGAGACCCTGGCCGCCGCAACGAGCGTCTCCCGAGCGACGCTGTCCAGGCGCTTCCGCTCCGCCCTCGGACAGACGCCGGGCGCCTACGTGACACAGTGGCGCATCGACCTGGCGTCCGTCCGGCTCCGCGACACCGACGACCCGGTCGAGTCGATCTCCGGCGCGGTCGGGTACGGCTCTCCGCACGCTTTCAGCCGTGCCTTCAGACGTGCCCGAGGCACGGCCCCTGGCGAATATCGTTCTCGGCTTCGCAGGTGATCCGGCCTCGACCGGTGACTGGTGGGCTCGCCTGTTGAGGTGTCGCGTATTCCTCGGTGAGGTCGGTCCCGGTCCCGGCGTCACCATGAGTGGTCGCCGGGGGCGTATCGGGCCCAGGTTCCTCCAGCTTCGGTGACCAGTCGGGTGTCGGTCTTGTCGTGGTAACCGAGGGCCGTCGCGATGACGGGGCCGGCGGCCGGGGAAGAGTCACTGCATAGACGGGTGCGAGGCAAGCATGGACCGGGAGTGGTGAACGGCCGGACAACGGTCAGGGGCGCGGCCGTGAATGCTGGCGGAGGGTACGCCTCCCCGCCTGCCTGAGCGCCCCGGGAGGCAGGTCTGCGTGCTTACGATCCGTCGGACCAACACCTCGGGCAGCGGCGTCTGTTCGGGCGTACACGGCTCCAGGAGAGAGGCCCCATGACCGTCACACAGATGGCCGGACCATGCCGCCCGCCCTTCCGTGCTCCCGCCCCGGCAATCGGCCTCACCGTCCCCGCCGCCGCCCCCGCGGCCGGTCCGCGGCCGGTCCAGGAGCAGGGCGTCCGGGGATGAGCGGGGTGTACGAGGCGGACCCGGGCGGTCTGCGGCACAGTGTCGAGGAGATGAAGAGCCTGCCCCTGCTGGCGAAGCGGATGGTGCAGGACTTCCGGCACCAGGAGGGCGCCTACACGGCCTGGCCCGGCTGGACGGACGACTTCGCTCTCCAGGTGCGTCCGCGGTACCAGCGGAGCAACACGTACTGCGCCGACGTCGTCCAGGGACTGTACGAGGCGCTGGACGCGCTGGTCTCGGCGACGCTCGCCAACCTGGACAGCATCGAGAGCACCCGCACCGACGCCACCGAACAGATCGAGGCCCACGGCAGAAGTAGGTACGAGGGCTCCCAGGGTCAAGGCGGGCAGGGGAAGCACTGAGTGCGGGAGATCGATTTCCCCGAGGACGTCAGGAAGATGCTCTGGGTCCTGCTCGGCGAGATGCCGTTGCAGGCCAGGGAGAACCTGGCCTGGAACAGCCGTGACCTCTACCTCGACCTGGCGAAACGGGTCGTCGAACTGCGGGGCGCCATACAGCAGTCCGTGCGCAACGCCGGCCACGCGCTTCCGGAGGACGTCGCACGCGGGTACACCCAGGGGCTGTCCCTGCTGACGGGTGACGGAGGGGTCGACCGGCTCCAGGGGTTCGTCGATCAGCTGGACGACATGGCGCGCGGTCAGATCGACTACTCGATGAAGATCCAGGAGTCGAAGTGGGAGATCATCGCCGAAATCGTCATGCTCCTGATCGAGTTGGCCTTCCTGGCCGCCTTGGCGTTCTTCACGGGCGGCACCTCGATCTCCCAGATGGCACTGGCCCGGGCCCGCAGCAGGCTGGCACTGCTGATGATCATCGACCGGCTGCTGCGGATGACCCACCTCGCACCCGCGCTCAGCGAGGCCTTCGTCGAGGCGATCCAGACGCTGGCGGTCAAGCTCACCCAGATCGCGGTCAACCCGCCGGGCCGCAAACCGTCGGGCATCGACTGGGGTGACGTCGGCAAGGCGGCGGCCTTCGGTGCCCTCGGTGGTGTCTTCGGGAGCGTCTTCGGACACTTCTCGAACAATTTCAAGAGCTGGTTCAGAAACGGGGGCGGCGAGTACCTCGACCACCTGAAGACCGACTTCCCGAAGCGGAATCCCGTTCTGTCCAAGGGACTCAACGACGCGTATGACGTCCCGGCGGTCTTCGTCGTCTCGGGACTCAGCGAGACACTCGCGGAGGTGCTGGTCACCGGACTCTTCGACGGGACATGGGAGTTCAAGTGGGAGACCTTCGTGGGGTCCGGCACCAGCGGGGTGTTCGGCATGTACGCCGAGTCGGCGGTCGGCCATGGCGCACTCTGGCTGAACGACAAGTTCCTCGCTCCGCCGGTGGCTCCCGGCGGGCTCAATGATCCGCCGTGGAAGGGCGGTACCCCCGGCGACGGGCCGGGCGCGCGTACGGCGCCGTCCACGGGGCCCGGTGCCGGCCCCGGCACGGTCACGGGACGCGGCCTGCCCCTGACCACGACGCCGCCGGCCACCGTGACTCCTTCCCCGACGACGACTCCTCCGGCCACCGTGCCTCCCCCCGTGACCATGCCGCTGCCGGCCGTGCCGCCCGCGTTCCTGTCCCCGGCGCCCGAGCCACCACCGGCGGCCCCGTCCCCGCCCGCCACGGCGCCGGTAGCCCCCACGGCATCCGGCACGCCCACGACGCCCGCGCCGTCCACGTCTCTGACGTCGACACCGTTCGCGACGTCCTCACAGACGGTCGACGGGCCCGCTTCGACGCCCGCCCCCATGCCGTCGGACAGTGTCCGAAGCGGTCTGCCGGACACGCCCCTGCTCGGAAGTGGTGCGTCGGTGCCGTCCTGGGGCTCCGCGCCCGTTTCGCAGCGGGCCGTGCCGCCGCCGCTCTCCGAGTCACTTCTGCCCCCTCCGGAGTCCGTGAGCGACGACGACACGGAGGCCATCCTCGGCAGTGAGCCGTCGGGGGCGCCGGCCACCGTGCCGCACGTACCGGTGTCGTCCTCGCCCACCGCTTCACCGGACGCTTCTCCCCCGCCCGCGCGAAGAGCGCCTGGCGTGGACCGAACCGGCCCGGCCGATGAGCCGGGGCGGGAGCTCCCCGACCATTCCGGAACCACCGAAGCCGGAACCGCCGACGCCGGGACCGCCCCGTCCCCGGCCCTTCCCGCCACCCACGGGCCGGACACTCCCCCGGCCCCGTCGACCGCGTCCACACCGCCGTCGCCGGACATCCGGTCCGCAGAACGACAGGAGCCGTCCGATGCAGCGGCCCCGGCCGGCCTCGGAACGACGGAGAGTCCGGAGGCTCCCGGGCGCGGGGCCCTCGGGTCGCCCGCCTGGGAGGCGGCGCGTGCCGGTGCGGTGCCGGAGCCACGCTCGCACACCTGGGTCGATCCGCTGTCGGCGCCGCCCGACCCGCAACGGCCCGGGCACACGACCCAGTTCGTCGTGAGTTCGAAGTTCGACGTACGGCGCTTCGAGGTAGATGGCGAGCCGGTCACCGATCTGACCGTCCAGGTCGGCGTCGGACGTTCCGGCGGGCTGCCGGAGGGCGTCTGGGAGAAGGTCCTCAGCGGTGTCGAGACGGTGTTCAACGCCCCCGGCCACCGGCTGCCGAACGGGGACCTCCTGCACGTGACCGTGGAGCGCGTCGAAAGTGATCCGCACCCCAACGGTCTCGACGTCCACATCGTCGGCCGCGACCGGCAGATGACACGGTCCGCGTGGTGGGCGGACGCCGATCCCGTCGACTACGCCCACGAGATCTCGCACATGCTCGGCCTGCGTGACGAGTCCCGGCACGCGGTCGCACCGCACCGCCCGGACATCGGGGGAAGCCTTCTCGGGGACTACCGGCGCCCCGCACCCCAGGGGCTCGCCCAGGGCGGCCTGCGCGGGCGCCACCTGGACCTGATCGCGGCACACATAGGGGACCCACCCGCTGTCCGGCCCACCACCACCGGGTCGACCCCCGCGACACCGGCGCCCACCGCCGCCCCGGCCCCGATCACCGCCCCGGTCACCGCCCCCGCGTCCGCACCCGCGACGGCGACCACGTCCGTCACCGTGCCGCCCTCCGCATCGCGGCCGGCCACGGCGGGCCGCGCGCTCGGTGCCGAGCCGTACGCCCCCGTGCTCCCCGTCACCAGGCCGCCCGTCCTGGACCGGAGCCTGCCCCGCCCGCTCGGTGGGCGGCGGGAGCCGGTCGACTTCGGCAACGGCACCCGGATGCCCGCCTACATCGACGACGTCGGCGAACTCATCGGGGACGTGCCGCCCGACATCCTCCTCTCGCTGGTCTCCGGCGGCATGACCTTCGGACACAGCGACGTCGTGCTGCGCGGCACCGGGCAGGCGCTGGCCGAGATCAGCCGGGTGCTGGCGCAGGGAGGCGACACCGTGCGCCCCGCGCCGCCGGGGAAGGGCCGGTCGACCGGGTCGGCCCTGATGGACGACGTCACGTACGCGTTCACGCACGAGCCCAAGATGCTGGCCGGGGACGGGCGTGTCTTCCCGTACACGGCGCGGGACGGCGGTGTACGGAAGCTGGCGGTCACCGTGCGCCACTACGGCGACTGGGAGCAGTTCACCGATACGTACGGCAGTCCCGTGAAGGTGGACGGGATGCACCGCTCGGTCGCGGCGGCCGGGCAGAACAAGACCATGCAGTCGGTGACCCAGTTGGCGCTGGGCGGGCCCGTCGGGCCGGTGGGGGCTGCGGCCTTCAGCGGTTTCGGACGGATCGGTCTGCGACTCGGCCGGACCGACCGGGTGGGGTACGGGCAGACCGAACAGGGGACGACCCAGACGGAGACGCGTTCGCTGGAC
Source organism: Streptomyces sp. NPDC104381 (assembly GCF_055583745.1). Classification (NCBI taxonomy): domain Bacteria; kingdom Bacillati; phylum Actinomycetota; class Actinomycetes; order Kitasatosporales; family Streptomycetaceae; genus Streptomyces; species Streptomyces sp. NPDC104381. Next base: position 394,642 of record NZ_JBVJNK010000002.1, read on the forward strand.
GGCTCCCGGGTCTACCTGGACCACGTCTACTACGAGCTGCGGGTGACCGACGCGGAGGGCCGGACCGTGACCGGCACCGCACCCGCCCTCCGCGGGTTCGCGGTGCGGGACGGGCTGTCCGTACGGCTGCCGGACAGTGTGACGAGCACCAAGGCCGCCCCCGGGCGCATCCCCCGCTCCATCGAGCTCGACCGGCAGTCGTCCTACCGGCTGGTCAGGACGGAGGGCTTTGGGCCGGTCTCCCGGATACGGGACTGGGCGGCGCAGGAGATCGGTGTGGCACCGGGCAGCACCGCCTACGGTGAACTGAACTCCTTCTTCTCCTCGTTGAGCTTCCAGCGGCAGAGCCCCGCCCTGTCGAGGGGCCGCGTCACCACCGTCCCGCTGTTCGCCGACGACAAGGCCCGCACGCCCCTGGGTGTCTTCGTCGTCGACGTCGTGCCGGGCCGGGCGACGCTGATCACGGAGACCGCCGACGCCGAGATGCGCGACATCAACACCCTGACCGTGCGCAACGACCGGAGTCTCCAGAAGACGGGGGCGGTCGGCATCGACGGGGTAGCGGGCCCGGCCTTCAACCTCTTCGACCTGGCGGACAGCGCCCTCAATCTCCGGCTCCAGTTCGGCGGGGCGTTCCGCTATCTCTTCTCGGTGTCGCGGACCGCGGGACTGGGCGGATCGGGGGCGATCAAGTCGGCCGGCCAGGTCAAGGGCGACCTCACCGGCCTCTATCTGGTCCGCAGGACGGTCCACGTCCAGCTCAGCGGCAGCACCACCCCGCCCCGGCAGTTCCACACGTGGAGCGTCGACCGGATGACCCGTACGGAGGCACGGCGGCTGGCCGGCTGGGACGACGGGCTGCGGCGTGCGTCGCGGACGGGAGCGCCCGAGCCGTTCGCCCCCGCGTACCTGACCCGGGACCGGCCGCACACCCTGGGCATGCACCGGGTGGAGGAGTTCGCCTTCGACGACGGTACGAGGACGGGGCCGCCGGACCTCGCGGGACAGCGGCGCACCCTTCTGGACACCTTCGCCGACGAGGTGCTGACCGCGCTCGCGGCGGCGTATCCGGGGCTCGTCGCGCGGCTCGACCAGTTGGCGCCGCCGGAGCGCAGGACGTGGCGGGAGCGGACGGCGGCCCTGCTGGGCCCGTCCGGGTCGTCCGCCGGCGCGCGCCCCCTGCCGTCGCGGTGGCGCGACGACGACACGTACCGCACGGCCCTGGCCAACACGCTCGAGGTGCTCACCGCCCTGTCGCACCGGAGCATGGCCGGGAATCTGGAGGCGCTGACCACGACCGGCATCCGGGTCCGCTTCGTCGAGCCGGGCCGGATCGGGCAGGGGCACCGCTACATATGGCTGCGCGGAGAGCTGACCAACCGTCGCTTCGAGGGTGTGCAGGACGACTTCAAGCTGCGCTACAGCTCGGTCGGTGTGGAGCGGGTCGACGGGCAGAAGAGCGCCAAGCGCCTCGGGGAAGCGGGTGTCGAGGGGCTGCTCGCGTTCCGCGACCCGATGGCGGACGACATCGGCGCCCCGCACAACGCGGGCGGGCCGAGCGCCGGTGTGCGCTGGGGGTGGCAGTCCGACGACGAGACCAGCTTCGGCGCGACGGCCACGTACGAGCCGATGACGGTGAGCGCCGGGCCTTCGCACCTCTACCGCTACGACCTCTCGCTGACCGTGGACCGCGGCGGGTACTGGCGCTTCCGCGGCCTGCTGCGCGGGGCCGCGACGCTGGGGCTGCTGGGGACCCAGCCGTTCGTCTTCCGGCAGCCGCTGGACCTGCTCATGGGGACCACGCCCGGCGGCCGTACGGTCGGTGGGGGCCCCCGGACCGGGCAGGTCCTCATCAGCATCCCGGGCTCGCACGCACCCGCCGTGGACCCGCACGGCCGGGGGGCGGTCAACCCCTACACGGCCGTCGCCGCGCAGCCGGTGCGCACACTGCGGCCCGACCGGGCACGGGCGCTGGCACTGGGCGATCTGTCCCGGCCCGGGAGCCTGGTGCGCGCCGCCGACCTGGTGGGCGAGGCGGGCCCGGTGACACCGGACGGCCGGGGTTCGCGGATGTTCCGGGAGCTGCAGAACCATCCGTTCCTGACCGTCGGTGTCGTGCCCTCCCCCGCGCTCGTCGCGGCGCTGGGGCAGGTCATGACCTCCGGGTCGGGCGGCGCGTGGCAGCTCACCGAGGAGGGCGCGCCCACCCGCGAGGCGGTGCTCCGGGCCTTCCAGGCCCAGTATCTGACGGCCAACTTCGACCAGAGTTCCGGGCCACTGGGCTGGAGTGCCTCGGGACTGATGGGGAAGGGCCCGTACGCCACCCTCTGGGCGACCTTCCGGCATCTGACGGCGGTGGACGGCGTCCGGGCGCTGACCGGAGCGGTGCCGATGGACACGGAGATGGTGCTCGGCGGCAGCGGTCAGTCGGCGGGCAAGCTCACCAGGACCCGCACCTTCTTCACCGGCGGGCAGATCGTCTACGCCCGCTCCCACGCGACCGGGCCCGGACTGCTCGGCACGTACGGCCTGGTCGCCTCCCCGTGGTCGACGGCCGACCAGACGAGCAGGACCGTGGCCCGCTCCTTCGTCCACGACATGAACCGCAAGGGCTTCGGCCACCAGGTACTCGTGTCGGGCACCGCCGAGCACTGGCTGGCGCTGACCTCCAGCCTGCTGGGCTCCGAAGCCGTGGGCAGGCCGCTGGTGCCCGACCGGCTGGCCGCGGCGGCCGGGCGGATGACGACCGTGCCCGGCGGCTGGCTGGCCCACGTACCGGAGAAGAGCGCCCACCTCGTGGGGCTGATCGAGGACGGCATGGGCGAGGTGCCGCGCTACACCCGGGCCCGCTGGTCCCCGCAGCCATGGCTCAGGGAGAACAACTTCGGTACGTACGCCGTCAACGCGCTGGACCCGTCGACGGTGCTCGCCGCGTTCGAACGGCAGGTGGCCACGCTCGGTCTCGACGACGCGGGCCGGGAGCGCGTACGCACCCTGGTCTCGTCACGGGTCCTGCGGTCCCTGGACAAGGAGCTGACGGGGGGCGGCGCGTCGGTTCCCGCCCGCACCGGGGCCTGGGGGTGGCACAGCATCCGCCTCGGCAGGCGGCAGATCCGTATCCGGGTCCAACTCGTGCCCGGTGAGGCGGCGTTCACGATGCTGGACCACAGCGTGGAGATGGAGGAGAACCGGCGGGCGATCGAGACCGTCACCGAGGGCGCGGAGTCCACGAAGGGCGCCGACTTCGGATACCTCGTCGGCGAGGCGGTGCACACGGAGAACTCCACGGCGGTCGCTGCGGGCCCCACCTTCACGGAGACCGGATCCGGCCGGAAATCCAGCGGCGAGAGCCGTACCGAATCCACCCTGACCGTGTTCCGGGTGGCCTCGACGGAACCGTACGCGGAGATCGCGACGCCCTACACCCTCCGGATCACGCTGGAGGCGGACGATCCGCCGCCGGAGGGACGGGGCACGGTACGTACCGGGTTCGACCAGTTCCGGGGCAAGCGCGTCCTCACCGAGGAGGGGCCCGCCGGGACCCTGCGGGAGCACGTCCCCCTGAGCCTGATGGCCCCCGACGCGGATCCGGGTACGGACCTGCTGGAGGCCCCGGACCTGACGGCGCTCGCCCCGCCCCGGCAGGACGTCTCGCCGTATGTGCTGGGGCCCGACACCCTGCACGGGGACGGTTCCCTGAAACCGTTCCGCTTCCCCGACACCGGCTTCGACGTGCGCCGGATCGTCGGTCTCGCCGACATCCAGGTCGCGAACACCTACGCGCTCGCCCTCTCGTACGACGCGGGGTTCTCCATGGACGGGCCCGACGCGCCCCGCCGGGCCCGGGACACCGGGCTGACCCGGCTCGGCACGGGATCCGCCCAGGCGCTGGAGGACGGAACCGGCAACGCCGCCCTGACGGCGTACTACCATCGGGCGACGACGCCGCAGGGGTACGGCATCCCGGGGCTGAGCGAGAAGAGCGTCGTCGGCGACGAAAGGGCCCAGCTCGACCTGTACGCCAAGCCCGACTTCAGCCGTGCCCGGCTGCTGACCGTCGCCGACGGCAAGAAGATGGAGATGCTCCGGCGGACCGGGGCCGGCGCCGCGGCGACCGTCGGCCGGGAGAACGCCCAGGACTCCGCGCTGGGGGCCGGTGTCCTGATCAGCTCCGACAAGACGGGGCTCCACCAGCTGGGCGGGTCGGGCACCGGCCCCTACGCCGCCGAAGGCGACGCGCTGCCCACCTCGGCGGACCAGCTGACCTCCATCAACACGAAGCCCAAGACGGGGCGGGTCTTCCTGTTCGCGGTCCCCACCTCCTGGCTGAGCGTCGCCGACGTACGACGGGGCGTCAAGGACACCCGTGTCGGGCGCTTCGTCGGCGGCACCTTCGGCCATGTCCGGCCCGGGCCGAAGGCGGTGAGTGCCCAGGCGTACGCCCTGGTCTGGGTCAGGGACGACGTCGCCAGGGAGCTCGGGCTGATCGACGACACCAACTTCCCCGCCCGGGTGGGCGCCGCGTGGGACGCCGTCGGCAGCGCGAGCAAGGCGTGGGTCGATGCCGACAAGGCGTACTGGAAGAAGCGACGGGCCGCGATCGGTCTGCGGGAGGAGCGGGACGCCGCACGGATCACCCTCGCCGGCGCGGAGAGGGCCGCCGAGGCGGACGGCCGGCGTCTGGCCGCGGCCGACCGGGCCGCCGAGGGGCCCCGCAACGCCCTGGCGGAGGCGACGGCCCACCGGAACGAGGTGCGGGAGCAGGTGGGGGCGGCCCGGACCGAACTCGACGCGTTCGTGGAGTCGGCCGGTGAAGTCGCCCACGACGGCTGGGCCGACCTGATGCGCGAGCAGATCACGGCGGCCCGTGGGTCGCTTGCCGCCTCCGAGGCGCGACTGCGGGCCGCCGAGGCACGGGTGGCCGCCCTGCGCGGGCCCGCGCAGGAGGCCGGCCGCGCTGTGCGCCGTGCCGAGGAGGCGGTGGCCGCCGCGGCGCTCCGGGTCGCGCCGGCGGCCCGCCGGCGCGACGCCGCCGTCACCGCCTTCGACAACCGGCGCGCCCTGCTCGACGCGCTGAGGACGACGGCGGAGACAGCGGCGGCGGAGTACCACCGGGTGCGGGCGGCGACCGACCAGCTCACCCGCTGGCACCAGGAAGCGGCCACCGCCGAGGGCCGGGCCCGCCTCGCGGGGCGGCCGGAGCCCCCCGCCGTCAGCCACCGGAAGCCGGCCGCCGCTCCACCGCCGCCCAGGCCGCCCGCCGCCACCCGGCCGCCGGTGTACACGAGGACCGGCACCGGCGAGGGCTCCCGGCTGACCTCGCCCGACCACGTCACGTACGCCGTGCACGATGTACCGGAGGACGGAAACGCCTTCCTGCACGCCCTGGTGGAGGGGCTGAGCAGGAGCGCGCCGGACCTGCTCACCGACCGGGGGGTGGACCTCGCGGACCGGCGGGCGGCGGTGGACACGGTGCGGCGGGCGCTCGCGGCCAGGCTCACGGACCCGTCGGACGCGGACCTGCTCGACGCTGTCGCCCCGGACGTCACCGACACCTTCAGCGACGCCGAGGCCACCGGGGCGGGGCTGCGGGGATCAGGGCCGCTCGGGGAGAACACTCCTGGCGGCCGCGAGTTCGACGGGCTCGGCGGCCTGATCCCGTACTCCGTGAACCTTGGTCCCGAAGCCCGGGCCGCGCTGGCCGTCGCCCAGTTGACGCGCCCGGGCGACATGGAGGGCGAGGCGGGCTGGGACCACGGGGCCGCGGACCTGCTGCCGGTGCTGGCCGCCCGGACGTTCGGCGTCGACATCACGGTCGTGGACGGCGAAGGGCGCTTCCAGGACTTCGGCCCGGGCCCGTCCGACCCCACCGGGCACCTGGCGGGCTCGCTGGACGTACGGGCGGGTGGCCCGAGACCGCGTGTGGTGCTGAGCCTGGTCGGCCGCCACTACCAACTCGCGGTACGGGAAGCGGCGGTGGAAGCGGCGGTGGAGGTGACGGACGAGCCCGGTGCGGAGACCGGGGCGCCGCTTCCGTCCGGCGCTGCTGCCAGGGGGCGGCCGGTGCGGGTTCCGGGCACCGGGGAGTGCCTCTTCTTCTCGCTGATCGCCAGCGACCCCGCTCATGTACGCAGCCGACTGCCCGGCCTGGCGGAGTCCCACCCCGACGCGTACGCCTGGCTGGGCGACGCGAGCGGCGTACGCGGGGACTTGAGCAGCCGAGCGGTGGTCAGGTCCGCGACCCGGTACGAGCCGGGCGGCCCGGAGACCGCCGTCGTCAGCGCGATGCGCGAGGCCGTCCGGACCTACCTGACAGCGAGCGAAGGCCGGCTGCCCCGCTCCGTCACCGGACAGCTGCGCCTGTCGACGGTGACGGAGTTCGGGCAGCGGATCGCGCGACTCCACCGAGCCGGGCTCGTCCTGCTGCTCGCGCACCACGGCGTGGACGCGGACACGCTGGCCGACCGGTCGGAGGCGGGCCTGCGCGCGGAGCTGGCCGCTGTGTACCCGACGAGTACGGCACCGCTGGACACCGTGGAGACCCACGCGGTCCTGGACGCCGTCTCCCATTGGGAGGACCGCTACATGACCGACGTCGGCGAGATCTTCCTGCCCCTGCTGGCCCACGCGTTCGAGGCCAGGATCGAGGTGGCGTGGAACGGCCGCCTGGCCGACACCCGCAGGGTCGGACCCAGCGGTGCCTCCCGGGTCATCGAGGTCCACTACAACGGCAGGGACCACTACGACGGAAGCACCGCGGAACCCACCGACCTGCTCGTCTTCGGCGAGCCCGTGGCTCCGAAACGCGTCAAGCCCGAGGAGCGGGACGCCGTCGGCGACGTACGGGTGAACCCGCTGTGGACACCCCTGGACGAGATCGACCCCGCCCTGCTGATCACCGGCAACAGGGACGCGGTCTGGATCTACACGGTGAACGCGGAGGGGCGGGTCCTGCTCGGCAGCGAACGGCCGAGCGCGATCGTCACGCCCGAGCAGTTCGAGGCGCTGCTCGCAGGCATGCGGCGGGTGACCCCGGACCTGACGGCGGACGAACTGCGGGACGACCTGGACGGGCTGGGGCACACGGGCATCGCGGCCCGCTTCGGGGAGTCAGGACGGTCGGACACCGGGATGAGCCGGATCTCCGGAGAGTTCCGGTGGAGTCAGGAGCTGGAGCGGTGGACGGTGAACGACAAGTCGGGCCGCTACATGAGCGGGGCCGTCCGGCCCGGTCTCGATCCGGCCGTGGCGGCGGGCTGGCTGGGAGAGGTGGCGGGACTCTTCACGGAACGGCTGGGCGTGCGGGTCGTGCCCGAACAGGTCAAGACCGCGTCCGCCGGTCCGCCCGGTGCTCCGCCTCCCCCACCGCCGCCCGTGGTGCCGGTCACGGGGATGGTGTCGCTCGCGGAACTCGCCGCCGTCGGGGTGACGCTGTCGCTGTCCCAGTCCACGCAGGCGGCGCTGCTCGGTGACAAACTCCCCGTGGCCGAACTGGGGCTGACCTCGGAACAGCACCGGCTGGTGCGGGTACAACGGGGTGAGCCCGACACATCGGCGCCCGCTCGATGGGAGAATGGGGTCCGTGACGACGATATCCGGGGACTTTGAACTGACCATGGATGAGCTGCGCGTCGTCGCCCACTACGTTCTGGAGAGCGCTGAGCAAGTTCTTCCTGTGTTCGAGGACGCCGACCCCGTCGACCCTCGGCCTCGTGCGGCCACCGACGCCGCACGGGAGTTCGTGAACGGCGCCCGAAGGACCAAACTTCAGCGCGTCACTTCCTTGGATGCCCACCGGGCGGCAAAGGACGCGACCACGGAGGCCGCACGGCTCGCTGCGCGCGCTGCTGGAGATGCCGCTGCTGCGGCCTACCTTCATCCGATCGCGAAAGCCACCCAGGTCGGTCACATCCTGAGAGCCGCCGCAAGCGCCGCGCGCATCGGAGAACTGGATGCGGACGACGATTCCGCCGTCGGGCTCCGGTTGATCGAGGAGGCTCGCCAACGCGCCACACCCGTTCTGATCGATGTACTGAACAGATACCCGCCGGCGCCGACCGGCAAGAGCCGTGTCGCACAGCTCATGACCATCCTGGACGCGTCCCTGCGCACGCCCCACCGAGCCGAGGGTCAGCTACTGCGCCGCAGCTGACCGTGACCCTCGCTCTGCGTTCGCCGACTGGAAGCCGGCGCCTCAGGCCCCCCGCTCCAGCTGCGTAGCCTGCGGCCCGGCGTACCGCGGCCCTGGGACGTGCGGGGGCCGCTCGCGGTCAGGGGGTCGCGGCGGAGACCACGTAGACGACCGGGGCCGCCGGGTCGGTCATGTTGACGGTGATGTTCTGGGTGGGGCGCGGGGACTTGTTCTTGTGGACCGTGCCCGCCCAGTCGACACCGGGACCGAAGTACCAGCCGGTGATCTTGATGTCCCGTTCGCCGATGGTGACCTTGCCGGTCTCCAGCGCGGCCCGGCCGGTGCCGGCGCCGCTCAGGAAGCGGTCGAGGCCGGCCGAGGTCGTACGGAACTTCACGTACATCCGGCTGGCCTTCCAGTTGTTCGTCTCGTAGTACTGGACGCCGATCGCGTTGCCCGGGATGGGCAGTTCGAAGATCCGGCGCTGCATGCCGGACGGCCAGTCCTCCCTCAGTCCCTGGGCGGACGCCTCGGCCTCCTTGTCCTTGCCGGAGCGGCGGCTCTGCCCGGCGGAGATCACCAGGTAGCCGGCCGGGATGCCGATGAGCAGCACGATGATGGTCAGGGTGATCAGGCGCCGTCTGACCACCCTGCGCCGGTCCTCCGGAGGCGCCCCGCCGCCGCTCCCGGAGGAACCCGAAGAACCCGAGGAGCCGGAGGAACCGGAGGAACCCGACGAGCCGGGCGGCCCGGACGGCCCCGCCCCCTCCGGGGAGCCGGACGTAGGGGGCTGGCGCGCCACGATGTGGTGCTCGGCTGCGGTCATGTTCGGTGATCCCTCGAAGCTGCGGTACGGAGCGGGGTGCGGGTGGCCGGGGCCGCGGCGCGCGGCCCTCGGGTCATTCGCCGGGGCGGGTGCTGCGCGTGTTACGGATGGTGCTCGCGGCCTGGTCGTAGAACTGCGCGTACCGCTCGTAGCGCTCGACCCGGCGGCGGTTGGTGCGCCGGAACCTCCGGGCGACCAGGCGGGCGAGGTCCGCTGCGCCGACCATGCCCGCCTCGGGGCCGAGCTGGGCCTTGGCGATCCGGGCCTCCGGGCGGTAGCCGCGGCCGGTGAGGTGGCGCTTGAAGGCGTCCCTCGCCGGGCCGATCAGCAGGTCGTCGGCGGCGCTGACGCCTCCGCCGATCACGAAGCAGGACGGGTCCAGGGCGGCGGCGAGATTGGCGATGCCGACGCCGAGCCACTGGCCGATGTCCTGGAGGAGCTCGACGCACATCGCGTCGCCCTCGCGGGCCAGCTCGGTGATGAGCGGTCCGGTGATCTCGGGGATGTTGCCCTTGACCCGCTCGATGATGCCGTGGGCCACCGGGGAGTCCGCCGCGGCCAGCTCCCTGGCCTCGCGCACGAGGGCGTTGCCGGAGCTGTACTGCTCCCAGCAGCCGCGGTTGCCGCACGGGCAGCGGTGCCCGCCGGGCACCACCTGCATATGGCCGAACTCACCCGCGACGCCGTACTTGCCGCGCTTGACGTGCCCGTCCTCCAGGATCGCGCCGCCGATGCCCGTGCCGAGCGTGATCATGACCAGGTGGTCCTCGCCGCGGCCGGCGCCGAAGCGCCACTCCGCCCAGGCGGCCGTGTTGGCGTCGTTGTCGACCATCACGGGGACCACCAGCCGGGAGGCCAGGGCGTCGCGGAGAGGTTCGTCACGCCAGGCGAGGTGCGGGGCGAACAGCACCTTGGAGCGGTCGGCGTCGACCCAGCCCGCCGCACCGATCCCGACGGCGTGCACATCGTGCCGGTCGGAGAGGTCCAGGACCAGTTCGACGATGGTGTCCTCGACGACCTTGGGGCTCTTGGACTTGTCGGGCGTCTCGGTGCGCAGGGTCTCCAGGATGTTGCCGTCGGCGTCGACGACCCCGGCCATGACCTTGGTCCCGCCGATGTCGATGCCGACGGTGGGGACTCTGGGCGCCGTGAGGTGCGAGCGCCGCTCCTTGGTGCCTACGGTCCGCAGGACGGTGGCGCGGGCGGAGCCGCGGTGTGTGAAGTCGCGGTACGTGCTCATCGTCCCTGCGCAGGTCGGGGGGCCGGTCGGTGATCGGGCCGGCGGCGGACGGCGCCCGCCGCACACGATTCTGCCATTCCCCCGCCCCCGGAACGGGTCTCCGGGCCTGGGGCGGGGGGTGCGGAACCGCGTTTACGGGGTGTCGTCACCGTCCGGCCGGCTGCCGGGGGCGCCGGGCGACGGGGCGCGCTCCAGCTCGTGGCTGAGCTCGTCGAGCTCGCTCCCACCGGCCATCTGACGTGTCAGTTCGTCCAGTGTGACGCCGTCCTTGGTGTGGCTCCCGGACATCGCGCCGCGCTTCAGCAGCACGAAACGGTCACCCACGAGATAGGCGTGATGCGGGTTGTGCGTGATGAGGACCACGCCGAGGCCGGCGTCCCGGGCGGCCGCGACGTACTTGAGCACGACCCCCGACTGCTTGACGCCGAGCGCGGCGGTCGGCTCGTCGAGGACGAGCACCTTGGCGCCGAAGTACACGGCGCGGGCGATGGCCACGCACTGGCGCTCGCCGCCGGAGAGCGTGCCGATGGGCTGGTCGACGTCGCGCAGGTCGATGCCCATGCGCAGCAGTTCCGCGCGGGTCGTCTCCCGCATCCGCCGCACGTCCAGGCGCTTGAAGGGGCCGGCGCCCTTCGTCGGCTCGGAGCCGAGGAAGAAGTTGCGCCAGACCGGCATCAGCGGGACGACGGCGAGGTCCTGGTAGACGGTGGCGATGCCCCGGTCCAGGGCGTCGCGCGGGTTGGCGAGCGTGGTCTCCTCGCCCTCGATCAGGAACGTTCCGGCGTCGTGCCGGTGCAGCCCCGCGATGATCTTGATGAGGGTGGACTTGCCGGCGCCGTTGTCACCGAGGACGCAGGAGATCTCCCCCGCGTGGACCTCGAGCGAGACGTTCTCCAGGGCCTTGATGTTGCCGTAGTACTTGCTGACGCCGTCGAGCTCGACGAGCGCCGGGGCGGCCGGGTCCCGGGGGGCCGGAGCCTGGGTGGCCGTCATGTGGTCGCCTCCGCACGCTTGCGTACCCAGTGGTTGAGCAGGGTGGCCAGGAGCAGCATCGCTCCCAGGAAGTACTTGAACCAGTCGGGGTTCCACTCGGCGTAGACGATGCCCTTGCTGGTCATGCCGAAGATGATCGCGCCGACCGCGGACCCGATCGCGGAGCCGTAGCCGCCGGTGATCAGACAGCCGCCGATGACGGCCGCGATGATGTAGATCAGCTCGTTGCCGACGCCCTCGCCGGACTGCACCACGTCGTAGGAGAAGAGGAGGTGCTGGCCGGAGACCCAGGCGGCGAAGGCCACGCCGAGGTAGAGCCCGATGCGCGTACGGATCACGGGGACACCGACCGCGCGCGCCGCGTCGGCCTCGCCGCCGACGGCGAAGATCCAGTTGCCGAAGCGGGTGCGGATCAGGATCCAGGTGGCGATCGCGACGAGTGCCGCCCACCACAGGATGGTCACCTTGAACTCGACGTCGCCGATCGTGAGGTAGGACGCGAAGACCTTACGGGCGGATTCGAAGCCCTCCATGTTCCCGATGGCCTTGGTCGACACCGTGCCGCTGATCAGCTTGGTGAAGCCGAGGTTCAGGCCGGTCAGCATCAGGAACGTGCCGAGGGTGATGATGAAGCTCGGCAGTTTGGTGCGGGTGAGCATGAACCCGTTGAACGCGCCGAAGCCGAGGGTGACCAGCAGCGACACGAAGACGCCGACCCAGACGTTGGCGGTCATCTGGTAGCTGAACATCGAGGAGATCAGCGCGGAGCTGGTCACCATCACCCCGGCGGAGAGGTCGAACTCGCCGCCGATCATCAGCAGCGCCACGGGCGCCGCCATGATCCCGATGGTGGAGGCCGCGTACAGCACGGTGCCGAGGCTGGATGCCTGGAGGAAGCTGTCCGCGACGAGCGCGAAGAAGAGGAAGACCGCCACGGCGCCGACGACCGAGCCGAGCTCGGGCCTGCCGAGCAGCTTGCGCAGCGGGGAGGTGCGCAGCAGGCGTTCGTCTGTGGGGGGCGCCGCCGGTTGCCCGGTCGCTGTCATCGGGTCCCCCGGTTCGTGTACTCCGCGAGCGCGTCGGCGTCGTCGCGGGTGATGACCTGGGGTCCGGTGAGGACGGGCAGGCCGCCGCCGAGCACGTTCTGGTTGTAGCGGTAGAGCCAGAGCAGGTCGACGGCCTCGTAGCCCTGGAGGTAGGGCTGCTGGTCGACGGCGAAGCCGAGGGTCTTGTTCTGGAGGCCGGTGGCGACGCTCGCGTTGAGGTCGAAGGTGTCGACCTCGGCCTTGCTGCCCGCGGTCTGCTTCGCCTTGACGGCCGCGGCGGCGAACGGGGCGCCGAGGGTGACGACCGCGTCGATGCTCTTGTCGGAGTCGAGCTTGGCCTCGATGGACGCCTGGACGTCGGGCATGTTGGTGCCGTCGACGTAGAGGTTCTGCATGGTCCCGTCGAAGTTCTTCTTCGCTCCGGCGCAGCGCTGCTCGTGGCCGACGTTGCCCTGCTCGTGCAGGACGCAGAGCACCTTCTTGCGCTTCCGCTCGTTCAGCTCGTCGCCGACGGCCTCGCCCGCGATGGACTCGTCCTGGCCGATGTGGGTGAGGGCGCCGAAGGCCTTGGACTCGGCGGAGCCGGAGTTCACCGTGATCACCGGGATGCCGGCCTTGACGGCCTTGGCGACGACGGCCTTCATCGAGTCGGGCTTGGCCAGCGAGACGATCAGGCCGTCGACCTTCTTGTCGATCGCGGTCTGGACGAGCTCGGCCTGCTGCTGCCCCTCGTCGTTGTGCGAGTAGATGAAGTTGATGTTGTCCTTGTCGGCCGCCTGCTTGGCACCCTTCTGGACGATGTCCCAGAAGGTGTCGCCATCACCCGAGTGGGTGACCATGGCGAACGTCCAGCGGGGCGTGTTCACCACGGACCGGCCTTCGGCGGCCTGCTGGGCCGCACGCTCCTCCGCCCGCTTGCCGCCGGTGCTGCTGCATCCCGCGAGGGAGGCCGCCAGTACCGCTGCCAGCACGGCGCCCATCGCGCGTACCCCTGTCCGAACCCTTGCCACGACGCCGTGCCCTTCTTGTGCTGCTCGCTGTGCTGCCTGGTGAAGCCGGGGAGGGCGGACTCGCCGCCCGGCGGGCCAAGTATCCCCGAGCCCGGACCTGAGCGGTCCGGCAGGGGCGCGGGCCGCGCCCTCCCGCCGTTCTAGCGACCTAGCATGACCGCGTCAACGCTTTTGTCCGAACATTCTTACGGGACGCCGTCGGACGGGCCTCAGGGCCGGACCAGCAGCTGGAATTCGAAGGCGTAGCGCGAGGCCCGGTAGACGTGCGAGCCGAATTCGACCGCGCGGCCGCCGTCGTCGAACGTGGTGCGTTCCATCGTCAGCAGCGGCGCCCCCGCGGGCTCCGCGAGCAGCCCGCTCTCCTCGGCGCCGGCGGCGCGGGCGCCCACGGTCTGCCGGGCGCTGTGCAGGGTGATCCCCGAGCCGCGCATCATCCGGTAGAGGCCGGTCGACTCCAGCCGCTCGGTGGAGAGGTCGAGCAGGCCCGGCGGGAGGTGGTTGCGCAGGACCGCCATGGGTTCGTCGTGGGCGTACCGCACCCGCTCGACGAGATGGACGTCACTGCCCTCCTCGACACCGAGCGCGGCGGCGACCTCGGGCGTCGCCCGTTCGACCGTGTTGCGCAGGACCCGGGTCGCCGGCTTCCGGCCGGCCGTCTCCAGGTCGTCGTAGAGGCTGCTGAGCTCCAGCGGGCGCTTGATCCGGCTGTGCACCACCTGGGTGCCGACACCGCGCCGGCGCACCATCAGCCCCTTGTCGACGAGCGACTGGATGGCCTGACGCACGGTGGGGCGGGAGAGGCCGAGCCGCGCGGCCAGCTCCAGCTCGTTGCCGAGGAGGCTGCCGGGCGCGAGCCGTCCCTGCTCGACGGCCGCCTCCAGCTGCTGGGCCAGCTGGTGGTAGAGCGGGACGGGACTGGTGCGGTCCACGCCCAGCCCCAGGGCTGCGGAGTCGGCGGCGGGTTTGGGCACGGCACGGAGCGTACCCCGTACCGCCGCGCCGCACCCTTCGATTTGTCAGGACATATAGTTGACAGTGCGCCGGGTGAGCGGCACGTTGGGTGCATGCGCATCGGACTCATCGGCACGGGCCGGATCGGCTCCTTCCACGCGGATGTCCTGGCAGGCCATCCCGCCGTCTCCTCCCTGGTGGTGGCGGACGCCGACGCCGCCCGCGCCGCCCAGGTCGCGGCGCTCACGGGAGCCACCGCCGTCGCGGGCGCCGACGAGGTCCTCGGCGCCGGGGTGGACGCGGTCGTGATCACCTCGGCCACCTCGGCCCACGCGGATCTCATCGGCCGGGCGGCGCGGGCCGGTCTGCCCGCCTTCTGCGAGAAGCCGATCGCGCTGGACCTGGCGAGGACCCTGGAGGCACTGCACGAGGTCGAGCGGGCGGGCAGTGTGCTGCAGCTCGGTTTCATGCGCCGGTTCGACGCCGGTTACGCCGCGGCGCGCACCGCCGTGCGCGCGGGCTCCCTGGGCCGGCTGCACACCGTACGGGCGACGACGTCCGACCCCGCTCCCCCGCCGGCCGCGTATCTGCCGCTCTCCGGGGGCCTGTTCAGGGACTGCCTGGTGCACGACTTCGACATCCTGCGCTGGGTGACGGGCCGTGAGGTGACCGAGGTGTACGCCACCGGCTCCGACGCCGGCCCCGCGATGTTCCGGGCGGCCGGTGATGTGGACACGGCGGCGGCCCTGCTGACCCTGGACGACGGCACGCTCGCCACGGCGACCGCCACCCGGTGCAACGGCGCCGGTTACGACGTACGCATGGAACTGGCGGGCGAGCTGGACCAGATCGCGGTCGGCCTCGACGACCGTACGCCGCTCACCTCCGCCGAGCCCCAGGGCCCGCCCGCGCCCGCCAAGCCGTGGCAGGGCTTCCTGGAGCGTTTCGCCCCGGCGTACGAGGCGGAGCTGGACACCTTCCTCGCCGTCGTACGCGGGGAGGCGGCCAACCCGTGCGACGGCCGGGAGGCACTGCACGCCCTGCGCATCGCCGAGGCGTGCGAGCTGTCGCGCGGGCGGCGCCGTCCCGTGCGGATGACGGAGATCGCCGAGGCCTGAGCCCGCTACCAGGCCACCGGCAGGCTCAGCGGCCCCCGGATGAGCATGCCCGTACGCCAGGACAGCCGGGCCGGGTCCGTGTCGAGCCGCAGGTCCGGGCAGCGTTCGAGGAGCGAGCGGATGGCCACGCGGGCCTCGATGCGGGCCAGCGGGGCGCCCAGGCAGTAGTGGATGCCGTGGCCGAAGGCGACGTGCCCGCGCGCGTCCCGGGTGAGGTCGAAGCGGTCGCCGCCCGGGTAGCGGGCGGGATCGCGGTCGCAGTCGGCCATCGCGACCAGGACGAGCTCACCGCCTCCGGGGATCACCGTGCCCGCGACGTCGAGCGGCTCGGTCGTGAAGCGGTACGTCGGGGTCTCGACCGGCCCCTCGTAACGGAGGGTCTCCTCCACCGCGTTGTCGATGAGGCCGAAGTCGGCCCTAAGCGCGGCCAGTTGTCCGGGGTGGGTCAGCAGACTCAGGACGCCGTTGGAGATCAGGTTGACCGTGGTCTCGTGCCCCGCGACGAGCAGCAGCCAGGCCATGCCCATGAGTTCGTCGGCGGAGAGCTGGTCACCGTCGTCCGACGTGCGGATCAGCGCGCTCATCAGGTCGTCCCCCGGGGCCGCGCGCTTCTCGGCGATCAGCTCGCCGAGATACGCGGTCATCGCGGCCTTGGCCCGGGCCCGCGCCTCGGCGTCGAGGGACGAGACAGCCGCGTCGGACCACGCGCGGAAGGCCGGCCGGTCCAGGGACGGCACGCCCAGCAGCTCGCAGATGACGGCCATCGGCAGGGGGACCGACAGCGCCTCGACCAGGTCGGCGCTCCGCGCCGGCCCGCCGGTCATGGTGTCGAGGAGCGCGTCCGTCATCTCCTGGACGCGTGGGGCGAGCCGCGCCATCCGGCCGGGGGTGAACTCGCGGGCCACCAGCTTGCGCAGCCGGGTGTGGACGGGGGCGTCGCTGCCCAGCATGGACGTGCCCACGGACACCTTGCGCACGCCCAGCGAGGGCGAGGCGTTGCCCCAGTCCTTGGAGAGCCGCTGATCGGCGAGGAGGGCTCTCCCCGCCTCGTACCCGACGACGAGCCAGGCCTCCGAGCCCTCCGGGATACGGACCCGGTGCACCGGGCCACGGGCCCGCAGGCGCGCGTAGACGGGATAGGGGTCGCGGATGAAGTCGTCGCCGAGTGCGCCGAGGTCGAACAGGGCTTCCGTGGTCACCGTGGGTCCCTTCAGGCCGGGCGGGCGGAGAGGACGGTCCCCTGGGCCACCGCGCACAGCGTCTCCGCGCCCTCGTCGTCCACCGTGTGGAGATCGCAGCGCACGACGGCCTGCCTGCGGCCGGTGTGCACCACCTCGGCGCGGGCGCTCAGGACGCGGCCGCTCGCCGGGCGGACGTACTGGATGGAGAAACCACCGGTCAGGACGGCCGCTCCGAGCGTCGTCCCGGCGGCGAAGGTCAGCGCGTTGTCGGCCGCGTAGGACAGCACCCCGCCGTGCAGGAAGCCGTTCTGCTGGGTGAGTTCCTCGCGTACGTCGACCTCGAGGACGGCGCGGCCCTTCCCGAAATCCGTGATCCGTGCGCCCACCAGCCGGCTGAACGGCTGGGCGTCGAGGACCTGCTGGGCCGTGGTGAGGGAGAGTTCGGTCATGGAGGACATCCCACCACCTCACCAGCGCACCGGAAGGTGACGGACGCCCCGGAGCAGCAGCCCGGGCAGCCAGTCGGGCTCCCCGCCGTCCGGGTCCCGCACGAGTCCGGGGCAGCGCTCCAGCAGCGCGCGGATCGCGATGCGGCCCTCCATCCGGGCCAGCGGGGCGCCCAGGCAGAAGTGGATGCCGTGCCCGAAGGCCAGGTGCCCCTGCGCCTCGCGCCGGATGTCGAAGGTGTCCGGGTCCGGGTAGCGGTCGGGGTCCCGGTCGCCCGATCCGAGGGCGACCAGCACCGCCTCCCCCCGTGGTACGACGACCTGGCCGATCGTGACGGGCTCCCGGGTGAAGCGGAACGTCGCCGTCCCGACGGGCCCGTCGTAGCGGAGCATCTCCTCGACCGCGCCGTCGATCAGCTCCGGGCGGGCGCGGAGCAGGGCCAGCTGGTCCGGGTGGTCGAGCAGGGCGCGTACCCCGTTGGCGATCAGGTTCACGGTCGTCTCGTGCCCGGCCACCAGGAGCAGGAAGGCCATGCCGATCAGCTCGTCGGGCGACAGCCGGTCACCGTCGTCGTCGTGCGCCTGGATCAGGGCGCTCATCAGGTCGTCGCCCGGTGCGCGCCGCTTGTCCTCGATCAGTGTGTCGAGGTAGGTGCCCATCGCGTGGACCGCCTCGTTCTCCTTCTCCGGCGAGACGGGCGTGACGATGGCGTTGGACAGCAGCCGGAAGGCGTCCCGGTCGATGTCGGGTACGCCGAGGAGCTCGCAGATCACGGTCATCGGCAGCGGGAAGGCGAACGCGTCGACGAGATCGGCGTTCCCGGCGGGCACCATCGCGTCCAGGAGGTCCCCGGTGATCTGCTCCACGCGCGGGCGCAGCGCCTCGATCCGCCGGGCGGTGAACTCGCGGGCGACGAGCTTGCGCAGCCGGGTGTGGTGCGGGGCGTCCATCTCCAGCATGTTGGCGTTGATCGGGTTGCTCGACGCGGAGAAGCGCTCCGTCGTGCGCCAGTCCTTGCTGAACCGCTGGTCGGCGAGGGCCGCGCGGGCCTCCTCGTAGCCGACGACCATCCATATCCGCTCGAAGTCGTCGGTGCAGACCTGGTGCACCGGTCCCTCGGCGCGCATCTTCGCGTAGTACGGATAAGGATTCGCGCTGAAGTCCGCCGCCCCGCGCAGATCGACCACTGACATCGTCCCGCCCCCTCTTCCGGTCTGACCGGTTCAGCGTAGGCGGCCGTCCCGCGCCCCGTCCTCGTCCTCATGGAGGAGACCCGCGTCGTGCACCAACAGGGCGATCTGGACACGGTTGTTGAGCCCGAGCCTGGAGAGGATCCGGGACACGTGCGTCTTCACGGTGGCCACGCTCAGATGGAGGGACGCGGCGATCTCGGCGTTGGAGCTCCCCCGGCCGACGGCCGAGGCCACGGCCTGCTCGCGCTCGGCCAGTTCGGCGAAGCGCTGCCGGGCGCGTGTCCTGCGGTCCTGGCGGTCGTCCCCCGGCCCGCCCGCCGCGCGGGCCATGAGCCTGCGGGTGACGGCGGGTGAGAGGACGGGTTCACCGGCCGCGACGCGCAGGACCGCCTCGACGATCTGTGCGGGCGGGGTGTCCTTGAGGACGAAGCCGGCCGCCCCGGCGCGGATGGCGCGCAGCACCTGCTCGTCGGCGTGGAACGTGGTGAGGACGATGACCTCGGGGGCGCCGGGCCGGCGCCGGAGCTCCTCGGTCGCGGCCAGCCCGTCCATGCCCGGCATGCGGATGTCCATGAGCACGACGTCGGGGTGCGTACGGTCGACGAGGGCGACGGCCTCGGTGCCGTCGGCGCCCTCCCCCACGAGCGTGATGCGGTCGGCGCCGCCGAGCATCAGGGCGAGTCCCGCCCGTACGAGCGGGTCGTCGTCGACGACGGCCAGCCGGACCGGCGGGGGTGACTCCGGGGACGTGGGAGTGCTCATGCGGGCCACGGTAGCCGGGCCTCGACCGTGAATCCGCCGTCGGGCCGCGGTCCGTGGTCCAGGCTGCCGCCGGCCAGCCCGGCGCGTTCGGTGAGCCCGATGAGCCCCTGGCCGGATCCGGGGACCGGCTCGAAGGGCTCGGCGGGGGCGGGGTTGCCGACCTCGATGGTCAGCCCCTCGCCCGGCCCGCCGGCCACGGTGACCTCGACGGGTGCTCCGGGCGCGTGCTTACGGGCGTTGGTCAGCGCCTCCTGGGCGATGCGGTAGACCGTGCGTCCGGTGGCCGCGGGGGCCCCGGCCGGGTCGGCGACGCTGTTGGACAGGGTGACCTGCATGCCGGCCGAGCGGGACTCGTCGATCAGGGCGTCCAGGGTGACGAGGGTGGGCTGGGGCCTGTTGCCCTCGTCGCTGTCACCGGGGCCGCGCAGTACGCCGATGATCTCGCGGAGGTCCTGGAGCGCCTCGTGGGCGCTGTCCCGGATGACGCCGGCGGCTCTCGCGACCTCGGACGGGGGTGCGTCGGGCCGGAATTCGAGGGCGCCCGCGTGGACGCTGAGCAGGGTCAGCCGGTGGGCGAGGACGTCGTGCATCTCGCGGGCGATGGCCTCCCGTGCCAGCCGCTGGGCCTGTTCGGCGCGGAGCGCGGCCTCGGCCTCCGCCCGGCGCGCGCGTTCGCGCAGGGTGACGACCAGCTGCCGCCGGGACCGTACGACCATGCCCCAGCTGAGCACCAGCAGGACCACCAGCACCCCGATGATCGTGGACGCCATGAAGGAGGTGGCCGGGTCCGGGCGCAGCAGCGGCTGTGCGGGGGCGGCGGCCAGGGCGACCGCGCCGACGACGGCCACCGGCTTGAAGGGGCGGTGCACCGCCAGGCTGAACAGGCCGATCAGCATCGCTCCGGACGCCACCGGCTCGACCACGCTCAGCACGGTGAGGACGGCGGCGACCGTCACGGGCCAGCGGCGCCGGACCCAGAGGGCGCAGCAGGCGGCCGCCCCGAGCAGCGAGTCGGCGATCACGACGCCCTCGGGGGTGGTGGGGTCGGCCTGGATGGCGGCGAGGACGGCCATCCCGATCCCGGCGGCGCAGAGGAAGAGGGTGAGGTCGACGATCCAGTCCCGCACGGTCCGGCGCGGTCTGCCCGGTCGGCCGGGCTGCTCGTGCGAGGCCAGCGCCGAGGGCAGGAGCCAGGGGTATTCCGTACGGGTCATGTCGACAAACGTACGCAGCCGGGAGGGGCCGGCGGGCTCCACGGGGCGGGAGCGATACCGAAGTCGCACGATCCGATACTTCCGTCGGTGCCCCGCAGACCGGTGGCCGACGCGGGCCAGGGGCCGCCCCCTCCAGGCTGAGGGCCATGAAGAAATTCGTGGAGACGGCCGGGTTCATCGTGTTCGTGCAGGGCGCCGCAGGGCTGCTGTACGAGTGGACGGGCTGGTTCCGGCTGTGGACGGTGGTGGCGAGGCTCCGCTTCCTCGACGACTACGGACTGTTCGTCAACATCGTGCTGGTCGTGACGGGAGCGGCCCTGATGGTCGCGGCGGACTCCATCAGGACGTGACGTCGGCGCGGCGCCTTCCCCACGCGGTGCCCGTCAGCACGAGCACCGCGCCCACCGCTCCCGGGACGCCGAGGCGCTCGCCGCCGATCGCGATGCCGACGGCGGCGGCCCAGAGCGGCTCCGTGCCGAGCAGCAGACTGACCCGGGACGGCGAGGTGCGCCGTACGGACCACATCTGTACGAAGAACGCGAACAGCGTGCAGAACACGGACAGGAAGAGCAGCCCCGCCCACTCGGCGGGGCCGAAGTCCGCCGCCACCGTCCAGGGCGCCGCGCCGGTGCCGGGTACGGCGGCCAGTACGGCGAAGACGGCGACCGCGCTGCCGAGCTGCACGGTGGTCAGGGAGAGCGAGTCGGCGTCCTGGACCGCCTTGATCCGGGCCATCGCCAGGACGTGGACGGTACGGGCGAGGGCCGCGAGCAGCATCAGGAGGTCGCCCGCGGAGGGGCTGGTGAAGCCGCCGCCCTGGGTCAGCAGCACCACACCGGTGACCGACAGGCCCGCCGCCGCCAGGAAGGCGGCCGGCGGCCTGACCCGGGTCACGGCGGCCTCGGCCAGCGGGGTGAAGACCATGGTGAGGCTGATGATGAGCCCCGCGTTGGTCGCCGAGGTGTGCACGACGCCGTACGTCTCCAGCAGGAAGATCCCGCCGAGGACGAGTCCCAGCAGGCCCGCGCCCCGCCACTGCGCGGCGCTCAGGGCCCGCAGCCCGCGCCATCCGGCGACGGCCAGCGCGGGCAGCACGATCACGAAGCGGAGCACCAGGACGGCGATCACGGTGTGGCTGGTGGTGATGCCCTTGGCCGCGAGGTAGCTGGCGCCCCAGACGGCGGCGACGAGCAGGAGCGGCAGGTCGGTGACCCAGGCGCGGCGGGGCGGGGCGAGGGCGGGCAGGACGGCAGCGGACACCGGGTCCTCCTGGTTCTCCACAGCGGGAACGTGTGGAGACCTCACCGGCTCGCACGGGGAGCGATCACGGTACCGAACGGCCGGCCCCTCGGGAACCTCTGTCCGCGGAGTCGGCTCGGCCACCTGTTCGCAGGGGTCGTCGAGGGTCGAAGCGGTCCTGCGACCGTGCCGTCTCCTCCTAGAATGTCGGTCTTGGGACGCTCGGACACACGGAGTTGGGCACATGGGTGGAGCGCGGCTGGACGGACGGGTCGAGCGGGGGAACCAGACCAGGCAGCTGGTGCTGGGGCGCGCGGTCCATGTCGCCTCGACCGAGGGGCTGGAGGGCCTGTCGCTCGGCCGGCTCGCCATGGAGCTGAAGCTGAGCAAGAGCGGGGTGTTCGCGCTCTTCGGCTCCAAGGAGGAGCTGCAGCTCGCCACCGTGCGCGCGGCCGTGACCGTCTTCGTCGAGCATGTGCTCACCCCGACCAGGGCGGCACCGCCCGGGCTGGGACGCGTATGGCGGATGTGCGAGAGCTGGCTCTCCTACTCGCAGCGCCGGGTGTTCAGCGGCGGTTGCTTCTTCTACGCGACGATCGCCGAGTTCGACTCCCGGGAGGGCAAGGTCCACGACGCGCTGGCCTCGACGCAGACGGGCTGGGTCACCTTCGTGGAGGAGACCATCGAGGAGGCCAGGGTCCGGGGTGAACTCGCCGCGGACACGGACGTCTCGCAGCTGGCCTTCGAGCTCATCGCCTTCATGGAGCTGGCCAACGCGGAGTCCGTCCTGCACAACAACAACCCCGGCTACACCAAGGCGGCGCGGGCCATCCTGGGCCGGCTGCGCTCCGCCGCCACCGACGGCTCCGTGCTGCCGGCGGTGCCGGGGCGGCCGTAGCGGCTTCCGGGCCGGTTTCTCACGCTCCCGGCAGGTCGAAGTCCCCGAACCGCGCCCGTCCGGCCGGCCGGTAGGTGTGGATCGCGATGCCGCTCCCGGTGGTGCGGGCCGCGATCAGCTCGAACGCGGTCGGCCGGCCGCCCTCCTCGAAGAGCCGCCTGCCACTGCCCAGGTAGACCGGGTGGATGTACAGGTTGATCTCGTCGATCAGGTCGTGCGCCAGGAGGGACCTGGCCAGGGTGCCGCTGCCGTGGATCTGTAGCTCGCCCTCCGCCGTCCGCTCCTTGAGCCGGGCGACCTCGGCGGGCACATCGCCGGAGATCACCGTGGTGTTCTCCCACTCCGGGTCGGTCAGGGTGGTGGAGACGACGTGCTTGGGCAGGGTGTTGAGGCGTGCGGCGACCGGGTCCTGCGGGTCGGTGACCCGGGGCCAGTAGGCGGCGAAGATGTCATACGTACGCCGTCCGAGGAGGTAGGCGCCCGACCGGTCGAAGACCTCGGTGACGAAGTTCCCCATGTCCTCGTCCGCGAACGGCACCTGCCAGCCGCCGCACTCGAACCCGCCGCTGGTGTCCTCGGCCGTGCCTCCCGGTGCCTGCATCACCCCGTCGAGGGTCACGAATGTGTTGAGCGTCAGCCTCGCCATGATCCCGCTCCTTCTGCTCGCCGCCGCCCGGCCGTGCCCGGGGCGGCCTGTCCGCTTCCACTGGTTCCGACCCCACTGTCGGCCGGAATTCATCGGTGCGCCCGGCGGGACCCGGCGCTCTCCTCGCATGCGACGTCACAGATCGGGCACACCGCCCCCATCTCGTACGGATCTTCGATACAGAGAGTGCATGCGCACCACACACACCACTCGCACCGGCTTCCGCGCGCTCGTCGCGCTGGCCGCACTGGCCGCCCTGACCGCCTGCACCCAGGAATCGGACGGGACGCCCGGAGCCGCGCCGTCCACGCCGCGCGCCACCGCTTCCCCCTCCGCCCCGGTGGACACGGCACCGCTGGAGGCGTCCGTACGCGCGTATGTGAAGGCCTACTACGCCCCCGACACGGACGCCGCCTACGCGCTCCTCTCCACACGCTGCCGGGAGGAGTGGTCGTGGGACGATCTCGAGGCGCTCATGGACCGCGCCGCGCAGACGGCCGAGCAGATCGGCAGGACGTACACCCTGCGGCGGCTGTCCCTGGACCGTGTCCAGGGTGACGGCGCGCAGGTGACCTACGGCGTCGGCGAGCCGAAGTACGACGAGAGCACCTCCTGGGTCCGGGAGGACGGCGAGTGGCACAACGACCTCTGCTGAGAGCGCCCCGGCCGACGGCCCGGCCTACGCTGGCGGGGACGGGTACGCGAACGAAATGGGAGACCATGAGCAGCCAGACACCGCCCCCGGTCCGCAACCTCCACGACGGCAGCACGATCCCCGCGGTGGGCCTCGGCACCTGGCCGCTCGACGACGACGCGGCCGAGGAGGCCGTCGCCGGTGCGCTGCGGCTGGGCTACCGGCTCGTGGACACCGCGCTGAACTACGGGAACGAGACCGGCACCGGCCGTGGGATCGCCCGCTCCGGCCTGCCCCGGCAGGACGTCTTCGTGACCACCAAGGTGCCCGGCCGCCACCACGGCTACGAGGAGACGCTGGCCTCCTTCGAGGAGTCGCGCCGCGATCTGGGACTGGAGTACGTCGACCTCTACCTCATCCACTGGCCGCTGCCACGGGTGGACAAGTACGTCGACACCTGGAAGGCCATGATCAAGCTCCGGGAGGACGGCCTCGTACGCTCCATCGGCGTCTCCAACTTCACCGCGGAGCACCTGGACCGGCTGGAGCGGGAGACGGGTGTGCTGCCCGTGGTGAACCAGATCGAGATGCATCCGCTGCTCCCGCAGGAGGAGCTGCGGGCGGTCCACTCCGAGAAGGGCATCGTCACGGAGAGCTGGAGCCCGCTGGCGAGGGGCCGCCAGGTGCTCGAAGCGCCGGAGGTGGTCGCAGCGGCCGAGGCGCACGGGGTGACGCCGGGCCAGGTCGTCCTGCGGTGGCACACCCAGCTGGGCGCGGTGCCGATCCCGAAGTCCGCCGATCCGGGACGGCAGCGCGAGAATCTGGACCTGTTCGGATTCACGCTGACCCAGCAGGAGCTGGACAGGATCGGGGCCCGGCCGCCGCATCGCTTCGGCGGGGACCCCGACACGCACGAGGAGTTCTGACGGCGGCGCCCGGCGGGCGCCTGGGGGTCACCGGTTGCGCGGGGTGACCTCCGCCATCCGGGACCAGTCGTCCCCGGGCACCTCGACGTTGATGATCTCCGGGATCTCGGTGACGAGCTCGGACATGGTGTCGATCGCCGCCTTGAAGTGCTCGGAGTTCACATGCGCCTCACCCGCCTCCGGCGAGGCGAACGCCTCCAGCAGGACGAACTCGTCCGGGTTCTCGACGCTGTAGGACCAGTCGAAGAAGAGGTTCCCCGGCTCCTGACGGGTGGCGAGGGTGAAGTCCTCCACGGCCGGGAGCCAGTTGTCCCGCTCGGCGGTGCGCACGGTGAACTTGACGACGATGAAGATCATGGCGACTCCTGGTCGGGACGGCGACGTCCCGACCAGAGTCCCATATCCTCACAGACCGAACATGAACCGGCACACCCGTACAGCTATCCGCCCAGCGCCTCGTGACGGGCCGCCAGCCGGGCCGCCCCCTCCTCGGTGAGCGATCCGAAGAGCCGCAGCCGGGAGATCCCGCCGTCCGGGAAGATGTCGATCCTGACGTGAGTGCCGCGCATGGGCTCCGGCAGGACGAAGCGGTGGTTCGTGTCGGGCTGGAGCCGGGTGCGGGGCAGGATCTGCTTCCGCTCGCCGTCCTCGCCGTCACGCACCGAGATCTCCGCCCAGCCGGCCGCGTTGCCCTTGAGGTAGGCGGTGTCGATCTCGACCGCCCTGATCTCCGACCGCTCAACCAGCCGGTAGCGGATCCAGTCGTTGCCCTTGTCGCGCCGGCGGCGGGTCTCCCAGCCGTCGTCCATCTTCCGGGAGCGGCCCGGGGCGATGGTGTTGGTCGCCGGGGAGTAGAAGCGGTCGGAGGCGTCCTCGACCTGGCCGCCGTTCTCCAGGGCGACCACGTCGAACGTTCCGAGGGCGGTCAGCCACGCCGGGTCGGGCGCCACCTCGCCGTGCACGCGCAGGCGGGCTATGCCGCCGTCGGGGTGCTGGTTGACCCGGAGGTGGGTGAAGCGCCGCTCGGCGTCGACGGCGAAGCCGTTGGCCGCGTGACCGCCGACGGCCGTACGGGGGACGAGGGTCGTCCACTTCACGCCGGGCGCGAGGAGGTCCTCCGGGGACGGGGAGCCCGGCAGCGAGGTGGCCTCGACGGAGACCGACTGCGGGTAGTTGCCCCGGAAGTGCGCGGTGTCGACGATCACCCCGCGCACCACACCGGGGGCACCGAGACGCACGAGGGCCCAGTCGTGGTCCTCGTCCGCCGGGTGCGGCTCTGCGGCGCCCGTACCGCGCCGGCGGCGGGTCTCCCAGCCGTCCATGATCTTGCCCTTGTGACCGAAGCGCTCGGGGTCGAATTCGGCGGGCTCCGGCTTCAGCAGGTTCTCCCGCTCGGCGAAGAACTCGTCGTTGGCCGCGATGACGCCGGCGCCGAGGCGCCGGTCCGCGAGGTCCACGAGGTGGGTGAAGGGGAAGTCGGCGGTGCGGTGGTCGGCGTAGGGGTCGCCTCCCCCGTACGGGGTCGCGTCGCCGGTGAAGTGCGGGATCGCCGTCATGTCAGTGGTTCCTTCCGAGGAGGCGGCCGGTGGGTTCGGCGAGTACGCCGTCGGCCGCGATCCGCGTGCCGCGCAGCCAGGTGGACCTGACGACGCCGTGCAGGGTCTTCCCGGCGTAGGCGGTGACCTGGTTGCGGTGGAAGAGTCCGGCGGGGTCGACGGTGAAGGTGGCGTCGGGGGCGAGGACCGCGAAGTCGGCGTCGCGTCCGGCCTCGATGGCGCCCTTGCGGGTGAGCCCGGCGAGGGCGGCGGGGGCCGTGGACATCCAGCGGGCCACGTCGTCGAGGGTGTGCCCGCGCCGGCGTGCCTCGGTCCAGATGGCGGGCAGGCCGAGCTGGAGGGAGGAGATGCCGCCCCACGCGGAGGCGAAGTCGGGGGTCTTGAGGTCCGTGGTGCAGGGCGAGTGGTCGGAGACGACGCAGTCGATCGTGCCGTCGGCGAGCCCGGCCCAGAGCGCGTCCTGGTTGGCGGCCTCCCGGATGGGCGGGCAGCACTTGAACTCGGTCGCCCCGTCCGGGACTTCCTCGGCGGTGAGGGTGAGGAAGTGCGGACAGGACTCGACGGTGACGCGTACGCCCTCGCGCTTGGCGGCGGCGATCAGCGGCAGGGCGTCGCTGGAGGAGAGGTGCAGGACGTGGACGCGGGCGTCCAGCCGCCTGGCGTGGGCGATGAGGCCCTCGATGGCGGTGTTCTCCGCGTCGCGGGGCCGGGAGGCCAGGAAGTCGGCGTACTTCTCGCCGCTGCGCTGCGGGGCCGCGGCCAGGTGGTGGGGGTCCTCGGCGTGCACGATCAGCAGGCCGCCGAAGCCCGCGATCTCGGCCATCGAACGGGCCAGCTGTTCCTGGTCCAGCTCGGGGAACTCCTCGACACCGGAGGGCGAGAGGAAGCACTTGAAGCCGAACACCCCGGCCTCGTACAGCGGGCGCAGGTCCTTCGTGTTGGACGGGATCGCACCGCCCCAGAAGCCGGTGTCGATGTGCGCCTTGGGGGCGGCCACCCCTTGTTTGACGCGCAGGTGCTCGACGGTGGTGGTCGGCGGCAGGGAGTTGAGCGGCATGTCGAGGAGGGTGGTGATGCCTCCCGCAGCGGCGGCGCGGGTGGCGGTCCAGAAGCCCTCCCACTCGGTGCGGCCGGGGTCGTTCACATGGACATGGGTGTCGACCAGGCCGGGCAGCAGGACGTCGTCGCCGAAGTCCTCGACGCGGGCACCGGCGGGCACCTCGGTGTCGTACGGCAGGACCGCCTCGATCTCCCCGCCGGCCACGAGCACCGCCGCCGCGCGGGTCCCCTCGGGGGTGACGACGCGCGTCGAGCGGAGTACCTGCTTCACGTCCTCACCGGACACCTGTGCTCCTCACGCAGACTTCAACGATTTGTTGAAGGAGTCTTCACTCGGGGACGCGGTCCGTCAAGACCCCTCCTTCCCGGCGGGGCGGCCCGCGGAGCGCCGGATGGCCCGATTGTAGATTTCCACGAAGTAAAAGTTCATTTTCGGCAGGCGGAACGTAGAATGGGCCAGGAGCGGCACCACCGCGCTTCGGCCCGAACGTGGCCCGGACCACCGACACCAGGACAAAACAGGTCCTGACCGGCAAGGACGCCGCACCGGGAGCAGTGGGCCGATCGGGAGCGGCCCGGTAGGCTGCTGCCTTGCCTCCGCTTCGAAAGGACCGTTGACGTGCCGCCGTCCCACGCCAGCACATCCGACTCCAGGCCCGCCGGTCCCAGCGGCGGCGTGCAGTCCCTCGAGCGCGCCTTCGATCTGCTGGAGCGTATGGCGGATGCCGGGGGCGAGGTCGGGCTCAGCGAGCTCTCCGCGAGCAGCGGGCTCCCGCTCCCGACCATCCACCGGCTGATGCGCACGCTGGTCGTCTGCGGCTACGTACGCCAGCAGCCCAACCGGCGTTACGCGCTGGGCCCCCGCCTGATCCGCCTCGGCGAGTCCTCCGCCCGCCTGCTGGGCACCTGGGCGCGGCCCTACCTCCAGCGGCTGGTCGAGGAGACCGGCGAGACGGCGAACATGGCGCTGCTCGACGGCGACGAGATCGTGTACGTCGCCCAGGTCCCGTCGAAGCACTCGATGCGGATGTTCACCGAGGTCGGCCGACGCGTGCTACCCCACTCCACCGGTGTGGGCAAGGCGCTCCTCGCCCACACCCCCGCGGACGAGGTGCGCGCCCTGCTGGCCCGTACGGGCATGCCGGCGGCCACCGAGAAGACGATCACCACTCCGGACGGCTTCCTCGACGCGCTGGAACAGGTGCGGCGCGCGGGGTACGCGGTGGACGACAACGAGCAGGAGATCGGGGTCCGCTGCCTCGCGGTCCAGGTCCCGGACTCCCCCACCTCGGCGGCCATCTCCATCTCCGGGCCCGCGGGCCGGGTGACGGAGACGGCGACCGAGCGGATCGTGCCGATCCTCCAGCAGATCGCGAAGGAGCTCTCCGAGGCCCTGGCCAGCAGCGGCGGCTCGGCGACCTGACCCGGGGGAGTCTCAGACCGGGGTGGCCGCCGAGAGGCGTCCGTCCTCCATGCGCACCGTGCCGTCCACCCGGTCCAGATGGGCCCGGTCGTGGGTCACCATGACCGTGGCCGTCGAACGCTCCCGGGTCAGGCCGAGCAGCAGATCGAGGACCGCCGCGCCGCGTTCGTGGTCGAGCGCGCTGGTCGGCTCGTCGACGAGCAGCACGGCCGGCTCGTTCATCAGAGCGCGGGCGATGTTGATCCGCTGGCGCTGACCGCCCGACAGCTGGTGCGGCCTGCGGTCCGCCCGGTCGGCCAGACCGACCGCGTCCAGGAGGTCCAGTGCCCGGCCCCGCGCCGCGCGGACCGGGCCGCCCGACAGGTGCGCCATCACCTGGAGCTGCTCCAGCGCCGTGAGCGACGGCAGCAGATGGGGCTGCTGGAAGACGATGCCGATGCGGTCCCGGCGCAGCGCCGCCTTGTCGGCGCGGCCGAGGCCCGCCGTCTCCGTACCGGCGACGACGACGCGTCCGCGGTCCGGGGTGACGAGCGTGGCCGCCACCGCGAGGAGGCTGGACTTGCCCGAGCCGGACGGTCCGACGACCGCGGTGAGCGTGCCCGCCGGCACGTCCAGGGAGATCCGGTCGAGTGCGGTGAGCCGGGCGTCGCCGTCGGGATAGGTGAGGGTGACGTCGGTGAGGGTGAGGGTCATCGGGCGCTCCCGAGTGCGGTGAGGGGGTCGACGGCGGTGATCCGCCGGATGGACAGGGCGGCGCCGAGCGCACCGAGGACGATCATCACGCCGGCCGGGACGAGCACGGTCGACGCGTCCAGGACGAACGGCACGGCGCCGCCGTCCCCGCCGACCAGCGCACCGGTCACGGAGGCGAGCGCGGTGCCCAGGCCCGTACCCGCGGCCAGCATCACCACGGCCTGCCCGAGCGCGTCCTTCAGCAGGTACGGGGTGGAGGCGCCCAGCGCCTTGAGCACGGCCACGTCGCCGCTGCGCTGGATCGTCCAGACGGTGAAGAAGGCGCCGATGACGAGCGCGGAGATGGCGAAGAGGAAGCCGCGCATCAGCTGGAGCGAGCCGTTCTCGGCCTGGTACGAGCCGATCGCGGTGAGGGAGTCCTCCAGGGCCAGCGTGCTGGTGCCGGCCGCCTCGTCACCCGCGGCGAGGTCGGCGCCGCCGGTCGTGGTCAGGGCGACGACGGTGGCCTGCCGCCCGGTGCCGCCGATGCGCTGCCAGTCGGCGAGCGAGGTCCACACCACCGGGGTGTGGCTGTACGAGGCGTCGCCGCCGACCGCCGCCACCGTCAGCCGGGAACCGGCGAGGCCGAGCGTGTCACCCGCACCGACGCCGAGCTCGTCGGCCGCCTGCTCGGAGAGCACGAGCCGGCCCTTCCCCACGTCGGCGGGGGCGAGTTCGCCGCCCGGCTCGACGCCGAACGCGGAGACCGCGGCCGTGCGCCTCCCGCCGTCCGCGGCGGCGTTCAGCGTCCGGATGCCCAGCGGCTCGGCGGCGGACACGCCCGGCTGCTCCGCCCAGGTGTGCCAGGCGCTCTCCTCGACCGCCGAGCCGGAGAAGGACACCGACTGCCCGTCCGGTGGCGCGGCGAACGCGATGCTGTCGGCGCTCAGCCCGGTGACGGCCGAGGTGTTCTCCCTTCCCAGTCCTGCCGTGAGGCCGGACAGCAGCCCCACGAGCAGCGTGATCAGCACGACGACCGTGCCCATGAGGGCGAACCGGCCCCTGGCGAACCTCAGATCTCTCCATGCAACGAACATGCTTCCAGGCTCGGGGCCACGACCTGCGGAAACATCGCACGCCGGACGGGCCCGACATCAACCTTTCGATTGACGGCCACGGCGGCGGGCGCGTCTACGCTGGAACGGCCATGGATACGCGTGCGCCCACCCCCGTCACCACCGCACTGCGGCTCTGCCTGCACGCACTGCTGGTGGGGCTGCTGGTGCTCGCCGCGCTGCGTGCGAGCGGCGACGGCACCCCGCACGCCACCGCCGTCGTCGTCCTGGCGGGCGTGATGGCCGCGCTGTACGCGGCGGGCGCGCTCGCCCCCGTCGTCCAGCCGCACACCCGGTCCGCCGCCCTCTGGCTGACCGCGCTGGGCGCCGTGTGGCTGGCGCTGCTCGCCCTGTCGCCCGACGCCCTGTGGGTGGCCTTCCCGCTCTACTTCCTCCAGCTGCATCTGCTGCCGGTGCGCTGGGGGCTGCCCGCCGTGGCGGTCACGGCCGCGGCGGCGATCGCCAGTTTCCTGCTGCACGGGCAGGAGATCTCCCCGGGCACCTTCATCGGCCCGCTGCTCGGTGCGGCGGTGGCCGTCGCGACCGTACTGGGGTACGACGCGCTGTTCCGTGAGAGCGAGCGGCGGCGCGAGCTCATCGACGAGCTGGTCTCCACGCGGGCGGAGCTCGCCGACGCGGAGCGCGCCGCGGGCACCCTGGCCGAGCGGGAGCGGCTGGCCCGGGAGATCCACGACACGCTCGCCCAGGGCCTGTCGAGCATCCAGCTCCTGCTGCGGGCCGCCGAGCGCTCGCTCCCCGAGGACGCGCCCGCCACCGCGCACGTCCGGCGCGCCCGCGAGGCCGCCCAGGACAATCTGGCGGAGGCCCGCCGCTTCGTACGGGCGCTGACCCCGCCGGACCTGGAGCAGGGTTCCCTGGCGGCGGCCCTGGCCCGCCTGTCCTCCCGGACCTCCGCGCCGGACCTCACGGTCCACTTCGCGGTCAGCGGCAGGCCGGTCGAGCTGCCCACCCCGTACGAGGTGGCGCTGCTGCGCACCGCGCAGTCGGCGCTGGCCAACACGGTGCGGCACTCGGGCGCGCGGCGGGCGGAGATCACGCTGAGCTTCATGGAGACGTCGGTGTCCCTGGACGTGGTGGACGACGGCCGGGGCTTCCGCACCGACCTGGACACGGCCGAGCCGGCGGGCGGCGCGGGCGGCGGCTTCGGACTGCCCGCGATGCGCGCGCGGGCGGCCTCGCTGGGCGGGACGCTGAACGTGGAATCGGGCCCCGGCCAGGGCACGGCCGTCGCCGTCACCCTGCCGCTCCCGGCGGCTGCCGGAGACCCTGAGGGGAGGGCGGCATGACCGACCCGATCGGACTTCTGCTCGCCGACGACCACCCGGTGGTCCGCGCCGGGCTGCGCGCGGTCCTGGACACCGAGCCGGACTTCCGGGTCGTCGCCGAGGCCGCCACCGCCGAACGGGCCGTGGCCCTGGCCGCGACCGGGGTGTGCGACGTGGTCCTGATGGACCTGCAGTTCGGCTCCGGGATGCACGGGGCGGAGGCCACCGCGGCGATCACGGCGGCTCCCGGCGCACCCCGGGTGCTGATCCTCACCACGTACGACTCGGACGCCGACATCCTGGCCGCCGTGGAGGCGGGCGCGGCCGGCTATCTACTGAAGGACGCCCCGCCCGAGGAACTGGCCGCCGCCGTGCGTACGGCCGCGGCGGGCCGTTCGGCGCTCGCCCCCGAGGTCGCCCACCGGCTGATGGACCGGATGCGGACACCGGCCCAGGCGCTGACCAAGCGTGAGCTGGAGGTGCTCCAGCTGGTCGGCGAGGGCCTGTCGAACCAGCAGATCAGCAAGCGGCTCTTCCTGAGCCAGGCGACGGTGAAGTCCCATCTGGTGCACATCTACGCGAAGCTGGGCGTCGACTCACGCACGTCGGCGGTGGCCGCGGCGACGGCACGCCGTCTCATCCGCCGCTGACGTCACGCGTGGTGCGGCGGCTCCCCGAAGAGGTCGACGGCGACCCGTACCTCCCGGAGACCGGGGCTCAAAGCGCTGACCGAGCCGATCGCCCCCGCGACCAGCAGCAGCGAGCGGCGCAGCCTGGGTATCTCGGGCCTCCCGCCGGCCGCCATGGCGTCCAGCGCCGCCAGCTCCTCCTCGGCGATCCCCCGGTCGGGGAACTCGGCGGGGTGCCCGGCGAGTTCGCGGCGGAGCCGGGACACGGCCGTACGCAGCTCCGTCACCCTCGGGTCCTCGCCGCTCCCGGTCAACCGCTCCTGCCCCACGCTTCGCAACAAAGCACTCCCCCTCGCACGTCCTTGTGCCGGTGTGTGTCGACCTGGTCCCGGGCGGCGGTCAAGTGCCGGGAACCGCCCGCACGTCGACGCGTCGAAGGTGCTGCACGCCACTGTGCGGACAAGGAAACAGCGTACCCCCGAGGGGTGACAACCAGTCCGCCGGTAGGCACCGCACAGTGATATCCAGGGCTCATGACTCACACACACCAGGCCCCCGTGATCGCCGGCGTGCTGCTCGCCGCCGGGGGCGGCCGCCGGCTCGGCGGGCGGCCGAAGGCGCTGCTGGAACACCATGGCCGTCCCCTCGTGGAGCACGCCGTGCGGGCGCTGCGCAACGGCGGGTGCGGCCCCGTCCACGTCGTGCTGGGCGCCGCGGCCGACGAGGTGCGGGCGCGCGCGGACCTCTCCGCGTGCGTGGTGACGGTGAACCCGGCGTGGGAGGAGGGCATGGGCTCCTCGCTCCGGGCGGGGCTGGGCACCCTCGGCGGTCCGGACGTGGACGCGGCGCTCGTCCTCCTGGTGGACCAGCCCGGCATCGGGGCGGAGGCGGTGGCGCGGGTCCGCTCGGCGTACCGCTCCCGGGCGACCCTGGCGGCCGCCGCGTACGACGGGGAGCGCGGCCATCCCGTGCTGTTCGGGGCCGACCACTGGGCGGGCGTCTCGGCGGGTGCCACCGGCGATCAGGGGGCACGGGCCTATCTGCGGGCGCACCGCGAGGCGATCACGCTCGTGGAGTGTTCCGATGTGGCCCAGGCGTACGACATCGACACGGTGGAGGACCTGGCCCGCCTCGACTGACCACGCGTGAACGGACCGTGTCGGACCTGGCACGCCGCGCCACGGCGGCCGTACGTCTGTCGACCCGGAGAATCTCGATATCAACAAACCATTGAACTTCCACCATGAGGAAACTAATATCCACTGATCAGAAGCCCATGGTTCCGCTTCCGGTTCCTCGGCGGTACCCATGGCCGTATCTCGGAGCCCTGGCACCCCGTGCCGTCCCGGGCGTCCCGGCGGCCGTGAGGTGCCGTCGTACCACCCGCTGAAGGAGTGACAGCTCATGTCCGCACCAGCGCCGTCCCCGCTGGCCATCGTCGACGCCGAGCCCCTGCCGAGGCAGGACGAGGTCCTGACCGATGCGGCCCTCGCGTTCGTGGCCGAGCTGCACCGGCGGTTCACGCCGCGCCGTGACGAGCTGCTCGCCCGCCGCGGCGAGCGCCGCGCCGAGATCGCCCGCACCTCCACGCTGGACTTCCTTCCGGAGACGGAGGCCATCCGCGTGGACGACACCTGGAAGGTCGCCCCGGCCCCGGCCGCGCTGGACGACCGCCGGGTGGAGATCACCGGTCCGACCGACCGCAAGATGACCATCAACGCCCTGAACTCGGGCGCCAGGGTCTGGCTCGCCGACTTCGAGGACGCGTCCGCCCCCACCTGGGAGAACGTGGTCACCGGCCAGCTCAACCTGATCGACGCGTACACCCGGAACATCGACTTCACCGACCCGAGGTCGGGCAAGTCGTACGCCCTGAAGCCCGCCGAGGAGCTCGCGACGGTCGTCACGCGCCCGCGTGGCTGGCACCTGGACGAGCGCCACCTCCAGCTCGACGGCACCCCGGTGCCGGGCGCGCTGGTCGACTTCGGCCTCTACTTCTTCCACAACGCGCAGCGCCTGATCGACCTCGGCAAGGGCCCGTACTTCTACCTGCCGAAGACGGAGTCGCACCTGGAGGCCCGCCTCTGGAACGACATCTTCGTCTTCGCCCAGGACTACGTCGGCATCCCGCAGGGGACGGTCCGCGCGACCGTCCTGATCGAGACGATCACCGCCGCGTACGAGATGGAGGAGATCCTGTACGAGCTCCGCGACCACGCCTCCGGGCTGAACGCGGGCCGCTGGGACTACCTCTTCTCCATCGTCAAGAACTTCCGTGACGGCGGCTCGAAGTTCGTCCTGCCGGACCGCAACCTGGTCACGATGACCGCCCCGTTCATGCGGGCCTACACCGAACTCCTGGTCCGCACCTGCCACAAGCGCGGTGCGCACGCCATCGGCGGCATGGCGGCCTTCATCCCCTCGCGCCGCGACGCCGAGGTCAACAAGGTGGCCTTCGAGAAGGTCAAGGCCGACAAGGACCGCGAGGCGAACGACGGCTTCGACGGCTCCTGGGTGGCCCACCCGGACCTGGTCCCGATCGCGATGGAGTCGTTCGACGCGGTCCTGGGCGCCAGGCCGAACCAGAAGGACCGGCTGCGCGAGGACGTCTCGGTGGCGGCGGGCGATCTGATCGCCATCGACACGCTGGACGCGAAGCCTT
Source organism: Streptomyces sp. NPDC104381 (assembly GCF_055583745.1). Taxonomy (NCBI): domain Bacteria; kingdom Bacillati; phylum Actinomycetota; class Actinomycetes; order Kitasatosporales; family Streptomycetaceae; genus Streptomyces; species Streptomyces sp. NPDC104381. Next base: position 429,499 of record NZ_JBVJNK010000002.1, read on the forward strand.
CGTACGACGGGCTGCGCAACGCGGTCGCGGTCGGCATCCGCTACATCGAGGCGTGGCTGCGCGGCATGGGCGCGGTCGCCATCTTCAACCTGATGGAGGACGCGGCCACCGCCGAGATCTCCCGCTCGCAGATCTGGCAGTGGATCAACGCCGACGTCGTCTTCGAGAACGGCGAGCACGCCACCGCGGACCTGGCCCGCAAGGTCGCGGCCGAGGAACTGGCCACGATCCGGGCCGAGATCGGTGACGAGGCCTTCGAGTCCGGCAGGTGGCAGCAGGCCCACGACCTGCTGCTCACCGTCTCGCTCGACCAGGACTACGCGGACTTCCTGACGCTGCCGGCGTACGAGCAGCTGCGCTGACCCCGCACCCGAAGCGCCGCACCCCCGCGACTCACCGCAGCGGGGTGCGGCGCTTCCGGCATGCGGGGAGTTCGGCGCCGACCGCGCGGGCGAAGCACACCACGGCCCGTACCAGCAGGACGTTCACGGCGGCTCCCAGACCGCAGGCGAGCGCCGTGCCGGCCGCCGTGCCGGCCCCGTCCCCGGAATCGCCCAGCACCGCCGCGAGCGGCATGAGGACGACGACGTACAGGATGTTCAGCCCCGGCTGGGCGAGCCCGGACAGCAACGGGTCGACGGGCGAGGGGCCGTGGGCGCCCGCGGCGAACCCGCCGGCCGCCATCGCGGCGACGTACACGAGGGCCAGGATCCGGGCGGCACGGCAACAGCGGGTACGGCTCATCGTCGCGGCCCTCTCGGTGGGCTCATGGGGAGGTGCCTGACCGCCCCCCGTCGGCCCCATTATTGAACACGTTCAACCTACGTCGGTCACCGGCCGAGGCGGGCGCGCACCATGCCGGTCAGGGCGCTCAGTTCCGGGAGGCGCAGGAGATGGGCGAGGGCCAGGAAGACGCCGAGCAGGACGACACCGCCCGCGAGCAGGGCCGCGAGCGAGCCGGAGGCCGCGCCGCCGAGTGCCTGGGTCACGGCGTACGCCACGGCGCCCGCGGCCAGGGCGGCGGGCGCGGCGGCCGCGACCAGGCGCGCGTAGGTGCCGAGCACCCGGCGGCCGTCCAGGTCTCCGCCCAGCCGCTTGCGGAGCCGGCGCCAGGCGATGCCCACGCCGACCGCGTAGGCCAGGCCGTACGACGCCGCCATCCCGGCGACGGCCCAGCGCGGGCTGAGGACCGCGAAGCACAGGGCGGATCCGGCGGCGTTGACCAGGGCGACGACCACGGTGTTGTAGAACGGCGTGCGGGTGTCCTCGTAGGCGTAGAAGCCGCGCAGGACGACGTACTGGACGGAGTACGGGATGAGCCCCAGGCCGAAGGCCATCAGGACGAATCCGATGCCACGGGCGCCCTCGGCGCCGGAGCCGGCGTAGAGCAGGGTGGACATCGGTACGCCCAGGGCGAGGAAAGCGAACGCGCACGGCACGATGGCGACGGCCGAGGTCCTCAGGCCGTAGGAGATGTCGTCCCTGATCGCCGCCTTGTCGTCGTCCTGCGCGGAGCGGGAGATCCGGGGCAGGACGGCGGTCATCACCGAGACGGTGATGATGGCCTGCGGCATCTGCCAGAGCAGCAGCGCGTAGTTGTAGGCGGTGATCCCGGAGCCCGTGTGGCCGGCACCCTCGGCCAGGGAGCCGGCCTTCGTGGCGAGCTGGGTCACCACGATCATGCCGAGCTGGTTGACGAGGACGAAGAGCAGCGTCCACTTGGCGAGGCCCATGGCCTTGCCGAGACCGTGGCCCCTGAAGTCGAAGCGCGGGCGCAGCCGGAAGCCGGTGTCGCGGAGGTACGGGAGCATCGCGAGCGCCTGCACGGTGAGTCCCAGCAGGGTGCCGAGACCCAGGAGGCGTACCCCTTCGGGGGTGATGGTGGCGGGGCTGACGGCGGAGTCGGTGAAGCCGCCGAAGGCCCACACGAAGCTGCCGAACGAGGCGATGATCACGAGGTTGTTGAGCACCGGCGTCCACATCATCGCGCCGAACCGTCCCCGGGCGTTGAGGATCTGGCCGAGGACCACATGGGCGCCCATGAAGAACAGCGTGGGCAGGCAGTAGCGGGCGAAGGCCACCGTCACGGCCCTGCGCTCCGGGTCGGCGGCGATGTCCGGCGACATCATGTGGACCAGGAGCGGGGCGGCGAGCACGCAGACGACCGTGACGCCCGCCAGCGCGACCAACACCAGGGTGAGCAGCCGGTTGGCGTAGGCCTCGCCCCCGTCGTCGTCCTTCTTCATGGCCCGCACGAGCTGGGGGACGAAGACGGCGTTGAGCGCCCCGCCACCCACCAGGACGTAGATCATCGTGGGCAGGACGTTGGCCACCTGGTAGGAGTCGTTGAGCGTGCCGACGCCGATCGCCGCGGCCATGACCAGGGTCCGGAGGAAGCCGGTGATCCGGGAGACGATGGTGCCGGCGGCCATCACGGCGCTGGACTTCAGCAGACCGGCGGGTCCGGACGACTTCCGGGCCTCGGGCGGCGCGGGCGGGACCTCACCGGCCTGCGCGGGCCCGTCGTGCGAGGCCATGTGGTCGGGTGCCGGGAGGTGGCGCAGCCGCATCGTGTCGTCGGCCGGGACGACGCGGAGCGTCATCGTGTCGTCGGCCGGCGTACCGCCGCCGGGGCCCCGGGCGTCGCCCCTCGGGTCGTTCGGCGCGCTCATTCGTCGTTCCTCACCATGGGTCTGCGATGACAGCCCGCCCCGCGCTCCACGGCGCGTACGGGACCGGTTCCAGGGCCGGATGCCACCGGGCTCCGACCGCGTCCAACCAGCGTACTGGCGTGCGAATTCGGTCCGGCCGCCGCTATGATCACGGACGGCAAGGCTGTAGCGCAGAGGTCGTCGCGCCCACGCATCAAGCTGGAGGACGCCGGTTCGAATCCGGCCGGTCTTGCCACCTGTTCTCGGAGGGATGGCGTCGGTGCGCCGGGCGGGGGACGCGTTCGTCCGCTCCGGCCGGGAGAGCCGGCAAGGGACTGGAGAGTTGTGATGTCGCAGCCGATGCCCGTGCGCTGCCCGGCGATCGAGCACCCGGACATCCCGCTCGCCGACGCGGCACTGCTGGACCCGCTCGTGAGGCGGCTGGCCGTGGAGCGGCCGGTCGGCGCGGACGAGGTGTTCCCGCTGGGGACCCTGCGCGGTGACGGACGCGTCGACCTCTGCAAGCAGGGGCTCGGCCCGGCCGGTGCGGCCGGGGTGATGCCCGCGCTCGCCGCCTCCCCGCACGCCACGCACGTCCTGCTCGGCACCAACTCCCTGGGGGACGAGGGCGCGCGCTCGGTCGCCGGGGCCCTGCGCCGGGACGGGCACGGACTCCGTACGGTCTATCTCGGCTGCAACCGCATCGGCGCGGAGGGCGCCGCCGCACTCGCCGGGGCGCTCGGTGAGGACGGCACCGTCCGGGCCCTGTGGCTGAAGCGCAATCCGCTGGGCGACGCGGGCGTCCGGGCGCTCCTGCCGATGCTGGCCCGCAACACCTCCCTGCGCACCCTGGACCTGGTCAACAGCGGGCTCACCGCCGCCGGTCTGGAGGCCCTCCTCGGCGTACTCCGCTTCCGGGAGCAGCCGTTGGAGAGGCTGTTCCTCGGGGGCAACGGGCTCGGCGCGGAGTCCGCGCCGCTGCTCGCCGCGCTGATCCGGGACGCGGGGGTACGCGAGCTGTATCTGCCGGCCAACCACCTCGGCGACGCGGGGGCCGCCGTGCTCGCCGCCGCGGCCGACCCGGTGCGCCCGGTGCGGCTCGGTCTGGGTGGCAACGGGATCGGGCCGGCGGGCGCGTACGCGCTGGCCGACGCGCTCGACGGGATCGAGGCCCTCGACCTCGGCCGCCCGCCGTCCGAGCGCAGCCTCGGGGCGACGGGCAACGCGACCGGTGACGCCGGGGCCCACGCGCTGGCCGCCGCCCTGCCCGGCAGCCCGCTGCGCCGCCTCGAACTGGCCCACACGGGCTTGACCGGCCGGGGTGCGAAGCACCTGCTGGGCGCGGTCGGCGCGGACTCGCGGCTGGAGTACGTCGGCCTCGGCCCCGGGCTCCCACGCAAGGTGAAGCGGTCCTTCACCGCACGGCTGCGCCCGGACTCCGGCGCCCACGGCGATCTGCGTGCGATACGGAGCGTCTACCGGTGAGGCCCGTCGCGACGCCCGCTGCCGGGGAGCGGTTCATCTCCCCGGAGGACGTCTCCAGCCTGCGGCGGACCCGCCGGTACGCCGTGCCCCGCTGGATGATCGAACGGTCCGCGGAACGGCGGCTGGCCGGTGACTGGCGTGGTGCTCTCGCGGTGGCGGGGGTCGATGTGGCCTTCGACCCGGCGGGGGTTGCCGACTCGCACGGTACGGCCGTGGCCTCGGCCCTGGTGGCGGACCTGCGCCACCTGGTGCCCGACCTGGTGCGCTGGCACCTCCCCCGGTTCCTCGGGGGCCGCTCCACGCTCGACACCGACCGCACGGTCGTACTGGCGGGGTACCGGGACGGGGCCGGCCTGCCCCTGGCGCCGTATCTCCATCTCCGTACGCCCGTGATGGCCGACGGCCCCCAGCGGCTCACGCTGGGCTTCGGCGACCTCTCCGGCGAGTTCGCCCCCGGTGCGTTCGCGGCGCGTATCGAGGACTGGCGGGTGGCCAGGTATCTGTGGGACGCACGGCACACGGACGGTCTCCGTGCGGCGGCCGGAGGCGGCTGCGGCCGGATCCCGTTCTTCCACGACGACGGTACGCCGCTCACACCGCGGGAACTGGCCGCGTCCGGTGACGACGCGGCCGGCCGCGCGGAGCGGGTGACACTGCTCCATCAGGAGGGCAAGGTCTCCGAGGCGTTCGCCGCCGCGGGCATCGAGTGGGACCCGGCCATGCCGGATTCGGCGCGGTCGTGGCGCGGTATGGAATCCGAGGCGCTCCTCCGCCGGACGTCGGTCGACATCGCCCGGCTGGACGCGGCGGTACGGCGCGCGACGGCCGCGACCGGCAGGGAGCGGTTCCTGATCGCCAACTTCTGGCGGGGGCACATCCTTCTGGACCTCACGGACCACAGCACGGGTGGCCGGCTCCGGGCCCGTGTCGTCGAGTCGAGCAGGCCGGCCGTCCCCTTTCCCTCTCTTCCCGAAGCGGTCTGGCGCCGTCTGCCCGACCTCGATCTGCTGCGGGCCGGCGCCCTGCAGGCGCGCCGGCTGCACCCGCTGGTCGCCCGCGCCCTCTTCCCCGCCCTCGAAGGGCCGTTCGGCCCGCCGGGGCCGTCGCTTCCGCGGCCCGTGCGGGTGCGGTGCCGTGGCGAGTGGCACGAAGTCTCCTTCCGGGACGGCGCGTTGAGCTCCCCGCACACCGAGGAGGAGCGGCAACGCGAGAGCGCCATGCGGGCGTTCGGCGGGGCCGTCGCCGGCTGCTTCGCGGTGGAGCACTCCTGCGCGACGGGGACGGGCCGGCTTCCGAAGGACCTGCGGGCCCAGCGCCAGGAGCTGTTCATGCGCGCCCAGCACGGGGACACCCCGGGGGTGCTGGAACTGCTGGCCGCCGGCATCGACCTCCGTGTGAAGGACGGCCGGCGGCGCGGGCTGCTGCACGTCCTGCCGTTGCTCGATCACGAGGCACTGCTGCCCCGGCTGCTGGAGGCGGGACTCGACCTGGAGGCCAGGGACAGTCTGGACCGGACCCCGCTGGCCGTCGCGGTGGCCGAGCTGGGCTCCGTCGCGCTGGTGCGGGCGCTGCTCGACGCGGGGGCCCGGATCGACGTCGTCGACTCGACGGAGCTCTCCCTGGCCCAGCTCGTCGGACGGTACCGGCGCAAGGACCTCGGCTTCCTCCGCGAACGGGTGGTCGCGGAGCACCCGGGGATCGGGTCCGAGTGGTACGACCGGTGGATCGACACCGCCGAGGAGGACGAGGAACAGTGAGCACCACCATCCGGCCCGGGTCCGTCGCTCCCGGCCCCCTGGACGCGGCCGACGAGCTCAACCGGCGTCTGCGCACGACCCGCACGGAGCCCGCCGCGAGCCCGCAACTTGAGGCGCTGGCACTGGCGGTGACGGCCAATCAGCCCGTGCTGCTGTGGGGTGAGCCCGGGATCGGCAAGTCCGCCGGGATGGAGCAGCTCGCCGCCGGTCTGGGCCTGGAGCTGGAGACGGTCATCGCGAGCGTGCACGAGCCGTCGGACTTCGCCGGGCTGCCGGTCGTGGGGGACGACCCGGCGGTGACGGGTGTGCCGATGGCGCCCCCGGACTGGGCGGTCCGGATCGCCCGCGCCGGCCAGGGTCTGCTGTTCCTCGACGAGTTGTCGTCGGCGCCTCCCGCGGTGCAGGCGGCGCTTCTGCGGGTCGTACTGGAACGGCGGGTGGGCAGCCTGCGGCTGCCGGAGGCCGTACGTGTGGTGGCGGCGGCCAACCCGCCGTCGAGCGCGGCGGACGGCTGGCATCTCGCCCCGCCGCTCGCCAACCGGTTCGTGCACCTCGCGTGGACGCACGATCCGCGCACCGTCGCCCGCGGTATGGCGGGGACGTGGCCCGCGCTGGGCGTGCCGGTCGTGGACCCCGCCCGGGTGCCGGGCGCGGCGGCGCGGGCCCGGGGCGCGGTCTCGGGCTTCCTCACGGCGCGCCCGGGTCTGGTCCACCACATCCCGGCCGACGCGGAGGGGCGGGGCCGGGCGTGGCCGTCGCCGCGGACCTGGGACATGGCCCTGCGGCTGCTGGCCACCGGCTATGCGACGGGCGCCGGACGGGAGGCGGTCGCCGCCGTGCTCACCGGCGCGGTCGGGGACGGCGCGGGCATCGAGCTGCTGTCCTACCTGGAGCACCTGGACCTGCCCGACCCGGACCGCGTGCTCGCCGACCCGGACGCCTTCGCGCTGCCGGGGCGCGGGGACCGGCAGCTCGCCTTCCTGATCGCGGTCGTGGCCGCGGTGCAGGGGGATCTGACGCGGGAGCGCTGGGAGGCGGGGTGGGCCGTGCTGGCGAAGGCCGTGGACGCGGGGGTGCCCGACGTGGCCGCCCGGGCCGCGGTCGACCTGGCGGGGATGCGCAGCCTGGACTGGCCGGTGCCCCCGGGGATCGATGGCTTCCTGGACCTGCTGCGGCAGTCCGGCGCCCTGCCGCAGGGTGGCTGAGCTGGACACCACGAAGCGGTTGGACACCACGAAGCTGCTCGCGGCGCGCTACCGGGCGGCCGCCGACCGCCCGTACCTCGCGTCCGCGCTGTACGCGCTGACGGTGATGCCGAGCGACGAGGTGCCGACGATGGGGGTCGACCGGCACTGGCGCTGCTACGTCGCGCCCGGCTTCGTCGAAAGGACGCCGGTGGCGGAGCTCGCGGCGGTGTGGGTGCACGAGGTGGCCCACCTGCTGCGCGACCACCACGGGCGGGCGGATCTGCTGCCCCCGGCGGACCGGCGCGACCGGCTCCGGGTGAACGTCGCGCAGGACTGCGAGATCAACGACGACCTGGTCGCCGACGGTCTGCCCCTGCCCGCGGGGCGGCTGGAGCCGCGCCTCTTCGGCCTTCCGGAGGGGCAGCTCTTCGAGGTGTATCTGGCCGCCCTGCCGCCCTCCCCCTTCACCCATGACTGCGGGTCGGGGGCCCATGGGCTGCCGGCCCCCTGGGAGGTCGACGGGGGCACGGGCCCGGCGGGGGTCGGCACGGTCGAGGCCGAGGCGCTGAGGCGCCACACCGCGGAGGCCATGCGCGCCCATGTACGGGCCAGGGGCAGCCTGCCGGGCGGCTGGAAGCGCTGGGCCGACGAGGTGCTGGAGCCGACGGTCGACTGGCGGCGGGCGCTGGCGGGCGCCGTACGGGAGGCCGCCGCCTGGGCGTCCGGGGCGGTCGACTACACCTACCGCAGGCCGTCCCGCCGGAGCGCGGCCCTGCGCGGTGTGGTGCTGCCCAGCCTGCGGCGGCCGCTGCCCCGGGTCGCGGTCGTCATCGACACCTCGGGGTCGATGGGCGAGCCGCAGATCGCCGCCGCGCTCGCCGAGGTGACCGGCGTGCTGCGCGAGGTGGGGATCCGGGGCAACCGGGTGACGGTCCTCGCCTGTGACGCCGATGTCCAGGCGGTCTCCCGGGTGACGTCCGCCGAACAGATCACGCTGGACGGCGGCGGTGGCACCGACATGCGCGTCGGGATCGCGGCGGCGCTGTCGGGACCCGAACGCCCGGGCGTGATCATCGTCCTGACGGACGGTCATACACCCTGGCCGGACGAGACCCCCTCGTGCCGGCTCATCGCCGTTCTGATCGGCCCGTCCGCCCCCGCCGCTCCCCCGTGGGCCGAGACGGTGCGCGTCACGGACTGAGCGGGCTCTTCCCGCACGGAGCCCAGAGCGGAATCCCCGTACGAAATCCTCGTACGAGGCCGTGTACGAAGCCCCGTACGCAATCCCCGTACGGGAAATGAGTGCGGCTACTCAGGCCCCGGCCGCTCCCCCCGCCCGACGATGGGGACCGACATCGTCGAGCTCAGGAGACCGGACATGCTCAGCCACCTCGCCGACACCCTGGTGCCCGCCTTCGGCCGGCTCACGGTCACCGCCGACGCGGGAGCCGAACTCGCCCCCGGCAGCATCGTCGTCGCGAACCACACCTCGCTCGCCGACCCCGCCGTCGTACTCGCCGCGCTGCACCGCCTCGGGGCCCGCCCGGTCGTCATGGCGACCGCCGGACTCTGGCGCGTCCCGGTCCTCGGCCGCGCGCTCGCCCGCGAGGGGCACATCCCCGTCCACCGTGGCGGACCACGCGCGGCGGAGGCCCTGGACGGCGCCGCCGAGGCACTCGCGCGCGGACACCTGGTCCTGATCTACGCCGAGGGTGGCCTCCCGGACCGGACGGACGCCGCGGAGACGGCGCCCGGGGCCTTCCGCAGCGGGCTGTCCCGGCTCGTGCGGCGCACCGGGGCCCCGGTCGTGCCCGTGGGCCAGGCCGGCGCCCGCCGGGTCACCTCGGGCAGTACGGCGAAACAGCTCGCGGGCCTGTTCACGGCGCCGCTGCGCCGCCCGGACCTGCACGTCCACGTGGGCGCGCCGGTCGCGCTCACGCCGGAGGGCGTCCTGCGGACCGAACGGGCCCGCACCGCGGTGACGGCCGCCTGGCGCACGGCCGCCGGCCGGCTCGGCGAGCCCGCCGCGCTCGCCGCCTGAGGAACGAGGCCCCCGGCAGCCCCGACGTATCAGAACCGTCAGGGGATGGGCAGCTCGAACCATCCCGTGGGGAGCGATACTGAACGTGACGGTCGCCTCCCCGCGGACCGGCCCCGGACGTGGGCCGGCGGGGACGCACCCGTGCCGATGCCTCCGAGGGGAGCCGTTCATGACCACGGCGAAGGACCTGTTCATCATCACCATGGATCCGAGGCCGGAGCCGCCCGTGGGGCAGGGTGACCTGTCGCTCGCGCTCGCGGGAGCCGAGCTGGTCGACCTCCTCGGCGCGGGGGCCGTCACGGTGGACGGTGACCGCATCGTGCCCGGCGAGCCGCCCGCACCCGGCGACCCGCTCCTCGGCGACGCGGTGGCGCAGCTCGTCCGGCAGCCGCCGTACGAGCGGATCGAGGACTGGCTGTGGCGCCGGGGCCGGGACCTCTCGGCCGCGTACCAGGCCGGTCTGGAGAAGGACGGCGAGCTGACGCGGACGCGGAGCGGCCGGCTGTCCCTCGGCTCGGACCGGGTGGAACCGGTGGACACGCCGAGCCGCCGCCGGGCCGCCGCCCGCCGCGACGAGAGGGAGCCCGTCCTGGCCGCCCTCGCCTCGGTCGTGGGCATCGACGACGGCCGGTCCGACGACGAGCCCGGCCTCGGCGACGACGCGGTGACGACCGTGGTGGCCGCCGTCCATGACGCGGTGATGGAGCTGGAGGCCGTACGCCAGAGGCGGACCATCGAGAACGCGTCCTTCGCCAACCTCTGGCGCGGGCCGTGAGCCGGGCGCCCGGGGGTCAGCCCGGGAGGACCACCGTGCGCTGGGCGGAGAAGTCGCCCCACTTCCCGTCGGGCAGCTTGGGCCGGAGCTTCAGCGAGTAGCGGGTACCGGGCGGGTCGGTCAGCGTGAGCCGGTACGTCGCGCGGCCTGTGGGCGGTGTGCCGCCCCAGACGATCGTGGTGGTCAGCTTCCCGTTCAGGAACAGCTGGTACGCCGGGATCGTGCCGCCGGTGTCCGGCTGGTCCCAGGAGAGGTCCACCAGGAACTCCTCCCCGTCCGCCGCCGTCTCCGTCCGCAGTCCGGTGGGCGCCGTGCTCCTGGGGGCGCCCGGCGCGGACGGGGTGGTGAGGTCGAGCGCGTTGCTGTCCGGGGAGGACCGGTCGGCGGCGTCGCGGGCGCGGACGGTGAAGGTGTAGACGGTGCCGGGGCGCAGGCCCGTGACCCGGGCCGTGGTCCGTGTGCCCGGGACGCTGTGGATCCTGGAGTCCTCCTGGTAGATGTCGTACGAGGTGACGCCCACGTCGTCCGTGGAGCCGCCCCAGGACAGGGTGACCGTCCGGCCGCTGTCCGCCGTGCCCCGCAGCTTCGTCGGTCCGGTCGGCGCCTCCTCGTCTGCGGGTGCGGCCGCGGGCGTGGTGACGGCGGCGGTGGCGCTCGGGGCGGAGCGGTTTCCGGCGGCGTCACGGGCCCGGACCGTGAAGGTGTAGGCCGTGGACGCGGTCAGGCCGTCGATGTCGGTCATCAGCTTCGTCGCGGGCACCGAGAGGATCTTCTTCCCCTCCCGGTAGACGTCGTAGCCGGTGATCCCCTCGTTGTCGGAGGCCCGCTCCCACATGACGTGGGCCGATGTGGCGCTGCCGGCCTGGGCCGTCACTCCTCCGGGGGCCGCCGGCTTCTCGGTGTCCGCCTCCGCGGATCCGCCGCAGGCGGTGAGCGCGGCGAGGAGCAGCGCGGCGGAACAGGTCAACGCGGTGCGTGCGTGGGGGCGTTGCACGGTGATGCCTTCCATCCGACAGCAATGGTCCAGACCTATATGCCATGCGGGTGGGGTCGCCGACAAGGGGACGGATCGGAACGTTCCGCAATGTCCGCGATGAGTTCCGGGCACGGGAGGAGTCCACACTGCATGGACACACACGACGCGAACGCGCCCGGCCTCGACCTCGGTCCGGTGGCGCGGCAGGTACGGAAGCTGGCCGGCTCCGTGGACGACGGACAGCTGGACGGCCCGACGCCCTGCCCCGACTACGCGGTACGGGAGCTGCTCGGGCATCTGCTGGGACTGACCGTCGCCTTTCGCGACGCGGCGTACAAGCGGTCCGGCCCGACGACGGACACCCCGCCGACCGCGGCCCTGCCCGCGCTGCCCGCCGACTGGCGCGCGGCTTTCCCGGGGCTGCTGGACGAGCTCGTCGAGGCCTGGCGCTCCCCCGCCGCCCTGGAGGGCATGACCCGTGCGGGCGGGGTGGATCTGCCCGGCCGGGTCGCCGGCTCGGTCGCCCTGAACGAGCTGCTCGTGCACGGCTGGGACCTGGCCAGGTCGACGGGGCAGGAGTTCGACGCGGACGAGGCGAGCCTGCGCTCCTCGGAGGCGCTGCTGGCGCCCGGGGACGACGACCGGTCCGGCCCCGACGCGATCTTCGGGCCGCCCGTCCCCGTGCCGGCCGGCGCGCCCCTGGTGGACCGGGTGATCGCGCTGTCCGGCCGCCGCCCGGACTGGCGCCCGGGCGGCTGAACCACGGCGTCTCAGCTCGTGAAGAAGTCGGTGACGCGGGACGCGACCTGGCCGGGGTCCACCTGGTGCGGCCGGTGGCCGCCGCCCAGGGTGACCAGCTGGCAGTCCGGGACCAGGGACGCCATGTCGGCCAGCCGGCCCTGCTCCATGCTGCTCTCCGGGCCGCCGGCCAGGATCAGGGTGGGGGCGACGATCTGGCCGAGCTCCTCCTGACGGCGCGGGTCCGGGTCGTTGATCTGGGCGAGGACGGCCGGCACCGCGTTCTCGTCGTAGTCCACCGGGCCCTCGGTCTCGAACACGGCGGGCTCGTCGGGCCGGAACGGCGGCGGGGTCTCCACCAGCACCAGCCGCTCCACCCGGTCGGGGTGGTCCTCGGCGAGCAGGCAGGCGACCACGCCGCCCATGCCGTGGCCGACGACCCCGGCCCGGTCGATCTCGCAGGCGTCCAGGAACTCCAGGACGTCGTCCCGCATCTGCTCGAAGCCGTACTCCTCGGGCCAGTCGCTCTCGCCGTGCCCGCGCAGATCGATGGCGTACACCCGCCAGTCCTCGCCGAGCAGGGTGCCCACCGCCTCCCAGCTCAGGGACGAGCCGCCGAGGCCGTGCAAGAGGACGACGGGCGCCCCGAAGGGGTCACCCCAGGTCCGGTACGCCAGCCGTACGTCGCCGACGTCCACAACAGACTGATCTTCCATGTCCCGAACGCTACAGGCGCCCCGGCCGCCTTCCGCACCACCCCCGGCCTGGCACGCTTGGTGCGTGAAGCACAGACGTCTCGCCCTCGCCGCCGTCGCGGCCCTCGTCCTGACCGGCTGCTCCGGTTCCCCCTCCGGACCCGAGAAGGGGCTCGACGACCCCGCGAAGAAGGACATCGCCATGCGGCTCGTGTCCAGCGCGGAGAACTCCACCCTGGACTGGAAGGCCCAGTACGCGTACATCGAGGACATCGGCGACGGCCGCGGCTACACCGCCGGCATCATCGGATTCTGCTCCGGCACCGGGGATCTGCTGAGCGTGGTCGAGCGGTACACGGCGAAGCGTCCGGGCAACGCGCTCGCGGAGTTCCTGCCGGCGCTGCGCGCGGTCGAGGGCAGCGACTCGCACGAGGGGCTCGGCGAGGCGTTCACCGACGCCTGGGCGGACGCGGCGAAGGACGCGGCCTTCCGGTCGGCGCAGGACGCGGAGCGCGACAGCACGTACTTCGGTCCGGCGGTCGAGCGGGCCGAGGCCGACGGGCTCAGCGCCCTGGGGCAGTTCATCTACTACGACGCGTACGTGATGCACGGGTACGCCGACGCCACGGGCACGGTCGGCTTCCGGACGATACGCGCGCAGGCCCTCGCCGAGGCCGATCCCCCGTCCGGGGGCGGCGACGAGGAGGAGTATCTGAACGCCTTCCTGGACGCCCGGGTGGCCGCGATCCGCAAGGAGCCCTCGCACAGCGACACCAGCCGGGTGGAGACCGCCCAACGCCGTTTCGTACGCGAGGGAAAGCTCCAGCTGGAGACTCCACTGGCGTGGAAGGTCTACGGCGAGAGCTTCCGCATCGACGGAAGCTGAACGGGACGCCGGTGCGGAGGCCAACCGGGTGCCAGGGGGGTTACCGCACGCTCCGAAGCCTGATAGGAAAGCTTCCTAACAGAACATCGGAACGGCGAACTCCCCTGGGAGGACCGGTGCATCACCCCCACACCAGCACCTCACGTCGCACCACCCGACTCACCCGCACCACCCGTACCGTCGGACTCGCCGCGCTGGCCCTCGGGCTGGCGTTCACGGCGATCCCGGCCACCACCGCCCACGCCGGCGCCCCCACGCGCCCGGCCGCACACCTGGAGGCAGCCGCGACCGGTCTCGACGACCCCGCGAAGAAGGACATCGCGATGCAGCTCGTGTCCAGCGCGGAGAACTCCACGCTGGACTGGAAGGGCCAGTACGGCTACATCGAGGACATCGGCGACGGCCGCGGCTACACCGCCGGCATCATCGGATTCTGCTCCGGCACCGGGGACATGCTCGCCCTGGTGGAGCTGTACGCCGAGCGGGAGCCCGGCAACGTCCTGGCCCCGTACCTGCCCGCCCTGCGCGCGGTGGACGGGACCGACTCGCACGAGGGGCTGGACCCCGGCTTCACGGGCGCCTGGGCCGAGGCCGCGGCGGATCCCGCGTTCCAGCAGGCCCAGAACGACGAGCGCGACCGGGTGTACTTCGACCCGGCCGTGCGCCAGGGCAAGGCCGACGGCCTCGGCACGCTCGGCCAGTTCGCGTACTACGACGCCCTCGTGATGCACGGCGGCGGCAGCGACAGCACGAGCTTCGGGTCGATCAGGGAGCGGGCGCTCGCCCGGGCGAACCCGCCGTCCCGGGGCGGCGACGAGGTCGCCTACCTCGACGCGTTCCTGGACGCGCGGGTCTGGGCCATGGAGCAGGAGGAGGCCCATTCGGACACCAGCCGGGTGGACACCGCCCAGCGGGTGTTCCTGCGGGACGGCAATCTGAACCTGGACCCGCCGCTGGACTGGCAGGTCTACGGCCAGAGTTTCCACATCGGCTGACAGCCGGCCGACGCGACGGCCGTGTGCGGCTGACGCCGTGCGCCCGGTGCGCGTACGTGTTCCCCCGGCGGGTTCCCGTACGCGCACCGGTGCCGGTGCCGGTGGGTCAGTGGGCGACGGGCAGGGCCATCGGGTCCTTCGGCTGCTCGCTGTCCGCGGCTCCCGGCTCGTGGTCCGCGTCGTCGGCGTCCGCCGGCCGGCCCCAGTGGTTGAAGGCCAGGTTCAGCACGATGGCCACCACACACCCGGTGGAGATGCCCGAGTCCAGGACGACGAGCAGGTCCTTCGGGAACGCGTGGTAGAAGTCCGGCGCGGCGATCGGGATGAGGCCGACGCCGACGGCCGCCGCGACGATCAGGGCGTTCTCGCCCTTCTCCAGGGCGGCGGTGGCCAGCGTCTGGATGCCGCTCGCGGCCACCGACCCGAAGAGCACGATGCCGGCGCCGCCGAGGACGGGCAGCGGCACGAGGGCGATGACGGACGCGGCCACGGGGACCAGCCCGAGCAGCACCAGGATGACTCCGCCCGCGGCGACGACGAACCGGCTGCGGACCTTGGTCATGGCGACAAGACCGATGTTCTGGGCGAACGCACTGCACATGAAGCCGTTGAAGAGCGGGCTGATCGCGCTGCCCAGGGTGTCGGCCCGGAGCCCGCCCTCGATGGTGCGCTCGTCCGCGGGCCGGCCGACGATCTTGCCGAGGGCCAGCATGTCGGCGGTGGACTCGGTCATACAGACCAGCATCACGATGCACATCGAGATGATGGCGGCGATCTCGAACTGCGGTGCGCCGAAGTGGAACGGCGTCGGGAAGCCCACCACGTCCGCGTCGCCCAGGGCCCCGAAGTCGGTGATGCCGGCGGGGATCGCGATGAGCGTCCCGACGACCAGGCCGATCAGGATCGCGATCTGCTGGAGGAAGCCCCGCAGCAGTTTGCGGAGGGCCAGCACGATCACGAGGGTGACGGCGGCCATCATGATGTTGGTCGTCGAACCGTAGTCGGCGGCGGCCGCGTTGCCGCCCTGCGACCAGTTGAAGGCGACCGGCAGCAGGGAGACACCGATCAGGGTGATGACGGTGCCGGTGACGACGGGCGGGAAGAACCGCACCAGTTTGCAGAAGTACGGGGCGAGGACGAAGCCGAGGAGGCCGGCGACGATGATCGCGCCGAAGATGACGGCGATGCCGTCGTGGCCGCGGTCCTTGCCTATCGCGATCATCGGGGTGACCCCGGCGAACGAGACGCCGTTCACGAACGGCAGCCGGGCGCCTATGCGCCAGAAGCCGAGGGTCTGGAGCAGGGTGGCTATCCCCGCGGTGAAGAGGCTCGCCCCCATGAGGAAGGCGGTCTCCTTGGCGCTGAGGCCGACCGCCGGCCCCACGATCATGGGCGGGGCCACCACGCCCGCGTACATCGCGG
The DNA here is from genome assembly GCF_055583745.1 of Streptomyces sp. NPDC104381. Classification (NCBI taxonomy): domain Bacteria; kingdom Bacillati; phylum Actinomycetota; class Actinomycetes; order Kitasatosporales; family Streptomycetaceae; genus Streptomyces; species Streptomyces sp. NPDC104381. Next base: position 445,107 of record NZ_JBVJNK010000002.1, read on the forward strand.
CGACGTGCTGGAGGCCGCTGGTGAACATCCTCAGGGGTGGAAGCGTCTCGTCGACCGGGTGTTTCCGGTCCGGTGCCCCTTCCCCTGTGCTGACTGCGTCTGCTTCTGCTTCGACTGCGTTCTTACGAAACCTGGGCGTAGCTGCCACGGCTTCCTCCGGTCGGGTACACGTCGGGCGACGTGGGTGTCAGGGAGGTGGTGCTGAGTGGTGCGTTGGTGCAGGTCGTGCAGCTGGTGCGGGCAGCTTGGAGCTCACCTGTGCGGATGCGCGTACGTACGGACGTGCGCGCATCCGCACAGGCTGCCGTGGACCTGAGGGTCCACGGCGGCCGGCCGAGGGCCGTCCCCCTCGGCCGGCCTGTCAGGGGGTGCGGAGCATCAGGCTCCGGCGGCGATCTGCGCCAGTCGCCTGGCCTCGTCGCGGGTCGCGCGGGCGATGACGTCCTCGTCCACCGTGGTCAGGTGGTCGTCCTCGACGACGGTCCTGCCGTTGACGAGCGAGAGGGTGACGGGGGCCGCCGCGCCGAAGACCAGGGCGGTGACCGGGTCGGCGATGGAGGCGTGGGCCAGGGTGTCCAGCTTCCACAGCACGAGGTCGGCCAGCTTGCCCGCTTCCAGGGAGCCGATCTGGTCCGCGCGGCCCAGCACCTGGGCGCCGCCGTACGTCCCGAGGCGCAGCGCCTGACGGGCGTTCAGGGCCTTCTCGCGGTGCGCGCCGAGGCGGTTGACCAGGAGGGCGTTGCGCAGCTCCGTGTGGAGTTCGCCGGACTCGTTGGAGGCGGTGCCGTCGACGCCGAGCCCGACCGGGACACCCGCGGCGAGCATGTCGGGGACGCGGGCGATGCCCGCGGCGAGCCGGGCGTTGGAGGACGGGCAGTGGGCGACCCCCGTGCCGGTGCGGGCGAAGGCGGCGATGTCGGAGTCGTTCATGTGGACGCAGTGCGCCATCCACACGTCGTCGCCGAGCCAGCCGGTCGACTCGAAGTAGTCCGTGGGCCCCATCCCGAACAGCTCCTTGCAGAACTGCTCCTCCTCGACGGTCTCCGAACCGTGGGTGTGCAGCCGTACGCCGCGCCGGCGCGCCAGCTCGGCTCCCTGGCGCATCAGTTCGGTGGACACGGAGAACGGCGAGCAGGGGGCCACGGCGATCTGCGTCATCGCGTCGAACGAGGTGTCGTGGTGCTCGTCGATCGCGGCCTCGGTGGCGGCGAGCGCCCCGTCGAGGGTCTCCACGGCGAAGTCCGGCGGCAGCCCGCCGTCCTTCTCGCTGCGGTCCATGGAGCCACGGGCGAGCGTGAAGCGTACGCCCATGTCGCGGGCCGCGCCGATGATCGCGCCGGACAGGTCGCCGGAGCCACGGGGGTAGACGTAGTGGTGGTCCATCGCGGTGGTGACGCCGCCGCGGGCCATCATCGCGAGCGACCCCTGGGCGGCCACGCGGGCCATCGGCTCGTCGATGCGCGCCCACGTCGGGTAGAGCGCGACCAGCCAGTCGAAGAGGTTATGGTCGGTCGCCAGGCCCCGGGTGATCCACTGGTAGAAGTGGTGGTGGGTGTTGACGAGGCCGGGTGTGACGAGGTGGCCGGTGCCGTCCACGCGGCGTACGACGTTCGTCAGGCCCTCCGGGGCCTTGCCGGCGCCGACGGACTCGATGCGGTTGCCCGCCACGACGATGTGCCCGGACGCGTATTCGGTGTCGTGGGCGTCGACGGTGGCGATCGAACAGTTCTCGATGACGATGCGCTGCGGGTCTGCCGATGCTGCCATGGCGCTTCCTTCTTCTTTCCGGGGATGTGTGGGCACGGCAGGACCCTAGGAGGATTTGAGTGCCACAGCGTGACGGCTGTGGGTGCCGAGATGATGGAAGAACAGATTGAGCAGGACCGCCACGAGCGCTCCCGCGCTGATCCCGGAGCCGAGCACCGTCTGTGCCCAGGACGGGAATCCGGCGTAGAAGGCGGGTGCGGCGAGCGGGATGATGCCCGCGCCGAGTGCCACCGCCACCAGGATGATGTTGGAGCTGTCGTCGAGGCCCGCCTCGGACAGGGTCCGGATGCCGCTCACCGCGATCGAGCCGAACAGGACGATGCCGGCGCCGCCGAGGACGGGCATCGGGACGAGCGAGACGACCGCTCCCAGGACGGGGAAGACGCCCAGGACGATCAGTGCGCCGCCCGCGGCGGCGACCACGTACCGGCTGCGTACCCGGGTCAGGGAGACGACACCGACGTTCTGCGCGAAGGCGCTGGTCGGGAAGCCCCCGAAGACGGGGCCGAGGAGGGTGGCGACGCCGTCGGTGCGCAGGCCGCGGGTGAGGGTGGGGCCGTCGGTGCGCCGGTCACAGATCTCGCCGAGCGCCAGCATCCCGGCGGACGACTCCGTCATCAGTACGAGCATCACGATGCACAGGGAGAGGATCGCGGCGGGCTGGAACTCGGGCGGCCCGAAGGCGAAGGGCGTGGGCAGCGCGGCGAGGGGTGCGGAGCCGAGGGCGGAGAAGTCGGCGAGTCCGAAGGGGACGGCGGCCAGGGTGCCGACGAGCATGCCGGCGAGCAGCGCGGTCTGCTTGACGAAGCCGCGTCCGAAGCGCTGGATCAGCAGGATGACGACGAGGGTGAAGGCGGCCAGGGCCAGGTACTTCATGGCGCCGAAGTCGTCGGCGGTGGCGTCTCCGCCCTGGGCCCAGCCGACCGGGACGGGCATCAGCGTGACGCCGATGAGGGTGATGACGACCCCGGTGACGAGCGGCGGGAAGAAGCGCAGCAGCCGCCCGAAGAAGGGTCCGACGGCCAGGCAGAAGACGCCGGCGACGAGCACCGCCCCGTAGATGGCGGGGAGTTGGTGGCCGGGGGCGCTGGTCTCGGCGATGGCGAGCATCGGCGCGATCCCGGCGGAGGACGCCGCGTTGACGAACGGCAGCCGGTTCCCGGCGAAGCGTCCGGCGCCCAGTGTCTGGAGCAGGGTGGCGAGTCCGGCGATCAGGAGGCTCGCCGCGATCAGCCGGGTCATGCCGGCCGCGTCGAGTCCGACGGCCTGTCCGATGATGAGCGGAGGGGTGACGACGCCCGCGTACATGGCGGCGATGTGCTGGAGCGCGGCGGGGAGGAGCCGCGAGGGCGGAAGCTTTTCGTCCACCGGGTGAACTGCCGTGCCGGCAGCGGCCGGTGTCGGTGTACATGGGCCTTTCGCCGGCCCCGTTGCAGGCTGTGCCATGGAATGTCCCTCCGGGATGACCGGCCCCCGTCCCGCTGGGGGCGGGGGCCGGTTCAGCACCGCGTCAGAGGTTGGTCATGTCGACCGGGATCTTCGGCTCGACGCCGTCCCGGAGCACCGTCGCCTCGATGAGGCCGTACGGGCGGTCGGCCGCGAAGTACACCTCGTTGTCGTTCTTGAGGCCGAACGGTTCGAGGTCCACCAGGAAGTGGTGGTTGTTCGGCAGCGAGAAGCGGATCTCGTCGATCTCGCTGCGGCTGTTGATGATGCGCGAACCCATCTGGTACAGGGTCTGCTGGAGGGAGAGGGAGTACGTCTCCGCGAAGGCCTGGAGCATGTGCTTGCGCGTCTGCTCGTAGGACTTCTCCCAGTTCGGCATGCGCTCCTCGTCGCTGGTCCAGTTGTAGCGCCACCTGGCGGAGACGTCGGTCGCGAGGATGCGGTCGTACGCCTCCTTCAGCGTCGTGTACTTGTCCTTGACGTAGCCCCAGAACTCCGAGTTGGTGGAGTTCATGACGGTGAGGTCCTTGAGGCCGGAGATGACCTCCCACCTCTCGCCGTCGAAGGTGATCTGGGTGGTGCGCGTCTCCTGGCCCTTGCGGACGAAGGAGTGCTTGACGCCGTCGGCGCCGATGAACCGGGAGTTGCCGTCGGAGGTCGCGATGCGCTCCCAGGCGTACTCCTCGATCCGGATCCGGGCCACCTCGATCGGCTCCTGCGAGGTCACGAAGTGCCGGGCGAGGTGGATGCCGAACTGCTCGGCGGACTCGATGCCGTGTTCCTTGGCGAAGGCGAACACCGTGTTCTTGGTGGTGTCCGTCGGCAGGACGTTGGCGTTGGAGCCGGAGTAGTGGACGTCGTCCATGTCGCCGGAGAGGGCGACCGAGACGTTGAGGTCCTTGATGTGGTGGGTGTCGCCGTCCCGCGTGATCTTGACGACGCGGTTCTCTGCTTTGCCGTACTGGTTCTGGCCGAGAATCGTGGGCATTGTCTGCTAGCTCCCTCGGTAAACGGAGTAGCCGAACGGGTTGAGCAGCAGCGGTACGTGATAGTGCTCGCCCGGGGTGACGGCGAATGCGATCGCCACCTCCGGGAAGAACGCGCCGCTGTCCCTTACGCGGGGGGCGTCCTGCTGCGCCTCGGCTTGCTTCTTCGCGGTGAAGTACGACTCGGTGTCGAAGACGAGCCGTACATGGGTGGTTCCTTCCGGCAGGGCCGGCAGGTCTTTGCAGCGCCCGTCCGCGTCGGTCGCGGATCCGCCGAGCGCCACGTACTGCGCGTCGCCGCCGCTGCGGGCGGCCAGGGAGACGGTGACGGCTTCGGCGGGACGTCCGATGCTGGTGTCCAGGATGTGGGTGGACACCGATGCGGTGGTGTCGGTGCTCAAGACCGTCACGCTCCTTGTTCTCTTCGGGTGGTACGAGGTCTCAGGAGTCCTGCACGAGGCGGGTCAGCCGGATGCGGTTGATCTTGCCCAGCTCGGTGCGGACGATCTCGCGTTCCTGCTCGGGCGAGTTGCCGATCCGCGCCCTCAGCGCGTCCCGCATCTGTTCACCGGTGGCTCCGGTGGCGCAGATCAGGAAGACATGTCCGAACCGTTCCTGGTAGGCCAGGTTGAGTTCGAGCATCTCCGCCTTGAGCTCCTCGGACGCACCGGCCATCCCCCGCTGCTCACGGGCGGAGGCCGGGTCCCCCGGCTTGGGGCGGCCGATCGGCGGGTGACCGGCCATGGCCTCGGCCAGGTCCTCCGGGGAGAGCTCGGCCATGGCGGCGTCGCTCGCGGAGAACAGGGCTTCCGGACCGTCGTACGGCCGGTGGGTGAGGATGAAGCTTCCCCATGCCGCACTGGCGCACACCTCGTGCAGCGCGGCTGTGGCCTCTCCGGCCGCCAGGGTGTTGAACCGGGCGAGGCCCGGTGTGGAGCTCGTAGTCACGGGAGCCTCCGTGGCTTTTTCGCTGTGCGTTGTCGGGCTGCGGATAGCTAACGCCCTCCGCAACACCACGTCAACAGTTTGTTGAAATTCCACGAACAGATGATGCCGCCGCCCGGACTCCCGGACGACGGCATTGCACCGCATTACGTCGCGCTACTCGGCCTTGGCGGCATTGTCCCGGTTCAGGTAGTTGTAGACCGTGAAGCGGCTGACGCCGAGCGCGCCCGCCACGGTCTCCACACCGTGGCGCACGGAGAAGGCACCGCGTGCCTCCAGGGTGCGTACGACGCCCTGCTTGGTCTTGCGGTCCAGCTCGGCCAGCGGCATCCCGTGCCGCCGTTCCATCGCGGCCAGGATGTGGTCGAGCGATTCGGAGAGCTGCGGCAGCCGTACGGCTATGACGTCGGCGCCCTCCCAGGCGAGCACCACGTCCTCGGTGGTGGCCTGCTCGGGGGCGAGCAGTTCGGCCCCCATCGCGTCGACGAGCGGCTTCACCGCGGTGACCAGCGGGTGGTCGGCCGGTCCGGTCACGGGGTGTCCTCCCCGATCACGTTGAGCTGGAGGGAGACCCGGGTGGCGCCGGATTCCAGGGCCTTGCGCAGCAGTGAGTCCACGGCGGTGAGGACCTCGTCCGCGCCCCCTTCGGCGGTGTTCCCGAACGGGCCCACGTCCACCGCGTCCAGGTCGGCGGTCTGGATGACCTCGCGGGCCACCACCGCGTGGGCGGGTGCCTCGTCGAGATCGAAGGGCTCGGTGGTGAATTCCACCCTCAAGCGCACGGTGCCTCCCTGATGTCCCGCCGCGTCCCTCGGCTCGCACGGCTCGTCCCGACCCTAAGGCACACCGGCACCGCGCCGGAGAGCCCGAACGAGCCCTCCCGGACGCCCCGCGCCCTCACGGCCCGGCCTGGATGTCCCCCCGGGTGGACGACGCGATCGGGTCGCCGTGCGCGAAGTCCCCGGGCGGGATCCCCGGGTGGTGCCCGTCCCTGACCAGCGGGGCGGTGGCGGCGGCCGGGCCCAGCGCCAGCCGGGAGACGATCCGGTAGCGGTCGCCCCGGTAGAGCGAGTGGACGTACTCCACGGGCTGCCCGGCGGTGTCCGAGGTCAGGCGCTCGAAGAGCAGGGCGGGAGAGAGCTCGGGGACCTCCAGGAGCTGGGCCTCCGCCCGGGTGACGACGGTGGGCTCGATGGCCTGGACCGCCTCGCGGACATGCACCCCGTGGGTGTGGCGCAGGTGCTCGTAGAGGTCGCCGTCCTCCAGCTCCTGCGCCGACAGGCCGGGGACGAGCGCCGCCCTGATGTGCAGGTGCTCGATGGCCATCGGGGCGCCGTCGACCAGGCGCAGCCGTGCGACGTACACGATCTCGTCGGCGGGCGACATCCGCAGTTTGCGGCCGACCCGGGCGCCGGCCTGGAGGGTCGTGAACTCCAGCAGCCGGCTCGACCAGGCCCCGGCCGCCTGCGGAACACTCAGGGCGAGGTCGGCCGAGACCAGCTCCTGGGTGATCTTCCGCGGTGCCACGAACATCCCGCGGCCGTGCTCGCGGACGAGCAGCCCGGCGGCCACCAGCTCGTCGACGGCGGCCCGCAGGGTCGGGCGGGACACGCCCAGCAGGGCGCACAGGGACCGCTCGGACGGGATGGCGTCGCCGGGGCTGCGGCTCTCGATCAGCTCCAGGACCGCGTCGCGCGCCCGTTCCCGCTTGAGCACCGTCCCCGGTACGTCGGCTTTCATGCGTTCCCCTTCGCGCGTCCCGTTCCCTTTACCAGTTGAGCCAACGATGACCACTGGTCAGGAGGAGTCTATCCACTTCCGTCGGCAAGAACAGGGGACGGTGGACACCAGATGGTCCAAAACGCCTTTGTACGCAAGGGGTTGACGACCTCATTGGTCTATGCCACCTTCATCCACCACCAAGAGGTGAGCTGTCCAGTGGGCTTCACTGGTCAGGTGGTCAGGTCTCTGCTCCCGTTGAGGTGAACCGTGAAGTACCGCTTGCTTGCCGGTGTGTCCGCGCTCGTGACGGCCGCCGCTCTCAGTGCCTGCAGTTCGGGCGGCGACAGCGCCGACGAGGCCGGGGGCGTGACGACGGTCGATGTGTGGCTGATGCGCGACAGCGTCTCGGCCGCGTTCCAGAAGGAGTTCACCGAGGGGTTCGAGGCCGCCCACCCCGACATCGACGTCAGGATCCAGATCCAGGAGTGGGACGGCATCGGCCAGAAGATCACCGCCGCCCTGGCGAGCAACGACGCCCCGGACGTCATCGAGGCGGGCAACACGCAGGTGGCCCAGTTCGCAGAGAGCGGCGGGCTGCTGGACCTCAGCGACAGGAAGGACGAGCTGAACGGCGACGACTGGCTGAAAGGGCTGGCCGAGCCCGGTGCGTACGAGGGGAAGCAGTACGGCATCCCGTACTACGCGGCCAACCGGGTCGTGATCTACCGCAAGGACCTGTTCGAGAAGGCCGGCGTCGACGCCGCGCGGATCACCACCCGTGACGCGTGGATCGACGCCACCACGAAGCTGAACAAGGGCGGCACCCAGGGCATCTACCTTCCGGGCCAGCTCTGGTACGCCCTGGGCGGGTTCATCTGGGACGAGGGCGGCGACTTCGCCACCGAGTCGGGCGGCACCTGGAAGGGCGCGCTCGACACCCCCGAGGCGCAGCGGGGCATGGCCTTCTACGCGCAGCTCCAGGCGCTCGGCAAGGGCCCCAAGGACTCCGACGAGGACGATCCGCCGCAGGCCGAGGTGATGGCGCAGGGGCAGGTGGCGCAGGTCATCTCCACCCCCGGCGGGGCCAATGTGGTCGTCGAGAACAATCCGGAGCTCAAGGGGAAGCTGGGCTTCTTCCCGATCCCGGGCAAGACCGCCGGCACCCCCGGCGCGGTGTTCACGGGCGGCTCCGACCTGGTCGTCCCCGCCGCGTCCGGTCATCCCGAGGCGGCGGTGACCTTCATCAAGGAGCTCACGGGCGACGCCTGGCAGAAGAAGCTCGCGGTGGCCATGAGCTATGTGCCCAACCGGACCTCCCTCGCCCCGGCCGTGGCGGGCGACCCGGGTGCCTCGGCGATGGCAGTGGGCGCGGCGAACGGGCACGCGACGCCGAACACACCCGGCTGGGCGGCGGTCGAGGCCGAGAACCCGGTCAAGGACTACATGACCGCCGTCCTCACCGGCGGTGACGCGGCCGAGGAGGCGGCCAAGGCCTCCGCGGACATCACCCGGGCCATGAACTCCGGCTCCTGACCTGCCCGTCCGTTCCCGACACCGAGAGGAGGCCCGCCGTGCCGGCTGTACGTGAGCGGCCCGCTCCACGCGTCACCCGTCCCCCGCAGGCACCACCGGGGCGGCGGCCCGGACGGTCCCCGCAGGGGCTCTGGCCGTACGCCCTGATCGCCCCCGCGATCGGCGGCATGCTCTATCTGCTGGTGTACCCGCTGGTGCGGGCCGTGGTGATCTCCCTCCAGGACTTCCGGCTCCGCCAGCTGATCAGCGGGGACGCCGAGTTCGTGGGGCTGCGCAACTACCGGACGCTGCTGTCCGACCCGCGCTTCTGGGAGGTGACCGGCCGGACCTTCGTCTTCATGGCCGTCAACGTCGTCCTGATCATGGTGATCTCGACGCTGGTCGCCCTGATGACGGAGCGCCTGGGACGCGTCGGCCGTACGGTCGTGCTCTGTTCGCTGGTGCTCGCCTGGGCCATGCCGGTGGTCGCGGCCACGACGGTCTTCCAGTGGCTGTTCCACTCGGAGTTCGGCATCGTCAACCAGCTGCTGACCGCGCTCGGTTTCGGTTCCTTCGACCGCTATCCGTGGTTCGCGAACGGTACGGCGTCCTTCACGATCCTGGTCCTGCTGATCGTCTGGCAGTCCGTGCCGTTCGCGGCGGTCACCCTCTACTCGGCGCTGACGACCGTCCCCGTCGAGCTGTACGAGTCGGCCCGCCTGGACGGCGCCTCCGGCGCCCGCATCTTCCGCTCGCTCACCTTCCCGATCCTGCGGCCGATCTTCATGCTGGTCCTCTCCCTGGAGGTGATCTGGACCTTCAAGGCGTTCGTCCAGATCTGGGTGATGACGCGCGGCGGCCCCGGCGACGCCACCACCATCCTGCCCGTGTACGCGGTCCAGACGGCGCTCTCCAGCCAGCGCTACGACCTGGGCTCCGCCGCGTCGATGATCACCGTGGTCCTGATGTCCGGGGTGCTGGTCCTCTACTTCCGCCAGATGTTCCGTCAGGAGGACGAGCTCCGATGACCCTGCTGCGCCCCCGTGTCCGGCGGATCCCGCTGAACGCCGCCGCCGTCGTGACCGTCGTGGTCTGTCTGTTCCCCGTGTACTGGATGATCTCCACCGCCTTCAAGCCGTCCCGGGACATCCAGTCCGCCGAGCCCCGGCTGATCCCCTACACCTGGACGCTGGACCACTTCCGGCGGGCCGTCGAGGCGGACGGCTTCGAACTGTTCTGGCGCAACAGCGTCCTGGTCACGCTGGGGGCGGTACTGCTCTCCCTCGCCGTGGCGCTCGGGGCGTCGTTCGCCGTGGCGCGCCTGCGGTGGAAGGGCCGGCGGCAGTTCATGCTGCTGGTCTTCGTCGCCCAGATGGCGCCCTGGGAGTCGCTGATCATCCCGATCTACATCATCTCCCGCGACACGGACATGCTCGACCGGCTGCCGACGCTGACCCTCGTCTACTTCATGATCACGCTGCCGTTCACGATCGTGGTGCTGCGGGGGTTCCTCGCGACCATCCCGCCGGAGCTGGAGGAGGCCGCCCAGGTCGACGGCTGCACCCGGACCGGCGCCTTCGTGAGGGTCGCGCTGCCGCTGCTCGCCCCCGGCTTGATGGCGACCTCGCTCTTCGGATTCATCACCGCCTGGAACGAGTTCGCCTACGCCAACTTCCTGATCATCAAGCAGCAGGACAACCGCACCCTGCCCGTCTGGCTCTCCTCCTTCCAGAACACCTTCGGCACCGACTGGGGCGCGACCATGGCCGCCTCGACACTCTTCGCCCTGCCCGCGCTCGTGATCTTCCTGCTGCTCCAGCGCCATGTGACCTCCGGTTTCGCTGCCGGCGCCGTCAAGGGCTGAGCCCGCCGGCGTACCCGCGAACCGTCCGAAACCCCCTGCCCCGGAGGCCCTCCGTGCCCGCATCACGCCCCGAGCTCTCCCTCGTCCCCCGGCCCCGCAAGGTCTCGCCCCGCCCCGGCCGCTTCGTCCTGGGTCAGGACACCTCCGTACGCGCCCTGCCGGGTGCGGAGGGAGCGGCGCACCTGCTGCGTACCCTCCTGGGGCCGACGACCGGCCTGCCGCTGCCGCCCTCGGCCGACGGCCGTGTCGTCCTGGCGCTCGACCCGCACCTCGGCGGGCTGGGCGACGAGGGGTACGGCCTCACGGTCGGCCCGGAGGCGCTCCTGCTGCGGGCCGCCCGGCCGGACGGGCTGCTCCGGGGCGTCCAGACGATCCGTCAGCTCCTGCCGCCCGAGGCGCTGTCGGGCGGTGCGCGCGGAGTGTCCTGGGAGCTGCCGTGCGTCGAGATCAGCGACGTACCCCGGTACCCGTGGCGCGGCGCGATGCTCGATGTCGCCCGGCACTTCCAGCCCGTCTCCTATCTGCGCCGGTACGTGGACCTGATGGCGCTGCACAAGCTCAACGTCCTGCATCTGCACCTCACGGACGACCAGGGCTGGCGGATGCCGGTCGACGCGTTCCCCCGGCTGACGTCGGTGGGCGGGCACCGGGCCCAGTCCCTGTCCGACGGGGTGCCGCACGCGGGGTCGTACACCAGGGCGGAGCTGAGTGACCTGGTCCGGTACGCCCAGGATCGGGGGGTGACGGTCATGCCGGAGATCGAGATGCCCGGCCATGTGCGCGCCGCCCTCGCGGCCTACCCCCACCTGGGCAACCACCCGGAGCGGAACCTCGACGTGTGGACCCGGTGGGGCGTCTGCGACACCGTGTTCGGCGTGCACGAGGAGGTCTTCGACTTCTGCCGGACCGTGCTGGAGGAGGTCATGGACGTCTTCCCCTCCCCGTACGTCCACATCGGCGGCGAGGAGTGCCCGACCAGCGAGTGGGAGGAGAGCCCGACGGCCCGTGCCCGCGCGGCGGCCGAGGGGCTCCGGGCCCCCGCGGATCTGCACGGCTGGTTCATGGGCCGGATCGGCTCGTTCCTCGTGGAGCACGGCCGCCGGCCGACCGGCTGGGCGGAGACCGGGAGCGAACTGCCCCCCGAATTCACCGTGATGACCTGGCGCGACCCCGCGCACGCCCTCACCGCCGCGCGGCGCGGGCACCAGGTGGTCACGGCGCACCACCGCGCCACCTATCTGGACTACGCCCAGTCCACGGATCCGGCCGAGCCGCCCGCCCAGCGGGGCGACCCCGTCCCGCTGTACGCCGTCCACGCGAACGAGCCGGTGCCACGGGGCTGGGAGCCCCACGAGGCGGCCCGCGTCCTGGGCACCCAGGCGCAGCTGTGGACCGAGTACGTGACGACACCGGACCGGATCGAGTACCTCACCTATCCCCGGCTGTGCGCCCTGGCGGACCGTGCCTGGTCCGGCGGGCGCGGCGACTGGGCCGGTTTCGTCGAGCGGCTGCGCGACCACACCGCCCGGCTGGACGCCCTCGGCGTCCGCTACCGCCCTCTGACCACGCGGTCCCTGGCGACCGCCTCCGCAGGTACAGCGCGACCCCCTCGGTAGCACTTCCCCCACCGTTCCGGAGAGGAACACCGCCATGAGGAGCACCCCCATGAGGACATTCCGCAGGAGCCGTATCCGCGCGGCGTCGGCCGCCGCCGTCACCCTGGCCCTGGGCTGCACGGCCCTCGCCGCCCTGCCGTCGACCGCCGGTGCGGCGGCGGCCGGCGGGCTCGTCGTCCAGTACCGTACGAGCGCGTCGGGCGCGACGGCCGACCAGAGCGAGCCCTGGCTGAAGGTGCGCAACACGGGGAGCGCGAGTGTGCCGCTCTCCGACGTCAAGGTGCGCTACTACTTCAAGGGCGAGTCCGCGTCGGCGGCGTACAGCTTCGCCTGCTCCTGGGCGGTGAAGGGCTGCGGCAACATCACCGGGACCTTCAAGCCGCTGGCGAACCCGACCGCCACCGCCGACCGCTATCTGGAGATCGGCTTCACCTCCGGCGCGGGTTCGCTGGCGCCGGGCGCGGACACCGGGGACATGCAGCTGCGCTTCCACCGCGCGGACTGGCAGACGCTCGGGCAGAGCGACGACTACTCCTTCGGGCCCGAGCGGACCACGTACGGCGACTGGCCGAAGGTCACCGCGCAGCTGGGCTCCGTCACGGCCTGGGGCGAGGCTCCCGGGGGCGGGGGTCCGACCGACCCGACCGATCCCCCGACCGACCCGCCGGCCGACGGGCCCACCCTGTTCGACGACTTCGACTACAGCGGCCACACGGATCCGAAGATCGCGGCGCACGGCTGGAGCGTCCGCTCCAACTCAGGAGGCCCCGGGGTGCCGGGTGCCGTCTGGGCCCCGGAGAACGTCACCTTCAGCAGCCAGGGCGGCAATTCGGTGATGAACCTGGAGACGTCGACGGCGGGTACGGGCGCCTCCACGGTGCAGACCGAGATCCTCACGCAGTCCACGAAGTTCCGCAACGGCACCTATGCGGCCCGGGTGAAGTTCAGCGACGCCCCGAGGTCGGGGCCCGACGGGGACCACCTCGTGCAGACCTTCTTCACCATCAACGACCTGAAGGCGCCGATGGCGGACGACTACGCCGAGTACGACTTCGAGTACCTGCCCAACGGCGGCTGGGGCGAGCCCTCGAACATCCTCTACACCACCTCCTGGGAGACCTACCGGCCCGACCCGTGGGAGGCCGTCAACCAGCACAGCGAGGCACGGCAGAGCTATGCCGGGTGGCACGACCTGGTGGTGACGATCGACGACTCCGCCATCACGTACTACATCGACGGCCAGCTCTTCGGCACGCACGGGGCGCAGTACCTCCCCGAGCGGCCGATGTCGATCAACTTCAACCAGTGGCTGATCGATCTGGCGGGCCAGAGCAGCACCACGCCCCGCTCGTACGACCAGCAGGTGGACTACGTCCTGCATGTGAAGGACCAGGTCCTCTCACCCGCGCAGGTGTCGGCGCTGGTGGGCGAGTACCGGGCCTCGGGCACGACGTTCGAGGACACGGTACCGGGGGCCTGACCAGGCAGTTGTGAGCAGGAGCGGGGCGGAGGGCGCACGGGCCTCCGCCCCGCTCCCGTCTGTCCGGAATTCGGGTGCCCTCTTGACAGCCTCACCGGACTCCAGGCAATCTTCCATTAAGCAGAAACAAACTTCCGCGATACGGAAGGAGCGCACGATGGGTTTCTCGGACCAGCGCTTCGATGTGAACCTCTCGATCCTCTTCACCGAACTCCCGCTCCTGGAGCGCCCCGCGGCGGCGGCCGCCGCGGGCTTCACGGCGGTCGAGCTCTGGTGGCCGTGGATCGAGACCCCCACCCCGGCGCAGGCCGAGCTCGACGCCCTGAAGAAGGCGCTCGACGACGCGGGCACCCAGCTGGTGGGGCTGAACTTCTACGCGGGCCGGCTCCCGGGCCCGGACCGCGGGGCGCTCTCGCTGCCCGGCGAGGAGTCCGACCGCTTCCGCGCCAACATCGACGTGGCGGCGGACTTCGCGGCCTCGGCGGGCTGCACGGCGCTCAACGCGCTGTACGGCAACCGGGTCGAGGGCGTGGACCCCGCCGTCCAGGACGAACTCGCCCTGGAGAACCTGGTCCTGGCCGCCCGCGCGGCCCACCGGATCGGGGCGACCCTCCTGATCGAGACCCTCAACGCCGTGGAATCGCCGCTCTACCCCCTGGTCAGCGCACCGGCGGGCATCGAGGTCGTCGACCGGGTCAACGAGGCGACGGGCCTGGGCAACGCCACGTTCCTGCTGGACCTCTACCACCTGTCGATGAACGGCGAGGACCTCAGCCAGGTGATCAAGACGTACGCCGCGAAGACCGGCCACGTCCAGATCGCCGACAACCCGGGGCGCGGTGCGCCCGGCACCGGCTCGCTCCCGCTGGAGCGCCTCCTCGACGAGCTGACCGAGGCCGGTTACGCCGGCCGCGTCGGCCTGGAGTACAAGCCCGGCGACCGGCCGAGCGCCGAGGCCTTCGGCTGGCTCCCCGCCGAGGCCCGCGCCTCCCGCTGAGGCCGGCCCCTCCCCCGTACACACGCTCACCGGAAGGCACCCTCATGAGCAGCAACCTCCCCAAGGTCGCCTGGATCGGACTCGGCATCATGGGCTCCCCCATGTCCGAGAACCTGATCAAGGCCGGATACCAGGTGACCGGCTACACCCTGGAGCAGGACAAGATCGACCGGCTGGTGGCGGCGGGTGGCACGGGTGCCGCCTCGATCGCGGAGGCCGTGCGCGACGCCGATGTCGTCATCACCATGGTGCCCGCGTCCCCGCAGGTCGAGGCCATCGCGTACGGGCCGGACGGCATCCTGGAGAACGCCCGGCGGGGCGCCCTGCTGATCGACATGTCCTCCATCACCCCGCAGACCTCCGTGGACCTCGCATCGAGCGCCGGGGACAAGGGCATCCGCGTCCTGGACGCCCCCGTCTCCGGCGGTGAGGCCGGTGCGATCGAGGCCGTCCTGTCCATCATGGTCGGCGGCGAGCAGAGCGACTTCGACGCCGCGAAGCCGCTGCTGGACGCGCTCGGCAAGACCATCGTGCTGTGCGGGCCGCACGGCTCCGGCCAGACGGTGAAGGCGGCCAACCAGCTGATCGTCGCGGTCAACATCCAGGCCTGCGCCGAGGCCGTCGTCTTCCTGGAGAAGTCCGGGGTGGACCTCGCCGCCGCGCTCGACGTGCTGAACGGCGGGCTCGCCGGCTCGACGGTCCTGACCCGTAAGAAGGACAACTTCCTCAAGCGGGACTTCGCCCCCGGCTTCCGGATCGACCTGCACCACAAGGACATGGGCATCGTCACGGACGCCGCTCGCAACGTCGGCGCGGCACTGCCCGTCGGCGGGGTCGTGGCCCAGCTGGTGGCCTCCCTGCGCGCGCAGGGCGACGGCGGCCTGGACCACTCCGCGCTGCTGCGCTCGGTCGAGCGGCTCTCCGGCTCCCAGGTCTGACACCCCGGCCCGGCCTCCCACGGCCAGGGCCCCCCGAACTCCGGGCCGCGGTGGCGCTGACACCTGTCCTGTCGCGCCCAGGCGCCGCCGCGGCCCGGAACCTCATCCTCCAATTTCAACAAACTGTTGACGCACCGATCGCGGCGAATCTACGCTCCTGAAGCCGTCAGCAGCCCCGTACGGAAGGCCTCCATGTCCCAGCGTGTGCTCACGACCGAGTCAGGCGCCCCGGTCGCCGACAACCAGAACTCCGCCACGGCCGGCGCCGGCGGGCCGATCCTCCTCCAGGACCAGCACCTGCTGGAGAAGCTGGCCCGCTTCAACCGTGAGCGCATCCCGGAGCGCGTCGTCCACGCCCGTGGCTCCGGCGCGTACGGCTACTTCGAGGTGACCGACGACGTCACCGGCTTCACCCGCGCCGACTTCCTCTCCGAGGTGGGCCGCCGCACCGAGACGTTCATCCGCTTCTCGACCGTCGCCGACTCGCTGGGCGGCGCGGACGCCGTCCGCGACCCCCGTGGCTTCGCGCTCAAGTTCTACACGAACGAGGGCAACTACGACCTGGTCGGCAACAACACCCCGGTGTTCTTCATCAAGGACCCGGTGAAGTTCCCCGACTTCATCCACTCCCAGAAGCGGGACCCCTTCACGGGCCGCCAGGAGCCGGACAACGTCTGGGACTTCTGGGCCAACTCCCCCGAGGCGACGCACCAGGTCACCTGGCTGATGGGCGACCGCGGGATCCCCGCCTCGTACCGTCACATGAACGGCTTCGGCTCGCACACGTACCAGTGGACGAACGCGGAGGGCGAGGCCTTCTTCGTCAAGTACCACTTCAAGACCAACCAGGGTGTGCGCTCGCTCTCCGCCGAGCAGGCCGCCGAGCAGGTCGGCAAGGACGCCAACTCGCACCAGACGGACCTGCTCCAGGCCATCGAGCGGGGCGTCAACCCGTCCTGGACGCTGTATGTGCAGGTCATGCCGGCGGCGGAGGCGGCGGACTACCGCTTCAACCCGTTCGACGTGACGAAGGTCTGGCCGCACGCCGACTACCCGCTCCAGCGCGTCGGCCGCCTGGTGCTGGACCGCAACCCGGACAACGTCTTCGCCGAGGTGGAGCAGGCGGCGTTCTCGCCGAACAACTTCGTGCCCGGCATCGGCCCGTCCCCGGACAAGATGCTCCAGGGCCGGCTGTTCGCGTACGCCGACGCGCAGCGCTACCGGCTGGGCATCAACCACACCCAGCTCCCGGTCAACGCGCCGAAGGCGGCGACGGTCGACAACTACGGCCGCGACGGGCTGCACGCCACCCGCTACGGCTCACGCCAGGACAAGAACTACGAGCCCAACTCGTACGCGGGCCCCGCGCAGACCGGCGCCGCCCACGCCTCGCCGCTCGCGGTGCACGGCTGGACGGGTACGCACGAGGCGCCCCTGCACACGAAGGACGACGACTTCTTCCAGGCGGGCGAGCTCTACCGGCTGATGTCGGCGGACGAGAAGGACCGCCTGGTCGCCAACATCGCGGGCGGACTCTCGCAGGTCACCCGCGACGACGTGATCGAGAAGAACCTCGCCCACTTCCACGCCGCCGACGCCGACTACGGCAAGCGCGTGGAGGAGGCGGTCCGCGCCCTGCGCGAGGACTGAGCCTCCACCGAGCCCGTGCCGACGCGTCCACCCGGATGAGGGGTTGTTCCACGGCACGGGCAGGACGAGGCCGCGGCGGCGGTGCGATGCCAGTGCGGTGGTACGCGGGCGGGCGGCCCGGTCACCAGACCTGAAGGCCCGTGCAGCCCCCCTTCGCACTACCGCCGCGGCCTCCTGTTTTCCCCGAACCAGGGCGTGGAGTACGGATACGGTCCCGTACTCCACGCCCTTCTCGCGCGCTGCGGATGCGCGGACCGGAGTCACGGTGCTGGGAGGCGGGCACCCCAGGACTCCTCCTCCAGGAGAAGCCCGTCCGGGACCCATGACGGCGGAGGAGCTGGAATGATCACCGTGTGACCGCCTCCTGCGGCCATGAGGGAAGGGAGCGGCACATGGGGCGTCGCGGAAAGCTCCACAAGGAGACGGCAGTCGTGACCGCGACTGTGCGCGAGTGGAACGATGAGGAGGGGTGGGGCGTCCTCGACTCACCCGAGACTCCCGGAGGCTGCTTCGGCCACTACGCCGACATCCAGGTGCCCGGCTTCCGCACGCTGTCACCGGGGCAGAAGGTCGATCTCACCTGGGAAGCGCCCGGCTTCAAGCAGGACGGCTACGACTACCGCGCGGTGAGCATCACTCCCCGGCCTGCCTGACATCGACGGCCGCACACGCGCCACCGCCGCTACGGTCGCGTCCGCGCCGGCAGGGGTCGTGGGACCTGGGCCGAGCCTGCCGATGCGACGGCCCGGAGCAAGGTGTCCGCGAGGAGCAGAGCGTCATCGGCATCCAGGTAGTCGAAGCGGATGCGGTTGCCGCCGCGCCGACCCCGGCAGTGCCCGCAGGTGGGCACCGACTCGATCAGCGTCACCTGGCCGGTCGCGGAGATCACCCGCTCCAGTTCCCGGGCGAACCGCTCGTGGTCGTGCCAGTCCCCGAGGTCGAAGCCACACAGAACCGCATCGTCACCGCCGAGACTGCGGTACAGCTGCGTGGCCGCGTCCGTATCGAACACGCCGATGTCGATGAGGGCCCGCTCCCCCATGGTCTGGATGTCCAGGCGCCGCTCGACGCCGATGCGCGCCAGCGCGCGATGCAGCTGCAATGCCGCGTTCTGCACCTCGGTGAGACGGGCCTCGAACAGCCGCCCAAGAGACCGGACTTCCTGTTCCGAAGGCAGGAGGAGAAGCAGCTCGCGGCCGGGGCAGGACAGAGGCTGTTCAGAACGTGCCACCTCTGCGGCGATGCCTTCGGCGAGTAGGTGGGCCCGCACGTTTCCGCGCGTCCAGGGGTGGGCGGCCGAGGGAGTCAACCGCAGACGGCAGCCACCCGGAGCGCCGCCTTCCTCCAGCTCGAAGCCGAGACCGGCGTACTCCAGGACTAGCTTCAGCGCGCGAGTCGTGGCCGCCGCAGTCGTCAGCGAATTCGTCATCGGAATGTCCTCGTGGGGGTAGGTCCAACACCTGTCAGTGGTCAACTCGCTCCGGTCGCATCCCGCAAGGCCCTGACTCGGCGACTTCTGTACGGAGCCACGGGCAGCAATCTGAGCGGGCGGAGGGGATTCGGTCGGCGCGCTCAGAGTTCTTTGATGCCGACGAGTACGCGACCGATCAAGTTCGGGTCGGCCCGCGTATCCCCGGACGCACGGAGGTCAGCCGTTGCACGCCGGCCCGCGGACGACACCGAAGAGTCGCGGCTCTTATCCGGGCTCGCGAATGCGAGGGCGATCTCAGCCCACACCACTTTGCCCGGCAGGCCACGGGCCAGGTGGTAACCCCAGTTACTGCTCATCACCGCCACGATGAAGATTCCGCGCCCACCCGTCGCGTCGACGCCGACCTCCTTCAGAACGGGCGCCCTCACATCGCGGTCCCACACCGAAAGCCTGACGGCATCGGGCGAGACCTCCAACAACAGCTCGAAGGTCTGCACGGTGCTCTGCGACGAGAACGGAAGCGTGGGTGCCTCACCTTCCTCCGCGTGCCGCACGGCGTTGGTCGCCAGCTCGGACACCAGGAGCTTCGCCGTCTCGACGACATCGGAGGAGACGCCCCAGCCCGAGAGAACATCAGCAGTGTGGAGCCGCGCCAGAGCGACGGCATTGGGCGTATCCGCCAACGCGAGCCGGCTCCTCCGGGTCTGTTCGTGGGGCACGGCAAGCCTCCTTCTCCAGAGAGGGAACAAATAGTCACCAGCCACTCCCGAAGAGTGACTGGCATCTAGGTAACTCCGCTCCCCCGAAGGCCGGTTAGGGCTTTCAAGCGCTCGCCCAACAGGCTCGCCTAGGGCGTTTTGACCTGCCTTTTACGTGGTGGGCCAAGAGCGCGGCAGCTACCGTGCCCGCATGGCCGCGATCCGCAACACCGCCCTTGAAGCGTGGATGACCGAGCATGGGTACAGCTCCAACAGCCTGGCCGATGCCGTCAACAGTGCTGTTGAAGAGCTGACGGGACGTATAGGCGGGCTCGACGGTTCATCGGTCCGTGCGTGGAAGGCAGGCCGAGTCACTTGGCCGAAGTCAGCAACGCGTACCGCGCTTGAGAACGTCACCGGCTTACCCGCCGTCGCCTTAGGGTTCGTTCCGCGAAGTCGGCCTTCACCCACCCCAGCGTCATCGCACCAGGAGGAACCCGGAATGAAGCGCCGCACCCTCTTCGGCGGCATCGCTGCGGCAGCTGCCGCAGCAGCAGCCCCAGGGACAGCGTCACCGCGCCGGATCGGCATGGGCGACGTCAACCGGCTGAACAAGCGCTTCGCCGAGATCATCGCCAGCGACCACCGACACGGCGGGCAGCCTCGCATCGAGATGCAGGCCGCAGCACTCGCCGACGAGGCGCTCAACCTCCAGAACGCGGGCAGTGCCACGCAACGAGTGCGCAGCAGTCTCTATGCCTCAGGAGCCGCGTTCCGCTCGTCTGCGATGTGGGCGGCCATCGACGGCCGACGCTACGACGTCGCCAAGGCGCACATGCGTGAGGCCCAGGCACTCGCCGAGATGTCGGGCGACCAGGCCATCAAGTTCCGCATCTGGAGTCACGCGGGCACCATGTACCGCCACATGGGCCGCCCCGCCGATGCGATCGCCGCCAACGATGTCGCACGCAACCTGCATCTGACCCGCCGGGACCCACTGTTCGCATGTCTGGGGCACGCCCGCCACGCCGCCACCCTTGGCGTCACGGGTGACGCAACTGCCGTGAAGCACGCTCTCGGCTGCGCTCAGGACGCATACGAGCGCGCCGATCCCGATCTCGATCGTCCAGCGTGGATGGCCGGCGTTCGCAACGGCGCAGAACTCGAGACCCTTGCGCTGTCGGCGTACCTCCGCCTTGGATGCTACGAGCAGGCTGAGTCACACGCCCACCGGAGCCTGACCCTCCTTCCGCCTCAGGTGCAGCGTGACCGCGCCATCAATACCGCCCGGCTCGCACAGGCCCAACTCGCTCAGGGTGCACCCGACGCCGCTACGGCCACCGCGATGAGGGTGCCCGCCGAGGTAGCTACTCAACACGCCCGGGTCACAGGCATGCTGCGGGAGTTCGGGGTTGCTGTGCGCACCTTCGCACCGGTCAGCTCTGCCATGGATACCTGGGACGAGCACACCGCCTCTTGGAAGGTGACCGCATGAGCATGCAGCCTGCTGCCAGCCGCGCTACCCCACCGCTTTCGGCACCGCCCGCGACGATCGTCTGACGTGTACGCCGAGGTGCGCCTCCTGCTGCTGCACCTGTCCAACTACGCCGTCACCGCGTTCGCCGAACGCGGTGACCGACAATGGACCGAACCGAGGGTTCAACGCCGTCCTCACGTACACGCACATCCAAGAGTCGGCTACACATGCAGGAACAGCATCGAACACGGTGACCGCTACTGGCAGCGCACCAACCCCGCTCCGGCGGAGCAGCACACGAAGCACCCGGCCATCGCCTTCCAGGAGATCGGCGTCAGCCCGGCTTGGCGCAAGACCGGCACCGCCCGCCGCATCCACGACGCCCTCCTCGCCACCCGCGACGAGCCGTACGTGACGCTCATGGTCAATGAGGCCGCAGGCGACGGAAGGGTCCACGCGCTCTACATGTCATGGGGCTACGAGGACATCGGGCAGAGCCAGCCGTCACCGGCCTCACCGTGATGATCCGTGACACTGGTGAGCCAAAAGGCGGGCAGCGCAGAAAATGACCCGTTGGTGTCAGTCTCGGAATTCTCGCCCCTGGGCACGCCGCGTTGTCCAAGCGGACGCGGCCCATAGCGTCCAGGTCGTTCGTACAGTGGCGCTCCACCTGGACGCCATGAGCCACACCCGCTCCACGCACGGTGTGTTGGGTCGACGGCGGACAGGGCCTGCGCTAGTGAGCAGGCAGGGAGAACGGCCTAGCCTCGGCCATGCCGTAGCACAAGCGAGAGCCTCAGATGCTCGGGTCGAATCAAGCTAGCCCTGTCGAGGAGCGACTCCATTCAGCAGATCCGGCAGTCTGTTCTTCCACTGGCTGATCCAATTGCTGTTGCCGACGCCGCTGTTCGTTCCGAAACACCTCCACCCGCTCAACGAGGCGTGCGAGAGATTCTTGACGGTTCATCCCCGAGTAGTCTGCAATACCCAACGTCATCGCGTTGACCTCTTGTTCAATCAGGTCTGCGGTCTGCTGAAGGTAGAAACTTCGCTCACGGAATTTGAAGTACCCCATAAAACCTGCAGCAAGCCCGACAGCAAAACTCAAACCAACTGTAATCCATTGCTCGAGCGTCATCTCACCCGATTGCAGCGCAGCTACGGTAGTTGTGCATAGCGATCCAACAATGATTACGGACTGAAGCCTGTTGTGAATCTTGCGATACTTATCGCTCTCTTCTTGATACTGTGCAATGTGTGCAGCCACATCTGCCTTGTAAAGGCTCTGACTAACCTGACTCGCGACGCTATTGCTTGCCTCTGTCCAGCGCAGATCATCTCGAATTCTCTCAAGCGTGGCTTCCACCTCCTCTAGGGAGGGTAGATTTTTCCCACGAACCCACGCCTTGATAAATACCGATACTCCACCGAAAGCAGCTACGAGGACACAGCAAACAAGAATCACCTTTTCGGCGATTGCGTTACCCCAGGCGACCGCCGAAGCTATCCCACCGACGAGGACAGCGGTTGCCACCACGGCCAAGCAAACTCGAAACCAGCGGTTCGTTCGGCGGCGCGCAAGCAGCACCGCCTCCGCCTCCGCCACTTGCCGCTTGAGGGACCTAGCCAGACGCCGGCTGGCGCCACTCTCAGCACTGCTCTCTTCCGCGGACATGCTCCTCCTCGCTCCGGCCTGGATAGCTTAGAGTGCCTCACTGTTCCGGAATTCTGAATTCCACTTATGAAGTACGTGCTGCCGATCGGCCCAGTTGCGAACACACTGGTGCCACATCCCTGGTCACGGCTGCTGGCGCAACGCGGAGTTGCCGACCCTTGACCTGCGCCCACGACACTCAGCCCTCGGCCTCTTGCCCCCAAGTTCAGCTCAACAGCCTGCCATAGACACACTGTGAGACTAGGCTAGGAAGTCCTGACGGGGGCCAGTCGGCAGGTGCAACCTGGGCTCAACCCGAATCACAATGCCTAGGAGGCCGAGATGCCATACTCAGCAGAGATCAGCCGCAGTAACCCTGCGTGCATCGTATTCCTAGTAGACCGATCCGGATCTATGGCGAGTGCGATTGGCGGCGACATCCCGCAGCCTAAGGCAGAAGTGGTCGCTGACGCAATTAATCGCCTTCTTTATGAGCTGACCATCAAATGTGCCAAGGAATCAGGCGTCCGCGATTACTTTCATGTTGCGGTCATTGGATACGGTGAATCTGTAGGCCCTGCTTTCGACGGTAAACTCGCTGAACGTGACCTAATTCCTCTGTCACTCATTGCGGACAATCCGGCAAGAGTGGATCAGCGCATCCGGAAGGTTCCTGACGGGGCAGGCGGTCTCGTCGAAACCGCTGCAAGCTTTCCGGTTTGGATGGAGCCGGTCTCACACGGGGGAACACCTATGAATCGCGCTTTGCAGTACGCCGATAATTTGGTAGCAAAGTGGGTAGAAGAACACCCAGGAGGATTTCCTCCGATTGTACTGAACCTAACCGATGGCCAGTCCACAGATGGCGATCCCACCGAGGCTGGCAACGCAATCTGCATCCACACCACTGCAGACGGCTCACCCCTCCTTTTTAACCTTCACGTGTCAGCTGCCGGCGGTCAGCCTCTTACATTCCCCCAATCCGAAAAGGCACTACCAGACTCATACTCACGTCTCCTTTTTGCCATGTCTAGCCCGCTTCCTGGCCACATGCGCTCTTATGCGGCATCCCTAGGGCATCGAGTCAGCGATGAAACTCGCGGGTTTGTGTACAATGCAGATATTACCGCCGTTGTTCAATTTCTCGACATCGGTACGCGCGCAACGGATTTGCGGTGAATCCTCGCCCTATTGCAGTACAGGCGTTGTCAATCCCCAAGAAGGGGAGCAGTGAGGACGAGTGCGAGGACTCCTTTTGCATAGATCGTGACCTCTCTTTCGGCAGTCAGCGTCTTGGCCCCGTCGCGGTGGCCATTTCCGATGGCGCAACTGAAAGCATGTTTGCGAAGAAATGGGCAGGAATGATCACCCGGCATGCCGCCGACAGTTCTCGTTGCATTCCGGACGGCTTCACGGGCTCAGGGGATAGTTTCCGCCATTTCATTATGCAGACTATGGACCACTGGGAGAGTTGGGTTTCCAGATACGTAACACAACGTGTTGCCTCTGGTCGCCCATTGCGCTGGTATGAAGAGGCGAAATTGACATCGGGGGCATTCGCCACGCTGTTGGCTGTGCATTTCGAAGAAGCACCAGAGGGCCGCTGGCATGCGGCAGCCTTAGGAGACTCTTGCCTATTTCAAATCAGGGGTCAGAGAGTTATCAGCCAATTTCCCGTTCAGTCCTCTGCAGATTTCGGGGTTAGCCCGGATCTCTTGGGGAGCAAGGCCGACTTGGACGCTGTATGCGAGCGCACCTATTTTGATCGTGGATCATTTACGTGTGGCGACGAGTTCTTCCTCATGACAGATGCCCTTGCTGCCTGGTTCGTGTCTGTCGTCGAAAACGCTGCTCCTAGCCAAATAACAGAAGTGCTAGATAAGGTAAGAATATTCAGCCACCCAGAGAATAGGTCGGAATTCGAGTCCTGGCTATCGTCAATGATAATCAGCGGAAGACTCCGCAACGACGACATCACCCTCATGCGTATTTACATTTCGGAGTGATCGGATGACCGGTACCCATGCCGATCCGGCAAATGAGCGCGAATCTCGAAGGATGCCTACCGGGTCTCAATATTCCACAGCTCTACAGAATACGCGACTCTGCTTCGAGCTCTTGGAGCTCAAGAACACCAAGCCTGTAATGAATGCAATTGGTGTACCGAAACCTATCTCCGGGAGTTCGGCAACCGTGTTCTCGCTTATTGGCGCCGACGGGCTTCAACACACAGCCGTTAAATGCTTCACCAGGGAAGTGCAGGGTCAGGAACGTAGGTATGAAAAGATCAGCGAGCACCTCGCGCGAGTCGACATTGATTCCCTTTCACAACCCTGGAAAATGGATTTTGAGTACATCTCTGAGGGGATACTCGTGGAGGGTTCTCGATACCCTATCCTTAGAATGAGATGGGTCGATGGCATGCAACTTTCACATTGGATAAATAGTCACTACCAGGACCAGGAAGCCGTCGCCGAAGTAGCTCGCAACTTTGCCGGGATCGTAGGTGATCTACATCGGAATAATATGGCCCATGGAGACCTTCAGCATGGAAATTTGTTGGTGGCTCCCGATCGCACGTTACGGTTGGTAGATTATGACGGTCTGTTCGTACCATCGCTGGCGGGCGAACGGGGCACTGAAATTGGACATCGAAATTACCAGTCCCCATACCGGACTCTCGATGACTTCGGTCCCAATATAGACAACTTCTCATCTTGGGTGATCTATACGACACTTACTGCCGTAGCTGCGGACCCTGCGCTTTGGTCACAAATTCATGAACCGGATGGCGAATCCCTGCTCCTCTCTGAGGATGACTTCTTGGATCCGGCAGGGTCGGCGCACTTTCCAGGGCTGCTACGTCACCCAAACCCTTTTGTGAAAAACTCCATGGAGCGGCTCGCGCATCTATGCGAAGAACATTTTGACGAAATCCCAAGATTTAACTTGGAATCGCTCGACGTTGAAATAGATGCGGGCCTGCACAGCTTCGCCGATTCCCTTTTTAGACCCGATTCCGACGCTCAGCCGGGTAAGCCAGCCTGGCTCGAAACGCATCTTACAGGAAGCTCTGGGCGGCAAGATTTTTCTGTGGAGAGTTTCCGTGGGTGGCGGAGGAAGGAGTTCTTCCTGCGTTTGCTTGGTGTCTTTGCCATCATTGCCCCTATTGCGACAGGCGGAGCTGGCCTTCTCGATGTGGGCATTGCGGTTTCAGGTGTGGCGGTCCTTCTGATGTTCTTTGCTTCCCTGTCAGCCTTGGTTCGCGCCAGACGCCCTGAAGTGGAGGCGCTTCGCAATAGTCAGAGAAGTTTGAATCAACTTATCGATCTGACGCGCGATGCCTCGGTCGATTACGCCGTGGTCCGCGAAGAGCTTGATCAGCTAATTAGCGACGAAGAAGCTAGGATGGGGGTAAATTCAGAAGAAAATCACGAACTTACGGTCCAGTTGCATCGAGATTTCGCACACATAGAATCTGAGAGAAAGCTTGCAGTGTCGGAGCTAGATGGAGAGTTGCGACTGGCAAGAGCTGAGAAAAATAACTCTGTCGCCGAGATGCTGCGTCCCTTTCAGGAGCCCTGGGTTACTGAAAGGTTGTCGTCGTATCTGCTTAGGAAGGCTCGTCTATCCGGAATAACTTCGAAGCATGTAAGTGCACTCGCAAAATTGGACCTCCATTCGGCGGCGGACTTCATTGGAGTTAAGCTCATCAAGGGTGGCGCCGGCGCGTTGCTTGTAACCCCAGATGGGCAAACAGTAAAGGTTGCTGGGATCGGACCGGCGAAGGCAAATACTCTGCATTCGTGGCGTCAGCGATGTGAAGAAGAGGCAAGAGATTCGTGTCCTGTGCTTCTCCCTGTGGAACAGAAAGCGGAGATCGAGCGCATGTTCAAACCGAGGCTTGACGAGATTCAAGCTCGAAGAAACTCGGTCGAACAGCTAGCAGAGCAAAAGCGAAGCACTGCTAGACGAGATCTCGGGACTGCCCGCACCCGCCTCGCTGACCTCCATCAGGAAGAGCTGGATATTCTGCGAACCCAGATCGCGAAACTCAGGCTACGCCTGACAGATATTCGAGCAAACGCAGCAGAGACGCACAGATTGGATGAGGCGAGAACTCGACTGCGGGCGGGCGCACGAAAAGTCTCCTACTTTAGGTACCTTCAGTTCCTGTTCCTTCGAAAGTGAGTTGACAACGATGTTAGCCTTTGATCTTAACTGCATGACAACGTCGACAGGCAGCGTCGGACACCTGCAATAGGTAAGAGGGGCACCGTCCTCTAATAGAGCCCCCGTCCAAGTTGCTTTGAGACGAAACGGTCCTCGGGCTATCTGCATCGTCCTGGTAGGCCGTTACCGGTGTGATGATTCGGCCGTTCGTGAGGGTGTGGGTACTCGACCGTGGATCGTGGACGATGAGTTGTGGGCTCTGGTCGAGCCGTTGCTGCCGCCGTGGCCGGAGCGGTCTCCGGGGCCGAGGCCGGTGTCGGACCGGCTCTGCCTCCAGGGCATCCTGCTCGTCCTGTACAACGACATAGCCTGGCAACTGCTGCCGCTGGAGCTGGGGTTCGGCTCGGGGCAGACGTGCTGGCGCCGGCTGGAGCGGTGGCAGGAGGCAGGGGTCTTCGACCAGTTGCATCGGATCCTGCTCTCCGAGCTGAACGCGGCTGGCGAACTCGACTGGTCGCGTGCGTGTGTGGACGGTTCCCACATCCGCGCGAAAAGGGGGGGCGCCGACACCGGTCCGTCGCCGGTCGACCGGCGGAAGACGGGCAGCAAGCACCACCTGATCTGCGACGGACGCGGTACCCCGCTCAAGGTCATCACGACCGCGGCCAACGTCAACGACGTCACCCAGACTCTCGCCCTGGTCGACGGCATCCCACCCGTCGCAGGCCGCCCCGGCCGACTCCGCCGACGACCAGAGGCCCTGCTCGGCGACCAAGGCTACGACTCCAACCCCAACCGCGACGAGCTGCGTCGCCGACGAATCCTGCCGGTCATCTCCCGCAAGGGATCACCCAACATCAAGGGCATCGGCAAGCTCCGCTACGTCGTCGAGCAGACCTTCGCCCTGCTCCACCACTTCAAACGCCTCGCTGTGCGCTGGGAACGCCGCACCGAACTCCACGACGCCTTCGTCTCCCTCGCCTGCAGCCTCATCTGCTGGCGGCGGCTCAAGAAGACAAGTGAGTGATCACGACGATGGGGTGAAATGGGTCAAGGTCGCACGTATCGACCTACTCGGCATTGCGCCTGCGGCTTCAGTCCCGCCCTCCCAGTCGCCTGATTCGCCAGGCAGGGAGCGGGTAGCGGGCCTCCGTGACGATGAAGTGCGCCATGTCGACCAGCATGCGTCGAACAACTGAGATAGGAGCGACCAGATCGTCCCATTGGTTGTAGTTGGCGTGAAGGCGAATCTGATCGTCCGAGACGCGCTCCAGGACACAGCTTTCCACGCCCAGTAGTAGCTCGTCGCCGGCCTCGATCTTGAGCCATTGCAGAAGCACCGACGAGACTGCCCAGTCAGGCCCACACTGGTCAACGAACTCCTCCGCTGCCCATCGCAAAGCCTGTGGCGTGTTCTCGGGGGCCCTGATCAGAGTCCTACCGAAGGCAGGAGCGACCTGATGCATCGAGCCGTCCTCGCTCGCGTCAGCGGCGGGGATCTCCTCCAGACCGAAGACCCAGGTGCCTTCGGAGGAACGGGCAGCGTTGTTCACGTGGCTCATCCGTACGACGATGCCACGCCCGTCGCGGCGCGCAGCCCACGAGGATCCCGAAGTGCCCCGCTCATGATCGTGTTACGAGCTCTAAGAGCTGTCCCGTAAATGATGGTGGAGGCAGGCACGACAAGGTGCAGTGGCAAGATGACAGCTTCGACGCTCCTGGGAGGTCATCTTCGTGCCCACGCCCGCCGACTACCTCGCACTGGCGCATGCCGAGAAGGACAGCGTCGTGCTGCAGCGTCTCGCGCAATGTCCATACCCCTTCGTCTGGCAGGCCCTGGCTGCCAATCCCCACGCCCCGCCCGTCGCCCTGCAGGAGCTGAGCACGGCCCGAGACAGCGTCTGGAACGACAACAGGCTCCTGTGTCTGCTGGCGAAACATTCCGGCGCGAACCCCGTCGTTCTTCGAGCTGTCCTCGGTGCCGTTGCCGCGAAGCTCGAAGAGGGCGAACGGCCTTACACCGCCGTGCTTGCTCTTGCAGACCGGCTGGAACTTGATGCGGACGAGGTGAGGAAGCTCGGCAACCTCCGTGGCGCCTCTGCCCGTCTACGCCACCTGCTCAGAGTGCGGTTGAGCCTTCGCACCTGAGCTGCCTCTAGTCACGGAGGAGATGATCTTGTTATGGCTGGTGTGATCACGGCGTCGGAGCCCTCCTAGATAGCCCCATTCACCGGGTTGAGTCCGCGGCAGTTCGGGAAGCTCGTGACGGTTTTGCGGCGTCAGGGAGCTGATGCGGTCCGCAGGGGCCGGCCGTGGAGCCTGTCATTGGAGGATCGGACACTGCTGGTCGCGGCGTACTGGCGCACGAATCTGACCATGCGGCAACTTGCTCCGCTGTTCGGCAGGCCAAGTCGGCCGCGGACCGAATCATCGATCACCTCGGGCCGATGCTCGCCCTCCAGCCCCGCAAGCGGTTCGCGAAGGACGCTGTGCTCATCGTGGACGGCACCCTGGTGCTCACCCGTGACCACACCATTGCTGAGCAGTCGAAGGAACTACAGATACTCCACCAACCACCAGGTGGTCATCGAGCCGACACCCGCCTCGTCGTGGTGGTCGGCCAGCCCTTGCCCGGCAACCGCAACGACTGGAAGGTGTGGGAGGAGTCCAGGGCGAAGGCCGCCGTCGGCACGACGACAACCATCACCCGACGGCGGCTATCCGGGCACCGGGCTCGTGATGCCGCACCGGCGCCGCAAGGGCAAGGATCTGCCCGGCTGGAAGCAGGACCACAACAAATCCCACAAGCAGGTCCGCGCCCGCGTCGAGCACGCTTTCGCTCGCATGAAGACTTGGAAGATTCTCCGCGATTGCCGTCTCAAAGGCGACGGCGTCCACGACGCCATGCTCGGCATTGCACGGATGCACAACCTCGCCCTCACCGGATAGACCACCCGCCGTGCAGCAGCCCACCAAGCTCGAGGCCGCTCGGAGAGCATTTACGGGACAACGCTTAGCCGAATTCAGACAACACCGTCCTGACCGGTCGTCGCGACGTGATCGCCCTCGACTTCGCGGTGCAGGCGGTGCACGTCAACAACCAGCACCTGCTCACACCCGCCTACTCACACCGGACGAGCAGCGCCATCGGCGGCTACATGCTCCTCTACTCCCTCGGCTCCGCCGCCGGAGCGACCGGCACCACCGCGGTGTACTCCGCCGCAGGGTGGGCCGGATCCAGCCTTCTCGGCGCCGCCTTCGCCCTCTGCGCACTCCTCGTCTGGGCCGCCGGCCGACCCGCGACGAGACGTGCTCGTGTAACCGCAGGATTAATCGCGCCGGGGCCGCAAGCCGAAAGAGCACCCACGGTTACCCGCAGGTGCTCTCCGGCAACACGACCGCGCCCCCTCCTGGCTCAGGCCCCCACGAACGGCCGGATCGCCGTAGGTGCGTGGCCCGGCTCCGAGGCGATGTCCTCGAACTCATTGACCGACGCGATGTCGCTGCCGCTCATCGAGATGTTCGTGACCCGCTCCAGGATCGCCTCGACCACGACCGGCACCCGGTGTTCCGCCGCGAGCTTCTTGGCCTCCTCGAAGGCCGGCAGCAGTTGGTCCGGCTCGGTGACGCGGATCGCCTTGCAGCCCAGGCCCTCGACGACCTTGACGTGGTCCACGCCGTAGACGCCCAGCTCCGGGGAGTTGAGGTTCTCGAACTCCAGGTTGACCTGGAAGTCGATGTCGAAGTTGCGCTGCGCCTGGCGGATCAGCCCCAGGTAGGAGTTGTTCACCAGGACGTGGACGTACGGGATGCGGTGCTGTGCGCCGACGGCGAGCTCCTCCAGCATGAACTGGAAGTCGTAGTCGCCGGAGAGGGCGACCACGGAGCCGTCCGGGTCGGCCGTGGCGACGCCCAGCGCGGCGGGGATCGTCCAGCCCAGAGGGCCGGCCTGGCCGCAGTTGATCCAGTGGCGCGGGCGGTAGACGTGCAGCATCTGCGCGCCCGCGATCTGGGAGAGGCCGATAGTGGTGACGTACCGGGTCTCGGGGCCGAACGCCCGGTTCATCTCCTCGTACACCCGCTGCGGCTTCAGCGGCACGTTGTCGAAGTGCGTACGGCGCTGGAGCGTGGCCCGGCGTTCCTGGGTGGACGCCGCCCAGGCCGAGCGGTCCTTCAGCTCGCCCGCCGCCTTCAGTTCGCGTGCCACCTCGACGAAGAGCTCCAGCGCGGCCTTCGCGTCGGAGGCGATCCCGAGGTCGGGGGCGAAGATCTTGCCGAGCTGGGTGGGCTCGATGTCGACGTGGACGAAGGTGCGGCCCTCGGTGTAGACGTCCAGCTTCCCGGTGTGGCGGTTGGCCCAGCGGTTGCCGATGCCGAGGACGAAGTCGGACTCCAGGAAGTTCGCGTTGCCGTAGCGGTGCGAGGTCTGGAGGCCGACCATGCCCGCGTTCAGCGCGTGGTCGTCGGGCAGGATGCCCCAGCCCATCAGGGTGGGGACGACCGGGACGCCTGTCAGTTCGGCGAACTCCACCAGGAGTTCGGAGGCGTCGGCGTTGATGATGCCGCCGCCCGCGACGAGCAGTGGCCGCTCGGAGGCGTTGAGCATCTGGACGGCACGCTCGATCTGCTTGCGGCTCGCGGCGGGCTTGTGCACCGGCAGCGGCTCGTACAGCTCGGGGTCGAACTCGATCTCGGTGAGCTGCACATCGATGGGCAGGTCGATGAGGACGGGCCCCGGCCGGCCCGTGCGCATCAGGTGGAACGCCTGCTGGAAGACGCCGGGGACCTGCGCGGCCTCCAGGACGGTGGTGGCGGCCTTGGTGACCGGGGCGGCGATCGAGGCGATGTCGACGGCCTGGAAGTCCTCCTTGTGCAGGACGGCGGTCGGCGCCTGGCCGGTGATGCAGAGGATCGGGATCGAGTCGGCGATGGCCGAGTAGAGGCCGGTGATCATGTCGGTGCCGGCGGGCCCCGACGTACCGATGCAGACGCCGATGTTGCCCGCCCGGGCCCGGGTGTACCCCTCGGCCATGTGGGAGGCGCCCTCGACGTGACGGGCCAGGGTGTGGTGCACCCCGCCGGAGGCCTTGAGGGCCGCGTAGAACGGGTTGATCGCCGCACCGGGCACACCGAACGCGTTGCTGACGCCTTCGCGCTTGAGGATCTCAACTGCCGCTCGGGCAGCGGTCATACGAGGCATGAGTGCTCCTGCTCGGACCTGGTGGAGTCGGGCTCTGTCGCGCCACCTGAGAGCGTTAATTCCACATTACGGAAACTTACTTCTACTATGTGAAATCAATTTAGGGCGGTCCGGAACGGCCGTCAAGGGAGAGCGGGGGAAGCGGCCGAGACCATCGGCCCGAAGTGCGCAAATCACTCCCCTGAACGTCGCTCCTGGTGGACGATGGGGGTACGGAACGCAGTCACCGCCGTCAGGCGGAGGAAAGGGGCAGCACGTGGAGTCCGTACCGGTGCGCTGCCCGGTCTGCCGCCGGGACCACGCGTACATCACGCCGGTATATCCGTGCCCGTGCGGCTCGCCGACCGCGCCGCCACTGATGCGTGGGGCGCCGGCCGCACTCATCACGCACCGCACCTGGAACGACGACTGGGTGAGTGTGCGGTGCCACTCCTGCGGACGTCGCGACCAGTGGCCCCACCCCGAACTCTGCTGCCCCTGCGGCGCGGTGCTGCGGATCCCCGTGCGCCCGGTGGCCACACGCGGCGCCATGCCGCAGCCCACCGAGGGCGGTTCACCGGGCCCGTCCCACATACCGCTGCCGCGGACCGCCGCCCATCCCCGGCCCTTGTTCAGGCCCCTGGTGATACGGACGGCACGTGACGCGGTGAACACCGCCGCGCTCTACCTGAGATGGCTGGGCTTCCGGGACGTCGTCCAGCCCGAGGTGCGCCCCACGTCCCGGATCGACCTCAGGGCCGCCGGTCTCATCGCGCAGGTCGACGCGACCACGCGGCCGACCCCCCTGCGTGACGTCGAGTGCCTCTGGCTGAACGCCCTGAACACCTCGGTGTCCGGGGCCCTGTTCTCCCTGGCCGGCTACACGGACGAGGCGCGGTCACGCGCGGACGGCCTCGCCATCCCGCTGTTCGTCCTGGACCTCACCGGCACGCCGCAGCCGGTGAACGGCCCCGCGGACGAGTTGGTCAGCGTCGGCCCCGCCCCCGCCGAATGATTTCGGTCACCTGTGCCCTGCCAGCCGCATATGTTCGAGCTGTTGTCAGTATGAGGACGTAGAGTGAAGACATGGTCTTAACTCCTCGGCTTCCCGCCTACTCCGCCCCCGTATTCCTGACCCAGCCCGTCCACCCGTCCGTCGTCGAGGCCAACGACGCCATTCGCGCCCTCGTCGACTCGCGGGCCGGCCAGGACTGGACGCAGGTGGAGGCCGCGGAGTACGAGGTGCTGCTCATCGAGTGGGCGGCGGCGACCCAGGGGATAGGCTCCGGCGTCATCGAGGCCGCCTGATCCGGCGGCCCCCGGCGTGGGCTACGCGCCGTACCCCTCCCGCAGTTCGACCTTCCGCACCTTACCGCTGACGGTCATCGGGAACGCCTCCAGGATCCGCAGCCTGCGCGGGATCTTGTAGTGCGCCAGCTGTTCGCGGCAGAACGCCTCCACCTCGTCGAGCGTCGGCGGATCAGCCGGGTCGCGGGGGATCACACAGGCCAGGATCTCCTCGCCGTACCGCTCGTCCGGCACCCCGACCACCTGGACGTCCGCGACCTTCGGGTGTCCGTAGAGGAACTCCTCGATCTCACGCGGGTACACGTTCTCGCCGCCTCGGATGATCATGTCCTTGATCCGGCCGACGATCTGGACGTAGCCGTCCTCCCGCATCGTCGCGAGGTCCCCGGTGTGCATCCAGCGTCCGGCGTCGACGACTTCGGCGGTCCGCTCCGGCTGGCCCCAGTAGCCGAGCATCACGCTGTAGCCCCGGGTGCACAGTTCGCCGGCCTCACCGCGCGGCAGGGTCACGCCCGTCACCGGGTCGACCACCTTCACCTCGATGTGCGGCATCACGCGGCCGACCGTGCCCGTGCGGCGCTCCAGGTCGTCCTCCCGCCGGGTCTGCGTGGAGACGGGTGAGGTCTCCGTCATGCCGTAGCAGATGGACACCTCGTCCATGTGCATCTCCGCGACGACCCGCTTCATCACCTCGACGGGGCACGGCGATCCCGCCATGATCCCGGTGCGCAGCGAGGAGAGGTCGTACGAGGCGAAGTCCGGCAGACCGAGCTCCGCGATGAACATCGTGGGCACACCGTAGAGCGAGGTGCAGCGCTCCTGCTGGACGGCGGCCAGCACGGCCGCGGGCTCGAAGGCGGGCGCGGGGATCACGATGCAGGCGCCGTGGGAGGTGATGCCGAGGTTGCCCATGACCATGCCGAAGCAGTGGTAGAAGGGGACGGGCAGACAGACCCGGTCCTGCTCGGTGTAGGCGACCAGCTCTCCCACGAAGTAGCCGTTGTTGAGGATGTTGTGGTGGGAGAGCGTCGCCCCCTTCGGGAAGCCGGTGGTCCCCGAGGTGTACTGGATGTTGATCGGGTCGTCGCAGGAGAGCTCCGCCTCGCGCGCCGCGAGCCGGCCGGCCGACACGGACGGGGCGGCGGCGGTCAGTTCGTCCCAGGAGGGGTCGCCGATGAAGTGGACGGAGCGCAGTGCGGGGCAGTCGGGGCGGACCTGCCGGACGAGTGCGCGGTAGTCGCTGGTGCGGTGCGCGAGCGAGGCGATCAGGACCGAGATCCCGGCCTGCTTCAGCACGTACTCCAGCTCGTGCGCGCGGTACGACGGGTTGATGTTGACCATGACGGCGCCGATCCGGGCCGTGGCGTACTGGACGAGGACCCACTCCGGGCAGTTGACCGCCCAGATGCCGACCCGGTCGCCCTTCTCCACCCCGGACGCCATCAGCCCCCGGGCCAGCTCCTCGACGGCGGCGCCGAACTCGGCGTACGTCCAGCGGCGGCCGGACGCCACGTCGACCAGGGCCTCCCGCTCCCCGTACGACTCGACGGCCCGCGCCAGGTTGCGTCCGATGGTGTCGCCGAGCAGTTCCGTGGCGCTGGTGCCGTGCGCGTAGGACAGGCCGGTCATCGCAGGTCCCCCTCGTCGAACTCGGTGCCGGTGCCCTGCGCCGTGCGCTCGCGCAGCTCGATCCTGCGGATCTTCCCGGAGACGGTCTTGGGCAGCTCGGCGAACTCCAGCCGGCGGATGCGCTTGTACGGGGCGAGGACCGCCCGGGAGTGCTCGAACAGGACCTTGGCCGTGTCCGGGCCGGGTTCCCAGCCCTCGGCGAGCACGACGTACGCCTTCGGGACGGAGAGCCGCAACGGGTCGGGGGCGGGGACGACCGCGGCCTCGGCGACCGCCTCGTGCTCCAGCAGGGCGCTCTCCAGCTCGAACGGCGAGATCTTGTAGTCGGAGGCCTTGAACACGTCGTCGGCCCGGCCCACGTAGGTGATGTAGCCGTCCTCGTCGCGTGCGCCGATGTCGCCGGTGCGGTAGTAGCCGCCCGCCATGGCCTCGGCGGTGCGGTCCGGGTCGCCGTGGTAGCCCGTCATCAGGCCGACGGGGGCCGCCGCCAGGTCGAGGGAGATCTCGCCCTCCGCCGCGCCCGGTTCACCGGTGACCGGATCCAGCAGCTCGACCTTGAAGCCGGGACTGGGCCGCCCCATGGAGCCGGCCTTCAGCAGCTGGCCCGGTGTGTTGGCGACCTGTACGGCGGTCTCCGTCTGGCCGAAGCCGTCGCGGATGGTGACGCCCCAGGTGCGCCGGACGCTCTCGATGACCTCGGGGTTGAGCGGCTCGCCGGCGGCGACGACCTCACGCGGCGGGGTCTTCAGCTGCGCGAGATCGGCCTGGATGAGCATCCGCCAGACCGTCGGCGGCGCACAGAAGCTGGTGATCGCGGAGCGGTCCATCTCCGCCATCAGCCGGGCGGCGTCGAACCGGGTGTAGTTGAAGATGAAGACGGTGGCCTCGGCGCTCCAGGGCGCGAAGAGGTTCGACCAGGCGTGCTTCGCCCAACCGGGTGAGGAGATGTTCAGATGGACGTCGCCGGGCTTGAGCCCGATCCAGTACATCGTCGACAAGTGGCCCACCGGGTAGGAGACATGGGTGTGCTCGACGAGCTTCGGGCTGGCCGTGGTGCCCGAGGTGAAGTAGAGCATCAGGGGTTCCCCGGCGTCGGTCTCGCGGTCCGGGGTGAAGGTCTCCGCCGCCTCGTCGGCGCCGTCGTAGGAGAGCCAGCCGTCGGCCTCGTCACCGACGGCGATCCGGGTGTAGTCGCCGGGCACCTCGTCGAACTTGGCGGTGTCCGCCGACCGTACGAGGACGTGGCGGACCCTGCCGCGCTCGACCCGGTCGCGGAGGTCGGCCGGGCCGAGCAGGGGCGTGGCGGGGATGACGACGGCGCGGAGCTTCATCGCGGCCAGCGCCGTCTCCCACAGCTCGGTCTGGTTGCCGAGCATGACGAGGATCCGGTCGCCCTCGGCCACGCCCTGCTCCCGCAGCCAGTTCGCGGCCTGGTTGGAGCGGGCCGCCATGCGGGCGAAGGACACCTCGGTGCGGCGGCCGTCCTCCTCCACGATGTGCAGGGCGGTGCGGTCGTTGTCCTCGGCGATGACGTCGAACCAGTCGAGCGCCCAGTTGAAGTAGTCGGGGCGCGGCCAGCGGAAGCCCTCGTACGCCGCGGTGTAGTCCTCACGGTGTTCGATCAGGAAGTCCCGGGCAGCCCGGAACGCCTCCGTCGCACTCGTTGCCGGCATGTGCCCTCCTCGTCGCGAACCCGTCCTTTAACATCATGTGAACAGTGACCCAGATCTCACCACCCCCGGACGGGGGTAGGTCCGGCAGGGTGGAGAATCCCGGCATGGCGGAACCGGGCGAGGCGACCGAGCTGCGGGCGGCCCTGTTCGGGCTGCGCCGGACGAGCGGGCTGCCCGTGGTCTTCGGCGGGCTGTTGTCGGACGCCCGTCACGCCCGGATCGCGGAGCTGAGCGGCGCGCAGACGCCCGCACTGCGCGGGCTGGTCATCTCGGCGGGCAGCGGCCTCGGCGGAAAGGCGATCGCCCTGTCCCGCCCGTGCGCGGTCACGGACTACCGCTCGTCGCGCCACATCAGCCACGAGTACGACACGGCGGTCGCGGCGGAGGGCCTGCGCTCGGTCGTGGCGGTGCCCGTCGTCGTACGCCGGACGGTGCGCGGTGTGCTGTACGGGGCGCTGCGCGAGCCGCTCACCCTCGGGGACCGTACGTTCGACGCGGCGGCGTCGGCGGCCCGGGACGTGGAGCAGGCCCTGGCCGTCCGGGACGAGGTGCAGCAGCTGCTGGCGGCCACCAGGGAGCAGATCACCGATCCGGGTGCGGAGCCGGGCACCTGGGAGGACGTCCGCGAGGCCCATCGTGAGCTGCGCGCCCTGGCCCCGAGGATCGTGGACCCGGAGCTGCGCGAGGAGCTGCTGGCGGTGTGCGGCCGCCTCGCGTCGGCCGCCGGGCCGGACCGGAGCCCGGCGGCGGGGCGGGTACGCCTGGCGCCGCGCGAGGTGGATGTGATCGCCTGCGTCGCCTCGGGTGCCACGAACGCCTCGGCGGCCGAGCGGCTGGGGCTGCGGCCGGAGACCGTGAAGAGCTATCTGCGGTCCGCGATGCGGAAGCTGGGGGCGCACACCCGGCTGGAGGCGGTCGTGGCGGCGCGCCGCGCGGGCCTGCTGCCGTAGGGCGGACGCCCCGGAGCCGTACCGGATGCCCTCTCAGTCCCCGAAGTCCACGAACGTATCGAAGCGGACGTCGTGGACCGGTGCCCGGGACATCACCGTCTGGAGGTCCACGGCCTCCTGGGTGATCTCCTCGCGGAGGGCGGGGCCGAGTCCGCCCAGCGCCTGCACGGTGACGACCGAGGTGTCCGGGCCGGTCTCGTCGAGCCGCCAGAGCGCGGCGAGGAACCCGTCGGCCAGGACGGTTCCGTAGGTCTGGTTGCCCAGGCCGTTGCGGCCCTTGTACGCGGGCGGGATCACCCTGGTCCGGTCGGCGTGGCCGAGCAGGACGTTGTCGAACTCGGGGAGGAAGCGCGGCGGGGCCGGGGTGTCGGGGTCGGGGCGCGGGGCGTCGGGCAGGTCGAAGAGCTCGACGCCGTTCTCGTCGCGGAAGGTGACGAGCCGGGGGCGCAGGCGTTCGAAGACCTCTCGCATCCGGGTGAGTCCGGCCCAGGTCTGCATGTCCTTCACCGAGGCCGGCCCGAAGGCGCCGAGGTAGCGCAGCACGGTGGCGTCGGGCGTGGCCGCGGGGCGGGACGGAGTGTCCAGCCAGTGTTCGGCGGTGGTCAGGGCGACCTGCCCGCTGCGCCCCCACACCCCCCGCGGGGTGACCTGGACCAGTGGCAGCCGGCAGCGGGCGGCGACCGCGAGGGCCCGGGGGTCGGCGTCCGGCCAGTGCGGGAGGAGCTCCTCCCGCAACTCCTTCATGGTGCGCGGCCGTTCCTCGACGAGCTCCCTGGCGAGGGTGGCGAGCCGGTCCAGGTCCACACCCGTGAGCCCGCTGCGGAACATGCCGAGCTCACGGTCGCGGGCCGGCTGGACCAGGGGGCGCAGGGTGAGGGCGTCCTCGGCGGTGTGGGTGTGGATGGTGGAGCGCAGGCTGACGATCCTGACCACCTCGCGCGACTCCATCAGCGCCGAGAGCTCGGCGGGGTCGAAGCCCTCCAGCCGGGAGAAGAGCTGGAAGTACGGCGGCCTGGTGTTCTGGGCCTGCAGACCGACCAGGTGGCTGACGGCGTCCTTCACCGGCACGGCGGCGCGCCGGAGCAGCAACTGGCGTTGCAGCGTAGCCCTGTTGAGTGCACGGATGGAGAGCACGGGAGCGTTCCTGTCGGCCATGGACCGCAGATTACGCGGCTCGTCGGGCGCCGGCCCGGAAGGGGCGGCGCCCGCGACACCCCAGGGATGCGCGGCACCGCGTACCGGGTGGGGTCGCCCCTCATGATGGGGCGCGTGATCAGTGTCCTGTTCGCCGTCCTGACCGCGCTCAGCAACGGCACCGCCTCGGTGCTCCAGCGCCGCGCCGCCCTGAAGGTGCCCGACAGCGAGGCGATGCGCCTGTCGCTGATCGGGCACCTGCTGCGCCAGAAGGTGTGGCTCGCCGGGATCGGCCTCGTGATCGTCGCCGCGATCTGCCAGGCGGTGGCGCTGGCCACCGGCCCCATCGCGGTGGTCCAGCCGATCTTCGTGATCGAGCTGCCCGCGACCCTGCTCGTCGCCGGGTACGTCATGCGG
This sequence comes from Streptomyces sp. NPDC104381, assembly GCF_055583745.1. NCBI lineage: Bacteria > Bacillati > Actinomycetota > Actinomycetes > Kitasatosporales > Streptomycetaceae > Streptomyces > Streptomyces sp. NPDC104381. The sequence continues at coordinate 483,754 of NZ_JBVJNK010000002.1, forward strand.
ATCGGGGTGTCGCGCCCGGTCTGGGCCGGGGTGGCCGCGGTGACGGCGGGCCTGGCCCTCGGCATGGCCTCCGCCGCGCCGGTCGGCGGCAGCGACGACGTCCAGGGGGCGGCCTGGATCCCGGCACTGGTGGCGACCGGGATCTTCGAGGCCGCGCTGATCGGTGCGGCGCTCGGCACCTCGGGCAACGCCCGGGCCGCGCTGCTGGGACTGGCCGCGGCCTGCGGGTACGCGCTCACGGCCGCGCTGATGAAGGACGCCATGGCACGGCTGGACAGCGACGGCGCGGTGGGGCTCCTGACGGCGTGGCAGTTGTACGCGACCGCGGCGGCCGGCGTGGGGGCGCTGTTCCTCCTTCAGAACGCGCTCCAGGCCGGCTCGTTGGTCGCGGTGCAGCCGATACTGACGCTCGGGGACGCGCTGATCAGCGTCACCTACGGGGTGACGCTGTTCGGCGAGGAGCTGCGGACCGGGTGGTGGCTGCTGCCGCAGCTGATCGGGGTGGTGCTGATCGCCGCCGGGTGTGTCGTCCTCGCCCGCTCGCCGCTGGCGACCGCGAGCCCGGAGCCGGCGCCCCGGGTGCGGTGAGCCGGTCAGGGCCGCCCGCTCGCCGGGACCTCCTCGCCGGCCGGTACGGGACCGGGCGGGGTCCCGTCGCCGAAGGGGCGGCCGCCCAGCTGCTCCCGGTGGTGCGGGGCCGTCCAGCCGGACAGGTCGGGTCCGAGCGGCACGATGCCGGTCGGATTGATGCCGGTGTGCACCTGGTAGTAGTGCCGCTTGATGTGGTCGAAGTCGACGGTGTCACCGAAGCCCGGGGTCTGGTAGAGGTCGCGGACGTACGCCCACAGGACGGGGTCCTCGGCGAGCTTGGAGCGGTTGCACTTGAAGTGCCCGTGGTAGACGGCGTCGAAGCGGACCAGGGTGGTGAACAGCCGGATGTCCGCCTCGGTGATCGTGTCGCCGACGAGGTAGCGCTGTCCGGCGAGGCGTTCGGAGACCAGGTCCAGGCGGCGGAACACATCGACGTACGCCGCCTCGTACTCACCCTGCCCGGAGGCGAACCCCGCGCGGTAGACACCGTTGTTGACGTCCCGGTAGACGCCGTCCATCACCTCGTCGATCTCGTCGCGCAGCCGCTCCGGGTAGAGGTCGGGGGCGCCGGGGCGGTGCAGGGCGGTCCACTCGGTGGCCAGGTCCAGGGTGATCTGCTGGTAGTCGTTGGTGACCAGGGCCCGGGTCGGCACGTCGACGACGGCGGGCACGCTGACCCCGCCCGGGTAGCCGTGCTCGCGTGCGTCGTACGCCTCGCTCAGATAGCCGATGCCGAGCACCGGGTCCTTGCCGCCCTCGTCGAGGGTGAAGCGCCAGCTGCGGTCGTCCTGGATGGGGTCGGCGACGGCCAGGGAGAGGGCGCTCTCCAGGCCGAGCAGCCTGCGTGAGACCAGGGCGCGGCTCGCCCAGGGACAGGCCCGGCTGACGACCAGGCGGTAGCGCCCCGCCTCGACGGGCCAGCCGTCGCGGCCGTCGGCGGTGATGCGGTCGGCGAAGTGGCTGCGGGAACGCTTGAAGGGCTTGTGGCCGTACGCGTCGTTCCCGTCCTTCTCCCGGGCCTGCTCCTGGTCCTCGGTGTCACTCATGGTGTTCCCTTCGGCTGGTCGGTGGCGTCGGGCGTCCGGTCATGTCTCTTTCCCCGCCTGCCCGCCACGACGTCGGCCAGCGCCACGACGAGGGCCGCCAGGACGAACGCGACCGAGACGAGGAGCCCGTGGTCGTAGGCCCCCGCCCAGTCGCCGGGGCCCAGCCGGGCGAAGAAGACCGAGCCCACCGCGGCGATCCCGATGGACGAGCCGACGCGCTGGCTGGTCTGCAGGGTGCCGCCGGCGCTGCCCGCGTTGCCGACGGGGACCTCGGAGAGGGTGAGGGTCTGGTTGGGCGCGATGACCAGTCCGCTGCCCAGCCCGGCCAGCAGCAGCGGGGCCGCCATCGCGAGCCCGGCGCCCCTGCCCGGCACCAGGTGCGCGGCCAGCGCGGTGAACCCGAGCCCGACGGCCACCATGGTGAGGCCCACGACGATGAGGGGCCGCCCGAACCGTCCGACCAGCCGGCCGCCGATGCTCGCCGACGCACCCGCGCCCAGGGCGAACGGGGTGATGGCGAGGCCGGCCTCCAGCGCGCTGTAGTGCAGCCCGGACTGGAGGTAGAGCGTGCTGATGAAGAAGATCGAGGTGAACCCGGCGAAGTACAGCAGGATCATCAGACAGCCCAGCCAGAAGGTCCGGAGCCGGAAGAGAGCCAGGTTGAGCACCGGCTGGACGCTCCGGCGCGCGCAGCGCGACTCCCAGGCGACGAACGCCGCCAGCAGGACCACGGCGGCCGGCACGAGCAGCCACTTGCCGTTGCCGGGCCACTGCTGGGCCTGGACGAACGGCAGCAGCAGCACGAGGACACCGGCCCCGAGCAGCAGGACGCCGAAGGGGTCGAGGTCGCGCGGGCGGACCCGGCCCGCCGACGGGGTGTCGGGGAGCAGTCGCCGGGCCAGCAGGAGACAGACGGCCCCGATCGGCAGGTTGACGTAGAACACCCAGCGCCAGCCCTCCTCCGCCCCGGCGACCTGGATCAGGAGGCCGCCCAGGAGCGGGCCGACGGCGGTGGAGATGCCGACCACGGTGCCGAACATCCCGAAGGCGCGGCCCCGCTCGCGTCCGGAGAACATCTGCTGGATCAGGGCGGAGATCTGAGGTGAGAGCAGTCCGCCCGCCGCGCCCTGGAGGAGCCGGGCGATGACGAGCCAGAGGCTGGACTGGGCCGCCCCGCAGGCGGCGGAGGCCAGGGTGAAAAGAGTCAGCCCGGCCATGAACACCGCGCGCCGCCCCCGTGCGTCGCCGAGACGGCCGCCGGGGATGAGGACGAGACCGAAGGCCAGCGCGTAGCCGGACAGCACCCACTGGAGGTCGGACTCCGGGGTGTCGAGGCCCTCCTTGATGGACGGCAGCGCCACGTTGACGATGGAGACGTCCAGCAGCGTCATGAAGCCCGCGACCAGACAGACGGCGAGGGCACGCCAGCGACGGGGGTCGGAGGGGCCGGGGCCGGGCGCGCCCGTGGCCTGGTGCTCCGTGCTGTCAGCCATGTCCCGCACCCTATGGGCTGTCCCGCACTTCCTGGTGGATCAGCGCGCGGCGTCGGATGGCGGGGGCACGTCCCACGCCGTTCGGGCTGTGGGGGGACATCGCGAAGCGGAGGAGAGGCGGACCTCCGTCAGCGGCGGACGGCGTCGTCCCGGCGTGTACGGCCCCATCGGGGGTACCGATGGGGCATGACTGTGGGGAAAACGAGCGTTCTGGTCCTGGACTGCGGCGAGCCGGTCGAGCTCGCGGACTTCTATGCGAGCCTCCTCGGCGGGGAGACACGGATCGGCAGCGATCCCGACTTCGTCGAGATAGTCGGAAACTCCGGTGTGCACCTGGCCGTTCGCCGTGACCACGGCTACGCGCCGCCGAGCTGGCCGCGCCCGGAGGACTCCCAACAGGCGCACCTGCGCATCCTGGTGGACCCGGGAGACATGGACGAGGCCGAGCGCGAGGCGATAGGCCTCGGCGCCAGACCGGTCGACACCGGCGACAACAACAGCGGCCCCCGCGACGTCCGCGTCTACTCGGACCCGGCCGGGCACTCGTTCTCCCTCGCCGTGTATCCGGCGGTCCCGCCGTCCGGGAAGTCCGAGAAGTCGTCGGGGAACTCGTCGGAGGAGCCGTCCGAGGGGCCGACCGGGTAGGGCCCGGGGCCCTCGGGACCACCGCCCCGGCCTGCGGAGGGCTTCCGTAGGATTCGACCGTGACGACGGGGACGGGAACGACGGGGCCGGACGCGCCGGGAGCAGGCGGGGTGTTCGCCTCGCCGGCCGGGGCCGCAGGACTGCTGCACTCCGCGGCGGCGGCCGGTGACGGGGACGCGGTCCTGGACGCCCTGGCCGGGAGCAGGCTCTTCGTGCTGGTCGCCCGGCTGTACGCGGACACCCCCGGCTTCACTCCCCCGCTGCCCACGCGGCCCGATCCGGCGGCACCGGGCCGTATGTGTGTCACGGTGCTGACGGCCGGAGCCCTGCCGCCCTGGCACCCCGAGTGGGTGTTCGAGGCGATCGGTCTCGACGAGCTCGTGCGCCGCTGGCCGCGCGGCGCGCGGTGGCTCGCGGTCGATCCGGGCACGCCCTACGCCGTGACGCTCGACGCCGGGCCCCTGCGCCGCCGGGCGTGGCTGAAGGCCCACGCGCGGTCCGGCGGTCCGCGGTCCGGCCTGCTGCTCACCCGTCCCACCGGTCCGCTGCACGGCCCGGTGGCACGCGGCCTGGCCCTCGGCGCCCACCTCGCCGTGCACAACGGCCTCGTCTGGAACGACCTGGGTGCCGCCTACGAGGGATACACCACGGATCGCCACCGGCTCCGCCGTCCCTGGGGCGTGCAGGACCGCGCCGCCTACCGGGAGACACTCGAATCCCTGCTGGCGACCCGGCTCGTCGGCCGTACGTACGAGTCGGTGCTCCGGATCCGGTACGTCCTCGCGCGGCAACTGGGCCGCACCCCCACCGCCGCCGAGTGGTCCGCCGAGCTCACCGACGCGCTGACGCGGCGCCGGTCCGGGCACGCGGAGGCGGCAGAGGCCCGGGGGGCGCTGCGGCTGGCCGTCACGTACGAGGACCGGTTCCGTGCGGACGGGGTCCTCGGCGAGGGCGAACGGATCGACACCCTGGCCGCCTTCGACCACGGTCGGGCGGTCAACGTCGTACGGCTCGCGCTGGGCGCCCGTCTCTGCGATCCGAGGGAGGCGGAGCAGGCCGTGCTGCGGATCCTCGCTCCGGCCACTCAGGCGTACGGCTCCTGGGCCGATTTCTCCCTCGGGTACTCACTGGCCCGCGTGATGCACTTCGCCAGGGACGACCCGTCAGGGGTGAAGTACGAGCAGTCGCTCGCCCAGCACCGCGTCCTGACGCAGGACCCCGACAGCCCCTACCGGAAACTCGCCTGGTCATGAATCCCCTGCCCTCCCACCCCGGCCCCCTCGCCCACGGCGCCCCCTGGGTGTCGCCGTCCGTGACGGAGCACCTGCTGTACGAGGCGGGAGCACGCGGCGACGCCGAGGCCCAGCTGCGGGTGCTGGCCGGCGAGGAGCTGTACATCCTCGCGCCGAAGGCCGAGGTGGACGCGGCTCCCGACATGATCACCTGGCGCTCGCACCGGGACGAGGCCGGCCGGAGCTGCCGGCCGGTGCTCACCCGGGGGATGCTGCCGCCGTGGCACCCGGACTGGGTGTTCCACGCCGTCTCCCTCAAGTGGGTGGCGGAGTTCACCTGGCGCGACCCCGGCCAGCTGCTGTCCGTCAACACGGGCACCCCGGCCCAGATCCTCTTCGCGGCGACGCCTCCGCACCGCGCCCTGTGGCTGCGCTACCACGCGGAGAACGACCGCCCCAGGAGCGACCGGCTGATCGCACTGCGGCACGGGGCCCTCCACGGGCCGCTGGCCTACGGGCTGGCCTGCGGGGCGCATCTCGCGGTCGGCAACGGGGTGCCGTGGAACGAGGTCGGCACCGTCTACCACGAGTACACCTGTGAACGGCAGCTGCTGCGCGACTCCTGGGACATCACCGAACCGGCCTCCTGGCGACAGCAGTTGGACCACCTGCTGGACGCGCGGAACAGTCCGGCCGAGCCCGATTTCGTCCTGCGGGTGCGCGAACAGCTAGCGGCCGGGCTCGGTGAGCAGCCCTCCGCAGAACTGTGGCGCGAGACGGCCGCCGGGCACGCCCAGGACATCGGTGTGGGGCACGGCACGGTCAAGGACATCGAGGAACTGGTGCGCCGGATCCTCAGATACGAGGCCCGGTTCCGCGCCGACGGACTGCTGCCGCCGGACGGCCGGGTCGCCACGACCGTCGCCTACGACTACGGGCGGGCCGTGAATCTGGCCCGGTGGGGGCTCTCCGCCCGCTTCTGCGTCCCGCACGAGGCGGAGCAGGCCATCGTGTACGCCGGTGCGCTGAGCAGGTCGGCCTACCGCTCCTGGGAGGACTTCTCCACGGGGTACGCGCTGGGCCGTGTGCTGCGGTTCGACGGTGAGGAGTACGGCAGCTACTACCAGGACAACGTCACCGCGCACCGTCTGCTGACGGAGAGCGAGGGCAGCCCCTGGCGGAACATCCCCTGGCGCTGACCTCGCTCCCCCGCCGGCACGGACGGCCGGGTGGCGCGGGCGTCCTGGTGCCGGTCGGGACAGTCGGTCAGCGGGCCGCCGCCGTGGCGAGGCCGATGCCGAGGTGGCCCTCGCGGGTGTCGACGGTGTCGAACAGCCGGTTCGCCGGGCGCGGCAGGCCGTAGTGCTCGCGCAGGGTGGCCCCGGTGTACTCGGTACGGAACAGGCCTCGCTGCTGGAGGATCGGGACGACCCGGTCGACGAAGACCTCGAGACCGGAGGGGAGCACCGCGGGCATGATGTTGAAGCCGTCGGCCGCCCCGCTGTCGTACCAGTGCTCGATGGTGTCGGCGACCTGCTCGGCCGTTCCGGCGAAGGTGCGGTGGCCGCGCCCGCCGCCGAGCCGTCCGATGAGCTGTCGTACGGTCAGCTTCTCGCGCCTGGCGAGCTCCACGACCAGGGTGTAGCGGCTCTTGGCCCCCTCGATCTCGTCCTCGTCGGGAAGGTCGTCGGGCAGCTCACGGTCGAGGTGCAGCTCGGCCGGGTCGAGCTTCAGCGTCCTGGCCAGCTGGCGCTTGGCGTACTCCGGGACGATGAGCCGGTCGAGTTCGGCGTCGAGTTCCAGCGCCTCGGCCTCGGTGTCGCCGATGACGGGGACGATGCCGGGCAGGATCTTGATGCCCTCCGGGTCACGGCCCAGCGCCTCGGCGCGCCGCTTGACGTCCTTGTGGAAGGCGATGCCCTCCTCCAGGGTCTGCTGCGCGGTGAACACGGCCTCGGCGTACCGGGCCGCGAAGTCCTTGCCGTCCTCACTGGACCCCGCCTGTACGAGCAACGGGTAGCCCTGCGGCGGACGTTCGACGTTGAGCGGGCCGTCGACCCGGAAGAACTCACCGGTGTGGCCGATGGAGCGGACCCGGTCGGCCAGCGCGTGGACCCCGGCCTCCTTGTCGGCGACGACGGCGTCGTCCGCCCAGCTGTCCCAGAGCTTCGTGGACACCTCGACGAACTCGGCGGCCCGCCGGTAGCGGTCGTGGTGCAGGGGTGTGTCGTCGAGGCCGAAGTTGCGGGCCGCGTCGGCGCCGGCGGTGGTGACGATGTTCCAGCCCGCCCGGCCGCCGGAGACGTGGTCCAGCGAGGCGAATCGACGGGCCAGGTTGTACGGCTCGTTGTAGCTGGTGGATGCGGTGGCGATCAGGCCGATGCGCTCGGTGACCCCGGCCAGCGCGGTGAGCAGCACCGTGGGCTCCAGCTTGGCGGCGGGCCGCCGGCCGGGGTCGCCCATGAGGACGGGGCCGTCGGCGAGGAACAGCGAGTCCAGGAGGCCGCGTTCGGCGATACGGGCCAGGTTCTTGTAGTGCTCCAGGTCGGAGTTGGCGTCGGCGCGGCTCTCGGGGAGCCGCCAGGAAGCCTCGTGGTGGCCGGTGGACATCAGGAAGGCGTTCAGATGGAGTTGCTTGCGTGGCATGGCTGTCTTCTCCTCGGAGAATCAGTGCGTGACCGGGGGCTGTGCCACGCCGAGGGCGGCGAGCAGGGTGTCGCGGTACTCCTGGAAGCGCGGTTCGCGGCGGGAGCGCGGGGTCGGCAGGTCGATCCTGAGGTCGACGGAGATGAGGCCGTCCTCCAGGACCAGGACGCGGTCGGCGAGCTCCACCGCCTCGTCGACGTCGTGGGTGACCAGCAGCACCGCGGGGCGGTGGCGTTCGTAGAGCTCCCGCAGCAGGTCGTGCATCTTGATCCGGGTGAGCGCGTCCAGCGCGCCGAACGGCTCGTCCGCCAGCAGGAGTTCGGGTTCGCGTACGAGGGCGCGGGCCAGGGCGGCGCGCTGCTGTTCGCCGCCGGACAGCTCATGGGGCCAGGAGCGGTCCCGGCCCTCCAGCCCGACCTCGGCGAGTGCCGTGAGACCCCGCTCACGGGCCCGGGGGCCGCGCAGCCCGAGGACGACGTTGTCGAGCACCCGCAGCCAGGGCAGCAGCCGGGAGTCCTGGAAGGAGAGCGAGACCCTGTCCGGTACGGAGAGTTCACCGGATCCTTCGACGGAGTGGTCGAGGCGGGCGACGGCCCGCAGCAGGGTGGACTTGCCGGAACCGCTGCGCCCGAGGAGCGCGGTGAACTCCCCCTGTCCCACGGTCAGATCGAGCTCCTTGAGGACCGTGCGGTCACCGAACCGCCGGACCAGGCCGGAGGTGCGGATCGCGGGCCGTGTGTCCGTCAGCCCGCCAGTGTGCGTCGCCATGACAGGACCTTCCTTTCGACTGCGCGTACCGCCGCGTCCGAGGCGAAGCCGAAGATCCCGTAGGCCACCAGCCCCACGATGATCACGTCGGACTGGGCGTACTGCTGGGCCTGGAACATCATGTAGCCGATGCCGCTGGTGGCGTTGATCTGCTCGACCACGATGAGGCCGAGCCAGGACGAGGTGACGCCGAGGCGGAGACCGACGAAGAAGCCGGGCAGGGATCCGGGGACGACGACCTTGCGGATGAACGTCGCCCGGCTCAGGTCGAGCCCTTCGGCGAGTTCGACGTACCTGCTGTCGATGCCGGTCAGCGAGGCGTACGTGTTGATGTACATGTTCACCGCGACCCCGAGGGCGATGACGGTGACCTTCATCTGCTCGCCGATGCCGAGCCAGAGGATCAGCAGCGGGAGCATGGCCAGGGACGGGATGGCCCGCTTGATCTGGAGCGGACCGTCCAGCAGGTACTCGCCGCTGCGGCTCAGCCCGGCCGCCACGGCCAGGATCACCCCGGCCGACACCCCGAAGAGCAGGCCGAGTCCGGCGCGCTGGAGGGAGATCAGGACGTTGTCCTGGAGGCGTCCGGTGCTGAGCAGGTCGACGGCGGTGGCGAACACGGTGCCCGGCGAGGACAGGATCCGCGGGTCGAGATAGCCGGAGGCGGACGCGGCCCACCAGGCGAGCACCAACAGTGCGGGCCCGATCAGCCGTCCGAAGGGCAGGGCACGGCCGGGTCCGAGACGGCGGCGGGTGCCCCGGGAGACCTGCGCGGTGCCCTCGGCGGCCGGTGGTCCGGCCGGCCGGGGGTCCGCCGTCGGTGTGCCGGTCGTCCGCGCCTTCGCCAGCAGGTCGGTCATGACCCCTCCCGGTACTCGGCGGCCACGGCCTCGGCCGCCAGCCTCTCGAATCGGCGGTCGAACAGTTCGGAGGCCTTCTGCTCCGGTACGAAGCCGCCCTCGGCCAGCAGGTCGGCGGTCTCCTGCTCCCAGTCGATCGCCTCGTCCCAGCTGACCGGGAACTGCGGCTTGCGCTGGGATTCGACGATGCGCCGGCCGTCCTCCTTCGACACGCCCTGGTCCTTGACGTAGTACGTGTCGATCCACTCGTCCTGGTTCTCCCAGGCCCATACCTGGCCGCGTGCCCACAGCGGTATGAAGCTGCGCACGGCCTTGGCCTTCTCCGGGTCGTCGAGGACCTCGTTCGGTGCCCAGAGCACGGTCAGCAGGTCGACGACCTCCGTCCGCACCCCGCGGGCGCCGTCCTTGCCGTACTGGTCGAGGTACTTCGTCAGGGTCGGCTCGGCCAGGGGCGCCACATCGACCTGGGCGGACTGCAGGGCGGTGAGGAACTGGGTGCTGGGCAGGGGGACCAGCTCGACGTCGGAGTTCTTCAGGCCCGCTTCCTGAATCGCGCGCAGGACGACGACGCCCTGCGCCTGGCCCTGGGAGAAACCGATCTTCTTCCCCCGGAAGTCCTCGGCCTTCCTCACGGACGAACCGGGCGCCGTCGCGAAGGTGTAGAGCGGGTGCCTGCGGACCTGGACGGCGACGATTTTGGCCGGCACCCCGATGGCGTGGGCCTGGATCGGCGGAATTCCCGCATTGGTGGCCAGGTCGATGGATTTCGCGCGGAATCCCTGAATGATATCGGGGCCCGCGGAGAGGTTCGGCCACTCGGTGACGGTGAACGGAAGGTCTTTCTCCAGCCCCGCGGGCTTCAGCTGGAGCTGGGACGTACGGGCGGCGATCCGCAGTTTCGTCCCTGCCGCCGGATTCCCGGACGGAAGGGCTCCGGCGGGTTCCGCGCCGGCCACGGATTTCACCTGCGGTGAGCAGGCGGCAAGGCTCAGTACGGTGCCTCCCGCGAGAGCGAGGAAGGACCTCCGGGCCAGGGCCCGCCGGTTGTCATGGCGTGTCATCGTGAATTCCTGCTCACTGCTCGGGCGCGGGTCGGATGGAGTGGTAGGAGCCGTCGTGGAAGAGCAGTGGGCTGCGCCCCTCGTCCAGCCAGGACTCCTCGACCCCGGCGATGACGATGCGGTGGTCGCCGGCCGGGACGATGCTCCGGACGGTGAGCCGCAGCCAGCCGGTCACCCCGTCGAGCACGGGCTCCCCGCCGGGCAGCCGGCGCCAGCGGGTCGGGGCGGCGAACCGGTCGATGCCACTGGTGGCGAACGTGGTGGCCAGCCGCTGCTGTTCGGCCCCGAGGAAGTTCACGACGGCCGTGGAGGCCCGTTCGACGTGCGGCCAGGACGAGGTGGACGTCCCGATCCCGAAGGAGACCAGCGGAGGTTCGAGCGACAGCGAGCTGAGCGAGGTCGCGGTGAATCCCACCGGGCCGCCGCCGGAGTCGGTGGTGACGACGACGACGCCCGCCGGATACCTGCGGAAGGCCTGCTTGAAACGCTCCGGCGCGATACCGGGAACGGCTGCGGTCGTGGCGGGTTCGGACGGTCGGACGGCGGCGTACGAGGACACGGTGACGGTCAATGTCTCTCCCCGGTCGGAGGGCGGAAAACGGGCGCGCGGAACCACGCGACGGCGTACGGAACGGCGCGAGGGCGCACGGGAATACGGGAGTACGGGAATGCAGGAATACGGGCGGAAGGAGACTCACGCACGCATGCGGACCGCCCGGTGCATCAGCCGGGGGTTATCGGGCACCCGGACAGGGGCGACAACAGGAGCGCCGGGGGAATGCGCTCGACGACACGGCCGCGCGGCAGAGGTGTGCCGCTGTGGGCACGTTCTCCGAATTCCGCTGTCGGCTGGTCATGAATCCATCTTCCCGTTCGGCGGTGCGGCCGGTCAACAATGCAACGTTCTGAATTAAAGCGGGTGTCCGAGATGTTCAGGACACCGCGGGCAGGGCGGGCCACGGGCCCAGCGGGTCGGTGTACAGGGCGGCCAGGGCCACCGCCCCGCCCGCCGTCGCCAGCACCGATCCGGTGAAGCTGCTGGGCACCACGGCCCGTTCCGGGTCGTCACAGACCCAGGAGCGCGTCCCCACCTCGTCCCGGAGGTCGGCGAGACACTCCGGCAGCCGGCCCGCTCCGGGCTCGACCACCACCAGGCACTCCGGATCGAACATGTCCAGGAGCAGGGCCGCGGCCCGGCCCACCAGCCGGGCGCGGCGGCGGAAGAGCGCCACGGCCCGCGGCTCCCCGGCCAGGGCGTGGTCCAGCAGTTCCTGGAAGGTCCCCACGTACAGGCTCTGCGCGGCGGCGCGGCGGATCATGGCCCGCTCGGACACCTCGGACTGCAGGCACCCGGTGCGCCCGCACCGGCAGGGCTCCGCATCGTCCGACCCCTCCGATCCGCCTGATCCCAGGGGGAGATGGGCCACGCTGCCGGCGCCGGAGCGCGGCCCCCGGTGCAGTTCGCCGGAGGTGGCGAAGGCCGCGTCGACGACCGCGCCGACGAAGAGCAGCACCGTGCTGCGCCGCGTCGACACCTCGCCGAACATCTGCTCCGCCCGCGCCAACGCCCGTGAGTGGCTGTCCACATGGACCGGCAGCCCGGTGGCGGCGGTGAGGATCTCGCGTACGGGGACGGAGCGCCAGCCGAGGTGCGGATGCTCCACGACGACTCCGGCGGCGGGATCCACCCGGTGCCCGGTCGCGAACCCCAGCGCCAGCACCCGCCGGCCCGCCGCGTGGGCGGCGGTGAGCAGGGGCAGCCGGGCCGCCAGGTCGTCGAGGATCCGGCGGGGGCGCGTGTCGAGGTGCGGCCTGCGGTCCTCGGCGACGACCCGGCCGCGGAGGTCCATCAGGGAGACCGTCGAGTGGGCGACCGCGATATGGGCGCCGGCCACCAGGTAGCGGGAGGTGTCGATCTCCAGCGGGACATGGGGGCGGCCGAGCCCGCGTGGTCCGGTGGTCTCGGCGCTCTCGCGGATCAGGCCGCGGGACAGGAGCTGCGCCGCGTGGCCCGTCACCGAGGCGGGCGAGAGACCGGTGAGCCGGGCCACGGTGGAGCGGGCCACCGGCCCGTGGTCGAGGATCGCGCCCAGCACGGAGCCGGTGCCCGGACCACGGCGGACGTGTCCGGACGCGGGGATCTCGGAGCGGCGCGGGGGCCGGGGGCGGCGGGCGGGCGCAGGCAGACGTGTCACAGGTCTTCCAGGTCCTCGATGGCAGCGGGCGCGTACGTGAGCCCCCGGAACGGGGTCTCCTGACGGAACCGGGCGGCAGCCTGCCGGCCGTTGTCCCGCCGGTCCGTGACGGGGCGTCACGCGCGGCGTCGGGGCGGAGGCGATCCCTCCGGGGGGCGCGCGGACGGTCGGGTGCTCAGCCCCGGTGACACGCCGCGGAGCACACACGCTTCAGGTCGACGTGACCTCGCGTCGTCAGGTGTGCGGATCGCTGCATGTCACGCAACGTATCCGGAACGCCGTGAGCCGGTCAAACACCTGACCGCATGGTGGACTCCGGGACCGGGCAACCCCGGTCCTGTGCGTGAGCGCTTCGGAACTCAGCCGGCGGGGGTGTGGAGGATGCCGTTGATGAGGACGTTCAGGCTCCAGGTGTCACGGTCACCGGGCGAGAACAGTGCCTGGCGCAGCGAGGTGAGCATCGGGTAGCGGTCCGCCGGCAGAGCCGCGTAGCGGCGGTCGGCCGCGGCGACGGCGGTCTCCTCGCCGGCGCCCTTGGTGCGGTACGTGCTCTGCTCGGCGGCGGCCGCGGCGATGTGGAGCCAGAGGAGGTCGACGGCCCAGGCGGCGGTGGTGTCGTCGAGGCCGCCCCGCTTGAGCAGGGCGAGCACGCGGTCCAGGACGAGCAGGGCGTTGTCGCCGGTGGGGATCTGCCCGAGGGCGACGGCGGCCAGGCCCTCGTGGCGGCTCATCGACTCCACGGTGGCGGACACCAGGGCCCGCAGCTGCTCCTGCCAGGTGCCCTCCCCGTCCAGGCGGACCTGCCCGATCGCCTCGTCGAGCATCGCGTCCATGAGGTCGTCGCGATGCGCGACGTAGACGTAGAGCGAGGCGGGGCCGGTGTCGAGCTCCTTGGCGACCCGGCGCATGGTCAGGGCGTCCAGACCGTCGCGGTCGAGGATCCCCAGCCCCGTGCGCACGACGACGTCCCGGCTGAGAGGGGCCTTGGCGGGGCGCGAGCGGCGACTGATCGGCTGCGTGCTCATGGGGAGAGCCTAAGGGCGAACACCGTTTGACACGAACACCGTTCGCTCCCTACGGTCTGACGAACACCGTTCGCGACGAACAGTGTTCGTACGAACGGAAAACACGGAGCACGGAAAACGGGGAAGGCAGCATCATGTTCCTGATCACCGGGGGCCGCGGCGCGGTCGCCACCCATCTGACCACCCTGCTGCGCCTCGACGGCCTGCCCGTCCGGGTCGGCTCCGCCCGGCCCGACGCCCTCACCCCGCCCGCCGGCACCGAAGCCGTCCGCCTGGACCTCACCGACCCGGACACCTTCCCCTCGGCGCTGGCCGGCGTCTCCGCCGTCTTCCTCTACGCCGCCCCGGACCGCGTCACGGACTTCGTCGAACACGCACGGCAGGCCGGCGTCGGCCACGTCGTGCTGCTGTCCTCCTCCAGCGTGCTCGGCCCCGATCCCGAGAACGACCCGCTCGCCAGGTCCCATCTCGATGTGGAGCGGGCGCTGTCGGCCTCGCGGCTGACCACCACCGTGCTGCGGCCCGGCTCCTTCGCCTCCAACGCCGGAGCGTGGGCCTGGCCCGTCCGGGCAGGACGGGCCGTCAGCCTGCCTTTCCCCGGCGCCCACAACGACCCCGTCCATGAGAGGGACGTGGCCGAGGCCGCCCACGCCGTCCTCACCGACCCCCGCCACCGCGGCGGCCGGTACACCCTCACCGGACCCGAATCGATGACGTTCGCCCAGCAGATCGACCGGCTCGCCGCCGTCATCGGCCGCCCCGTCACGATCGACCACGTCACCCGCGAGGAGTGGAAGCGGGTGATGGCGGACCACGTCCCCGCCCCCTACGCCGACGCCCTCCTGGACTGGTGGGAATCCCACGACGGCAGACCCGTCACCCTCACCCGCACCGTCGAGCACCTCACCGGCCACCCCGCCCGCCCGTTCACCACCTGGGTGACGGACCACGCCGCCGACTTCACCGCCTCCTGATCCCCGGCGCTCCGGCCGCCCACGCCTCCGCCGCCGCGCGCGTGGACCCAGGGGACCCAACTGCGCGGCGACGACCGTGGGATGACGTCCGGAATTAACCTCCGGTCTCTTGTCACAGCCGTTCTACGCGCATAGTTTTTGGCCCTCACTACACATTTGGGGGCAGTTCCCGTGCACATAGCCAGACCCGGCTCCGCCCTGCTGGCCACCGCCGTCGCCGTGACCCTGTCGGTGACCGCGCTGCCCGCCGCCTTCGCGGCTCCGTCGTCGTCGGCCGTCATCTCCGAGGTGTACGGCGGCGGAGGCAACTCCGGCGCGACGCTCACCCGTGACTTCATCGAGCTGGCCAACGCGGGCGGGAGCTCCTTCGCGCTGTCCGGCTTCAGCGTCCAGTACCTTCCCGGGACCCCCTCCGCCGGATCGCTGTGGCAGGTCTCCGCGCTGTCCGGCGCCGTGGCGCCCGGCGGCCGCTACCTCGTCGCCCAGGCGGCGGGCACCGGTGGCACCGTGGCGCTGCCGGCCGCCGACGCGACCGGCACGGTCGCGATGTCCGCGGCGAGCGGCACCGTCGCGCTGGTGTCCGGCACCACACCGCTGACCTGCCGGACGGCGGCCGACTGCGCCGCCGACACCCGGATCGTCGACCTCGTGGGCTACGGCTCCGCCGTGGTGCGCGAGGGCGGCGGCCCGGTGGCCGGGGCCTCCGCCACCGCCTCCGTGGCGCGCGGCACCTCGTTGGCCGACACCGACGACAACGCCGCCGACCTGACGGCGGGCGCCCCGACGCCCGTCAACGCGGCGGGCGAGACGTCCGGCGGGACCGGCCCCGGCGAGCCCGGCGGGCCGACCGAGCCCGGCACGGTGCGGGTGCACGACATCCAGGGCACGACCCGCCTCTCCCCGCTCGCCGGGCAGGCGGTCACCGGTGTCCCGGGCGTCGTCACCGGCGTACGGACCACGGGGTCGCGCGGATTCTGGATCCAGGACACGGCACCGGACGACGACGCCCGTACGAGCGAGGGCCTGTTCGTCTACACCGGCTCGGCGGCCCCCGCCGTGGCCGTGGGCGACTCGGTGCTGGTCAGCGGGAAGGTCGCCGAGTACTACCCGTCCGCCGACGCCCAGTCGCTCACCCAGATCACCGCTCCGCTGACCACGGTCCTGTCCTCGGGCAACCCGCTGCCGGACGCGGTCGTCCTCGACGCCGCCTCGGTTCCCGACGCGTACGTGCCGACGGCGGGCGGCGGTTCGATCGAGTCGCTCGCCCTCGACCCGGCGGCGTACGCCCTGGATCTGTACGAGTCGCTGGAGGGCTCCCGCGTCACGATGGCCGACACCCGGGTGACCGGCGCGACGACGGCGTACGACGAGGTCTGGGTGACGGTGAAGCCCCGGGAGAACCCGACCCGGCGCGGCGGCACGCTCTACCGCTCCTACGAGGACCAGAACACCGGCCGCCTCAAGGTGATGTCGCTGGACGCCGCCCAGCCCGTCCCGGCGGCGAATGTGGGCGACGTGCTGTCCGGGTCCACCACGGGCGTCGTCGACTACGCGTCGTACGGCGGTTACAACGTCCAGGCCACCCGGCTGGGCACGCTGAAGGACAACCACCTCAAGCGCGAGGTGACCCGGAAGCAGAAGCGCCAGGAGCTCGCCGTCGCCACGTACAACGTGGAGAACCTCGACGCGGGCGACGAGCAGGCCAAGTTCGACACGCTCGCCCAGGGTGTGGCCGTCAGCCTCTCGTCCCCTGACGTCGTGTCACTGGAGGAGATCCAGGACGACAACGGCGCGGTGAACGACGGCACCGTGGGCTCCGAGGCGACGCTGAAGCGCTTCACGGACGCGATCGTCGCGGCCGGCGGGCCCCGCTACGCCTGGCGCTACGTGGCCCCCGCCGACGGCAAGGACGGCGGCGAGCCCGGTGGCAACATCCGTAACGTCTTCCTCTTCAACCCCGCCCGGGTCGACTTCGTGGACCGGGCCGGCGGCGACGCGACCACCGCGGTGAAGGCGGTGAAGACGAAGAAGGGCGCCACGCTCTCCGTCTCACCCGGCCGGATCAACCCCACGAGCACGGCCTGGGACAACAGACGCAAGCCGCTGGTGGGCGAGTTCCGCTTCCGGGGCGAGTCCGTGTTCGTCATCGCCAACCACTTCGCGTCCAAGGGCGGCGACCAGTCCCTGCACGGCCGCTACCAGGAGCCGGTGCGCGGCTCGGAGACGCAGCGGGTGCGGCAGGCGGCGGAGGTCAACACCTTCGTCACCTCGCTGCTGAAGGCGGACAGGTCGGCCAGGGTCGTCACCCTGGGCGACCTGAACGACTTCGCGTTCTCCCCCACCGTGAAGACGCTGACCAAGGGCAAGGTCCTCAAGCCCCTGATCACGACGCTGCCCGCGGGTGAGCAGTACAGCTACGTCTACGACGGCAACTCGCAGACGCTGGACCACATCCTGACCAGCCCCGCCGTGCGCCGCTTCGACTACGACGTGGTGCACATCAACGCGGAGTTCGCCGATCAGGCGAGCGACCACGACCCGCAGATCGTGCGGATCGACGTGAAGGGCCGGGACCACCGGCACTGACCCGGATCCGGGTGGCGGTCCGCCGCTGCGGGCCGCCACCCGGGCGCCCGGTGAGTCCGGCCGGAGCGCTCAGCGCGGTGCGGGGGAACCGGCCCTGGCCTGGTGCGGGAGCCGGGCCGCGGCGGGATCGAGGGGCTGGTCCGTGAAGAAGCGCGTCACGAGGGCGGCGACCTCGTCGGACCGCTCCAGCACGACCCAGTGGTCGGACTCGGGCAGCGTGAGGAAGCGGCTTCCCTCGATCGTCCCGGCGAACTCCCGCTGGATCTCCGGTGGCGTCACCGTGTCGTGCTCCCCGGCGAAGACCAGGGCCGGTACGCCGGAGAGTCCGCCGGAGAAGTCGGGCCGGTCCTCCAGCGCTCGCCGCAGCGAGTCGGCGGCGTGCGCGGAGTGGGTGAGCGCGTGCAGGAAGGAACGCCGCACATAGCGCCGGGCCAACTCCCGCCGGTGCACGGGGCGTTCCGGGTCGAGGCACATCAGCCCGTCGGCGGCCAGCGCCGCGAAGCCCTCGGTGTCCCCGTCGGCCAGCGCCCGCGTCGCCCGCTCCCAGTAGGTCCGCCGGTCGGCGCCGATACGGGTGGGTACGCCGCCGAGGGCGAGCCGGGCGACGCGCTCCGGGGCGTACCGGGCCCAGCCGAAGGCGATGGCCGCGCCGTAGGAGAAGCCGAAGAGGTTGACCCGGGCGGCCCCCAGGTCGTCGATGATCCCGGTGACCGCGTCACGCAGGACCGGGGCGCTGGGACCGGACGGCAGCGGGTCGGCCGATCCCATGCCGGGCAGGTCGGCGGTCACCACGTCGGCCACCGGGCCCAGATGGTCGTCCATCTGCGGCCAGCCGAACATGCCCTGCAGCGCGCCGCCGATCACCAGGACCGGTTCGGTGGCGGGCGCTCCGCCCGCGGCGGGGTCGCGGGGCAGGAGACGGTAGCCGTAACGCAGTCCGTCCACGGTGAGGGAACGGATGATCTCCTCGGGCATGGTGCTCCTTGCTTCCCGTCAGGCTCTGGTGAGTACGAGCGCCGCGTTGTGCCCGCCGAATCCGAGGGAGGTCTTCACGGCGCAGTCGAACGCGGCGCGCCGGGCCTCCTTGCTCACCACCTCGACGGGGATCGCGGGGTCGGGCGCGTCGAGGTTGCCGGTGGGCGGCACCAGCTGGTGCTGGAGCGCCAGGACGGTCAGCGCCGTCTCGATGCCGCCCGCGGCGCCCAGGGTGTGTCCGGTCATGGCCTTCGTCGAGGTGACGAGGGGGTGTTCACCGAGGACGCGGCGGAGCATGGTCGCCTCGATGAGGTCGTTGGCGACGGTCGACGTCCCGTGGGCGTTGACGTGGCCGATGTCGCGGGCGTCGATGCCGGCGTCGGCCAGGGCCGTGCGCAGCGCGCGCTCGATGCCGAGGCCGTCGGGGTCGGGGGCGACGGCGGAGTGGGCGTCGCTGGACGCCCCGTAGCCGGCGACACGGGCGCGGACGGTGGCGCCGCGGGCCCGGGCGTGGTCGGGGTGCTCCATGACGAGGAGGCCGGCGCCCTCGCCGACGACGAAGCCGTCGCGGTGCGTGTCGAAGGGGCGGCAGGCGGCCCGGGGGTCGTCGCGGCGGGTGGAGACGGCCCGCATCTGGCAGGCGCTGGCGATCAGCAGCCGCGAGCGGACGGACTCGGCGCCGCCCGCGACGACGATGTCGCAGGCCCCGGTGCGCAGCATCTGGTGGGCCGTGCCGATGGCCACGGTGCCCGAGGAGCAGGCGGTGGAGACGGCCTGGCTCGGGCCGTGCACACCGAGGTCCATGGCGACGCTGCTGGCGGCGCCGTTGACGACGCTCAGCGGGGCGAGCTTCGGGGAGACGCGGCGCGCCCCGCGCTCGGTGAGGGTGGTGTGCTGCTCGTCGTAGAACGGCAGGCCGCCGTGGGCGGAGCCGATGACGACGGCGACCCGTCCGCTGTCCCAGACCGAGGGGTCGAGCCCCGCGTCGGCGACCGCCTCACGGGCGGCGACGACGGCGAGCTGGGAGAAGCGGTCCATCAGCCGCAGCGCGGCGACGCCGAGGGCGGCCCGGGTGTCCAAACCCTCGACGGTGTACATGAAGTCGCAGGGCAGCCCGTCGAGTTCCGGCAGGTGCGGCACGGACGGGGCGACCGTCGTGTCGCACACGCCGCGCCACGCCTCGTCGGCGCCCACCCCGGCGGCGGTGACCAGGCCGACCCCGGTGACCGCGGCGTCGAACGGCTCGATGCCCGGCCGGGCGGACCCGCGTGCGAACGGCTCCCGGCCCGTCACGCGCCGGCCTTGGTGCGCACGGCCTCCACCAGATGGCCGACGGTGTCGCGCGACGACAGGACGACGTCCTCCAGATCGACGTCCATCCGGTCCTCGATGAGGAGCCGGAGCTCTTCCAGGGCGAGCGAGTCCAGCCGCAGCTGCCGGAGCGGCACCTCGGGCCGGATGGTCTCCGGATCCGTTCCGAAGCTGGTGACGAGCAAGGCGCTGATCTCTTCCGAGGTGCTCATGAGGACGCTCCTGCGCTCTCGGGACGCGGTGGCGCCGGCCGCGTGGGGGGTGGGATGGCCATCGGGGACGCCGGCTGCTCGGGAGGGACCCTTTATACGCCTTCGCGGCCGCCGTTCCCGACCCCGTTCCCCCGTGAGGAGGGGGGACGGCCAGGTGTGCGATTCCGCTGCCCCGCAGGGGCGTTCGGGTGGTCCGGCCCGGCGGCGGGAGGTGTCAGGACCGGGAGGGAAGGAGGGGGCCGGCGGGACTGCCCGTCCGGCGCCGTGCGCCGTACACTCCGCGATCATGACCTTCGAAACGGTGTACGCCGACGCGCCCGCGCCCGACGGGCCCGCCCTCTTCCCGACCATGTCCACCATGCGCGCGATGCGCCGTCTCAAGCCGGACGCCGTTCCGGACGAGACCATCGACCAGCTCATACAGGCGGCCGTCTGGGGGCCCAGCGGCGGCAACATGCAGTGTTACGAGTACGTGGTGGTCACCGACCGCGCGGTGATGGCCGAGCTGGCCCCGCTCTGGAAGCGGTGCGTGGACGCCTATCTCGCGACGACCGGCAAGCACGCGCCGGAGGGCATGGACGAGGCGGCGTACGGGCGGATGGTGGCGGCCATCGAGTACCAGCGCGACCACTTCGCCGAGACCCCGGCGCTGATCATCCCCTGCTACAAGTTCCCGGAGCCCCGGTTCGACGAGGAGGGCCTGGGGATCTACGCGGAGTCCCTCGGTCCGGCCGGGCTGGAGCACATGACGCAGACCCAGACGCGCTTCCAGGCGCTCGCGGAGGGCTCCTGCGTCTACCCGGGCGTCCAGAACGTCCTGCTCGCGGCGCGGGCGCTGGGGCTCGCCGCCAACCTCACCATCTGGCACCTGATGCTGGAGCAGGAGTGGAAGAAGGCCCTCGGGATCCCGTCGGACACCCACACCTTCGCTGCCATTCCGGTGGGGTGGCCGCAGGGCAACTTCGGTCCGGTCCGCCGCCGTCCGGTGGCCGACGTGGTGCACCGCGACCGCTGGTAGCGGCACCGTACGCCGTCACCCCCCACAGGGGTGACGGCCCCTCGGGCAGGGCCTCGGACGGGCCTCCGTCGTCACCTCAACTCCATTGGAGTGAAAGGGTTTTGGACACACGGAGGCATCATTGTCACGCCCTGGGGCGATCGATAGCCTGTGCGGACTCAGCGGCCCCCGGCCCTCCCCACCGTCCCGGCGGCCGTCCTCTCCCCCACAGACCTGGAGCAGGTATGCCCCGACGTCCCGCCGGCCACACCCGTGGCCGCGCAGCCGTTCTGGCCTCTCTCACCGTCACCGCCGTCGTCGCCACGGGCCAGCCGGCCGGCGCCGCCCCCGCCGGCGCGGACCCGATGAACCAGGCCTTCGAGCAGGCCGCCGAGAAGTACGGCGTACCGCGCGACCTGCTCGCCGCCGTGGGCTACGGCGAGACGCACCTGGACGGTCACTCCGGGCGACCCAGCCAGGACAACGGCTTCGGCGTCATGCACCTCGTGAGCAACCCGGTCAACCACTCCCTGGAGAAGGCCGCCGAACTGACGGGTGAGTCCGCGGCCGACCTGCGCGAGGACACCGAGGCCAACATCCTGGGCGGCGCGGCCGTCCTGCGGGACCACGCCGACGCCCTCGGCCTGGACCCGGCCGAGCGGGCGGACATCGACGCCTGGTACCCGGCCGTGGCCCGCTACAGCGGAACCGAGGGCGCCGTCGCCGCCCTCTACGCGGACACCGTCTACACCTTCCTCGCCCAGGGGCTGCGGGCCACCGTCGCCGGCGGCGAGCAGATCACGGTCACCTCCCGCCCGGTCTCCCCCGAGAAGGGCCCCCTGGCGAAGGCCGACATCACCGCCAAGAGCGAGGACTACCCCGCCGCGCTCTGGGTCGCCGCCAACTCCGCGAACTTCGCGACCGGCCGCACGGCGACGGTGGACAAGGTGGTCATCCACGTCACGCAGGGCTCGTACGCCGGGACCATCAGCTGGTTCCAGAACGCGACGTCCAAGGTGAGCTCCCACTACGTGGTCCGCTCCTCCGACGGCCAGATCACCCAGATGGTGCGCGACAAGGACACCGCGTACCACGCCAAGAGCGCCAACGCCTCGTCACTCGGCATCGAGCACGAGGGGTTCATCGACGACCCGTCGTGGTTCACCGACCCCATGTACCGCTCGTCGGCCGCGCTGACGGCGTACCTCTGCGACCGGTACGGCATCCCCAAGGACCGGTCGCACATCATCGGGCACAGCGAGGCCCCCGGCAACGACCACACGGACCCGGGCGCCAACTGGAACTGGACCTACTACATGCAGCTCGTGGGCGGCGGCACCGGCAGCGGGGCCGACGGGCTGAGCTTCGGCTCGTACGCGACCCAGCGGAGCGGCTCGACGGGGACCCAGGTGAAGGCCGCCCAGACGCTGCTGAACAAGCAGGGCTACGACGCCGGCACCGAGGACGGCGTCTTCGGGACCCGTACGGAGAGCGCCGTACGGGCGTTCCAGACCGCCCGCGGCCTCGACTCCGACGGAGCGGTCGGCCCGAGGACCTGGACCGCGCTGCTCTCGGCGGGCACCACGCCGGCCCTGGTCACCGGCGCTTCGGGCGAGCCGGTGAAGCGGCTCCAGCGGGCGCTGACCGCGGCGCTGGGCAGAACGGTCGCCGTCGACGGAGCGTTCGGCGCCGACACGGACAAGGCCGTACGTGACTACCAGAGCACGCGGAGCCTGTCGGCCGACGGCAGCGTGGGCCCCGACACCTGGAAGGCGCTCCAGGCCGGCCGCTGACCCCCGCCACGCCGCACACGGGCGCCCCGCACCCCCGCCGTCACCGGTGGGGGTGCGGGGCGCCTTCGACAGCGCGGGACCCTGCCCGGCGCATTCCACTGGCGTTGGAGAGTGACACTCTCTAATATGGAGAGCAGACAGCACCACTATCCATATCGAAGGTGAGTAGCGCGATGCCGACTCTGCCGTGGGTCACCCCTCAGCCGCCCCCGTCCGAAGGCACGACCGTGGTCATGGCCTCGCGCTTCGAGGTCCGTTCGCTGCGCGACGTCCCCCGCTTCTTCCTGAAGTCGATGGCCGCGTGGAAGCAGGTGAGGTCCGCGCCGGGGGCCTTCGGCGCCTCGCTCGTCGCCCAGCCGGGGAAGCGGGTGTTCTTCACGCTCTCGGCCTGGGAGAGCCGCGAGGCGATCTACGCCTTCGCCGGGACGGAGCCGCACCGGGGCATCATGACCGCCCTCAAGCCCACGATGCGCACCTCGACGTTCACCTTCTGGGAGGCGCCGGTCGGGGAGCTGCCGATCACCTGGGACGAGGCGAAGCGGCGTATCGAGGAGCAGCGCGCGACGGACGCCGCCGGTCAGGGAAGCGCGACGTCCTGACACCGCCCGAGCCGCCCGGCGCAGGTGCGGGGTGGGCGGCCCGCCGCCGGGAAAGTCCCTGCCGGCACGGTCGGCGCTCGGGCAGAATGGGCCGATGAGCGCCGACCCCTCCTCCGCCCGGGCGCGGGCCCTCGGTCATGTCGCCTCGCTGTCGACCGGGCCGCCCCTCGACCCGTCCCTGCGCGTGACGCTGAACTTCCACCCCGACCGGGTCGGCGGTGGCCTCACGGTCCTGGAACGGATGGCGCGGGACGGTGTGTACGTCTCCCAGTTCGTCACGGGCACCAGCAACGGCGGCCTCACCGCGCACCCGGGCGGCGACCGGTGGCGCTGGGAGAGCCGGATCTTCGGCGGCGCCTACGACGGGGCGAGCGCCCATGAGCGGCCCGTCTACGGTGCGCTGGACTTCCGCCGCTCCCCCTACGGGGCGGCCCCTCGCTTCGGCTCCGCGCACTTCAGGCTGAGCGCCGAGGCCCTGCCCCACGCCACGTTCTGCTATCCGGACAGCTTCCTGGAGCCGACGGACTTCGGTGTGGCGGCGGCCGGGCACCGGCTCGTGGCGCTCGCCGAGGCCGACGCGCGGGACGCCCTGGACGACTACATCGAGGCACAGGTGCACGGCCCCGTCCGGCTCGACCGTCATGTCGAGGCTCTCGTCCTCGACCCGTGTTTCCAGGGCACGGAGGTGGAGAAGGCGGCCGGCGCGCTGCCCTGCCCGGTGGAGTGGCACGGCGGATTCCGGCTGTCCACCGAGGAGTTGGGGCGCCATCCCGAGTACCGGGGCCCGGAGTACGTCGAGCTGGGCACCGCCCTGGCGGTCGGCGGATTCCTCGACGCGCGGATCATCGGGGAGGCGGCCCTGACCGGCCGGCACGATCCGCAGGACCTCAAGCGGGTCTGGCACTGCCTGGCGCGCTTCGGGCGGTGAGACGACGGTGGTCCCGCACCCCACGCGGGGTGCGGGACCACCTCGTACGGACCGTTCAGCGGGTCACTTCAGGCCGAAGGCCCTGATGATCTCCTGGTCGACGGCGAGGCCGCCGGGGCCCTCCGCGTGCGCCTTGAGCGAGACGGACGTGGCTCCCTTGCCGGGCGTCCTGAACCGGGCGGTCCAGGAGCCTTCCGCCCCCTTGCGCAGCTCCACGGCGCTCCAGGTCTTCCCGTCGTCGTAACTGACCGACAACGAAGCCTTCCTGGCCTTCACCGCGCCGTCCAGCCACTCCTGCGTACCGGAGGACAGGCCGATCTCGGTCCAGCGGCCGGCCTTGACGTCACCCGCGAGGTCGATGTCGACGTCGAAGTCCAGCTGAAGCATCGGGATGTCGGCCTGCTGCGTCCCCTCGGGCAGAGCACCCGAGACGAAGCCCCACTCGGAGTGCGTCCGCGTGGAGGTCTTCCACGTGTCCGCGTCCCGGACGGAGTCGATGACCAGCCGGTACGGCAGCCTGTCGGCGGACAGGTCCCCCGCGTATCCGGCGCGTCCGGCGCCCTTCCTGAGCAGGGTGTCGCCCTGGTAGAAGGCGTACGAGGTCGTGTCGTACTCGTCCGCGGGCATCGAACCGGAGTGTCCGGCCCCGGAGTCCGTCCACGGGGTGATGTTGAACTGCAGGTCGTTGTAGACGGTGCGGAACGGCCCCCAGTAGCCCGTCCCGAGGCGCGGGCGGGTGACCGGCGCGAACCACTCGGCGCGGTAGGTGCGGCCCGCCGTGTAGTCCAGCTCCCCGCTACGCATCTCGGCGGCGGTGTCGGTGGCGTCGGCGTTCAGCACGGAGTGGTTCTCGTACCAGAAGGAGTCGCCGGGCAGCGGGTTGACCCACTCGGTGCGGGTGCCGGGGAACTTCTCGTACTCCTCGAAGCCGAGGCCCGGCCCGTAGTCCGGGATGTCGTAGCGGTAGCCGCCGCCGAGTGTCGCCTTGTGGCCGTAGAAGGTGTTCTCGACCTTCGCGAGCTGACGGGCCGCCGGAGCGAAGGCCAGCGAGCGGTCCGGGACCGTGCCGTCGTGACGGTCCACCAGGTCGTAGACGTACGAGGCGTACTTCTTCTGGTCGACGGAGAGCTTCTTGCCGCGCTGCGCCGCCTTGATCAGGGTCTGTCCCGCGAGCTTCTGCACGGATGCGACGGGGATGGTGGTCTGCTCGCCGTACGGCGCGTAACTCTCCATCGCCCGCCCGCGGCCGTCGTTGACGACGAAGAGCGCCTTCGCGCCCGCCGCGAGCGCGTTGGCCAGCCGGTCGGCGGGCGGGACCGCGTCGCTGCGGGTGACGACGACGGCCTTGCCCTTGACGCTGCGGCCCTTGTAGCCGGCCGTTCCACCGTCGCCGGCGTAGACCGCGGTGAGCTTCTGCTCGCTGTCCTCCGCGAGGGCGGAGCCGCTCTGCACGGTGACCGGGACGTCGTGGCCGTCGGCCGTCAGATCGATCAGCTCCTCGCCCTGGCGCCAGCGGGTGAGGAAGCTGAAGCTGCCCTGGGTGACCTTCTTCGTGGGGCTCGCCCACAGCTGGTCGTAGGTCAGCGGGATCTGGAACGCGTCGCGCTGGACCGTGCCGTCCGGGGCGGTGCGTGCCATGTCGTAGCGCAGCTGCCGGGTCTCGGTCTCCTTGGGCGTGCGCACGCTGACCTTGCGGGCCTTCGACGCGTCCAGGGTGACCGTGGTGGCCTTGTCCAGGATGGTCTCGGGGGCCGCGAGGAAGGCGACGGCCTTGGAGTCCGCGCGGTCGCCGTCGATGTCGGCCGACGTCCAGGCGGTGTAGTTGCCCGGGGGCAGCCGCAGGGTGGTGTCGCCCGGGACGGCCACGACACCCAGGTCCGGGTCGCCGAGCTCGGCGATGACGACGACGCCGTCCATCGGCTCGCCCGACCGGTCACGCAGCCGGAGCGTCAGGTCGTAGAGCTCCTGCTCCTTGTTCAGGGCGAAGCCGGTGTGCGCGACGGTCGCGCCGGTCTCGTCGACGGCGACGACCTGCCCGGAGAACCGGGTGGCGTTCGGGACCTTGGACGGGTCCAGCGACAGCACCACCTCGGCCTCGGAGCCGGCCGGCACGGTCACTGTGGACGCGGAGAGCGTGTACGCCTCCGAGTCCGTGTCGGTGGCCAGGATCAGGGTGACGTCCCGGGCCCCGGTGTTGCGGTAGGTGATCGTGCGCTCGGCGACCGGGTCGGACGCGGAGTGCGGCCAGTCGTACGAGGCGACCTCGACGGAGCCGGTGGCCTCGATCGTCGTGTCGACGGCCGCCTTCACGTCGAGACGGCCGGTGCCCTGCTCGTACGGCGAGTGGTCGGGCAGCGCCTTGGAGGAGCTCATCAGCGCGTCCTTGATCCGCTCGCCGGACCAGTCGGGGTGACGCTGCTTCAGGATGGCGGCGGCGCCCGCGACGTGCGGGGTGGCCATGGACGTACCCGACATCGACTGGTACATGCCCTCGATGCCGGGCACCGACTGGGAGGCGGCGGCGTTGATGTCGACGCCCGGGGCGGACAGGTCGGGCTTCAGACCGTAGGACCGCACGAGCGGGCCCATCGAGGAGAAGTCGGCGCGGTGGTCGCTCTTGTCGACGGCGGCGACGGTGAGCGCCTTGGCCGCCGAGCCGGGTGAGCCGATGGTGCCCGCGCCGTAGGCGTTGCCGGCGGCGATCACGAAGAGCGGGCCGCCGTCGGCGGAGAGCGCGTCGACGGCCTGGGACATCGGGTCGGTGCCGTCGTCCGGGACGCTGGAGCCGAGGCTCATGGAGACGACGTCGGCGCCCTCGGCCTTCGCCCACTCCATGGCCTCGATGATGCCGGAGTCGGCGCCCGAGCCCTCGTCGCTGAGGACCTTGCCGACGATCAGGTCGGCGGCGGGGGCGACCCCCTTGTTGACGCCGTCCGACGCCGCGCCCGAGCCCGCGATCGTCGAGGCGACGTGGGTGCCGTGGCCGTTCCTGTCGACGACCTCCTCACCGGGGACGAAGCTCTTCGACTGCGTGATCCGGTCCTTGACGTCCGGGTGCGTCGCGTCGATGCCGGTGTCCAGGACGGCGACCGTGGTGCCCTTGCCGTCGTAGCCCTCGGCCCAGGCCTGCGGGGCGTTGACCTGCGGCACGGAGTCCTTGAGGGCCGCCTCCACCTTTCCGTCGAGCCACAGCCTGGCGATGCCCTTGTCCAGCGAACGGCTCGTGCCCGTACGGGAGATGTCGCTCCAGAACGCGCGGGCGTCGTCCTTGTCGGTCTTCAGCGCCGCGCCGTTCACCGACTCCAGCAGGCGGACCCGCTCGCTGCCGCGCGGGGCGGCGGGCAGCGAACGCGCCGTGCCCGCCGGGTAGGTGGCGATCAGCGGGATGCCGCCGGAACGGGCGTCGTCGTACCCCATCGCGACCAGCGTCGAGATGTCGAACAGCCGGCGGTCGAGCTTCCCCGCGGCGATGAGGGCGCTCGCCTCGTCGGGGATGACGAAGATGTCGTCCCCGGCCTGCTGCACGTGCACGCCGCCCTCCGCGCCCTCGGGGCGGTCGACGGTGACGGTGTCCTGGTTGCCGGCGCCGTCCGTGTAGTGGACGACGTCGCCGGTGATCAGCGTGATGTCGTGGTCGCGGGGTGCCTCGGGGCCTCGGCGGTCCTCGGTGACCGACGGCTTCGGAGCCGCGGTCGCGGAACCCGCCGCGGGGAGCATGACGCCGCTCACGAGCGCGACCGAGGTCGCTATGAGCAGTGCCCTGTGTCCCGTGCGAGCGGGTCTCGCCCGGCCGGAAACGGAGGAGAGGGAAAATGTCATGCAGCTGATCTACCGGTAAATCCGGGGCCGCGGACTGCTTCGCCCCTGGCGTGAAGCCGCCGTGGCGGCAACCCGCCCGGTGTGATCGGCCGCAGGTCGTACGGATCAGGCCACCGAGGCCAGTTGTGTGCCGCTCTCGTGGTGGATCGGGGTGTGGGCGCCCTTCAGCGGCAGCCCGCTGCCGCCGCGCCGCTCGGCGACGATCTCCGCCGCGATCGACAGCGCCGTCTCCTCGGGTGTACGGGCGCCGAGGTCCAGCCCGATCGGCGAGTGCAGGGCGGCGAGCTGGCGGTCGGTGACACCGACCTCGCGCAGCCGTTCGTTGCGCTCCAGATGGGTGCGGCGCGAGCCCATCGCGCCGACGTAGGCGACGGGCAGCCGCAACGCCAGTTCCAGCAGCGGCACATCGAACTTGGCGTCGTGCGTGAGGACGCAGAGCACGGTGCGCGCGTCCACCTCGGTGGCGGCGAGATAGCGGTGCGGCCAGTCGACGACGATCTCGTCGGCGTCCGGGAAGCGGGCCGCCGTGGCGAAGACGGGACGGGCGTCGCAGACCGTGACGCGGTAGCCCAGGAAGCGCCCGGCCCGTACCAGGGCGGCGGCGAAGTCGATGGCGCCGAAGACGATCATCCGGGGCGGCGGGACGCTCGACTCGACGAGCAGGGTGACGGGGCTGCCGCAGCGGGAGCCCTCGGCGCCGATGACGATCTCCCCGGTGCGGCCCGCGTCGAGCATCGCGCGCGCCTCGGCGACGGCCGTACGGTCGAGCTCGGGGTGTCCGCCGAGCCCGCCCTCGTACGCCCCGTCGGGGTGGACCAGCAGCGGGCGGCCGAGCAGGGTGTCCGGCCCCTCGGTGACGCGGGCGACCGCCGCGGCCCGGCCCCCGGCCGCGGCGGCGAACGCGGCGGCGAACACCGGGCGCGCGGGATCGTCCGCGCGCACCGGTGTCACCAGGATGTCGATGACACCGCCGCAGGTCAGGCCGACCGCGAAGGCGTCGTCGTCGCTGTAGCCGAAGCGCTCGCGCACGGGGGTGCCGTCCTCGATCGCCTGCCGGCACAGTTCGTACACCGCGCCCTCCACACATCCGCCGGAGACCGAGCCGACGGCCGTTCCCTCGCTGTCCACGGCGAGGGCGGCGCCCGGCTGCCGGGGCGCGCTGCCGCCGACGGCCACCACGGTGGCCACGGCGAACACGCGTCCCTGCCCGACCCACCGGTGGAGCTCCTCGGCGATGTCCAGCATGGCGTGTCTCCTTCTGACTGAGGGTGCGGAGGGGCGGTGCGGCGTCAGCTGACGCCCAGCCAGCTCTCGATGGGGTGCAGGGCGAAGTAGACGAGGAAGACCAGCGTCAGGACCCACATGAAGGCACCGACCTCGCGCGCCCTGCCCTGGGCGGTCTTGATGGCGACGTACGAGATGACACCCGCCGCGACACCGGTGGTGATGGTGTACGTGAAGGGCATCAGGACGACGGTGAGGAAGACCGGTACCGCGACGGAGCGGTCCGCCCAGTCCACGTGGCGGGCGTTCTGCATCATCATGGCCCCGATGACGACCAGGGCGGCGGCGGCCACCTCGGCCGGCACGATCGCGGTGAGTGGGGTGAAGAAGAGGCACGCCGCGAAGAACAGCCCGGTGACGACGGAGGCGAGCCCGGTGCGGGCCCCTTCCCCGACGCCGGTCGCCGACTCGACGAAGACGGTCTGTCCCGAGCCGCCGGCGACACCGCCGATGGCACCGCCGGCGCCGTCGATGAACAGCGCCTTCGACAGACCCGGCATCCGGCCCTTGTCGTCGGCGAGATTCGCCTCGGTGCCGACGCCGATGATGGTGGCCATGGCGTCGAAGAAGCCCGCCAGGACCAGCGTGAAGACGATCATGCCGACCGTCAGCACCCCGACATCGCCCCAGCCGCCGAACTCGACGTCGCCGAAGAGGGAGAAGTCCGGTGAGGAGACGGCACTTCCGCTCAGCTCGGGCGGGCCGCTGCTCCATGCCTTGGGGTCGATGTCACCGACGGCGTTGACGACGATCGCGATGACGGTTCCGACGACGATGCCGATGAGGATCGCACCGGGGATGTTCCGTGCCTGCAGCATGAAGATCAGCAGCAGGGTCACGGCGAAGATGAGCACCGGCCACCCGGTGAGCGCACCGGTCGGGCCGAGCGACAGCGGGGTCGCCACGCCCTGGTGGACGAACCCGGCCTTGACGAGGCCGATGAGGGCGATGAAGAGGCCGATCCCGATGGTGATGCCGTGCTTCAGGGCGAGCGGGATCGCATTCATGATCATCTCGCGTAGCCCGGTGACGACCAGGAGACAGATGATCACACCGTAGATCACGCACATGCCCATGGCCTGCGGCCAGGTCATGGCCGGTGCGACCTGCGAGGCGAGCACTCCGGAGACGCTCAGTCCCGCGGCGAGCGCGAGGGGCACCTTGCCGACGAAGCCCATCAGCAGGGTCGTGGCCGCAGCCGCGAGAGCGGTCGCGGTGATCAGGCCCGACTGACCGAGGAGCTGGCCGTCGACGTCCTTGCCGCCGAGGATGAGCGGGTTGAGCAGGAGGATGTACGCCATGGCCATGAAGGTCGTGACGCCGCCGCGCACTTCGCGTGCGACGGTCGATCCGCGTTCGGATATGTGGAAGTACCGGTCGAGCCAGGACCGTCCGGCGGGGACGCGCGAGCCGGGGCCCGCGTCCTCCGCGCTCGTCCTGGGTTCCACGGACTGCTGGGTCATGTTGCCTGACTCCCAAGGTTCACAGGGGCACCCGCGTGGAGCTCTGGAGACTGCGGGATTTGGGATGACTGCGAGGCGCACGACCCGGGGGACGGCCCGAGACGAACTCTTCGTGCAGGTACAGCGGTGGTGCGTGGACTCCGGACGGTGCGCGGCGCGGGGAAGTGTGACGTTCACGGCAGGTACGCACCGCCCGGAGGGTATTGACGGCCCGTCAGGTACCGGTGATGTGCTCGGGGCGCACCGGTGTCCTGTTGAGCTCCAGGCCCGTCGCGTTCCGGATCGCCGCGAGGACGGCCGGGGTGGACGACAGGGTGGGGGCCTCGCCGATGCCGCGCAGCCCGTACGGGGCGTGGTCGTCGGCGAGTTCGAGCACGTCGACCGGGATGGTCGGCGTGTCGAGGATGGTGGGGATCAGGTAGTCGGTGAAGGACGGGTTGCGCACCTTCGCCGTCTTCGGGTCGACGATGATCTCCTCCATGACGGCGACACCCAGCCCCTGGGTGGTGCCGCCCTGGATCTGGCCCTCGACCGACAGCGGGTTCAGGGCCTTGCCGACGTCCTGGGCGCACGCGAGCTCGATGACCTTGACCAGGCCGAGCTCGGTGTCGACCTCGACGACCGCGCGGTGCGCGGCGAAGGAGTACTGGACGTGGCCGTTGCCCTGGCCGGTGCGCAGGTCGAAGGCCTCGGTGGGCCGGTGGCGCCACTCCAGCTCGACGTCGACCGCCTCGCCCTCCAGCACATCGGCCAGCGGGGCGAGCACCTCACCGCCGTCGGTGACGACCTTGCCGCCCTCCAGGAGGAGTTCGGCGGTCGCCCACGCGGGGTGGTACGTGCCGAACTTACGGCGGCCGATCTCCAGGACCTGTTCCCGGACGGCCTCGCAGGAGTTCTTCACGGCTCCCCCGGTGACGTACGTCTGCCGGGAGGCCGAGGTGGAGCCGGCGGAGCCGACCTGGGTGTCCGCCGGGTGGATGGTCACCTGGTTGACGCCCAGTTCGGTGCGGGCGATCTGGGCGTGGACGGTCACGCCGCCCTGGCCGACCTCGGCCATCGCGGTGTGCACGGTGGCCACCGGTTCGCCGTTGATGACCTCCATCCGCACCCGGGCGGTGGAGTAGTCGTCGAACCCTTCGGAGAAGCCGACGTTCTTCAGCCCCACGGCGTAGCCGACGCCGCGCACCACGCCTTCGCCGTGGGTGGTGTTGGACAGCCCGCCGGGCAGCGCGCGTACGTCGACGGAGCTGCCCCCGGCGTCGGCGGAGAGCCACTGCTGCTCGGGCGGCAGGGGCCGGGCCTTGACGCGGCGCAGCAGTTCGGCGACGGGCGCGGGTGAGTCGACGGGCTGGCCGGTGGGGAGCAGGGTGCCCTGTTCCATGGCGTTCAGCTGCCGCAGCTCGACCGGGTCCATGTCCAGGGCGGCGGCCAGCTTGTCCATCTGCGCCTCGTAGGCGAAGCAGGCCTGGACCGCGCCGAAGCCGCGCATGGCGCCGCAGGGAGGGTTGTTGGAGTAGAGCGCGATCGCCTCGATGTCGACGTCCTCGACGACGTACGGGCCGACCGCGAGCGAGGAGGCGTTGCCGACGACGGCCGGGGACGCGGAGGCGTAGGCCCCGCCGTCCAGCACGATCCGGCACTTCATGTGGGTGAGCTTGCCGTCCCTGGTGGCCCCGTGCTCGTAGTGGAGCTTCGCGGGGTGCCGGTGGACGTGCCCGAAGAAGGACTCGAAGCGGTTGTAGACCATCTTGACGGGCTTGCCGGTGCGCAGCGCGAGCAGGCAGGCGTGGATCTGCATCGACAGGTCCTCGCGCCCGCCGAAGGCGCCGCCGACGCCGGAGAGCGTCATGCGGACCTTGTCCTCGGGGAGGCCGAGGACGGGGGCGATCTGGCGGAGGTCGGAGTGCAGCCACTGGGTGGCGACGTACAGTTCGACGCCGCCGTCCTCGGACGGCACGGCGAGTCCGGACTCGGGGCCGAGGAAGGCCTGGTCCTGCATCCCGAAGACGTAGTCGCCGGTGACGATCACGTCGGCCCGTTCGGCGGCCGCGGCCGCGTCGCCGCGGACGATGGGCTGCCGGTGGACGATGTTGGGGTGCGGGACATGGCCGATGTGGTGGTCGGTGCGGCCCTCGTGGACCAGGACGGCGCCGGGGGCGGTCGCGGACTCCTCGTCGGTGACGAGCGGGAGTTCGGCGTAGTCGATGCGGATCTTGGCGGCGGCGCGGCGCGCGGTCTCGGGGTGGTCGGCGGCGACGAGCGCCACGGGTTCGCCGTGGTGGCGGACCTTGCCGTGCGCGAGGACGGGGGTGTCCTGGATCTCCAGCCCGTAGTTCTTCATCTCGGCGGGCAGGTCGTCGTAGGTCAGGACGGCGTACACCCCGGGGGTGGCGACGGCCTCGCCGATGTCGATGGAGCGGATCTCGGCGTGCGCGACGGTGGAGCGGAGCGTGTGTCCCCACAGCATGTCCTCGTGCCACATGTCCGAGGAGTACGCGAACTCGCCGGTGACCTTGAGGGTGCCGTCGGGGCGCAGGGTGGACTCGCCGATGCCGCCCCGGGTCTGCGACCCCTGGGTGATCTTGGTGGGGGTGCCGGCCGGTACGGACGCGGCTCGTGGGTGCAGCGCCATGGCTATCGGACCGCCTCTTCCTGACGGGCGGCCGCGAGGCGGACCGCGTCGAGGATCTTCTCGTAACCGGTGCAGCGGCAGAGGTTGCCGGAGAGCGCCTCGCGGATGTCCTGGTCGGACGGGGAGGGCTGTGTCTCCAGCAGCTCGTCGGCGGCGACCAGCAGGCCGGGGGTGCAGAAACCGCACTGCACGGCGCCCGCGTCGATGAACGCCTGCTGGACCGGGGAGAGTTCGCCGGATTCGGCGCTCTGCCCGTCGGTGGGCCTGGCCTGCCACCGCTGGGCGGCGTCGAGCGAGGTGCCGCAGGTGCCGGCGGCGCAGCCGTTGCCGGGGTGGGCGTCGTCGCGGTGCCGGGCGTAGTCCGCCAGGCCCTCGACGGTGACGACCTCGCGCCCCTCCGCCTGGCCCGCGGCGACCAGGCAGGAACAGACCGGCACACCGTCGAGGCGGACCGTGCAGGAGCCGCACTCGCCCTGTTCGCAGGCGTTCTTGGAGCCGGGCAGGCCCATGCGCTCGCGCAGGACGTACAGCAGGGACTCGCCCTCCCAGACGTCGTCGGCTTCCTGCTTCCGGCCGTTGACCGTGAAATTCACTCGCATGGTTATGCAGCTCCTTCGAGGGTGCGTCCCGCTCCGCGGTACTGCTCCCAGGTCCAGCCCAGCGTGCGGCGGGCCATGATGCCGACGGCGTGCCTGCGATAGGCGGCGGTGCCCCGTACGTCGTCGATGGGGTTGCAGGCCCCTGCGGCGAGCTGGGCGAACTGCTTGGCCACGGACGGCGTGATGATCTTTCCGCTCTCCCAGAACCCGCCCTCCTCCAGTGCGGCGTTCAGGAACTCCTCGGCGTCCCTGGCCCGGACCGGGGTCGGGGCGGCGGAGCCGATGCCGGTGCGCACGGTGCGGGTCTCCGGGTGGAGGGCGAGGCCGAAGGCGCAGACGGCGATGACCATCGCGTTGCGGGTGCCCACCTTGGAGTACTGCTGCGGGCCGTCCGCCTTCCTGATGTGCACGGCCCGGATCAGCTCGTCCGGGGCGAGGGCGTTGCGCTTGACGCCGGTGTAGAAGTCGTCGATCGGGATCATCCGCGTCCCCCGTACGGACGCGGCCTCGACCTCGGCTCCCGCGGCGAGCAGCGCCGGGTGGGCGTCCCCGGCGGGCGAGGCGGTGCCCAGGTTGCCCCCGACACCGCCGCGGTTGCGGATCTGCGGCGAGGCGACGGTGTGCGAGGCGAGGGCGAGACCGGGCAGCTCGGCCCGCAGGTGCTCCATGACGGCGCTGTACGGCACGGAGGCGCCGAGGCGCACGGCGTCGGATCCCACCTGCCACTCGGACAGCTCACCGATGCGGTTGAGGTCCATGAGGTACTCGGGCCGGCGGTGGTCGAAGTTGATCTCGACCATCACGTCGGTGCCTCCCGCGATGGGCACAGCCGTCGGGTGCTCGGCCTTGGCGGCGAGCGCTTCCTCCCAGCTGGCGGGGCGAAGGAAGTCCATTGAGTGGCTCTCTTCTTCTCGATCGGGTCGTTCGGCTGGGCTGGGGACGGCCGGCCCTGGACGGGTCGTTCATGTGGTGTTCACGCAGTGTGTGACCCAGTACACAAGCCATGCTCCACCCGGTGCAGTCACCGAAACCATGAAGGAATTGGCTGGTCCCCGTCCGTGTCTTGTAGATTCGAACGAATGGCGGGTACCGGTGACCTCACCGCAACTCACAGGTGACCTCCGCCCTCCCCCGCACCCACGAAGAGATCGGCGGCAATCGACGATGCGGCTGCGCGCACTGCTGGACACCGAGGCGCTGGGCCTCCGGCTGCTCGGCGGCGAGGACGAGCTGGACCGTTCGGTCCGGGGCGTCATGACGACCGACCTGCGCGACCCCAGCCGCTATCTCTCGGGCGGCGAGCTGGTCCTCACGGGCCTGGCGTGGCGCCGGGACGCGTCGGACACGGAGCCCTTCGTACGGATCCTGGCGGGCGCGGGCGTGGCCGGTCTGGCCGCGGGCGAGGCGGAGCTCGGGGCCGTTCCCGACGATCTGGTCGCGGCGTGCCTGCGGCACCGGCTCCCGCTCTTCGCGGTCGACGAGACCGTGGCGTTCGCAACGATCACCGAGCATGTGGTGCGCCAGGTCTCCGGCGAGCGGGCCGGTGACCTCGCCGCGGTCGTCGACCGCCACCGCAGGCTGATGACCTCGGGCCCGGCCGGCGGTGGCCCCGAGGTGGTCCTCGACCTGCTCACCTCCGACCTGGACCTGCGCGCCTGGGTCCTGTCCCCCACGGGCCGGCAGATCGCCGGGGCGGGCGAGCCCCTCCCCGGGCGCACCGGCGCGGAGCTGGCGGGCCGCCATCTCGCGGCGACCCGCACGGGACGCCCGGGGCCGCACCGGGCGGAGGTGGGGGGTACGGCCTATTCGCTGTTCCCGATCCGGAACACCGGGCGTGGGGCCCTGCCCGCCCCGTCCCGCGATGTGCGCGAGTCCGTGCTCTCGGAGTGGCTGCTGGCCGTGGCGGCGGACGCGGGTGACTGGCCGGAGGCCCGTCTGGACCTGCTCCAGGGCGTCACCCAGCTGATCGCGGTCGAACGCGACCGCCGCGACGCGGCCCGCGCGGTACGCCGCAGGCTCGCCCAGGAGGTGCTCGAACTGGTCCAGACGGGCGCGGCCCCGGCCGAGATCGCCGCCAGGCTGCGGGTGGCCGCCCCGGTCCTGCTGCCCGGTGTGGGCACGGCGCCGCACTGGCAGGTCGTGGTGGCCCGGGTCGAGTGGTCGGCGGACGGCCCGGAGCTCTCGGGCGGCCGGGCCGCCCAGGCCCTGCTGGAGGAGATCCTGGTCGACCCGGCCGTGGCGGGCCCCGACTCGGCCGACCGGATCGCCGTGGCGTACACGGGCGAGGAGGCCATCGCCCTCGTACCGCTGACCGCGCTCCCCGCGCCCGGTGCCGACGGGGCGGAGGCGTCCGGGGAGTCCGGCGCCGCGGAGCCGCGGGACACCGCGCTGCACGCGGACGCGCTGCTCGACAGCGTCCGCGCGCCGCTCTCCGCCGGTCTCGCGGACGACGGCCGCCTGACACTGGGTGTCAGCGCCGCCGTCCACTCCGCGGAGGGACTGCGCGGCGCGCTGGAGGAGGCCCGCCACGCCCGCCGGGTCGCCGCGGCCCGCCCCGGCCCGGTCTGCGCGGCCGGCCACCACGAGCTCGCCTCGCACGTGCTGCTGCTGCCCTTCGTCCCGGACGACGTCCGGCGCGCCTTCACGGCCCGGCTCCTGGACCCCCTGCGCGACTACGACCGGCGGCACCGCGCGGAGCTGATCGAGACGCTGGAGGCCTTCCTGGACTGCGACGGTTCCTGGACCCGCTGCGCGGCCCGGCTGCACCTGCACGTCAACACGCTGCGCTATCGCGTCGGACGTATCGAGCAGTTGACGGGACGTGACCTCTCGCGCCTGGAGGACAAGCTCGATTTCTTCCTCGCCCTGCGTATGAGCTGACTTCCCGGGCTCCTCACCGCCCTCCCGGACTTCAGGTGATTGTGAAATCTTTCACCTGACATCGATCCCACCCCTTGGCCCGGCGTGCCATTCCGTGCTGAGATGCGCGCAGACCCTGGCCGGTCCCGGCGTTCGCCGGCCGGCCTCCACAGCTCGATGGCGCGCTCGGGGAGGGC
This sequence comes from Streptomyces sp. NPDC104381, assembly GCF_055583745.1. Taxonomy (NCBI): domain Bacteria; kingdom Bacillati; phylum Actinomycetota; class Actinomycetes; order Kitasatosporales; family Streptomycetaceae; genus Streptomyces; species Streptomyces sp. NPDC104381. Next base: position 520,544 of record NZ_JBVJNK010000002.1, read on the forward strand.
AATGTGGCGCATACCGCCATGTCTGGTTCCGGAACGACCGCAGATGACGATCCGCCGCTCCAGACCGCGGTATGGCGGCTGCGCTCACGGGCCTGCTGGACGGACGCCGCCGCGCTGCTCGGTCCGCAGGCGGCCACCGACCCCGCGGCCGCACTCCAGCGGACCTCGCTGCTGACCGAGCGGTGCCTCTACACGGGGACCGGCTGGACCGACGCCGAGGACGCGCTGCGCGCCGCGGAGGCGCTCGCCCAGGACGACTCCGAGCGCGGGGCCGCCGCCTGCGAGCGCGGCTATCTGGCCTACGCCTCGACGCTGCTCGGGGCGCGCGACCGGGCCGACGAGGCCAGCGTGGCGCTCAGCAGGGCCGCAGCGCTGCTCTCCCCGGCGGCCCCGGGCCGTCCGCTGCTGGACTTCCGCCGGGGCCTGATCGCCCAGAACATCGCCGACTCGCCCCAGTCCGCCCGCGCCGCGTACCGCAGGGCGCACGCCGGTGCCACGGCCCGGGGCGACGCGCTCCTGCTCTCCTTCACCTGGCGGCACCTCGCCTCGCTCGCCCTGGGCGAGGGCGAGCTGGCGGAGGCGCGGCACGGCTTCGCGGAGTCGCTGCGGATAAGGGAGGAGCTGGGCTATCTCGTGGGCACGGCCCCGGCGCTCATCTCGCTCGCGGACGCCGAGCCGGAGCCCGAGGCGGCCGCCCGGCTGCGCGCCGAGGCGGGCCGGCTGTTCCGGCTGCTGGGCGGCGTACCGACCTGGCTCGCGCCCCGGCTGGAGCCCCCGGCCCCGGAGACCGTCGAGGCGAACTGAGCACCCGGCGGCGCCGGGACCTCAGACGTCCGCGCCGTTGAAGTGTTCGCGTACGAGGGACTGCACCACCGTCAGGTCCCGGGCGATGAGCGCGTCCAGCAGCGCCGTGTGCTCCGAGGCGTCGGCGAGCAGGTCGGCCCGGCGGCCTGCCGGGCTGTTGACCAGCGGCCACTGGGACCGGCGGTGGAGCTCGTCGGCGACCGCGACGAGCTGCTGGTTGCCCGACAGCGCGAGGACGGCGCCGTGGAAGGCGCGGTCGCTCTCGGCGTACGCCGCCCGGTCGCCGACGGCCGCCGCCGCGACCGTGGCGTCGGCCAGCGGGCGCAGCGCGCACCAGCCGGCCGCCGGAACCGCGTGGGCGAGCCGCAGCATGACGGGGACCTCGATCAGCGCGCGCACCTCGGCGAGCTCCGCCAGCTCGCGGGGGCCCCGCTCGCTCACCCGGAAGCCGCGGTTCGGCACGACCTCGACGGCGCCCTCGACGGCCAGCTGCTGCATCGCCTCGCGCACCGGGGTGGCGGACACCCCGAAGCGGGCGCCGAGCACCGGGGCCGAGTAGACCTCCCCGGGCTCCAGCTCCCCGCCGACCAGCGCGGCGCGCAGGGCGTCCAGGATCTGCCCGCGCACCGAGTGCCGCTGGACCGTACGGGGCGGGGACGGCTCGCCGTGGGTGTGCTCGCCGCGCGCCTGCTCGGGCACACGGACGTCCTGCGGGGTCCCCGCGGACGCGTACGGCCGCGCGCTCTCCCGCGCTCTGCCCTGCTCCACCGGAACCTCCTCGCACTGGCGGGCCGACTCGCGCGCGCCCGGCCCCTTGTGCACGATAGGCGGAGCGGGCCTCAGTTCAAACACCGATCTCTTCGGGTAAGGTAAGGCTTACCTGCAAAAGATCGTGATTCGGTGGTCCCTGAATGACCGTGCCCGCTCTGCTCGCCGCCACCGCCCCGTCCCCGCTGACGGCGGCGTACACCCGCCTGGCCGAGGTCTTCCCCGGGCTGCGTGCCGAGGTGCTCGCGGACGGCGCCGATGCGCCCTCGGGCAGCGGATGGGTCGGCGCCGCCGAGCTCGCCGCGGGCGGTGCCGCACTGGACGACTTCCTGGCCTGGGACGAGGCACAGGTGCTGCGGGACTACGGCACCCGGGCCCGGCCGGACGTGGTGGCGAGCTTCGGTCTGCACCGGTACGCCTGGCCCGCCTGCCTGCTGGTGACCCTGCCGTGGTTCACGCACCGGCGGGTGCCCCGGATCCCCGTCGCCGACGTCTCGTTCCACCGCGGCCTGGGCCATCTGACGCTGCGCGTCGGCGAGTTCGCCTGTCTGCCGGACGACCCCGCGGCGGACCTGCCCGGCGCCCGGGTGGTTCCCGACGAGCAGGCGCTGCGGGCCGAGGTCCTCGACTCCGTGGCCCAGCACCTCGAACCGGTGCTGGACGGCTTCCGGCCGCGGATGCGGCGCGGGAAGCGGGCCCTGTGGGGCATGGCGACCGACGAGATCGTCGAGGGCCTCTGGTACATCGCCCACCTCCTCGGTGAGGAGAGCCGCGCGATGAAGGAGCTGGAGCTGCTGCTGCCGGGCACCACCAAGCCGTACGTCGGCACGGCCGGCTTCCGTGAACTGACCGGCCCCGACGGCGAATCGCTCCCGACGCGCGACCGCGCGAGCTGCTGCCTCTTCTACACCCTGCGGCCCGAGGACACCTGTGTGACCTGCCCGCGCACCTGCGACGCGGAGCGTGTCCGGAAGCTCACCCCCGCCGCCTGAACCCCCGAGGGCCTCCACCACCCGGGCGAGCGACTGGAATTCGAACGCAACTCGGCTTCTCCGCCCGGGCGTTCGGTTGAATTCCACCCATAGGGAGGCCGCGCGAACCCAATGACGTCCGCTAGTCCCGAAAGCGGCGGGGAGGGACGTTATTTCCGCCAGAATGGCGCCCGAAACGTCCTACGTGACACAAGGGACCGCGCATGAGACTGACCGACATCTCGCTCGACTGGTTGCTTCCGGGCGCCGTACTGCTCGTGGGAGTTCTGGCGGCGGTGACGGTGGTCGCGCGCGGCAAGCGCGCCGCCGAAAAGGCCACAGCCGACGACAGCTGGGAGCGCAGCGAGGAACGCCGCAGGCGCAAGGAAGCGCTCTACGCGACCGCCTCCTACGTCCTGCTGTTCTGCTGCGCCGCCGTCGCCGCCGCCCTCTCCTTCCACGGGCTCGTCGGCTTCGGCCGGCAGAATCTCAACCTCTCCGGGGGCTGGGAGTACCTCGTTCCCTTCGGGCTCGACGGGGCCGCGATGTTCTGTTCGGTGCTCGCGGTCCGCGAGGCCAGCCACGGCGACGCCGCGCTGGGCTCCCGGCTGCTGGTGTGGACGTTCGCGGGTGCCGCCGCCTGGTTCAACTGGGTGCACGCGCCGCGCGGGATGGACCACGCGGGCGCCCCGCACTTCTTCGCGGGGATGTCGCTCTCGGCGGCGGTGCTGTTCGACCGCGCGCTGAAGCAGACCCGCCGGGCGGCCCTGCGCGAACAGGGCCTGGTGCCCCGCCCGTTGCCGCAGATCCGGATCGTACGGTGGCTGCGCGCCCCGAGGGAGACCTTCGGCGCCTGGTCGCTGATGCTCCTGGAGGGCGTACGCACCCTGGACGAGGCGGTGGACGACGTCCGCGAGGACCGCCAGGAGAAGGAGCAGAGCCGGCACCGCCGAAGGGACCAGGCCAAGCTCGACCGGGCCCGCATCAAGGCGCTGAACCGGCAGAACCGGGTCTGGGGGCGCGGCGGCCGGGCCGGCCGTCAGGTGGACGTCCAGGCCCTCGTTCCGGCGCCGGGCGGCCCCGCGGCCGTGGAGCCCGCCCCGACGGAGCCGGGACAACTGCCTCTTCGCCCGCGGCCCTCGCTCCAGGCGGTGAACGGAACGCCTCCCAGGGGCGCGTCGGCACCGGCGGCCGCGGGTGAACCGGCGACCGTCGACCTCACGGCCGAGGACGACACCCAGGCCCTGCCCCGGCTCGATTCGCTGGAGCAGAAACTGAAGGACCTGGAGCAGCAGTTCGGCTGAGCGTCAGGTCGTCCCGGCATTCAGCTCGAACCAGACCACCTTGCCCAGCGCCTGCGTCATGACTCCCCAGGAGTCCGCCAGGCTCTGGACGAGGAGCAGCCCCCTTCCGTGCGTACCGTCGTCGGCGTTCGGTACGTACGGCGCGGGCTCCTGGCCCGTCACGAAGTCGCGCACCTCGACCCGCAGTCTCGCGGGTACCGAGGTGACCGTGACCACGGCGCCGTTCCTCGTGTGGATGAGGGCGTTGGTCACCAGCTCGCTGAGCAGCAGCTCCGCCACCTCCGTCTCCTCCGGTCGCCTGCGACAGCGCAGGAACTCCCTGAGCGCGGCACGCGTCTCTCCCACGGCCGAGAGGTCGGCGTGCCCGAGTCTGCGGTACAGCCGCATGGGCGGGCTCTCCTGTCGTTTCTTCATGTCCCCCGCACGCACTCCGAATCGGCCTCCTTGGTCCGTTTCATGACGTCATGTCTCGAACGCCTTCACCGGATGCATGCCCCACAGCGCCGCCGTCACGCGTCCCGAGGCGTCAACATATGAACGGGCGGTCACGCGGCCCCGGGCGGACGGCCGGCGTGTGACGTTTTCGTACTCACGGTTAACTTCCCAAAAATTCACTCGTGTTGGCGTTGACGGATGGGGTTCTACGCGCGTCATCATGGTGGGCATGCGAATCCCCCCACGGATCACCACGCTCGGCGGCATCGCCGCCCTCCTGTCCGTCCTCTTCGTCGGCGGGCCGGTCACCGCATCGGCCGCGACGGCTCCCCACGCCGCGGCGGTCGGCAGCGTCTGCTACTCCGCGCTGCCGTCCCAGGCCCATGACACGCTGGATCTGATCGACGCGGGCGGCCCGTTCCCGTACGAGCAGGACGGCACCGTCTTCCAGAACCGCGAGGCCCTGCTGCCCAGCCGGAGCACGGGCTATTACCACGAGTACACGGTCATCACGCCCGGCTCCTCGGACCGCGGGGCCCGCCGGATCGTGACGGGCGAACAGGCCGAGGAGGACTACTACACCGCGGACCACTACGAGTCCTTCGACCTGGTCGACCACGACTGCTGAGCCGCACACCCCGGTCCGGTCCGCGCCGTAGTCCCCCACCTGCGGCGCGGGCCATCGGGCCGAAGCCGGAACGCACGCGCTTGTACGCTCCACACATGACCGTGACCTATGTGATCGACGGCTCCCGGATCACCGGCCTGGACAGCTTCTGGGATGTGGTCGGGGAGGCGGTGAACGGCCCGGGCGGCCGTTTCGGCCGTAATCTCGACGCCTTCGCCGACTGCCTCGGCGGTGGCTGCGGCACACCGGAGGACGGCGACTTCGTCTTCGAGTGGCACGACCACGCCCGCTCCGCCCGCGTGCTGGGCCACGAGGAGACCGCCCGCCGGCTGGAGGCTCGGCTCCCCCGGGTGCACCCGACCAACAGGGCGCGGATCGAGGGGGAGCTGGCCGAGGCGCGGGCGGGCCGCGGCCCGACGCTCTTCGACGCCCTCGTCGGGATCTTCGATGAGCGGACCGGGCCCGGGACCCTGCGGCTGCTCTGAGTCCCACGCCCCGAGGCCGCTACGAGCCCACGCCGGCCTCCTCCCGTACGTGGTGCCGGCCGATGGGAAGCATCAGGGGCTTCCCGGAGACCGGGTCCTCGATGATGCGGCTGCGGAGGCCGAACACCGTCTCGACCGTCTCCTCCGTCAGCACCTCGGCGGGGCTGCCGGCGGCGTGGATGCGCCCCGCCGCCAGGGCGATGAGGTGATCCGCGTACCGGGCCGCCAGGTTGAGGTCGTGCAGGACCATCACCACCGTCGTGCCCCGCGTCCGGTTGAGGTCGGTCAGCAGGTCGAGCACCTCGATCTGATGGCTGGCGTCGAGGAACGTGGTGGGCTCGTCGAGCAGCAGCAGATCGGTCTGCTGCGCCAGGGCCATGGCGATCCAGACCCGTTGGCGCTGTCCGCCGGAGAGTTCGTCCACCGCGCGGTCGGCGAGCTCCGCGGTCCGCGTGGTCTCCAGGGCCGACGCCACGGCGGCGTCGTCCTTCTCGCTCCACCGGGTGAAGACCCCCTGGTGGGGGTGGCGCCCGCGGCCCACCAGGTCGAGCACCGTGATGCCCTCGGGGGCGATGGGTGACTGCGGCAGCAGCCCCAGGGTGCGGGCGAGTTCCTTGGCGGGCATCCGGTGCACCTGCCTGCCGTCCAGGAGCACCTGGCCCTTCCGGGGCGCGAGGAGCCGGGACATCGAGCGCAACAGCGTCGACTTTCCGCAGGCGTTGGCCCCGACGATGACCGTGACCTCGCCGGGCGGGACCGTCAGATCGAGGGACTCGACGACCACCCGGTCGCTGTAGCCGAGCGTCAGCCGCTCGGCGGTGAGGGAGTGGGACGTGGTCATATCGAGCCTCCAGCCCGATGGGTGCGGACAATCAGGTAGACGAGGTACGGCGCGCCGAGCACCCCGGTGACGACGCCGACCGGGTAGCGGGTGTCGAAGGCGAACTGGCCGGTGAAGTCGGCGACCAGGACCAGGAGCGCCCCGACCAGTCCGGCGGGCACCAGGAGGGAGCCCCCCGCCCCGACGATCCGGGCCGCGATCGGTCCGGAGAGGAACGCCACGAAGGCGATGGGCCCGGCGGCGGCCGTGGCGAAGGCGATCAGGCCGACGGCGGCCACGATGACCGTGATCCGGGTGCGCTCGACACGGACCCCCAGGGCCGAGGCGGTGTCGTCGCCGAGCCGCAGGGCGGACAGGTTACGGCCCTGCGACAGCAGGACGGGGGTCAGGACGACGACCGCGATCACGGCGGGCACGGTCTGGTCCCAGCCCACGCCGTTCAGGCTGCCCGTCAGCCAGCGCGTGGCCTCCTGGAGGTCCCACTCGGCGGCGCGGGACAGGACGTACGAGGTGATGCTGTCGAGCATCGCGGAGATCCCGATGCCGATCAGGATGAGGCGGGTGCCGACGACGCCGTCCCGGAAGGCCAGGGTGTAGACGAGCAGGGCGACGACGAGGGCGGCGACGATCGCGAGGGCCGACACCTGGGTCTCGTCGAGCGACAGGGTGACGATCGCGATGGCCGCGGCGGCGCTCGCCCCCGAGCTGATGCCGATGACGTCGGGGCTGGCGAGCGGGTTGCGCAGCATCGTCTGGAAGGTGACGCCGGCCATGCCGAAGCTGAACCCGGCCGTCACGGCGAGCACCGCGCGCGGCAGCCTCAGCCGTCCGACGGTGAACGACGCCCCGGGCACCTGCTCCCCGAGGATCACCCTGATCACGTCGCGGGGCGGGTAGAAGGTCTGGCCGGCCATCAGGGTCACGGCGAACGCGGCGACCACGAGCACGGCCAGGACCAGCGCGACGAGGCGCCGGCGGGAGGCGTTCCTGACGCGTCCGCGGGTGACCTCGTGGAGGACGGAGGGCCGGGTGACGGCGGGGGCGCTCACAGGGCACGCACTTTCTGACGGCGGACGGTCCAGATGAAGAACGGGGCGCCGATCAGCGCCGTCACGATGCCCACGTCGACCTCCGAGGGCCGTGCCGCGATCCGGCCGACGACGTCGGCCGCGGTCAGGAGGGCGGCCCCGGTCACCGCGGAGAACGGCAGCAGCCACCGGTGGTCGACGCCGACCATCAGCCGGCACGCGTGCGGGACGACGAGTCCGACGAAGCCGATCGGTCCGGCGGCGGCCGTCGCGGCGCCGCACAGGACGACGGCGCCGACCGCCGCGGTGGCCCGGGCGACCGCGACCCGTTCGCCGAGCCCGGCGGCGAGTTCGTCGCCGAGGGCCAGCGAGTTGAGCGCCCGCGCGGAGAGCAGGCAGATGAGCGCGCCGACGCCGAGGAACGGCAGCACATGGCCGATGCGTTCGTAGGAGGCGCCTCCGACGCCGCCGATCTGCCAGAGCCGGAAGGACCCCGAGATGTCGTTGCGGGGCAGCACGACCGCGGTCACCAGCGAGGCGAACGCCGCCGAGGTGGCGGCGCCCGCGAGGGCGAGCTTGAGGGGCGTGGCACCGCCGCGCCCCAGGGAGCCGACGGTGTAGACGAACACGGCGGAGAGGCCCGCGCCGGCCATGGCGACCCAGACGTATCCGGTCGGCGACGTGAGCCCGAAGAAGGCGACGCCGGTGACCACGGCCAGCGAGGCGCCCATGTTGACGCCGAGGATGCCCGGGTCGGCCAGCGGATTGCGGGTCACCCCCTGCATGACCCCGCCGGCCAGCCCGAGGGCCGCACCGATCACCACGGCGAGCAGGGTGCGCGGGATCCGCTTGGTGACGGCCGCCTGTTCCAGCGTGCCGTCCGCGCCGCCGAGCGCGCTCCAGACGTCGGACCAGGCCACGGTGCGCGAGCCGACGGCGACCGAGAGCACGGACACCGCCGCCAGCAGGAGCAGGGTGAGCAGCAGCCACAGGATCCGGACACGCGCCGGACGCCGCACCACGGCGGCGTCCGGTGTGTGTCGGGTGTCGAGCGTCGTCACTTGACCTTGTCCGCGGCCTTGGCGAGCTCGGCCACGTAGTCCTCCAGCACCCAGGAGATCGACAGCGGCGTGGGGTTCGCGGCGGTGGCCAGCGGGGCGCTGCCCGGCAGCAGGTAGACGGAACCGCGCTCCACGGCGGGGATCTTGGAGAGCAGCGGGTCCTTCTGGAGCGTCCTGAGCAGTTCGCCCTTGTCGTCGCCGTAGCCGGTGATGATGTCGACGTCGTCGAACGCGTCGATCTGCTCCGCGCTCTTGGTCAGCGCGAACTTGTCGGTGCCCTTGGACGCCTCGGCGATGCTGCCGGGGATCTTCAGGCCGAGGTCCTCGAAGAACAGGGTGCGGGTGTCGTGGCTCGTGTAGAAGCCGACCTCGCTCACGTCGTTGGGGTCGACGTGCGTCATGAACATCGCCGACTTCCCCTTCAGCTGCGGGTACTTGGCGACGGTCTTCCTGATGTCGCCCTTGACCTCGCCGATCAGCTTCTCGCCCTCCTCGGCGCGGCCGATCGCCTTGCTGTTCATCTGGATGATCTCGCGCCACGGGGTGGCCCACGCGGCCTCCGGGTACGCCACCACGGGGGCGATGTCGCTCAGGGTCTTGTAGTCCTGCTTCGTCAGCCCGGAGTACGAGGCGAGGATGACGTCCGGCTTCGTGTCGGCCACGGCCTCGAAGTCGATGCCGTCGGTCTCGTCGAACAGGACCGGGGTCTTGGCGTCCAGCTCCTTCAGCCTGTCGGCGACCCAGGGCAGGACGCCGTCGCCGTCGTCGTCACCGAAGTTCGCGGCCGCCATGCCGACGGGGACGACCCCGAGGGCCAGCGGCACCTCGTGGTTGGCCCAGTTCACCGTGGCGACGCGCTTGGGTTCGGACGGGATCGTGGTCGTGCCGAGCGCGTGCTCGATCGTCATCGGGAAAGCCCCCGAACCGGCCTTGCCGCTCGTGCCCTTGTCGGACTCGGACTCCCCGCCGCAGGCCGTGAGGCCCACCAGCAGGGCAGCCGCGACGACGACTGCGCGAAGGGGGTGTGGACGCATGGATCCGTACTCCAGTTTCAGGATGGGCGGTGCCGCCTCACACGTCCGCGTGGGCGGTGCGCCGGAAACGCTCAAGGCACTCGCTCAAGGCACTTAGGTAAGGCTTGGCTTCCCTGTGACCTTATGGAACCCATAGGTTTGTCGCAATCGACCATTTGAGACAGCGCTTGTAGCGATCGGGACATCAGGAGCGCACGGAACCGTCGGGCAACCCCGCGAGGGGCACGCTCAGCGGCCCCGGAAGGATCCCGGTGTCAGTCCGGTCGTACGGCGGAAGGCGGCGCCGAACGCGCTCGCGGAGCGGTAGCCGACCTCCTCCGCGACGGCCTCCACCTCCCAGCCCCGGGTGAGGAGTTCGACCGCGTGCTGTGCCCGGACACCGGCCACCCAGCGCGCGAAGCTGGTGCCGGTCTCGGCGTTGAAGGCACGGGTGACCGTGCGGGTGCTCACGCCCAGCTCGGCGGCCCACCGCGACAGCGTCCGCTGGTCGCCCGGGTTCTCGCGCACCGCGTCGGCGATCGGGCGCAGCAGCGGCGACGTCGGGACCTGGACCAGCAGCTCCCGGGGGGACGGGGTGAGCACGTCCAGCACCATCGCCTCCGTCGCGCCCCGGGAGCCGGGGTCCAGACCGGCGTCGCCGAGCCGTTCCAGCAGCAGGCGGAGCAGCGGGGTGATCTCGACGGCCACGGGGACGTCGGAGAGCGAGGGCGTGGTGGCACGGCCGAAGAAGGTCGCGCGGAACCACGTCCCGGCGACGGCGGAGCCGGAGTGCACGGTCCCGGCCGGCATCCACAGGCCGAGGGTCGGGGTGATCGTCCAGGCCCGCGCGCCCACCACGGCCATGGAGGCGCCCCGCTCGTTCCAGAGCAGTTCGTCCCAGGGGTGGGCGTGGGCGTTCCAGCTGGTGTCGCGCGCGACGGTCTCTTCGTACCCGTGGATGACGAACGACGCCCGCACCGCCGCCGGGTCCTGCTCCGGCACGGTGCGGGTCTCCCTGGTCACGGCGCGGCCCCCGGCCCGCCGGTGGCCGGCACCGGGCCGTCACCGGCGGGAGGGGTCAGTCGCATGCCCTCAACATTACCGAGGCCACCGGGCGGCCCCGGTCACGGCTCGGGTCAGGGCCGCGGGACGTTACGCAGGTTGGAGCGGGCCATCTGGAGCATCCGGCCGACCCCGCCGTCCAGGACGATCTTGCTGGCGGAGAGCGCGAAGCCGGTGACCATGTCGGCGCTGATCTTCGGCGGGATGGAGAGGGCGTTCGGGTCGGTGACCACGTCGACGAGTGCGGGCCCCTTGTGCTTGAAGGCGTCCTTGAGCGCGCTCTCCAGCTGCTTGGGCTTCTCCACCCGCACCCCGTAGGCGCCGGCGGCCCGCGCGATCTCCGCGAAGTCGGGGTTCTTGTTGGTCGTACCGAACGAGGGCAGCCCCCCGACCAGCATCTCCAGCTCGACCATGCCGAGCGAGGAGTTGTTGAACAGGACGACCTTCACGGGCAGGTTGTACTGGACGAGCGTGAGGAAGTCGCCCATCAGCATGGTGAATCCGCCGTCGCCGGACATCGAGACGACCTGCCGGTTCCGGTCGGTGAACTGGGCCCCGATCGCCTGCGGCAGCGCGTTCGCCATCGAGCCATGACTGAACGAACCGATGACCCTGCGCTTGCCGTTGGGCGTGAGATAGCGGGCCGCCCACACATTGCACATGCCGGTGTCGACGGTGAAGACGGCGTCGTCGTCCGCGAGTTCGTCGAGGACCGAGGCGACGTACTCGGGGTGGATCGGGACGTGCTTCTCGACCTTGCGGGTGTACGCCTTGACCACGCCCTCGAGCGCGTCGGCGTGCTTCTTCAGCATCCGGTCGAGGAACTTGCGGTCGGTCTTGACCTTCACGCGCGGGGTGAGGGCGCGCAGCGTCTCGCGCACGTCGCCCCACACCGCCAGGTCGAGCTGGGACCGCCGCCCCAGGTGCTCGGGGCGCACATCGACCTGGACGATCTTCACATCGTCCGGGAGGAACGCGTTGTACGGGAAGTCGGTGCCCAGCAGGATCAGCAGATCGCACTCGTGGGTGGCCTCGTACGCGGCTCCGTAGCCGAGCAGCCCGCTCATGCCCACGTCGTACGGGTTGTCGTACTGGATCCACTCCTTGCCGCGCAGCGCGTGACCGACCGGGGACTTCACCCGCTCGGCGAACTCCATCACCTCGGCGTGCGCGCCCGCCGTCCCGCTTCCGCAGAACAGCGTCACCCGTTTGGCCTTGTCGATCATCTCGCAGAGCTTGTCGATCTCCTGGTCACCGGGTTTCACGGAGGGCCGTGAGGTGACCAGGGCGTGCTCGATCGACTTCTCCGGCGCCGGCTGCGAGGCGATGTCGCCGGGCATGGTCACGACGCTGACGCCACCGCGCCCGATGGCGTGCTGGATCGCCGTCTGGAGCAGCCGCGGCATCTGCTGCGGGTTGGAGATCATCTCGTTGTAGTGGCTGCACTCCTGGAAGAGCAGCTCCGGATGGGTCGCCTGGAAGTAGGCGAGGCCGATCTCGCTCGACGGGATGTGCGAGGCGAGGGCCAGCACCGGGGCCATGGAGCGGTGGGCGTCGTAGAGGCCGTTGATGAGGTGGAGATTGCCCGGCCCGCACGACCCGGCGCAGGCGGCCAGGGTGCCGGTGATCTGGGCCTCGGCACCGGCGGCGAACGCGGCGGTCTCCTCGTGCCTGACCTGGACCCACTCGACGGCGGGGTTGCGCCGGATGGCGTCGACCACGGGGTTGAGGCTGTCGCCGACGACGCCGTACAGCCGCTTGACCCCCGCCCGCACGAGGATGTCGACGAACTGTTCCGACACGTTCTGCTTGGCCATGGGTGCGCACCCTCTCTGCCTCAGGCTGTCCGTGCCTCCATCAACCCACGGCGTGCGCGGTTACGCCTCCCAGACGGCGGCGCTCGTACGGTCGTCGGCGTACCCCTTGATCCTCAGCTGGGTGTCGGCGAGATAGGCGGGCAGCCCGGGCGGGCCGTCGGTCCCCCAGCGCCGCGCGAGCTCCTCGGCGAGCGCCGGCTCGTCGCGCATCGGTTCGGCCAGGCCGTTCCCGCAGAGCAGCAGGGTGTCCCCGGGGCGGGCGACGGACGCCCGGAAGCGGAAGGGCTCGGCGGGCGGTGGCGGCGGGCCCCCGGCATACGGGGAGGGGTGCGTGGTGATCTGGAGGTCCATCGTCAGCCGGTCCCCGCCGGGGGTCTGTTCGCCCACCGCCCCGCCGGTCGCGGGGAGCTCCGGGTCGAGGTCCTGCCAGGCCCCGTCACGGAGGCGGAAGAGGCCGCCCGGCCCCGTGCCGAAGAAGACCCGGGTGCGGCACTCCGGGTCGGCGGAGAGCAGCAGACAGCGCAGGCCGGCGGTGTACGCGGACGGTTCGAGGCCGAGTTCGGCGGCGCGGGCGCGCAGCTTGCCGTGGGTGCGGTCGGTGAGGCGGTGCAGCCCGGACCTGAGGTCTCCCCTGCGGCCCTGCCGTATGTCGTCGGAGAGCCGGGCATGGCTGCGGGCGACCGATCCGCCGATCCAGCGACAGGCGTCGGCCGCGGCGCGGTGCGCCTCCTCCGGACCCCGGGCGCCGCCGGCCACCGCGACCAGCACCAGGGCGCCGTCGCCGGTGCCGAAGCGGGCGGTGAGCAGCGCGTCGCGGCGGGGCTCCCCACGGAAACGCGCGGAGTCCCCGCGCACGGAGGCGGCCCGCAGGGTGTACGTCCCGTACCTGGCGCCGTCGAGGACCGTGTCGGGGACGAGGGCGTCGAGGTCGTCGGGGCCGGAGGCGGGGAGCGCGGCGGGCTCGGCGTCGTAGGTGGGCGGCCGGTCCCCGATGTGGCCGACCTCGGGGCGCACCGGCGGGCCTGATGCGGCCGAAGGCGCCGGGGCCTTCTCCGGCGCGGGAGCCGGAGGCGCGGCGGGCGTCCGTACGGCGAAGGTCCGCGGCCCCGCGGGCCCGGCGGGAGCCTCCCAGGGGGCGCGCCCGACCGCGACGGTGGGCGGGGGCGAGGGTGCCACTGGGGCGGTCCCGGGCTCGGCGGTGGGCGGCGGGGGCGGGGATACCTCTGCGGCGGACCCGGGATCGGCGGTCCGCGGCGCGGGGCCCTTCGGCGGCCGCGGGCCAGGACCGGGGGCGTGGTCCGTCTCCGGCAGGCGCGGGTCGGGCAGCGGCACCGCCGCGGCCGGGCGGCCCACCGGCTCCGCCTCCGGCCCGCCCACGGCGTCCGACGCCGAGTCGAAGCGGTCGTCGAGGCTGTCGGCGGCACCGCTCGGCCCGGTGTCCGGAGCGGTCTCGTCGTACAGCGCGCGCCACCAGTCGTCCTCGTGGGCGGCCGGCTTCTCCCCCTGCTGACTCATGACCGTATTGTCGACCGCTCGGGCCGCGCGAAAACGGGTCATCGGGAAAAGTGGCCCGGAAGTGGCACCACGAGGTGACCCGCCAGGCGTCCCCACCCCCCACGGGAAGGTCGCCCGGCGGGCCGGTCTCTACGATCAGCCCACCGCCCGTGGGGCGGCTGTTGCTGCGGTGGCGCCAGATTGACAGAGAGACAGGTGCTACGGGGCATGATGGGCCCGGCGGGTTTACGCCGTGGCTCTTTTCCGCCACCGCGCGCCCCGCCCGACGGGCGCAGGCTTGCGCGAGCACCGATCCGGGGAGGGCCCGAGGATGCTGTCAGCGATAGGTCTCGACGAGAGACAGGAAGCGGCTTACCGGGCGCTGGTCGCGGCCGGTGCCGCAGAGCTCTCCGACCTCGCACGCCGGCTGGCACTTCCGGAGGCGGACACCGAGCGCGCGCTGCGCCGGCTGGAACAGCAGGGGCTCGTGGCCCAGTCGTCGTCACGGGCGGACCGCTGGGTAGCCGCGCCGCCCGGGGTCGCGCTGGGCGCCCTGCTGACCCAGCAGCGTCATGAGCTCGAACAGGCGGAGCTGGCGTCCGCGCTGCTCGCCGAGGAGTACCGGGCGGAGGCCGCCGAACCCGCGGTCCACGACCTGGTCGAGGTGGTGACGGGCGCCAGCGCCGTGGCGCACCGGTTCCATCAACTGCAGCTGGGCGCCACGTCCGAGGTCTGCGCGCTGGTCACGGGGAAGCCGATCGCGGTCACCGGGATGGAGAACGAGTCCGAGGAGCGGGCGGCGATGCGGGGCGTGTCCTACCGCGTGGTCGTCGAGCGCGACGTGCTGTCGCTGCCGTCCGGGATCGTGGAGCTGTCGGCGGCACTGAGCCGCGACGAGCAGTGCCGGGTGGTGGACCGGGTGCCGACGAAGCTGGTGGTCGCCGACGCCGCGCTGGCCATGGTGCCGCTGACCGGCCGGGGGGCCGAGCCCGCCGCGCTGGTCATTCACGCCAGCGGGCTGCTGGAGTCCCTGATGGGCCTCTTCGAGGCCGTCTGGCGGGACGCGATGCCGCTGCGGCTCGGCACGGGCGGGATCAGCGAGGAGAACGGTCCGGGTGCGGACGCGACCGATCTGGAGATCCTCTCGCTGCTGCTGGCCGGTCTGACGGACGCGAGCGTGGCGAAGCAGCTCGACCTGGGGCTGCGGACGGTGCAGCGGCGGGTGAAGGGGCTCATGGAGCTCACCGGGGTCACCACCCGGCTGCAGCTCGGCTGGCACGCGTACGAACGCGGCTGGGTGGCCCGCGCCCCGCGCTGACCGCCCCGGTCGGCGCCTTCGGCCGCTCGTGGAGCCGCGCTGACGGGCGGGACCCGGCGTCCTCCTGCACGCTGGTCGAATGAGTGTGTGGCAGCTCGTTGCCGTCGGGGCGGTGATGCTGCTCGGCCTGGTCGGCGTACTGGTGCCGGGCGTGCCCGGGCAGGCGATCGTCTGGGCCGCGGTGCTGTGGTGGGCGCTGACCGATCCGACGCCGGTCGCCTGGGGCGTGCTGATCGGCGCGACCTGTCTGCTGCTGTTCAACCAGGCGCTGAAGGCGCTGCTGCCCTCGCGGCGCCCCCGTGAGTCGGGGGCGCCGCGCAGAACGCTGATGGCCGGCGGGATCGCGGCGATCGTCGGCTTCTTCGTGATCCCGGTGGTGGGCGGGGTCCTGGGGTACGTGGGTGCGGTCTACGGTGCCGAACGCCTGCGCCTGGGCAGCCGCGCGGCGGGCTGGACCTCGCTCAGGTCGGTGATGCGGGCGACGGGGTACTCGGTGCTGGTGGAGCTGTTCTGCTGTCTGCTGGCCGTGGGGGCCTGGCTGGGCGCAGTCGTCTGGGGCTGAGGACTGCTGGGCTGAGGACCGCCGGGGCCGAGGACCGCCGGGGTGGCCGTGTGGCCACCCCGGCCGCCCCTTCAGCGCAGCCTGCCCCGCTTCATCTCCATGGCGGCCCGGCCCTCGGCGCCCCTGCGCTTCCATTCGCGCAGGGTCTCCGAGCGCAGCCGTGCGTCCGTCTTCGCCGCGATGCGGTGGTTCTCGCGGAGCAGCTTGCGGTAGCTGTCGAGACGCCGCTCGGGCAGCGAGCCGTCGTCGACGGCGCCCAGCACGGCGCAGCCGGGCTCGGCCTCGTGGGCGCAGTCGTGGAAGCGGCACCGCCGGGCCAGGTCCTCGATCTCGGAGAAGACCTGGCCGACGCCGGCCTCCGCGTCCCAGAGGCCGACCCCCCGCAGCCCGGGGGTGTCGATGAGGACACCGCCGTCCGGCAGCACCAGGAGGTTGCGCGTGGTCGTGGTGTGACGGCCCTTGCCGTCCACGTCCCGCGCCGCCCGCACGTCCATCACGTCCTCGCCGAGCAGCGTGTTGGCGAGGGTGGACTTGCCGGCGCCGGAGGTGCCGAGCAGCACGCTCGTACCGCCGCCGACGATCGCGCGGAACACGTCGACGCCCTCCCCCGTGGTGGAGCTGACGGGGAGCACCTGCACCCCGGGGGCGATGCGTTCGACGTCCTCGACGAGGTGGGACAGCGTGGTCGCGTCGGGGACGAGGTCGGCCTTGGTGAGCAGCACGAGGGGGTGTGCCTCGGCCGCCTCGTGATGGCCGGGCGGGGTCCCGTCGCCGAGCAGGGCGGCTCCGTCGGTGCTGGACATGGCCAGCGCCAGGAACCGTTCCAGCCGTCCGAGGTCCAGCTCGACGGCGAGCGAGACACAGATGACGACGTGGTCGATGTTGGTGGCGAGCACCTGCCCCTCGGAGCGCTGCGAGGAGGTGGAGCGTACGAACGCGGTACGGCGGGGCAGGAGCGTACGGACGAACCGCGGGTCGCCGTCCGGGTCGACGGCCACCCAGTCGCCGGTGCAGACGATCCGCATCGGGTCACGGGGCACCACGAAGGCGGTGTCCGCCTGGAGGGTGCCGGCCGGGGTGACCACGTCGCACCGGCCGCGGTCCACCCGCACCACGCGCCCCGGCAGGAGTCCCTGCTCGGCGTACGGGGCGAAGGTGTCGGCCCACGCGTCGTCCCAGCCGTACGGGGCCAGCGGGTGCGACGGGGTGGAAGCCTGGGAAAGGGAGAAAGACAAGGGAAACCCTTCACAAGGGCGGCCCCGGCACCGCGCGTTCGAACGCGGAGGGAAAGAGTGAAGGTCAGCCGGTGGCCGCAGGGGTGGGAACGATGTACTCCGGGACGTGGGCAGCGCCCACCGCGACGACAGTCATCAATGTCCTCACCTCCTGGTTCCTCGAACTGCGCACACCCTAGCCCGGGCACTCCACGGGCCGTCAACGGGTTTTACCGGGCCGGGGCACCCCGCACCGGATTGGACCGAGTTGGCATCGATCTTCCCCGATCAGGTGATACGGGTGCACAAGGACCGGTCTCGGGCCGTTAGGGTGCCGGACATGACCTCACCCACATCCCCCACCGCCCCTTTCTCCCCTGCCCAGTTGGGCACCCAGATCCTGATCGGCTGGAGCGGGGCGAATCCCGGAACGGGGCGTGAGACCGCCTTCCTGCTCACCTACACGCTCGGCGACGCGCCGGGCGGACCGGAGGCCGGCGAGAGGGCCATGCACATCGCTCTGGAGCGCAGCGGTCTGCAGGTGGGGGGCGAGACGCTGGACGCATCGGAGCAGCCGAACCTTCCGGTGAAGCTGCTCGTCCAGGCCGGGCAGGCCGTCCTGACGCTGCCTCACTTCACGGCGCAGTACACCGTGCCGCGCGAGTGGCTGGCGGCGGCACGGTCGGAGGGCACCGTGCACGGGATGTTCGCGACGCGCCCGTGGCCCGAGGCGGTCCCCGGGCGGCCGGTCGGCGAGGACCAGCTGCGGGCCTTCGTGGGCGACCCCGAGACCATCCGCACCTCCGCCCACTGCCTCATGCCCGTACGCAGCCTGGGCTGACCCGCGCCGCGCGTGACGGTGCCCACCACCCCCCGTGGAGTGGTGGGCACCGTCATGTGTGCCGCACAGCCGAAGGCGGGCGGCCCCGCAGGCGTGATGCCCCGGACCGCCCGCCCTCGGTGGTGTCAGTTGTTGCCGACGCCGTTGCCCGAGAGAACCGGGATGTCGTTCAGGATGTGCGACAGCGGCTCGTCACCCTTGGCCTGGGTGGAGTTGTCCGCGCACTGCTGGTTCTGCGGGTTGGACAGGACGTTGACGTCCTGGACCGCGATCGGGATGAGACCGACCAGCGAACCGACGTTGGCCTTGACCGGCAGAGCGATGCACGGCTTGTTCAGCGAACCCTGCACGAGGCTGAGCTGCGGGCTCTGGTCACCCTTGGTCGCGCTGTTGCCGTACTCGGCCTCGGCGCCGTTGCCGTTGACCGTGGTGGTGCCGTGGTCGTCACCGATCGCCATGGCCGAGGGGGCCGCGGCGGCGGAAAGGCCGATCAGGGACACAGCCACAGCGGCGGCGGCGGTCATCTTCTTCATTGCGCTTCACCTTTCGGAGCGTCCCGTTGTGGAACGTCCTGTCCAACCGCAATCGGAGCGTTTGGTTCCGGTTCACCACTCGAAAGGGTTGGATCTTTCGTCCAGGTCGACGCGGCCGTTACCCCCGCCCCTTCTCCGCGCGTGCGGCGGGGACGAACGCGCCGGTGCGGCCGCGTGCGGAGCCCCGGGCCGCCGTCCCTCCGGACGACACGTCCACCGGGTCCGGCCCGGTCTCGCGCCGCGCCGCGTCCCGCCATTCGGCGAGCAGCCGGTCGTAGATGGGCGTGGAGCTCTCGGACAACCGGTCGTGGCCGGGCGCGTGATGACTGTCGTACGGGTCCATGAAGCGCATCTACCCGGCCCCGTGGGCGGCGCGGGCCCTCCGTACGGCAACCGGCCCAATTCCCGCACCATCGGGCTACCCGACGTGCGGACCGGTGGGTGACCGGCGGGCGCGGACATGCGCGTGGGGCCGTCCCCGGGCGGAACGGCCGGAGGCCGGCCGTGGCACGGAGGGAACGGCCCCACGCGGTTTCGCGAACTACGACGAGGCGGGTAACGGTGCGCCCTGGCCTGGTCGGACGCAGGGAGAGCCGGGGTGGCGGGGCGTCAGCTGTTGCCGGCGCCGTTGCCCGAGAGGATCGGGATGTCGTCCAGGATGTGCGACAGGGCCTCGTCACCCTTGGCCTGGGTGGAGTTCTCCGTGCACTGCTGGTTCTGCGGGGAGGACAGGACGTTGATGTCCTGGACCGAGACCGGGATGAGCCCGAGGAGCGAGCCGACGTTGGCCTTCGCCGGCAGCGCGATGCAGGGCTTGTTGAACGAGCCCTGGATGAGGCCGATCTGCGGGCTCATGTCGCCGTGCGTGCTGCTGTTGCCGTAGTACTGGTCGGCGCCGTTGCCGTTGACCGTGGTGGTGCCGTTGTCGTTGCCGATCGCCATGGCCGAGGGGGCCGCGGCGGCGGAAACACCGGCGACGGAGGCAGCGACTGCCGCCGACGCCAGAATCTTCTTCATCATGAACGTGCCCTTCTGGTATTTCTGTTGCCCGCCTGTCCGGAGCATTCTGTTCAACTCCGCCCGGGGACATTCGGTTGCGCCATTTCACCCGAACGATTTCACCGCCGGGGCCGTCGCCGAATTCAATGGGCGACGGCACGGTGACAACGGCGCGGAGAAAGTGCGGCCGGGCGCCGCGAGGCGGGATCAGCCGCCGAGCGGCAGCCCGCCCAGGAGCGAACCGGCCTCTCCCGCCACCCCGGTCACCGTGTCGGCCGACCTGGAGACCGTGCCGTCCTCGTGCACCGCTTCGGCGGTCTGCCCGACCGCGTCCACCACGGGGTTCACCACCTGGTCGGGGATCTGCGGCGCGGTGGACGTCAGCTCGTTCACACCGGTGGTGAGGCTGAGCCTGGGGGCCGTGGGGGTGGTGGCGGCGAACGCGGGAGCAGCCGCCCCGAGAGCGGCCACGGAACCTGCGACAACGGCGACGGTCTTCGCGTACTTCACTTTTCCGAAATCCCTTCCTCGGGCGGCGTTCCGCCGCCTCTGACCGGGACAACGATCAGGCCGCACACGGGGAAACTGCACACGTCCGCATTTCTCCGCGGAAAGCGAGAAGGCCCCGGAACGCCGTAGCGCTCCAGGGCCTTCTCAAGTCGAGCTGTGGGCTCGGTGCACGAAGATCAGTCGTTGATGCAGGCGTTGCCGAACGCCGGGTTCAGCAGACCGATCACGTTGATCGTGTTGCCGCAGACGTTCACGGGGATGTGGATCGGAACCTGCACGACGTTGCCGGACAGGACGCCCGGGGAGCCGGCGGCGACGGCACCGGCACCGGCGTCGGCCATGGCCGGAGCGGCGGCACCCAGAGCCATGAGGGTTCCGGCGGCGACGGCGGCAACCTTGGTGTACTTCACTTTCGTCCCTTTCTGCAGCGGAGTCCTGGACGGACACGTCTTTCGTGCCGTACGAGCACTTCTTGCGAATCCACTCGTGACTCCGGAGCTGTAATCCGTAACGATTGACGGGCGACATCGAAACGCTATGGGAGCCGTTTCCCGGAAAACCGCCCGAATGCTGCAGGCCCGGGCCGCACGATGGAGGAGTGTCGGCGGCCCGGACCGGTCGTTGTGGCCCGGTCAGCTGTTGCCGGCGCCGTTGCCCGAGAGAACCGGGATGTCCGACAGGATGTGCGACAGCGGCTCGTCACCCTTGGCCTGCGTGGAGTTGTCCGCGCACTGCTGGTTCTGCGGGTTGGACAGGACGTTGACGTCCTGGACCGCGATCGGGATGAGACCGACCAGCGAGCCCACGTTGGCCTTGACCGGCAGGGCGACGCAGGGCTTGTTCAGCGAACCCTGCACGAGGCTGAGCTGCGGGCTCTGGTCACCCTTGGTCGCGCTGTTGCCGTACTCCGACTCGGCGCCGTTGCCGTTGATCGACGTCGTGCCCGTGTCGTCGCCGATCGCCATGGCGCTGGTCGCCGAGAGACCGAGGATGGAGGCGGCGACGGCGCCCGTAGCCAGAACCTTCTTGATCACGATGAACCCTTCTCGTACCGAGTGCCCCGCAGCGGAGCGCCCTGATCAACTCGAAGCCGGGCGTTTGGTTCCCCCCGTTCGCCCTCGTTCACCCGAATGCCAGAACTCCCGCTGTTGGACGAACACCCGTGCGTGACCCTTTCGAGTGGTTACACAATTTCCACGGATCTCCAAGTTTCCCCCGCAACCCCCGCGTCGTTATGGATACGTCCGCGTCGATGGAATGACCGCCATCAGGGTCACCGCCCACGCGAAATTTCCCGGAGAAGGGCATGTAATGCGACAGGTTCTGAATAAAAGCATGATCGTCATGGCGGCGGCGTCGGGCATCCTGACCGCTGCGGGCGGGTACGCCCACGCCGACGCCTCGGCCGACGGTGTCGCCGCGAACTCCCCCGGTGTCGGCTCGGGCAACGCCGTGCAGGTTCCGGTGCACGTTCCGGTCAACCTCTGCGGCAACACCGTGAATGTGATCGCCCTGCTCAACCCGGCCTTCGGCAACAGCTGCGCGAATGTCAGCTCGGGCGACGAGCACGGTGACGAGCAGGACGACGCGTACGGTGACGGACACGGCGACGACGCGTACGGCGGCGGGAGCGGTCACCACGGCTCCGGCGCGAGCGCGGACGGCAAGGCCGTCGGTTCGCCCGGTGTCCTGTCGGGCAACCTGGTCCAGGCCCCGGTCCACGTCCCGGTGAACGCCTGTGGCAACAGCGTCAATGTGGTCGGTCTGCTGAACCCCGCGTTCGGCAACACCTGCGTCAACGAAAGTGGTCACGACCACCCGCCGGTCGAGCCGCCGGTGGTGGAGCCCCCGACCGTCGAGCCCCCCACCGTCGTGCCGCCCACCACGAAGCCGCCGGTCGAGCCGCCGGTCTCCGAGCCGCCGGCCCAGGAGCCGCCGGCCAACCCCGGTCCGAACACGCCTGACACGCAGCTGGCCCAGACCGGTGCGGGTGACATCGGCATGGCCGCCGGCGCGAGCGCGGCGCTGCTGCTGGGCGGCGCGGTGCTGATGCGCCGCACCCGCCGCAACTAGGACATGTCTTGAGAGGAGCGCCGTCCGCCCGGAGGGCGGGCCCGGCGGGACTCTCGGAACACCCCCCGGTCCCTCGACGCGGAAAGGGGCCGCCCGGCAGCGAAGTCGCTGCCGGGCGGCCCCTTCGCACGTTCCGGGCCGGCGCGTCAGACGCGGGAGAGACCCGCCCGGTCCAGGTAGGCGGCGACCGCCGCCGTCTCACCCTCGTCCAGCCGGCGCATCGGCGGGCTCATCACGTTCGTCGCGATGACACCGCGCAGCATCAGGGCCGTCTTGAAGGCGCCCAGGCCGGCCGCGGTCGCCGAGGCGGTGCCGGGTGCGGCGGCCGTGACGATGTCGAACAGGCCGACGAGGCGGTCCTGTTCGGCCTTGGCGGCGGCCCAGTCACCGCGCACGGCGGCCTCGTGCAGGCGAACGTAGCCGTGCGGGTCCACATTGCCCAGGCCGGGTACGGAACCGTCGGCGCCGCTCAGCATCATCGCGTCGACGACCAGTTCATGGCCCGTCAGCACGGAGAAGCCGGGGAGCTCCCGTGCTCCGATGGCCAGCCGGCGGAACGAACCGTCGTCCCCGCTGGAGTCCTTCACACCCGCGAGCACCCCGTCCGCGGCGAGCGGGAGGAGCAGTTCCGGGTCCAGCTTGCTGTGGACGCAGACCGGCACGTCGTAGGCGAGGAGCGGGGCGTCCACGGCCGCGGCGATGTCGCGGAAGTGGCGGTCGATCTCCGTGGCGTGGGTGCGCGTGTAGAAGGGGGCGGTGGCCACGACCGCGTCGGCGCCGAGGCCGACCGCGGCGCGGGCCCGCTCGATGGCCCGGTTGGTGGTGGTCTCGATGGCGCCGACGAGGACCGGCACCTGGCCCGCGGCGGCCGAGGTGATCACCTTGATGACCTCGTCCTGCTGTGCGGGCGTCAGATAGGCGGTCTCGCCGGAGCTGCCGAGGGCGAAGAGTCCGCTGACACCCCCGTCGAGCAGGTGGCCGACGACCCGCTCCAGGGACGCCCTGTCCAGTTCTCCGTCCGCGGTGAGCGGCGTGACGACGGGAGGGATCACTCCGGAGTAGGAGGTGATGGCGGTCATGCGGTGCTCCTTGCGGGCGGTACGGGGGTCCGGTCCCCGGCGGGGGACGCGGGGGTCTGGGGGTGGACGCAGTGCCAGCGGTGTTCGCCGGGGCCGAAGGTCTCGGCCGGGAAGACCGTGGAGCACTCGGCGTCCGCCTTCCAGCAGCGGGTACTGAACGGGCAGCCGGGCGGGGGGTTGGTCGCGGAGGGCACCGGGCCGGTCAGCACGATGCGCTCCGTCGCCTCCAGCAGGCTGGGGGTCGCGGAGAGCAGCGCCTCGGTGTACGGGTGCCGGGGGGCGCCCCCCACGTCGGCGGCCCGGCCCTCCTCGACGATGCGGCCGAGGTAGAGGACGGCGATGCGGTCGGCGAGGTAGCGCACGGTCTGGATGTCGTGCGAGATGAACACCATGCCGAGGCCCAGGCGGTCGCGCAGGTCGACGAGGAGGTTGAGCACCTGGGCGCGTACGGAGACGTCGAGTGCGGAGGTCGGTTCGTCGGCGACGATCAGCTCCGGTTCCAGGGCCAGGGCCCGGGCGATGGCGACGCGCTGGCGCTGGCCGCCGGAGAGCTGGCCGGGCAGGGCGGCGAGGGTGTGGCCGGGGAGCCCGACCAGGTCGAGCAGTTCCTCGACGCGGGCCTCGCGCGCCTCGCGGGTGCCGCGCCGGTGCACGTCCAGCGGGTCGCGCAGGATTCGGCGGACCGTGAGGCGGGGGTTGAGCGCGGTGGAGGGGTCCTGGAAGACGACGCCTACGGCCGAGCCGAATTCGTCGCGCCGCTCGGCGCCCGTCATGTCCCACAGGTCGCGCCCGTGGAAGAGGACCTCGCCCTCGGTGGGCTTCTGGAGCCCGGTCAGTACACGCGCCATGGTGGACTTGCCGCAGCCGGACTCGCCGACCAGGCCGACGATCTCGCCGCGCTTCACCTCCAGGGTGGCGTCGGTGAGCGCGTGGACGGCGTCGCGGCTGAACAGGCCTCCGCTGCGAGCCTTGTGGCGTACGTGGACGCCGTCGAGCCTGATCACAGGGCGCTCCCTTCCAGCTTCTTCGCGGCGGCATCGGCCGGGTGGTGGCAGGCGAAGCCGTGGTCCTTGGTGGTGCCGCGCCCGCCGAGTACGGGGGTCGTGGTGCGGCAGAGGTCGGTGGCCGCACCGCAGCGCCCGGCGAAGCGGCATCCCTCGCCGAAGCCCTGGGGCGCGGGGACGACGCCGCGGATCTGGTGGAGCCGTTCGGCGCCCGCCTCCAGGGAGACGACGGAGCCGAGGAGGCCGCGGCTGTAGTGGTGGGCGGGGTCGGTGAGGACGGCGCGGGTGTCGCCGACCTCGGCGAGCCGGCCGGCGTACATCACGGCGACCCGGTGCGAGAGGTCGCCGACCAGGGCGAGGTCGTGCGAGACCAGCACCATGGCGAAGCCGAGCTCGTCGCGCAGCCGGATGAGGAGTTCGACGACCTGGGCCTGGACGGTGACGTCCAGGGCGGTGGTCGGCTCGTCCGCGATCAGCAGGCGGGGGCTGCGGGAGAGGGCCATGGCGATGAGGACGCGCTGGCGCTGGCCGCCGGAGAGTTCGTGCGGGTAGCTGCGCAGGGTGCGCTCGGGCGCGAGGCCGACGAGTTCGAGGAGTTCGGCCGGGGTCTTCGTACCGCCGCGCGAGGTCAGCTGCTTGAGCTGGGTGCCGACGAGCACGGAGGGGTTGAGGGAGGAGAGCGCGTCCTGGTAGACCATCGCGATCTCCGGGCCCATCAGGGCGCGGCGTTCCTTGGGCGGGAGCTTCAGCAGGTCCCGGCCGCGGTAGAGGATCTCGCCGCTGACCTCGGCGTTGCGGGCGAGGAGGCCCATGACGGCGAGGCTGGTGATGGATTTGCCGCAGCCGGACTCGCCGACCAGGCCGAGGGTCTCGCCCTCGTGGACGGTGAAGTTCAGCTTGTCGACGACGGGGATCTCGCCGTAGCGGTCCGGGAAGCGGATGGCGAGGTCGCGTACGACGAGGAGTTCGTCGGCGTCCTCGCGTACCGGGGTGATGGTGGGCCCGGTGGACCCGATGTGCCGGGCGAGCTCGGCGAGGGCCGCGTCGATGTCGACGGTGGCGGCGGCCTCGACCGGGTCCGGTGCCGTGGTGGCGGTGGGCTCGGCATGGGCGCGGGCGCTCGTGGGCGCCGCGGAGGCGTCGGTGAGGCCCTCGGAGAGGATGTTGAGCGCGAGGACGGTGATCAGGAGGGCGAGGCCGGGGAAGAAGGTGGCCCACCAGCCGCCGGCCAGGAGGATCTGCCGTCCGTAGGCGAGGACGCTGCCCCAGCTGGGGTCGGGGTCCTGCACGCCCGCTCCGATGAAGGAGAGGCTGGCCTCGAAGATGATGGCCTCGGCGACCATGACGGTCGCGAACACCATGACGGGGGCCATGCAGTTGACGGCGACGTGGCGGAGCACGATGTAGCCGCGCCGGGCGCCGATGACCTTCTCGGCGGCGACGTAGTCCTCTCCGTACTGGGCGAGGACGTTGGCGCGTACGACGCGGGCGAGCGAGGGGGTGTAGACGAAGGCGATGGTGAAGATGATCACCGGGATGCTGGTTCCGAAGACGGCGACGAGGACGGCCGCCAGCGCGATCGGCGGGAACGACATGACGACGTCGAGGGTGCGCATGACGGACTCGTCACCGAGCTTGCGCGAGGTCGCGGCGAGCGATCCGAGGAGGGCGCCGGCGACCAGGGCGACGGCGGTCGCGCCGAGGCCGATGACCAGCGAGTAGCGCGATCCGTGCACGACGCGGGCGAAGACGTCGCGTCCCGCGCGGTCGGTGCCGAACCAGTGGTCGGCGCCGGGGGCCTGTACGGGCGTGCCCGTGGTCAGCGGGTCCTGGGTGAGCAGGGGGGCGAGTACGGCGCCGAGGACGACCACGACGAGGACGCCGAGGGCGACGCGTGAGGTGACCGGGAGGGCGCGGAAGGCGACGCCGGGTCGGGAGAGCTTCTTGGCCAGACGGCCCGTGGCGAACATGTCACACCGTCCTGATGCGCGGGTTGACCAGCAGGTAGAGCAGGTCGACGATGACGTTGACCACCAGGAAGGCGATGGCGATGGTCAGTACGGTGCCCTGCACCAGGGCGACGTCGCCGCCGGTGACACCTTCGAGGATGAGCTTGCCCATGCCGGGCAGGTCGAAGATCGCCTCGATGACGACGGCTCCGCTGAGCAGGTAGCCGACCTTGACGCCGAGCACGGTGAGCGGGGTGACGAGCGCGTTGCGCAGCACCGAGCGGATCACCAGGAAGACCGGGAGGCCGTTGCCCTGTGCGGTGCGGACGTAGTCGCGGTCGAGTTCGGCGACCATCGAGGTGCGGACGAGGCGGGCGAGCGACGCGGCGACGGGCACGGCGAGCGAGACGGCCGGCAGGGCCATGGTGGTCAGCCAGCCGCCGAACGAGTCGGCCGGGTTGGTGTATCCGCCGGTCGGGAAGATCCGGGTGTTCAGTGCGAACTGCTGGATGAGCAGGACACCGAGCCAGAACGAGGGGATGGCGACCCCGGCCATGGACAGGATCCGGAAGAGCTGGTCGGGCCAGCGGTCCCGGTACACGGCGCCGAGCACTCCGCCGACGACGGCGAGGACGATCGCGAGGGCCAGCCCGAGGAAGGTGAGCTGGAGGGTGAGCGGGAAGGCCGCGGTGATCCGGTCGATCACGGGCTGGCTCGGGGGGACGGTCATCCCGAGGTCGAAGTGGAGGAGCCGGCCGAGGAAGTCGAAGTACCGAACGGGCAGCGGGTCGTTGAGCCCGTTGGCCTCGGCGAAGGCCTCGCGGGCCTCGGGGGTGGCGCTCTCACCGAGCGCGTTGAAGGCCGGGTCGGCCGGCGAGAACTGCAGCACCACGAAGACCAGCAGCGCGATGCCGAGGATCATCACCGGCATCATCGCGACGCGTCGCAGCGCGAGCCGGAGAAAAGCAACCATCGTCGGGTTCCTTGCGATTGGGCGGACGGCGGGTCCGGGCCGCCGGGGAGGGCGGCCCGGGCCCGTGGGCGTCAGGCGCGGCCGACGTCCACGAAGGACAGGCCCGTGGTGGGCAGCGGCTCGAAGCCGGGCAGGGCCTTCTCGTTCCACGCGGTGGGCAGCTTGCGGTGGAGGATCGGGTAGAGCGCGGCCTCTTCGGCGACGACGTCGGTGATCTGCCCCCACAGCTGCTTGCGGGTGGCCTCGTCGGCGGCCTGGGCGGCCTTGTCGAGGAGCTGCTTGACCTTCTTGTACTCGGCGGTCTTAGCCCAGCCGTAGCGCTTCTCCGGCCAGAAGCCGTAGTAGAACCAGCGCAGCAGGAGGTCGGCGTCGTTGCCGAAGACCGAGGGGTCGCCGGGGGCCACCATGACCTCGAAGTCGCCCGCGTCGACCTTGGCCCACTGGGCCGGGGACTGGGCGATGTTCAGGGTGGCCTCGATACCGGCCGCGGCCCAGCTCTCCTTGAGGAGCGGGGCGATGTCCTTGACCCAGCCGGTGTCGGTCGTCAGGACGGTGAACTTGAGCTTGCCCACGCCCGCGTCGGCCAGCAGCTTCTTCGCCTTGGCCACGTCGTGGGTGTAGACGGTGGCGGCCTTGTGGTAGTCGGGGTGCGTCGAGGGGACGTATCCGGTCGCGGCGGCCGCGTTGCCGACCATGGCGGTGGAGATGATCTTCTCGGTGTCCAGCGCGTAGTGCAGGGCCTGGCGGACCCGCTTGTCGGCGAACCGCTCGTCGGCGGTGTTGAACATCAGGAAGAGGAGGCCGAAGGACTGCACGGACTCGGTCTTCGTGGTCGCGGAGAGCCGCTTGACGTCGATGTACGGGACGTCCTCGATGGCCTGGACGCGGCCGGACTCCATGGCGCTGACGCGGGCCGACTGGTCCGACATGAGGCGCCAGATCATCTTCTTGGCCTTGGCCGGGTGGGAGCCGTTGTACGCGTCGAACTTCTCGAAGACGATCTTGTCCTCGCGGGTGGCCTCGACGAACTTGTACGGACCCGAGCCGACGGGCTTGGCGTCGAATCCCTTCACGTCCGCCTCGACGATCTTCTTCGGCACGATCCGGGCCACCGCGATGCGCGAGGGGAAGAGCGCGAAGGGGTACGTGAGCTTGAACTCGACCGTCTTGGCGTCGACGGCGGTGATCGTGTCGATGAAGGGCACGAACTGGGCCATCAGCGACGCGTTCTTCGCGTCCAGGATGCGTTCGAAGCTGAAGACGACGTCCTCGGCGGTGACCGGTGAGCCGTCGTGGAAGGTGGCACCGTCGCGCAGGGTGGCGCGGTAGGTGGTGGCGTTGATCTTCTTGGGCATCTCCGTGGCGAGCGCGGGACGCGCCACGAGCGTGGCCGGGTCGAGATCGACCAGGCCCTCGAAGATGTGCATGTTGGCGGCGTACGGCGTGGCACCCGACGTGATCATCGGGTCGAATCCGGTCGACAGGGGATACGACAGGCCGGCCTCGATGGTGCCGTTCCCGTCGCCCCTGCCCGCCGCGCCGTCGGCGGTCGAGGAGGGCCCGCCGCACGCCGAAAGGCCCGCCGTGATGGCGGCGGCCGCCCCGATGGCGCTGGTGTAACGCAGGAAGGTGCGGCGCTCGACGCCGGCCGGCCTCAGCTCGGGCACGGGTCCTCCAAGGGACGTTGAGGATGAGGAATGGGTGGGGAACAGCTGTTTCGGCGGTTCTCGGCACTCCGATGAACCACTGAGCATCAGACGTCAGATGTCTGATGCCTTGATAGCGTGGGAACGTAGCTTGACAATCGAGAGGGGTCAAGAGGTGGGGAGTTCACATATGTCCGGCACGCGACCCGGTCGCACCCTGTTGAGACAGGAAGTCGTCGAGGGCATCAAGCGCTACATCCTCGACGAGCGGCTGCGCCCCGGGGACCCGCTCCCCACGGAGCCGGCCCTGTGCGAGGCGCTCGGCGCGAGCCGGTCCAGCGTCCGCGAGGCCGTCAAGATCCTGGACGCGCTCGACATCGTCGAGGTGCGCCACGGCCACGGGACGTACGTCGGCCGGCTGAGCCTGTCCGCGCTGGTGGAGAGCCTCACCTTCCGCGGCCTGCTCTCCCCCGACGACGACTTCCAGGTGATGGCGGACCTCGTCGACGTACGCGAGCTCTTCGAGCGGGGCATGGCCGACCGGATCATCTCCTCGCTCAGCCCCGAGCAGCTCGACTCCCTGGACGCCCTGGTGGCCACCATGCGCACCACCGGCGCCGGTGACGGCCACGGCTTCGTCGCGGCGGACCGGACCTTCCACGCGCTGCTCGTGGCGCCGCTCGGCAACGCCCTGATCGGCCAGCTCTCGATGGCCTTCTGGGACGTCTACACGATCGTCGCGCCACACCTCGACGGCTTCACGCACGCCGACGAGACCGCGACGATCGCCGCCCACCAGAACATCGTGGACGCGGCCCGGGCGGGCGACGTCACCGCGTTCCTGAAGGCCCTCGGTGAGCACTACGAGCCGGTCAGGCGCCGGATCGCCGAGGCCAGGTCGCGCGGGACCGACCAGCCCTGACCCCGGACGCCGCGCCTCCGCCCCCGCCCTCCGGGGGCGGAGGCCCCGTCGGGGCCCCGCTCTTGACGCCCGGCCACAAGGCTCCCTAGGGTCCGGTTGCCACCAGGACATCTAACGTCTTCTGTCCTGTCGCTTCCCGCGTCCCCAGGAGGGCACAGCCATGCCGTCGGCCGATCTCCCGCTCGAGGAATGCCTCACCTACCGGCCCGAGCTCCCGCTGCCCGACGGCTTCGACGCCTTCTGGGCGGACACCCTGGGCGAGGCGCCCTTCGACGGCGTCCCCGACAAGCCCCGCTACAAGCAGGTCGACTGCGGGCTGGCCCAGGTGCGTACGTACGACGTGAGCGTCCCGGGGTACGGCGGACGTCCGGTGCGCGGGTGGCTGCACATGCCGGCCGGGGCCACCGAACCGCTGGGCTGCGTCATCGAGTTCCTCGGTTACGGGCGCGGCCGGGGCCTTCCGCACGAGCAGCTGATGTGAGCCTGCGCCGGATACGCGCACCTGATCATGGACACCCGGGGCCAGGGCTGGTCGGCGGCGGGCGGCGTCACCGCGGACACCGACGCCGGGGCCGCCGGGACCGTTCCGGGCTTCGTGACCCGGGGCGTCGAGAGCCCCGGAACCCACTACTACCGGCGGGTGTTCACCGACGCGGTCCGCTGTGTGGAGGCGATGCGCGAGCACCCGGAGGTCGACCCCGCGCGCCTCGTGGTGACCGGGTTCAGCCAGGGCGGCGGCATCGCGCTGGCGGTCTCCGGACTCGTGCCGGGGCTGGCGGGAGTGATGCCGGACGTGCCGTTCCTGTGCAACATCCCCCGGGCCGCGCGGATCGCCGGGGTGCCGCCGTACACCGAGATCGCCGCCTACCTCCAACTCCACCGCGACCGGACCGAGTCGGTGTTCCGCACGCTGGCGTACTTCGACGCGGCGCACCACGCCACCCGGGCGACCGCTCCCGCGCTGTTCTCCATCGCGATGATGGACGAGACCTGCCCGCCCTCCACCTGCTTCACCGCCTATCACCGTTACGCGGGCCCCAAGGACGTACGCGTCTACGAGTTCAACGGGCACGAGGGCGGCGCCGAGCACCACCGGGCGGAACAACTGGCCTGGGTGCGCTCCCTGTTCGCCGGTCTGCCGTCCGGGCCAGGAGCGGCGACGACGGCCAGGCCCTCCTCTCCCTGCCCGGCGGCGGGCTCCACCGCCGCGAGCGGGGCCCTTTCCACCCCCTGACGCGCCGGCCCCGCGCCGTGCGCTCCGCTCCCTCTCCGCAGCTCTCCCCCTCACGAGAAGAGAGACCGCTCATGCAGCGCAGAGTCACCCTCGCCCTGTTGTCCGCCGCCGTCATGGTGGCCACCGCGGCCGGCACCGCCCAGGGCGCCCCCGCCGCCGCGGCCGCCGCCGGTGAACTGGCCTCGCAGGACATCGCGACCGCCGGCGTCGGGTCCCCGTACTACCGCATCCCCGCGCTGACCACCTCCGTCAAGGGCACCCTGCTCGCCGCCTACGACGCCCGTCCCACGCTCGGGGACCTGCCCGGCAACCTCGGGGTGGTGCTGCGCCGCAGCACCGACGGCGGCGCCACCTGGCAGACCCAGCAGGTCGTCCGCAAGGAGGCCGCCCCCAAGGGTTTCGGCGACCCGAGCCTGCTCACGGACACCACCACCGGCCGCATCTTCGTCTTCTACGCGGCCTCCGTGAACCAGGGCTTCTTCGGCTCCGCCACCGGCAACGACGAGAGCGACCCGGACGTCCTCCAGGCCGACTACAGCTACTCCGACGACGACGGGCTGACCTGGACCCACCGCCGGATCACCAGTCAGATCAAGAACCCCGCCTGGGCCGGGATGTTCGCCGCCTCGGGCCAGGGCATCCAACTGCGCAACGGCACGTACAAGGGGCGGCTGATCCAGCAGTACGCCATCCGCGACAACGGGGCCAACTACGCGGTCAGCGCCTACAGCGACGACCACGGGGCGACCTGGAAGACGGGCACCCCGGTCGGTCCGGGCGGTGACGAGAACAAGACCGTCGAGCTGAACGACGGCCGCATCATGCTCAACAACCGTTCCGCGCCCTACCGCACGATCGCCTACTCCTCGGACGGCGGCGTCACCTACACACCGTTCACGCAGGACACCAGCCTGCCCGACCCGGCGAACAACGGCTCGGTCATCCGCTACGCCCCGGACGCCGCCGCCTCCGACCCGCAGTCCTCCTGGCTGCTGTTCAGCAACACCGAGAGCACGTCCTCGCGGAGCAACCTCACCGTGAAGATGTCCTGCGACAACGGGAAGACCTGGCCGATCCGGAAGGTCGTCGACGCCGGGAGCGCCGCGTACTCGACGCTGACACGGCTGCCCGACGGCCGCCTCGGACTGCTGTACGAGCGCGGGGGTGTCGACGCCATCACGTACTCCTCCTTCGACCTGAAGTGGCTCGGCGGCACCTGCGCGGACATCACCATCACCCCGCCGGCCACGCTGAAGGCGGGGACCACCACGGAGGTGACGGTCCGCGTCGTCAACCGGATGGACGTGACCCGGAGCGCGGGGACGCTGGATCTGACGGTGCCCTCCGGCTGGACCACGAAGCAGGTGGCGTTCCCGGCGACGAGGCCGGGCGAGGGCGCCACCATCAAGGTCCCGGTCACGATCCCGGCGGGCGCCTCCGGGAACGTCGAGCTCACCGCGACCTACCGGGCCGACGGCAAGCAGGCCTCGGGCCGCCGGACGGTGACCGTCACCCCGTAACACCCCTCCCCGGCGGTGGTGTTGTTCACCCGTCCGCACCCGGTCGGCTGCGACGATGGTGAACGACACCTCCCCGGGAATCCCGGGCCGGCGGACGGAGGGCGGCGGCATGGCGGCGACGACGACGGGCCTGCGGATGGGCGTGGTCGGCGGCAGCATCGCCGGGTGCGCGGTGGCGGTCGCGGGCCTCAGGGCGGGAGCGGACGTCACCGTGTACGAGCGCAGCGCCGGCGCGCTCCAGGACCGGGGGCTCGGGATCGTCATCCCGCCCGCCCTGCACGGACGGCTGGTCGCCACGGGGTATCTGGACGCCGCCATGCCGACCGCCCCGGTGGCGGCCCGCGTCTGGCTGACCCGGGCGCCGGACGGATCGGCACGCGAGTTCGCGCGACAGCCCAGCCCGGTCACCCCCTGCAACTGGGGTCTGCTGTGGCGGGCGTTGCGCACCACCTCCGCCGGCGCCCGCCATCACCGGGGGCTCCCCGTCACCGCCGTCGGGCAGACCGCCTCGGGCGGCGCCTTCGTCCGTACGGCCCGGGGCGAGGACACCTACGACATCGTCGTGGGCGCCGACGGGCACGCCTCGCTCACCCGCCGCGTCCTGGCACCGGGCCTGCGCCCCTCCCCCGCCGGGTACGCCGTGTGGCGCGGCACGCTCCCGCCGAG
This sequence comes from Streptomyces sp. NPDC104381, assembly GCF_055583745.1. Lineage (NCBI taxonomy): Bacteria > Bacillati > Actinomycetota > Actinomycetes > Kitasatosporales > Streptomycetaceae > Streptomyces > Streptomyces sp. NPDC104381. Next base: position 553,298 of record NZ_JBVJNK010000002.1, read on the forward strand.
CGCGACGGCGGACCACCGCCGGCCCCGGGAGCTGCTGCGCGAGGCCTGGGTGACCATCGGCTTCCCCGGCGGGCACGGCATCTTCTACCTGATCCCCCGGGGCGACGGCTCGGGTCCGGACGGCCGTCTGCTCGCCTACGCGATCTACGCACCCCCGCCCGGGCGTTCGCGGGACGAGGCCGGGTACGTACGCCGGCTGGCCGTGGAGCACTTCCCCCGGGAGTGGGCCGAGATCGTGGCCCGGGGCGAGCACACCGCGATGACCTGCCACCCCGTCGCCGACGTGCACGCGCCGGTCGCGGCGGACCCGCCGTTCCTGCTCGCGGGCGACGCGGCGGGGGTGACCCGCCCGCACACCGCGAGCGGGGCGACCAAGGCGCTCCAGGACGCCCTCTGCCTGGAGGAGACGCTGCGGACCGCCGGCTCGGCCGCCGGGGCGCTGCGGCACTACGCGCGTGAGCGCACGCCCGAGGGGGCGCGGCTGGTGGAGCTGGGCCGCCGGCTCGGCCGCGCCCAGGTGGAACGCACCCCGGACTGGACCGCGATGGACCAGGGCGCGGTGGACGCGTGGTGCCGGGCCACCCTGGCGGGCGCGAGCAGCTATCTCTACGCGGGCACGGAGGGCGGCGCGGACTGAGGTCCGGGAGGGCCGGACTCCAGGCGGTGGCGGATGCCGTCGAAGTGGGTGCGCATCGCGCGTACCGCACGGGCGCCGTCGGCCGCCGCGACCGCCTCGACGATCTCGTGGTGCTGGGCGCAGGTGACGGCCGGGTCCTGATGGCCGTCGTCGACGTCCTCGCGCACCCGGTCCATGGCCGCCCAGAACGCGTCCAGCACCTCGCTGAGCAGGTGGTTGTCGAGGGAGGCGTAGAGCGCGAGGTGGAAGGCGCGGTCGGTGGCGCGGGCCACCCGGCCGCCCTGCGCGGCCTCGCTCTCCATGGTCCCGACCAGCGCCCGCAGCACGGCCAGGTCCTCCGCGGGCACGCCCGCGGTGACGGCGCCGACCAGCCCGGTCTCCAGTGCCTCGCGCACCTTCATCAGCTCCAGCAGGCCGGGTTCCCCCTGCCCGTGCCGGACGGCGGCCCGGAAGGCCAGCCCCTCCGCGAAGGGTGACAGGGAGAGGGAGCCGACGAAGGTCCCGAAGCCTCGGCGGATCTCGACGACGTTCATCGCCTGGAGAGCCTTGAGCGCCTCGCGCACCGAGACGCGTCCGGCCCCGAACAGCTCCATCAACTCGGCCTCCGTGGGCAGCGGGTCGCCCGGTCCGAGCCTGCGTTCGAGGATCAGTTCCTTGATCCTTCGCTCGATGTCCTGAGCCATGGTGGGGCGGGCCACAACGGTCCTCCTGCGGTGTCGCCGGCTTCCGGGACCTCTTGACCGGCCGCCGGTGCATCTGTTTAAGGTGAGTCCAGACATAGGACATCTTACGTCTCATGTCGCGGCCTCGTCTCCCCTTCCGGGCGACGGGCGCGTTCCGAACGAGCTGGAGCCCCACACCATGTCCTTGACCGCACCGCTGCACGGCGTCGTACCGCCGGTCTGCACCCCGCTCGACGACCGCGGGGACGTCGACACCGCGTCCCTCGCCCGGCTCGTCGGCCACCTCGTCGACGGCGGCGTGCACGGACTCTTCGCCCTCGGTTCCACCAGCGAGGTCGCCTATCTGACCGACGACCGGCGCGCCACCGCGCTGAGGACCGTCGTCACCGCCGCCGCCGGCCGGGTCCCGGTCCTCGCCGGGGTCATCGACACCACGACCGCCCGGGTCGAGCAGCACGCGCGGACGGCGGCGGAGCTCGGTGCGGACGCCCTCGTGGCGACCGCGCCCTTCTACACCCGTACGCACCCCCAGGAGATCGCCGCGCACTTCCGCGCGCTGCGCGCCGCCGTCGATCTCCCGCTCTTCGCCTACGACATCCCGGTCGCGGTGCACTCCAAGCTCTCCGCCGCGCTGGTGCGCGAGCTCGCCGAGGACGGCACCCTCGCCGGCCTCAAGGACAGCAGCGGCGACGAGGGCGGACTGCGCCGGCTGATCGTGGAGCTCGGCGGGCGCGAGGGCCGGGCACGGGGCCCGGTGCCGCACTTCAGCGTGCTGACCGGTTCCGAACTCACCGTGGACGCGGCGCTGCTGGCCGGAGCCGACGGCGTCGTACCCGGCATCGGCAACGTGGACCCGGCCGGTTACGTCCGGCTGTACGACGCCGCGCGCGCCGGTGACTGGGATCTCGCCGCCCGGGAGCAGGAGCGTCTCGTCGAGCTGTTCGCCATGGTCGACGTCGGCCCGGAGCAGGACATGGGCCGCAGCTCATCGGCGCTCGGCTCCTTCAAGCACGCGCTGCGGCTGCTCGGCGTCATCGACGACGGCGCCACCGTCTTCCCGCAGATCCAGCTGTCCGACGACTCCGTCGCGCTGATCGCGGAGCGGCTGAGCGCCGCCGGTCTGCCCCCGGTCCGATGAGCGCGCAGGCGACCGGCGCCGTGGTGACCGGCCTCGACCTCGGCGGTACGAAGATCGCGGCCGCCCTCTTCGCCGCCGACGGCACGGTGCTGGCCCGGCACACCCGGCCCACCCCCGCCCGGGACGGTGCCGGGGCGGTGCTCGACGCGCTCGCCGCGGCGGCGGCCGAGGTGGACCCGGGCGGTCTGGCCACCGCGCTCGGCGTCGCGGCGGCCGGGGTCGTCGACCCCCGCAGCGGCATGGTCACCAGCGCCACCGACTCCATCAGCGGCTGGGCGGGCACCGCGCTCGGCGCCGGACTCGCGGACCGTACGGGTCTCCCGGTGGCCTGCGACAACGACGTACGGGCCACGGCGGGGCCGGAGCTCGCCGCGCTGCCGGCCGGCCGGGGTTCGCTGCTGTTCGCGGCCGTCGGCACGGGCGTGGGCGGCGCACTCGCCGTCGACGGCCGGATGCTGCACGGCGCCTCCGGGATCGCGGGCCACCTCGGGCACCTGCCCAGCGCGGAGGCGGCCGGACTGCCCTGCACCTGCGGGGCCACCGGGCACCTGGAGGTCATCGCCTCCGGGCCGGGCATCACCGCCCACTACGGGCGGCTCACCGGCGCACCGGTGGACCGACTCGAAACGGTGGCCGCCCGCGCCGCCGAGGGCGAGGCGGCCGCCGTGCGCGCCATCACCACCGGCGCGGCGGCGGCCGGGCGGGTCCTCGGCGGACTCGCCAACGCGCTCGGCCCCGACCGGGTCGTCGTCGGCGGCGGCGTCCCGCGGATCGGCGCGCTGTACGGCGACGCGCTGGCCGCCGCCTTCGCCGCCGAGCTGATGCCACCGCTGCGCGGGCTCCTCCCCGGGCCCCCGCTCTTCGGCCACGACGCCGCCGTCCTGGGCGCCGCCGCCCTGACCACCACTCTTCCCCTCCACCACCCGGGAGCTCTCCGATGACCGCACAGGACCTGGCCGACGCCCTGAAGGGCCGGCTGATCGTCTCCTGCCAGGCGCCTCCCGGCGACCCGATGCGGGAGACCGCCACCCTCGTACGCCTCGCGCTCTCCGCCGTCGCGGGCGGCGGCTCCGCGATCCGCGCCAACGAGCCGGAGGTCGTCGCCGCGATCACCGCGGCCGTGGACCTCCCGGTCATCGGCCTGTGGAAGGACGGCGACACCGGGGTCTACATCACCCCGACCGTCCGGCACGCCCTGGCGATCGCCGAGGCCGGAGCGGCCGTCGTCGCCGCCGACGCCACCGACCGCCCGCGCCCCGACGGCTCGACCTTCGCCGAGCTGGTCACCGCCGTGCACGCGGCGGGCGCCCTCGTCATGGCGGACGTCTCCACGCTCGCCGAGGGGATCGCCGCCGCCGGTCAGGGAGCGGACTTCGTCTCCACCACCCTGTCCGGATACGTGCCGGGAACCCCGCAGCAGACCGGCCCGGACCTGGACCTTGTGACATCTCTCTCGGCCGCCGTATCTGTACCGGTGGTCGCCGAAGGCCGTATCAATACCCCCGAGGAGGCTGCCGAGGCTCTCGCCCGCGGCGCCCACAGCGTCGTGGTCGGCACGGCCATCACCGCACCCACCGCCCTGACCTCCCGCTTCGTCGCCGGCCTCGCCCGGCCCTGAGCAGCCCTCACCACGCGGGACGGCGCCCGCCCGACGCGACGCCGCCGTCCCGCACCATGGAGCGCACCGTGCAGAAAACATCCCCCACGCTCCCCTGGTACCGCGAGGTGAGCGGTACGCAGTGGAAGTCCTTCTTCGCCGCCTGGATCGGTTACGTCCTCGACGGGTTCGACTTCGTCCTGATCACCCTCGTCCTCACCGAGATCAGTGACGACTTCGGGCTGAGCACGGTGCAGGCGGCCAGCCTGGTCTCCGGTGCCTTCATCACCCGGTGGCTGGGCGGCGCGGTCCTGGGCGCCATCGGCGACCGGTACGGCCGCAAGCTCTCCATGGTGCTGAGCATCCTGCTCTACTCGCTGGGCACCTTCGCCTGCGGGTTCGCCTGGAACTACCACAGCCTCTTCGCGGCCCGGCTCGCCATCGGCATGGGCATGGCCGGTGAGTACGGCGCCAGCGCCACGTACGTCATGGAGAGCTGGCCCGCCCGGCTGCGCAGCCGGGCCAGCGGCTTCCTGATCTCCGGCTTCTCCGTCGGGTCGGTCCTCGCCGCGCAGGTCTACGACTGGGTGGTGCCCTCGCTCGGCTGGCGCTGGATGTTCTACCTGGGCCTGATCCCGATCGCGGTGGCGCTGTGGATGCGCAGGGCCCTGCCGGAGGCCGAGGAGTGGACGGCGGACGTCGCGGACCAGGGCGCCAAGCCGAATCCCTTCAGGCCGCTGTTCCGCACCTCGCGGCTGGCGGTGGCGAACACCGTCCTGATCGTGGCGGCGACCCTCGCGCTCTTCATGGTCTTCACCCCGGGCGGCGAGGGCATGGTGCCGGTGCTGTCGGTGGTCGCGGGTCTCGCCCTCGTGGCGCTGGCGGTCCAGCTGGGCGGTGAGCGCGGCTGGCTGCTGTACGTCTCGATGATCGTGACGCTGTTCTTCGCGTTCCTGTACTCCTGGCCGATCCAGGCGCTGCTGCCCACCTATCTGAAGACCGACCTGGGCTACACGACCGGCCAGGTGACCGACGTCCTGTACTTCGCGGGCTTCGGCACCATGGTGGGCTGCTGGGGGGCGGGCTTCCTGGGCGACCGGATCGGTGCGAAGAAGGCGTACGCGCTGACCCTGCTGGCCTCGCTGGCCTTCGTCTACCCGGTCTTCGCGGTGCAGGACAACCTGCTGCTGCTCGGCTGTCTGCTGTTCCTGCTCCAGGCCACCAGCTTCGGCATCTCCGGGCTGCTGCCGCGCTGGATCGGCGGCCACTTCCCGACCGCGAGCCGCGGGGCCGCGCTGGGCTTCACGTACAACGTGGGCGCGCTCGGCGGGGCGGTGGCCCCGGTGCTCGGGGCGCACCTGGCGTCCGGGATGGAGCTGGGACAGGCCCTGGCGGTGCTGACCTTCGCCGGGACGGTGATCGTGGTCCTGCTGGTCGGCTTCGACGTACCGGCCAGGCTGAACCGGCTGACGGACCCGGACGCGCAGGCGGACCACCTGGACGCGCCGGAGGGCCCGGCCGGTCAGCAGGCGGCGGACCGCGTCGGCTAGCGCGTCCGCCCACGCACGAAGGCCTCGCCCGGGATCCCCGGGCGGGGCCTTCGTGCGTGCTCCGAGCCCTACGGGTAGAAGTGCGTCAGCGACTCGGCGACGCAGGCCGGCTTCTCCGACCCCTCAAGTTCGAAGGTGAAGCCCCGCGTCATCTGTACGCCGCCCCGCGCGACCTCCTTCACCTCGGTGACGGACGCGTGCAGCCGGACCCGGCTGCCGACGGGGACGGGCGCCGGGTACCTGACCCGGTTCACCCCGTAGTTGAGCGCCCGTCCGACACCGGTGACCTGGAGCAGTTCGCCGAACATGGGGATGCCCCAGCTCAGCACCATGTAGCCGTGGGCGATGGTGCGTCCGTACGGCCCGGAGGCGGCGCGTTCGACGTCGGTGTGGATCCACTGGTGGTCCCCCGAGACGTACGCGTAGGCGTCGATCAGCTCCTGGGTGACCTCCTTCCACTCCGAGCGCCCGAGGTCGCGCCCGCCGAGGGCGAGGATCTCCGGGATGCCGTGGGCGGTCAGGGGCATGGGCGTACTCCGTTCTGCGGGTGGGGCGGCAGGGGGTCAGGCGGTGACGGGCGCGGTGCGGGGCGCGGCGACCGGCTCGGCGGCCTGCTCGTCGTGGTTGGGACGCTTGAGCAGGAGGAGCATGCAGCCCAGGGTCAGCGCCACCTGGAAGACGGCGTACGCGATGACGGCGGTGATCGAGCCGGTCCGGTTGAGCAGGAACTGGCCGATGATCGGGGTCGTCCCGCCGAGCAGGGTGCCGCAGAGCTGGTAGCAGAGCGAGATGCCGGTGTAGCGCAGATGGGCGGGGAAGCGGCTGGCGAGCATGCCGGCGAGGGCCGCGTAGTAGAGGCAGTGCGGGATCGTGGCGACCGCGACGCCGACCATGGCGAGGCCGTAGTTCTCGGTGCTGATGAGGACGAACATCACCGGCATCAGGATCAGTTCGGGGACCAGCATCACGATCACCGCGCGCGACCAGCTCTTCATCCGGGTGGCGATGAGGGCGCCGAAGGGCTGCACGACGATCTGGGTGATGTTGGCGACGAGGATGATCGTCAGGAACGAACTGCGGTCGAAGTCCAGGGAGGTGGTGGCCCAGGACAGGGCGAACGTCGACTTGAAGTACGTCGCCGACAGACCGATGGTGCAGGCGCCGATGCCGAGGACGATCAGCATGGGGTGGCTGCGCAGGACCTCGGAGAGCGGGAGCTTGGCGACTTCCTTCTTCTCGATGAGCTTGGCCATCGCCGGGGACTCGGCGACCTTCAGGCGGACCAGCAGACCGACCATGACGAGTGCGGCGGAGGCGAGGAAGGGCACGCGCCAGCCCCAGGAGACGAAGGCGTCGTCGGGCAGCTGGCTGATGGCCAGGAAGCTCACGGTGGAGAGGGTGTTGCCGACGGGCGAGCCCTGCTGGGCGAACGCCCCGTACAGCACGGACTTGCCCTTGGGGGCGTGCTCGGAGGCGATCAGGACGGAGCCGCCCCACTCCCCGCCGAGGCCGATGCCCTGGATCATGCGGATGCAGACCAGCAGGATCGGGGCGGCGATGCCGATGGAGGCGTAACCGGGCAGCAGGCCGATCGCGGTGGTCGAGACGCCCATCATCAGGAGGGTGATGACGAGGGTCTTCTTACGGCCCAGCTTGTCGCCGTAGTGGCCGAAGATGATGCCACCGAGGGGGCGGGCGAGGAAGCCGACCCAGAAGGTGGCGAAGGCGACCAGGGTGCCTATGGGGCCTTCGAGTTCGGGGAAGAACACCTTGTCGAAGACGAGCGCTGCCGCTGTTCCGTAGATGTAGAAGTCGAACCACTCGATGGTGGAGCCGATGAAGGCTCCGAACCCTGCGCGGTTGGCGGCTTTCGTTCGCTCGCGTGCGGTTGCGGTGGTCGCACTCATGGTGGCTCCCGTGAACATGGTGGATCAAGCGGATGGGGCACGGCGGACCCGGCGTCGCCCGAGACGCCCTGGGTCGCGTGGTGGAGAGAGGGGACAGAAGAAGGGGGACGCGGCGTCAGGCGGCGATGCGTTCGAAGACCGCGGCGAGGCCCTGGCCGCCGCCGATGCACATGGTCTCCAGGCCGTAGCGCGCCTCGCTGCGGTGCATCTCCCGGCTGAGCGTGGCCAGGATGCGGGCGCCGGTGGCGCCGACCGGGTGGCCCAGCGAGACGCCGGATCCGTTGACGTTGACGCGCTGCTCGTGGTCGGTCTCGCCGAGGCCGAGCTCCCGGGTGCAGGCGAGCACCTGGGCGGCGAACGCCTCGTTGATCTCGATCAGGTCGAGGTCGGCGAGGGTGAGGCCGGCCCGGCCGAGGGCCGCGTGGGTGGCCGGGACGGGGCCGAGGCCCATCGTCGCGGCGGGGACACCCGCGCGGGCGAAGGAGACGAGCCGGACGAGAGGGGTGAGCCCGAGCCGTTCGGCGGTGGCGGCACTGGTGACCAGGCAGGCGGCCGCCGCGTCGTTCTGCCCGCTCGCGTTGCCCGCGGTGACGGTGGCCTCGGGGTCGGACTTGGCCATGATCGGGCGCAGCGCGGCGAGCTGCTCGGCGGTGGTGTCGGGCCGGGGGTGCTCGTCGGCGGTGACGACCGTCTCGCCCTTCCTGGTGCGCACGGTGACCGGGACGGTCTCGGCGTCGTAACGCCCCTCCCGCGCGGCGCGGGCGGCGCGGGCCTGGGAGCGCAGGGCGAGGGCGTCCTGGTCGGCGCGGCTGATCCCGTACTCCCGGCGCAGGTTCTCGGCGGTCTCGATCATGCCGCCGGGCACCGGGTGGTGGATTCCGCCCGCGGTGACCCGGCCCCTGGCCAGCGAGTCGTGGAGCTGGAGGCCGGGGCCCTTGATGCCCCAGCGGCCGTCGTGCGTGTAGTAGGGGGCGGCGCTCATGACGTCGACGCCGCCCGCGACGACGACGTCGCTGAATCCGGCCCGGATCTGCATCGCCGCGTCGAGGACGGCCTGCAGGCCGGAGCCGCAGCGCCGGTCGGTCTGGATGCCGGTGACGGTGTCGGGGAGTCCGGCGTCCAGGGCGGCGACCCGGCCGATGGCGGGGGCCTCGGACGAGGGGTAGGCGTGTCCGAGGATCACCTCGTCCACCCGGTCCGGGTCGATGCCCGTACGGGCGACGACCTCGGCGATGACACGTGCGGCGAGCGCGGCCGGGGTCTGCTGGGCGAAGACGCCGCCGAACCGCCCGATGGGTGTGCGCAGCGGCTCGCAGATGACGACATCGGTCTGGTCGGGCACGGCGGACACCTCTCGGCGGGTTCGATTTGTGTGGGGCGACCTTCGCACTGGACCACTGAGTCGGTCCAATATCGAGTTGCCGCATCATCAAGACGCCAGGCGTCTCAATCGGTCATCTGCGGCGTGGGCAGGGCTTCCTCGGCGACCGCGAGCACCGCGCGGAGGGCGGCCGAGGGGTTGTCCGTGCGCCAGGCGAGGGCGGCCTGGCGCCGGACGGGCGGGCCGGCGAGGGGCCGGTAGACCAGCCCGTTCTGCTGGATGTGGCGGACGGAGGAGACCGTGAGGGTCACGCCGACGCCCGCGGCGACGAGGGCCAGGATCGTGTACGAGTCGGGGGCCTCCTGCACCACGCGCGGGTTGAAGCCGGCGCCCTCGCAGACCTGGACCATCACGTCGCGCACCGTGGAGCCGGCGTTCGCCGGGAAGGAGACGAAGGGTTCGTCGGCGAGGATGCCGATCGGGACGCTCTCCAGGCGGGCGAGCGGATGGTCGGAGGGCAGCGCGCAGAGCAGCTCCTCCTCGTCGATGACCCGGCAGGCCACCCCGGGCTGGGTGACCGGCAGCCGGACGAATCCCAGGTCGAGGGAGCCGTCGGCGACCCGGGAGAGGGCGACGTTGGCGTACGTCTGGCCCTTCATGGCCAGCTCGATCCCGGGGTGGGCGGCGCGCACGGCCCGGGTCAGCAGGGGCAGCGTCTCGTGGCTGGAGGCCCCGGCGAAGCCGATGGTGACCCGGCCGTACTCCCCGCGCCCGGCGGCCTTGGCGGCCCGTACGGCGATGTCGAGGTCGTCGAGCACGGTCCGTACGGGTTCGAGGAAGGACTCCCCCGCGCTGGTGAGCCGCACCGAGCGGGTGTTGCGCTCGAAGAGCTGGACGCCGAGCTCCTTCTCCAGCTGCCGGATCTGCTGGCTGAGCGGGGGCTGCGCCATCTGGAGCCGCTTGGCCGCGCGGCCGAAGTGCAGCTCCTCGGCGACGGCGGTGAACGCGGTGAGATGACGCAGTTCCATCGGAGGTCCATTCATTAACCGTGAGTCTTGATCCGACCTTAATTCGGTATTGGACAGCAATCAATGACCGCTGACACGGTAAGGGCGACCAGGACGCACTCGCCGAGGAGCACCGTGAAGCGGACGGAAACGGCCGACGACGCCGGCAAAGTCATGTCGATGAGGGAGGCCGTGGCCGCCTTCGTCCACGACGGAGCCACCGTCAGCCTCGAAGGGTTCACGCATCTCGTCCCCACCGCCGCCGGGCACGAGATCATCCGCCAGGGCCGCAAGGACCTCACCGTCGTACGGATGACGGCGGACATCGTGGTGGACCAGATGCTCGCCGCGGGCTGTGTCTCGCGGCTGGTGTCCTCCTTCGTGGGCAACTCCTCCGCCGGTTCGCTCGGTGAGCTGCGGCGCAGGATCGAGCGCGCCGACCCCGCCCCGCTGGCCTTCGAGGAGTACAGCCACTACGGGATGGTCTGCCGCTACCTCGCGGGGTCCCAGCGGCTGCCCTTCTACCCGCTGCGCAGCTACGGCGGCAGCGACCTGCCCTCCGTCAACAGCGATCTGCGCAAGGTGGTCTCGCCGTACCCCGGGCCCGACGGCGAGCAGGAGCAGATCTACGTCGTACCGCCGGTGAACCCGGACGTCACGATCATCCACGCGCAGCGGGCCGACCGCCGGGGCAACACCCAGATCTGGGGACTGACCGGCATCCAGGCCGAGGCGGTGTACGCGGCGGACAAGGCGATCGTCGTCGTCGAGGAGGTCGTCGCGGACGAGGTGGTCCGCTCCGACCCCAACCGCACGGTCGTCCCCTCCCACGCCGTGGACGCGGTCGTCGTCTGCCCGCGCGGCGCGCATCCCTCCTTCGCGCAGGGCTACTACGACCGTGACAACGCCTTCTACCGGGCCTGGTCGCACATCAGCAAGGACCCGGAGCGACTGCGGGCCTGGCTGGCCGAGTGGGTGTACGGGACGGCGGACCACGCCGAGTACGTCGACAAGCTGGGCGAGGACTTCTGGGCGGGGCTCGCGGTGGGCGAGGCGCTCAGCGAACCGGTGAACTACGGGCGGCGGCTGTGAACGCGCCGCAGGGGAAGGAAGGGCACATGACCACCGCCACCGCACCGGAGGCCGTCACCTCGTCCGAGCTGCTCTCCGTTGTCGCCTCCCGCGAACTGGCGGCGCGCCGCACGGTGTTCGCCGGAATCGGGCTGCCGACGCTGGCGACCGAGCTGGCCCATCTGACGGTCGCCCCGGACATCGAGGTGGTGTACGAGTCCGGGGTCTGCGGCGCGCACCCCTCGCATCTGCCGGAGACCATCGCCGACGCCGTACTCATCTCCGGCGCGGAGGCCGTGCTGTCGATGCCGGCGCTGTTCGGCTGCGTCCTGCAGGGCGGTCATATCGACGTGGGCTTCCTCGGCGCCGCGCAGATCGACCGGTGGGGCAACCTCAACACCTCCGTCATCGGCGACTGGGAGAGCCCCGCGGTACGGCTGCCCGGCTCGGGCGGCGCCGTCGAGGTGATGGCCAACTCCCATGAGGTGTTCGTGGTGATGCGCCGCCACAACCCCCGCTCCTTCACCGGGATCCTGGACTTCTGCACCACCCCCGGCCCCGACCGCGCGCTCGCCGAGGGCATCCGGCCGCTGGGCGCGGGCGTCACCCGGGTCATCACCGAACTGGGCATCCTGGCCCGTGAAGGCGTCGGGGCCGAGCTGGAACTGATCGCCGTGCACCCGGGTGTGACGGTGGATCAGGTCCGGGAGGCGACCGGCTGGGAGCTGAAGGTGTCCGACGAGGTGGGGACCGTCCCGCCGCCGACCCCGGCGGAGCTGCGGCTCCTGCGGGAGGACGTCGACCCCGGCCGCGTCTATCTTCGCTGAGACGACTCGCTCTTCCCGTCCGTCCGCTTCAACGAGAGGACCCTCACCGTCATGCGCATCAGGATCGTCGGCGCCGGAGCCATGGGCCGCGGCATCGCCCAGTGGGCGGCCGCCGCCGGACACACCGTCGAGCTGGCCGACGTACGGCAGGAGGCGGTGACGGCGGCCGTGGACTTCGTACGGTCCATGCTGGAGCGCGCCGTGCAGAAGGGCCGGGTGTCCGAGGGGGACATGGCCGCGTCCCTGGAGCGGCTGGTCCCGCTGGACGACCCGTGGGCGCCGGGCCCCGGCGTCGAGCTGGTCGTCGAGGCGGTACGGGAGGACCTGGACACCAAGGCCGAGGTCTTCGGGAAGCTGGAACAGGCCCTGCCGGACTCCGCGGTCTTCGCCACCAACACCTCGTCGCTGTCGGTGACGCGGATCGCCGCGTCGCTCCAGGACCCTTCGCGGCTGGCGGGGCTGCACTTCTTCAACCCCGTCCCGCTGATGCGGATCGTCGAGGTGGTGCCGGGTGCCGCGACCCGGCCCGGAATCCCGCCGTTCCTCACGGAGCTGGTGGAGAGCTGCGGCCATCGCGCGGTCACGGTCGCCGACACCCCGGGCTTCCTGGTCAACCACGCCGGGCGGGGGCTGGTGACCGAGGCGCTGGCCCTGCTGGAGGAGTCGGTGGCCGGGCCGTCGGACGTCGACCGGATCGCCAGGGACGTCCTGGGGCTCCGCATGGGCCCGTTCGAACTCATGGACCTCACCGGGCTGGACGTCACGGCCGCCGTGATCGACTCGATCTGGACGGGCTTCCGCCACGAGCCCCGGCTGCGCCCCTCCTACCTGACCCCGAACCGGGTGACCGCGGGCCTGCACGGCCGTAAGACCGGCCGGGGCTGGTTCGCGTACGGCCCCGAGGCACCGGCTCCCGCACCGGAACCGCCGGTGACGGGGGACGCGGACCGTCCGGTGTTCGTCGCGGGCGGCGGGAGCGGCGGGGCCGCCCAGGAGCTGCGGGCCGCGCTGGCCGCCGCCGGTGCCACGGTCGAGACCGGTGCCGGCCCCTCCGGCCGCGCCCTGGTCCTGGTCCCCGTGTGGGGTTCCACCGTGGCGGCGGAGGTGGCGTCGGCCGGGCTGCCCGCCGACCGCGCCTTCGGCGTCGACCCGCTCGCCCCGGCGGGCCGCCGCCGGGTGCTCGCGGTGACGCCCGCGTCCGACCCGGCAGCGGCGCGGGACGCCCGCGCGGTCCTGGCCCGTGCGGCGGACGGCGAGGAGGCCTGGGCGGTGTCGGTGGTGCGGGACACCGCCGGTTCGGTGGCGCAGCGGCTGCTGGCCTCGGTGGTCTCGGTGGCGGCCTCGATCGCCGAGCGCTCGCTGGCCACCCCCGCGGACATCGACCTCGCCGTCACCACCGGGCTGGGGTACCCGGCGGGGCCGCTGGCCTGGGGTGACCGGATCGGCGCCGCGCGGATGCTGGAGCTCCAGCGGTCGCTGCACGCCACGACGGGCGACGACCGGTACCGGCCGACCCGGTGGCTCACCGAACGCGCCCAGCTGGGCCTGCCGCTCACGGCGCCGGGCACCTCGCCCGCCGACTGCGTGTAGGGCCTCCGCCCGGGTCGTGCCGGGCTCGTGCGGCCCGCCGCCGGTGGCCGTGACCGTTTCGTACAAGACCCGGTCACGGCCACCGGCATACGGTCGTCCCATGACTCCACGACTCGACGCGATCTCCCTGATCACCGCCGACCTGCCCGCATCGCTCGCCTTCTACCGCAGGCTGGGGCTCGACATCCCGGCCGGTGCCGAATCGGCGCCCCACGTCGAGGTGGCCCTTCCCGGAGGGGGACGTCTGCTGTGGGACACCGAGGACGTCATCCGCTCCTTCGACCCGGGCTGGACGGCGCCGAAGGGCGGTGAGCGTCTCGGACTCGCCTTCCTCTGCGACAGCCCCGCCGAGGTCGACGCGCTGTACGCCGATCTGACCGGAGCCGGTCACGAGGGCCACATGGAACCCTGGGACGCCGCCTGGGGGCAGCGTTACGCGGTGGTGCTGGACCCGGACGGCTGCGGCGTCTCGCTGTTCGCCGCCAACCCGTCCGCCCCGTCCTGACCCGTGGCGGCCAGATAGCCGCCGAGCGTCGTGCCGGCCAGGGCCCGCATCTCCCGCGCCAGGTGCGCCTGGTCGGTGCAGCCCGACGCGTACGCCGCCTCCGCGTAGGGCGTTCCCGCGCGTACGAGGTCCAGGGCGCGCTGCAGCCTCAGCACCCTGGCGAGCGTCTTGGGGCCGTAACCGAACGCGGCCAGCGAGCGGCGGTGCAGCTGGCGGGCGCCCAGCCCGACGGCGTGCGCGGTGGCGGCCACGGAACGCCCCTGCCGCAGCTGCGCGGCGACCGCGACCGTGAGCGGGTCCGGGGGTTCGGCGCCGGCCGCCCGGCGCAGGGCGATGCCCTCCAGAACGGCGGCCGGGTCGCGGGCGACGGCGGCCCGCTCGGTGAGCCTGCGGACCTCGGGGCCGGACCAGAGGGCGTCGAGGGCGACCCGGCGGTCGCGCAGCTCGTGGGCGGGGACGCCCAGGAGCGCGGGTGCCGTGCCGGGGGCGAAGCGGATGCCCGCGCAGCTGCCGGAGAGCGCCGCGGCGGGGGTGAACGCGTGGGTGTCGGGGCCCGCCACCAGCAGCCGGCCTCCCGCCCAGAGCAGGTCCATGCAGCCGTCGGGCAGCACGGGCCGGGCGGGTTCGCGGAGCCCCCTCCAGGTCCAGAGAACCGCGCCGTCCAGGCGTGAGGTCCGCTCCTCGTAGCGTGCGCCCATGGGCCGGCCCGCTAGGGGGTGTCCTTGTCGCGGTTCCCGTGCAGCCGGGACTTCACGTCGTCCGGGGGCAGGAACCGTGACCATCGCTCGGGGAACTCGGACGGCATGGACACGTCTTCGTCCTCCTCGTCGTCATCGGCGTACGCGTCCCAGTTCGCGGCCCGTGCCACGAGTTCCGCGGCCTGGGCGGCCTTGATCCGGTCGCTGGCGGCGCGGGCGGCGGCCGTGGCGAGGGAGGGCCAGACCCGGTCGATCGCCGCGTTCACCGCGGCGCCCACGAGTACGGCGAACGCGGAGATCCCTATCCAGAGCAGGACCGCGATGGGGGCCGCCAACGAGCCGTAGATGGTGGGCCCTTCCACCGTGCTCGTCAGATAGATCCGGAGCAGGAAGCTCCCCAGCACCCACATCCCGAGCGCCACGAGCGCCCCGGGCACGTCCTCTATCCACGGCGAACGGACGGGGACGGACACGTGGTAGAGCGTCGTCAGGAAGGCGATGGACAGCAGTATCACCAGCGGCCAGTACATGACCGCGAGCACCTCGGTGCCCCACGGGACGAACTCCACCACCCGGTCGGGGCCGACCACCAGGAGCGGCAGCACCACCGCGCCGAGCAGCAGCGCGACCACGTACAGCAGGAAGGCGAGGAGGCGGGTCTTGACGATGCCGCGGTGGCCGTCGAGCCCGTACATCACGGTGATGGTGTCGATGAAGACGTTCACCGCGCGGGAGCCGGACCAGAGCGCGATCGCGAAGCCGAGGGAGATGACGTCGGGGCGCGCGCCCGTGGTCACGTCGGCTATGAGGGGCTTGGCGATCTCGTTGACACCGCGCTCGGACAGCACCGTCTGCACGGCGCCCAGGATGTTGCGCTCGATGGAGGAGACCGTGGTGGTGGCCGTCCAGTCGTCGACGTAACCGAGGAGCCCGATCAGGCCGAGCAGCAGCGGCGGCAGGGACAGCAGGGTGAAGAACGCAGCCTCGGCCGCGAGGCCCAGGATGCGGTATTCGACGCACGAATTGACCGTGTCCTTGAGCAATTGCCACGCCATCTGCCGCTTCGAGACGTTGCGGTAGAGGACACGGGCCCGGTGGAGCCGGCCCGGTGGCCGCTCGGGTGTTTCATTTGCTGCCTGCACCTCCTTACCGTATCGGCATGGCACCTAGCACCCACACAGTGACCAACCAGGTTCCGCCGCTGGTCGGCTATGACGTCTTCGCCGGCGACCTGGCCCTGACCGAGGCCGTCGAGCGGCATCTCGCGCCCGGGATCCTCGGCGAGGCCCGGGAGGAACTCGGCGCGCTCGGCCGGTCCGCCGGCTCCTTCCAGGCCCAGGAGTGGGGCGCGCAGGCCAACGAGAACCCCCCGAAGCTGCGTACGCACGACCGGTACGGGCACCGGGTCGACGAGGTGGACTTCCACCCGGCCTGGCACCGGCTGCTGGGGCACGCGGTCACGGCCGGTCTGACGGACGCCTGGGGGCGGCCGGGCGGCCATGTCCGGCGCGCGGCCGGGTTTCTGGTCTGGACGCAGGCCGAGGCGGGCCACGGCTGCCCGCTGTCGATGACGCACGCGGCGGTCCTGGCGCTGCGGACCGACCCGGTGCTGGCCGCGGAGTGGGAGCCGCTGCTGACGTCGCACGTGTACGAGGAGGGTCTGCGCCCGGCGTCGCAGAAGGCCGGTGTGCTCTTCGGGATGGGCATGACGGAGAAGCAGGGCGGCACCGACGTACGGTCCAACACCACCCGCGCGGAGCCGCTGGCCGGTGACGGGGAGTATCTGCTCACCGGCCACAAGTGGTTCTGCTCGGCGCCCATGTCCGACGGCTTCCTGGTGCTGGCGCAGGCGCCGGGCGGGCTGACCTGCTTCCTCGTGCCGCGGGTCCTGCCGGACGGCGCCCGCAACGTGTTCGCGATCCAGCGGCTCAAGGACAAGCTGGGCAACCGGTCCAACGCCTCCAGCGAGGTCGAGTTCGACGGGACGTGGGCCCGCCGGGTCGGCGAGGAGGGGCGCGGGGTGCGCACCATCATCGAGATGGTGGCGGCGACCCGGCTGGACTGCGTGGTCGGTTCGGCGGCGCTGATGCGCCAGGCGGTGGCGCAGGCGATCCACCACAGTGCCCATCGCAGCGCGTTCGGCGGGCTGTTGATCGAGAAGCCGCTGATGCGCAACGTACTGGCGGACCTGGCCCTGGAGTCGGAGGCGGCGACGACCCTGGCGCTGCGGCTGGCCGCCGCGTACGACGCGGACACCGAGGCGGAGCGGGCCTTCCTGCGGATCGCGGTGCCGGCGGCCAAGTACTGGGTGACGAAGCGGTGCACGGCGGTCGTCGGGGAGGCCCTGGAGTGCCTCGGCGGCAACGGGTACGTCGAGGAGTCGGGGATGCCCCGGCTGCTGCGCGAGGCCCCGCTCAACTCGATCTGGGAGGGCTCGGGCAACGTACAGGCCCTCGACGTGCTGCGGGCGTTGCAGCGTGAGCCGGGGGCGCTCGACGCGTTCCTCCAGGAGGTCGGGAAGGCGCGCGGCGCGGACCACCGGCTGGACGCGGCGATCAAGGACCTGCTGACGGAGCTGGCGGACCTGGACGCCGTGGAGGCGCGGGCGAGGCGGCTGGTGGAGCGGATGGCGCTGGTGCTGCAGGGCTCGCTGCTGCTGCGCTGGGCGCCGCCGGAGACCGCGGACGCGTTCTGCGCGTCACGGCTGGGCGGGGACTGGGGCTCGGCCTTCGGGACGCTGCCGCACAGTCTGGATCTGGCGACGGTGGTGGAGCGGGCGCGGGCCCAGGAGGGCTAGAAGGCCGGTGGCCGGGGGCCGGGGGGCCGGTGGCCCGTGGCCGGGCAAACGACGGAGGGTGGTGCTGCGCCGACACGGCACCACCCTCCACGCTTGTGCAGCACCGCACGGCGGGTCGAGGACTCCCCGCACGGTGCTCCACCACTCTTCTACGGTCATCGGCTGGGTCACCAGAGTTGCAAAGGGTTGCAACCATTGCGTGGAGTGCGAGCCAACGGGCCCGGTCCACGGCAGGATGTGTCCTCCGGGCCGGGTTCTCCTCTTCCGGACCAGGCCCACGCTTTGTTGGGGGGACCCGTCATGCACACTCAACCCGCCGCGCGGCCGCGGCCTTCAGGCACCTCGCACCCGGTCACCGAGGGGCTGGTCCACCGTGCCCGGGAGGCCCGGCTGGCGGGCGAGCGTACGGCCGTGGCGCCGCGCGCGGAGATCGACGCCTCCTGGGACCGGGCGCTGCGCAGCGGCATCGACCCCGAGCAGTCCCCGGAGAGCAGACTCCTGGAGACGGACGAGATCGAGCACCGGCGCAGGAGCACGACGCTGGGCGAGGTCATGCCGCTGCTGCGGGAGGGGCTGGCCACGATCGCGGACGCGGCGCAGCAGATCATGGTCGTCACCGACACCGAGGGCCGGGTCCTGTGGCGCCAGGGCCACGCCGCCGTGATGCGCCGGGCCAAGGACATCTGCCTGGAGGAGGGGGCCGCCTGGACGGAGTCCGCGACGGGCACGAACGCCATCGGTACGGCGCTCGCCGCGCGCACCCCCATCCAGGTCCACTCCGCCGAGCACTTCATCCGCGCCCTGCACAGCTGGACCTGCGCGGCGGCCCCGGTGCGCGACCCCCGGGACGGCCGGCTGATGGGCATCGTCGACATCAGCGGGCCCGCCTCCACCTTCCACCCGGCGACGCTGGCCCTGGTCGGTTCGGTGGCGGCGCTGGCGGAGAGCGAGCTGCGCAGCCGGCATCTGGTGGCGATCGAGCGGCTGCGCTCGGTGGCCGCCCCGCTGCTGTGCCGGCTGGGGGGCCGCGCGCTGGTGGTGGACACGCACGGCTGGCTGGCCGCGGTCAGCGGGATGCCGCCGGTGGACCGGCTGCCGCTGCCGAAGTCGCTGGAGCCGGGCACGGTGTGGCTGGCCTCGCTCGGGATGTGCCGGGTGGAGCCGCTGCCCGGCGGCTGGCTGGTGCAGGTCGCGGAGGGCGCGCACGAGCGCCCGCCGCGCCGGGTGGTGCTCGACCTGAGCCGGGAGCGCGGGCTGGTCGTGCATGTGGCGGGCCCCGTGGGCAGCTGGTCGCGCCGGGTCTCCCCCCGCCACGCGGAGCTGCTGTACGCCCTGGCCCTGCACCGGGAGGGACGCACCGCGGCCGAGCTGGCCGAGGACGTCTTCGGTGACGCGTCCAGGACGGTGACGGTGCGGGCCGAGATATCGCGGATGCGGCGCCATCTCGCGGAGGTGCTGGCGCATCGCCCGTACCGGTTCCGCGAAGGCGTCGAGGTGGAGGTGGTCCACCCGGATGTGCCGGCCGATCTGCTGCCCCGCTCGACGGCTCCGGTGGTGCTCAGGGCACGTATGCCGGCGGGGGCGGTCTGAGCCGGGCGGGTTTGGGCGGCGGGGCCCGGCCATGGTTTTCTGACCGCCATGAGCCACTCCACGCACTGCGCCCCCGCCGTCTCCGACGTGACCGTCTGGTATCTGGAGCAGACGTCGCCGGCCGATCTGAGCCCGGCCGCGGCGCCCGCGGACGGAGTGACCGTGGCCCGCGCGGAGATACCGCTCCCTGAGTTCAGCCGGTTCCTCTACACGGCGGTGGGCGGCGACGTCCGGTGGACGGACCGGCTGGGCCTCACCTACGCGCAGTGGCGGGAGATCGTCGAGCGCCCGGCGGCCGAGACCTGGGTGGCGTACGAGAACGGCACGCCGGCCGGGTTCATCGAGCTCGACGCGCAGGAGGGCGGGGCGGTCGAGATCGCCTACTTCGGCCTGATCCCGGCCTTCCGGGGCCGCCGGATCGGCGGGCACCTCCTGTCGTACGGCGTGGCGCGTGCCTGGGACCTCGCCGAGCGGCACCCGGGGCGGACCCCGACCGCGCGGGTGTGGCTGCACACCTGCTCCAACGACGGCCCGCACGCGATGGACAACTACCTGCGGCGCGGGTTCCGGCTGTTCGACACGAGGACCGAGCAGGAGCCCGACGTCGCGAACCCCGGCCCCTGGCCCGGCGCGCACGCCTGACCACCGACGCCCGGGCCGCGCACGCCCGGGCCACGCACGCCTGACCACCGACGCCCGAGCCGCGCACGCCCCGGCACAGGGCCTTCGCGCCGCCTTCACCCGTCGTTCGTATCGCTTTGTCGACAGAGCGGCGTGATCAGCGCCACAGCGTCTCAGATGTCGGGACCATCTCGTCCACATGATGGATCGTGGTGGACTGGCCCGAGATTCGCGTGACACGCTTCCGTCATGTCTGGAACTGGAATTGCCTTGGTGAGTCGGCGGCACGTCGACCTCGGCCGCATGTCCAGCGCCATCTGTCCGGTCCGCTGAGAGTCTCCAGCACCGCGATTTCCTGAAGCCCGCTCCATCCCTGCGCACCGCCGCGCCTCACGCGAGTGTGCAGTTCAGAGCCGCCCTCCTGCAGTCCCGAAGGACGTATAGCCATGGCCGCCAGCCCCGAGAAGCCTGCTACCGCCACGCCCCGGCGCAAGGCCGGACGCCACCGTGGTGAAGGTCAGTGGGCCATGGGTCACTTCACCCCGCTCAACGGGAACGAGCAGTTCAAGAAGGACGACGACAGTCTCAATGTGCGGACACGCATCGAGACGATCTACTCGAAGCGCGGATTCGACTCCATCGACCCGAACGACCTGCGCGGACGCATGCGCTGGTGGGGTCTGTACACCCAGCGCCGCCCCGGCATCGACGGCGGCAAGACCGCCGTGCTGGAGCCGGAGGAGCTGGACGACCGCTACTTCATGCTGCGCGTGCGCATCGACGGCGGGAAGCTGACGACCGCGCAGCTGCGCGTCATCGGCGAGATCTCCGAGGAGTACGCGCGGGGCACCGCCGACATCACCGACCGGCAGAACGTCCAGCTGCACTGGATCCGCATCGAGGACGTCCCGGCGATCTGGGAGAAGCTCGAAGCGGTCGGGCTGTCGACCACCGAGGCCTGCGGTGACTGCCCCCGCGTGATCATCGGTTCGCCGGTGGCGGGCATCGCCGCCGACGAGATCATCGACGGCACCCCCGCGGTCGACGAGATCCACGAGCGGTACATCGGCAGCAAGGAGTTCTCCAACCTGCCCCGCAAGTTCAAGACCGCGATCTCGGGCTCGCCGGTCCAGGACGTGGTGCACGAGATCAACGACATCGCGTTCGTGGGCGTCGACCACCCCGAGCACGGCCCCGGCTTCGACCTGTGGGTCGGCGGCGGGCTCTCCACCAACCCGCGGTTCGCCGAGCGCCTCGGCGCCTGGGTGCCGCTGGACGAGGTCCCCGACGTGTGGGCCGGCGTCGTCGGGATCTTCCGCGACTACGGCTACCGCCGGCTGCGCACCCGCGCCCGCCTGAAGTTCCTGATGGCCGACTGGGGCCCGGAGAAGTTCCGCCAGATCCTCCAGGACGAGTACCTCAAGCGTCCGATGCTGGACGGGCCGCCGCCCGCGCAGCCCTCCTCCCGCTGGCGCGACCACATCGGTGTGCACGCGCAGCAGGACGGCCGCTTCTACGTGGGCTTCGCCCCGCGCGTCGGCCGGGTGGACGGCTCCACCCTGGCCAAGATCGCCGACCTGGCGGAGGCGCACGGCTCGGGCCGGGTCCGCACCACCGTCGAGCAGAAGATGATCATCCTGGACGTCGAGCAGGACCAGGTCGCCTCCCTGACCGCCGGTCTCGAGGCACTGGACTTCCAGGTGAACGCCTCCCCGTTCCGGCGCGGCACGATGGCCTGCACCGGCATCGAGTTCTGCAAGCTGGCGATCGTCGAGACGAAGGCGCGCGGCGCCGCGCTCATCGACGAACTGGAGCGCCGCATGCCGGACTTCGAGGAGCCGCTCTCGATCAACATCAACGGCTGCCCCAACGCCTGCGCCCGCATCCAGACCGCCGACATCGGCCTCAAGGGCCAGCTCATGCTGGACGGCGAGGGCAACCAGGTCGAGGGCTACCAGGTGCACCTCGGCGGTGCGCTCGGCCTGGAGGCCGGCTTCGGCCGCAAGGTCCGCGGCCTGAAGGTCACCTCGGCCGAACTCCCGGACTACGTCGAGCGGGTGCTCGGGAAGTTCCAGGAGGAGCGCGAGGACGGCGAGCGCTTCGCGACCTGGGCGGCCCGGGCCAGTGCGGAGTCGCTGTCATGAGCGAACGAGCAGCGCCGTTCTACTGCCCGTACTGCGGCGACGAGGACCTGCGTCCGCACGAGGCCGGGCACGGCGCCTGGGAATGTGCTTCCTGCAACCGCGCGTTCCAGCTGAAGTTCCTGGGCCTCCTGGCCCAGGGTCTCCAGCGCGACGACGCCGAAGGGCAAGGGACATGACGGACACTCTGCACACCGCCGAGCTCACCGACGAGGCCCTGAAGGACCTGGCCGAGCAGGCCGGGCGCGACCTGGAGGACGCCTCCGCGAGCGACATCCTGAGGTGGGCAGCCGACACCTTCGGCAAGCGCTTCTGCGTCACCTCCTCCATGGAGGACGCGGTCGTCGCCCACCTCGCCTCGCGGGTCTTCCCCGGGGTGGACGTGGTCTTCCTGGACACGGGCTACCACTTCGAGGAGACCATCGGCACCCGGGACGCGGTCGGCGCCGTGATGGACGTCAACCTCATCACGCTGACCCCCCGTCAGTCGGTGGCCGAGCAGGACGCCGAGTACGGGCCGAAGCTCCACGACCGCGATCCCGACCTGTGCTGCGCGCTGCGCAAGGTCAAGCCGCTGGAGGAGGGGCTGACGGCGTACGCCGCCTGGGCGACCGGGCTGCGCCGCGACGAGTCCCCCACCCGGGCGAACACCCCGGTCGTCGGCTGGGACGCGAAGCGCCGCAAGGTCAAGGTCTCGCCGATCGCCCGCTGGACGCAGGAGGACGTGGACGCGTACGTCGCCGAACACGGCGTACTGACCAACCCGTTGCTGATGGACGGCTACGCCTCCGTCGGCTGCGCGCCCTGCACCCGCCGGGTGCTGGAGGGCGAGGACGCACGGGCCGGCCGCTGGGCCGGACGGGGCAAGACCGAATGCGGGCTGCACGGCTGATGACGACTGATCAGGAGATATCGATGAGCGTGACGGAGACGGGGGCCACCGTCTGGCTCACCGGTCTGCCGAGCGCGGGCAAGACCACCATCGCCTACGAGCTGGCCGGCCGGCTGCGCGCCGAGGGCCACCGGGTCGAGGTCCTCGACGGTGACGAGATCCGGGAGTTCCTCTCCGCGGGCCTCGGCTTCTCCCGCGAGGACCGGCACACCAACGTCCAGCGGATCGGCTTCGTCGCCGAACTGCTGGCCGCCAACGGCGTCAAGGTCCTCGTCCCCGTCATCGCGCCGTACGCCGACAGCCGTGACGCGGTGCGCAAGCGTCATCAGCAGGAGGGCACCGCGTATCTGGAGGTGCACGTCGCGACCCCGGTCGAGGTGTGCTCCGAGCGGGACGTGAAGGGGTTGTACGCCAAGCAGGCGGCCGGCGAGATCAGCGGCCTCACCGGGGTCGACGACCCCTACGAGGCACCCGAGTCGCCCGATCTGCGGATCGAGTCGCACCAGCAGACCGTGCAGGAGTCCGCAGCGGCGCTCCGTGCGCTGCTCACCGAGAGGGGCCTGGCGTGAGCACCGTCGCCACCGTGCCGGAAGGCACCGTCAACCCGTACGCGCTGAGCCACCTGGACTCCCTGGAGTCGGAGGCGGTGCACATCTTCCGCGAGGTGGCGGGTGAGTTCGAGCGGCCGGTGATCCTCTTCTCCGGCGGCAAGGACTCGATCCTGATGCTGCACCTCGCGCTGAAGGCGTTCGCCCCCGCGCCGGTCCCCTTCACGCTGCTGCACGTGGACACCGGGCACAACTTCCCCGAGGTCCTCGACTACCGCGACCGCACCGTCGAGAAGCACGGGCTGCGCCTGCACGTCGCCTCCGTCCAGGAGTACATCGACGCGGGCAAGCTCCGCGAGCGCCCCGACGGCACCCGCAACCCGCTGCAGACGGTCCCGCTCACCGAGGCCATCCAGCAGCACCGCTTCGACGCCGTGTTCGGCGGCGGACGGCGCGACGAGGAGAAGGCCCGGGCCAAGGAGCGCGTCTTCTCGCTGCGCGACGAGTTCTCCCAGTGGGACCCCCGCCGCCAGCGCCCCGAGCTGTGGCAGCTCTACAACGGCCGCCACGCCCCCGGCGAGCACGTCCGGGTCTTCCCGATCTCCAACTGGACCGAGCTCGACGTCTGGCAGTACATCGAGCGGGAGGGCATCGAGCTCCCGGAGATCTACTTCGCCCACGAGCGCGAGGTCTTCAGCCGCAACGGCATGTGGCTGACCGCCGGCGACTGGGGCGGCCCCAAGGACCACGAGAAGGTCGAGACCCGCCAGGTGCGCTACCGCACCGTCGGCGACATGTCCTGCACCGGCGCCGTCGATTCCGACGCCACCACCCTGGACGACGTGATCACCGAGATCGCCGCCTCCCGGCTCACCGAGCGGGGCGCCACCCGCGCCGACGACAAGATGTCCGAGGCCGCGATGGAAGACCGCAAGCGCGAGGGGTACTTCTAACCATGAGCAGCAGCATCACCACCACCGAGCAGTTGTCCGCCACCACCCTGCTGCGGTTCGCCACCGCAGGCTCGGTCGACGACGGCAAGTCGACCCTCGTCGGGCGGCTGCTGCACGACTCCAAGTCGGTCCTCACCGACCAGCTGGAAGCCGTCGCGCTGGCCTCCACCAACCGCGGCCAGGAGGCACCCGACCTGGCGCTGCTGACCGACGGGCTGCGCGCCGAGCGCGAGCAGGGCATCACCATCGACGTGGCGTACCGCTACTTCGCGACGCCCCGCCGCCGCTTCATCCTCGCGGACACCCCGGGCCATGTGCAGTACACCCGCAACATGGTCACCGGCGCCTCCACGGCCGAGCTGGCCGTCGTCCTCGTCGACGCCCGCAACGGCGTGGTCGAGCAGACCCGCCGGCACGCCGCGGTGGCCGCGCTCCTGCGCGTCCCGCACGTCGTCCTCGCCGTGAACAAGATGGACCTGGTGGACTACGCGGAGCCGGTGTTCGCCGCGATCGCCGAGGAGTTCACCGCGTACGCCGCCTCGCTCGGCGTCCCGGAGATCACGGCGATCCCGATCTCGGCGCTGGCCGGCGACAACGTGGTGGAGCCCTCCGCCCACATGGACTGGTACGGCGGCCCGACGGTCCTGGAGCACCTGGAGACGGTGCCGGTCAGCCATGACCTCACCGAGTGCCATGCGCGCTTCCCGGTCCAGTACGTGATCCGCCCGCAGACCGCCGAGCACCCCGACTACCGGGGGTACGCCGGTCAGATCGCCGCCGGGGTGTTCCGGGTCGGCGAGGCCGTCTCCGTACTGCCGTCCGGCCGCACCACGACGATCGAGGGCATCGACGCGCTCGGCGAGAGCGTCGACATAGCCTGGGCCCCGCAGTCGGTGACGCTCCGGCTGGCCGACGACATCGACGTCTCGCGCGGCGACCTGATCGCCCCGGTGGGCGACTCCCCCGGCGTCACGCAGGACGTCGAGGCGACCGTCTGCCACGTGGCCGACCGGCCGCTCACCGTGGGCCAGCGGGTGCTGCTCAAGCACACCACCCGCACGGTCAAGGCGATCGTCAAGGACATCCCGTCGCGGCTCACCCTGGACGACCTCTCCCAGCACCCGGCTCCCGGGCAGCTGGTGGCGAACGACATCGGCCGGGTCGTGGTCCGTACCGCCGAGCCGCTCGCGCTCGACGCGTACGCGGACTCGCGGCGCACCGGCTCGTTCCTGCTGATCGACCCCGCCGACGGCACGACGCTGACGGCCGGCATGGCGGGCGCCTCCTTCGCCGCCGTCACCGACGGGGCCCAGGACGCGGACACCTCCGCCGAGGACGCGGAGTGGGACTTCTGATGACGGACTTCTTCTCGACCTTCGCGAAGGAGGGCGGCCGGGTCGGCAGCGGCGCCCTCGGCAGCGGCCAGGGCGGGGTCGGGCGATGTGCGTGATGACGTACGCGCACTGCCTGCGCGCCCGCCCGTACCACCCGCACCGCCCGTTCAGACGAAGACCTGCCGACCGCCCGGCCGCGCCACCCGATTCCGGGGGGACGTGAGCACCGGGCCTACGAGAGGAAAACCTCCCGTGCGTGCCACCCGTACCACCCTGCGCCGCGGCCTCGCCGCCGCCGTCGCTCTGCCGCTGCTCGCCGTGGCGGCCACCGCCTGCGGCTACGGCTCCGAGGCGAAGGACGACGACGCCAAGTCGGACGCCTCCGCCGGTGGGAAGAAGCTCTCGGCCGACACCGTGAAGATCGGCTACTTCCCGAACCTCACGCACGCCACCGCCCTGGTCGGTATCCAGGAAGGTCTCATCGCCAAGGAGCTGGGCGGCACCTCGGTCAAGCCCTCGACCTTCAACGCCGGGCCCTCCGAGATCGAGGCGCTCAACGCGGGTTCGATCGACATCGGCTTCATCGGCCCCTCCCCCTCGATCAACGGCTACGCCAAGTCCAAGGGCCAGAGCCTGCGGATCATCGGCGGCTCGGCCTCCGGCGGCGTGAAGCTCGTCGTCGACCCGAAGAAGATCAAGACCCTGGACGACCTCAAGGGCAAGAAGATCGCCACCCCGCAGCTCGGCAACACCCAGGACGTGGCGTTCCTCAACTGGATCTCCGAGAAGGGCTGGAAGGTCGACGCCCAGAGCGGCAAGGGCGACGTCTCCGTGGTCCGCTCGGACAACAAGGTGACCCCGGACGCCTTCAAGTCCGGTTCCCTGGACGGCGCCTGGGTCCCGGAGCCGACCGCTTCCAAGCTGGTCTCCGAGGGCGGCAAGGTCCTGCTCGACGAGTCGACGCTGTGGCCGGACGACAAGTTCGTCATCACGAACATCATCGTGTCGCAGAAGTTCCTCTCCGAGCACCCGGACGTCGTGGACGCGGTGCTGCGCGGCACGGTGAACACCAACAAGTGGATCAACGCCAACCCGGACAAGGCGAAGGCCTCGGCCAACTCGGCGCTGGAGAAGCTGAGCGGCAAGGCGCTGCCCGCCGAGGTCCTCGACCCGGCGTGGGAGTCCATCCAGATCACCGACGACCCGCTGGCCGCCACGCTCCAGGCGCAGGCCGACCACGCGGTGAAGGCCGGTCTGCTGGAGAAGCCCGATCTCGCGGGCATCTACGACCTGAAGCCGCTGAACAAGATCCTCAAGACCGCGGGTCAGCCCGAGGTCGCCGACGCCGGTCTCGGCGTCAAGTAGCCCGACCGACCGCACCAGGATCTCCGATGACTCCCAGGAGGTGACGACCATGGCGACCACCACCCTCACCAAGGCCGAGGACCGCGCGGCGGTCGAGCACGCCGCTCGTCTCACGAACGTGTCCAAGTCCTTCTCCGGGCCCACGGGCCGGCAGCTCGTCCTGGACGACATCTCGCTCGATGTCGCTCCGGGCGAGTTCGTCACCCTCCTGGGAGCGTCCGGGTGCGGTAAGTCGACGCTGCTCAATCTGGTGGCCGGACTCGACCGCCCGACCGGGGGGTCCATCGAGACCCCCGGCGGGCGGCCGGCCCTGATGTTCCAGGAGCACGCCCTCTTCCCGTGGCTGACCGCGGGAAAGAACATCGAACTGGCCCTGCGGCTGCGCGGGGTACCGAAGTCGGACCGCCGCCCGGAGGCGGAGCGGCTGCTCGAACTCGTGCGCCTCGGCGGGGCGTACGGGAAGCGGGTGCACGAACTCTCCGGCGGTATGCGCCAGCGGGTGGCGATGGCCCGGGCGCTCGCCCAGGACAGCCAGCTGCTGCTGATGGACGAGCCGTTCGCCGCGCTCGACGCCATCACCCGCGATGTGCTGCACGACGAACTGACCCGGATCTGGCGCGAGACGAACGCCTCCGTCCTCTTCGTCACCCACAACGTGCGCGAGGCCGTGCGGCTCGCGCAGCGCGTCATCCTGCTGTCCTCGCGTCCCGGCCGGATCGCCCGGGAGTGGACGGTCGACATCGAGCAGCCCCGCCGTATCGAGGACACCGCCGTGGCGGAACTGTCCGTCGAGATCACCGAACAACTGCGTGGGGAGATCCGCCGACATGGCCAGCACTGAAACGAAGGCCGACGACCTGGCGGGGCTCGAAGCGGGCCTGGACGCGCTCGACGCCGTACAGGTGCGCCGGACGCCGGCCCGCGAGATCTTCCTCGGCAAGGTACTGCCGCCGGCCGTCGCGGTCGTCCTGGTCGTCCTCGTCTGGCAGGTGCTGGTCTGGGCGAAGGTCACCGACGACTACAAGCTGCCGCCGCCCGCCGCGGTCTGGGACAGCCTGACCGAGATGTGGGTGCAGGGCACGCTGCTGGAGGTCATCTGGACCAGTGTGTCGCGGGGCCTGTTCGGCTTCGTCATGGCCGTGGCGATCGGCACCCCGCTGGGTCTGCTGGTCGCGCGGGTCAAGGTCGTCAGGGCGGCGATCGGGCCGATCCTGTCCGGGCTGCAGTCCCTGCCGTCCGTGGCGTGGGTGGCCCCGGCGATCATCTGGCTCGGTCTCGACGACAAGACGATGTACGCGGTGATCCTGCTCGGCGCGGTGCCGTCCGTCGCCAACGGGCTGGTCTCCGGCGTCGACCAGGTGCCGCCGCTGTTCCTGCGCGCGGGCCGCACGATCGGCGCGACGGGACTGCGCGGGACGATCCACATCGTCCTGCCGGCCGCGCTGCCCGGCTATCTGGCGGGCCTCAAGCAGGGCTGGGCGTTCTCCTGGCGTTCCCTCATGGCCGCCGAGATCATCGCGTCCTCGCCCGACCTGGGCCTGGGCCTCGGCCAGTTGCTGGAGAACGGCCGGAACAACTTCGACATGCCGGGGATCTTCCTGGCGATCCTGCTCATCCTGTTCGTCGGCATCGCCATCGACCTGCTGATCTTCAGTCCGCTGGAGCGGCGGGTGCTGCGCAGCCGCGGTCTCCTCGTCAAGAGCTGAGTTCCCATGGCCTCCCCCGTCCTGCTCGTCATCGCCCACGGCAGCCGCGACCCGCGGCACGCGGCGACCGTGCACGCGCTCACCGCGCGGGTACGGGCGCTGCGGCCCGGGCTGCGCGTGGAGACGGGCTTCCTGGAGTTCAACGCCCCGTCCGTGCCCCGGGTGCTGGAGCGCCTGGCCGCCGCCGGCACGGACGAGGTCATCGCCCTCCCCCTGCTGCTGACCAGGGCCTTCCACGCGAAGTCGGACATCCCCTCGGTGCTGCGTGAGGCCCGGGCGCGGCTGCCGCGGATGCGGATCGGCCAGGCCGACGTCCTCGGCCCGTCCCCGCTGCTGAACGCCGCTCTGGAGCGGCGGCTGTACGAGGCCGGGGTGGCGCCCGGCGACAAGAGCTCGACCGGGCTGGTCCTGGCCTCGGCGGGCTCCACGGACCCGGAGGCGATCGCAGTGATCGCTGAAATCGCGCGGGAGCTGCGGCACACCGGTTGGTGCGCCGTGCGGCCTGCGTTCGCCTCCGCATCACTTCCGCGCACCGCGGACGTCGTACGCGCCCTGCGGGCGGACGGCGTCCGGCGGGTCGCGGTGGCCCCGTACGTCATCGCCCCCGGACGGCTCCCGGACCGCATCGCGGCGGGCGCGGAGGAGGCCGGCGCCGATGTGCTGGCCGGTGTCCTGGGACCGTCCCCGGCACTGGCCCGGCTGCTGCTGACCCGCTACGACGAGGCGCGGGTGCCGGTGACCGGGGCGCTGAGCGCGTAGGGCGGTCAGCCGAGGTCGAGGCTGCCGGTGCGCTCGCGCTTCAGCTCGAAGAAGTCCGGGTGGCCGGCGAGGACCCGGAAGCTGTCGAAGAGCCGCGCCGCCTCCTCGCCCCTGGGTACGGAGTTGAGCACCGGGCCGAACCAGACGGTGCCGTCGACATGGATGGTGGGCGTGCCGACGTAGGAGCCGGCGGCGGGGTCCTTCCCCCGGTCGTGGCTGCGGCGTACCGCCGTGTCGTACGTGTCCGTGTGCGCGGCCTCCGCGAGGGCGGCCGGCAGGCCCAGTTCGGCGAGGGACTCGGCGACGACGGCGTCGAAGTCCTCGTTCCTGCCGGGGTGGATGCGGGTGCCCATGGCCGTGTAGAGGTCCCTGAGGACGCCGGGGCCGTGGTGCTCCTCCACGGCGGCGGCGACCCGGACGGGGCCGACGGACCGGTCGACCAGGTCGCGGTACCAGCCGGGGAGTTCGTTGCCGGTGTTGTGCAGGTGGAGGCTCATGACGTGGAAGCGGAGGTCGAGGGGGCGCTCGCGCTCGACCTCCAGCATCCACCGGGAGGCGATCCAGGCGAACGGGCAGGCGGGGTCGAAGTAGAAGTCGACCGCCGTCCTGTCCGTCGTGTCGTTCACGTGGGTGCTCATGCGAGGAGCCTAGAGAGGCCGTGGCCCGCTGTTCTGGGCCATTCGGCCGTCGTTCCGCTGGGCCATCTGCCGGGTGGTCAGGACGCCGCGTCGACGAGGGCGGTGAGCTCGGCCACCGTCATCGATCCGGCGGCCCGCCGCTCCCGGGCGAAGGAGTTCGCGGTGCGCCGCAGTACGTCGTTGACGGGTGTCGGGACACCGTGCAGCCGGCCGAGCAGGACGATCTCCCCGTTGAGGTAGTCGGCCTCGATGGTGCCCGTGCCCCGGCTGAGGCTCTGCCAGGAGGATCCGCCGCCGCGCTCGGACCCGTCGAGCGGGTCGAAGCGGATCCGTCCGCCGCGCGCCGCTTCCTGCTCGGCACCGTCCGTGGCCTCGATGCCGGCGGCGGCGAGCACCGCGCGCCCCTCGGACTTCGCACGGTCGAAGAGGGCGAAGGCCTCGGGGCCGTTCAGCACTCCGGTGACCGCTTCGATGGCGTTGGCGAGGTTGGAGAGCAGCTTGGCGTACTTCCAGCGCATCACATCGGGGACGACAGGGGCCTCCAGCCTGGCCTTCTCCCAGTCGGCGGCGACGGCGCGCACGGTGTCGTCGGTGCCCGAGGGGTACCGGCCGAGGTGCAGGATGCCGGTGAGCGGGGCTCCGGAGGCGAGCACCCTGCCCGGCTCCACGTAGGTGGCGGGGAGGAAGACGCAGCAGCCGTAGACGCGGTGGAACCGGCGCAGGGCCAGGCGTTCGCCCTCGACGCCGTTCTGCGCGCAGATCAGGGGGAGCCGCTCCCCCGCCGTTCCGCCGCCGGCCACCGGCCGCGCGCTCCAGGCGTCGAGGGCGGCGACGCTGTCCTGCGTCTTGACGGCGAGGACGAGGACGTCGTCGGGGGCGAGGTCCACCGCCGACGGACCGTCGGCGACGGGGAGCCGGTGGGTCTGTGTGCCCTCGGGTGTGGTGAGGCGCAGCCCGTCCTCGCGCAGGGCGTCGTACTGCGCTCCGCGCGCGACGAGCACCACCTCGTGGCCCGCCTCCGCGAGCCGTCCGCCTATGGCGCCGCCGACGGCGCCCGTTCCCACGATGATGTAGCGCATGACGTGAGCCTCGCACAGCGCCGGACCTCGGGGAAAGCGGTCACGACAACGGGCCGCGCTCGGTGAGCGCGGCCCGTCGGCAGGTCGGTGGGTGCGTGAGCGCTAGAAGACGCTGACGCCGTAGGCGCTCAGCGCCTCGGTGACCGGCTGGAAGAACGTGGTGCCGCCGGAGGTGCAGTTGCCGCTGCCGCCCGAGGTCAGGCCCAGCGCCGTGGTGCCGGAGAAGAGCGAACCGCCGCTGTCGCCGGGCTCGGCGCAGACGTTGGTCTGGATGAGGCCGCTGACGATGTCGCCGCCGCCGTAGTTCACCGTCGCGTTGAGGCCGGTGACGGTGCCGCTGTGGACGCCGGTGGTGGAACCGCTGCGCTTG
This sequence comes from Streptomyces sp. NPDC104381, assembly GCF_055583745.1. Taxonomy (NCBI): domain Bacteria; kingdom Bacillati; phylum Actinomycetota; class Actinomycetes; order Kitasatosporales; family Streptomycetaceae; genus Streptomyces; species Streptomyces sp. NPDC104381. Next base: position 584,622 of record NZ_JBVJNK010000002.1, read on the forward strand.
ACGGACTGGCCGACGCTGGGGGTCGCGGCCGAGGTGATGTCCTGGTAGCTGCCGTTGTAGAGGTAGACCCGGCCGTCCGCCGCGGCGGAGCTGGAGTGCCGGATCAGCCCGTAGTCGTTGCCCGGGAAGCTGGAGCCGGCCCGGGTGCCGAGGGTCGTGGTCTGGCCGGAGTTGGTGTACCAGGTGCTGCCTATCTCGGTGCAGTGGCCGGCGGTCAGCGCGTAGTAGGTGCTGCCGCTGCGGACGTTGAAGCCGAGGGAGCAGCGGCCGCCGCCGGCGTAGATGGCCTGGCCGCCCGCGATGAGCTTGTTGAAGGTGCCCTCGGTGCGCTTGATGTCGGCCTTCGCGCCCGAGTCGGTGACCGACTCCTTGATCGTGGCGATCTCGGCGGCGGTGACCGAGCTGTCGACGGTCACGACGACCTTGCCGGTGCTCGCGTCGGTGTACCAGGCGGTGCCCGCGATGTCGGCGCCGCGGACGGCCGAGCTGGCGTCGGCGAGCGCGGCCTTCGTCACGGTGGCGTCCGGGGCCGCCTGGGCGACCGCGGTGGGTGCCGCAAGCGCCACAGCGGTGACCAGACCTGAGGTCGCGGCGATGAGGCGAGCGCGTCTGGAGAGCGAGCTGAGGGGGGCGAAGCGCTTGAAGGTCACAGGATCCTCCGTCGTTGGGGGGTGTCCGGTCCGCTGGGTGGGCGGGCCGAGGTGTGCGGTTCTCCTCGACCAGCGGGTTTACTCGTCGTGGACCTGCCAACCGCACGACTCGAATCCTTGACTCCGCTTGCACCGGTGACAAGGTCGCCTTCCGGACCTCGACGGAGAACGGACCCTGAACTCCGCTATGCGTGCGGGTGGCCCCCGAACAACCGCGTCCGCCCACCGAACGGAGGCCGGCAGCGAATTGCAGCAAAGCCCGGAACGGGGAGCGGACGTCGGCGACTGTCTACGCGCATCGCGTTCCTACACACCGACCCTGCCCGCGAGGCGCACCACCGGCCGTGTCCGCGTTCCGGACCGGGCCCGCCGGGGCGCGGCCCGTTCGGACGGCTTACCTGCGTTTTGCCCGGAGGCCCCAGGTGGCCGGAATCAGCCCCTCCGGCGAGAACCGGCCGCGCTCCGGGCGCAGATCAGTCCGGGGCGGCACTCTTGCGACGCCGCACCGGGGTGTGCTGCGGAGGCCCCTGGGGCCCCGCGGCCCCGCCGGCTCAGACCTCGGCGAACGGGTCGTCGATGAAGGGCGTCGCCTGGTGGAAGTAGAGCCGCCAGCCGCCCCCGGTCAGCCGCCACAGTGAACTGCGGTGGGAGCGCAGTCCGTTGGACTCGGTGTCGAAGGTGAGGTGCACCAGGTCGGGGGCGAGCTGGTCGCCCCTCATCCGGGTCGCGACGAGCGGCTCGGGGCGCGGGGCGCCCGGGTCCGTGAGCATGGCGATGATCGTGTCCCGCTCCCAGAGCCGGCCGCTGGTGCCGATCTCCCGGAAGTCGGGGTGCAGCAGGGTGGCCAGCACGTCCGCCGAGGCCCGTACCACGGGGTCGAGGAGGCGGAGTTCGCCCTCCACGGCTGTGGCCACGGCGGGCAGGGGCTCATTCACGCGTCATCTCCACAAGCTTGGCCACGGTGTTCCAGTTACGGCTGGTGGCGACGAGGCCACGGGTGATGGCGGGGCGGCCGAGCGCCACGGCGAGCTTGGAGCGGCCGAGCCCCTCGGGCGCGTACAGGTAGAAGGCGCGGTCGCCGAGCCGGAACTCCTCCGGGCGGAACGCGTCGGCGTCGAGCGGGGCGAACCGTGCCGCGTCGAGGGGCTTGTCGACGTACGTGACGTGGAGCTGCTTCGCCTCGAGCTCGGCGGCGGGGAAGGGACAGGCGTCGGCCACGGCCGCGAGATAGGCCCCCGAGCGCACGAGGCAGTCGACCGGAAAGCCGAAGTGCTCCTCGATGGCCCGCTCCAGTCCGGCGGCGAGCTCGTCCTCGTCCCCCGACGCGCTGCGGAACACGGCGTTCCCGCTCTGCAGATGGGTGGCGACGTCCTCGTGCCCCAGCTCACCGAGCAGTGCACGCAGCTCGGCCATCGGGACCCGCCGGTGGCCGCTGACGTTGATCCCCCGCAGCAGCGCCGCGTACATCGTGCTCATGTCCCCACCCTAGAGCTTTCCCATGGAACAGGCCGCCGCGCCCCGTGGGGGAGGGCGCGGCGGCCTCCTGCATGTGCTGTGCGGCCCTTCGGACCTACTCCACGACCTTCAGGAGCTTGTTCGCGGTGCCCTCGGTCGCGTTGGAGATGGCGTCCGGGGTGGCGCCGTCGGTGAGCGCCGTGGCGACCTCCTCGGGGGTGGCGTCCGGGTGACCGCCGAGGTAGACGGCGGCCGCGCCGACGACGTGCGGGGTCGCCATGGACGTACCCGAGATGGTGTTCGTCGCGTCGTCGCTGTCGTTCCAGGCCGACGTGATGTCCGAGCCGGGCGCGTAGATGTCCACGACCGAGCCGAAGTTGGAGAACGACGACTGCTCGTCGTCCACCGTGGACGAGGCGACCGTGATGGCCTCGGGGACGCGGGAGGGGGAGCCCTCGCCGGCGTCGCTCGACTCGTTGCCCGCGGCGACCGCGAAGGTGACGCCGGAGGCGATGGCCTTCTGCACGGCCGCGTCCAGGGCCGGGTCCGCGGAGCCGCCGAGGCTCATGTTGGCGACGGACGGGCCCTCGTGGTTCTCGGTGACCCAGTCGATGCCCGCGACGACCTGCTCGGTGGTGCCCGAGCCCGCGTCGTCCAGGACGCGGACGGCCACGATCTTCGCCTTCTTGGCCACACCGTGGGACGCGCCCGCGATGGTGCCGGCGACGTGGGTGCCGTGTCCGTTGCCGTCGTCGGCGTCGTCGTCGTTGTCCACGGCGTCGAAGCCGGACGTGGCGCGGCCCTCGAAGTCGTTGTGGGTGACGCGGACGCCCGTGTCGATCACGTACGCCGTGACGTCGCCGCCGGCGGCGTCCGGGTAGGTGTACGCGTCGTCACCGGCGGTCTCGGCCTGGTCGATCCGGTCCAGCCCCCACGACGGCGGGTTGTCCTGGGTGGCGTCGATGTGGAACTTCTTGTTCTGGACGACCTTGGAGACGGCCGGGTCGGCGGCGAGCCGCTTGGCCTCGGTCTCCGAGAGCCCGCTGGCGGAGAAGCCGTTGATGGCCGACTTGTAGTTCCGCTGGAGCTTGCCGCCGTACTGCTCGGCCAGCCCGGCCTTGTCGGCCTTCTGGTCCAGCATCACGATGTAGCTGCCGGAGACGGCTGTCGCCGCGTCCGCGCCGTAGACGGTGCCCATCGCGGGCGCCGGAGCGGCTCCGGCGAACGGGGTGGTGAGGAGGGTGACGCCGGCGGCGGCTGCCACGGCGGTTATCGCGGCGGTGAGCTTGACCGAACGCACACGCTTGTGAAGTGCCATGAAGAGGGGTCTCCTCGTCATTCTTTGTGGGGGGATTGGCCCTCGGCCGGAAGATCTCCGGGGGCTGCCTCGAAACACTGCTCGATTGACGCGCCCAGATCAAGAACTTCATGCAGCCGTCACCCACTCGGCAAACTTTGGTCACAGAAAACCCGCGCACTTCCCTCGATGCGGGGCAAACCGCCGGGGCGTTCTTTCGAACATGCAGGCCCACGCGCTTTCCTGACGGGTGAACTCGGCGCGATCGAGGACGCCTGACCTCACATCACTGCTAATGAGCGCGTGAGTGGAATGCCGGATTTCGGTTGTGCGGACCGTTCACACACCACCGGGGCCGCTGGGAGCGGCCCCGGTGGTACGCGGTCGGGTCAGCCCTTCGGGGCGGGCAGTTCGGCCTCGACGAGGTCGGCGGCCCCCTTCGTCCCGCCCTCACCGGCCATCCGCTGCCGGATCCGGGCCAGCCGGGCCGCGACCTCGGGGTCGTCCACCAGGGCGAGCACCGCGGCGCGCAGGGAGGCGGCGTCGGCCTCCTCCTTCGGCAGGTGGCGGGCGACACCGAGGGCCTGGAGCATGTCCGCGTTGCCGAACTGGTCGACGGCCTGCGGGACCGCGACCATCGGGGTGGCGGTGGCGAGCCCCTCCTGGCTGCCGCCCGCGCCCGCGTGGGTGATGAAGGCGTCCGCCTGCTTCAGCACGGACAGCTGCGGGACCCAGGAGTGCACCTCCACGCTGTCCGGTACGTCGCCGAGCACGGCGGGGTCCACCCGGGTGCCGATCTGCAGCACCACATGCCAGTCGGGCAGGTCGCCGAACGCCTTGACGCACTCGCGGTAGAACGCCGGCTCGTCGGTGTACGAGGACCCGAGGGAGACCAGCAGGACCTTCCCGGCACCGTCGGGCCGCTTCCACTCGCCCTGCTCGGACCGGTCGCCCTGACAGGCGCCGACGAAGGTGAACCTGGCGTGATCCACCCGGTCGGCGTTCGGCTGGAGCGCCTCGGGGATCAGTACGAGACCACGGCGGGGCCGGGCCACGAAGTCGTCCGAGGAGAGGTCGCCCAGACCGTTCTCGGCGAGCCAGGCGGCGAAGCGCGCGTAGTACGCCCGGCCCCGCTCGGTCTCCTTCAGCCCGGCGGTCGCCGGCTCCCCCACCTCCTCCGCGTACCCCTCCCAGGGGACGAGATTGGGCCAGAGCTGGACGGCGGGAACGCCCCAGCGGTGGGCGAGCACACGGGCCGGGTAGGAGGTGATGTCGTGCAGGACGAGGTCGGGCTCGTCCCCCTCGAAGGCTTCGGCGAGCTGCGGGAGCGCCTGGACCGCGTCGTTGAGGAACGGCTCGATGTTGTCGATGAGTTCGGTGCCCCAGTCCTCGGGGTTGTCCGCGGTGGGCAGCACCGAGGTGTAGATCACCGGCTCGGCCCCGGTGGCGGCGACCGTCTCCGCGAAGGAGGCCGGGATGGCGTAACTGACGCGGTGCCCACGCGCGACGAGCTCCCGGATCACTTCGAGGCTCGGGTTCACATGTCCGTGGGCGGCGATGGAGAACATGGCGATGTGGGCAGGCTGGGTCGTTGGCATGCCGCCACCTTAAACGAGACGATACGTCTCGTCCACTGTTTTGCGCGGGCCGGCCCGCCGCCGGTTCAGCGCTGGTAGCGGTCCAGCACCCGGTTACCGTCGTCGACCAGGCGTTTCCTCAGCTCCTCGGTGTCGATGGCCCCGCTGTAGTACTCCTGGAGGGCGGGCGTGGCGACCTTGTCCTTCCACTCGGGATAGCCGCGCACCGACTGCGCGGGCGCGGGGCGCAGCTCCCGGGCGAGCGCCGTGCCGGTCGCCCAGCCGTTCTCCTCGGTGTGCAGCGCGGGATCGGCCAGCGCCTCGGTGCCGGTCGGCAGCATCCAGTCCCCCTTGGCCAGCCGCACCATGTTGGCCGGGCGCAGCAGGAAGTCGATGAACCGCGCGGCCTCCTCCTTGTGCGGGCTGTCCTCGGCGACCGAGAGGGTCTGGGGGCTGACCCCCTGGGCGAGGCCCCCGCTGCCGGCCGGGGTCGGCAGCACCGTCCACCCGAAGCCCTCGGGGGCCTGCTCGACGACCTGCTGGCGGTAGGAGAAGCCGAGCGGGACCATGGCGTACGTGCCGCCGAAGAAGCCGGGGAGCGTGTCCGACCCTCCCATGCCGAGGGACGGACGCGCGGCGCTGTGATCGGCGTCGACCTGGTCGCGGACCGTGCGGGGCATGACCAGGTCGCCCGCGTCGGACCGGATGGTCACCTTGCCGTCAGCGCCCCGGTGGAAGAGCTGCCCGCCGGCGGAGAGGCCCAGGTTGAGGGTGACGGAGACCGGCTCCTTGAGCGGCCAGGCGACCCCGTACCTCCCCTTCTGCGTCAGCTCCGCGGTGACCTCGCGGAATTCGGGCCAGCTCCAGGGTTTCTCCGGGGTCGGGATCCGGACGCCCGAGGCGGCGAGGATCTTCGTGTTGGCGATGAGGACCTTGGGCTCCTGGAGGAAGGGGACCCCGTAGACGCCGCCGTCGAAGGTGGTGGTCTCCCACGACCGGCGCGGGATGTCCCGGGTCAGCCGGTCCGGCAGCAGCTCTTGCAGATCGGCGAGGTATCCGCCGTACGCGAAGTCCGCGAGGTCGTCGGAGGCGTCGTGGATGATGTCGGGCGCCTCGCCGCCCTCGAAGGAGGTGAGCAGCTGGTCGTGGACGTTGTCCCAGCTGCCCTGGACGTAGTCCACCTGGATGTCCGGGTGGGCGGCGTTCCACTCGCGTACGAGCTGCTTGTTGGCGTCGACGGACTCCTTCTGCCAGGCCAGCGACTGGAAGCTGAGCCGGATCGTGCCGTCGGCGTCCGTGCCGTCGTCCCCTCCCGAGCAGCCGGTCAGCAGGAGGGCGAGCGCGGTGGCCGTCGCGGCGAGCGCGGGCAGGCGGCGGCGCATCAGTGCTTCACCGCCCCGGCGGTCAGGCCGCCCGTGATGCGCTTCTGGATGATCGCGAAGAGCACGAGGGAGGGGAGGGTGGCGAGGAACGCGGCGGCGGCGAGCGGGCCGAGATCGGCCACCCCCTCCGCGCCGAGGAAGTGGGTGAGGACGACCGGCAAGGTCTGCTTCTCCGGGGTCTTGAGCAGGACGAGCGCGAAGAAGAACTCGTTCCATGCGGTGATGAACGCGAAGAGCGCGGTGGCGACGATCCCCGGGGCCAGCAGCGGCGCGGTGACCGAGACGAGGATCCGTCCCCTCCCCGCGCCGTCGACCGCGGCGGCCTCCTCCAGCTCGGGCGGCACGGCCCGGACGTATCCGGCGAGCATCCAGAGCGCGAAGGGGAGCGACCAGACGACGTACACCAGGATCAGCCCCCACAGCGAGTTGATCAGGTGCAGGTACTTGAGGACCAGGAAGAGCGGGATGATCACCAGCACGAAGGGGAACGCCTGGCTGACCACGACCCATCCGGTGGCGGCCGTGGAGAGCCGTCCGCGGTGGCGGGCCATCACATAGGCCATGGGGGTGGCGATGACCACGGCGATCAGGGCGGCGCAGACCGCCGCGGTGAGCGAGTTCGCGGCGGCCCTGAGCAGCGGCTGCTCGTCGAAGGCCTGCCGGAAGTTGTCCAGCGTCGGGTCCTGGGGGATCCACGTGGGGTGCAGCGAGCCGAGCTCACGGGCCGGCTTGAACGCGGTGGAGATCAGCCAGAGGAAGGGGAACGCCAGGAAGACGAGGTAGCACAGGAGCGCGGTGTACTGCCCGGCGCGCGCGGTTCCGCCCGTACGGAGGCTCATGCGTCCTCGCCTCCCCTGAGCCGGCCGACGAGGTACACGGCGAGGAGCACCGAGATGACGGCGACCATCACGCATCCCATGGCGGCGGCGTAGCCGAACTGTCCGTAGCGGAACGCCTCCTCGTAGGCGAAGAGCATCGGCAGCCGGGTGCGTCCGCCGGGTCCGCCGCTGGTCAGGACGTAGACCAGGGCGAAGGAGTTGAAGTTCCAGATGAAGTTGAGCGCGCTGATCGCGAGTGCCACCGGCCTGATCGCCGGCCAGGTGACGGTACGGAAGCGGCGCCAGGCCCCGGCGCCGTCGAGGGCGGCCGCCTCGTGCAGTTCGTCCGGGGTGTTCTGCAGACCGGCGAGCAGCGCCACGGCCGTCTGCGGCATACCGGCCCAGACGCCGACGACGATCACGGCGGGCAGCGCGGTGGCGAGCCCGGTCAGCCAGTCCCTGCCGTCACCGAGGCCCAGGTCCCGGACGGTCTCGTTGAGGATGCCCGCGTCGGGGTTGTAGACCAGGCGCCACATGATGCCGACGACGACCTCGGGCATGGCCCAGGGAACGATCGCCAACGCCCGGGCGAGCCAGCGCATCCGCAGGTTCGCGTTGAGCAGCAGGGCGAGGCCGAGGGCGAGCACGAACTGCGGGACCGTGACCCCGACCGCCCACAGCAGGCCGATCCGGAAGGAGTCCCAGAACAGGGTGTCGTGCAGCAGGTCCTGGAAGTTGAGTACGCCGATCCACTGGGTGGAGCGGGTGCGGCCCGACTGCGCGTCGGTGAAGGCCAGCAGGATGCCGTACAGCAGCGGGCCGACGCTCAGGATGAGGATCGGGATCAGCGCGGGCAGCACCAGGAACCAGGTGGCGCCGTCCCGCCGACGGCTCCCGCCCCCTCCGCCGGGTGGGCGCGTGCGCCCGGACCGCCTCGTTGCGGTCGCCAGTGTCATGAATTCGACCCCTTGTCATCCTTGGATCGGTTTCATCCCCGTATGGCCGACCGGGCGGCCCCCGTCATCGTGCTGACGGGCCGCCCGTTCGTCAAGGTGGCCTGCGAGGATGAGAAAATCGGGGCCATGGACGAGATGCGCGCACGCGAGGTACTGACGGCCGCCGGACTGCCCTCCGGTGCGGAGCTCCTCGCGCTGGGCGAGAACGCGGTGTTCGCCGTCGACGGCCTCGTGGCCAAGGTCGGCCGGAACGCCACCCACCACCCGGAGCTGCGGGAGCGGGCCGAGCGCGAGGTGGCCGTCGCCCGGTGGCTGGCCGACGCGGGCGTACCCGCCGTACGGGCCGCGGAGCCGGAGGCACGTCTGGTGGAGGGCCACCCGGTGACCCTGTGGCAGCGGCTTCCCGACGCCGTGCGGCCGACCGAACCGCGCGATCTGGCCCCGCTGCTCACCCGGGTCCACGCGCTGCCCGCACCCCGGGACTTCACGCTGCCGAGGCGCGAGCTGCTGGGCGGTGTCGAGCGCTGGCTGCGGCTCGCGGGTGACGCGATCGACCCGGCGGACGCCGACTATCTGCGCGGCCGGCGCGACGGCTTCGCGAAGGCGGCGGCGGCCCTCGCCCCGCACCTGCCGCCGGGACCCGTTCACGGTGACGCGCTCCCCCGCAACGTCCATGTCGGCCCGGACGGACCGGTCCTGGTCGACCTGGAGACCTTCTCCTGCGACCTGCGCGAGCACGACCTGGTGGTCCTGGCGCTCTCCCGCGACCGGTACGGCCTGCCCGCCGAGGCCTACGACGCGTTCACCGAGGCGTACGGCTGGGACGTACGCGCGTGGGAAGGGTGCGCGGTGCTGCGTGGCGCCCGCGAGACGGCCAGCTGCGCCTGGGTCTCCCAGCACGCCCCGGCGAACCCGAAGGCGCTGGCGGAATTCCGGCGCCGGGTGGCGTCCCTGCGCGAGGACGACCCCGAGGTGCGCTGGTACCCGTTCTGAAGGGGCCGGGCCGCACGGGAGCACGAGGTCCGCGCCGGGCCGACGCGTATGCTGCCGACTGTTTGCCCCGATCCGGCCGGAGCACCGTCCGAACGGCGGACCAGGAACACAGAGGAGCTTGTCATGACCATACCCCGACTGCCCATGGTGGCATGGAGCCTCGCGACGGTGGCGGCCGGTGCGCTCCTCGTCGGCTGCTCGGGCTCGGTGTCCATCGGGAACGTGGAACCGAAGAAGTCCGCCGGTGCCGGATCCGAGGGGTCCGACGGGACCTCCACGCCGAAGGTGTCCGCGACCCAGCTGGGCGACACGGTGGCGGAGAAGCTCGCCGCCACCACGGGCCAGCCGAAGCCGGACGTCACCTGCCCCGACGACCTGGTCGGCAAGGTCGGCACCACCACCCGCTGCACGCTGGAGGCCGCCGACGGCAGCACCCTGGGTGTCACGGTCACCGTCACCGCGGTCGACGGCGACAAGATCGACTACGACATCAAGGCCGACGACACCCCCACCCCGGCCCCCAACTGACCCGGGACGATCCTTGGCTCATCGCATCCGGGGAATGAGCGGCCAGGCCGGCTCGACGACCGCCGCCGGATCCGCGGTGCGCCGCAGGTAGGCCTGCAGGGAGAGCGACTGCTCGGCCGCCGCACGCACCTGGAGGCCGTGCAGCTCCTCGGGCGCCATCACCCCGACGGGCTGGTGCTTCTCCCCCATGCGCCGCACCACACGGGCCGCGGCCACGGCGTCCGCCCTCGCGTCGTGCGCGTCCTCCAGGGACACCCCGTAGTGGGCGCACAGGGCGTGGAGGGCCCGCTTCCCCTTCCGGTACTTGTCGACGTGCTTGTCGATCACCAGAGGGTCGATGACGGGTGAGGGCGCGTCACCCAGGCGCTCGCTGACCGACTCGATCCCGTACCGCCGGCACTCGCGGTCGAGCAGGGACAGGTCGTACCGCGCGTTCATCACCACCAGCGGTGTCCCCGAGCGCAGCCCCTCGGCGACGGCCCGCGCGATCTCCTCGATCGCGGCCGCGGCCGGTGCCCCGTGCGCGCGGGCCCGTTCCGTCGAGATGCCGTGGATCGCCGACGCCTGCTCGGGTATGGCCACACCGGGATCCAGCAGCCAGGTCCGCTCGTGCGACACCGATCCATCGGCCTCGAGCCGGACGACGGCCGCCGTCACGATGCGGTCGGTCTCGACGTCCGTCCCCGTGGTCTCCAGGTCGAACGCCAGCAGCGGTCCGCTGATCCAGCTCATCCCGTACCTCCTCATTTGGTGCGTTCCCCCAAGTGATGACCACCTTCGCACGCACCACTGACAACGCCGGAAGGGGCGTCAGGAGACGGGCCTGGAGTCCGTCCAGACCGATTCGAACTCCTCGCGGTAGGTCTCGAAGAGGCCGTGCTCACTGTCCTGCCCCGACCTGACCACCGCACGCCCGCCGCCGCGCAGCACCAGCACGGGCGCCTCCATGCCGCGTGCGCGCCGCAGATACGGCTGGACGACCCCGACCGCGTCGGCCCCGTCCCCGTCCACCAGGTACGCCGTGAACCTCGGCGTCTCGTCGAAGACGTGGATCTGGAAGGCGCCCGGGTCGCGGAGCTTGGAGCGGACCCGGCGCATATGGAGGATGTTCATCTCCACGGAGCGGCTCAGCTCGCCCTTCTTGAGCCCCAGTTCGCGCTCGCGGCGCTTGACCGCGCTGCTCGCCGGGTTGATGAACAGCAGCCGGACCCGGCAGCCCGACTCGGCGAGGCGGACCAGCCGGCGCCCCGAGAAGTTCTGCGTGAGGAGGTTGAGCCCGATACCGATCGCGTCCAGCCGGCGCGCCCCGCCGAACAGGTCCTCGGCGGGCAGCTGGCGCTGCAGCCGCACCCGGTCGGGGTGGACGGAGACCACGTCGGCGTACCGGTCGCCGACCAGCTCCTCCACGGCGTCGACCGGCAGCCGCTCGGCGGACGGGACCGCCGCCCCGCTGCCGAGGATCTCCAGGAGCCGCGCGGAGGCGCGTTCGGCCTGCGCCAGCACGGCCTCGTTCAGCGCGCGGTTGCGGGAGACCACGTTGCGCGCGACCTCCAGCTCGTCCAGCGCGAGCTCCACCTCGCGGCGGTCGTCGAAGTACGGCTCGAAGCAGGGCCAGTGCTGGACCATCAGCTCCCGCAGCTGCGGGAGCGTGAGGAAGCTCAGGACGTTGTCGTCGGCCGGGTCCAGCAGATAGCCCTTGCGGCGGGAGACCTCCCGTACCGCGACGGCGCGCTGCACCCACTCCTGCCCCGCGGGACCCGCGGCGGCCACCACCCAGTCCTCGCCGTGCACCGGCTCGTAGATCGGCCGGATCACGGCGGAGACCACGGCGCGCAGCCGCTGTTCCACCAGATTCAGCCAGATGTACGCCCGCCCGGCGCGCTGGGCCCGCGTGCGGACCTCGTTCCAGGCGTCCGCTCCCCAGTTCAGATCGGCACCGATCTCCATGGGCTGTGCGAGGGAGACAGCGCCTGGCGGGGCATCGGTCGATTCCCCCTCGTGACCCGCGTCACCTGGGGGCAGCTCGAACCCTCCCGAGCTCACCCGTGTACCGCCTTCCACTCCCCCACCAACGATCAAGGAAGGGTACTCCGGTAGCGGGAGCCGGTGCAGCAGGATGCACAGGCTCCTCACTCAACTCCCCTGTGCGGCAGGCTCGTTCCTTGCGGTGAGATCGGGTGGAGTGAGATGGTTCATAGTGATTGCGCACCCCCTCGCACGCCGCATACCGGACGGAGGAGCGACCCGGCGGCCCGGACCCCTGTCCGGGCGACACCGAGGTGTCCGGGGTTGACCGGCACGGCGGGATCACGCGACGGAACCCGGCCGCACCGGTCGACGTACTAGGTACAGGACCGTCTTTCGGGGAGTATCGGGGCGAAACCCCCCAGCACCCGGATCAGAAGTGGAAGAGTCCTATCTATGCAGGTCTGGCCGGGACACGCGTATCCCCTCGGCGCCACGTACGACGGCGCAGGAACCAACTTCGCGGTCTTCTCGGAGGCCGCCGACCGAATCGAGTTGTGCCTCCTGCACGACGACGGTTCAGAAACGGCGGTGGAACTCCGCGAGACCGACGCCTTCGTCCGTCATGCCTATCTGCCCGGGGTGATGCCGGGGCAGCGCTACGGCTTCCGGGTGCACGGACCGTACGAGCCGCAGCACGGACAGCGGTGCAACTCCGCGAAACTGCTCCTCGATCCGTACGCACGTGCGATCTCGGGGCAGATCCAGTGGGGCGAGGCCGTCTACGGCTACCCCTTCGGCAAACCGGACGAGCGCAACGACCTCGACTCGGCGCCGCACACGATGAGCTCCGTCGTGGTCAATCCGTACTTCGACTGGGGCGACGACCGCCGCCCCCGTACGGACTACCACCGCACGGTGATCTACGAGGCCCATGTGAAGGGCCTGACGATGCTCCATCCGGGCCTGCCCGAGGAGCTGCGCGGCACGTACGCGGGGCTGGCGCACCCCGAGATCATCGCGCATCTGACCGAGCTGGGCGTCACGGCGATCGAGCTGATGCCGGTGCACCAGTTCGTCCAGGACCACCGGCTCGCCGACGCCGGGCTGGCCAACTACTGGGGCTACAACACCATCGGCTTCTTCGCCCCGCACAACGCGTACGCCTCCTGGGGCGACCGCGGTGAGCAGGTGCTGGAGTTCAAGCAGGCGGTGAAGGCGCTGCACCAGGCGGGCATCGAGGTGATCCTCGACGTGGTCTACAACCACACGGCCGAGGGCAACCACCTCGGTCCGACGCTCTCCTTCCGGGGCCTGGACAACGCCTCGTACTACCGGCTCGCGGACGACCAGAAGTACTACATGGACACCACCGGCACGGGGAACTCCCTGCTGATGCGGTCGCCGCACGTCCTCCAGCTGATCATGGACTCCCTGCGGTACTGGGTGACCGAGATGCATGTGGACGGCTTCCGCTTCGACCTCGCGGCGACCCTGGCGCGCCAGTTCCACGAGGTGGACCGGCTGTCCTCGTTCTTCGACCTGGTGCAGCAGGACCCGGTGGTCAGCCAGGTGAAGCTGATCGCCGAGCCCTGGGACGTGGGCGAGGGCGGCTACCAGGTGGGGAACTTCCCGCCGCTGTGGACCGAGTGGAACGGCAAGTACCGGGACACGGTGCGGGACCTCTGGCGGGGTGAGCCACGGACCCTCGCGGAGTTCGCCGGGCGCCTCACCGGCTCCTCGGACCTGTACCAGGACGACGGCAGGCGCCCGCTGGCCTCGATCAACTTCACCACCTGCCACGACGGCTTCACGCTGCATGACCTGGTCTCGTACAACGACAAGCGCAACGACGCCAACGGCGAGGGCAACCGGGACGGCGAGAGCCACAACCGCTCGTGGAACTGCGGGGCGGAGGGGGAGACCGACGACAAGGAGGTCCTGGAGCTGCGCAGCCGTCAGATGCGCAACTTCATCGCCACGCTGATGCTCTCCCAGGGTGTGCCCATGCTGAGCCACGGCGACGAGTTCGCCCGGACGCAGCGGGGCAACAACAACGGCTACTGCCAGGACAACGAGCTCTCCTGGGTGCACTGGCCCGATCCGGCGGCCGCCTCGCGCGCCGAGGACGGCGAGGAGGACTCCGGCGGTACGGACACGAGCCTGCTGGAGTTCACCCGGGCCATGGTCTGGCTGCGCCGCGACCACCCGGTCTTCCGCCGCAGACGCTTCTTCCACGGCCGTCCGGTGGAGGGCACGCACGACGAGCTGTCGGACATCGCGTGGTTCACCCCCAGGGGGGACGAGATGACGCAGCGGGACTGGCAGGCGGCGCACGCGAAGGCCATGACGGTCTTCCTGAACGGGCACGCCATCTCGGAGCCGGGGCCGCGCGGTGAGCGGATCTCCGACGACTCGTTCCTGCTCATGTTCAACGCGGGCGCCGAGACGCTGGAGTTCGCCGTTCCGATGAACCACGGCAAGCAGTGGCAGGTCGTCGTGGACACGGCAATCCCGGACGGGGTGCCGCCGGGGGCCGGGCCCAAGGTCTCGGCGGGCGAGCGGGTGACGCTCGTCGGGCGGAGCCTGACGGTGCTCAAGCGGCCGGCGTAGGCCGCCCGGGTGACCGGACCGGCCGGGCGGGCGCGCCCGGACGGTCCGGGTGGCGCAGGAGGTGGGAGAGAGGCCTCCGGCTGGGTACGTACGAGTCCATGACGCCCACCGCCACGTACCGGCTGCAGCTCCAACCGGACTTCCCGTTCGCCGCCGCCGCGGACGCCGTGCCGTACCTCGCCGAGCTCGGCGTCTCCCATCTGCACCTGTCGCCCGTCCTGGAGGCCGTGCCGGGGTCCGGGCACGGCTACGACGTCGTCGACCACAGCACGGTGCGCGCCGAGTTCGGCGGCGAGGAGGGCCTGCGGGAGCTGGCCCGGACGGCGCACGCCCATGGGCTCGGGCTGATCCTGGACATCGTGCCCAACCACATGGCCGCCGCGCCCCGGCACAACCTGCCGCTGTGGGAGGTGCTGCGCGAGGGCCCGGAGTCCCCGTACGCCCGCTGGTTCGACATCGACTGGGCGGCGGGCGGCGGCAAGGTGCTGCTGCCGGTGCTGGCGGGGCGCGTCGGCGAGGAGAGCGCCGGCTTCGAACCGGGCACCCGGGAGGACGGCACGCCGGTGCTCCGCCACGGCGATCTGGAGTTCCCGCTGCGCGCGGGTACGGAGGACCTCGCGCTGCCGGAGCTGCTGGCCGCCCAGCACTACCGGCTCGCCTGGTGGCGGCTGGCCAGGACGGAGCTGAACTACCGGCGGTTCTTCACCATCTCCGACCTGATCGGCGTCCGGGTGGAGCACCCCGAGGTGTTCGCCGCCACCCACGGCAAGATCCTCGAACTGGTCCGCGACGGGGTCGTCGACGGGCTGCGCATCGACCACCCGGACGGGCTGGCCGACCCCGCCGCGTATCTGGGGGAGTTGGGCGACGCCACCGGCGGGCGGTGGACGGTGGTGGAGAAGATCCTCACCGGTGACGAGGCCCTGCCCGCCGGCTGGGCGGTGGCGGGCACCACCGGCTACGACGCGCTGCACCGGATCGACGGCCTGTTCACCGACCCGACGGGCGCGGCGGACCTGCTAGGCCGCTACCGGGACTTCGCGGGCCCTCCCGGGGACCGCGGCGGCTACTGGACCGCGACCGTCCGCCGTGCGGCGTACCGGGTGGTCACCCATGAGCTGGCCGCCGAGACGGAGTGGCTGACCCGTCTGGCCGTCGAGGTGTGCGCCGGGGACACGGCACTGCACGACCACGCGCCGTGGGCGCTCCACACCGCGTTGCGCGAGCTGCTGGTGCGGGTGCCCGTCTACCGGCCGTACGTGACCGCGGGCGGCCCGCTCACCGAGATCGCGGAGTCGACGCTCCCGGCCGAGGCGGTGCGGGACGCCAAGGCGGTGTTCCCGGTCCCCCAGGAGGCGGAGGCCGTCGACGTGGTGCGGGACCTGGCGCTGGGCCGGCTGGGCGACGGGCCGGCGCACGCGGCGTTCTGCGCCCGGTTCGCGCAGACGGCGTCCGCGCTGCACGCCAAGTCGGTGGAGGACACCGCGTTCTACCGCTACGTCCCGCTGATCTCGGCGACCGAGGTGGGCGGCGACCCGGGCCGGCCGGCGGTGGCTCCGGAGGAGTTCCACGCCTTCTGCGCGAGGATCGCACGGGACTGGCCGGCGACCGGCACGGTGCTGACCACCCATGACACCAAGCGCAGCGGGGATCTACGGGCCAGGATCGCGGTCCTTTCCGAGTGCCCCGAGCGCTGGTCCGCGCTGGTGGCGCAGCTGTCGAGGTCCGCGTCCGCGCCGGCCCCGGATCCGCAGCTGGCCTGGCAGGCCTGGCAGTCGGCGTACGGCTGCGTGGGCCTGCCCGCCGGGGAGATGGCGGGCAGGCTGGAGCCCGCCCTGCTGAAGTCCGTGCGGGAGGCGGGGCTTTTCACCAGCTGGACGGAGCCGGATCCCGCGTACGAGCGGGCGGTGACCGACTTCGTGGCGTCCGGTCCCGGCAGCGACGCGGGCGAGGCCCGCACGCTGCTGGCCAGGTTCGCGGACACGCTCGCGCCGTTCGTGCGGGCCAACGTGCTGGGGGCCGCGCTGGTGCACCTCACGATGCCCGGCGTGCCCGATCTGTACCAGGGCACGGAGCGGGAGTACATCGCGCTGGTCGACCCGGACAACCGGCGGCCGTTCCGCCGGCCGCCCTCCCCGGACACCGACGAGAAGGCCGCGCTGACGACGACGGCGCTGCGCCTGCGCCGGGAGCGCCCGGAGCTCTTCGGCGAGTCGGCCACGTACACCCCGCTGGCGGCGCGGGGCCCAGCGGCCGCGCACTGCCTGGCGTTCGGCCGGTCCGGTGAGGTGGTCACGGCGGTGACCCGGCTGTCGCTCAGGCTGGCGGAGGAGGGCGGCTGGCGCGATACGGAGCTGGCGCTGCCCGACGAGGGCCCGTGGGCCGATCTCCTGTCGGACGGGCGGGAGTTCAGGGGCCCGGTGGTCCCGGTGGCGGGGCTCTTCGCGGACCGGCCGGTGGCGTTGCTGGTGAGGGCGGGGCGCTGAGCGGGCCGCCCGCTCAGGACGGGGGCATCGGCAGCGACGCGATGAGCCGGAAGGACATCCGGCCGAAGCTGACCTGGTCGCCGTCGCGCACCACGACCGCGCCGACGACCCGCTGGCCGTTGACGCAGGTGCCGTTTGTCGAGCCCAGGTCGCGCAGGATCCACCGGCTGCCCTGGGCGGTCAGTTCGGCGTGCAGCCGCGACACCGTCTCGTGGCTGAGCCGGAGCCCGTTGCCCGGGTCGCGGCCGATGCGCAGCGGGTGCGGGCCGGGCAGCGGGAGCAGGAGTTTGGGGAGCCGCTCGGACTGCCAGGCCCGGCGCACCCGGGCGGGGAAGGCGGAGACCCCGCCCACCGCGCGGAACAGTCCGCGGGACCAGCGCCCGTCCCGTTCCAGGTCGGAGGTGAGCGCCTTCAGCTCCTCCGGACGCCGGGCGGTCAGGGCCAGTTCCATGCGGCGGAGGAAGGTGTCGTGGGAGAGCTTGCCCTGTGCGGCGCCGTCTCTGAGCACACCGAGTACACGGTCGCGCTCGGCGTCCGAGAGCCGCGCGGGATACGTGGAGGACTCGAAGGAGGACGTCACAGCACCGATTGTCCGTCCGAGGGGCCCGAGGTGTCCAGACGATGCCCGTTTCCGGCCTTCCTGACCTGCGCGGCAGGGGGCGGGTGCGGCGGGAAAATACCGCTCGCCGGACGCCGGGGAGTTGTTAGGGTCACGCGCTGCCGCCTTCGGAGGCGGCGTACACGTCGAGGAGACCCTGTGACATCTGCACCATCGGAACTGACCGTCCGTCCGCTCACCGGAGCGGACGAACTCGGTCTCTTCCAGCGGCTTTCCTATGTGCTCGACCATGAGCTCGCCGATGACCTCGCGGCGGGGCGCCGCCGCCCCGAGTGGATGTGGGTGGCGCTGCGCGGCGACCGTGTGGTGGCACGGATCGCCTGGTGGACGGGCGAGAGGGGCGGCGCTCCCCAGCTCCTGGACTTCTTCGACCTGGACGACACCCTGCCGGAGCCGGAGCGCGGCGCGATCGGGCTGGAGCTGGTGGAGCGGGCGACCGCCGCCGTCGTCCCCGCCGGGTCGGCCCGCCCGGAGTACGGCCGTTACATCCCGCCGGACTGGCGCGAGGACCCCGCCGCGCGCGAGGTCGTGGAGGCCCGGATACGGGTCATGGAGGCGAGCGGGGCCCGGCTGCTGGTGGAGCGGCTGCGCCTGGAATGGCGGGCCGGCACGCCGGTCCCCGAGGACTCGGGCCGGCTGGTCCACCGCCGGGTCACCGGACGCGAGGACCTCCTCGCGCTGATGACCCCGGTGATGGAAGGCACCCTGGACGCGCACGGCCGGCAGGACCTGGCGTCCGGGCTGAGTGCCCGCGAGGCCGCGGAGAAGCAGTACGACGAGGAGTTCGCCGGTCTCCGGACGCCCCAGGAGTGGTGGCGGATCGCGGAGCTGCCGGACGGGGAGCCGGTCGGCTTCGTCGTTCCGGCGCGCAACAACTACCACCCGATGATCGCCTACATCGGGGTGCTGCCGGCGCACCGGGGGCGCGGCTACATCGACGACATCCTCGCCGAGGGCACCCGGGTGCTGGCCGCGCAGGACGTGGAGCGCATCAGGGCGGCGACCGATCTCGGCAACGTCCCCATGGCGAAGTCGTTCGCGCGCCTGGGTTACGTCAACTTCGAGCGCGCCTTCGACATGGTGTGGGACCAGCCCTGACGGGCCGTGGAAAATCGGTGGGCCCCGACGTGCCCGCCCCACAACCGGGCCGGCCACCGCATCACCCAGGAGCGCGTTCCCCCGGGGTGGGCGCCGACGCCCCCGACCCGCCCGTCCGCTGGGCGCGGATCAGGTCGCGGTACCACGCGTAGGACTCCTTGGGGGTCCTGCGCAGGGTCTCGTAATCGATGTGGACCAGGCCGAAGCGCTTGCTGGCGCCCTCGGTCCACTCGACGTTGTCGGTGAGCGACCAGGTGAAGTAGCCGCGTACGTCGACTCCCGCGTCGATGGCCGTACGCAGCGCCTCCAGGTGCCCTTCCAGGAAGGCGATGCGGCGGCCGTCGGCGACGGGTTCGTCGACGGCGCAGCCGTTCTCCGTGATGTAGACGGGCGGCAGCCGGTCGCCGAAGCGGTCCCGCAGCTGGCCCAGGGTCTCGGCGAGCCCTTCGGGGACGACGGGCCAGCCGAAGTCGGTGGTGTCGTAGCCCTCGATCTCCCGGATCCCGAAGGGGAGCCCGGCCGGCATCGCGTACCCGGAGAAGGAGTCGAGCGCCTCGGGCCTGGGGGCGCCGACGAGGGTCGGGTTGTAGTAGTTGACGCCGTACCAGTCGAGGGGTGTGGAGATGACCTTGAGGTCGTCCTCGACCGGGCCCGGCATGAGCGGGGCGAAGCCGTCGTCGGGGTAGCGGCCGGTGAGGACCGGGTCGGCGAAGAGCCAGTTGGTCAGGGTGTCGTAGATCTCCGCGCCCGCCCGGTCCTCGTCGGAGTCCCCGGCCGGCCAGACCGGGGTGTGCGAGAGCGCGATGCCGATGTTGCCCGCACCCGCCGCGCGCAGCGCCCGTACGGCCAGTCCGTGCGCCAGCAGCTGGTGGTGGGCGGCCGGCAGCGCGTCGAAGAGCAGCGTGCGGCCGGGGGCGTGCTCGCCGAGGGCGTAGCCGAGCATCGTGACCTCGGCCGGTTCGTTGATGGTGATCCACATGGGGACCCGGTCGGCGAGCCGCTCGGCGACGATCCCCGCGTACTCGGCGAAGCGGTAGGCGGTGTCCCGGTTGAGCCAGCCGCCCGCCTCGTCCAGCGGGAGCGGGGTGTCCCAGTGGTAGAGGGTCGGGGCCGGGGTGATGCCGTGGGCGCAGAGCTCGTCGACGAGCCGGTCGTAGAAGTCCAGGCCGGCGGGGTTGAGCGAGCCGCTGCCGCCGGGGACGACCCGGGGCCAGCTGATGGAGAAGCGGAACGCGTCCGCCCCGAGTCCCGCGAGCAGGGCGACGTCCTCGCGGTAGTGCTCGTGGAAGCCGGTGCCGCGCGTGGTGTCGGTGCCGTCCTTGATCCGGCCGGGCTGCGCGGCGAAGGCGTCCCAGCCGGAGGGCCCCTTGCCGTCGGTGTCGAAGGCTCCCTCCGTCTGGAAAGCGGAGGCGGAGGCGCCCCACAGGAAGCCGGGTGGGAAGGTCGGCACGGTCATCTCGGCCTCCAGCAGCCGTAAGAGGGACCTTGTGGTACTGCCCGGGCTCGCCGCGTATGAGCGGAACCCGGCAGGGCAATGATCAGGACCAGACCCTAATCGGCAGTCGCGTGCCCGCTCCAGTGTCCGGGGGTCGTGGGTGCGCACGGGGCCGGTCACGGGGCTCCGGCGAGCGTCAGGTCCTGGACGAGGAGTGGTGGATGCGGTTCGAGGTGTGGGCCCCCGAGGCCGGTTCGGTCGAGCTGTGCACGGCGGGCGGCCGGCAGCCCATGGAGGGCGACCCGCTGCGCGCGGGGCGGTGGACCGCGGAGGCCGGGGCGGCGGACGGGGACCGCTACGGGTTCTCGCTCGACGGCGGCCCCGTGCTGCCCGATCCGCGCTCCCGCCGCCAGCCGGACGGACCCGACGGCGAGAGCGCGGTGGTTGACCACGACGCGTACGCCTGGCGGACCGTCTGGGCCGGGCGGGGCCTGCCGGGCGCCGTCCTGTACGAGCTGCACGTCGGCACGTTCACGGAGGAGGGGACCTTCGGCGCGGCGGCGGAGCGGCTCGGCCGTCTCGTGGACCTCGGCATCACCCATGTGGAGCTGATGCCCGTCTGCCCGTTCCCGGGAACCCACGGCTGGGGGTACGAGGGAGTGTCGCTCTGGGCGGTGCACGAGCCGTACGGCGGTCCGGAGGGGCTGAAGCACTTTGTCGACACGGCGCACGGTCTGGGCCTCGCGGTCGTCCTGGACGTGGTCCACAACCATCTGGGCCCCTCGGGCAACCACCTTCCGGCGTTCGGCCCGTACTTCACGGACACGCACCACACCCCCTGGGGTTCGGCCGTCAACCTCGACGCCCCCGGATCGGACGAGGTACGCGACTACCTGCTGGGCAGCGCGCTCGCCTGGCTGCGCGACTACCGCCTCGACGGTCTGCGCCTGGACGCCGTCCACGCGCTGGCCGACGGCAGGGCGCTCACCTTCCTGGAGGAGCTCTCCACGGCCGTCGACGCCCTGGCCTCGGAGCTCGGCAGGCCGCTCGCGCTGATCGCGGAGTCCGACCTCTGCGACCCGAGGACGACCACGCCGCGCACCGAGGGCGGCATCGGGCTGCACGCCCAGTGGAACGACGACTTCCACCATGCCCTGCACACCGCGCTCACCGGCGAGTCCCAGGGGTACTACGCGGACTTCGCGACCGCCCCGCTGGCCGCCCTGTCCAAGACCGTGACCAAGGCGTTCTTCCACAACGGCACGTACTCCAGCTTCCGCGGCCGTACGCACGGCCGGCCCGTGGACGTCACCCGGACGCCCGCCCACCGCTTCGTCGGCTACGCCCAGACCCATGACCAGATCGGCAACCGCGCCCTCGGCGACCGGCTCGCCGCCGGGCTCTCCCCGGGGCTCCAGGCGTGCGCCGCGGCGCTCGTGCTCACCGGCCCGTTCGTCCCGATGCTCTTCATGGGCGAGGAGTGGGGCGCCCGTACCCCGTGGCAGTTCTTCACCGACCACACCGACCCCGGTCTCGCGGAGGCCGTGCGCAACGGGAGACGCCGGGAGTTCGCGGCGCACGGCTGGGCCGAGGAGGAGATCCCCGACCCGCAGGACCCGGCCACCCGGGACCGCTCCTGCCTCGACTGGAGCGAACCGGAGCGCGAGCCGCACGCCCGGCTGCTCGCCTGGTACCGCGAGCTGATCGCCCTGCGCCACGCCCTGCCGGACCTCTCCGACCCCGACCTGGCGTCGGTGAGGACGGCGTACGACGAGGAGGCCCGCTGGATCGCCTACCGGCGGGGCGATCTGCGGATCGCGGTCAACCTCTCGGCGGAGCCGGCCGCCATCCCGCTGGGTGCCGGACGGCACCGGACCGGCGGGGGCAGGGTGCTGGCGGCCTGGGAGCCGGCCGAGGCGCCGGGCGCCGACGGTGTGCTGCGCCTGCCTCCGGAGTCGTGCGTGCTGCTCGCCGACGACTGACACCGCGCCATCCGGACAACTCCCTTGCCTTCGTGTGCACTTCAACGTCTATGGTCCGGACCAAGGTCCGGACGGTCCGGACGGAGGGGGGGACCCATGGAGCAGCGATTCCTCGGCCGGTCGGGGCTGCGCGTCAGCGAACTGTGCCTCGGCACGATGACGTTCGGCCAGGACACCGACGAGACCGAGGCACACCGCGTACTCGACACCTTCACGGAGGCGGGCGGGACGTTCATCGACACCGCGGACGTCTACCAGCGGGGTGTCTCGGAGGAGATCATCGGCCGCTGGCTGAAGGGCCGCCGCCGCGACGAACTCGTCATCGCCACGAAGGTGTTCGGCACGATGGGTGAGGCGCCGAACGCGGGCGGGCTGAGCCGCAAGCACATCGTGCGGGCCGTGGAGGACAGCCTGCGGCGGCTCGGCACGGACCACATCGACCTCTACCAGACCCATGTCTGGGACGCGACGACTCCGGTGGAGGAGACCCTCGCGACGCTGGACACCCTGGTCAAGGCGGGGAAGGTCCGCTATCTCGGCGCGAGCAACCTCTCCGCGTCCCAGCTCCAGCGCTCCCAGGACCTGGCGCGCCGCAACGGCTGGGAGCCCTATGTCGCCCTCCAGCCGCTCTACAACCTGCTGGCGCGCGAGGTCGAGTGGGAGCTGGCCCCGGTGAGCCTGGCGGAGGGCGTCGGCATCATCCCCTGGAGCCCGCTCCAGGGAGGCTGGCTGACGGGCAAGTACCGGCGGGGCATGACCGCGGTGGAGCCCGGCACCCGCGAGGCCCGCTACCAGGAGGAGCTGGGCCGCGAGGCCTGGCGGGAGCGGGACGACGAGAAGACCTGGCGGGTCGTCGAGGCGGTCGTCGCCGCCGCCGAGGAGGCCGGGCGCACGCCGGCGCAGGTCGCCCTGCGCTGGCTGCTCGGACGCCCCGGCGTCACGGCCCCGATCGTGGGGGCGCGCACGGCCGCGCAGCTGACCGACAGCCTCGGCGCGGCGGGCTGGGAGCTGACGCCGGAACAGGCGGCCCGGCTGGACACGGCGAGCGAGCGCCCGCTGCCCTACCCGTACGACGTGCTGCACCGGTTCCGCGCCCGCGAGCCGCAGGACTGATCCGGGAGGCTGACGGTGGGGCCGGGGGCGGGAGGGCTACTCGACGATCGCCAGTTCGCGCGCGGTCGTGTTCAGCCGCCTGCCCCCGCTCTCCGTGACCGTGACGATGTCCTCGATACGGACGCCGAAGCGGCCCGGGAGGTAGATGCCCGGCTCCACGGAGAAGCACATACCGGGGACCAGCGGCTGTTCCTCGCCCTCGATCATGTAGGGCGGCTCGTGGGTGGTGACGCCGATGCCGTGGCCGGTGCGGTGGATGAAGCGTTCGCCGTAGCCGAACTCGGTGATGACGGCGCGGGCCGCCCGGTCCACGTCCTGGCAGGCCGCCCCGGGCCGCACGGCACGGCAGCCGGCCTCCTGCGCCTCCCGTACGACGTCGTGGACCCGCTGCTCCTCGGCGGTGGGTTCGCCGACATGGACCGTACGGGAGGTGTCGGAGCCGTAGCCGTGCTTCAGCCCGCCGAAGTCCAGGACGACCATGTCGCCCCGCTCGATGGTGCGGTCGCCCGCCTCGTGGTGCGGGTTGGCGCCGTTGGGGCCGGACCCCACCACGGTGAAGTCGACCTGCGAGTGGCCGTGTTCCCTGAGGAGCGCGGCCAGATCGGCGGCCACGTCGCTCTCCCGCCGGCCGGAGAAGCGGACCTTCAGGATCTGTTCGTACGTCGCGTCCGCTGCGGCCCCGGCCGCGGCGAGGCGTTCCAGCTCGGCCGCGTCCTTGACCGCCCGGAGCATGGGCAGGGCGTCGGTGAGCGAGGCGTAGGAGCTGTCGGGCAGTAGCTTGCGCAGGGCCAGCAGGTGCAGCGCCCAGGCGTTGTCGCTGATCCCGAACCGGCCCTTGGCGTGCAGCAGCCCGGCGGTCAGGGTGTACGGGTTCGCGGCGTCGGTCCAGTCCATCGGGGTGAGGGCGGGGGCGCCCGCCGCGCGTTCCGCGTCGGCCGCCTCCAGGGCCGGGACGACGAGGACGGGGTCGTGGCCGGCCCTGAGGACGAGGAGGGTGAGGCGCTCGGTGTCGGCGGTCGGCCGGTAGCCGGTGAGGTGGACCATGTCGGGGCCCGGCGCCACGAGGACGCCCGCCAGGCCGGCGGCTTCGGCGGCCTCGGCCGCGCGGGTCATCCGGGCCCGGTAGTCGTCGGCGGTGAAGGGCACGGGCTGGTCGGTGCTGGGCATGAGGACCTCCTGGCGGGGCGACGCGGCACACAGCATCCTGCCCGGCCGCCCGGTCCGAAGCGAGCGGGATTCCGGGCGCGCGCCGCACCCGGTTCAGGGCAGCCGTACGACGAGGTCGGCGCGGTCCCGGTGCCGCTCGACCAGCCGGGCGTTGCGCTCGTCCGAGTCGGCGACCCACCGCTCGGCGTACGGACGCGGCTTGCCGAAGCGCACGTGCCGGTCCACGAGCCGGCTCACCCGCAGCCCCGTATCGGCGTCCAGGAACCACACCTCGTCCAGCAGTCCGCGCACCGGCGCCCAGGGGCCCTCGTCCAGCAGCAGGTAGTTGCCCTCGGTCACGACGAGCGGGATGTCGGGGGCGACGCGCACGGACCCGGCGACCGGCTCCTCCAGCGCCCGGTCGAAGGCGGGCGCGTACACCGGCTCCGGGCCGGGGTGGCGCAGCCGCCGGAGCAGGGCCGCGTAACCGGCGGCGTCGAAGGTGTCGGGGGCGCCCTTGCGGCCGGCCCGCCCGAGGCGCTCCAGCTCCGCCCCGGCCAGGTGGAAGCCGTCCATCGGGACGAGGACCGCGCGGCCGTCGAGCCGTTCGGTGATCCGGGCGGCCAGCGTGGACTTGCCGGCGCCGGGAGCGCCCGCGATGCCGAGGACGCGTCGGCCGCCGGTGCCGGCGAGGCCACGGGCGCGTTCCGTCAGTGTGCCGAGATCGCTCGTGTCCATGGCGGGCATTGTCCCCGGACGGGGCGGAGACCCGATAGTGTTACGTATAACTCCCCGGCAGCGCCGTACACCGACGAGGTTTCCCATGTCCTACATCGCCCTGGTCACGCTGGTCGTCCGCGACTACGACGAGGCCCTCGCCTTCTACACCGACGCCCTCGGGTTCGAGCTGGTGGAGGACACGGACCGGGGCGACGGCTCCCGCTGGGTGGTCGTGCGGCCGCGGGGCACCACGGGCACGGGACTGCTGCTCGCGCGCGCCAAGGACGGGGCCCAGGAGGCGAGCGTCGGGGCGCAGACGGGCGGCCGGGTCGGCTTCTTCCTGCACACGGAGGACTTCGCGGGCGACCACGAGCGGATGCGCGCGGCCGGCGTCCGCTTCCTGGAGGAGCCGAGGCACGAGCCGTACGGCTCCGTCGCGGTGTTCGAGGACCTCTACGGCAACCGGTGGGACCTGTTGCAGCCCGCGTGAGCCCCTGCCCTACCCAGGGCCGGCCGCCGCTCGCAGCGCTTCCAGGACGGGCTTGATCAGCGGGTGGCCCTCGGCGCCCTGGCGTACGGCGGCGAAGACGCGCCGGGTCGGGGCGACGCCCTCCACGGGCCGTACGACGACCCCGCCGAGCTCCGTGCCGCGCAGCGCCGAGCGGGGCACCAGCGCCACCCCTGCGCCCGCCCCGGCCAGGGCGACGACGGCGTGGAAGTCGTCGGAGGAGTGCTCCAGCAGGGGCTCGAAGCCGGCGTACTCGCAGGCCAGGACCACCACGTCATGGCAGGGGTTGCCGGGGTACGGGCCGATCCAGACGTCCTTGGCGAGGTCGGCGACGGCGACGTGGTCCTGGTCCGCGAGGCGGTGGCCGACCGGCAGCACCGCGTCGAAGGGCTCGGAGTACAGCGGCACCCGGGTCAGCCGCCGGTCGTCGTCACCGGGCGCGCCCCGGTACTCGACGGCGACCGCCACGTCGACCTGCCGGTCCAGGACCATCGGCACGCTCGCGTCGCCCTCGGCATCCTGCACCCGGACCCGGATGCCCGGCGCGGTGCGGGTCAGTTCCGCGATCGCGGGGGCGAGGACGAGCCCGATCCCCGTGGCGAACGCGGCGACCGTGACCGTCCCCGCGACCCCCGCGCTGTAGTCGGCGAGCTCCGCCTCCGCCCGCTCCAGCTGGGCGAGGACCGCGTTGGCGTGGGTCAGCAGGATCTCCCCGGCGACGGTCAGCCGCGCACCCCTCGCCCCGCGCTCGACCAGCCGGTGGCCGGTCTCCTGCTCCAGGGCGGCGAGCTGCTGGGAGACCGCCGAGGGGGTCAGATACAGCGCGGCGGCCGCGGCGGTCACGGTGCGGTGGTCCGCCACCGCACGGAGAATGCGCAGCCGCCGTGCATCGATCATGCGCCCATGATCCCAGATCGTGAGACGGTTCTACGCCTCCGCCTCCGCCTCCAGCGCGGTCCGGGCGTCGACGAACGCGTCCACGGCGCGGTCGACGTCGGCGGTGGAGTGCGCGGCGGAGAGCTGGACGCGGATGCGCGCGGCGCCCTGCGGGACGACGGGGTAGGAGAACCCGATCACGTACACCCCGCGCTCCAGGAGCAGTTCGGCCATCCGGCCGGCCTTCGCGGCGTCGCCGATCATCACGGGGGCGATGGCGTGGTCGCCGGGCAGGATGTCGAAGCCCTCCGCGGTCATCCGGGAGCGGAAGAGCGCGGTGTTGGCGTCGAGCCGCTCCCGCAGCTCGCCGGCGGACTCCAGCAGGTCGATGACCTTGAGGGAGGCGGCGGCGATGACCGGGGCGAGCGAGTTGGAGAAGAGGTACGGGCGCGAGCGCTGGCGCAGCAGCGCGACGATCTCGGCGCGCGCGGCGACGTAACCGCCGGACGCGCCGCCCAGCGCCTTGCCGAGCGTGCCGGTGATGATGTCGACGCGGTCCATGACGCCGTGCAGCTCGGGGGTGCCGCGGCCGCCGGGGCCGACGAAGCCGACGGCGTGCGAGTCGTCGACCATGACCATGGCGTCGTAGCGGTCGGCGAGGTCGCAGATCTCGGCCAGCGGGGCGACGTAGCCGTCCATGGAGAAGACGCCGTCGGTGACGATCAGCCGGCGGCGGGCCCCGGAGGCCTCCTTGAGCCGGGTCTCCAGGTCGGCCATGTCGCGGTTGGCGTAGCGGTGGCGCTTCGCCTTGGAGAGGCGGATGCCGTCGATGATGGAGGCGTGGTTCAGGGCGTCGGAGATGACCGCGTCCTCGGGGCCGAGGAGGGTCTCGAAGACTCCCCCGTTGGCGTCGAAGCAGGAGGAGTAGAGGATCGTGTCCTCCTGCCCGAGGAAGGCGGAGAGCCGCTGCTCCAGCTCCTTGTGGACCTCCTGGGTGCCGCAGATGAAGCGGACGGAGGCCATGCCGTAGCCCCAGCGGTCCAGCGCCTCGTGGGCGGCGGCGACGACCTCGGGGTGGTCGGCGAGGCCCAGGTAGTTGTTGGCGCAGAAGTTCAGCACCTCACCGCCGCGGCTTCCGGAGGTGACGGCGACGGTGGCGGACTGCGGGGTACCGATCACGCGCTCGGGCTTCTGGAGCCCGGCTTCGCGGATCTCGTCCAGGGTGGCGCGCACGTCGTCGCGTACGGAGTCAAACATGAGTGTCTCTCCCAGGTGGTTACGGGTGCGTACGAGAAGCTTCGGGGCGCGGAGCCTCAGGCGGACCAGTCGAGCAGAACCTTGCCACCGAGACCGCTGGCCGCGTCGTCGAAGGCGGCTTCGAAGTCGCGGTAGCCGTACCGGCCGGTGATCACCGGGGAGAGGTCGAGCCCGCCCTCCAGGAGCACGGACATGGCGTACCACGTCTCGTACATCTCGCGGCCGTAGATGCCCTTGATCGTGAGCATCGAGGTGACCACGCGGGACCAGTCGACGGGGAACTCGGCGGACGGCAGTCCGAGCATCGCGATCCGGCCGCCGTGCGTCATGTTGGCGATCATGTCCCGCATGGCCTCGGGGCGGCCGGACATCTCCAGGCCGATGTCGAAGCCCTCCCGCAGCCCGAGGCTGCGCTGGCCGTCGGCGATGGTCGCGCCGCCGACGTTCAGGGCGAGGTCCACCCCGACCTTCCTGGCCAGGTCGAGCCGTGCCTCGCTGACGTCGGTGATGACGACGTTGCGGGCGCCCGCGTGACGGGCGACGGCGGCGGCCATGATGCCGATGGGGCCCGCTCCGGTGATCAGCACGTCCTCGCCGACCAGCGGGAAGGACAGGGCCGTGTGCACGGCGTTGCCGAACGGGTCGAAGATGGCGGCGACGTCGAGGTCCACCTTGTCGCGGTGCACCCAGACGTTGGAGGCGGGCAGCGCCAGGTACTCGGCGAACGCCCCGTCCCTGCCGACCCCGAGCCCGAGGGTGGAGCGGCACAGGTGCCGGCGTCCGGCGAGGCAGTTGCGGCACTTCCCGCAGACCAGGTGGCCCTCACCGCTCACCAGGTCACCGACCTCGATGTCGACGACGTCCGCGCCGGTCGCGGCGACCTCGCCGACGAACTCGTGGCCCAGCACGAGCGGGGTGCGCACGGCCTTCTGCGCCCAGCCGTCGTAGTCACGGATGTGCAGGTCGGTGCCGCAGATCCCGGTGCGCAGCACCTTGATCAGCACGTCCCCGGGGCCGGTCTCCGGCTCCGGCACGTCCATCAGCCACAGTCCCGGCTCGGCCTTGTGCTTCACGAGTGCCTTCACGGCTGCGGCTCCCTGTACGTGGTGACGGCCCCGGGCCGGGGGCATGCCGAAGGCGGCCTGCGGCCCGGGGTGCTTGGGGGGTGACGGCGGGCGGGCGCGTGCGCCGTCCCAGCGGCCACACGGTGCTGTGGCGCTCGTTGCCGTCAGGAAGACCCTGCCGCATCACCGGAGCCCAGGTCCATCGAGGATTTCTTAAGCGCCGCCGCAGCTGCGCTTCACGCCCCCGCCGGGGTGCCGCACGTCAGGGCCGGGGCCAGGGCCGTCCGTCGAGCTGCTCGATGTCGCTGTTGAAGCGCTTGAGGTACGCCGCGAAGCCGGCGACCTCGTCGGGCGACCAGTCGGCCATGACCCGCTCCAGGCCGCTGATGTTCGCCTCGCGCTCCGCGTCCAGGCCGCGTTCACCCGCACCGGTGATACGGAACTTGCGGGCGATGCCTCCGTCGGGGTCCGGGATGCGTTCGACCAGACCGGCCCGCAGCATGGCGGCGGTCTGCCGGTTCAGGGTGGAGGCGTCGAGACCGAAGGCCTCGCTCAGCTGGCCGATGGACATCGGGCCTTCCATACGGATCCGGCTCAGCAGGGTGTACGCGCTGCGGTCGAGGTGTCCGCCGCGCCGCGACCGGACGGCGCCCGGCTGGAGATGCCGCCCGAGCAGCATCGTCTCGAACTCGATCAAGTGCGTCGGCTTGTCCACGGTCCTTCTCTCGACCGCCTGCGCGGCACCTCGGGGCTCTTCCCGCACATATACCACCCGGCTCCCACCGGCATTTACCTATGTTGACATACCTATGACGACGTACCTATGCTGCGGGGATGCCCGACCCCACCGTGCCCGCCCAGGAGATCGACCGCGTGGCCTCCGCGCTCGTGTCGTCCCTGCCCGCGCTGCACCGGGGTCTGGAGCGGCAGGTGGCGCACCGGTTTCCGCATCCCCGGCTGCCCGACGGCCAGTTGGCCCTGCTGTTCCTCGTCGAGGAGCGCGAAGGGATCACCGTCAGGGAGACGGCCGAAGCGCTCCTGATGAAGCCGAACAACGTCAGCGCCCTCGTCTCCCAGCTCACCGACCTGGGACTGCTGGAACGCCGGCAGGACCCCGTCGACAAGCGGGTCGCCCATCTGCACCCCACGCCCACGGCCCGGGAGCGGCTCGCCGAGGCGCGGGCGCTCAAGGAGAGCCACCTGGCACGCGTGCTGCACACGCTCACCGAGGGAGAGCTCGACGCTCTCGGTGCGGCCCTGGGCGCGCTGACGTCACTGAACCGGCACCTGCACTCCCCCGCCGGCTGACCACTCCGCCGGCCGGCGCCGTGCCCCGGTCCCCGGGCGCGGCGCGTTCCCCTGGCGCGGCCGCGGCGCGGCCGTCGTGGCCGGGGCGCTTCCTCTCGTCATCCCGATGATTCACAGACAAGGCTCACGCATGTCCTCCACCACCGTGGACACCTCCGCCCTGCCCGAAAGCAGTCCGCCCGACCTGCCCCGGGGCAGGCGCGGCAACCCCTGGCTGACGCTGATCGCCGTGGCCGTCGGTCTGTTCATGGTCAACCTCGACTCCTCCGTCGTCGCGATCGCCAATCCGGAGATCGGCCGGGACCTCGGCGCGTCCACGGCCGACCTCCAGTGGGTCACCAACGCCTATCTGATCGCCATGGCCGCCCTGTTGATCCTGGGCGGCAAGCTCGGTGACCGCTTCGGACGGCACGCGGTCTACATGACGGGCACCCTCGGCTTCACGCTGGCCTCGGTGGCGATCGCCCTGTCCGGTTCCGTCGAGGGCGTCATCGCCTTCCGCGCGGTCCAGGGCCTGTTCGCCGCCCTGCTGATCCCCAACACCCTCGGTCTCCTGCGGGCGGTCTTCCCGCCCCGGAAGTTCGGCACGGCCGTGGGCCTCTGGGCCATGGTGGCGTCCTGCTCCACCGCGCTCGGACCGATCGTCGGCGGTCTGCTCATCGAGCACGTCAACTGGGAGTCGGTCTTCTACATCAACGCTCCCATCGGCGTAGCCGCGCTGGTCTTCAGCCTGTTCGTCCTCCCGAAGAGCAAGGACTCCACCGGACACCACCGTTTCGACGTACCGGGCGTGATCCTGCTCGCCGCCGGTCTGGTCGCCCTGATCTTCGGCGTGGTCAAGGGGGAGACCTGGGGCTGGGCCTCCGGCGGGACGCTGGGGTCGATCGCCGCGGGTCTGGCCGTGCTGGCCGGCTTCTGCTGGTACGAGACCCGGCTCGCGCACCCGCTGCTGCCGATGCGGCTCTTCCGTGACCGCTCGCTGACCATCGGCACGGCCGTCACCGCGATCAACTTCTTCGTGATGCTCGGTGTCATCTTCTTCGTGATGCTGTACCTGCAGAACGTGCGCGGCTTCTCCCCGGTCGAGGCCGGTGTCCGCACCCTGCCGTTCAGCCTGGCCACCGTGGTGGCGGCGCCGCTCGGCGCCGCCCTGACCCAGCGCTTCGGCCCTCGGCTCACCATGCCGGCCGGCATGACCCTCCAGACCGCGGCCGCCGTGTGGATGCTGACCTGGGACGCCGGTTCCTCGTACGCCTCCCTGTGGCCGCCGTTTCTCGCCATCGGCCTGGGTGTCGGCATCGTGATGTCCGCGTCCTCCGACGCCATCGTCGGCAACGCCCCGAGGAAGGACGGCGGTGTGGCCGGCGGGCTCCAGGCCACGTCGCTGCAGATCGGCGGTGCGCTCGGCACGTCCGTGCTGGTCTCCCTGATCAGCGCGAAGGTGGGCTCCACCCTGACCGGCGAACTGAGCTCGGCCGGCGTCCCGGCCGGCACGGCGGCGGGCTTCGAGAAGGCCGAGGACGCGGTCTCCATGGGCGTCTCCCCCGTCTCGGCCGACATGCCCGCGCGGCTGAGGGCCGCCGTGATCGAGGGCAGCGGCAACGCGTTCATGAACGGCATGCACACCGCGTTGATCGTCACCGCGGCCCTCTGTGCCGCGGGCGCGCTGCTCGCCGGTCTCGGCATGCGCCGCCGCCGCAGCGGACCGGACACCTCCGCGCACTGAGACCGGCGCCCCGGCCGGGTGCGGGCGCGGGGAGTGTCGCCCGCGCCCCGCCGGGCCGGGTCAGGGCAGCGGTACGAACTCCCTGATGGCCTCGGTCAGCCGCCCGGGCTGATCCTCCGGGATGAGGGTGAAACTGTCGGCGACCTCCACGAGTTCGCCCTTCGGCAGCATCTCCGCCAGCCTCCGGCCGTGCTCGGGCGGCATGACCTTGTCCTCGGCCGCCCAGACGACGAGCGCCGGGCGGTCGAACGTGCGCAGCGCCTCCGCCCACGCCAGCAGCACGTCCCGGGGCGGCACCCCGACGATGTACGCCCGCAGGTCCCGCCGGATCGCCGCGGAGGTCCACAGGGGCCGGAGCCACTCGTCCATCACGTCGTGCGGGACCGGCCGCTTGCTCATCCACCCCCAGGTCAGGGGCGTTCGGCGCATCGGCTTCAGCTTCAGCAGCGCGAAGGCCAGCCGCAGCCCGCCGGGGGTCCTGGCCGCGACGGCCAGATTACGGCCGGGCAGACCGGGCGGATAGTTGTCGAACGCCTCGCAGGAGGTGATCACCAGCCTGCCGATCCGCCCGTCCCGGCCGTCCGCGACGAGGGCCTGCGCCCCGCCCCAGTCGTTCATCACCAGGACGACGTCGTGGAGGTCCAGCTTCTCCAGGAACTCCGCCACCAGATGGGCGATCCCGAGCACCGTCAGATCGGCGTCCGGGCGCATCGGCCGGCGGTGGGCGCCCAGCGGCAGAGTGGGCACGACGCAGCGGTAGTCGGGGCGCAGTCCGGCGACGACATGACGCCAGAGCGAACCGTTCATCGCCACCCCGTGCAGCAGGACCACCACGGGCCCGTCCCCACCGGTGTCCTCGTACTCCACCACTCCCGCGGAAAGCGTCACCTCGGTCATACGGCCAACCTAGGGCCCCCTCCTGCCGCGCGCGGCCCAACGGGGCGTCAGGGCTTGATAGCGTCGCCCGCACGACTACGGAAAGCTCCCCGCCGGGGTCGTCGCTCCGCCGGGCCGGGCCGCACCGACAGGGCGGCGAGCGGCGGCCGGTGCGTGTGACGGGGACGCACGTGGCAGGGACGATGAGGGCCTACGCATGAGCCTCCCGCAGTTGCACTACACCTCCGTCACGCCCGGGGACGGGGAGCCCGCCGGCCGGTTCACCGCCGTGGATCCCGCGATACCCGGGCCGGTGCGCGCGGAGGCCGCACCGATCCTCGCGTACGAGGCTCCGGCGGGCACTCCCGACCGGCTTCCCGACGCCCGACTCCGCGCGCTCCCGGTGGCGTTCGGCTTCGTCCTGCTCTCCGACGGCAGCCATCTGCTCAGCCGTACGGTGGCCACGGGCACGGGCGGGTTCCACGCGCACGCCGTGCACCTCCTGCCCGGTACACCGGTGCCCGGCCGGGTGCTGCCGGTCGCCGCGTGGGGGGCCGCGGGGTGGCTCTCCACGACGCCCGACCGCATGCCGGCCGATCCCCTGACCGCCCTGGCCACCGCGCACGGGCCGTCACAGGGGCTGACCCGGGAGGGCCTCGGCGACTTCGCGGTGGCCCGCAGCCCGTGGCTCGCCGCCGTCCTCAGCGATCTGCGCCGGGTGAGCGAGGACCCGTCCGCGCCCCCGGTCGTGCTCGTGGAGCGGCAGAGCGCCGATGTGGCCCGGTGGGTGGCGCTGGCCACCGCGGTCCTGCCCAGGGAGCACGCCGAGCGGCTGACCTTCACTACGTACACCCGGCACCCCGGGCACACCACGCACCAGGTCATCGGGGTCCTCCCCGAGGACGCGCCCGACATCCAGGATCCCCGCTTCCGGGTGCACGCCGCGACAGGTCCGCGCCCGGCGGGGACGGTGGACGACGCCTGGGCGGGGACCGCCGCCAGGATCTGGCGCAGCCGCTCCCCCGAGCTGTTCCGGGAGGCGGCGGAGCTGCCGGGCGAGCCCTTCGCCGCCGGGCCGCTCGCCGTCACGGCGCTGGGCGCCGGCATCGCGCTCGGCTCCGAGGAGCGGGCCGCGGCGGCCGACTGGGCGGCCGAGCGGCCCTACGCGCTGGACGAGAAGCGCACCCGGCAGCTGACCGACGCGCTGACCGCGCCCGCCGACGACCGTACGGCCGCCGAGTGCGCCGCGGCGCTCCGGCTGCTGACGGCGCTCGACGGCCGGAGCCCCGCCTCCGTCACCGCGCCGCTGGCCGCGCTGCTGGTCACGGAGGCGGTACGGGGCGACGACGTGACCCTGGAGCCGCCCGCGCGTTCGGCGTTCGAGGAGCCCGCCGGGGAACGCGTGCTCGCCGGGCTGGTCGACGAGCTCGGCGACGAGGTGCTGGCCGAGCTCTCCTCCGGGGTGCCCGGAGGGGTCGCGCGGACGGTGCAGCTGCTGCGAATAGCCCGGCTGCTGGACCTGGGCCGCGCGGAGCTGCTGCCCGGCGTGGTGGGCCGGCTGGCACGCGCGCTGCTCGACGACCCGGGAGCCGGCGCGTGCCGTGCGCTGCCGGACCTGCTGGACGAGCAGTTCGACGTCCGTACGGGGCTCCTGGGCGAGCTGGACCGGCTCGCACCGGACCGTGCGGCGGACGCGGAACGACTGCTGACCCGGGTGGCCCTCCCGTTCACCGGGACGCAGGCGCTGCCGCATCTGCGGATGTGCGCCGAGGCGCCCGGGGCGAAGGCGCGGGGGGCCGGCCGGGTGGACATCCTGCACACGGTGCTGCGCGCGGCGGGCATGTCCCCGTTCGCCGAGCCGCTGGTGCTGCGGACCGCCGTGGGCCTGGTGTGGGGCGAGGACACCCCGACGGCGGCCGAGGCCCGTTCGCTGCTGGGCGAGACCACGTCCGACGCCCACCGCACGGCCGGCACCTGGGCACGCCTGGTCGACGCCGCGCTCACCGCGACCCTGGGCGACGAGGACGCCGCCGAGCTCGCGCACGACCTGCTGCGCGGCTTCCCCCAGGAGATCGACGCCCGGGTCCGCGCCTGCCTGATGCTGCTGGACTTCGCCCGTGACCTGCGCGCGGGTACGGCCGGCCCGGGCTGGGCGGACCGCGCCCGGACCCTGCGCGGCCGCGCCGAACCGGCGGAGCCCCCGGCCTTGGAGCACGCCCTCGCCGCCTTGGCCGAGCGGCTGCTCGCTCCCGGCCGGCCGGACGACGAGCTGTACGCGTTCGTGCACAGCGGGGACGAGGAGCTGATCGCGGCGTACGGCGGGGCCGCCCGCCGCGAGCCCGTCCTCGCGCTGCTGCGGGCGGATCCCGCGTACGTGGCGGACTGCTTCGCCGTGTGGAACGCCCACCCGCACGCGGGCCCCGACTGGACCCGGACCCGGACCGCCCTGCTGGAGGAGGTGCTGCGCCCCGTGGTGCGCGCCCTGGCCCCCGAGGAGCTGGCGGCGGTGGAGCAGGCCGTGGAGCGTGGGGGGAGCAGCCGCACCCTGGAGGCGTTCCGCGCCTGGAACCGGCCGTCCCGCTCGCTGGGGCGCCTCGGCCGGCGCATCGCCGGGCGGGTGCGCAGGGCGTGACGAGGTCGTGGATCGCCCGGCGCGGAAGGTACCGTGGGACGTTCTGATCTCGTGTGCCTCCTGGCGGGCTGCGTGACACCCAGGAGGAGACGGCATGACGACGAACCGCGGACGCAAGGACGTCATCCGCGACCGGATGGCCGCGACCGGCGAGTCGTACAACGTCGCCGCGCGGAACCTCAAGGCGATGAAGGACATGGGGGCGACCCGCGAGGCGCTGCTCGTGCAGCGGTGGCTGCCCGCCGAGTCGCTGGACGTGCCCTGCCCGTGCGGCGGCACGTGCGAGCCGGGTGAGACGTGCGACCGCTGTCACGCCCGGCACCGGCACGTGAAGCGCTACCCGGGCAGCGTCACGGAGGTCGAGGTCTGGGCGGACCGCTACGAGTGCCTGGGCTGCTCGGCCTCGTACACGCTCACCGTCCGGCTGGCGGGCCGCCCGTGGGGCGTGGCCGAGACCGTGGTGCGGGGCGGGTCCGCCGAGGAGGTCGTGCGGGCGCGGGTGTTCCCCGGGGTGGCGCACCCCTTGCTGCGGGCCGAGGCGGCGGCGGAGTCCGGGTCCGACGAGGACTAGGGTCCTTCGTCGGGACCGCCGGGGGCGAGGCTGCGGATGAAGGCGGAACAGGTGGCGGACGGAAGCGGCAGCAGCAGCGGTTCACGGGCGCCGGGGACACCGGGAGCGGCACCGGGAGCGCCGGCGCCGGCCTCGCTCAGCGCGCGGGCGCGTGAAGCCGTCCTTCAGCGCATCGTCGACCGCCGTTACGCACAGGGCGCCCGCCTCGTCGAGCGGGAGGTCGCCGAGGAGCTCAGCATGTCCCGCGTGCCCGTGCGCGAGGCTCTGCGCGCGCTGGTCGCGGAAGGCCTGCTGGAGCTGCTCCCCCACAGCGGCGTCCGGGTGCGCCGCCTCGAACACGCCGATGTCGAGCACCTCTACGAGGTCTGGGAGCCTCTGGCCGTCCAGGCGTCGCGGCTCGCGGCCCGTGCCGTGACGGCGGGCCGGACCGGTGGGCTGGCCGTTCTCGAAGCCACCCTCCGCCAGGCCGAGTCGGCCGCCGCGTCGGACGAGGGGACACGCGAGGTGGCCGCCCACACCGCCTTCCACGAGGGCGTCGTGGCGATGTCGGGCAATCCCCTGCTGGCACGCACCATGGAGCAGCTGAGCTGGCAGCTCCGGCTGCTGTTCGGCATGCGCGAGGAGCCCGCCCACATGCGGGCCCAGCACGCGGAGATGTTCCGGCACATCTCCGCCGGTGACGTGGAGGCCGCCGTGGCCTGCACCCTCCTGCATGTGCGCGACAGCCGGGCGGTCGCCCTGCGCTCACTCTTCGGCGAGGCCTGACACCTGGCAGGGGCCTGACGGGCCCCAAGCTTGTATACCAAGCCGGACCGCACAGGCACCACCCCCGGTTCCCATCGCCTCAAATCTCGCATTCCTGCCGTTCGCCGACATGATCCTTGCCGGTGGATCGATGCTTGGTATACAAACTCCGTAGCCATCGGCCCACTCCCCCAAGGAGCTCTCATGTGCGTCGAAGCCCTCCCCCCGCCCTCAGGCAGGCTGACCCGCCGCGGAGTCCTCGCCGGTGCCGCCGCCCTCGCCGGAACCGTGGCCGCGGCGGCTCCCGCGACGGCCGTCCCCGCGGACCGGAGCGCCTCCGGCGGCGCGGCGCGAGGCGGCGGTCTCGTCATCCGGGGCGGCACGCTCCTCGACCCGGCGACCGGCGAGGTCACCGAGAACGCCGTCGTCGTCATCCGCGACGGAACGGTGCGCGCGGCCGGACCGCGCGGCAGCGTCGCCGTACCGAGCGGCGCCGACGTCCTGGACGCACACGGCCGCTGGGTCCTGCCGGGCCTGGTCGACGCGCACATCCACCTGAGCACGGCCACCGAGGCCCGTGACGCGGTCCGCCAGGGGGCGACCAGCGCACGCAGCGGGTCGACGTCGTTCTACCAGGACATCGCCGTCCGCGAACTGGCCCGGCACAGCCCCGGCCTCGCACCCCGGCTGACCGCGGCGGGCGTCTTCGTCACCCCGGACCTCGGCGAGACCGTACTCGCGGACCCCGACCTCACCCCGCTCGCCCGGCTCAAGGACGGCGTCCGCTCGGCCGAGGCGCTGCGCCGCGTGGTGGAGGTGAACGTCGCGCGTGGTGCGGACGTGATCAAGACGCGCGTCAACGAGCGCGCCGGGCTGCCGGAACAGGACCCGCTCACCCAGGTGTACTCGCACGAGCAGCTCTCGGAGATCGTCGCCGCGGCACGGCGACGGGGCAAGGGCGTCCTCTGCCACAGCTACAGCGAGCAGGGCTGCCACGACGCCGTCACCGCCGGCATCCGCTCGCTGGAACACGGCGCGTTCGTCGGGGAGCGCACCCTGGACGAAATGCTCCGCAGGGGTACGTACTTCACGCCGACCCTCACCGCCATCGCCGGCCTGGCGCAGTCCACGGACCCGGTCCTCGCCGAGCGGGGGCGCACCTACCTCCCCGTCCTGGAGCGGGCGGTCCTCGCCGCGCACGAACGCGGCGTGCCGCTCGCCGCCGGAACGGACTCGTCCGGCGGCACGGTACGGCCCATCGGCAGCGAGGTGGAGCTGATGCGCGCGGCGGGGCTCCCCGCACTCGACGCGATCCGCACCGCCACGACGGGCGCGGCCCGCCTCCTGGGGCTGGAGCGCACGGTGGGCCGCCTGGCGCGTGGATTCGCGGGCGACGCGATCGTCGTGGACGGCGACCCACTGGCCGACGTCTCCGTCCTCACGCGGCCGGTACGGGTGGTCCGTGCGGGCGTCGCGCTCTGACCCGCCCGGGTCCCGGCCGCCCCTCCCCCGCTTCCCTCGCCCCGCCTCGCCGATCCGCAGCAGGAGTCCCCATGCAGCCGTCATCGCCCGCTCCCGGCACCTTCTCCCGTCGCACGGTGCTGGCCGGCGCCGCCGCACTCGCCGGCACCACGGCCGGGGCCACCACGACCGCGGCCGGGGCGGCCCCGGCCGCCCGGGCCGACGCCGCCCCGGCCGAAGGGGCCGCGTCCGGTGCCGGACCGGCCGGCGGACGGGCCGTCGTCTTCCGCGACGTACGCCTGCACGGGGCCCCGGGGGCCACGGACCTCGTGGTCGTCGGCGGCCGCGTCTCACCGGACCCGGCGCCTCGCGGCGCGAAGGTCGTCGACGGTGGCGGCCGGATCGCACTGCCGTCGCTCGTCGACGCGCACATCCACCCCGACAAGACGACCTGGGGCGGATCCTGGGTGTCGCGCCGGCCCGCGAGCGGTATCGCGGACTACGTCGCCCAGGACGTGGACCTGTTCCACAGTCAGCGCAGGCCCGTCGCGGAACGCGCGTACGGCCTGATGGCCCACGCCGTCACGCGCGGCACGCGGGCGATGCGCGCCCACGCCGACGTGGCCCCGGCGTACGGCCTGGCCGGGGTCGAGGGTCTCGCGGACGCCCGCGAGCGGCTCCGCCACGCCCTGGACGTCCAGATCGTGGCCTTCCCGCAGCACGGTGTCATCCGCACCCCGGGCACGGCGGAGCTGCTGGAGGAAGCCGCGCGCACCGGCGCCGTCGACATGATCGGCGGCATCGACCCCGGCGGTTTCGACCAGGCCCTGGACGACCAGCTCGACCTCGTCTTCGGCATCGCCGACCGCCACGGCATCGGCGTGGACATCCATCTGCACGACCGGGGAGCGAAGGGGATCGAGGCGCTGCGCGGCATCATCGACCGGACGCGCGCGCTGTGCCTCACCGGCAAGGTCACCGTGAGCCACGTCTTCTGCCTGCCCGGCCTCACGGACGGTGAACTGGGCTCCCTCGCCGCCGAACTGGGGGATCTGGACATCGCGCTCACGACGGTCGCGCCGTCCGACTCCCTGGTGCTGCCGATCGCACGGCTGCGCGAGCACGGCGTCCGGGTCGGGCTCGGTTCCGACGGCGTACGCGACTCCTGGAGCCCCTTCGGCGACGCCGACATGCTGCACCGCGCCCATCTGCTCGGATGGGTCACGGACGTGCGTCTGGACGAGGAGCTGGCGGACTGCTACCGCGTCGCGACCCACGGGGGCGCGGACGTCATGGGCCTCGCGCACGCGGACCTCGGGCCCGGGGCCCCCGCCGACTTCGTCCTGGTACGGGGCGAGTGCCTGCCTCAGGTCGTCGTGGACATGCCCCGACGGGACATGGTCGTGCACGGCGGAGCCGTCGTGGCGCGCGACGGGGAGCTCGTCGGCCGGAGCCGGCCGGAGTAGCAGCCCCACGGGCCCGGATGTGGCGTGGGTCACCCGAATCGCCTGACCGATCGGTCAGCTCTGACCGATCGGTCAGCTACGGTGTCCCCATGCCACGTCCGCCTTCCGCGATGCGCCGTCAGATCCTCGACTCCGCACTGCGTCTCTTCGCCGAGCACGGCTTCAAGGGAACCTCGCTGCACGACATCGCGGTGGAGGCGCACTGCTCCAAGGCGTCCCTGCTGTACCACTTCGCCGGCAAGGACGCGATCCTCACCGAGCTGCTGACCCCTCCGGCCGAGGGGCTCTCCGCCATGGGCGAGGAGCTGGCCGCGCTGACCGGCGGCCAGGCCGTCGAATCCGCCGTCACGGGCTACGTCGGCCTCGCCCTGCGCTTCCAGCTCGAAATAAAGATCATCTTCGCCGAGCTGCCCGACATGCTCGGCCATCCGGTGCTGGCCGTCATCCCCCGGGCCGTCGACCAGCTCGCGGACGCGCTGGCCGGCCGTTCGGACGAGCCGCGTGCGCGGGTGACGGCGCAGATGGTGATCGGCGGCGTGGCCGTCACGGTCGCGGCCGGCGTGGACGCCGAGCCCGCCACGATGCGTGACGAACTGGTCCGGGGAGCGCTGAGAACCCTCGGGCACCCGACCGGCAGAAGCTGACAGAAGCCGTCCAGACCGAAGAGAAAGACGCCCCCTTCGCATGGCAATACTGCTGTACCGGCTCGGCCGGCTGTCCTTCCGGCGCCGAGGGCGTGTCCTCGCCCTCTGGCTCCTGCTGCTCGCGCTGCTCGGTGGGGGCGCCGCGGCCTTCAGCGGGCCCACCACCAGCAAGTTCTCGATCCCCGGAACCGAGTCCCAGAAGGCCCTGGACTCGCTCGCCAGGGAGTTCCCGCAGGCGGGCGGGGCGACGGGGACCATCGTCGTCGCGGCACCCGAGGGCGGGAAGCTCACGCCCGCGGCCGTGGCTCCCGTGACCGAGGAGGCCGCGAAGGTTCCCGGTGTCCTCGCGGCCGTCGACCCCTTCGTGTCCAAGGCCGTCTCGCGGGACGGCCGCTACGCCCTGGTCCAGGTGCAGTTCGAGTCCGGTGCCGACGGCATCACCGACGCACAGCGGGAGGCGTTCAGCGAGGCGGGCGCGTCCGCGGCCGGTCTGCGGGTCGAGCACGGCGGCGAGATCATGCGGGGCGTGCCGGAGATCGGTTCGACCGAGGTCATCGGCGTGGCCGTCGCCGCCCTCGTCCTGGTCCTCACCTTCGGCTCGCTGGTGGCCGCGGGCATGACCCTGCTGAACGCGCTGGTCGGCGTGGCGGCCGGGATGGCGGGGCTGTTCGCCCTCAGCAGCGCCGTGGAGCTGACCAGCACCGCGCCCATCCTGGCGCTCATGCTGGGCCTGGCGGTCGGCATCGACTACGCCCTGTTCATCACCTCCCGCTACCGCCACTACCTGCTGGACGGCATGGACCGGGAGGAAGCGGCGGGCCGGGCGGCCGGGACCGCCGGTTCGGCCGTCGTGTTCGCGGGTGCCACCGTCGTCATCGCGCTCGCGGGGCTCGCGGTCGCCGGTGTGCCCTTCCTGACGGTCATGGGCCTGGCCGCCGCGGCCACGGTCGCTCTCGCGGTGCTGGTCTCCCTCACCCTGCTGCCGGCCGTCCTCGGCTTCGCGGGCGCCCGCGTACTGCCCCGCAAGCAGCGGAGCGGGGAGCGGACGGCCGCCCCGGCCCCCGCCGGGCCCGAGGCCGGCTTCGGCTTCCGCTGGGGCCGGATCGTGGCACGGCTGCGGGTGCCCGTCCTCGTCCTCGGGGTGGCCGGACTCGGCGCCCTCGCCCTGCCCGTGCAGGACATGCGTCTGGCGCTGCCCGACGCGAGCACCGAGGCGGTCGGCTCCCCCAACCGCGAGGCGTACGACCTGACGACCGAAGGGTTCGGCGAGGGCTTCAACGGCCGGCTGGTCGCCGTCGTGTCGGGCGACACCGCTCGAGCGACCGGTACGGCGGCCAAGGAGACCGCGGCGCTGATCATGGACACCGACGGGGTGCTGGCCGTCGCCGCCCCGCAGATGAACGAGAAGGGCACCACCGCGCTCCTGGCCGTGATCCCCGAGACCGGCCCGACCGCCGCGGCGACCGAGGACACCGTCAACGAGATCCGCGACCGGGTGGCGGACGTCGGGGGCGCCACCGTCTCACTGACCGGTGCCACCGCGGTCGGCATCGACGTCTCGGAGAAGCTCGCCGCCGCGCTGCCGGTCTATCTCCTGCTCGTGGTCGGGCTGTCCGTCCTGCTGCTGATGCTCGTCTTCCGGTCGGTGCTGGTGCCCCTCAAGGCGGCGCTGGGCTTCCTGCTGACCATCGGCGCCACCTTCGGGATCACCGTCGCCATCTTCCAGGAAGGGCACCTGGCCGGGCTGGTCGGCCTCGACACACCCGGGCCGCTGGTCAGCTTCCTGCCCATCCTCCTGATCGGCATCCTCTTCGGGCTGGCCATGGACTACGAGGTGTTCCTGGTCTCGCGCATGCGGGAGGACTTCGTCCACGGCGCCGACGCCCGCGAGTCGGTCATCAGCGGTGTCGGCCACAACGGACGCGTGGTGACGGCGGCGGCAGTGATCATGACGGCCGTCTTCGGCGGATTCGTGTTCATGCCGGACCCGATCATCAAGTCCATCGGGTTCGCCCTGGCCGTCGGCGTGCTCGTCGACGCCTTCGTCGTGCGCATGGCGCTCGTACCGGCGGTCATGCACCTCCTGGGACGCGCGGCGTGGTGGCTGCCCCGCCCCGTCGACCGGATCCTGCCCGACCTCGACATCGAGGGCGAGCGGCTGCAGCGGGAGATCCCGGTGCAGCGTGAGCCGGTCGAGCTCGTGAAGACGTGAACGCACCGGTGCCCCCGGCCCGAGGGCCGGGGGCACCGGTGGTGCGGTCGCTCAGCTCTCGTCCGGCGCCAGCGTCAGCGAGATCGAGTTGATGCAGTACCGCTGGTCCGTGGGCGTCTGATAGCCCTCACCCTCGAAGACGTGCCCCAGGTGGGAACCGCAGCGGGCGCAGCGCACCTCGGTGCGGCTCATGCCCATGGTGTTGTCCTGGAGCAGCTCGACGGCGTCGCTGTCCTTCGGGTCGTAGAAGGACGGCCAGCCGCAGTGCGACTCGAACTTGGTGTCGGAGCGGAACAGCTCCGCACCGCAGGCACGGCAGGAGTAGACGCCTGCCGTCTTGGTGTCGGTGTACTCACCCACGAAAGCGGGCTCGGTGCCGGCCTTGCGCAGCACCGCGTACTCGGCGGGGGTCAGTTCCGCCCGCCATTGCTCGTCCGGCTTCTCGACGTCGTACGACACGGTGACTCCTCAGCTCGACAGGTGGTCCAGGATCTGCGGGCCGAGGTCGGTGACGTCGCCCGCTCCCATGGTGAGAACCAGATCGCCGGGCTTCGCCATTCCCGCGACGGCGGCGGGGACGGCCGCCTTGTCGTGGACGGCCGTGACGTCGGCGCCCGCGGCCTTCGCCGCGTCGATGATCAGCGCGCTCGTGACGCCCGGGACCGGGTCCTCGCGGGCCGGGTAGATGTCCAGGACCAGCGAGGCGTCGGCGAGGGCCAGGGCCTGGCCCATCTCCGTGCCGAGCTCCTGGGTGCGGGAGAAGAGGTGGGGCTGGAAGACCACCAGGAGGCGGGCGTCGCTCGCCGCGCCGCGCATGGCCTCCAGGTCGGCCGTCATCTCGGTGGGGTGGTGGGCGTACGAGTCGATGACCTGGACGCCGGCCGCCTCGCCCTTGAGCTGGAGGCGGCGCTTGACCCCGGTGTACTTGCCGAGGGCGGAGGCCAGGTTGTGCGCGGGGATGCCGAGCGCGACCCCGGCGGCGAGCGCGGCGACCGCGTTGTGCGCGTAGTGGCGGCCCGGCACGGAGACCGTGAAGGTGAGGTACTTGCCGTTGAGGACGACCGTGACCTCGCTGGTCAGACCGCGCGGGGTGACCTTGTGCACGCGTACGTCCGCGCCCTCGGACTCGCCGTAGGTGACGACGGT
This sequence comes from Streptomyces sp. NPDC104381, assembly GCF_055583745.1. Classification (NCBI taxonomy): domain Bacteria; kingdom Bacillati; phylum Actinomycetota; class Actinomycetes; order Kitasatosporales; family Streptomycetaceae; genus Streptomyces; species Streptomyces sp. NPDC104381. Next base: position 627,946 of record NZ_JBVJNK010000002.1, read on the forward strand.
GAGGGAGGAGAGCGCGCGGACCCGCCGGGTCAGCTCCACGGCCCCGGGCTGGTCGGCGGCGATGACCAGGGTGCCGCCCGGGACGACCTTGCCGACGAAGGTCTCGAAGGACTCGTAGATCTCGTCCATCGACGCGTAGTTCGCGTGGTGGTCCAGCTCGACGTTGAGGACGATCGCGACCTCGGGGGCGTACTTCTGGAAGCTCCGGTCGCTCTCGTCGGCCTCGGCGACGAAGATGTCGCCGCTGCCGTGCGTGGCGTTGGTGCCGGGGCCCTCCAGGTCGCCGCCGATGGCGTACGAGGGGTCGAGGGCCAGCTCGGACAGGGCGACGGCGAGCATCGACGTGGTGGTGGTCTTGCCGTGGGTGCCGGCGACCGCGATGGCGCGCAGGCCGTCCATCAGCGAGGCGAGGGCGTCGGAGCGGTGGACGACGGGGATGTCCAGCTCGGCGGCGCGGACCAGCTCCGGGTTGTCGGCACGGATGGCGCTGGAGACGACCACCGAGGTCGCGTCGTCGGCCAGGTGCCCGGCCGCGTGCCCGATGTGGACGGTGGCTCCCAGCGCGCGCAGGGCCTTGGCGGTGGCGGACTCCTTGGCGTCGCTGCCCGCCACCTTCGCGCCGCGCTGGGCGAGGATCTTCGCGATGCCCGACATTCCGGCGCCGCCGATGCCGATGAAGTGCGGCCGTTCCAGGGCGGCAGGAATACCGGGTGCCATACGTGTCTCTCCCGAGCTGTTCGGTGGGTCTGGGTCCGGATGGGTCCGGACGGCCCCCAGCCTATTCGCTGTGCGCGAAGAGCTTGAGCACCGGTACGCCGACCTTGTGCCGGGCCCGGGAGGCCCAGTCGCGGTGGAAGAACTCCTCGACGTAGTGCGGTGCCGTCAGCACGATGACCTCGTCGGCGCCCGAGTCGTCGACGACGGTCTTCAGCTTGTCCAGGGGGTGGTCCTCGACCACCTGTCCGACGGCCTCGGAACCGGCCTCGCGCAGCTCCCGGAGCGAGTACTCCAGCGCCATCTCGGCGGGCTCCCTGGCCTCCTTGCCCTCCGGCCGGTCCCCCTCGCGCACGGCTTCCCTGAGCTCGCCGATCGCCACGTCGTCGATCGCCCGCAGCAGCACATCGGCCTGGTCGCTGCGGGGCTGCATCAGCACGACGAACGAGATCTGCTCCTCGCCGTGGAGGGTCGTGACGAATTCCACGTCCTCGGGGGTGAGGGGCTTCTCGATCATCAAAACGCTTGTGAACACGACAGGCGCCCTTCCGCTTCATCTCGTCGGCCGCAGGCACGGCCGCTGTTGCTGAAACCATCCTTCCCCGCAATTGCAGGGGTAGCAGGACTAAGTGTGCCCACCCGGAGCTAACCGGAACGGGTAATTCCACTAAGTGTCAGAACTTCCCGTACCGAGTGAAGAGGAATCCTGCCTCCTCCAGGAGCGAGATGAGGGAGAAACGTTCCGGCACGGCGAGCGCGGGGCCGCCCGCGATGCGCTGCGCCTTCCCGGCGGTGAGCAGCGGGGAGACGGTCAGGCAGAGCTCGTCCAGCACCCCTGCCGCCATGAACTGGCCGAGCAGCCGCGGTCCGCCCTCGGTGAGGAGCCGGCCGAAGCCCCGCCCGGCCAGCGTCGCGACGGCGCGCGCGGGATCGACGGCGGCTCCGTCCCCGGCGAACAGGACCTCGGCCCCCGCCTTCCGGGCCGCGTCGACCCGGTCCGAGGGCGCCGTCGCCCCGGTGACCACGAGGGTCGGGACCACCGGCGAGGCGAAGAGCGGGAGCGAGAAGTCGAGGTCCATGCTCGCGCTGACCACCGCGATGGCGGGGGCGGGCCCCTGCCCCGCGGCCTCGCGCCGTGCGGCGAAGGCCGCGCGGGCCTTCGCCGGCCGGTAGCCCTCCAGGCGCACCGTCTCGGCGCCCACCACGACCGCGTCGGCCAGCCCCCGGAGGGTGCCGAAGATCCGCATGTCGCTCGGGCTGGAGATGCCCTGGGAGCGGCCGTCGTGCTGGGCGGCGCCGTCCAGGGTGGAGACCATGTTGGCCCGGAGCCAGGGGCGCCGGCCCTCCGGGTACGCGTAGGCGTCGGCCAGCTCCTCGAGCGTCCACTCACGGTCGGCGGCGGAAGCGGCTGGGGTGGTCAGGTCCGTCACGGGGAGCAGGCGTCGCATGCCCAGCAGTCTGGCACGGCACCCGGTGCCCCACCCGCGACGGAGCCCGCCCGGGGGCCCGGGAAGGAGCTGGGCGGGAGCCCCGGGCGGGAGCCGACTCCCCCGTCGCGGGCGAGGCCTTAAGGTGGAGAGTTGTGTCGTCCTCCACAGCCGTGCCGGGGCAGAGCCCCATAGCCGAAACGGCCCCGCAGTCCCTGTGCGCCCTCGAACCGCGCGTCCCCGCCGATCGCCTGGTCGCGGAGATGGTGCCGCCACCGCGCTTCGACTCGGTGCGCTTCGATACGTACGTACCCGACCCGAACCAGCCGAGCCAGACCGAGGCGGTCGAAGTGCTCAGCTCGTTCGCCGCGGGACTCGGCGGGGCGCACGCCACGGGGTCGGGCGGGAAGGGCTGGCGGCGGGCGGCCGGCGGGCTGTTCGGCAGGAAGCAGGCGGCCGCGCCCGCCGGGCCGCGCGGTGTCTATCTCGACGGCGGCTACGGCGTCGGCAAGACGCACCTGCTCGCCTCGCTCTGGCACGCGACCCCCGCCGCGCCCTCACTCAAGGCCTTCGGCACCTTCGTCGAGCTGACGAACCTGGTCGGCGCGCTGGGCTTCCAGCAGACCGTGCAGACCCTGAGCGGGCACCGTCTGCTCTGCATCGACGAATTCGAACTGGACGACCCGGGCGACACCGTGCTGGTGTCCTCCCTGCTCAGCAGGCTCGTGGAGGCGGGTGTCGCGCTGGCCGCCACCTCGAACACGCTCCCCGGCAAGCTCGGCGAGGGCCGGTTCGCGGCGGCCGACTTCCTCCGCGAGATCCAGGGGCTGTCCGCGCACTTCCGGCCGCTGCGGATCGACGGCGAGGACTACCGCCACCGGGGACTGCCCGACGCGCCCGCGCCGTACTCCGACGACCAGGTCACCAGGGCCGCGTACGCCACCGCCGGCGCCTCGCTCGACGACTTCCCGGCCCTGCTCGACCATCTCGCCCGGGTGCACCCGAGCCGGTACGGCGCGCTGACGGACGGGATCACGGCGGTCTGCCTCACCGATGTGCGGCCCGTGCCCGACCAGTCGACGGCGCTGCGCCTGGTGGTGCTCGCGGACCGGCTGTACGACCGCGAGGTCCCGGTGCTCGCCTCCGGCCTCCCCTTCGACCGGCTGTTCAGCGACGAGATGCTGAACGGCGGGTACCGGAAGAAGTACTTCCGGGCGATCTCGCGACTGACCGCGCTGGCCCGTGACGCAAAGGGACTGGTGGCGCAGTAGGTTCGGGGCGTGACACCGGCCGGGCACGACGAAGCGCCCGGCCACCCCCGTACAACCGCGCACACCGTTTGAAGGGATCAGCATGGCTACCACGCGTCAGGCGCACACGGTCTGGGAAGGCAACCTGCTCGAGGGCAACGGCGTTGTCACCCTCGACTCCTCGGGGATCGGGGCGTACCCGGTCTCCTGGCCGTCCCGCGCGGAGAAGGCGAACGGCAAGACCAGCCCGGAGGAGCTCATCGCGGCCGCGCACTCCAGCTGCTTCTCGATGGCACTGTCCAACGGTCTGGCCACCGCGGGCACCCCGCCCACCCGGCTGAACACCCAGGCCGAGGTCACCTTCCAGCCCGGCACCGGCATCACCGGTATCCACCTCACGGTGGAGGGCTCGGTCCCGGGTCTCGACGAGGCGGGCTTCGTGAAGGCCGCCGAGGACGCCAAGGCGAACTGCCCGGTCAGCCAGGCGCTCTCGGGCACCACCATCACGCTCACCGCGTCGCTGGCCTGAGCATCCGCACCACCGTCCCCCGGGAGGCCCCGCCTCCCGGGGGACACGTGTGTCCGCGTCCGGCCGGCGGTCGCCGCGCTGCCCGGATCCCGGCGGAACCCGTGCACCCCGGCTGGCAGCATCCTGCACCCGGGTGGCAGCAATTGCCTTCACCAGCACAGAAGTTGGGCCCCGGTCGGCAGGAATACTCACTGACGCAAGGGCGCGGCCCCGGGGCCCTGACTTCCGCGCTCACCGGAACGCATCGGTCTCGTGAAGGAGCACTGCCATGAATCGACTCCAGAAGGTCAAGGCCGCACTCGGCATGGCCGCCGCCTGTGCGGCGGTCGTCGCCCTCCCCGGCCAGGCCGGCGCGGCCACGACCGTGGCCCAGCCCACCGCGGCGCAGTCGGCCGCCGCGGCCGCCTCCTGTGCCTCCGGACACGTCTGTTTCTGGTCCGGGGCCAACTACACCGGCTCGAAGTGCACCTGGCTCGACGCCGACCCCGACTGGTACGCCGGAAGCCTCCAGTGCTCCTGGGCCAAGAACGGCACCCTGGCCAGGTCCGTGTGGAACGCCGGCACCAGCAGCAAGTCCGGCGTCGCCTACTACTCGGGCGCCACCTACTCCAACCGCGTCGGCTGCACCCCGCAGGGCAAGGGCGGCAACTTCACCCAGGGCCGTGCGCTGCGCTCGCACCAGTGGATCACCGGCGCCTGCGGGTGACGGGGTCCGGCCGCCACGGGGCCGGTGACCACTGAGGACGCCTCCCGGGGGCCCTCCCCGCGCCGACGGGCGGGAGAGGGCCCTCGACGGGCCTGTCCGGCGCGGCCGCCGGACCCCCGCGTTATACATGAGCATGACAGTGTTCAGGAGGGCTTCCCACGGGGCAGGCCTGACCGAGCACGTCACTTCACCTGTCCGCCAACAGGGAGTTGCCTCATGTCATCCGCACCGCGTCACCTCGCCACACGACGACAGGTCCTGGCCGGCAGCGCCGCGACCGCCGCCTCGGTCGCCTTCACCGGGGCCTTCACGGAACTCTTCTCCGGCACCGCCGACGCCCGGGGCCACAGCGGCTACGGCCCCCTCCTGCCGGACCCCGACGGCCTGCTCGACCTGCCGAAAGGTTTCCGCTATCGGGTGCTCTCCCGGGAGGGCGACCAACTCCGCTCGGGCGAGGGCCGGGTCCCCAGCAACCACGACGGCATGGCGGCCTTCGCGGGCCGCCACGGGCGCGTCCACCTCGTGCGCAACCACGAGAACCGCGAGAGCGCGAAGATCGCGGTTCCCACGATCGAGGGCCTCACCTACGACCCGATGGGCAAGGGCGGCTGTACGGCTCTCGAACTCGACGGCCGCGGCACCGTGCACGGCGAGCGCGTCGCCATCGCGGGCACGGCCGTCAACTGCGCAGGCGGCCCCACCCCTTGGAACACCTGGCTGACCTGCGAGGAGACCGAGGACCGGGCCGGCACCAACGGCTACACGAAGGACCACGGCTTCATCTTCGAGGTGGACGGCGCCGATCCGCGCCGTACCGGGGCCGTCCCGCTGACCGCGATGGGCCGCTTCCAGCACGAGGCCATCGCGGTCGACCCGCGCAACGGCATCGTGTACGAGACGGAGGACGCGTTCGAGAAGCCGTTCGGGCTCTTCTACCGCTTCCTCCCCGAGAAGCCGCTCGGCGGGACGGGCTCCCTGCGGGCCGGCGGCACGCTGGAGGCCATGCGGGTACCGGGCGTGCCCGACCTCTCCGTGATCCAGGAGACGGGTGCGACCTTCGACCGGATCGAGTGGGTCCCCGTACCGGATCCGCAGGCGGCCGGGACGCCGATCCGGTTGCAGGACTTCGGGCCGAAGGGCATCACCCACGCCCAGAAGCTGGAGGGCTGTTACTGGGGCGGTTCGTCGGTGTACTTCGTCTCCAGCTTCGCGCACAGCTCGGAGGGGTCGGCCGCCGACCACTTCGGCCAGGTCTGGCGGTACGAGCCGAAGCGCCGCCGGCTCACCCTGGTGATCGTCTTCGGCCCGGACACCGACGTCCAGCTGCCGGGCGAGTCCCCGGACAACATCTGCCTCGCCTCGGGCGGCGGGCTGATGGTCTGCGAGGACGGCGGCGGCGCCCAGCACGTGCTCGGGGTGACACGGCGCGGCGAGGTCTACGCGATGGCCCGGGGCCGGCAGAACATCGGGACCGCCGAGGAGCCGGAGTGGGGCGAGTTCGCGGGCGTCACCTTCTCGCCGGACGGCGGGACGATGTTCGTGAACTGCTACACGCCGGGGACGACCTTCGCGGTGACCGGCCCCTGGCACTGACCGGGACACCAGCGGACGGGTGATCCGGCCGCCCGCCGGGCGGGCGGCCGGAGCGCCGTGCACGGGATCCGGTGCACCACCGGCTAACGTCCCCCAGTGATCAAATCCGTTCGTACGATGATCGTGCTGACTGTTCTGGGTGGAGTGCTGGCCGGCTGCGGGTCCCCGGAGGACAGCCGCTCCAGGACCGCCGCGCTTCCGACGGCCTCCCCGGAGGCGGCCGCTCCGGCGTCCTCCGTACCCGCGAAGGGGTCCGCCTCCCCGTCACCTGCCCCGCAGAGCGAGCCACCCGTGCTGGCCCCGGGCCCCGGCGGTCTCACACCGGTCTTCGAGCGACGGGCGGGCGGCCCCGCAGGGCCGGACGCCGGGGCGCGGGGCAGAACATCCGGGGCCTCAGGGACCTCAGGGGCTTCGGGAGCCCCGGGGGCCTCCGGCGCCGAGAAGGTCGTGGCGCTCACCTTCGACGCGGACATGACGGCGGATCAGGGGCCCAGGGCCGCGGAGGGCGAGCACTTCGACAACCCCGCGCTGATCGCCTCGCTCCGCCGGCTGAAGGTCCCCTCGACGGTCTTCATGACCGGCAGATGGGCGCAGGAGTACCCGGTGCAGGCGCGCTCGATCGGCACCGACCCCCTGTTCGAGATCGCCAACCACTCGTTCAGCCACTACGCCTTCTCGTCCCCCTGCTACGGGCTGCCGACCGTCGGGAAGCCGGACATGCGGCGCGATGTGGAGCGGGCCTTCACCGCGATCCGGAAGACGGGGGCGCGCAATGTCGTGCCGTACTTCCGCTTCCCCGGCGGCTGCTACGACGATGTGGCGCTGAAGGCCCTGGCCCCCACCGGGGTGACCGCGGTGCAGTGGGACGTGGTCAGCGGGGACGCCTTCGCCACGGACGCGGACGCCGTGGCCGAGCAGGTGCTGGACGGGGTGGAGCCGGGCTCGCTGGTGGTCATGCACTGCACCCGCAGCGCGGCGCCCGTCACCGAGGACGCCGTACGCCGGATCGTCCCCGAGCTGCGCGAGCGCGGCTACCGCTTCGTCAAGGTCTCCGAGCTGATGCGCGGCTGAGCACGGGCACGACCCCGCCCGCGCGTCAGCCCGAGCAGGCGGCCCGCCCCGCCTCCTGCCAGGCGCAGACGGGGCAGAGGGTGGCGCCCTTCGTCGACTCGGGGTACTCGGTGGGCTTCCGGCACAGCACGCACTCGGCGTACGGCGGGCCCGCGTCCACGGGTGCCTGGTCCGGCGCGGGCGTCCCGCAGTACGCATCGTCCATGCGTATGAGCGTACTCACTCGCGCAGCGCCGCGAGGCGGGCCGTGAGGGCGGCCGCCCCGGCCGCGACGACGACGGCCCCCGCCGCCGGCAGCAACGGCATCCGCACGGTACCGGTCAGCGAACCGGTGACCAGGTCCGTCACCGCCGCCCTCGCGGGCGAGCCGCCGGTCACGAGGGCGAGCAGTGAGCCCAGCACGGTCGCGGCGAGCGACCAGCCGTGGCGGTGCAGGACGGGCCGGGCACAGAGCGCGCCGACCGCCGCTCCCACCAGGGCGGAGCACCCCGCCGCGAGGAGTCCGGCGAGTGCGGCGGGCAGGAGCGGCACGGCGACGGTGTGGTCGGTGCTGACCGGTTCGCCCGCCAGCAGCACAATCCCCGTCCCCGCGCCGCCCAGGGCGAGCGCGCACCCCAGGCCGGCGAGCAGCGAGGCGCAGTGGGCGCGCGACGGTCCGACGGCCGCAGCGGTGACGGTCCGGGCGGCGGGCGGCTCCTGGGTGACGCAGAGCCGTACGAGCCAGGCGGTCGCGGGGAGGAGCGCGGCGGCGGCGTAGCCGAGCGAGTCCAGCAGGGGCTGCCCCGCCTGTACGCCGATGCCGAGGACCGCGGCGTACAGGAGGAGGGGCGCGAGCCAGCGCTGGGAGCGTGCCAGCAGCGCCGCCTGATAGCGCGTCGCGGCGGCCGTGCGCCGGCCCGCGCCGGCCGGACGGGGGGCCGCCTCCGGGTACGGGCCCGCCTCCGGTGCGGGGGCCGCCGGACCCACGGGCGTCACGTCCACGGGCGTCACGTCCACGGGCGCCCCGTCCGGGACGGCGGCGGGAAGCTGTGAGAGCCCCGTGATGTGCCATGGCGGGCGGGCCGTGAGCAGCGCGTGGAGCAGGGGGTCCGAGTGCGCCGCGGTGGTCGTGAGCCGGACCGTGGCCGGGTGCCGGGCGTCCCGTTCCACCGCCGGGTCCCCCGGCAGTTCCGGCGGGAGGGCGGCGGGCGGGCGGCCCGTCGCCTCGATCCGCACGTACGGCCCGTCGTCACCGGGCGAGGCGGGCACCGGGGTGAGGGTGTGGCCCTCCAGCCGGTACGCGAGGCCGGCCGCCCCGGCGAGCCGCCCCGGGTCGTGGTCGACGAACACCACCGTGGCGCCGTCGGCGGCCCGCTCGGCGACGGCCCGGTCCAGTTCGCCGCAGGCCGCGGTGTCCAGCCCGGTCCAGGCCTCGTCCAGGACGAGGAGCTCCGGCCCGGCGAGGAGCGCCTGGGCGACGGCGACCTTCTGGCTGGTGCCCTTGGAGAGCTCCGCCAGGGGTGTACGGGCGTACCCGGCAGCCCCGAAGCGTGCCAGCCACTCCTGGCCCCGTGCGGCGGCCTCGGCCGCGGGGAGCCCGTGGACGCGCCCCATGTGGGTGAGGTAGCCGGCGGCGGTGAACGACAGGGCAGCCGGGAAGCGTTCGGGGACGTACGCCGTGCGCGGCCGGCCCGTCACGCGTCCCTCGGTCGGCGCGTCGATGCCGGCCAGCAACCGCAGGAGCGTCGACTTGCCGGCTCCGTTGGCGCCCGCGATCCGGACCAGGGTGTGCGCGGGCAGGTCCAGGTCGAGCCCGCGCAGCACCCAGGGGCCGCGCGGGCCGTACCGGCGGCCCACTCCTCGCAGGATCAACTGGCCGACGGCTTCTCCGGCTTGAGCTCACTGGGGCGTACGATCACGAAGCCCTCGCCCTGGAGCATCAGCTGGACCGCCTCGCCGGAACCGCCGCGCACCATCGAGCCGAAGCTCTGCGAGCGGTGCAGCGAGGTGGAGAGCTGGGCGCTCCAGCCGACGACGGCGTCCGTGTCGACGTACACCGGCTGCTGGGGGGTCACGGGGATCACGATGGGGTGGCCGTCGCAGATCAGGCCGAGCTTGCCGTATCCGCTGAAGACGCTGTTGAAGAGGCCGCCGCCGGTCATGCCGGCGCCCTTCACGGTCTTGATCTCGTAGGAGAGGCTCGCGTCGAAACAGAGGACGTTGCGGCCGTTGATGGTCAGGACGTCGCCCTGCTCCATCTCCACGATGAAACAGTTCGCCGCCTCGTGGGCGAACCAGGCCTCGCCCTGGCCGGTGACCGCCATCAGGGCCAGCCCCTCGCCGGTCATGGCGCGCTTGAGCATGCCGCCTATGCCCTGGCCCTTGCGCTCGAACCGGAGATCGCCCCGGAAGGCGATCATCGATCCCTGGCGTGCGTGCATCTCACCGTTGACGGCGTACTTGATGGATTTGGCGTTCTGCAGGGTCATGCCGGGGGCGGTGGCCTGCTGTGCCATGTGCTCGCTGGAAAAGAGGTCGCTCTTCATGGCGTGCATCCTCGCCCGGAGCCCTCCGTTCCGCCAAGAACGGGTGGTCGGGGCGGCCTGGCAGACTGGTGGGTGTGAGCACCGAGAGCATTCCCGAGCCCCTTCCCGCCTCGCCGGAGGCCCCGGCCGACAGCCCCTTCCGTACGGAGCCGACGGCCCGCGACGAGGCCCCGCAGTTCGTGCTGCCGCTGGTGGTGCACCTGGAGAAGACCGATCCGCCGGCGCGCACCGACGCGCTGGTGACCGCGGCCCGCGCGGTGCTCACGATCCTCTCGGACCCGCGCTCGCTCGGTGCGGACGAGGCCGGGGCGGAGGGCGAGTGGGCGCAGGTCATGCGTGACTGGCAGGACGCCCGGATCCGCAAGGTGGTGCGGCGGGCGCGCGGCGCGGAGTGGCGCAGGGCGTCCGCGCTGCCGGGGATCACGGTCACGGGTGAGCACGCGGAGGTGCGGGTCTTCCCGCCGGTGCCCCTGGACGGCTGGCCCAAGGAGCTGGCCAAGCTCCAGGTGTCGGGGACGGACCTCGACGACCCGCAGGCCCCGCCCGCGCCGGACCTGTCCGGCCCGGTGCTGTGGATGAACCCGGACGTCACCATGTCGGCGGGCAAGGCGATGGCGCAGGCCGGGCACGGCGCGCAGCTGGCCTGGTGGGAGCTGTCGGAGACGGAGCGCAAGGAGTGGCGCGAGGCGGGGTTCCCGCTCTCCGTCGCCACCCCGGACGCCGCCCGCTGGCGCGAACTGACCGCGAGCGGACTGCCGGTGGTGCGGGACGCCGGCTTCACCGAGATCGCCCCGGGGTCCTGCACGGTCGTCGCCGACCACCCGGCCCTGCGCCGCTGAGCCGCCGGAGGGGCGCCGGAGCCGCCGTTCTCCCGGCCGGCTGAACATCCCTGCGCCGATGTACGTATCTCCCGGTACTGCCGCACCGGCATTACCGCCAAGTAGGTTGAGCGGCGAGTCGGTCGGCGGTTGATTCGACGTTGTCACGCATCTGCCCGGGAGACATCTTGCTGCGACGCATCAACGGAACGGCCCTCATCATCGCCGCGCTGGTGGCCACACTCGGCGCGCTCGCCTTCCCCGTGTGGTCGTACGCCGACCGCTCGGGGACCGGCGAGGCCAATCTGAACGCGTCCAGCGTCGCCACCCAGTGGGGCCCGCTCTCCGCGACCGACCGGGACTTCCTGGTCAAGGTGCGCCTGGCGGGGCTGTGGGAGCTGCCGGCCGGCCAGCAGGCCATCGAGCGGGCGCCCAGCGAGGGGGTGAAGCTCGCGGGCGATCATCTGGTGGTCGGCCACACGGACCTGGACCGACGGGCCCGCGACGTGGCCGCCAAGCTCGGCGTGGAGCTCCCGAACCAGCCGAACGAGCAGCAGCAGGGCTGGCTCAGGGAGCTGACCGCGGCCAGTGGCCAGGAGTACGAGCAGAAGTTCGCCAACCTCCTGCGCGCCGCGCACGGCAAGGTGTTCGCGCTGATCGCGCAGGTCCGGCACACCACCCGCAACGCGCTGATCCGGCAGCTCGCCTCCGACGCCAACCAGACGGTGCTGGACCACATCACGATGCTGGAGCGTACGGGCTTCGTCGACTTCGACGGCCTGGCGCGCGAGGCGGCCGGCGCCTCGACGGCCAGCCCCTCGGGTCCGCCCATGCCGTCGGGAGGCGATGTCCCGCAGGCCCCGGTGCCGGTGACCCCGAGCGGCGACCAGTCGTTCACGTCGCGCCCGGTGCCACCGACGATGGCCCCGCTGCCTCAGCCGTAGCGTCCGTCAGTCACGGTCCCGGCGGCGCTGGACGTAGAGGCGGTTGCCCTTCGGGCCGGTCCACTCCACCCGTACGACGCCGGGCACGGCCGCGTCGGGGAGGCGCGACGGGTTGGACCAGTGGCCGAAGTTCGGGTTGCGGAAGAACGTCGCCCACAGATCGCCGTCGGCGTCCTCGAAGAAGTTGTTGTGGCCCGCGCCGACGCCGACGGTCCAGCGCTCGGAGTAGGGCCCCTCGAAGTGGTCGGAGACGGCGGCGACCGCGTCGTACTGGTACTGCACCCGGCCGGTGCCCGCCGGGTCGTAGGCCTGGCATGCGGTGCCGTCGGCGTCGACCGACGTCCGGTCCCAGGCGGCGTGGAGGAGGAAGTACTTGCCGCCGTGCTTGAAGACGTACGCGCCTTCGAGGTACGGCTCGGGCGAGTAGGGGGTCTGGCGGAACAGCGGGAGGTCCGTCGGCGTGACGATGTCCTCCATGTCGTCGCGGAACTTCGCGTACAGGTCGTTGTGGAGGACGAGCCAGGCGTCGCGGCCCTCGCTGAAGAGACTGCCGTCGATGTGGTGGTAGGCACCGGGCTCGATGAAGCTCGGCCCCCCGATGAACGACTCCCCGAAGGGCTTCTCCAGGTTCCCCTCGACGAGCCGGTACGGGCCCTCGACGCCGCCCTCGCTCACGAGCATGAACGAGCCGACCTTCCGGGAGTGGTCGCCCATGCACGCGACGATGTACCACTTCCCGCGGAAGCGGTGCAGCTCCGGGGCCCACGCCTGGCCGCGCTTGCCGAACTGCTCGTCGTGCCAGTACTCCTGCCAGGGGGCGACGACGGTGCGGCCGGGCCGGTTCTCGTCGGTGAACTCGGGCGACCAGACCTTGCCCTTCTCCGCCCCGGGCCGGATCCCGGTCGTGTCGGCCAGCTTCCAGGGCCCCTTGAGGGAACGGGCCACCCAGACGAAGATCCCGTCGTTCCAGGGGCCGGCCGCTTCGAGCCCGGGTACCCGGGTGGTGCCGGTCGCGACGTAGAGCGGACGGCCGTCCACGACGAAGCAGTTGACGTAGGTGTCGCGCATCCACACCACGCCGCGCTCCTTGTCACGGGGGCGCAGCTCCAGCGGGAGGACGAAGGAGTTGTCCTCCCGGGGCCAGAGGTCCTGCCGGATGTCGGCGCGGCCGTAGGGCTCGGGGTCGGGCCAGTTCTGCGGGTACCGCCGCTTCGCCGGGGTCCGGGCCGGGGCGGCCGGGGCGGCCGAGGCCTCGGCCGGTGCGGCGGCGACGGGGAGCGCGGCGGCCGCGCCCACTCCGGCGGCCCGGGTCAGCAGGGACCGTCGGCCCAGGGGCGGCCTGTTCTCGGTGCCGGTCATGTCGGTCACGTTCTCCTTCGTTCGTCCGGGACTGCATGCCCCCTGGCGTGTCGATCAGCATGCGAACGCCTGTTGATCTCCGTCAACAGACCATGGAATTAATCCGGAGTGTCCGGCTCGTCGGCATATCTGTGGCGCTCCGCGTTTCCGCAGGTCGGCGGGGTGCCGACGGGCCCGCACAGAGCATCACGATCGAATAACGGCGCACGTGGGGCGGGTCCGGGAACCTCAAATTCAGCTCTGAACGTCCCCCCTTCAGGGTTCACCCGCGCACGGCGGGGCCATCACCGGTGCACAGGACGGGGAGGGGACACCATGAAGCTGGGGATCGGTATCGGATGGCGGCCTGAGATCGCGGACGCCGTCGAGGCTCTGCCGGGGATCGACTGGGTCGAGGCGGTCGCGGAGAACCTCTGCGCGGACCATCTCCCCGATTCCCTGGTACGCCTCCGGGACCGCGGGGTCACGGTCGTCCCGCACGGGGTCTCCCTCGGCCTGGGCGGCGCCGACCGCCCGGACCCGGACCGTCTCGCGGGTCTGGCCGCCCGCGCCGAACTGCTGGGCACGCCCCTGGTGACCGAGCACATCGCGTTCGTACGCGCCGGGGGGCCGCTCACCGCCTCACCGGTGCTGGAGGCGGGCCACCTGCTGCCGGTGCCCCGCACCTGGGACGCCCTGGAGGCGCTGTGCGAGAACGTGCGGATCGCGCAGGACTCGCTGCCCGTCCCGCTGGCCCTGGAGAACATCGCCGCCCTGATCTCCTGGCCCCACGAGGAGCTGACCGAGGGACAGTTCCTCGCGGAGCTGGTCGAGCGCACCGGCGTACGGCTGCTGATCGATGTGGCCAATCTGCACACCAACCACGTCAACCGCGGCGAGGACCCCGCGACCGCACTCGACGAACTGCCGGTGGAGGCCATCGCGTACGTCCATGTGGCGGGCGGCGTCGAGAAGGACGGCGTCTGGCACGACACGCACGCCCACCCCGTGACCCGGCCGGTCCTGGACGTGCTGGGCGAGCTCCGCTCCCGGGTGGACCCGCCGGGCGTCCTGCTGGAGCGCGACGACGACTTCCCGCCTGCCGAGGAGCTGGCCGGTGAACTGACAGCGATCCGCGCCACCTTGGCCGCGACGGCACCCACCGCCGGGGCGGGCCGCAGCCGTCCCGTCCGGCCCCCGGAGCCGGCCGCACGGCCGGCCGGGGCCCGCGACCGGACCGCCGTGGCGCAGACCGCGCTGCTCTCCTCGCTCGTGGCCGGCACGCCCGCGCCGGACGGCTTCGACCACCGGCGCCTGCGGGTGCAGAGCCGCGCCCTGGCGGCGAAGCGGGCCGATGTCGTCGCCAAGGTGGCACCCGAGCTGCCCGGGATCCTCGGCGACGGCTACCGTCCGGCGTTCCTCGCGTACGCCAGGAACCGGCCGATGTCCGCCGGTTACCGCCGCGACGCCCTGGACTTCGCCGAGCGGCTGCTCATCGAGGGCCGGCCGGCCGACGACGCCGCCCGGCGGCGGCTGACCCGCTGGTGGCAGGAGCGCGCGGCGCCGCACCCGCCGCGACGGGGTGCCCGTCTGGTCCACGCCGCCCGTACCGCCCTTCTCGGAAAGTGATCCCGGTATGAACGCTCTCGCCCTTCTGCTGACCCTGGCCGTCGCCGTGGCCTGCGCGCTCCTGATCGTCTCGACGCACCGCGCCGGACTGCGGGGCTCCGACACCGCCGCCTATGTGCACGACCTCTACGAGGCGGCCTTCCTCGGCGGTGGCCCGGCCCGGGTCGTGGACACCGCCCTCACCCGTATGCACGCGGACGGGCGGCTGGCCGTCGGCGGTCCCGGCATCGTCGCGGTCCTGCGGGACGAGGCCCGTGACCCCGTGGAGCGTGCCGTGCTCCAGGAGCTGGCAGACGCCCCCAACGGGGCCCTGCACACCCTGCGGGAGGCGGTGATGTGCCATCCCGCGGTGCAGGAGATCGGCGACGGACTCGCGGCCCGCGGGCTGCTGATCGCACCCGGCGAGAGCCGGACCCGCCGCACCTGGGGGACGGTGCTGGGCATCTGGTGCATCGTGGGGTTCCCGCTCGCCATCGTGCTGACGATCGTGCAGTACGCCTCGCTCGACGGGGACGCGGACCTGCCGTTCCCCTTCGTCGCGAAGGTACTGCCCGCGATCGTGGCCGGAGCCGTGGTCGGTCTGGCCACCGCCGCGTCCGCCAGGGCGCGGCTCACCAAGGCGGGTCGCTGGGCCGTCGACGGACACCGGGCGGCCAACGCCCAGGTGACCGACCCCGCCCACCTGGTGGCCACCGTGGGGCTGTCCGCGCTCCCCGACCCTGAGCTCCGGGCGCAGTTGACGGCCGCCGCCCGGCAGCCGGCCGCCCGGCGCCGTTCCTCGGTGTCCTCCCTCTCATCCTCGACGGCGGCCGCGTCCGTGCCGGTGGTGTGGTGCGCCGGGGCGAGTCCCGGCGGCGGGAGCTGCGGCGGATCCAGCGGTGGGGGCGGCGACTCGGGTTCGGGGTCCTCGTGCGGTTCGGGGTCGAGCTGCGGCAGCAGCGGTTCCAGCTGCGGCGGCGGGTCGAGCTGCGGCAGCAGCGGCTCCAGTTGCGGGGGCGGCTCCAGCTGCGGCAGCAGTTCCTGAGAGGACGCGGGACGGCCGGCATAGGGATTCAGCCACCGATGACCGTCCGTAACCGTATTCAGTCCATATGGTGAACACGGCATGGCGCTTCCTTGCCGGTTTCGCATAGAACTCGGCCATGCTCTGGGTCCTGCTTCTTCTGGTCGCGTGGGGCGCGGCCGCCGTCTCCTGCATCCGGCTCTGTCTCGTCACCGCGGGTGCCGCCCACCTGCCGGCCGTCGCCGCGCGGGCACCCGTCTCCCCCGAACTCAACCTGTACGAGACGGCGTTCCTGGCGGGCGGGCCGCAACGGGTGGCCGATCTGGCGCTGGTCTCCATGCATCTGCGGCGCCGGCTGCTGCTCGCCCGCACCGGCTGGGCGACGGTCGTCGACCCGGAGGGCCGGGACGAGGTCGAGCGCACGGTGATCCGCGCGATCGGCCCGGAGGGACAGTCCCGGATAGCCCCGATACGGGCCGCGGCCTCGGCGGCCGACGCCGTACGCGCCCTCGCCGACCGTCTCGTGGCCGCCGGGCTCGCCGTACCGCACGGGACCCGTACGGACCTGGAGTCGGCGGCCCGTGCCGTGCGGGGCGCGGCGGTGCTGGTGGTGGTGCTGGCGGCGACCGCAGCGCTGATGCCCGGTCAGGAGACGGGCTACGCGGGCCCGGTGGCCGCCTGGTTCGGGCTGCCGCTCGTCCTCACGCTGGGCTGCCTGGCCATCGCGCGGGTGGAGAACCACCCGTACAGCCCGTGGGCCTCCCCGTCCGGGCAGCGCTGGCTGGACTCGCTGCCGGCCCCGGTGCGCGGCGCGGACCGCGATCTGCTGGCGGCGGTGGCGGTACGGGGCGTGGGAGCCCTGGAGGACCCGGATCTGCGGGCGGCCCTGCTGGGCGGGGCGCGGACGGCCGGCTGACCCCGCCGGGTCCGCGTCGTCGCAGCACGGAGGGCCGCCCCGTCGGGGCGGCCCTCCGTGCTGCGCTATCCAGTTGTGCGGCCCGGGACACATCGGCCTGACCGGCGAGGAGCGGCGGCCCGCGGGGAGGAATGGCTGACTCCCCCGCGGGCCACGACCGTTCGCCGGCCGTCGGCCGATGTGCGCCCGGCACCGGACCCGGTGTCGCTGGAACGACGGGCGGCGTCACACGCGCCGTTGCCCGCCAACTGATCTTCCGGGTCGGGATGACCGGAAACGCTGGCTATGCGAGTCCGGACACCAATTCTGCGACGGACTTCCTGCGTCCGGTGTAGAACGGCACCTCTTCACGGACGTGGAGTCGCGCCTCGGAGGCCCGCAGGTGACGCATGAGGTCGACGATGCGGTAGAGCTCGTCGGCCTCGAAGGCCAGCACCCACTCGTAGTCCCCGAGCGAGAAGGAGGCCACGGTGTTGGCCCGCACGTCGGGGTAGCCGCGCGCCATCTTGCCGTGGTCCGCGAGCATGCGGCGACGGTCCTCGTCGGGCAGCAGGTACCAGTCGTAGCTGCGCACGAAGGGGTACACGCTGATGTAGTCGCGCGGCGTCTCGTCGGCCAGGAAGGCCGGCACGTGCGACTTGTTGAACTCGGCGGGGCGGTGCAGCGCCATGTTCGACCAGACCGGCTCGAGAGCGCGGCCCAGCTTGGTGCGCCGGAAGAGGTTGTACGCCTCCTGGAGCTCGTCGGAGGTCTCGGCGTGCCACCAGATCATCAGATCGGCGTCGGCCCGGAGGCCGGACACGTCGTAGGTGCCACGGACCGTGATGTCCTTCGCCCCGAGCTGGTCGAACAGCTCCTGGACCTCGTCGGCGTAGCCGGCGCGGTCCACGGGAAGGACGTCCTTCAGCCTGAAGACGGACCACAGGGTGTAGCGGATGACCTCGTTGAGGTCCTTGGCCTTCTTGCCTGCGTTCGGAAGCTTTTCTGGCGCACTCATACGGCTATTGTCCCGCCTCGCTCCCGGTGCCCCGAACCCGGGTCGGCGTGTTGTCGATCTCCCCCGCGGCCGCGCCCGTCAGGTCGTGGACGATCTCGTCCGCCGCGCGGTGCGCGCTCGCGACGCAGGCCGGGATCCCGACGCCGTCGTACACCGCTCCGCAGACCCGCAGACCCGGCAGCTTGGCGACCTCCTCGCGGATCCGCGCGACCCGGGTGAGGTGGCCGACCGGGTACTGGGGCAGCCCGCCGATCCACCGGGTGACCCGGGTGTCCACGGGCCGGGCCGTCAGACCGGCCGCGGCGGTGAGGTCGCCCAGGGACGCGGCGACGAGCTCGGAGTCCTCACGGTGGAGGTGCTCCTCCTCGCCGTAGCGGCCGAGGGAGGTGCGCAGCACGAAGAGGTCGGGGGCCGCGTCGGCGACCCACCGCCACTTGTTGCTGGAGAAGGTGGCGGCCTTGATCCTGCGGCCGTCGACGGGCGGTACGAGGAAGCCGGAACGCCCCTGGAGCGCCTCGTTCCCCTCGATGTCGGAGCGCCGGAAGGCCATGGTGACCAGGGCCATCGAGGCGTACTCGACGGCGGCCAGCTCGACCGAGGCGGCCGGGCACTCGGCGGCGAGCAGGGTCGAGGCGGACCAGGCGGGGGTGGCCAGGACGAGGGCGTCGGCGGCGATCACCCGGCTGTCGGTGCGCACGTCCCAGCCCTCGGCGGTGCGGGTCAGACCGAGCACCGGGGTCTCCATGAGGATCTCGGCGCCCCCGGCCCGCACGGCGTCGGCCACGGCGTCCGGCAGGGTGCCGATGCCCCCCTCGATGCCCTGGAAGACCGGGCCGGTCAGCTGCCGGGCGGCGGCCCTCTCCTGGATGCGGAGCACGCCGTCGAGGAGCGGCCCGCCCTCCTTCACGGCCTCGAAGAGCTGGGGCACGGCGGCGCGCATCGAGATCCGGTAGGCGTCCCCGGCGTACACCCCGCCGAGCAGCGGCTCCACGAGCCGGTCGACGACCTCGCGGCCGAGCCGGTCGGCGACGTAACTGCCGACCGCGACGTCGTCGCCGACGGCGGTCGGGGTGAGGTCGCGCTCCTCGGCGATCCTGGCCAGGCCCTCGGGCGAGAGCACCCCGCTGAGCGCCGACGGGTCGCCCGGTACGCCCATCACATGGCCCTTGGGCATGGGGCGCAGGGCGTCGCGCGTCCAGACCGACGCGGTGGCGGTGGCGGGCGGCTGGAGCCGGTCGCCGAGCCCCGCCGCGGTGGCCAGCCCGACCCCTTCGGTCCGGCGCGCGAGCATCGACTCGGCGCCGAGGTCGACCTGGGTGCCCGCGATCTCGCCGGTCATCAGCTTGCCGCCGAGCCGCTCGGTCGCCTCCAGGACCGTGACCCGGAGGCCGGAGGCCAACAGCCGGTGCGCGGCGGCCAGTCCGGCGATGCCGCCGCCGATGATGACGACGTGGCCCGTACGTGTGGTGTCGCGCTGAAGAGAACGCTGCATGGGTCCACTCTCTCAAACCCGTCCCGAGTCCCGAACGTGACCGCTTCGAAACCCCTGGCAGGAAACCCGTGGACGGGTCCCGCGCGTCGAACCGGCACCATCGACGACGGCCCTGGGGGGACGCTCATGCACTTCGACCGGCACACGGACAGTCATCCACCCGCACGTACCGGCCGGCGCTCACGCGTGCCGGCGGCGGCCGGACTTCTCGTGCTGCTCCTGGCCACCGGTGCGTGCGGCGGTGCCTCCGACGGCGGCGGCGAGGGGTTCAGGTCCGCGGCCGACAGCAAGGCGGGCCCTGCGGCGGCCGGCGGCGGCGCGGAGTCCGCGCGGAAGCCCGCCGACAGCGCGTCCTCGGCGCCGGATCCCGGCTCGGCCGTCGCGGTCCACGTCATTCGCACGGCCACCCTGGCCATCGAGGTCGGGAGCGTGCCGAAGGCGGTCGCGGCGGCCCGGAGCACCGCGGAGGACGCCGGCGGTCTCGTGGCGGAGGAGACCACGGAACGGGTCGACGACACCCATGACGTGTCGCGTCTGGTCCTGCGCGTGCCGCAGGCCAGGTACGACGAGGTGCTGCGCGGCCTCACCGGGTCGGGGAAGCTGCTGTCCCGCACGTCGGACGCGAAGGACGTCACCGGGCAGGTCGTCGACGTCGAGAGCCGGATCGCGACGCAGCGGGCCAGCGTCGCACGGGTCCGCGACCTGATGGACAAGGCCGGGAAGCTCTCCGACGTGGTCGCGCTGGAGGGCGAACTCAGCAGCCGCCAGGCGGACCTGGAGTCGCTGCTCGCCCAGCAGGCGTCGCTGAAGGACCGTACGACGCTGGCGACCGTCACGCTCGAACTCAGCGAGCCGGAGGGCAGGGGCGGTGGTCCCGAGGAGGAGGGCACCGGCTTCCTCGACGCGCTGGGCGGGGGCTGGGACGCGTTCGTGACGATGCTGCGGTGGATCGCGGTGGCGGTCGGCGCCTCGGCGCCGTTCCTCGCCGCGGCGGCCCTCCTGGTGCTGCTGTGGCGGCTGTTGCGCGGCCGGCTGCCCGGGCGCCGCACGGCACCGTCCCGGCGGGTCCCCGAGGCCCCGGAGGCTCCGGAGGCCCCACCGGCCGCGTAGGAGCCGTAGCGTGGGCCCCTGACCTGTAGGTGACGGCGGAGGGACCCGGCATGGCGGCGGAGCGACTGGTGGTCGTCGGAGGCGACGCGGCGGGCATGTCCGCCGCGTCGCAGGCCCGCAGGCTGAAGGGGCCGGACGCGATGAGCGTCATCGCCTTCGAGCGGGGCGACTTCACATCGTACTCCGCCTGCGGCATCCCGTACTGGGTGAGCGGCGACGTCGAGGGCCCGGACGCCCTCGTCGCCCGTACGCCCGAGGAGCACAGGGCCCGTTCGATCGATCTGCGCACCCGCACCGAGGTGACGGAGATCGACGTCGCCGGGCACCGGGTGCGGGCGCTGGACCGCGACAGCGGCGAGACGTACTGGACGGGCTACGACAAGCTGGTGATCGCCACGGGCGCGCGTCCGGTGCGCCCCGGCCTGCCCGGGATCGACGCCCCGGGCGTGCACGGCGTACAGACCCTGGGTGACGGCCAGGCGCTCCTGGAGTCGCTGGAACGGGCCCCGGGGCGCCGGGCGGTCGTCGTCGGCGCGGGCTACATCGGCGTCGAGATGGCCGAGGCGATGCTGAAGCGCGGCTTCGAGGTCACGGTGCTCAACCGGGGCGAGCAGCCGATGGCGACGCTCGACCCGGACATGGGGCGACTGGTCCACGAGGCGATGGACGGGCTGGGCATCACCACCGTCAACGGGGCCGAGGTCACCCGGATCGACACCGGCGACGACGGCCGGGTCACGGGGGTCGTCACCGAGGGGGGCACCTACCCGGCGGACGTCGTCGTGCTCGGTATCGGCGTCGAGCCGGAGACGGGTCTGGCCCGCGAGGCCGGGCTGCCGCTGGGGCCGCACGGCGGCTTGCTGACGGACCTGTCGATGCGGGTCGAGGGGCACGACGACATCTGGGCGGGCGGTGACTGCGTGGAGGTCCTGGACCTCGTCGCCGGCCGCACCCGGCACATCGCGCTGGGCACCCACGCCAACAAGCACGGCCAGATCATCGGGTCCAACGTCGGCGGCGGCTACGGCACGTTTCCCGGCGTGGTCGGTACGGCGGTGAGCAAGGTCTGCGACCTGGAGATCGCCAGGACCGGGCTGCGCGAGAAGGACGCCCGCGCGGTCGGCCTGCGCTACGTCACGGCGACGATCGAGTCGACGGGCCGCGCGGGCTACTACCCGGGGGCGAGGCCGATGACGGTGAAGATGCTCGCGGAGTACCGGACGGGCCGGCTCCTGGGGGTGCAGATCGTCGGCCGCGAGGGGGCGGCGAAGCGCGTGGACGTCGCGGCGGTGGCGCTCACCGCCGGGATGACGGTGGAGGCCATGACGGCCCTCGACCTGGGCTACGCCCCGCCGTTCTCCCCGGTCTGGGACCCGGTCCTGGTCGCCGCCCGCAAGGCCGTGTCGGCGGTGCGGGCGGCGGGGAGCAGCTGACCGGCGGGAGCTAGCGCGCGGTCTGCCGGTGGACGTACTCCACCAGGCGCGTCAGCGCGTCCGGGTCGGTGGACGGCATGACGCCGTGGCCGAGGTTGAAGATGTGGCCGTCCAGACCGGCGGCGGCGTCGAGCACCTCGCGGGTCTTGGCCTCCACCGCCTCGGTCGGCGCGAACAGCACCGCCGGGTCGAGGTTGCCCTGGAGCGCCTTGCCGGGCCCGACCCGGCGGGCGCCCTCGTCCATCGGGACGCGCCAGTCCACGCCGACGACGTCCGCGCCGGCCTCGCCCATCAGGCCGAGCAGCTCGCCGGTGCCGACGCCGAAGTGGATGCGGGGGACGCCGTACGACGCCACCGCGTCGAAGACCTTCGCGGAGGCGGGCATCACGGAACGGCGGTAGTCGGCGGGGGCCAGGGCGCCGACCCAGGAGTCGAAGAGCTGCACCGCGGAGGCGCCGGCCTCGATCTGGACCTTCAGGAAGGCGCCGGTGATCTCCGCGAGCCGGTCGAGCAGGTCGGCCCAGAGCTCCGGATCGCCGTACATCATGGCCTTGGTGCGCTCGTGGTTGCGGGACGGGCCGCCCTCCACGAGATAGCTCGCCAGGGTGAACGGCGCACCGGCGAAGCCGATCAGCGGCGTGGCCCCGAGCTCGGCGGTCAGCATCTCGATGGCCTGGGTGACGTACGGGACGTCCTCGGGCGTGAGGTCGCGCAGCCGGGCCAGGTCGGCGCGGGTACGGATCGGCTCGGCGATCACCGGGCCGATGCCGGGCTTGATGTCGAGGTCGATGCCGATGGCCTTGAGGGGGACGACGATGTCGCTGAAGTAGATCGCGGCGTCGACCTTGTGGCGGCGCACGGGCTGCATCGTGATCTCGGTGACCAGCTCCGGCATCATGCACGAGTCCAGCATCGCGATGCCCTCGCGGACCTTCAGGTACTCGGGCAGCGAGCGCCCCGCCTGACGCATGAACCAGACCGGGGTGTGGGGCACCGGTTCACGGCGGCAGGCCTTGAGGAAGGCCGATTCATGGGTGGCGGGGGACGTCCGCAGGCCCGAGGACGGGCCCTCCCCTGTTCGGACGGAGCTGCGCTCTTGGGGAAGGTCGTTGGCACTCACGCACAGAATCTTCGCACGGAGCGGCAACGAGCCGGACGTCGCATGGGTGTCCCTCCCTGCACGGCGCTCCGGTTCCGCCTACTCTTCCCCGCATGGCTCCGGCTCAGGGACAATTTTCCGATCATTCCGATGGCACTGACAGCGAGGAGGGTGCGGACGGCGACGCCGTCCCGCCCGCGTTCCGGGCGGCGGTCGACGCGTTGCGCTCCGCCCGCCTGCGCCCCGAACTGGAGGTCGAGCCCACCCGGCCGCCGCAGCGGCTGGCCCCGCACGCGTATGCGCTGGAGGCCGCCGTCGTGGAGGGCGAGGACGATCTCGCCGACGGCCGCCTGGTCCTCCTGCACGATCCGGCCGGGCACGACACCTGGCAGGGCACGTTCCGTCTGGTGACGCTCGTACGGGCCGAACTGGAACCGGAGATGGCGGCCGACCCGCTGCTGCCCGAGGTGTGCTGGACCTGGCTCACGGGTGCGCTGGACGCCCGGGGGCTTTCGTACGGGGAGGCCGGGGGGACGGTGACGCGCGCCGGTTCGCACTACTTCGGCGCCCTCTCCGCGCGCCGGCCGGCGACGCAGATCGAGATCCGGGCCTCGTGGACGCCGCGTGAGGGGCGCGGCGGGGTGCCCGACACCGCCGGCCATCTCGTCGCCTGGGGCGATCTGCTCTGCCAGCTGGCCGGACTGCCGCCGTCGGGGACGGCCGACGCCGCGGTGGTGAGCCTGCCCCAGCGGCGGGGGCCCCAGGTCTCATAACGCTGCGTCATCTTCGGGGAGAGCCGGTCGCACAGGGACCGGCTCTCTTTTCGTACAATCGATCGCGCGTCCTATTTGCCCGAATTGTTACTCACTAAATCGTGATCTTCCTCTAAAGGAGGACGCACCTGCTGCCGAAGAGGTCAATGACCCTTCAAGCACGGTTCGCCCCGGCTTCATCCCCGAGCCGGCCCGTCCCGCCACTCCCCAGGAGGCCTGGTGTCCGTTCTCCTCGAGCAGCCCGCAAGCCTGGTCGCCTACCGCCCGAACAAGCCGACGGCCATGGTCGTCGTGGCCGACCCGCGCGTCCGTTCCACCGTCACCCGCCATCTGTGGGCACTCGGAGTTCGTGACGTCATCGAGGCGTCGTCCATCGCGGAGGCCCGCCCCCGCGTCGGCAACCCGCGCGACATCTGCGTTGCCGACGTCCACCTGCCCGACGGTTCCGGGCTGACCCTGCTGTCCGAGACCCGAGCCGCCGGCTGGCCGAACGGCCTCGCCCTCTCCGCCGCCGATGACATCGGCGCGGTGCGCAACGCCCTCGCGGGCGGCGTGAAGGGCTACGTCGTCACCGGCACCCGTACCAACATCGGCCACCCCACCCGCCCCGGCGTCGCCCCCATCGGAGCGAACGCCGCCCGAATGCACCGCAGGCCTCCCGGTTCCCCGAGCCACCCGGGCGGCTACCGCGAACTCTCCGGCCGTGAGGTGGAGGTGCTCCGCCTGGTCGCCGAAGGCCAGTCCAACAAGGCCATCGGCGTCTCGATGGGCCTCTCCGCCCTCACCGTCAAGAGCCACCTCGCCCGCATCGCCCGCAAGCTCGGCACCGGAGACCGCGCCGGAATGGTCGCCGTAGCCCTGCGTACCGGCATCATCCACTGATCCCCCCACCCCGCCGGCACCTGCGCGGATGCGTATCCGGCCGGTTTACGTGCATGGCCGCCCGTCGACGGAACGTTCCGTCGACGGGCGACGCACATACACAGATACCCTTGGCATGTGACCGACGCCCAAGAGACCGCAGCAGACACCTCACTGCGAACCACCGGGGGCGCTCCCCCGGACGACGTCGCCCCGGCGCCGATCCCCTTGCTCGAACCGCGCGAGGGCATCCCCCCGGTGGTGGCGACCGACGACGCGCTGGCCGGGGTGGTCGCGGCCTTCGCCGCGGGCACCGGCCCGGTGGCCGTCGACGCCGAGCGCGCCTCGGGGTACCGCTACGGGCAGCGCGCCTATCTCGTGCAGCTGCGCCGCGAGGGCGCGGGGAGCGCACTGGTCGACCCGGTCGGCTGTCCCGACCTGTCCGCGCTCGGCCAGGCCCTCACCGGAGCCGAGTGGATCCTGCACGCGGCCACCCAGGACCTGCCCTGCCTGCGCGACATAGGCATGACCCCGACCTCGCTCTTCGACACGGAGCTCGCCGGACGGCTGGCGGGATTCCCGCGCGTGGGCCTGGGCGCCATAGTGGAGAACGTCCTCGGCTACGCCCTGGAGAAGGGCCACTCCGCGGTCGACTGGTCCACCCGCCCCCTGCCCGACCCGTGGCTGCGCTACGCCGCGCTCGACGTCGAGCTGCTGGTGGATCTGCGCGACGCCCTGGAGGAGGAGCTGGACCGGCAGGGCAAGCTGGAGTGGGCGCTGGAGGAGTTCGACGCCATCGCCTCCGCCCCGCCCGCTCCCCCGCGCAAGGACCCGTGGCGCCGGACCTCCGGCATGCACAAGGTGCGCCGCCGCCGTCAGATCGCGGTCGTACGGGAGCTGTGGACCGCCCGTGACCAGGTGGCGCAGCGCCGGGACATCTCGCCGGGCAAGGTGCTCGGCGACGCGGCGATCATCGAGGCGGCGCTGGCGCTCCCGGCGAACGTACAGGCGCTCACCGCGCTGCCCGGCTTCGGCCACCGCATGGGGCGCCGTCAGCTGGAGCAGTGGCAGGCGGCCGTCGACCGGGCCAAGGGGCTGCCCGAGTCGGAGCTGCCGCAGCCCGGCCAGCAGCCGGCGGGCCCTCCGCCGCCCCGCTCGTGGGCGGACAAGGACCCGGCCGCGGCGGCCCGGCTCTCGGCGGCCCGTACGGCCGTGTCGGAGCTCGCCGAGCGGCTGCACATGCCCCAGGAGAACCTGATCACCCCGGACACCGTGCGCCGGGTCTGCTGGGAGCCGCCGAAGGTCCTGACCCCGGGCGCGGTCGAGACCGCGCTGGCCGGGCACGGCGCGCGCCGCTGGCAGATCCAGCAGGTCGGTCCGCTGCTGCTGCGGGCGCTGGACACGAGCGTCTGACCTCCGACGACACGCGTACGCCCCCTGCCGGATCGGTGGGGGGCGTACGCGTGTCGGGGCGGGGCACCGGGCCGGTCCGTCGACGAGGATCGAATTCGCGCCAGTTGTCCGCCCTTCCCGGGCCACCCGTCGCGTCCCCTGCGCGTGTGACGTTCGCCGCTCCGGTGGTGGGGGGTGGGCAGTCCGGTTACCCGCAAGTAGCATGAGGGTCGTGGCGTGCCGATGCGTGCGCCCGCAGCAGTGCCACCCCGCACCCTGGAGGAGAGCCACCGTGCCTCGTACCATCCGGGACGTCGTCTTCGTCGACGGCGTCCGCACCCCGTTCGGCAAAGCGGGCCCGAAGGGCATCTACCACGAGACCCGCGCCGACGATCTCGTCGTGAAGGCCATCCGGGAGCTGCTGCGCCGCAACCCGGACCTGGACCCCGCGAAGATCGACGAGGTCGCCATCGCCGCGACCACGCAGATCGGCGACCAGGGCCTCACGCTCGGCCGCACCGCCGGAATCCTGGCCGGTCTGCCGCAGTCCGTCCCCGGTTACTCGATCGACCGCATGTGTGCGGGTGCCCTGACCGCCGTCACCTCGACGGCCGGCTCCATCGCCTTCGGCGCGTACGACGTCGTCATCGCCGGCGGTGTCGAGCACATGGGCCGCCACCCGATGGGCGAGAGCGTGGACCCGAACCCGCGCCTCGTCTCGGAGAAGCTGGTCGACGAGTCCGCCCTCTTCATGGGCATGACCGCGGAGAACCTGCACGACAGGTACCCCTCGATCACCAAGCAGCGCGCCGACGAGTACGCGGTCCGTTCGCAGGAGAAGGCCGCCAAGGCGTACGCCAACGGCAAGATCCAGCAGGACCTGGTACCGGTCTCCGTACGCCGCACCAACGCCGAGGCGGGCGAGACGGGCTGGGGCCTGGTCACCGCCGACGAGCCGATGCGGCCGGGCACCACCCTGGAGTCGCTGGCCGGTCTGAAGACCCCGTTCCGCGCCCACGGCCGCGTGACGGCCGGTAACGCCGCGGGTCTCAACGACGGCGCCACCGCCTCGCTGCTCGCCTCCGAGGAGACGGCCCGCGAGCTGGGCCTCCCGGTCAAGATGCGTCTCGTGTCGTACGCCTTCGCGGGTGTCGAGCCGGAGGTCATGGGCTACGGCCCGATCCCGGCGACGGAGAAGGCGCTGGCCAAGGCCGGTCTCTCCATCGACGACATCGGTCTCTTCGAGATCAACGAGGCATTCGCCGTGCAGGTGCTCGCCTTCCTGGAGCACTACGGCATCGCCGACGACGACCAGCGCGTCAACCAGTACGGCGGCGCGATCGCCTACGGCCACCCGCTCGCCTCGTCCGGCGTCCGCCTGATGACTCAGCTGGCCCGCCAGTTCGAGGAGCAGCCGGAGGTCCGCTACGGCCTGACGACCATGTGCGTCGGCTTCGGCATGGGCGCGACGGTCGTCTGGGAGAACCCGAACTTCAACGGAGGCAACAAGTGAGCTCCACCACTGAGCTTCTGAAGGGCGCGGCCGAGCTGTTCCCCGGCGAGGTCGTCACCCAGGCGCACGTACGCCACCTCGACCTGCCCGGCGGCGCGGGGCGCTTCGCGCTCATCACGCTGGACAACGGCTTCGACCACACCAAGCCGACCACCATCGGCCCGCAGTCGCTGGCGAACCTGAACGCCGCCGTCGACCAGGTCGAGAAGGAGGCGGCCGAGGGCACGATCGTCGGCGTCGGTGTCACCGGCAAGCCGTTCATCTTCGCGGTCGGCGCCGACCTCAAGGGTGTCGAGCTCCTCAAGGACCACAAGGACGCGCTGGCCATCGGCAAGGGCGGCCACGACGTCTTCCGCCGTCTCTCCGGCCTCGCGGTCCCCACGTTCGCGTACTACAACGGCGCGGCCATGGGCGGCGGTGTGGAGATCGGTCTGCACTGCTCCTACCGCACCGTCTCCAGCGCGCTGCCGGCGTTCTCGCTGCCCGAGGTCTTCCTCGGCCTGGTCCCCGGCTGGGGCGGCTGCGCGCTGCTCCCCAACCTGATCGGCGCGGACCGCGCGGTCTCGGTGATCATCGAGAACTCGCTGAACCAGAACCGCCAGCTCAAGGGCAAGCAGGTCTTCGAGCTCGGGATCGCCGACGCGATCTTCGAGGGCGCGGACTTCCTGGAGCAGTCCCTGATCTGGACCGCGTCCGTCCTCAAGGGCGAGATCGCGGTGGAGCGTCCCGAGGTCGACCGCGGTGACGCCTGGGACCAGGCCGTCGCCCGCGGCAAGGCCATCGCCGACTCCAAGGTGCACGGGGCGGCCCCGGCCGCGTACCGCGCGCTGGAGATCATCGCCGCGGCGAAGAGCGGCGACCTGTCCGCCGGCTTCGACGCCGAGGACCAGGCCCTCGCGGACCTGATCATGGGTGGCGAGCTGCGCTCCGGGATCTACTCCTTCAACCTGGTCCAGAAGCGCGCCAAGCGCCCGGCCGGTGCCCCGGACAAGTCCCTGGCCCGTCCGGTCACCAAGGTCGGCGTGGTGGGCGCGGGCCTGATGGCCTCGCAGCTGGCGCTGCTGTTCCTGCGCCGCCTGGAGGTCCCGGTCGTCCTCACGGACATCGACCAGGAGCGCGTCGACAAGGGCGTGGGCTACGTCCAGGCCGAGATCGAGAAGCTGCTCGGCAAGGGCCGCATCAACCAGGACAAGGCCAACCGCCTGAAGGCCCTGGTCTCCGGTGTGCTGGACAAGGCGGAGGGCTTCTCCGACGCCGACTTCATCATCGAGGCCGTCTTCGAGGAGATCGGCGTCAAGCAGCAGGTGTTCGCGGAGGTCGAGGCGGTCGCCCCGGCGCACGCGATCCTCGCCACCAACACCTCGTCCCTCTCGGTCACCGAGATGGCGTCGAAGCTGAAGAACCCCGAGCGGGTCGTCGGCTTCCACTTCTTCAACCCGGTCGCGATCCTCCCGCTCCTGGAGATCGTCCGCGGCGAGCAGACCGACGACGCCTCCCTGGCCACGGCCTTCGGTGTCGCCCGCAAGCTGAAGAAGACCGCGGTGCTCGTGAAGGACGCCCCGGCGTTCGTCGTGAACCGCATCCTCACCCGCTTCATGGGCGAGATCCAGAACATCATCGACGAGGGCACCCCGGTCGGGACGGCGGAGAAGGCCATCGAGCCGCTCGGCCTGCCGATGTCCCCGCTGGTGCTGCTGGAGCTGGTCGGCCCGGCCATCGGCCTGCACGTCTCCGAGACCCTGAACCGCGCGTTCCCGGACCGCTTCACGGTCTCCGAGAACCTCGCGGCGGTCGTCAAGGCCGGCAAGCGCGGCTTCTACGTCTACGACTCGGGCGCGCCGGTCCTCGACCCCGAGGTCGCAGCCCTCCTCAAGCAGGGCGACTCCGTCCTGACGGAGGACCAGGTCCGCGACCGCGTCCTGGACGCGGTGGCCCAGGAGATCGGCCTGATGCTGGCCGAGGGTGTCGTCGCGGAGCCGCAGGACATCGACCTCTGCCTGATCACCGGTGCGGGCTGGCCCTTCCACCTGGGCGGCATCACGCCGTACCTGGACCGTGAGGGCGTCTCGCAGCGGGTGAACGGCAAGCCGTTCCTGGCGCAGGGCGTGGCGAGCGTCCCGGCGTAACACCGCCGCAGTCCTCTTCACCGAATCTGCGCAACCAGCGGAGAGCGGGCCGTACGGATCACCGTACGGCCCGCTTTCGTGTGTACGGAAATGCCAGCTACGTAGCCGAATCGGAACCATTTAATTGCAGACTCAACCTTAGAATCTTGTTATTCTTCACCTCTGCGACACGTTTGCTTCACTTGGCTGAACCTTCGGCGGATCCCCACCTCCGCGCTCCGCCTGCCGAGTCCGACGCACGGTCGCTGTGACGCGTGATGGTTGCTCGCCGTGAGGCCGAGCGGGGGAACACGGAGTAGACGAGCAATGGGCAACCCGGAGGCCTCTACCTTGCTGCGCCTTTACCGGCGCATGCTGCCGCACGCCCTGAGACACTTCCTGGTGCGGCTCCTGCCCGCCCGCAACCGGCTGATCCTTCAGCACGGCCTGTCCGGGCTCGGCACGACCTCCCGCGTCCTGCGCAAGCACCTGAGCGTACGGCTGAGCAAGCGCCTGCGGCGCGACGCGGGCCGGCCGGGCGTGAAGCTGGTCTGGTACGCACGCGGGGTGCGCGCCGCCGAGGTGACGGAAGGGCTGACGCCGTCCGTCGCCCGTGCCACCAACCTCCTGCGCGTGACCGACGTGCTGGAGCGGCACGGCATCCCCTACTTCTGCGTGCGCGGCACCTCGGTGACCATGACCGCGGTGGCGGTACCGGCGGGCGAACGCCAGCGCGCCGAGAGGGCCCTGCGGGTGAGCGGCCTCGCCGCCGGCGCCCTGCTGGCCGGCGGCGCCGCCGGGGGCAAGCCCCTGCACGCCGATCAGCGCGCCTCCTGGGCCCAGACCTCAGAAGAAACGATTCTGCGGATCTGGTGGCTCCTCACCGACCCCGGCGGTCGGTGGACGCTCGGCCCCAACCACGCGTGTGCCATCGAATACTGGACCGAGGAAGACGGGCTGCTCCTCGCCCCCGTTCCCAATCTCACCGCGACCGCCGTGGTCGCCGCCGAGAGCCCCGTCCGGGTGCCGGTCAGTCATTTCACCGGTCCGGTCAGCGGTCTGGTGGACGCCGCACCGCAGGTCGCGACGCGGTCCGAGTTCACGCTGTCCCTCCCGGACGAGGTCACCTTCCCGGTGGACGCGGTCTACACCTGGGTCGACGGCGCGGATCCCGAGTGGATCCGCCGCCGGGCCACCGCGCTCGGCCGGACCGACTACCACGAGCAGGCGATCAGCGCCGCGCGCTTCACCAGCCGCGACGAGCTGCGCTACTCCCTGCGCTCCCTGCACCAGTTCGCCCCGTGGCTCCGCACCATCTACCTGGTCACGGACGGACAGGTGCCCGCGTGGCTCCACACCGACCACCCCGGGCTCAAGGTGGTCCCGCACAGCGAGATCTTCAGCGAGGCCTCGGCCCTGCCGACGTTCAACTCGCATGCCATCGAGAGCCAGCTGCACCACATCCCGGGGCTCTCGGACCACTTCCTGTACTTCAACGACGACGTGTTCCTCGGCCGCAGCGTGACCGCCGAGGAGTTCTTCCACGCCAACGGGCTCTCGAAGTACTTCCCTTCGAACTCGCTCGTCCCCATGACTCCGGCTTCCGCCGAGGACCCGCCCTCGGAGATCGCCGCGAAGAACAACCGCGTCGTCATCGCGGGGACCTTCGACCGGGTGCTGACCAGGAAGATGAAGCACGTGCCGCACTCGCTGCGGCGCGACATCCTCCAGGAGATCGAGGACCGCTACCCGGCCGAGCACCGGCAGACGCAGCACTCGCACTTCCGCAGCCCGACCGACCTCTCGATCACCTCGTCGCTGCACCACTACTACGGGCAGCAGACGAGCCGATCGGTGCCGGGGCGGATCCGCTACACCTATCTGGACCTGGCCGCCCCGAACACCGGCAGGCATCTCAACAGGCTGCTCGCCAGGCGCGATTACCACACGTTCTGCATCAACGACACGGTCGACGACCCGGACACCGCGGAAGCGCGGACCGCGATGCTCAGGACGTTCCTCGAGACCTACTTCCCCGTCCCCAGTCCCTACGAGCGGCCTGGACCGGACACCCCCCGGCTCTCCCCCGGCCCGGCGGAGACCGCCCGGCCCGAGCCCGCCCTCGACCTACCGAACTCTGTGAAGTGGAACCAATGACTACTGACCCCCAGGTGATACGCGCCGCAGCTCCGGTGATCGGAGAGGACGAGATCGAGGCCGCGGTGCGTGTGCTGCGCAGCGGCATGGTCGTCCAGGGCCCGGAGGTCGCCGCGTTCGAGGAGGAGTTCTCGAAGTTCGTCGACGGCCGCCACTGCGTGGCGGTCAACTCGGGCACCAGCGCCCTGCACCTCTCCCTGATGGCGCTCGGCATCGGCCCCGGCGACGAGGTGATCGTCCCCTCGTT
Source organism: Streptomyces sp. NPDC104381 (assembly GCF_055583745.1). Taxonomy (NCBI): domain Bacteria; kingdom Bacillati; phylum Actinomycetota; class Actinomycetes; order Kitasatosporales; family Streptomycetaceae; genus Streptomyces; species Streptomyces sp. NPDC104381. The sequence continues at coordinate 659,588 of NZ_JBVJNK010000002.1, forward strand.
CACGTTCGCCGCGACCGCCAACGCGGTCCGGCTCGTGGGCGCCACCCCGGTCTTCGCCGACATCGAGCGCGACAGCTTCTGCCTCTCCCCGGGCGCGGCCGAGGCCGCGGTCACCCCGCGCACCGCCGCGATCATGCCGGTGCACCTGTACGGGCACCCGGCGTCCATGGCGGAGCTCACCGCGGTGGCCGGGCGGCACGGCCTCGCCGTGGTCGAGGACGCCGCTCAGGCCCACGGCGCCGCGCTGGACGGGACCCCCGTGGGTGCCTTCGGCGCCGCCGGCTGCTTCAGCTTCTATCCGACCAAGAACATGCACAGCCTCGAGGGCGGCATGGTCACCACGGGCGACGCGGCACTCGCGCGCACCCTGCGGCTGCTGCGCAACCAGGGCATGGAGCAGCGCTACGCCAACGAGATCGTGGGCTTCAACGTCCGGATGACGGATGTGTCGGCGGCGATCGGGCGCGTCCAGCTGCGCAGCCTGGACGCCTGGACCGACCGGCGCCGTGCCAACGCCTCCGCGCTCGACGCGGGCCTGAGGGGCGTCGTCGCCCCGCCGGTCGCCGAGGGCGCCCGGCACGTCTACCACCAGTACACGATCCGTGTGGACGCCGAGGCCGGCAAGGACCGGGACACGGTCTCCCGGGAACTGCAGGAGCGCGGGATCGGCAACGCGGTGTACTACCCCACCCCGGTGCACCGTCTGAAGCCCTTCCGGAGCGGCGACAGGGCCCTCGGGTATGTCAGCGGTGACCTCGCCGAGACGGAGCTGGCCGCGGCGCAGGCGCTCTCCGTACCCGTGCACCCGATGCTCACGCCGGAGGAGCTCGACCGGCTCACGGCCACCGTCAACGAGGTCGTGGAGGGACGCGCATGAGCCGGGAGAGGTCTCTGCGGGCCGGGCTGATCGGTCTCGGGTCGATGGGCCGCAACCACGCCCGGGTGCTGCACGGTCTGGAGGGCGTCGAGCTGGCGGGCGTCGCCGACCCGGTGGCGGCGCCGGACGGCGCGCCCGGTGCCGTGCCGGTCTTCCGCACGGTCGCGGAGCTGGTGGCCGAGGGCATCGACTACGCCGTCGTCGCCTGCCCCACCGCGCTGCACGAGGAGGTCGCGCTGGAACTGGCGGGCCACGGGGTCCACGCCCTGATCGAGAAGCCGATCGCTCCGTCGGTGCGGTCGGCCGGGGTCATCACCCGCGCCTTCGCCGAGGCGGGCCTGGTGGCCGGCGTCGGGCACATCGAGCGGTACAACCCGGCTCTGCGGGAGCTGCGGGCCCGTCTGGACATGGGCGAACTGGGTGAGGTCCACCAGGTGGTGACGCGGCGTCAGGGGCCCTTCCCCGCCCGGATCGCGGATGTCGGGGTGGTCTACGACCTGGCGACCCACGACATCGATCTGACCGCCTGGCTCACCGACAGCCACTACGAGTCGGTCGCCTCCGCGACGGTCTCGCGCAGCGGGCGTGCCCACGAGGACCTCGTGGCGTTCGTGGGGCACCTGTCGTCCGGGGCGGTCACCAGCCATCTGGTCAACTGGCTGTCCCCGCTGAAGGAACGGGTCACCATCGTGACCGGGGAGCACGGCTGCTTCGTGGCCGACACCCTCACGGCGGACCTGTGGTTCTACGCGAACGGATCGCAGCCCACCGAGTGGGAGGGCCTGCGCCAGTTCCGCGGGGTGTCCGAGGGCGATGTCACGCGCTACGCGATCGTCAAGCGCGAGCCCCTGCTGGTCGAGCACGAGACCTTCCGCGACGCCGTGCTGGGCAGGGAGGCCGACATCGTCACCCTCGAACAGGCCACCGGCACCGTCGCCGTGGCCGAAGCCGTCCTCGAAGCCGCGGCGCAGCGGACCGGGGTCCCCGTGGGCCCCGTCCGGCCGGTGGCCTCCGTCTGACCGGATCACGCGGGTGGCCTGCCGTGGCCACCCGCGTGAGCGGCGTCCCGCCGTCCTTCACGGCGCACTGATGTTCTGGAGTATTCGGTGATCCATCCGATCAACGCAACGGCTGAACGCCCGAGCCGGGCCCTGCCGGCGGGCATGCACGAGATCCCCGTCGGCATGCACCGCCGGCTGGCGCACGTGCAGCCCGGCCTCACCCCTCTGGGGGTACGGGCCCAGCACCTTCAACTGGTGTCCACCGCGCTGACGCAGGCCGGCGTCGAGCACTTCGTGGTGCCCGGAACGGAGGACACCTCGTCGGCGATCGGCGTACGCGACACCCAGCGCGGCCGGGTGGCCCAGACGCTGCGGTCGTTGTTCAGCCGCAGTCCCGGATACATCCAGCGCAGGGTCCCCGTCCAGCGCACCAGCGAGCTGCTGCACCTCGGTGCCCGCGAGTCCTCCTGGCAGGGCCTGGAGACCGTGGACGTACTGCGTGCCATCTGGTTCCAGGCCGATCTCTCGGGTGAGCTGGTGTACGGCGTCGAGTACGGCTGCGACATCGAGTTCTGGCGGGAGGAGGAGGGCCGCCTGCTGCCGCCCCGGATCAACCGGGGCGCGAGCTTCCTCCTGCCGGAGGGTGAGATGACGCTCGTCTCTCCGCATCGCTTCAGCCGGCTGGCACCGCCGCTCCGGGTGGAAGAGGCGCCCAGGCAACGGCGCTGGGGGCGCAAGCCGGAGCCGGCCGGGCTGCCGACCCGCCGGGAGTTCGTCTGCACCGGACCGGACGAGATCACCTTCCCCATCGACGTCGTCTACACCTGGGTGGACAGCGACGACCCGGCCTGGCAGCGGCGCAGGGCCGAGGCGTCGGGCGACGTCTTCCACGAGGAGTCCGCGAGCGCCGGGCGCTACATCAACCGTGACGAGCTGCTGTACTCGATGCGCTCGCTGCACATGTACGCCCCGTGGGTCCGCCATATCTTCCTGGTCACCGACGACCAGGTGCCGCACTGGCTCGACGAGTCCGCCGAGGGCATCACCGTCGTGTCGCACCGGGAGATCTTCCGGGAGACGGACCGCCTGCCGGTGTTCAACTCGCACGCCATCAGCGCGCAGTTGCACCGCGTTCCCGGACTCTCCGAGCACTTCATCCACTTCAACGACGACGTCTTCGTGGGCAGGCCGATCACCCCGCACGAGTTCTTCCTGCCGAACGGCGCGTCGAAGTACTACCCGGACACGGTCCGCATTCCGATGGGCCCGGTCCGGCCGGACGACCTGCCGCACGAGGTGGCCCGGAAGAATGTGCGCGCCCTTCTGGAGGAGCGGTTCGGCCGCACCATCATCGACGCGATGAAGCACACGCCGGTGCCGCTGCGCCGCAGTGTCCTGGAGGAGATGGAGCGGGAGTACGCGGACGTCTTCCGTGCGACCGCGGCCGCCCGTTTCCGCAGCGGTACGGACATCGACGTGGGCACCTGCATGTATCCGTACTACTCGTACTTCACGGGGCGCGGGGTGCCCGACTCCATCCCGTACGCCTATCTCCATCTGTCGATGGTCCAGCTCTCCAAGAAGCTCGACAGGCTGCTCAAGCGGCGGGACGCCGCCGTCTTCTGTGTGAACGACTCGTTCACCACCGAGGACGACGTGGCTGATCAGGAGGCCCTGATCCATCCGTTCTTCGAGGCGTACTTCCCCCTTCCCAGCCCTTACGAGAAGCCGGCGCAGCGTTGAAGATCGACTTCCTGGTCCAGAACGCGTTCGGGGCCGACGGCACGACCCGTGCCGTGCTCGACCTCGCGGGCGCGCTGGCCGACACCCACGAGGTCCGGGTCGTCTCGGTGTTCCGCTGGCTCGACCGCCCGGCCCTGGCGCCGGCCCCCGGCGTGCGCGCCGTCTCCCTGCTGGATCTGCGTGAGGGACGCCGCCCCGACAAGCAGGACGTCCGGCGGCTCACCCCGTCCCGGGTCATCCCGCGTACGCAGGCGATGTCCTGGCGCTACAGCCTGCTGACCGACGACAAGGTGGAGGAGTACCTCGGCGAGACACAGGCCCAGGTGGTGGTGGGGACCAGCCTGGAGCTGGCGGCCTACGTGTCCCGCTGGGGCCGTCCCAGGGCCCTGCGCCTGGGCCAGCTGCACCTGCTGAGCACGGTGCTGTCCGCGCAGGAGCAGAGCCGCGCGTGGGCGGGGCTCGGCAGGCTGGACGCCGTGATCGTGCCGAGCGCGGCCGAGGCCACGGCGGTGACGGAGGCCGGGCTGCCGGGCGGCATCGCGGTGTACGCCCACCCCGACTGCGTACCCGAGCCGCGGGTGCTCCCGGCGGACGGCAGGTCCCGGGTCGTGATGGCGGCGGGGCGGCTCGTGCCCGAGAAGCGTTTCGATCTGCTCGTCCAGGCCTTCGCGCAGGTCTGCGGAGCGCACCCCGACTGGCAGTTGAGGATCTTCGGCACCGGCCCCGAGTACGGGGCGCTCCGTGCCCTGGTCGCCGACCTCGACCTCTACAACCACGTCTTCCTGATGATGGAGGAGCCCCGGCTGGAGGCCCGGTGGGCGGCGGCCGCCGTGGCCGCCTGCACGTCGGACCGCGAGTCGTTCGGTCTGGCACTGGCGGAGGCCATGCGGTGCGGTCTGCCCGTCGTCTCCACGGCCTGCCCGGGCGGACCGCCCGAGATCGTCCGGCACGAGGTCAACGGCCTGCTCACCCCGGTCGGCGACGTCGACGCGTTCGCCGCAGCGCTGCTGCGCCTGGTCGAGGACGAGGAGGCCCGCGTACGGATGGGGAGCCAGGCCCTCCAGGACTCCCGCCGTTACGGCGCGGAGGAGGCCGCGGGGCGCTTCGAGAAGGTCATCAGGATGTCCCGGAGGACACGCAGGGAGTCCCGCCCCGCCGCCGAGGTCTCGGTGGGGTGCGTCGTGGAGCCCGACGGCCTGATCGGTCTGCGCCTGGCCGGGGTGAAGGAGGGCCGTGAGGGTCTGCACCTGGTGCTGCACCGGCGGAAGGCCGGGCGTGGCGAGCGGCCCGTCCGGCTCCCTCTGCTGCCCGCCGGGCACCTGGGGGCACACCTCTACTCGGCGGTGGTCCCGGCCGGGCCCGAGGTGCTGACGGAGGGCCGTTGGGACGTCCATCTGGACACCGGTGAGGGCAAGCCCGCCAAGGTACGGCCGGGAAGCATCGATCTGCGGGGCTTCGGCCCGGTGGCGACCGGCCCCGAAGGCACCGTGGTCCAGCTCCCGTACGCCTCCGAGAGCGGCCATCTGGTGCTGCGCACCTGGACGCGGGAACGGCACGCGGAGGCCACGGAGGTCTGGATCAGCGAGGGCACCATCCATCTGCGGGGCGTGCTGTACGGGTCGGACTTCGGGGACGCGGAGCCCCTGCTCCTGATGCGCCGCCGTGGCGTGGAGGGACACAGCTTCTGGCTGTCCGGCAGTTCCTCGGGCGCCGCCGACTTCTCCTTCGCGCTGCCCGCCTCGGACCTGGCCGAGCAGCTCGTGGGCCGTCACGAGCTGTGGGACCTGTGGGTCGGCCGACGGTACGACCCCGTGGTCGCGCGGCTGGGCCGCTTCCTCTCCGACGTGGTGGACGTGAAGAGTGTCTTCGCCTACCCCAACACCGTGGTGCCGTCCGACGACGGCCCGGCCGTCCTGGTCAAGCCGTACTACACGGCCGGCACCGAGCTCTCCGTCCGTGTCTCCGAGCGGGCGGAGTAGCGGGGACCCGTGGACAGGACCCAGCCGCCGGCCGGAGGCCGTCCCGTGTGCCCCGCGTGCCGCCCGGGGACGGGCTCAGACGCGGAGCCAGCCCTCCAGGGCCATCCCCTGCCGGTCCGCCCGCTGCCGGGTCACGCTCAGCCCGCCCTCGCGGCCGATCGCCGCGACGACCAGCCGGCCCGCCCGGTCGCGGGCGAGCGCGGGGGCGCCCTCGCAGGGTTCGTCGGTGTCGGCCCACCAGGCGCCGGCGGATTCCATCTCCGTCGGGTAGGCGGTCACCGCGAGGGTGCCGGTTTCCTCGGCCTGGGCCAGCACGGTGCAGTCGTAGCCGTCCACGACGCACCGGGACAGGGCGAGCGGTCCCCGGCCCGACCGGCCGTCCAGCGGGGCGGGCGCGACGTCCTCGCCGCCGGGTCCGGGCACCCGGTAGGCGACGACCTCACCGGTGGCGTCGTCGCGCCAGAAGTGGGTGACCCGGTCCTCGTAGGACCCGATGCCCGACGCCGTCTCCGCGCGGGCGATGAACACCAGGTTGGGAGCACGGTCCAGGGAGCCGCCCGGCTTCTCCTGCCGCCACACGTACACGCCCTTGTCGGCGGGCATGAGGAGTTCGACGCGGCCGGATCCGGTGACGACCGCGGAGATGCCTTCCCGTACCCGCTTGCACGGCAGGGCCGTCCACTTGCCCCAGGTGCCGCCCTGACCGCGCCGGCGGGTGAACACCCCACCGGTCGCGCTGCGGACGAAGACGTGGACCACGTCGCTCCCGTCGACGACGGCCACCGGCGCGCCGATGGCCGACGCCTGCGCGGCGTCCTGTCCGTGCGGGTTGCCGATCGAGTGCCAGCCGGTCATCGGCCGGCCCGTCTGGTACTGGGACGCGTAGACGATCTCCAGGGGCGCCTGGGGGTCCTGGCCCTTGCGGCGCGTGGTGAAGAGGTCGACGTAACCGTGGGGACCGCGCGCGACGGAGAGGTACGGGAGCATCCCCGTGTCGGCGAGCAGGAGTTCGGGCGGGGTCCAGCCGGTGGGCTGCCGGGCGGACTCGGTCCAGCGCACGATGCCCCCGTTCCTTCCGGGGGCGTACGCGGTGAGGCGGCCTTCCCTGTCCGGTACGAGCCACCCGGTCGTGCGCGGCGCGGCCGCCACGGCGCGCGGTGCGGAGGCGGTCCGGACGGCGGGTCCGGAAGGTCCCCTCCCGACAGGCTCACCGGTACGTCTGCGCCCTGAACGCACACCCATTGTTCCCCGCCCGTTCTTCACCGAGTACTTCCTCCGGTGCCGAACGGCGATGGGCGGAGTCCCGTGGTTTTTTCTGTCGAATGACCAGTTCTGCTTTCACAGTGTCAACTGGTGTCACAATAATACTCGACAGGGGTCGATTTCAGCGTGCTTCCTATCACAGAATGCGACTTCGAGGCGTGAACGACGCCCGGACGATACGCACCGACGGATGGCTCCGGATCACCTGGGCCGGACCGTCCGCCTTTCCCTTCCTCTCCTCTCGCACGCGCCCGGCGCGTCCCGACGGAAGAACCAGACGAGCCCATGACTGATCAGACCACCGGCACCGGATCACAGATATCGGACGAATCCCGGTCCAGACGCGCACCCAAGCCCCGTAAGCGCCGCCGCGGCCTCAAGATCACGCTCGGCGTCCTGCTCGTGCTCCTGCTCGCGGGCGGTGGCACGGCGTACTGGATGTACCAGGACCTCGACAGCAACATCACGGGCGTCGACATCGACAAAGCGCTCGGCGGGGACCGTCCCGAGAAGCTCCCCACCACCGGTCAGAACCTGCTCGTCCTCGGTTCCGACTCGCGCGCCGGCGCCGAGAACAAGGAGCTGGGCGGCGGCGGTGCCGTCAGCGGGGCCCGGTCCGACACCGCGCTGGTGGTGCACATACCCGAGGGCCGCACCGAGGCCGTCGCCGTGTCCATCCCGCGCGACACCCTCGTGACCCGGCCCGAGTGCGTGAAGTCCGACGGCTCGGCCGTGGCGTCCGCCGAGCGGGTCATGTTCAACTCCGTCTACTCGCAGGTCGGTCCGGCCTGTGTGGTGAAGACCGTCGAGAAGATGTCCGGGGTCCGGATCGACCACTACCTGGAGATCAACTTCGCCGGGTTCAAGGATCTGGTCGACGCCATCGGCGGTGTCACCGTCGAGGTCGAGGAGCCGATCAAGGACAAGGCCTCCGGTCTCGACCTCACCGCCGGCACGCACAAGCTCGACGGCACCCAGTCCCTCGCCTACGTCCGTACCCGCCACGGCATCGGGGACGGCAGCGACCTGGGGCGCATCGGCCTCCAGCAGCAGTTCCTGCTCGCGCTGCTCACCGAGATCAAGTCGCAGGACCTGCTGGGCAGTCCGACGACGACGTACAGGATCGCCAACTCCGCGACCAAGTCGCTGACGACCGACGAGGGGCTCGCGTCCCTGACCTCGCTCAGCGAGTTCGCCCGTTCCATGAACGGCGTCGACCCCTCCTCCATGGAGACGATCATGCTGCCGGTCGCCTACGACAAGCAGGACCCCAACCGTGTGGTGGCGGCCGAGCCGCAGGCGGGCGACCTCTGGAAGGCTGTCCGCGAGGACGGCACCATCCCCGAGTCCGCGAAGAAGTCCCCGGCCACCGGCGGCTGACCTGGCATCCTTCGGGGATGACAGGTGAGAGGACTCTGGTGATCGTCGACGCCGCCAATGTGGTGGGGTCGGTTCCGGACCGATGGTGGCGGGACCGGCGGGGCGCCGCCGAGCGGCTGCGGGACTCGCTGGTCCCGTACGCCGCCGAGGGGCTGCCCGGGGAACCCGGGCCCGTCGAACTGGTGCTGGTCGTGGAAGGCGCCGCCCGTGGTGTCGCGTCCGTGCCGGGCGTGCGCGTGGCGGCGGCGCCCGGCAGCGGGGACGAGCTGATCGCCGAGCTGGCCGCCACCGCCCACGGCGTACGGCGCTGTGTCGTCGTCACGGCCGACCGTGGGCTGCGGCAGCGGGTCGAGGCGTACGGGGCCCGGTGCACGGGCCCGCGCACGGTTCGGCCGCTGCCGCCGTCACGCGGGGACTGAAGCGTCAGGAGGCCTTCGCCATACGGCTGTTGCGGCGGCCGTACGCGAAGTAGATGATCACGCCGAGCAGCATCCAGATCGCGAACCGGAGCCAGGTCTCCGCCGGCAGGTTCAGCATCAGCCAGACCGACGCCGCGACCGAGAGGATCGGGAGCAGCGGCACCCACGGGGTGCGGAAGGCGCGGTGCAGCTCGGGGCGGGTGCGGCGCAGCACGATGACGCCGAGGGCCACCACCACGAAGGCGAAGAGCGTGCCGATGTTCACCAGCGTCGCCAGTTCGTTGATGCTCGTGAAGCCGGCCACGATCGCGATGATCACGCCGAGCAGGATGGTGGGACGGTACGGGGTCCCGAACCGCGGGTGCGTCTTCGAGAAGAACCTCGGGAGCAGCCCGTCCCGGCTCATCGCGAAGAACACACGGGTCTGGCCGAGCAGCAGGATCATGCAGACCGTGGTGAGCCCGACGGCCGCGCCGAAGCTGATGACGCCCGCGTAGAAGGGGTGGCCGACGGCCTTGAAGGCGTCGGCGAGCGGGGCGCTGACGGAGAGTTCGGAGTAGTTCTGCATGCCGGTGACGACGATCGACACGGCGACGTAGAGCAGCGTGCAGATGACGAGCGAGGCGAGGATCCCGCGCGGCATGTCCCGCTGCGGGAGCTTGGTCTCCTCCGCCGCGGTGGCCACGACGTCGAAGCCGATGAAGGCGAAGAAGACGATGGAGGCTGCGGTGAAGATGCCCATGACGCCGAAGTTGGTCGGCTCGTAGCCGAAGATCAGCTGGACCAGCGGCGCGTCCAGGCCCGAGCCCGTGGTCTGGCCCTCGGCCTCGGGGATGAAGGGCGAGTAGTTGGACGCGTCGATGAAGAACAGCCCGGCGATGATCACGATCAGCACGACCGCGATCTTGATGGCCACCACGACCGTGGTCACCCGGGCGGAGAGCTTCATCCCGAGGACCAGGATCACGGTCAGGACCAGCACCAGGGCGAACGCCAGGATGTCGAAGCCGAAGCCGCTCGCCACATCCGGGCCGGAGAGCGCCTCGGGCATCGTCCAGCCGATGTTGTCCAGGAGCGAGCGGACGTAACCGGACCAGCCGACCGCCACCACCGCGGTGCCCAGCGCGAACTCCAGCACCAGGTCCCAGCCGATGATCCAGGCGACCAGCTCGCCGAGGGAGGCGTAGGAGAAGGTGTACGCCGATCCGGCCACCGGGACCGTGGAGGCGAACTCGGCGTAGCAGAGGGCCGCGAGCGCGCAGACGATGCCCGCCGCGACGAACGCGAGGGCCGTGGCGGGGCCCGCCGTCTCCTTGGCGACCTTGCCCGTGAGGACGAAGATTCCGGTGCCGATGATGACACCCACCCCGAAGACCGTGAGGTCCAGCGCGGAGAGGGATTTCTTGAGCGCGTGCTCCGGTTCTTCGGTATCGCGGATGGACTGCTCGACCGTCTTGGTCCGGAACAGTCCCTTTCCGCTGGGGGGCGTGTCCTGCTGCGTGCTCACCGGCGTACCTCCACGCACTCGTCGTGCACGCCATGATTCGGATCGGGCCGCCCCCGAATGCGCAGTACGCCCCGATTTCACGCGAATGGGCCGGTCGGACCACCCGAGTGGGGTGGCCGACCGGCCCGGTGCGGTGCTGTGCCCTGCGGGAGGGTCAGTCGCGGACGGGCTCCACGGCCCGGCTCTCGTACCGGCCGTCGAGCTTGGCGACCAGGCCGGTGACCTGGCGGGCGATGTCCGGTGCGGTCAGCCCGATCTCGGCCATGACCTCGCCGCGCGAGGCGTGGTCGAGGAACACCGGCGGGATGCCGAAGTCGCGCAGCGGTACGTCGACGTCCGCGTCGCGCAGGGCCTGGGCGATGGCGGAGCCGACGCCGCCGGCCCTGCTGTTGTCCTCCACGGTGACGACGACCCGGTGGCCGGCGGCGAGCGGGGCGAGCGCCTCGTCGACGGGCTTGACCCAGCGCGGGTCGACCACCGTCGTGGAGATGCCCTGGGCGTCGAGGAGCGAGGCGATCTCCAGGCACATCGGCGCGAGCGCGCCGACGGAGACCAGGAGGACGTCGGGCGTGTCCGTGCCCGCCTCACGCAGGACGTCCATGCCGCCGACGGTGCCGACCGCCTTGACGGCCGGGCCGACCGCGCCCTTGGAGAAGCGGACGACGGTGGGTGCGTCGTCCACGTCGACGGCCTCGCGCAGCTGGGCGCGGACCTGGTCGGCGTCGCGCGGGGCGGCGATGCGCAGGGTCGGCACGCACTGGAGGATCGACATGTCCCACATGCCGTTGTGCGAGGCGCCGTCGGTGCCCGTGACGCCGGCCCGGTCCAGGACGAAGGTCACTCCGCACCGGTGCAGGGCGACGTCCATGAGGACCTGGTCGAAGGCGCGGTTCAGGAAGGTCGCGTAGACCGCGAAGACGGGGTGCAGTCCGCCGGTGGCCAGGCCCGCCGCGGAGACCGCGCCGTGCTGCTCGGCGATCCCGACGTCGTAGATCCGGTCCGGGAAGGCCTCCTCGAACTTGCCGAGGCCGACGGGCTGGAGCATGGCCGCCGTGATGGCGACGATGTCCTCGCGCTCGTGGCCCAGCTTGACCATCTCCTCGCCGAAGACCGAGGTCCAGTCGAGGCCGGACGTCGAGATCGGCAGGCCGGTGTCCGGGTGGATCTTGCCGACCGCGTGGAAGCGGTCCGCCTCGTCCTGGAGGGCGGGGGTGTAGCCCCGGCCCTTCTCGGTGAGGCAGTGCACGATGACCGGGCCGCCGAAGCGCTTGGCCCGCTGGAGCGCGGACTCCAGGGCCTCGATGTCGTGGCCGTCGATCGGGCCGACGTACTTCAGGCCGAGGTCCTCGAACATGCCCTGCGGGGCGATGAAGTCCTTGAGGCCCTTCTTGGCGCCGTGCAGGGTCTCGTACAGCGGCCTGCCGACGACCGGTGTGCGCTCCAGGAGGTCCTTGCCGCGGGCCAGGAACCGCTCGTACCCGTCCGTGGTGCGAAGGGTGGCGAGGTGGTTCGCGAGGCCGCCGATGGTCGGGGCGTACGAGCGCTCGTTGTCGTTGACGACGATGACGAGGGGGCGGTCCTTGGCGGCGGCGATGTTGTTCAGCGCCTCCCAGGCCATACCGCCGGTGAGCGCGCCGTCACCGATCACGGCGACGACGTGGTCGTCCTTGCCCCGGACCTCGTTGGCCTTGGCGAGGCCGTCGGCCCAGCCGAGGACCGTCGAGGCGTGCGAGTTCTCGATGACGTCGTGCTCGGACTCCGCGCGGGACGGGTATCCGGAGAGCCCGCCCTTGCTCTTGAGCTTCGAGAAGTCCTGCCGGCCGGTGAGCAGCTTGTGCACATAGCTCTGGTGGCCGGTGTCGAAGAGGACCTTGTCCTGCGGGGACTCGAAGACGCGGTGCAGGGCGATGGTCAGCTCGACCACGCCCAGGTTCGGGCCGAGGTGGCCGCCGGTCTTGGACACCGCCTCGACCAGGAAGGTACGGATCTCCCCGGCGAGCTGGTCCAGCTGCTCGGAGTCGAGCCGGTCCAGGTCACGCGGTCCCCCGATGCGGGTCAGCAGGTCCACCCGTGCCTCCTTGCGTTTGAGCCGGTCGAACTTCTTACCGATCCGCAGAGTCTAATGTTCCGAGCAGGGCCCCGGTCCTCAGGGGGCGGGGTCGTGTGTCACACCTGCGACGGGAAAGATGTGGTTCGTCCCACATGTCGCGGACCGACGACGCACGTGGCGAGGGGTCAGGGGGTCACCGGTCCGCTCGTGACCAGACGCCGCATCCCCTCAGGTGTCGAACGGGTGTGCCCGAGACGGTCGAGCAGTTCGAAGAACGGAACCGCGACCCGCCGGGAGGTCCCGAGGGCCTTACGCCCGGCACTCAGGGTGAACGGCTGGGGCAGCGGGGCGATCCTGGCGAGCGACAGACGCACTGCGTCCGGATGCACGTACACGTCCTGCTGGACCCGGAAGAGGAGTCCCCGGCCGACCGCCGCGCGCAGATGCACGGTGGTGAGACCGAGCCGGTCGAGCTCGGGCCGGCCGGGCGCGTCGAACGGATCGGCGGCCAGCCTGCCGCAGAGGACGTCCAGTGCCTCCTGCGCCCGGTCGGACAGCACGGGCCGCGTGTGGGCCTCCCGGATGCCTGAGCTGTCCCGCACCATGCCCAGAGCGTCCACCGCGGCGTCCAGCAGCACGGGGTCGGGCAGACCGGTCAGTCGCAGGGCGGCCTCAGGGGGCAGGGCGGGTGTGAGCGGGTGACCGGCAGCCCGCTCCCGTACGGCTTCCGCCAGCCGGCTCCGGCGCTCGCGCCACCAGCGGGCGTCGACGATCCATTCGCCGACCTGTGCGGTGCCCTCGGGTGTCGTCCCGGGGGCCAGCCAGCCGGACGAGGTCAGATCCGTGAGGCGGACGGCGCCGCGCCGCGCCGTCTCCGCCGTGGGGTCCGGAGCTCCGCGCCTTCCCAGCAGGTCGTCGTGCCGCCGTGCGGCGGCACCCCGGCGGGTGAGCGGCGGCGGATCGGCGTCCAGGACGACGAGTCCGGCGGCGATTCCGCCTTGACCGGGGTCCCGCAACAGCGCCCTCTCCCCTACGTCGAGGGGCAGGTCGCGTGCCGTCCGTATCCGGGCGGTACCGTCGCCGAGCCTCCGCACCCGTGCGGGGACGGCAGCGGAGCCGGCATGGAGAATCAGCTCGGCGGCCCGGCAGTCGGCAAGCCAGTCCACCCGTGCGTCGAACTCCCGCACTCCTGCGTACCACCCTCTCGCGACCAGGGCGTCACCCCGCCGGACGCTGCCCCGGTCCAGGCCACGGAGGTTGACGGCGACGCGGGCGACCGCGTCCGCCCGCTCCACCCTCTCGCCGAGGCTCTGCAACTGCCTCACCCTGACCGGCCGACGGCTCGACCACAGCACCAGTTCGTCGTCCTGTGCCAGGGTGCCGGCGCCGAGCGTGCCCGTGACCACGGTGCCCGCCCCTCGCACGGCGAAGACCCGGTCGATCCACAGCCGGGTGCGCGGGGTGGGATCCGGCGGGGGCAGACGTGCGGCGAGCCGGCCGAGCGACCGGCGGAGTTCGGGTAGGCCCGTGCCGGAGGGCGCGCTGGTGACGACCGCTTCCAGGCCGGCCAGCGGAGTGCCCGCCAACCGGTCCCTGGCCTCCTCGACCGCGAGCTCCCCGTCACCGAGGTCGGCCCGGGTGATGACCAGGAGACCGTCGCTGACGCCCAGGGCACGCAAGGCGTCCACATGCTCCTGTGTCTGCCGGCTCCACCCCTCGTCCGCGGCGACGACCAGGAGGACGGCCGGTACGGGCCCCACACCGGCCAGCATGTTGGACACGAACCGCTGATGGCCCGGCACGTCCACGAAGGCGACCGTCTCCCCGGTGGGCAGGGTGGTCCAGGCGTATCCGAGGTCGATCGTCATGCCACGCCGCTTCTCCTCGGCCCAGCGGTCGGGCTCCATGCCGGTCAGCGCCCGTACGAGGGTGGACTTCCCGTGGTCGACATGTCCCGCGGTGGCCACGACATGCACCCCGCCTCACCCGCCGGCCGACGGATCGATGAGCCCCGCGTCCAGGGCGGCGGCGAGCACGGCCCCCAGGACCTCGCCGTCACACTCCTCGGGTACGCACCGCAGATCGAGCAGGAGCGCGCCGTGCGTGGTGCGGCCCACCACGGTGGGGCTGCCCCGCCGCAGCGGCACCGTGAGCGCCTCGGGCACCTGCACGGCGAAGCCGGGCAGGGGGACGGTCGGCGCTCCGCCGCCTCCGACCGCACCCGCATGGGGAAGGACCGTGGCCTCGACGCCGCGACCCGTGAGCCCCGCTGCCAAGGCCTCACTGCGTGTCCGCAGTTCCTCGGGGTCGAGATGCAGAGCTCGGTGCACGGGCGGCTCGGGGCCTCGGAGGGTGGCTTCGAGGGCCGCGAGGGTGATTTTGTCGACACGCAGAGCCCGGGCGAGCGGATGACGGCGGAGGCTGTCGATCAGCGGTGCGGTGCCCAGCAGAAGACCCGCCTGGGGGCCACCGAGGAGCTTGTCCCCACTGGCCGTGACAAGGGCCGCACCCTGCCGGAGCCAGGTGGCGGCATCCGGTTCGCCGGGCAGCAGCGCGTCGGGGCGCAGCAGGCCTGAACCGATGTCGGCGACGACGGGAACGCCGAGCGTGGCCAGTTCGGCGACCGCCACGGAGGAAGTGAAGCCTGTGACAACAAAGTTGGAAGGGTGGACCTTGAGAACGAAGGCGGTGTCGGGCCCGATTGACGCCCGGTAGTCAGCAAGGTGGGTCCTGTTGGTCGTGCCCACCTCGCGCAGCCGGGCACCGGTGCTGATCAGCAGGTCGGGCAGCCGGAAGCCGTCACCGATCTCGACGAGCTCCCCCCGGCTGACCACGATCTCGCGGCCCTGCGCGAGAGCCGTGGCCGCCAGGACGAGCGCGGCCGCTCCGTTGTTGACGAGATGGACGTCGCCCGCGTCGGGCACCGCGTCACGCAGGGCGTCCAGTGCGGCACGGCCGCGTCGGCCGCGCCGCCCGGTGGCCGTGTCGTACTCGACGTCCACCTGCCCCGCGGCGATGTCCACCGCCGCGCGCGCCTGGGGGGAGAGCGGAGCGCGGCCGAGGTTGGTGTGGACGACGATTCCGGTCGCGTTGAGGACGGGGCGCAGGCTGGTCGCGCGGTCGGGCAGCAGCCCGAGTACGACGTCGCCGATGCGCTCGGGAGCTTCCTCGCCGGCCCGCACCTTCTCCTGGGCCCGGCGCACCGCCTGCTTGACGAGCCCGGGACCGAGTCTGGCCGTGGCTTCGGCCAGCCTGGGGTCGGCCATGACGGTGTCGGTCCGGGGCACCCGCCGTGCCAGGACGGCAGGGACGGGCGTTTCGGTCGCCATGGGTTCAGCCGGCGATGACGAAGTGCTCGCCGCGCGGGGCGAGGTGGCCGATGACGGGGGCGCCGGGGATCTCGCCCGCGACGAGGAGACCGCCGGAGGTCTGGGCGTCGGCCAGAAGCAGGCGTTCGTCCTCCGAAACCCCGGCTCCGAAACGGGTGTGCGGTCCTGCCCAGGCGAGGTTGCGCCGGGAGCCACCGCTGACGAAGCCGTCCCGTACGGCCTCTCGCGCCCCGTCGAGGAAGGGGACGGCGGCCGGGTCGATGACGGCGGTGACGCCGCTGGCCCTGGCGAGTTTGAAGAGATGGCCGAGGAGTCCGAAGCCCGTGACATCGGTGGCGCAGACCGCGCCGCTCGCCAGTGCGGCCCGTGAGGCCGCGGCGTTGAGGGTGGTCATCGTGGCGACTGCTTCGGGGTGGTGTTCACCAGTGGCTTTGTGCCGTGTGTTGAGCACCCCGAGGCCGAGCGGTTTGGTCAGGGACAGCGGCATGCCGGGGCGTCCGGCGTCGTTGCGGAGCAGGTGCTCCGGATCCGCCTGCCCCGTGACGGCGAGTCCGTACTTGGGTTCGGCGTCGTCGATGCTGTGCCCGCCCGCGAGGTGACAACCGGCTTCGGCCGCGATCGCGGCGCCGCCGCGAAGGACCTCGGCCGCCAGCTCCATCGGCAGGCTCTCCCGCGGCCACGCCAGCAGGTTGACGGCGACGAACGGGGAGCCGCCCATGGCGTACACGTCGGAGAGCGCGTTGGCCGCCGCGATGCGGCCCCAGTCGTACGCGTCGTCGACGACCGGCCCGAAGAAGTCCGTCGTCATGACGAGGGTGGTGCCTCCGGGCGTGACGACCACGGCGGCGTCGTCGCCGTTCTCGGTGCCCACCAGGAGTTCCCCGTCGGGTCGGCGGGCGGGCTCCGGAAGTCCGGCCGCCGCCATGACCGCCTCCAGCTCGCCCGGTGGGATCTTGCAGGCGCAGCCGCCGCCGCGGGCGTACTGGGTGAGGCGGACCGTGGCAGTGGCAGTGGCAGTGGCAGTGGCGTCCAACGGGTGCTTCCGTCCTTGCGTCGCGCGTGTCGTACCACACCGTGCGGGGGCGTCAAGTGCCGCACAGCGCGTAAGAGTTGACATAGAGTACGGCGTGGAGGCGTCAGGGTTCCTGGTGGGCCTCCCCGCCTTCAAAGCGGGTGGGGCGGAGTATCTCCGTCCGGCGGGTTCGATTCCCGTCCGTCTCCGCCGAGTACCGGTGCGGGGTGGCGGGGCCCCAGGGGGCCCGGCCCCCCCCCCCCCCCGGCAAGCGGGGCCACTGGCCCCCCCCCGGGGGGGGCGTGTCCCCCCCGGCCGGCGGGGCACCCCCCCGCCCCCCGCCCCCACCCCGGGGGGGGGGGCGCCGCCCACCTGGCCCCCGCCCACCCCGCACCGGCCATGTCAGGCGAGCAGTCTGCCCACGCCGGAGGCGGCGGGCGCGACCTGCACCGAGTCGCCCTCGCCGAAGACGCTGACCGGCTCACTGGTGCGGCGCAGACTCCCTGCCGGGATCATGCGCACGGCCGGGTCGATCGCCAGGCTGACACCCGGGGTGGTGCGGTGGACCGCGAAGATCTCCTGCGGGCCTCCGTCCGGCGTGACGCCGAGTGCCACGTACACGAGGTGGCTTCCGTCCGTCTGGTCCTTCACGAACGCCACCCCCCTGTCAGTAGGAGTACGGGTCATGATTTCTGCCCCTTTCGGGTCGGTGTGGACGAGTCGGCCTCGGGGCCGTCCTCCCGCTCATGGAGCGGGTCGACGTCCGGGACCGTCGCTTCGAACAGCAGGTTCTTCCAGTCGCCCCCGTACGGGAAAAGGCCACTGGTGGTACGGATCCCGAGCCTGTGCGGTACACGGGCGGCAAGGATGTGGCTCTGCGCCTCACCCATCGCGTACATGCTCTCCAGCGTCCGCCAGAGGGTGACGCTCAGGATCGTGCGGTGTCTCCACAGCACGACCGGTGCGGCCCCGACGAACCCCGGGGCGATGCGCCGGACCTCTCTTTTGATACGCGCGTGGAGGAACAGCACGACAGCCATGTTCAGCGCCGTGCGGCATTCGAACCGCGTGAGGGCGACATGTCCCCGGGGGTCTCGCGCCTTGGTGTACGGGTTCATCGCCAGGCCGTCCAGACGGTGTAGGCACCCAGCAGCACGAGGCCGAGACCGGCCGCGCGTCGCATCCACGGGAACCAGGGCTGTACCCGGTCCCCGAAGCGGGTGATCGGGAGGAGGTACCAGGTGACGCTGCGCACCGTCACGGTCGCCACCGCCACCAGGGCCATGCCGACCAGCAACAGGGACGCGGACGCGGGGTGCAACAGCAGGGCCGCTGTGAGCACACCCCAGGTCAGAGAGGTGGATTTCTGCGTGGTGAACAGCAGCGCCAGATCGAAGCCCCAGGCCAGACCGAGCATGCCGGGCGGCATGGTCCGTATGTGCTCCTGCGGCACCTGACGCCAGATGTGCGGCGTACGGTTCGCCAGGTCGGCGACACCGAACACCACGAGGGCGACCCCGGTCAGGGATTCGCGCCAGGACGCACCGAGAATCAGGGCGATGCCCTCCCCCAGTACGTACACGGCCAGCGACATCAGTCCGGCGGCTGCCACCTCTCCGGCCAGCAGGCCCACGAGGAACCGCGTACCACGAGGTCTGCTGCGCTTCAGCATCGGGCCGGCGACCCCGGCCATCGACTGGCCTCAAGGGCTGAAGACTTGCAGGACCGCCGCGATGCCGGCGATCACGAGCCACGTCACCATCTGATGTCGACTCCTTGAATCCGGGCCGGGGACGTGGCCGTCCCTCAGGCCGCCTCGGTCAGTTGTACTGGCACTCGAAGGACGACTTGGCGTTGCCCGCCGTCTCACAGCAGCTGCAGTGCAGGGACGCGCTCATCGCACAGCCCCACAGGTAGGACATGTGTGCACGGCAGTACGTCATGGTGGTGTAGCCCGCACTTCCGGGCTTGTTGGCGAGGTTGCAGCAGTTGTCGCTGTCGGCCGCGGCGGGCGCGGCGGCGGCGAAGACACCGGCGGCGGCCACCAGTCCGCTGGCTCCGATGCCTCCGAGCACCTTCCGGCGGCCGAGACGGACCTGGGGTCCGTCGGAGTCCTTCTTGGCGAGAAGCGGGAAGCGCATGGTTGTACTCCTTCTTCTTCGGTTCGCGTGCGCACGGGTCCGTGACGGATGTCGCGGACCACGGAGGGGGCGCCGTCGCGGGTCACACGATGGCGGGGGAGTCCTTGGCAAGGCCGACCTCGCGGAGCAGGTCCGCGACGGAGGTGAAGAGGTAGCCCTGACTCAGGACGCTGTCGTCGAAGACGAGCGCGGTGGGGCTCTGGGAGACGGAGAAGCTGCCGGCGACCCAGGCGCCGCGTTCGTCCACAAGGTACGGAAGGTCCGCGAGACCGTGCCGCTGCACGAAGTCATCGCCGTCGGCCTTCTCCGCGCAGGAGATCACGATGCCGACGGGACCGCTGACACCGCTCAGCCCCCGCTCGCTCAGCTGGGCCGCGACCTTGGCGCAGCTCGCGCAGACGGTGCTGAGGACCAGCAGCACGCCGCGGGAGCCGTCCCCCAGCGCCGCGAAGGGCTGCGGCCATTCCTCGACCACCGCGCCGAGCCGGTACTCCTCCAGCGGCGAGACCGTGGAAGAGGAGTCGGGTCCGGCGGCCGTGCGGGAGGCGAGTTCGCCCATCATCGCGAACAGGACGACGACGGCCGCCGTCAGGAGGAGCAGTGCGCATGCCAGAACGATCGTCATCAGGCCGATCCCCATCGACGTAGGAAGTTGTGGTACGCCGTCAGGGCGGCGTCGCGGTGCGTGACCAGGAGCCAGCCGCTGGAGACGGCGGACGTGAGCACAGCTGTCTCCGCGGCTGTACCGGTACCGCCCGTGGCGACCCCTGACAGGCCCGCGACCGCCACGGCGACGAAGCCCAGGCCGCTCACGATGTTGGTCATGCCGAGCGGTTTGCTGTCCGCGATGCCGAAGCAGCCGCACGGGCGGTCGCTGCCACGCAGCCTTCCCGCCGTGCCCATGACAACGAAGAGCGCACCGAGCACGCCGGTGATCGCGTGAGCGACGGTGCGGGTGGCGGGGGTGACCAGCAGAGCGACCGTAACCACTTCGAGGAGCGCGAAGAGCTGAATGATGCCCCGGGCAGGGCGCAGGCGCCCACCCAGGAGCTCGTGCACCGCGGAGGCGGCCACCTCCGGACCGACAGCCTTGGCTGCGGCGGACCGCAGGAAGACGGCCGCCACCCCTGAATTGACCAGGAGCAGGCCCCAGTAGGAAGTCGACAAAAGAAGCCCCCATTCCTGCCCCCGGAACCCGAACTGCACGGGATGTGGGGAAAGCGATTACCGCACCGACGAGCATGATCTGTACAACGTTTACCGCGCATCATCTTGCCCCGGGGTACCTGTACCGTCAAGCGTTATCAACTACCCCACGGAACACGACAGTTGCAAGATCTCGCGGACCTCGAAACGGAAGGGGAATTACCGATTCCATTGCGCGGTCCGCGCACATTCCGCAGCAGTCTCGAAACGCGCCCCACCAGGACCGATGCCCAGGTCATCGGCGCATGGAGTCGCACAGAAATCCATGAGCCACACGGACCGAAAAGGAAGAACATGCCGGCGAAACGGAAAGCCGCTGACGATACGGACGAAGCCCCTCGGCCGGCTCCGCCCGACCACTTGCCGGTTCGGCCCGTCTACCTGGATCACCAGGCGACGACCCCAGTGGACCCCCGCGTGGTCGAGGCGATGCTGCCCTATCTCCTCACCGAGTTCGGCAATCCCTCCAGCTCCCATGCCTATGGACGGGCGGCGGCCGAGGCGGTGGCCGGGGCGCGGGCACAGGTCGCGGCCCTGATCGGGGCCACGCCCGAGGAGATCGTGTTCACCTCGTCCGGCACCGAGAGCAACCACCTGGCCCTGGTCGGCACCGCGCTCGGGCGCCGTGCGGCCGACGGCGGCGATCACATCGTCACGTCGGTCCTCGACCACCCCGCCACCCTGGAGGCCTGCGCGCGGCTCGAACGGGACGGCTTCCGCGTCACCCGGGTCCCGGTCGGCCCGGACGGACGGGTGGACCCGCAGGAGGTGGCGCGCGCGGCGGGGCCCGGCACGACCCTGGTGTCGGTCATGCACGCGAACAACGAGATCGGTACCGTGCAGCCGCTGGCGGGCATCGCGCGGGCACTGGAGGGCCGCGGCATCTCTCTGCACACCGACGCGGCGCAGAGCCTGGCCACGGTCGTCACCGATGTGACGGAGCTCGGAGTGGATCTGCTGAGCGTCGTGGGACACAAGATGTACGCGCCGAAGGGGGTAGGCGCGCTCTATGTGCGGGCGGGAACCCCCAGGCCTGTCCCCCTGCTCTCGGGGGGCGGCCAGGAACACGGGCTGCGCGCCGGAACCGAGAACGTCGCCGGCGTCGTCGCCCTGGGTGCCGCCGCGGAGCTGGCACGGAAGGAGCGGGAGAGCGACGCCGCCCGGATCAGGGGCTTGAGCGATCTGCTGCTCTCCCTCCTGACCGAAGCGCTCCCCGGCCTGCGCCTGAACGGATCGCGGGAGCACCGCCTCGCCGGGAACCTGAGTCTCACCCTGCCGGCCACCGATGCCGCCACGCTCGCGGCCGCGGTCCCCGAGGTGGCGTTCTCGGCGGGGGCGGCCTGCCACACCGACGCGGATCTGCCCTCCCCCGTTCTCACCGCGATCGGGCTGTCAGCCGCGCAGGCCGCCCGCACGGTGAGGCTGGGCCTGGGCAGGTACACCGGTGAGAACGACGTGCGGAAGGCCGCCCAGGCCCTGGTACGGGGCGCGCAAGCCGTCTGATCGCATCGGGCGTCACGCAGCCGTGCCCGGCATCCGTGACGGATGCCGGGCACGGCTGCGCTCAGATGCGGTCAGGCACGACCCGCGGTCTTCTGCGTCCTGCGGGTGACGGAGTCGATGACGACCGTGGCGAGAAGCACACCACCGGTGATCATGTACTGGACGGGCGTCTTGATGCCCTCCAGCGACAGGCCGTACTGGATCGAGACGATCACCATCACGCCGAGCAGGGCGTTCCACGTGCGGCCCCGGCCTCCGAAGAGGCTCGTACCACCGATGACGGCGGCCGCGATCACGTTCATCAGGAGGTCGCCGGTGCCGGAGCCCTGGTTGACGGCCGCGATCTTGGATGCCCAGAACAGGCCTCCGATCGCCGCGAAGGTGCCGGCGATCGCGAAGACCGAGACACGGATCGCCGTGACGTTGATACCGGCGCGGCGGGACGCCTCGACGCTGCCGCCGAGCGCGAAGATCTTCCGCCCGTAGGAGGTGCGGCGCAGGAGGAAGTCCGTACCGACGAGCACGACCAGGAACAGGACCAGGGCCAGCGGGAGACCGCGGTACTGGTTGAACATGTAGGCCGCGGCGAAGCCGAAGACCGCGAGCACGGCGGTGCGCACCACGATGTCGGTGAGCGGGCGGGACGGGACGCCCGCGGCCTCACGGCGGCGGCTGTCGAGGAACGCCGAGAGGAAGAAGGCGATCACCGCGACAGCTGCCAGCCCGTAGGCGGCGGCCACGTCCGTGAAGTAGTACGTGGTCAGCTTGCCGACCACGCCGTCGCTGTCCAGGTTGATCGTGCCGGTGTCACCGAGGAGCTGGAGCATGAGCCCCAGCCAGAACAGCAGACCCGCGAGGGTGACGGCGAAGGCGGGAGCACCGATCCGGGCGAAGAAGAAGCCGTGGACCGCGCCTATGACCGCGCCGCTCACGACCGCGACGACGACGGCCAGCCACTCGTTCATGCCATGGGTCACGCTGAGCACGGCCACGACCGCGCCGGAGACACCGGAGACGGAACCGACCGACAGGTCGATCTCGCCGAGCAGCAGCACGAAGATGATGCCGACGGCCATCATGCCCGTGGCCACCATCGTCACGGCGATGTCGCTGATGTTCTTCGCGGAGAGGAACTCGGAGTTCAGGCTCTGGAAGACCACGCAGATGATGACCAGGCCGATGATCACCGGGATCGAGCCGAGGTCACCACCGCGCATCTTGCGCTTGAACTCGGTCAGGTATCCGCCGAAGCCCTGCTCGCGCACGAGCAGCCGGGGGTCGACGGCGGTGTCCGCGCCCTTGGCGGCCTCGGGGTTGATCACAGCCGTGGACGTCTTGTCGGTTGTCACTTCTCGACCTCCGCGTTACGAGCCGCACGACGGGTCACGGCGTTCTCCGTGGCGCCCGTGATGGCGGAGATGATCTCTTCCTGCGAGGTGGTCTTCACGTCGAAGACCCCGTTGTTCCGGCCCAGCCGGAGCACCGCGACCTTGTCGGCGACGGCCTTCACATCGGCCATGTTGTGGCTGATGAGGATGACCGCGTGACCGCGCTCGCGCAGCCGCTCGACGAGGTCGAGGACCTGCGCGGTCTGCTCGACGCCGAGGGCCGCGGTGGGCTCGTCGAGGATGACGAGCTTGGGCTCACCGAGCATGGAGCGGGCGATGGCGACGGTCTGGCGCTGTCCGCCGGAGAGCGAGGCGATCGGGATGCGGACGCTGGGGATGCGGATCGACAGCGTGGACAGGAGCTCGCGGGAGCGGCGCTCCATCTCGACCTCGTCGAGGATGCCGAACCTGCGGATCTCCCGGCCGAGGTAGAGGTTGCCGACGACGTCGATGTTGTCGCAGAGCGCGAGGTCCTGGTAGACGGTCGCGATGCCCAGGCTCTGGGCGTCGTTCGGCTTGTTGATCTGGACCGGCCGGCCGTCCCACTCGATGACTCCGTCATCGATGGGGTGCACGCCTGCGATCGTCTTGACCAGCGTTGATTTACCGGCGCCGTTGTCGCCCACCAGGGCGACCACTTCACCGGCGTGGACCTCAAGCTCTACATCGGTGAGCGCCTGGACGGCACCGAATCGCTTGGAGACCCCTCGCAACGCCAACACGGGCGTAGCGGACACGTGAACCATCTCCTTCGCCGCCTGACCCGGCGGGGATACCGCGCCTGGGGGGAGGCGCGGTGGTCGAGCAGAAGAGTAAGAAACTACGGAAGCGTTCCGTCCGGCACCCCGCCCGGTAGCGGGACAGTTGGTGGGCGGGGTGCCGGACAGGCTTCGGGCCCGCGCGTACCGGCCCGAGCCGGTCGCGCGGAAGTGGTATTAGTTCTTCAGACCGATCGAGTCGCAGGCGGCCTTGTACTTGGCCGTGCAGATCTCGTCGACCGTCCAGATGCCGTCCTTGAGGATGGTGTCCTGGATGTTGTCCTTGGTCAGCGAGATGACCGGAACGATGACCGTGGGAATGCCCTTCGTGCCGGAGTTGTCGATCTTGGACGTGGCGATCGTGCCGAGGTCCTCGCCCTTGGCGAGGGCCACGGCCATCTCCGCGGCGACGGAGTCCTCCTGCGGGTAGGACTTGTAGACGCTCATGAACTGCTCACCACTGACGATGTGCTGCACGCCGGCGAGTTCGGCGTCCTGGCCGGTGATGGGCGGGAGCTTGGAGACACCGGCGGACTTGAGCGCCTGGATGATGCCGCCCGCAAGACCGTCGTTGGCGGAGTAGACGCCGTCGATCTTGTCCTTGCCGAGCGCCGTGATCGCGCCCTCCATGTTGGAGTTGGCGTTCTCGGCCTTCCACTCCTTGGTGTCGTACTCCTTGCCGTACGTCACCTTGCCGTCGAGCACCGACTTGGCGCCCTTCTTGAACTGGGCGGCGTTGGGGTCGGTGATCGCGCCGTGCATCATCACGACGGTGGGCTTGGTCTTGCCCTCCAGCGCCCCCAGCAGGGCCTTGCCCTGCGCGCGGCCGACCTCTTCGTTGTCGAACGAGGTGTAGGCATCCACCGGGCCCTCGGCGAGGCGGTCGAAGGCGACGACGGGGATGCCCGCGTCCTTGGCCTTCTTGACGCTGTTCTGGATGCCCTTGGCGTCGACGGCACCGATGATGAGCGCGTCGACCTTGTTCGTGATCATGGTGTCGACCTGCTGCGCCTGCAGCGTGGCGTCCTGGCGGGCGTTGGAGTAGACGACCTCCGCCTTGCCACCGGTGAGCTCGCTGACCTTCTTCTCGATGATCGGCTTGTCGAACTTCTCGTAACGGGCCGTGGCGTTCTCGGGAAGGAGCAGACCGATCTTGAGATCGTCGCCCTTCTTCGCGGAATCCGAGCTGGTCTTGTCGCCGGACTCCTTGGCGCTCCCGCAAGCGGCGAGAGAGACGGCCATGGTGGTGGCGGCAACGGCAACGGCGGCACGACGCATACGCGTGTTCATTTCGAACCTCCCTGACGAGGCCGCGACGTTGCGGCCGAGGTGGCTGGAAGTCAACTCGGCCGCGACGTCAGCGTCAAGGAGTAAATACTTAACGAGATGACAACGGTGCCATTCGTTATCTAAGTGAAGACAGGAGTCGCCGCAGGGAGGGTGCTCTCCAAAAGGGTTGAATCCCCCATCTCGCTGAGCACGAGGGCCAGTGCGCCCAGCACCTCGGCCCGCCCGCCGAGCGCCCCGGGGAGCACGGAGAGCTGCCGCGCGGCACTGGGAATGGCATAGCGCGAGACCGAGTCGCGGATGGGTCCCAGCACCAACTCCCCCGCCTCCGCGAGGGATCCGCCGAGCACGACGCGGCTCGGGTTGAGCAGGTTGCACAGGTTGGCCACGCCACTGCCGATGTGCCGGCCGACGTCCCCGATGACCCTGCGGCAGCCCGGATCACCCTCACGGGCCAGCTGGACCATCCGCTCCATGGTGAGATCCGCCCCGTGGCTGGGCTTCAGCAGGGGCAGGACGTACCGGGCGGCGGTGAAGGTCTCCAGGCAGCCTCGGTTGCCGCAGCGGCAGACAGGGCCCGATTCGTCGAGGGTGATGTGGCCGATCTCGCCGGCCGTGCCCCCGGGGCCCCGGTAGATGTGCCCGTCGATCACCAGGCCCGCGCCGACACCGCTGGCCACCTTGATGTACGCCAGGTCCTTGACGCCCCTGCCGCCGCCCCAGACGAGCTCGCCCAGCGCCCCCAGATTGGCGTCGTTGTCCACGTACACCGGTACGCCGAGGCGCCCGGCCAGCTCCTGGCTGGGGTTGATGCCCGTCCAGCCCGGCAGGATCGAGGTGGAGCCCAGGGTCCCGGACTCGACGTCGATGGGGCCCGGCACGCCGAGGCCCACGCCGATCACCTTGCCGGGGCTGATCCCGGTGGTCTCGATCAGCCGGTTGACCAGCTGTTCCGCCCGGCCGAAGCCCTGCGCCGACGAGGCGTCCACGTCGAGCGGCTCGGACTCCTCCGCCAGCACCTGGTGGGCCAGGTTGCCGATGGCCACCCGCAGGTGCGTATGACCGAAGTCCACCCCTATGACGATGCCGGCGTCCCCGCTCAGGGAGACGCTCCTGGCGCGGCGGCCGCCCGCCGAGGTGGGGGTCACCTCGACCGTGCCGCCGTCCTTGAGTTCACGCACGATGTTGGAGACGGTGGCTGCGGAGAGGCCGGTGCTCCTGGCGATCTCGGCCTGGGTCAGGGACCCCGCCATCCGTACGGCACGTACGACCCGCTCAAGGTTGGCCCGATGCAGAGATGTCTGCGACCCCGGAGTCTCCATCGACTCACTCACTCCTGCCGTTTTCTCTAACATGTGAACCCTAAGCTGAGCGTTTTGGGGTGCCCCCCGTCAAGACCTTGAGCAGTCGGAGCCTCCGATGAGCATCGGGCCTCCACATTCCGACAGGGACAAAAGGCTCAGAAAGGGCATGAAGCCACCCTCCGGCCGGTGACCGGAGGGTGGCTTCGTGCCCGCGGGGCCTGTTCGGTTCTGGTGACTGTTGTTGCCCGGGTGGCGCGTGCCGACAAGAGCTGACGTCGGCGGCCGGTGGCGGAAAGAGAGGGCGCCCGGGCCCCACCCCTACTTGAGCGCCCCCGCCGTGAGTCCCGCGACGACCTGGCGCTGGAAGACGACGTAGGCGGCGAGGACCGGCAGCATCGCCATGACCAGACCGGCGAAGAGACCCGACCAGTCCCCCTTGTACCCCTGACTGGTGGCCAGTTCGACCAGGCCCTGGGAGAGCACCTTGCCGTCCGGGTCCGTGTTCAGCACCGTCGGCAGCATGTACTGGTTCCACTGCCCGAGGAAGTTGAAGATCCCCACGCTGATCAGACCGGGCTTCGCCATCGGCAGCATCACCTGGAAGAACGTCCGGGTGTGCGAGGCCCCGTCGAGCATCGCCGCCTCCGCGATGGAGGTCGGCAGGGTCCGGAAGAACGAGGTGAGGAAGAAGACGGTGAAGGGCAGCGAGTAGGCGATGTAGACCAGGATCAGCCCGTGCACCGAGTTCAGCAGGCCCATGTTGTTCATGACGAAGAACAGCGGGACCAGCGCCAGGATGATCGGGAAGCTCATCCCGCCGATGAAGAGGAAGTAGATGAAGCGGTTCCCCGGGAAGTCGAACCGCGCCAGCACGTACGCCGCCATCGAGCCCAGCAGCAGCGTGCCGATGAGTGAACCGCCCACCACCAGGATGGTGTTGAGGAAGTAGTCGCTCATGTGCGCCTGGTTCCAGGCCCGCGACCAGTTCTCGAAGTGCAGCTTGTCCGGCAGCGCCCAGGGCGTCGACAGGATGGAGTCGTCGGTCTTGAACGACGCCATCACCGCCCAGAGCAGCGGCATCACGACGAGCACCGCCCAGATGATCAGCACACCGTGCGAGAAGACGTTGAGGACCTTGCCCTCGCTGCTCTTGGCCTGCTCCACGGCCGGGGCGTCCGTCTTCGTCACCGGCGAGCGCGGCGCCGGGACGGCGGGAGGAGTCTCAGTGACCTTCATGTGTGCTCACCTCGTGCAACTGTCGGGCCGGCCCCCGGGACCGAACTGTTCTGCGCGCCGCCGGGCGTCCGGTCGCCGTGCCCCGTAACGAATGGCATCAGAACTCCAGCCGCTCACGACGGCCCAGTCGCATCACGATGCCCGCGAAGAGCATGGTGACGATGAGCAGCCCGACACCGATCGTGGTGGCGTAGCCGGCCTGGGCGTCCCGGAAGGCCGTCTGGTAGACGTACAGCGGCAGGACGGTCGTGGAGTAGTCGGGGCCGCCCGGGCCCACCGTCATGACCTGTACGGCGGTGAAGGCCTCCACCCCGAGCGCCAGGATGCCCATGTAGACCCAGCCGGACTGCACGGTGTCCCAGAGCAGCGGCAGCGTGATCTTGAAGAACGTCGTGATGCGGCTGGCGCCGTCGAGCAGCGCGGCCTCGTAGAAGTCCTTCGGGATGGACGCCATTCCGGCGGAGAAGAGGACGACGAAGAATCCGACCGTCGACCAGATCAGGACGACCATGACGCAGTACAGCGCCAGATCGGGATCGCCGAGCCAGTCCGGCTGAAGGCTCTTGAGCCCGACGGCCTTGAGTGTCGCGTTCAGCATTCCGGAGGTCGGGTTGAACGCGAACTGGAACAGCAGGGCCACGATCACGATGGACAGGACCTGCGGGAAGAAATAGGCGATTTTGTAGAACGAGGAGCCACGCACCCCGGCGACCGCGGCGTTCTTTCGCCGACGGCCGCCGACATTGAGCATGAAGGCGAAGAAGAGCGCGAGGCCCAGCGTCACCAGCGGCAGCAGCAGCGCCAGCAGCACACTGTGCTGCAGTGACTTCCAGAAGATGTTGTCGTCGAGCATCCGACTGTAATTGTCGAAGCCGACCATCTTGAAGTCCGAGCTCAGTCCGGTCCAGTCCGTGAACGAGTAGTAGATGGACTGGGCGAAGGGCCAGATGACGAAGATGGCGTACAACGCCAGTGGGGCTACCAGGAACCCCACGATGAACCGGTACTTGCCGTGCTGCATCGTTTACCGACCCCGATTTCCGAGCGGGTGCCGCCGCTGGTGACGGTTGCTCACTGGTGCTTGTAGTGCTTGATGGACTGGTCCTTGGCCGCCGCGTCCGCGAAGGCCTGGATCTTCTTGATGGTCTCCGCCGGGGTCGCGCGGCCGGCCATCATCTCGCCGATTCCGGCGATGCCGATCTGCTCCTTCTGCAGCTTCACATACCAGTCCTGCATACGCGGGTTCACGACGTTGTCGCCGGCCTTCGCCAGCACGTCCACGCCGGACTGGAGCGCGGTGGAGAGCGTCAGACCGTCGGTGCCGCCGTTGAAGGCGCTGAGGGACTTGACCGACTTGGTGAAGTTCTTGGAGGACTCCTCGCTGAGCATGATGCGCAGCTGCTCCATGCCGCCCTCGGTGTTCTTCGCCTTCGCCGGGACGATGAAGGGCTCACCGCCGGAGGCCCAGATGGTGCCGAAGGGCATCTTGTCGGAGGAGTCCAGGCTGGACGGCGCCCCGACCATCATCTTGAAGTCCTCGGGCGTGGTGGGCGCGGCCTCGTTCTCCACCCACGAGCCGTTCGGGATGAAGAGCGCCTTGCCCTTGGTCCACTCGGTCTGCGACTGGATGTGGGTGAGACCGGGCGTGCCCTTGAGGATGTAGCCCTTCTGGAAGAGCTCGTAGTACGCCTCGAAGGCGGCCTTGACGGCCGGGTCCTTCCAGGCGTTGGGCTCCAGGTTGTCGATCTTGTCGAGGACCTCGCGGCCGCCGATCTTGCCGATGAAGGGGTAGAGCGAGAACGGCAGGTAGTACGGGTACTTGCCCGGGTACGTCCAGCCGGCGATGCCCTTCTTCTTCGCCTTGGCGCAGAGCGCGAGCATGTCGTCCCAGTTCTCCGGGTACGTCGCGTCGAGCTTCTCCAGGTTGGTCTGCGAGTACCAGACGCCGTAGACCGTGTACGCGTAGTACATGATCCAGACCGGGTCGCCGTCGAACTGGCCCATCTCCAGGACACCGGGGCGCAGCGTGTCGCGGACCTTCTTCGACGGGTCGTCGTACGACGGGGCGTCCATCAGCGGCGTCAGGTCGGCGAGCTGCTTCTTGCCGACCAGGACACCCATGTCCATCTGCTCGGCACCCGAGTTGTCGATCAGGTCCGGCGGGGTGCCGCCGTTGAAGCGCGGCTGGAGGATCGACTGGATCTTCTCGGTCGCGGAGTGCTTGACCTTGGGTGCCTTGGGAAAGGCCTCGTTGTACTTCTTCTCGGCGTCGATGGCGTACTGCTCGCCGAAGCCACCGTTGAAGATGACGACCTCGAGGGCGGCGGTCTCGTTGACACCGAGCGGGTTCTTCGCGCTCTTGGTGCCCTTCTCGGCCTTCTCGTCGCTTCCGCCGTCGCTGCTCGCGCAGGCGGACAGGAAGCTCATCGTCGGAACAGCGATCAGGCCGAGTGCGGCAGAACGCTTGATCACATCGCGACGGCCAAGGCCCTCATTCGTGCGGCCGGAGGTGGATCCCATGCTCAAGTCCTCGCCTTCTCCAGGACTCAGGCGGTGTACCGGTCACCCGTCGTGAATTCGCCTCAGGCGAAGGGTCCCGCCACCGCGGTCAGTTGCGCTTGGGTCGTGCAGATTGCCGGATTTCCAGATGCAGTGGGGGAGTTTCGGGCGAACGCGCGGCAGACCGCTCTCGCGCCCACAGCTGTTCACCCTCCCCCGTGCCCGCGCGCCGTTGTGAAGCGGCTGTGCAGACGCCGACAGGTATAGTCCACTTGCCGCCAACTGAGCAAGATCGAATGCATGGTTGAGCGGCAGTCTTTCCCGAGTTGAGACCTCACGGACACCTCGGCACCGCGCGCCTTCGCGCGAGAAGGCCGTTTCCCGCAATACGGTCGAATCAACGGCGTCCACCGCATGCAACACCCTTGACACATCCAGCCACTTGGCTCCCTACTGGAACCCGCATCCCGCAATGACAACGTTGTCCAGAGCTCGCCCCCGGGAGGAACGGCTCCGTATGCAGCCCCTACGTGGTCCTCAGCACGGCTCGCGTCACAGACACAGCCACTCCGCCGCGGTCCTCGCGGCCTCTCTCGTCCTGGCCCTGGCGGCCCCCACCGCGGCCCTCGCCCAGCCGTCCGGCGCCACCAAGAAGCCCTCCGGCGGCACGTCGTTCAGCTCCTCCTTCGAGGCGGACGAAAAGCAGCCGGACTGGCGTAATACCGTCGAAGAAGACGTCGACGGGAAGAAGAGGGCATCGGGTGTGGACGGCGGATTCTCCGCCGGAATTCCGGGCAATGTCACCGACCAGGTCACGGATCTGCGCGCCAGCGACGAGAATGCCGCCGGTGGTGAGGTCAAGGAGAACCTCGTCGATGTCGAGCCCGGCACCAAGTGGCTGGCCTTCAAGCCCACGGGCTGGGTCGAGTTCGACCTCGCCGAGCCCACCAAGGTCGTCACCTACGCCCTCACCTCGGCCAACGACCACGACGAGCGGGACCCCAAGGACTGGACCCTGAAGGGCTCCACCGACGGCAAGACGTGGACGGATCTGGACACCCGCACCGGCCAGACGTTCTCGAAGCGCCTCCAGACCACGTCGTACGACTTCACGACGGACACCGCCTACCAGCACTTCCGGCTGGAGATCACGAAGAACAACGGCGCCTCCGACGCGCTCCAGCTCGCGGACGTCCAGTTCTCGAACGGGGACACCTCCACCCCCGCTCCCGACGACATGCGCACCCAGGCGGACCGGGGCCCCTCGGGCTCCCCCACGGCCAAGCAGGGCGCCGGCTTCACGGGGAAGAAGGCGTTGCGCTACGCGGGTACGCACAAGCCGGACGGCCGCGCGTACTCGTACAACAAGGTCTTCGACGTCAACACGGCGGTCACCAAGGACACCCAGCTGTCCTACCTGGTGTACCCGCAGATGGGCGAGACGGACCTCAGCTACCCCGCGACGCACGTGGCGGTGGACCTGGCCTTCACCGACGGCACCTACCTGAGCGAGCTGAAGGCCACCGACAGCCACGGCGGGCTGCTCACCCCGCAGGGCCAGGCCGACGCCAAGCGACTCTACGTGAACCAGTGGAACAAGGTCGCCTCGCGGATCGGCACGGTCGCGGCGGGCAAGACCGTCGACCGGATCCTGGTGGCGTACGACTCCCCCAAGGGCCCGTCGAAGTTCCAGGGCTGGATCGACGACGTCACGATCGCCCCGAAGGCGCCGGAGAAGCGCAAGGCGCACCTCTCGGACTACGCGTCGACCGTCCGGGGCACCAACTCCAGCGGTGGCTTCTCGCGCGGCAACAACTTCCCCGCGACCGCGGTCCCGCATGGCTTCAACTTCTGGACGCCGGTCACCAACGCCGGTTCCACCAGCTGGATATACGACTACGCGCGGGGCAACAACGAGGACAACCTGCCCACGCTCCAGGCCTTCGGCGCCAGCCATGAGCCGAGCCCGTGGATGGGTGACCGCCAGACCTTCCAGATGATGCCGTCGGCGGCCTCCGGCACCCCGGACGCCTCCCGCACGGCCCGCGCGCTGCCGTTCCGCCACGAGAACGAGACGGCGACCCCGCACTACTACGGGGTGACGTTCGAGAACGGCCTCAAGGCCGAGATGACGCCCACCGACCACGCGGCCCGGATGCGGTTCACCTACCCCGGTGACGACGCGAGCCTCGTCTTCGACAACGTCTCCAACGACGGCGGCCTCACCCTCGACCCGAAGACCGGTTCCTTCACCGGCTACTCCGACGTGAAGAGCGGCGGCTCCACCGGGGCCACCCGCCTCTTCGTATACGGGTCCTTCGACGCGCCGGTCACCGACAGCGGCAAGCTGAAGGGCGGCGGCGGTGACGACGTCACCGGATTCTTCCGCTTCGACGCGGGCAAGGACCGCACGGTCAACCTGCGCCTGGCCACCTCGCTGATCAGCGTCGACCAGGCGAAGAAGAACCTCGCCATGGAGCTGCCGGCGAAGACCTCCTTCGACAAGGTGCGCAAGAACGCGCAGAAGGCCTGGGACAAGATCCTCGGCAAGGTCGAGGTGGAGGGTGCGAACGCCGACCAGCTGACCACGCTCTACTCCAGCCTGTACCGGCTCTACCTCTACCCGAACTCGGGCTTCGAGCAGGTCGACGGGAAGAGCACCTACGCGAGCCCGTTCTCGGAGCCGACCGGCACGAACACCCCGACCCGGACGGGCGCGAAGATCGTCAAGGGCGAGGTGTACGTCAACAACGGCTTCTGGGACACCTACCGGACGACCTGGCCCGCGTACTCCTTCCTCACCCCGAAGCAGGCCGGGAAGATGGTCGACGGCTTCGTCCAGCAGTACAAGGACGGCGGCTGGGTCTCCCGCTGGTCCTCGCCGGGCTACTCCGACCTGATGACCGGGACCAGCTCCGACGTGGCCTTCGCCGACGCGTACGTCAAGGGCGTCGACTTCGACGCCGAGGCGGCGTACGACGCGGCGGTCAAGAACGCCACGGTCACCCCGCCGTCCTCGGGTGTCGGCCGCAAGGGCATGGACACCTCGGTGTTCACCGGTTACGCGAACACCGACACCCACGAGGGGCTGTCCTGGTCGCTGGAGGGCTACCTCAACGACTACGGCATCGCGCAGATGGGCCAGGCCCTCTACAAGAAGACGAAGAAGCAGCGCTACAAGGAGGAGTCCGCGTACTTCCTCAACCGTGCGCAGAACTACGTCAAGCTCTTCGACGACAAGGCCGGCTTCTTCCAGGGCAAGAAGGCGAACGGCGACTGGCGGCTCCCCTCCGACGAGTACGACCCCCGCGTCTGGGGCTACGACTACACGGAGACCAACGGCTGGGGCTACGCCTTCACGGCCCCGCAGGACAGCCGCGGCCTGGCCAACCTCTACGGCGGGCGTGACGGTCTGGCGAAGAAGCTGGACACGTACTTCTCGACGCCGGAGACGGCCGGACCGGAGTTCGTCGGCTCGTACGGCGGCGTGATCCACGAGATGACCGAGGCGCGCGACGTGCGGATGGGCCAGTACGGCCACAGCAACCAGGTCGCGCACCACGCCACGTACATGTACGACGCGGCCTCGCAGCCCTGGAAGACGCAGGAGAAGGTCCGCGAGGTCCTCGGCCGGCTGTACACGGGCAGCGAAATCGGCCAGGGGTACCACGGTGACGAGGACAACGGCGAGCAGTCGGCCTGGTTCCTCTTCTCCTCGCTGGGCTTCTACCCGCTGGTCATGGGCAGCGGTGAGTACGCGATCGGCTCGCCGCTCTTCACGAAGACGACGGTGCACCTGGAGAACGGGCGCGACCTCGTCGTCAAGGCTCCGAAGAACAGCTCCACGAACATCTACGTCCAGGGCCTGAAGGTCAACGGCAAGAAGTGGACGTCCACGTCGCTGCCGCACGACCTGCTCGCCAAGGGCGGGGTGCTGGAGTTCGACATGGGCGCCAAGCCCTCGGCGTGGGGCACGGGCAAGGACGCGGCCCCGGTCTCCATCACCCAGGACGACAAGGTGCCCGCCCCGAAGGGCGACGTGCTCAAGGGCGACGGCGCGCTGTACGACAACACCTCCGCCACCTCGGCCACGGTCGCGTCGGTGGAGCTGCCGGCGGCCGCGGGCACCAAGGCGGTCCAGTACACGCTGACCTCGGCCACGGCGGCGAAGGCCCCGACGGGCTGGGTGCTCCAGGGATCGGCCGACGGTACGTCCTGGAAGGACATCGACAAGAGGTCCGGCCAGACCTTCGCCTGGGACAAGCAGACGCGGGTGTTCTCGGTGCAGGCTCCGAAGGCGTACGCGAAGTACCGGCTGGTGAGCACGGCGGCGGCGACGCTGGCGGAGATCGAGCTGATCTCCTGACCGTCTGAACGGAGTTACGGCCCGGGGGCCGGTCACCCGCACGTGCGGGTGACCGGCCCCCGGTGGCATAGTGCTCCGCATGCCCCCACGCATACGCCTCACCGGACGCGCGGCGGTCCTCGCGGCGGGCCTGCTCACCGCCCTCGCGGCGGCTCTCCCACCGGCCACCGCCTCCGAGAAGGTCGCGCTGAGCCTGGAGGACGTCCCGCGCACGGTGGTGGCGTACAACGCGGACGAGGGGGCCGAGGCCAGGAACGGGGACTTCCAGGTGCCCGTCGCCGTCGTCCCCGGCAACAAGGAACCGGCCCGCAACATCAAGGTCGTGGTGGACGCGTCGGGCCTCAAGGACATCGCCCGCGTGACCGAGGGCGGTTACGGGAACTGCACCGGCAGCGGCTGGGTGTACACCTGCGAGTACGGCACCCTGCGCAACGACGGCGAGAGCAACGCCCCCTTCGACATCGTCGGCCTGGACGGTGTGGAGCCGGGCGACAGCGGCACGGTCACCTACACGGCGAGCGCGGACAACGCGGCGCCCGTCACCGGAACCACCCGCATGGTCGTCGGCGGGCCCACTCTGGGCGCGCCCGACGAGGAGACGAAGGTCGACGGCGTCGAGCCGGGACAACCCACCGCCGTGACCCCGGAGTTCGCCAACCACACCCGGTTCCCGGCGGACCGGGGCGTCGCGCTGCACATCAGCGCGAGCGGCGGCCTCACCCTGAAGGCCCGCCACAGCAACTGCGTGTACGCGGGCGCCTCGCCCACATCGGCCTGGTGCGAGTTCCCCGCCGGAGCGGCGCCGGGCACCGCCCACCGCACGAGTGCGCCGCTCATGTACGTCGCCGGGGCCGGTGAGCTCGACGGCACGCTGTCCTACGACTGGTCGGCCTCCCCGGAGAAGCACGCCGACCACACGGTCCGGGGTACGGGCGCACCGATCACCCTGGTCCCCACGGCCGACGGCACGTTCGGGAGCGCCGACGGCACCGTCCGGGTGGAGACCACGGTCCAGGCCGACTACCGGCCGGTCACCGGTACGGTCCGGGGGCGCGTCGGCGACACGGTGGAGGTCCGCCTCGGTGTGCGGGCCCTGGGGCCGGGCAAGCAGCGGGGCAACGAGGTGAGAGGCCGCTTCGAGGTGGTCCCGCCGGAGGGCACGACGGTCACCTCCGTTCCGTACGCCTTCGAGGAGACGGACCGGGACTGGGGCTGCGAGCGGCCCGAGGAGCCCGGTGGCCCGTTCGTCTGCGACCTGGAGGACGAGGCGTTCATGTGGGCGGGGGACGACGACGGGACGACGACCATCGCGTTCCACGTCCGCATCGACCGGCAGGTCCCGGGCGCGCGGGGCACCATCCGCGCGTACGCGCCCTTCGACCGCACCCCCGGAAACGACACCGCCGCGATCCCGCTCGACGCCTCGCCCGCCCCCGCCTACCGGGCCGCGCTCCGGCCCGTGGTCTGGGTCCCGGTCGCCGTGGCGGCGGTCGCTGCCGTGGGCCTGACAGTCGTCCGCCGGCGCCGTCGGCAACGCGCGGGCTGATCCGGCCTCAGATTTCCTGGGCGGTCGGGCTGCTTCGACCTGGGGATTCGCTGCCTGCTATCGGCTAGTCAGGGTATATTTGCGCGTTTTTACGGTGTCCCGACCCGCTCTTTTGAAGATCCATGTCATCTCTTAGGCGATCAGGTGATCAGTACGACAATCATCTCGGCTTGAAGGAGCCCAGCATGCGCTTTTCCGCTTCCGCCCGCTCCCGCAGCGTCCGCACGGGCACCAGGGTGGCCGCCGCAGTGGCCGTCGCCGGCGTCGCCCTGGCCGGAGCCCCGGCCGCCTACGCACTGCCCGGGGACAGCGGCGACATCGACATCAGCTCGGTCGGCTGGCACTCGCGCGGTGACCGCGACGGCGTCGAGGTCTGCAAGTTCGTGCTCAAGGCGAGCAACTTCGAGTCCTTCCCGTCCGTCCCCTGGACGATCACCGAGCAGCCTCCGACCGTCCCCCCGGGCGACACGCTGCTGGGCACCCTCCCCCTCGTGAACGGCCAGGCCCGCAGCCAGCAGTACCTGCTCCCCGAGGGCACGTACCAGCTGGTGTGGACCGTCCCGGCGGGCCCGAAGCAGAAGAGCTTCGAGGTCGACTGCTCCCCGCAGCGCGGCCAGGGCGGCAGCCGTGGTGACAACGAGAGCTCCTCCTCGGGCACCGAGAAGAGCTCCGAGAAGGGCTCCGAGAAGACCTGGGAGAAGCCGTCCGGCGCGGTGCCGGCGGGTGGCGGCGGCGTCCCGGACATGGAGAGCGTCAGCTCCGAGAGCGACTCGAACATCGGGACCTCGGCCGCGCTCGTCGCCGGTGCCGCCGGTGTCGCAGGGCTGATCATGGTCCGTCGATCCGCACGGCGCCGTGCCCGCAACGAGGCCTGACACGCGCGGCCGACGGCGACGACGGGGCCCGAGCCGCGCATGCCGGCTCACGATCACCCTGTGCGTGACCTTCTCGCTGGTGACCGGCGTCGTGTGGGCGAGTTCCGACTCGCCCGAGGACGCCTCGTCGGTCACCGCCGCCCGCGGCAGCGATGCCGCGGGCGGCGGGGCGCCGCCCTTCCGACGGGCGCCGCACACACCGCAGAAGACGGTGCCCGCCTCGCACGCCCCGCTGGTGCACTCCCGGCCGGTGAAGGTCTCCATCCCGGCGATCTTCATCGAGGCCCCGGTCACCGGCCTCGCCCTCGACAAGAAGGGCCGGCTCGGCGCCCCACCGCTGAGCAAGCCCAAGCTGGTGGGGTGGTACGGGAAGGGCCCCTCCCCCGGCGAGGCGGGAACCTCGCTGCTCGTCGGCCACCGGGACACCGCGACGGGACCGGCGATCTTCCTCAACCTGAACGCCCTGCGCAAGGGGGACACGGTGAAGGTCGCCCGCGCGGACAGACGGACCGCGGTCTTCACGGTCGACGAGGTGAAGACCTACACGAAGGACAAGTTCCCCGACGACAAGGTGTACGGGCCCACCGGCCGACCGGAGCTCAGGCTCCTGACCTGCGGCGGGCGCTTCGACAAGAAGAGCGGCTACTCGGCGAACGTCGTCGTCTTCGCGCACCTCACGTCACTGAAGAAGAAGGCGGCCTGACGATCTGACACCGGGCACGCCACACGGAACCGGCCGGTACCTCGGGGGCGAGGTACCGGCCGTCCGCGTGCCTGGCACGGCTGCGCGGACCCGTCCGGGTGACATCGGCGCAATCGCCGTCCACGGGGGTGGGGTGGCCGCTAGTTTCCGGCACATGCCGCTGCCGAAGGATCTGGACCCCTACGCCAACCCCCGTGCCTTCTACGGCGCGGAGCTGCGCCGGCTGCGGGAGGCGGCGGGTCTGTCGCAGAACGAGCTGGGTGAGCGGGCGTTCTGCTCGGGCACGTACATCGGGCTCTTCGAGGCGGCCGAGCGGCGGCCCCAGGTGGATCTGTCCCGGCGGTTCGACGAACTGCTGCGCAGCGGAGAACACTTGCAGCGGCTAAGCCTGCTCGCCCGGCAGTCGAAGGTCGCGGAGTACTTCGCGGACGCCGTGGAACTGGAGACCCGGGCGACAAGCATCTGTGAGTACGCACCGATGCTCGTGCCCGGCGTCCTTCAGACACGTGAGTACGCGAGGGCCGTGACCCGGGCAAGCCAGCGTCTCGCGTCCGAGGAGACGGTGGAAGGCCAGGTCGCCGCGCGCATGGAGCGGGCAGAGATCCTGCTGCGCGACGCGCCCCCGACATTCTGGGCGATCTTGCACGAGGCCGCCCTCCGTGTGCCCGTCGGCAGCTCCGACATCATGTCCGCTCAGCTCACGCGCCTGGTCGAGGCGGCCCGGAACCACCCTCATGTGATCATCCAGGTCCTGCCGTTCGCTGCCGGGATGCACCCGTTCATGAACACGATGGTCTCGCTCATGTCGTTCGCCGACGCTCCGCCTGCCGTGTACACCGAAGGCGCGTACTCCGGGCAACTCACGG
Organism: Streptomyces sp. NPDC104381; assembly: GCF_055583745.1. NCBI lineage: Bacteria > Bacillati > Actinomycetota > Actinomycetes > Kitasatosporales > Streptomycetaceae > Streptomyces > Streptomyces sp. NPDC104381. Next base: position 697,826 of record NZ_JBVJNK010000002.1, read on the forward strand.
AGGCGCCCGGGCTAGTAGCCGATGTTCAGGGCGCATACGATTTGGCGCGGGCCATGGCCCTGTCACCGGAGGCCTCGCAGGCCATGCTCGTATCGGCAGCGAAGGAGCACGCAACTCATGGGAACCGCCCCTGATCCCCGTACGACGGTCTGGCGCAAGTCCAGCTACAGCAACGGGGAGGGCGGAAGTTGCGTCGAGATCGCCGACGGCTTCCCCGGCCTCGTCCCCGTCCGCGACAGCAAGGTTCCCGACGGTCCCGCGCTCGCCTTCACCGCCGCGCGCTGGTCGCAGTTCGTCGGTGCCCTCAGGAGCGGCTCCCTCTGAGCGTCACTCCTGACTCGGCGGCCGCCGGTGGATGTGCACGGTCACCTGGATGCCGCCCGCGACGGCGCCGCCCGCGACGGCGCCGCCCGCGACTCCGGCGGCCACGGCCACCTCGGCGTGGCCGGTGAGCGCCAGGACGACCGTGGCGATGACCGAGCACAGAGCGGTGACGGCCGCGAGCCATCCAGGGGTTTGCGCGTCGGGTCCGGATGCCGCCGGTGGACGGGTGCCGGTGGTCATGAGGTCCTCCGGCCCAGTCGCGCGTGAACGGCCTGTTCCAGCGTGAGGCCGTCCGAGTCCTCGGCCGGTTCGAGGAATCCGTGGATGACCGCGAGGGCGACCGTGCCCATCAGGGAGCGCTCCTTCTCCTGGTCGACGACCCCCGCGTGCGGGTCGCCGATGGAGCGCAGGATCACGCCGTCCGTCGCGGCGGACAGGGCGTTCGCGAGGTCGTCCAGGCCGAGCCCCGCCCGCAGCCGCAGGCCCCGGGCCTGGAGGACCTCGGCGTACACCTGTTTCCAGGAGGAGAGGTAGCCCCGGTATGTCTCGGTGATCACTCGCTGGACCCTGTCGTCGCCGTCGGCGAGCACCATCAGGGCGAGGCTGAGCCGCACGGACGGCATGCGGACGCTCTCCGCCGTGTGCAGATAGGCCGTCTCATGGACCGCCCGTACGAAGTCCTCGCCCACCACGAGCCTCTTCGTGGTGACCGCCCGCTGCTCCAGGTATCCGGGGTGGTAATTCGTCGGCCACATCGCGAAGTTGATCAGGTCGGCGATGAAGTCCGACTGTGCTCGCCACGTGGTGCGTAACCTCGGCACCCCGCCCCGGCAGGGGAACGGGGGCGGGTTCTCGGCGACCGCCGCGGCGACCGCCCGCTGGGACAGGAACCCCAGCAGGGGGCGTTCGAGGGAGCGCCTGTTCCCGGTGGCGCAGGCGCTCCGTGCCGCGTCGGGCCCCAGGTTCAGCTCGATCAGCCGCATGCCCGCGGCGAGATAGCCGGCGGTGCTCAGGCTGTTCGCGAGCTTCTTCCGGCCGGTGGCCGTGATCCGGCTGAGGTGCCGCAGGACATGGGAGAGGTCCTGGTCGTAGGGGTGGGGCAGATGGCTCTTGTGCGCGAGGTGCGGCTCGTTGGAGGTGTCCACCACTCGATGCTGGAGTGACGGCCCGGTCCGGCGCCAGGTGCGCACCTGCGCGAAGTTCCACAACTCCTTCCGGGTGGACTCCTGCTCGAACCTGATGCGCGCGTTTGCCGTGCCGAGGCCCTGCGTTGCGCATGGGTGACGGCCTACGTACTCTCTGTCCCGATCACCATCGGTCGTCAAGTGATTTGCGCAATGGGGGCGTTGGGAGTGACGGACGGAGCGGACCGGGTTGTCGGCGGGCGGTACCGGCTCGTCGCGCACCTGGGTGAAGGCGGGTTCGGCCGGGTGTGGAAGGCGCACGACGAGGCACTCGGCGTCCATGTCGCGGTCAAGGAAGTGCGACTGCCGCAGCAGGCCGGCTCGGAGGAGGAGCGGCAGGGCCGTGTGGTCCGCGCGGCTCGGGAGGCCCGTAACGCGGCCCGTCTGCGCGATCATCCGCATATCGTCGCGGTCCATGACGTGGTGGTCGAGGACGGCACACCCTGGATCGTGATGCGCCTGGTCGAGGGACGTTCCCTGGAGGAGCGCCTGCGCGCGGACGGGGCGCTGCCCGCCCCGCTCGTGACCGAGACCGCCACGGCCCTGCTCAAAGCGCTCAAGGCGGCTCAGGCCGCCGGCATCGTGCACCGTGACCTCAAACCGGCCAACGTGATGCTCACCGACGACGGCCAGGTGCTCCTCACCGACTTCGGTATCGCGGTCCACGAGACCGATACCCGTCTCACCGCCACCGGGGGCGTCATCGGCTCCGCCGAGTACATGGCCCCCGAGCGCCTCAACGGCAGTCAGGACCAGGCGGTCGGCGATCTGTTCTCGTTGGGGGTCACCCTGTACGAGGCGGTCGAGGGCATCTCCCCCTTCCGCCGCGACACCCCCACCGCGACCATGGCCGCCGTCGCCCTGCACGACCCTCCGCCGATGCGGCGCGCCGACCCCGTACTGGCTGCCGTGATCACGGCCCTGCTGACCAAGGATCCCGAAGGCCGCCCCGGCGTCGACGGCACCCTGTCCATGCTGCGCGCGGCGGCGGCCGCTGCCGCCCCGGACGCGAACACGGTGTCGGCACCCACGGTGCCCACGGCCGTCGCCCCCGCCCCGGGCCCCGTGCGACCGTCCGGGCCTCCGGCCCTCCTCGCCGAGGAGCGTCGGCGCATCCGTGAACATGAGCGTCCGGCGGACAGGTACCGCGTCGCCGTCCACTGGTTCCTCGCACTGTTCGCCCTGGTCGCCGCGGCCACCGCCATCACGATGGCCGTCGCCTCGGACGACCTGTACGGGGAGTACGACTCGTCGTACGAAGGGTTTCCGGATGTGGAGGATCCCGAACTCGCCGAGTACCAGGAGATCTTCGTCTGGCTGTTCGCCGCCCAGGTGCTCTTCGGTGCGGGGCTGGTGACGTCCTGGGTGCTCTGGTTCGCCCGGGTGCGCGCCTTCGCCGACCGGTTCGCCCCGGGGCGCCTGCGTCACCGCCCGCGGACCGCGATCACCGGCTGGTTCATCCCCGTCGGCAACCTCTTCCTGCCCAAGCAGATCGCCGACGACGTCTGGCATGCCTCCAGCCCGTCCGGCAGCGACAGCACCCCGGCCCCGGGCCGTCTGCTGCACACCTGGTGGGTGGCCTGGCTGGTCGTCCTGCTGACCTGGCCCGCCGTCTGGACGCCTTGCTGGCTGCTGATCGGCAGCTCGACCGAGCACCGTACGTACGAGGAGAGCGAAGGCACGCTCACGTACGTGTCGGAGTCGGTCCACGACTTCGGCCCGCTCTACTGGACCGCTTTCGCCGGCCATGCGCTGGCCCTGCCCGCCGCCGTCATCGCCTTCCTCCTCGTCCGCCGCCTGACGGCGATGCAGGCGGCCAGACTGCACGGCTGAGCACCTGGACCACGGACCGGGGGCTCAGCACCCGCGCGACTTCTCCCGCTCCTGCTCAGTCGATGGCGTTGAACAGCCTCTCCGGCAGCGCCATGTTCAGTGCCGTCACCACCGGCTTGCCGTGTTCCGTGCCGAGGCGTGAGACCGCGCCCGTGGAGAGCTGGAAGAGTTCCCCGCTCGCGGGTGTCAGCCGCAGGTAGCGGGCGGTGAGCACGCGCAGGAAGTGCGAGTGGGCGACCAGTGCGATGTCCGCCTCGCCCAGGCGGGACGCCGCCGCGCGGACCTCCGCCAGGATGCGGTCCGCGCGGTCGCCGACCTCCTGCGGGGTCTCCCCCGGGTGCTCCTCGGGGCCGGGGGCGACGCCGTCGGTCCAGAGGTTCCAGTCGGGGCGGGTGCGGCGGATCTCGACCGTGGTGATGCCCTCGTACGCCCCGTAGTCCCACTCCCGCAGATCCGGCGTCTCGCGCGGGGCGGTCAGACCCGCGAGTTCGGCGGTGCGACGGGCGCGCAGATAGGGGCTGACCAGGGTGAGCCCGATCTCGCGTTCGGCGAGGAGCGGGACGAGGGCGCGGGCCTGGCGCTCCCCGAGCTCCGTCAGGGGCAGGTCGGTCCAGCTGGTGTGCTGCCCGGACCGTGACCACTCGGTCTCGCCGTGCCGGATCAGGATCAACTCGCCCATGGATGCTTCCGCTCTCTGTGCCGTACTCGTGCGTATGTACTGCTCGTGCCAACCTGCGGGCCCACGATCGCATTCCTCGGGGCGCGACGTGGGGCGGCTCGCCCCGGCGGAGTGACCGGGGGCATGGCGGCCCGCGACGGCGGGCGGCGAGTATGGGCCCATGCGCATCCCCGAAACCGCCCGCCCCGGCCCCACGCTGGCGCAGCTCCTCGCGCTGATCGCCCCCGGGACGCTCGACATCGTGGTGGCGCCGTGCGGCACCGGGGTGCAGGTGTCCGACGTGGTGCTGCACGATCCGGGTGAGGAGGGGGACGACGAGCTGGGGGCGGCGACCGGGCTGGTCCTGCTCGCGGTCGGCGTCGACGTCGCCTCGCCCGACGCGGTCGACGTGCTGCGTGGCGCGGAGCGCGCGGGGGCGGCGGCCGTGGTGATGCGGCGTGGCGCCCGGGGGCCGCGTACGGCGCTGCTGGAGGCGGCGGAGCGGGGGCGTACGGCCCTGCTGACCCGGCGGCCCGGGGTGGGCTGGACCGAGGTGCTCGGCCGCTTGCGGACGGCGCTGGTGCACAGCGTCCCGGACCGGGCCACGGGTCCGGCCGGGGTGGGCGGGCTGCGGCTGGGCGATCTGCCGGGTCTGGCCAACACCGTGGCGGACCTGGTCGGCGGCGCGATCACGATCGAGGACCCGCAGTCGCGGGTGCTGGCGTACTCGCGCATGGACCATGAGCCCGATCCGATGCGCAGGCTCACGATCCTCGGCCAGGAGGTGCCCCGCTGGCGGGTCGTCGAACTGCGGGAGAGCGGCTTCTTCCAGGCCCTGTGGAACACCGACGACGTGGTGCGGCTCCCCGCCGACGGGCGGTACGCCGAGCGGCTCGCGGTCGCGGTGCGGCACGGATCCGAGGTGCTCGGCTCGATCTGGGCGGGCGCCGACGGGCAGCCGCTGGCGGAGGACGCGGTGGCGGCGCTCGCGACGGCGGGCCGTGCCGCGGTCCCCCATCTGTCGCACCACCGGACGTGGGGCCGGGCCGCCGCCTGGGCGCGCGAGGGCGCGGTCCACGCACTCCTGACGGGCAGTACGCAGGCGGCGCACGACGTCGGGATCACGCGGGACGGGCCGCACGCCGTGCTGGTGGCGGAGGCGTACGACGGCCGGGAGGACGCTCCGGGGGACGCGGGTCAACGGGTGCTCGACGTACTCGCGTTGCAGGCCGCCGCCTACCGTCCGGGGTGTGTGACCGCGCGTTCGGGGCGTCGGCTGTACGCCGTGGTGCCGGCCCTGGGCGGTGAGACGGACCCCGCGCGCACACTGCTGGCCGCGGTCCGCTCGGCGCCGGGAAGCGTGGTCCTCGCCGGCGCCGGGCCGGTGGTGGCGGGCCTGGCGGAGCTGCCCGCCTCCCGCGACGCCGCCGAGCTGGTGGTGCGCGTACTGAGGGAGCGGGCCGCGCGCTCGCCGGCCGGGGCCGGGTCGGCGGTGGCGTCGTACGAGGAGGTGGCGGCCGAGGCGGCGGTGCTGCGCCTGCTCGACCGGGTGGAACCGCTGTGGGGGTCGGTGCCGGGCCCGGTGCACGCGATGGTGGAGCACGACCGGGCCCACGGTTCGCGGTACGGCGATTCGGTGGCCGCGCACCTGGACGCCTTCGGTGACACGGCCGCTGCCGCGCGACGCCTCGATGTGCACCCCAACACGCTGCGGTACCGGCTGCGCCGGGCACGGGAGCTGTTCGGCGTGGACCTGGCCGACCCCGCCGTGCGGCTCCTGGCGGACGTCGGACTGCGCCTGGGCCGGCGTACCGGGTGAGGTGACCGTGGTCCTCATGATCGTTCTGTTGTCGTGTGGCACAGAGCAACAGGTCAGGTCTGGTGCCGGCTGACGAAGACGGGCCGGGCCTCCCGCACCGAAGCTGGTCACCACGCCGCGACCGGACGGGCGCGGCGCACGAGCGACCTACGGAAGAGTGTGTTCTCAGATGACATCCGGTTCGGCCCTTCAGCGCGAGCGCGCCCGCGAGGCGGCGCTCGCCCGTGCCGTCGAGGAGGGCCTGCTCGGCCCCGGTTCGCCCCTGGTCGGCCTGCTCGACGTCGACGGGGTGCTGGCGTCGGTGGCCGCCCTGCACGAGGCGTTCGACGGACCGGCCACCGTCCACCACACGTTCGCGGCCAAGGCGTGCGGGCTGGTGCCGGTCCTGCGGCTGCTCGGCGAGGCCGGGATGGGCTGCGAGGTGGCCTCGCCCGGTGAGCTGGAGCAGGCGCTGGCGGCCGGCTTCAGCCCCGACCGGCTGGTCTTCGACAGCCCCGCGAAGACGGTCGAGGAGCTGGAGTTCGCGCTGGAGCACGGCATCGCGATCAACCTGGACAACTTCCAGGAGCTGGAGCGCGTCGACCGCCTGCTGGCCGGCCGCGAGCCCGCCGGCCCCGTCGGGCTGCGGGTGAACCCCCAGGTCGGCGCCGGTGCCATCGGGGCGATGAGCACGGCGACCGCCACGTCCAAGTTCGGTGTCGCCCTGCGCGATCCGGGGGCGGTGGACGCGGTGATCGACGCCTTCACCCGGCGCCCCTGGCTCAACCGGCTGCACGCGCATGTCGGCTCGCAGGGCTGCCCCCTCCCGCTCATCGCCCAGGGGGTCGGTGTCGCGTACGAGCTCGCGGAGCGGATCAACGGCCTGCTGGGCCACGCCCGGATCACCGGCCTGGACATCGGCGGCGGCCTTCCCGTCAACTTCGACGGCGAGGACGACCGCCCCACCTACGCCGACTACGTGGCCGAGCTCCGCGCAGCCGCCCCGGGCCTCTTCGACGGCCGCTACGCCCTCGTCACCGAGTTCGGCCGCTCGCTGCTGGCGAAGAGCGGAACCATCGGCTCGGTCGTCGAGTACACCAAGTCGGCCGGCGGCCGGCGGATCGCTGTCACCCACGCCGGGGCTCAGGTGGCCACCCGCACGGTGTTCATGCCGGACGCCTGGCCCCTGCGCGTCGGCGTGTTCGACGCCTCGGGCCGCCCCAAGGAGGGGCCGCTCCAGGTCGTGGACATCGCGGGGCCGTGCTGCTTCGCCGGTGACCTGACCGCGACGGCACGCGAACTCCCGGCCGTCGATCCCGGGGACGTGGTGGCGCTGTACGACACCGGGGCGTACTACTTCTCCTCCCACTTCTCCTACAACTCGCTGCCCAGGCCCGCCGTGTACGGATACCGCACGGACGCGACCGGTCAGATCCGCCTCGCCGTGATCCGCGAGGCCCAGACCGTGCCCGAGGTCGTCGAGGAGAGCGGCCTCGCGCACGCGGACGCCCTGGTGGCGCTGTGCGCGGACGGTACGGGGCGAGGAACAAGGATGGAGAAGGCAAGGTGACGCGCGTCCTCATATCCGCCGGCACGGAGGGGCGCCGAGGGCGGCTTCCACGCTCTCGCCGCAGAGGCGGGCGTGCCGGTCGTCCTCGTCACCGGTGACGACGTGACCTCCTCGACGGCGCGCCCGCGCCCGCCCCGGGGGTCTTCCCGTGCCGTTGTACGCCGTTGCCCATGACTGGAGCTGCCATGACGTCCCCCGTACCGCACAAAGAACCCCAACCCCGGAAAGAACCCCAGCAGGAAGAACCGCAACGGCGGAGTGAACCGCAGAGCCCTCAGCCGGAGCTCAGCCGGTCCCTGCGTAACCGCCACATGTCGATGATCGCGATCGGCGGCGCGATCGGTGCCGGGCTGTTCGTCGGCAGCGGATCCGTGATCAGGACGGCGGGCCCCGCCGCGATCGTCTCCTACTGCCTGGCCGGCGCGCTCGTCCTCTGCACCATGCGGATGCTCGGCGAGATGGTGGTGGCGAAGCCGTCCTCGGGCTCCTTCGCCGACTACGCGCGCACCGCCATCGGCCCGTGGGCGGGCTTCACCATCGGATGGCTGTACTGGTACTACTACGTCATCATCGTGGCCGTGGAGGCCGTCGCGGGTGCGGCGATCCTGCACGCGTGGATCGGGCTGCCGCTCTGGGTGCTGGCCATGGGCCTGATGGTCGTGATGACCGCGACCAACCTGCTCTCCGTGAAGTCGTTCGGCGAGTTCGAGTTCTGGTTCTCGTCCGTCAAGGTCGCCGCGATCGTGGCGTTCCTCATCGTCGGCGGTCTGTACGTCTTCGGCGGCTGGCCCGGATCGTCCTTCGACTTCTCCAACCTGACCGCGCACGGCGGCTTCGCGCCGAACGGGTTCACCGCGATCTTCTCCGCGATCGTCGTGGTCATCTTCGCCTTCGGCGGGGCCGAGATCGTCACCATCGCCGCCGCCGAGAGCAAGGAGCCCGAGCGCTCGGTGGCGCGTGCCACCACAGGGATCATCTGGCGGATCATCCTCTTCTACGTCGGCTCCATCGTCCTGGTGGTCACCATCGTGCCGTGGGACAACGCCAAGGTCCTGGCCAGCCCGTACGTCGCGGCCTGGAACATCATCGGACTGCCCGGCGCGGGTGTCGTGATGGACGTCGTGATCCTCACCGCCGTGCTGAGCGTGCTCAACTCCTCGGTCTACGTCTCCTCGCGGATGCTGCGGGCGCTCGCCACCCACGGCGACGCCCCCACCTGGCTCGTGGCGACGAACAGGCGCCGGGTCCCCGCCCGCGCGATCCTGGCCGGGACCGTGGTCGGCTGGATCTCGGTGCTGCTGGCCTACCTGTCCCCGGACACCGTCTTCACGTACCTGGTGAACTCCTCGGGTGCCGTCGCCATCTTCATGTACCTCATGATCGGCGTGTCCCAGCTGCGTATGCGGCGCCGCCTGGAGCGTGAGGCGCCCGAGCGGCTGACCCTGCGCATGTGGCTCTTCCCGTACCTCACCTGGGTGGTCATGGCCGGCTTCGCCGCGGTGCTGGTGGCCATGGCCGTCATCGCCGACCAGCGCACCCAGCTGCTGACCAGCGTGGGCAGTCTGGCCGTCGTCCTCGTCGCGTACGTGGTGCGCAGGGCGCGCGGCGGCGGGCCGGCCGGCTCCGGGAACGCTCCGGAGCGGCCCGCCGCACCCACCCGCTGACACCACGGAACACCGGACCGCCCGCCCCCTGCTTCCGGGGACGGGCGGTCCGGCGTTCGTCCGGCTCGGCGGGTGTCAGGCCTGCTCGCCCACCACCGTGACCGTGTACGGCCGGTCCGTGTCCGTCGTGACGCGGACCTCGCCGCCCTCGCGGACCACCTCGTAGGTCGCCGCCACCGCGCCCGTGCGGTCGGGGACGGTCACCGTGCGGGTGAAGTCGCCCGTACCGGCGGGGGCGTACACGCGGAGCTCCAGGTCGTCGAGCCACTCGCCGTCCGGGCGGGAGTCGTCCGCGCCGAGCGCCAGGACCGCGCCCTGGCGGACCAGCAGGGGCAGGCTGTCGAAGCCGTGGGTCTCGCGGCGCCACGCGGGGCCGGTGACCGTGCCACCGGTCAGCAGATGGGTCCAGGTGCCCTCGGGCACGTAGTACTCGACCTCGCCGTCCTCGGTGAAAACGGGCGCGACCAGGACATCCGGGCCCAGCAGGTACTCGCGGTCCGCCGTACGGGCCGTCGGGTCGTCCGGGAACTCCAGCAGCAGGGGGCGCATCGTCGGGACGCCCGTGCGGTGGGCCTCGACGGCCACGCCGTACAGGTACGGCATGAGGCGGTGCTTGAGGCGCGTGAACTGCCGGGCCACGTCCACCGCTTCGTCGCCGAACTCCCACGGCACGCGGTACGACGACGAGCCGTGCAGCCTGCTGTGCGAGGAGAGCAGGCCGAAGGCGAGCCAGCGCTTGAAGACCGCCGGGTCGGGCGTGCCCTCGAAGCCGCCGATGTCATGGCTCCAGAAGCCGAAGCCGGACAGCGACAGGGAGAGGCCGCCGCGCAGGGACTCCGCCATGGCCTCGAAGGAGGACCAGCAGTCGCCGCCCCAGTGCACCGGGTACTGCTGACCGCCGGCGGCGGCCGAGCGGGCGAAGAGCACGGCCTCGCCCTGGCCGCGCTCCTTCTCCAGGAGCTCGAAGACCGCCTTGTTGTAGAGGTGCGTGTAGTAGTTGTGCATCCGCTCCTGGTCGGAGCCGTCGTGCCAGACGACGTCCGTCGGGATGCGCTCGCCGAAGTCCGTCTTGAAGCCGTCGACGCCCTGGTCGAGGAGGCCCTTGAGCTTGCCCTGGAACCAGGCGGTGGCCGCCGGGTTCGTGAAGTCGACCAGCGCCATGCCGGCCTGCCACTTGTCCCACTGCCAGATGTCGCCGTCCGGGGTGAGGACGAAGTAGCCCTCGCGCGCCCCTTCTTCGTACAGGGCGCTCTTCTGCCCGATGTACGGGTTGATCCAGACGCAGATCTTCAGGCCCTTGTCCTTGAGCCGGGCGATCATGCCCTCCGGGTCGGGGAAGACGGCCGGGTCCCACTCGAAGTCGCACCACTGGTACTCGCGCATCCAGAAGCAGTCGAAGTGGAAGACGCTCAGCGGGATCCCGCGCTCGGCCATGCCGTCGACGAAGGAGGTGACGGTGGCCTCGTCGTACGACGTGGTGAAGGAGGTGGTCAGCCAGAGGCCGAACGACCACGCGGGAGGCAGGGCGGGCAGGCCGGTGAGGGCCGCGTAGCGGGACAGGACGTCCTTGGGGGTGGGGCCCGCGATGACGAAGTACTCCAGCGTCTGGTCCTCGACGCTGAACTGCACCTGGCCCACGGCTTCGGAGCCGACCTCGAAGGAGACCTTCCCGGGGTGGTTGACGAAGACGCCGTAGCCGCGCGAGGAGAGGTAGAACGGGATGTTCTTGTAGGCCTGTTCACTGCTGGTGCCGCCGTCGGCCTGCCACATGTCGACGCTCTGGCCGTTCTTCACGTACGGCGTGAAGCGCTCGCCGAGGCCGTGGACGGTCTCGCCCACGCCCAGGGCGAGCTGGGCGAACATGTGGTGGCTGCCGTCGTCGACGGTGGCGAACGCACTGCCCTTGCGGCCCGCGGAGGTCAGGACCCGGCCGTCCCCGTCCAGGAATTCCAGGCCGAAGGCGCCCTCGGTGGGCAGCCGCAGGGTGAGCGGGCCGCTGGTCAGCTCCGCGGTCGCGTCCTGGGTGCGGGTGGTGGCGGCGGACCGGCGTGCGGCGCCCGGCAGTTCGAAGTCGGGGCCCTTGCGGCGCTTGCCGGCGTGATGGGTGAGACGCACCGCGATGACGCCTTCGGCCGGGGCGTGGGCCTCGACGGTGATCAGCGGGGCGTTCAGCGTGTCGCCACGGCGCTCGACGCGCTTGACGGCGGCGTAGGCGGCGAGACGGTCGTCGTCGAGGCGGACATCGCGGACTTCCGTGGCGTACGAGGCGTGCACACCGCTGCGCATCTGCCAGAAGCCGTCGGTGAACTTCATGGGGGTCCGTTCCTGTGGGTTCCTGATTTTGATCGTACACAAAACAAATGTTTTTCGAAGCGCTTCGACGACGGCGCGGAGGACCCCGGAACCCGGCCCGCCAGGGCCCTTCCCGGCCTGGCGGGGAGCGCTGTGATGCCCCTGTGTGACATGGATGTCACGGGGACGGTCTAGAAACGAACGCCGGGATGCCGTATTAGTACTGCCAGCCAACAAATCAGTCGGGCGGCAGTGCGGCCACCCCGACCATGTCGACAAGAGGCAGCCCCATGTCGAACCGCTTCACCTCCACCTCCGCGGACAGGTGGCGTGATGTTCGGCCTCGGCGTCCGCCGACACCGCCCCAGGCCGCCCCGCCCCCACCCCGCCGTGACTCCGCCGGATCCGCGCGGGGGCTTGACGAACATCCCGTGGGAGCGTTCCCATGGGCCCGGCCACCCTCTCACCGCAAGGGCACCACCGTGACAGAACCTTCCCCGGACGGGCGGACCGGACGCCGCAGCCGTCGCACCAGGCGGATCGTCGTCCCTCTCACCGTCGTCTCCGCGATCGTCGCCGGCACCGTTCTGTCGGGGTGCGGCCAGCAGCGGGACGAGAACGTCTACACCGTCATGAACTCCTCGACGGACGAGTCGTACCACCGCTGGGACGGTGACACCCTCAAGCGCTGCAGCAAGCAGCTCGGCGTCACCATCGAGCAGCAGAGCGTGCCGGCCGCGCAGCTGATGACGAAGGCGCTGCGCATGGCCTCGTCGAAGTCGCTGCCGGACGTCCTCCAGCTGGACGCCTCCGAGATGCCGACCTTCGCCGAGGCCGGCGGGCTGATCCCGCTGGAGCACCTCGGGCTGACCACGACGGACATCCCCGAGGGGATCGTCGACTTCGGCTCGTTCGACGGGACGTACTACGGGGCCGCGCGCACGGTGAACACCCTGGCGCTGTTCTACAACAAGGACACCCTCGACAAGGCCGGCCTGGAGGTGCCCACCACCTGGGCCGAGATGCGGTCGACGGCGAAGAAGCTGACCCAGGGCAAGCGGTACGGCCTGGCGCTGAGCGCCGGCGGCGCGGAGGACGGCGTCTTCCAGTTCACCCCGTTCATGTGGTCCAACGGCGGCGACGAGACGAAGCTCGACACCCCCGAGGTCGCCGGGGCCCTGGACTACTGGAAGGCGCTCCTGAAGGACGGTTCGCTCTCCAAGTCCACCGTCAACTGGACCCAGGCCGACGTCAACGACCAGTTCATGGCCGGCAACGCGGCCATGATGATCAACGGCCCGTGGCAGGTCGAGACCCTGAACTCCAAGAAGGGCCTCGACTGGGGCATCGCCGAGATCCCGGTCCCGGAGGCGGGCGACGACTCGGTCGGTCCGCTGGGCGGCGGTGTGCTGACCGTGCCCAACACCGGTGACACCGAGCGCGAGAAGATGTCCGCCAGGATCATCGGCTGCATGTCGGGTGAGCAGGAGGAGATCTCCTACGCCATCAACAGCTGGATGGTCCCGGCCAACACCAGGGCGGCCGACACCTGGCGGAAGAAGACCCCCGAGCTGGCGGCGCTGGCCGACCAGGTCGCCACGGCCCGTTCCCGTACGGCGAAGGTCGGCGCGCGGTGGTCGTCCGTGTCGCTGGCTCTGCAGAGCGCCTTCCAGTCCGCGCTCACCGGCGAGTCCAGCGAGGCCGCTCTGAAGCGTGCCCAGCAGCAGGTCACGAGCGGGAACTGAGGTAAGAACCATGTCATCCACCACAGCCTCGGCCGCCGCACCGCCGGCCGGCACGACCGCGTCCGCGGCCGGTGCGGCCCGCAAGCCGGGGAACCCGCGAAGCGCCGGGCGGCGGAAGTCGCTGGCCCAGTGGGGGTTCATCGCCCCCGCCGTGATCTTCATGGCGCTCTTCTTCGGTTATCCGCTCGTCCGCAACATCGTGATGAGCTTCCAGGACTACTCGCCGTCCACGTTCTTCACCGGTGAGGCGCCGTTCAACGGCTTCGACAACTGGAACAACGTCTTCAGCGACGGGCTGTTCGGCAAGGCCCTCTGGCAGACGATCCTGTTCACCGTCGGCTCGCTCGTCGGCCAGTTCTGCATCGGCCTGGCCCTCGCGGTCTTCTTCACCCGCCGCTTCCCGCTGAACGGCATCCTGCGCTCGCTGATCCTGCTGCCGTGGCTGGTCCCGATGGTGGTCTCCGGCATCGTCTGGCGGCGCGTCTTCGACCAGGACACCGGAGTCCTCAACTCCTTCCTGGGCACCGTCGGTCTCCCCGGTGACACGCCGTGGCTGACGAGCACGAGCATGGCGCTGGTCTCGGTGATCCTGGTGAACATCTGGATCGGCATCCCGTTCAACATGGTGATCCTCTACGGCGGCCTCCAGGAGGTCCCCAAGGAGCTGAGCGAGGCCGCCGCGCTCGACGGCGCGTCCGCCTGGCGTACGTTCCGCTCGGTCACCCTGCCCATGCTCAAGCCCGTCATCACCGTGGTGCTGGTGCTCGGCTTCATGTCGACGGTCAAGATCCTCGACCTGGTCCTGGCCCTCACCGACGGCGGGCCCGCCGATTCCACGCAGACGCTCGGCACGCTCACCTACCAGAACTCCTTCGTCCAGATGGACTTCGGGGCCGGTGCCGTGGTCGGCAACATCCTGATCCTGATCTCCGCCGTCTTCGCGGTGTTCTACCTGCGGGTCAACCGCAACGAGGGGAAGTGACCGGCATGGCGACCACCACCCAGATCCCCGCCGCCCCGGCTCCCGCCGCCCACCGGCCCAAGCGCCGCTGGGGTGCGACCGTCTTCGGCGTCGTCGTCCTCGCGGTCATGCTGTTCCCGCTGTACTGGATGGTCAACACCGCCCTCCAGCCGGACGCGAGCCTGGTCGACGTGGGCCCGGTGCCGACGGGCATCGACTTCTCCGGCTTCACCTCGGCCATCACCGACCAGGGCACCAACCTGCTGACCTCGCTGGCGGTGGCGCTCGGCGCCGTCGCCATCTGCCTGGCGATCTCCGCGCCGGCGGCGTACGGCCTGGCCCAGTTCAACCTGCGCGGCGGCAGGACGATCGTCTTCGGCACGCTCATCACCCAGATGGTGCCGGGCATCGTCATCGCGAACGCCCTGTACAGCGCGTACGTGGACCTCGGGCTGGTCAACTCCTACTTCGGCCTGATGCTGGCGGACGCCTCGCTGGGCATCCCCTTCGCGATCGTGCTGATGCGCTCGTTCATGGTGTCGATCCCGCGCGAGGTCATCGAGGCCGCCGAGGTCGACGGCGCGGGCCGCGTCCGTACGTTCGTCCAGGTCGTCCTCCCGATGAGCCGCAACTCGCTGATCACCGCCGGGCTGTTCTCGTTCCTGTACGCGTGGAGCGACTTCATGTTCGCGCTCACGCTGAACACCACGGACGACGTCAAGCCGATCACCCTGGGGATCTACCAGTACATCGGCGCGCACGTCGGTGACTGGGGCTCGGTCATGGCCGCGTCCGTGCTCTCCGCCGTGCCCGCCGCGGTCCTCCTCGTCCTGTCCCAGAAGTACATCGCCGCCGGGATCACCGGCGGCTCGGTCAAGTAAGGGTTTCCATGAGTGACTTCCCGGTCTTCCCGCCCGGATTCGTCTTCGGCGCGGCCACGGCCTCGTACCAGATCGAGGGCGCCGCGGAGGAAGACGGCCGCGGCCCGTCCATCTGGGACACCTACAGCCACACGCCCGGCCGGACGGACGGCGGTGACACCGGTGACGTCGCCTGCGACCACTACCACCGCTACCCGGAGGACGTGGCACTCCTGCGCGACCTGGGCGTGGAGTCGTACCGCTTCTCGATCGCCTGGCCCCGGATCCAGCCGACGGGCAGCGGGGCGGTGAACCCGAAGGGGCTGGACTTCTACTCCCGCCTCGTCGACTCGCTCCTGGAGGCGGGCATCGAGCCGGCCGCCACCCTCTACCACTGGGACCTGCCGCAGGCCCTGGAGGACAAGGGCGGCTGGCGCGTACGGGAGACGGCGGAGCGCTTCGGCGAGTACACGGCGATCGTCGCCGAGCACCTCGGCGACCGCGTGCCGCGCTGGATCACCCTCAACGAGCCCTGGTGCAGCGCGTTCCTCGGCTACTCGGTGGGCCGGCACGCGCCGGGTGCTCAGGAGGGCCGCGGCGCGCTGGTCGCCGCCCACCACCTGCTCGTCGGCCACGGCCACGCGATGAGCGCGCTGCGCGCGGCGGGCGTCCGCGAGGCGGGCATCACGCTCAACCTGGACCGCAACGTCCCGGCCACCGAGTCGGACGCCGACCTCGCCGCGGTCGTCCGGGCGGACACCCAGCACAACCTGGTGTGGACCGAGCCGCTCCTCGCGGGCCGTTACCCGGCCACCGAGGAGGAGACCTGGGGCGAGCTGATCACCGGCCAGGACTTCCGGCGGGACGGCGACCTGGAGCTGATCTCCCAGCCGATGGACTTCCTGGGCATCAACTACTACCGGCCGATCGTCGTCGCGGCCGCCCCGCACCGCGAGGCGGACCCGGCGCTGCGCGTCGCGACCGACAACCGGTACGCGGAGGGCAGCTACCCGGACGTCCGCACGACGGCGATGGGCTGGCCCGTCGTCCCGGAGTCCTTCACGGACCTGCTGACGGCGCTCGGGCAGACGTACGGCGACGCCCTGCCGCCCGTGCACATCACGGAGAACGGCTCGGCGGAGTTCGACAGCGTCGAGGCGGACGGCTCCGTCCGCGACGCGGACCGCGTGGAGTACCTGCGCACGCATCTGACGGCGCTGCGGACGGCCATGGACGCCGGTGTCGACGTACGCGGGTACTACGTCTGGTCACTGCTGGACAACTTCGAGTGGGCGCTGGGCTACGCGAAGCGGTTCGGGATCATCCGGGTCGACTACGACACCCTGGAGCGCACCCCGAAGGACAGCTACCGCTGGTATCAGCAGCTGATCGCGGCGCACAGGGCCTGATCGCGGGGAGGGCGCGTGAGGGCCCGGGCGGCCGGACAGCCGCCCGGGCCCTCACGCGTCACCGGTGGCGGCCGGGCCGTGTCGGAGCGAATCCCGGCGCGACCGGTTTCCGTCCGGCCGGGGCGGTTACCCGGACTTGCATGGCACGAACACCGGAACCTCAGGCGCACCCCGTCCACGGCGGCCGTGACGACCGCGACGGAGACCTCGCGGACGACGCCGCCCGGACGTCGGACCACGTCGGTCCGGACCCGGAGGTGGAGCGCGACGCACCCGACGGTCCGGCCGCCATGCCCAGGAGGTCGTGGTGGGCGGTACTCAAGCGGACGGTCCGTGAGTTCACCGAGGACGAGCTCGCCGACCGGGCCGCCGCCCTCACCTACTACAGCGTCCTCTCGCTCTTCCCGGCCCTGCTCGTCCTGGTGTCCCTGCTCGGCATCGCGGGCGAGTCCGCCACCCAGCAGGTGATGGACAACCTCCAGAAGCTCGCCCCGGGGCCGGTCCGGGACATCCTCTCCGGAGCCGTGGAGCAGCTGCGGGGCAACGGCGGCACGGGTTCGCTGATGGCCGTGGTCGGTCTGCTGCTGGCGGTGTGGTCGGCCTCCGGCTACATCGCGGCGTTCATCCGCTCCTCCAACGTCGTCTACGACATGCCCGAGGGCCGGCCGGCGTGGAAGGTGCTGCCCCTGCGGCTGGCGCTGACCGTGACCCTGATGGTGCTGGCGGCGGTCAGCGCCCTGATCGTGGTGTTCACCGGTCCCCTCGCCCAGCGGGCCGGTTCCGCCCTGGGGGTCGGCGGCCCCGCCATGACGGCCTGGTCGATCGCGAAGTGGCCGGTCCTGGTCCTGCTCGTCATCGTCATGATCGCGCTCCTGTACTGGGCGGCGCCCAACGCCCGGGGACGCGGCTTCAAGTGGGTGACCCCCGGCAGCTTCCTCGCCCTGCTGCTCTGGATGGTCGCCTCGGCCGGCTTCGCGCTGTACGTGGCGTACTTCTCCTCGTACAACAAGACGTACGGCGCTCTCGCGGGCGTGATCATCTTCCTGGTGTGGCTCTGGCTCACCAATCTGGCGATCCTGCTCGGCCTCGAATTCGACGCGGAGATGGCACGGCAGCGGGCCATCGACGGCGGCCATCCCGCGGCCGAGGAGCCGTACGTGGAACCGCGCGACACCGCCACGTGGACCGAGGAGGACCGCCGCCAGCTGGGCTGAACCGGCTGCCCCGCACCGGCGTACGCCCTCACCGCAGGGCGTACGCCGCCGGGTTCTCCAGCACCTCGTGCACCACCCGGGCCGCCGCGCCCCGCGCCGCGTCGCCGGAGACGGAGGAGGCCCGCAGCCGGCTGCCGTTCTCGTGCCAGCGGCCTGACACCACGCGCGCGCCGAGCTGGGCGTCCGCGGACTCCTCCAGCCAGGGCATCAGGCTCCGGTAGATCCCGCCGAGGACGACGGCCTCGGGGTCGAAGAGGTTCACCGCGCCGGCCAGCACCACGCCCAGCCTGTCCCCCGCCTCGCGCAGCGCCGTGAGGGCCTTCCTCCGGCCGGCCGCCGCGCGCTGTTCCAGCTCCACGATCCCCCGTACGCCGGAGTCGGGGTCCGTCCCGGCCGCGCGCAGCAGGGCCGCCCGGCCGGCGTACTGCTCCAGGCAGCCGTGCGCGCCGCACCGGCAGAGGGGGCCCTCCGGGTCGACGACGACATGGCCGATCTCGCCGGCGAACCCGTGGGCGCCGCGGAGCAACTCGCCGTTCACCACGAGCGCGCCGCCGACGCCGATCTCACCGGTGAGATAGAGGAAGGTGCGTACGCCGCCGAGTCCGCCGAACCACAGCTCGGCGAGGGCGGCCAGGTTGGCCTCGTTGTCGGAGCCGACGGCGAGGGCCCGTCCGGCCGGGCGCAGTGTGCTGAGCGCCTGCCCGAAGATGCCCTCGGCGGCGACCCTGCTCCAGCCGAGGTTGGGGGCCTGCCGGACGACTCCGCCGGAGACGAGGCCGGGCAGCGCCAGCTCGACGCCGACGACGCGCAGCTCCTGCTCCCGTGTCGAGGCGATGACGCGGTCGGTGAGGCGGGCGGCGTGGGCCAGGACCTCGGCGGGCGGGACGCCCCGGTGGTCGGTGTGCTCGGTGACGCGGACGCGGTCGGTGCCGGTGAGGTCGACGGCGCACACGGAGACGTAATCGATGTTGATCTCCACGCCGAGCCCCGCCGGACCGGTCCTGGAGAGCTTCAGCACGGTGCCGGGGCGCCCGGCCGATCCGCTGGAGGTCTTGCCGGACTCGCTGAGGCAGCCCAGCGCGAGCAGCTCCTCGACGAGCGAGGAGACGGCGGCCCTGGTGAGCCCCACGAGACTCGCCACCCGCGCCCGGGTGACCTCCCCCTCCGCGCGGACGGTCCGCAGGACCAGGCTGAGGTTGTGACGGCGCACGGACTCGTGTCCGGCCTTGGCCGCCGGCGAGGTGAGGGTGTTCTTCATCAGACCTTCGAGCCTAACGGGCGAAGGGCCGCACCCAGGGGGTGCGGCCCTTCGCTCACTTCGCGGTGCCCCTACTTGCGGATGAGGCTGCGGAGCACGTACTGCAGGATGCCGCCGTTGCGGTAGTAGTCCGCCTCGCCGGGGGTGTCGATGCGGACGACGCCGTCGAACTCCACACCGGTGTCGGTGGTGACCTTGACGGTGCGCGGCGTGGTGCCGTTGTTCAGCTCGGTCACGCCGGCGAAGGAGAAGGTCTCCTCACCGGTCAGGCCGAGGGACTCGGCGGTGTGGCCCTCGGGGAACTGGAGCGGGAGGACGCCCATGCCGATGAGGTTCGAGCGGTGGATGCGCTCGTAGGACTCGGCGATGACGGCCTTGACGCCCAGGAGCGCGGTGCCCTTGGCCGCCCAGTCACGGGACGAGCCGGAGCCGTACTCCTTGCCCGCCAGGATGACGAGCGGGGTGCCGGCGGCCTGGTAGTTCTGCGAGGCGTCGTAGATGAACGACACCGGGCCGTCCTGCTGGGTGAAGTCGCGGGTGTAGCCGCCCTCGGTGCCCGGCGCGATCTGGTTGCGCAGGCGGATGTTGGCGAACGTGCCGCGGATCATGACCTCGTGGTTGCCACGGCGCGAGCCGTAGGAGTTGAAGTCACGGCGCTCGATGCCGTGCTCCGTGAGGTACTTGCCGGCCGGGGTGTCGGCCTTGATCGCACCGGCCGGGGAGATGTGGTCGGTGGTGACCGAGTCGCCCAGCTTGGCGAGGACACGGGCGCCGGTGATGTCCTCGACCGGGGACGTCTCCATGGTCATGCCCTCGAAGTACGGGGGCTTGCGCACGTAGGTGGACTCGGAGTCCCACTCGAAGGTGTTGCCGGTCGGGATCGGCAGCGCCTGCCACTGGGCGTCGCCCGCGAAGACGTCCTGGTAGGACTTGTTGAACATGTCCTCGCCGATGGCGTTCGCCACGACGTCGTTGACCTCGGCCTCGGTCGGCCAGATGTCCTCGAGGTGGACGGGCTTGCCGTCCTGGTCGACGCCGAGGGCGTCCTTGGTGATGTCGACCTTCATCGAGCCTGCGATGGCGTACGCGACGACCAGCGGCGGGGACGCCAGGTAGTTCATCTTGACGTCGGGGTTGATCCGGCCCTCGAAGTTGCGGTTGCCGGAGAGCACCGAGGTGACGGCCAGGTCGTGGTCGTTGACGGCCTTGGAGACCTCGTCCGGCAGCGGGCCGGAGTTGCCGATGCAGGTGGTGCAGCCGTAGCCGACGAGGTTGAAGCCGACCTTGTCGAGGTACGGGGTCAGGCCCGCCTTGTCGAAGTAGTCGGTGACGACCTTGGAACCCGGGGCGAGGGTGGTCTTGACCCACGGCTTGCGGGTCAGGCCCTTCTCGACGGCCTTCTTCGCCACGAGCGCCGCGGCGACCATGACGTACGGGTTCGAGGTGTTGGTGCAGGAGGTGATCGCGGCGACGGTGACGGCGCCGTGGTCCAGCTCGTACGTCGTGCCGTCGGGGGCGGTCACGGTGACCGGGTTCGTCGGGACGCCGTTGGAGGAGGCCGGGGCGTCGGAGGCCGGGAAGGACTCCTTGCCCGCCTCCTCGTCGTCCGCGACGTAGTTGCGGACGTCCTGGGCGAACTGCGCCTTGGCGTTGGCGAGGACGATGCGGTCCTGCGGGCGCTTCGGGCCGGCGATGGAGGGGACGACCGTGGAGAGGTCGAGCTCCAGCTTCTCGGAGAAGTCCGGCTCGGCGGCCGGGTCGAGCCAGAGGCCCTGCTCCTTGGCGTACGCCTCGACGAGCGCGACCTGCTGGGCGTCACGGCCGGTGAGACGGAGGTACTTCAGCGTCTCGTCGTCGATCGGGAAGATCGCGGCGGTGGAGCCGAACTCCGGCGACATGTTGCCGATGGTGGCGCGGTTGGCGAGGGAGGTGGCGGCGACGCCCTCACCGTAGAACTCGACGAACTTGCCGACGACGCCGTGCTTGCGGAGCATCTCGGTGATGGTCAGCACGAGGTCGGTGGCGGTGGTGCCGGCCGGGAGCTCGCCGGTCAGCTTGAAGCCGACGACGCGCGGGATGAGCATGGAGACCGGCTGGCCGAGCATCGCGGCCTCGGCCTCGATGCCGCCGACGCCCCAGCCCAGCACGCCGAGGCCGTTGACCATGGTGGTGTGCGAGTCGGTGCCGACGAGGGTGTCGGGGTACGCCTGGCCGTTGCGGACCATGACCGTGCGGGCCAGGTGCTCGATGTTGACCTGGTGGACGATGCCGGTGCCCGGGGGGACGACCTTGAACTCGTCGAAGGCGGTCTGGCCCCAGCGCAGGAACTGGTAGCGCTCCTTGTTGCGGCCGTACTCCAGCTCGACGTTCTGCGAGAACGCGTCGTTGGTGCCGAACTTGTCGGCGATGACGGAGTGGTCGATGACCAGCTCGGCCGGGGCCAGCGGGTTGATCTTCGCCGGGTCGCCGCCGAGCTCCTTGACGGCCTCACGCATGGTGGCGAGGTCCACGACACACGGGACGCCCGTGAAGTCCTGCATGATCACGCGAGCCGGCGTGAACTGGATCTCCTGGCTGGGCTGGGCCTGGGAGTCCCATCCGCCCAGCGCCCGGATGTGGTCGGCGGTGATGTTCGCGCCGTCCTCGGTGCGGAGCAGGTTCTCCAGCAGCACCTTCAGGCTGTAAGGGAGGCGCGCGGAGCCCTCGACCTTGTCCAGCCTGAAGATCTCGTACGACTCGTCGCCCACCTGCAGCGTGCTGCGGGCGTCGAAGCTGTTCGCCGACACGACAGTCTCCTTCTTCAATGTGCGCGTTCAACCGCGCCGCGCCTCATGTGCGGCCGGCGCCGCCTGCGGCCCCCACCATCCGCTAAGGTAAGGATTAGTTAGGTAACCCTTACCGAGCGGCGGCTGCGGTGCGCCTCGGCAGATATCTCGATGTCGAGATAACTCTAGTACATCGCCGCCGCGCGGTCATGCCCGGGCGCCCGTGTCCCGCGCCGCTCCGCGATGACGCGCGCGGCGGGACCGGTACATTTCGATGCCGACCCACCACCCGCCCGGGAAGGCGCCGTGCACTTCACCACCACTTCCGAGGCCGTACGGGCCTGGGTCCACGGCTGGGCCCTCTCACGGGGAGCGGCCGGACCGGACCCCTTCCCCTGGGGCTTCACCGTGACCGCGGGCCCTCCCCGGCACGCGACGAGCCACGTCCTGACCACCGCCGACGCGGCGACCGTACGGGAGGTCACCTCGGGCACGGTCAGGCCCGGCGTCCGGCTGAAGGCCTTCGTACGGGCGGAGGCGCTCGGGCCGTGGATCGCACCCGGCTGGTCCCTCACCGAACCGGGCCATCTGATGTCGGCCGCGCTGCGCCCCGCCCGGGCCCCGGCCCTCCTCCCCGACGGCTACCGGCTCCGCACCTGGACCCTCGACGGCGTGACCCACGCCCGGGTGCACGCCGCCGACGGCACACAGGCCGCACGGGGTCAGGCGGCCGTCACCGGCGGCACCGCCGTCATCGACAAGGTCGAGACCCAGCCCGCCCACCGGCGTCGCGGCCTCGGCCGCCTGATCATGCGCACGCTCACGACCGCGGCCGCCGAACAGGGCGCGGCGGTCGGGCTGCTGGCCTCGTCGCCGGAGGGGCGAGCCCTGTACGAGAGCCCGGGATGGTCCGTATCGGCGCCGCTGGCCAACGCCCTGCGGGGGCCGGACCCGGAACAGCGCTGACGCCCAGGATCCACAGGTCCGCGTGCATGACCCGGCGGCTACGGGATAGGCGTACTCATGACAGAGGAGGCACAGATGCCGCTCACCTTCCGTAAGAGCTTCCAGATCCTCCCGGGCGTCCGGCTGAACATCAACCGCCGCTCCTGGTCCGTCACCTCCGGCGGACGGCACGGGCCGAGGCGCACCACGAGCAGCACGGGCCGGCGCACCACGTCGATGGACCTGCCGGGCCCCTTCGGCTGGCGCAGGACCACCAAGCGCAGCCGTCGCGGCTGACTCACCCGTTCGGCCGAGTTCCGCACGCCGGACCGCCGGGCCCGACCGACCCTTCAAACAGGCGGCTGCCCGCGGTCCGGCACCCGACCGTCACCCGAACCCCACACCCCCGGCACGATCGTCATCTCATATCTGAGATAGCGTGCAGACATGGAAGACGACTACCTCGCCCGTATCGGCAAGCTCATCCGTGACGCCCGTCAGCATCGTGGCTGGACACAGAGTCAGCTCGCCGAGGCGCTGGCCACGAGCCAGAGCGCCGTCAACCGCATCGAACGTGGCAATCAGAACATCAGCCTTGAGATGATCGCCCGCATCGGCGAGGCGCTCGACAGCGAGATCGTGTCGCTCGGCTACGCCGGACCGATGCATCTGCGTGTGGTCGGCGGCCGCCGACTCTCGGGCTCCATCGACGTGAAGACGAGCAAGAACGCCTGCGTCGCGCTGCTCTGCGGATCGCTGCTCAACAAGGGCCGCACGGTGCTCCGCCGGGTGGCCCGCATCGAGGAGGTCTTCCGGCTGCTGGAGGTCCTCAACTCCATCGGCGTGCGCACCCGCTGGATCAACGACGGCGTCGACCTGGAGATCCTGCCGCCCGAGCGGCTGGAGCTGGAGGCCATCGACGCGGACGCCGCGCGCCGGACCCGCTCCATCATCATGTTCCTCGGCCCGCTGCTGCACCGGGAGGACCGCTTCACCCTGCCGTACGCCGGCGGCTGCGACCTCGGTACGCGCACGATCGAGCCGCACATGATCGCGCTGCGCCGCTTCGGCCTGGAGATCGCCGCGACCGACGGGCTGTACCACGCACAGGTCGACCACGAGGTCCGGCCGGACCGCCCGATCGTGCTGACCGAGCGCGGCGACACGGTGACCGAGAACGCGCTGCTGGCCGCCGCCCGGCACGACGGCACGACGGTCATCCGTAACGCCTCCTCCAACTACATGGTCCAGGACCTGTGCTTCTTCCTGGAGGCGCTCGGCGTACGGGTCGACGGGGTCGGGACGACCACGCTCACCGTGCACGGCGTGCCGGCGATCGACGTGGACGTCGACTACTCCCCCTCCGAGGACCCGGTCGAGGCGATGAGCCTGCTGGCCGCCGCCGTGGTCACGGAGTCCGAGCTGACGATCCGCCGGGTCCCGATCGAGTTCCTGGAGATCGAGCTCGCGGTCCTGGAGGAGATGGGCGTCGACTGCGACCGCACGGCGGAGTACGCGGCCGACAACGGCCGCACCCGGCTGGTGGACCTGACGGTCCGGCCCTCCAAGCTGGAGGCGCCCATCGACAAGATCCACCCGATGCCCTTCCCCGGGCTGAACATCGACAACGTGCCGTTCTTCGCGGCGATCGCGGCCTCCGCACACGGCCAGACCCTGATCCACGACTGGGTCTACGACAACCGCGCGATCTACCTCACCGACCTCAACCGCCTCGGCGGCAGGCTCCAGCTCCTGGACCCGCACCGCGTCCTGGTCGAGGGCCCCACCCGCTGGCGCGCCGCCGAGATGATGTGCCCGCCGGCGCTGCGCCCGGCGGTGGTGGTGCTGCTCGCGATGATGGCGGCCGAGGGAACGTCCGTGCTGCGCAACGTCTATGTCATCAACCGGGGTTACGAGGAGCTGGCGGAGCGGCTCAACTCGGTGGGGGCGCAGATCGAGATCTTCCGGGACATCTGAGCGGGCGTGGTGTCGTGCCCCTTGGAGGCGAGGGGCACGACGCGTCGACACGGCGGCGCACCGTGCGTGCGGTTCAGCCTCCCGACGCGAGGAAGAGCTGGTAACCGGTGAGCCAAGGTCCGCCGCAGGGCGGCGCGGAATGTGGCCAGGTCGGCGGCGCTCGCACGGTGGTCGCGTACACGGTGGCGGGGCGGCCGGTCCCGCTCACGAGGTCAGCGCGCCCAGGTCGCAACCTCCGCAGTCACCATGGCCAGGTGGTGGGACGTCGCCCATGCCCGCCATTGCGTCCCGCCGCCTGCTTTGAGCCGCTGCCGGTGGGCGCATTCATGCAGCCGGGCGTCTCCCCAGGAGGTTCGCGGGCCCGTGGACGGCCAGTGGGGCGATGAGACGAGGTCGTGGCTCAGGGTGAAGAAGTCGTCGTTCCCCGGGCGCTCGCGTGGATAGACGAAGACCTGCCAGGCGTCCGGTGTCGTGTAGCGCATGTTCGGGTCCGGTGTCCCGCGACTCCGGACCGGCATACGTGGATGCGTGACGCCGAAATCTCCGAAGTCCGGCGGCCGGCCGTGCCACTGCTGGTCAACCCGTTTCCAGAGCTCCAGATCCCGCCTGGCCACAGACGTCGCCCGGCCGCGCGGGAAGCCGGTCAGGTTGACGGGGAAGGCGCCGGCAGCCACGCACTCGTGGCGCCATCGCCACTGTGTCAGGGTATCCAGGAGCTTCATGACGCCCTCTGCCAAGCCACTCATCGCGGCCCCCGGATGAACGGGCCCTGCGTCGAGGAGGAGGTCAACCTCTTCAGGGCCGAGATGGAGCATGCGGAGCGTCGCCCGGATCTGCTCCTCGCTCGGCGCAGCTTCACCTGGCCCTGCGGCCACACGCAGGCAAGCACCCCGCTGGTGAGACCTACAGGCCTCCGCAGCCTCGTGCAGAACCTCGCCTGTGTCACTGGTGCGGACCACCGGACGCATCTCGACGGCTCTCAGCCCCAGCGATTCGCTGAGCCGTGCGATGGGCCCGCCCCTGGCTCCTTCGAGAACCCGGGTCGCGGGTAGGGCGCCGCAGTCGACGGTCAACACGACACCGGGTGGGAACGCGTCCATCGCGCGGTCGCTGAATGTCTCAAGCTGATTCCTGACCAGTTCGGGGTCAGGTACGAGTTCAAGGACCGGTCGCATCCGGGAGCGGACCTCCGGTGTTGCGTGCTCCAGTGCCTGGAACTCGCCTGCCTTGGCCTTGAGTATCGGGACGTAAGCCACCGGCCACCCCCTAGTGCCCGCGTACACCCAGCCAACTGACCTGCCTGATCCCTCTCCGACAGGGTGGCCGGACGTCCCCGACACGGATAGAGCGCCGATCGAGCCAACAGTCCGGAATCCGGCATCGGCCGCACATCGGTGTGGCCACACGGGCATCGGGACGAGGAACCGCCGCCCCCTCCTTAACCAGCGTTTCTCCTGGCCAGGTCGGGGCGGCGGCCTGCTGCCGGTCCCGTCACTCCGCGACCGAGTACGAGTGCGCCCCCGTCCCCGCCAGTGCCCCGCCGTCCACGATCAGGTATTCGTCGCGGATCGGCTCGCCCGTGAGCCAGCACTCCAGGATCTCGCGGGTGCCCGCCGCGTAGCGGGCCTGGGCGGAGAGCGAGGAGCCGGAGATGTGCGGGGTCATTCCGTGGTGGGGCATGGTCCGCCAGGGATGGTCGGGCGGGGCCGGCTGCGGGTACCAGACGTCGCCGCCGTAGCCCGCCAGCCGGCCGCTGCGCAGCGCCCGGTCGACGGCGTCCCGGTCGGCGATCTTCGCCCGGGCGGTGTTGATGAGGTACGCGCCGCGCTTCATCCGGCCCAGCAGTTCGTCGCCGAACAGCCCCTCGGTCTCGGGGTGCAGCGGCGCGTTGATCGTGACGACGTCGCAGTGCGGCACCATGTCGGCGGCCGTCGGGTGGAAGGTCAGGCCCAGTTCGCGCTCGACGCTCTCGGGGAGGCGATGACGGTCGGTGTAGTGCAGCTCGACGTCGAAGGGGGCCAGGCGCCGCAGGACCGCGAGGCCGATCCGTCCGGCGGCCACCGTTCCGACGTGCATGCCCTCCAGGTCGTACGAACGGGCCACGCAGTCGGCGATGTTCCAGCCGCCGTCGAGCACCACCTGGTGGGAGGGCAGGTAGTTGCGGACCAGCGACAGGGTCGTCATCACCACGTGTTCGGCGACGCTGATGCTGTTGCTGTACGTCACCTCCGCGACCGTCACCCCATGAGCCACGGCGGCGTCGAGGTCGACATGGTCGGAACCGATGCCGGCCGTGACCGCCAGCTTGAGGTTCGGCGCGGCTGCGATGCGTTCCGCGGTCAGGTACGCGGGCCAGAAGGGCTGTGAGATCACGACGTCCGCGTCGGCCAGTTCGCGGTCGAAGACCGAGTTCTCGCCGTCCTTGTCGGAGGTGACGACGAGGGTGTGGCCGGCCTTCTCCAGGAAGGCCCGCAGGCCGAGTTCGCCGGTGACGCTGCCGAGGAGGTGGCCCGGCGCGAAGTCGACGGCGGACGGGGTCGGGGCGGTCTGGCCGCCCGGGTAGTGGTCGATCACGGGGACGTCGTCCCGGGCGTACGCGGCCGGGTATCCGTCGGTGGGGTCGTCGTACAGGACGCAGAGAACCTTGCTCATGTCGCGGCTCCTCAGCTCCGAGGTCCGGGAGGCTGCTCAACTCCCGTGCGGGAAGGCACATATGACGATCCGGCGTCCCAGGGCCCCGGTCAAAGCGAACTTCGCTATGCCCGTATAGCCGTCGGCTATCAGTGGTCGTCACCGTCCAGGTACGTCCTCAGCAACGCGTCCAGCGCCTCGCGTACACCGGCTTCCCTGGCCACCGCCAGCAGCGCCCCGGCCAGAACCGACGGCGGTTCACCGGGACCGGTGACCAGCCCCACCCTCGGCCCGTGCGCCGGGCCCTCCAGCGGCACGACCCGCATCCCGTCCGGGACGCCGAACATGTGCAGCCACGCGTGCGAGATCACGCTGGACCAGCGGCCGCCCGGGAGGTGCGCGTACAGCCCGGCGACGGTGTCCGACTCGATCGCGGGGTGGGCCGTGGCGCCGTCGGCGGCGAAGCACTCGTCGATGATGCGGCGGTTGCGCATACGGGGGTTGAGCAGGCACAGCGGGAGAGCGGCCGCCTGGGACCAGCGTGCCGTCGGGGCGTTCCCGAGCGAGCCGTCGACCGGGGTGAGCAGCACGTACCGCTCCTCGTACAGGGGCAGTCGGCGCAGGGAGTCGTCCTCCAGGTAGGTCATCGCCGCGTCCAGTTCGAACTCGGCCAGTCCGTGCGTGATGTCGGCGGAGGACAGGGACTCGATGCTCACCCGGGCGCTCGGGTGGCGTTCGCAGAAGGGGCCGGTGAGCAGGGAGGCGACGGGTAGCGCGGTGGGGACGACGCCGAGGCGCAGGGTGCCCGTGAGGCCGTCGCGCAGGGCGGAGAGCTCCTGGCGCAGGGCGTCCCGCTCGGCGAGGATGCGGTGGGCCCAGGCCAGGACCACCTCACCCTCCGGGGTCAGCCCTTCGTACCGTCTCCCCCGCCGCACGATCGGTACGTTCAGCTCGTGTTCGAGGCGTCGGATCGCGGCGGACAGCGAGGGCTGGGAGACGTAACAGGCGGCCGCCGCGCGGACGAAGTGACGCTCGCGGGCGAGGGCGACCAGGTATTCGAGTTGGCGCAGTTGCATGCGTGACCTCCCAGGGCTCCGGTGGGCCGGCGTCCATCATGGGCCGCCACCCGTCGGGCTCGCGGTCAGCCGGCATGCACCACGGACGGCCCCGGGCCGGGGGCGGTCATGGGCGCGGTCCCGTGGCACAACAGGGCGGCCCACAGGTCGAGGCGGTCGGCGAGGCGGGACAGGTCGCGGCCGGTGAAGTGTTCGGTGCGCCGGATGCGGTAGTGGACGGTGTTCACGTGCAGATGCAGTGCCTCGGCGGTACGGGCCCATGAGCCGTCGCAGGCGAGGAAGGTCCGCAGCGTGTGCAGCAGCGGGGCCGCGCCCGCGTTGCGGGTGTCGAGGAGGGGACCGAGGACGGTCCGGCTGTACACGGAGCGCACCTCGGCGGGTATGCCGGTCAGCAGCCTTTCGAGGCTGGTGAGCGTGGCGGCGTCGGCCAGCGAGGAGACGTCGGGCGCTGTGCTGCGGGCCGAGGCCAGGGCGTAGCGGGCCTCGGCCAGCGCTCCGGCCAGGCCCTGCGGACCGGCGGCCGGCGCCCCGGTGCCTCCGTGCAGCGGGACCGACGGCTCGCACGCGGCGACCAGGGGCCATGCCTCGCCCAGGCCGGGGGCGGTGCCGGGCACGATCGCGAACGCGGTGCCGTCGGGGAGGCGTCCCACGGCCGTGGGCTCCGCCGCCGCCACGTGGGCCACGGCCTCCGCCAGCGCGCCTCCCGCCAGACCCTCGCCCCGGACGCCCGTGTCGGCGGCGATCACGCGGTACCGGTCCTCGGCGGCCGGCAGTCCGCAGTTCCGCAGCGCGGCCTCCACGGCGGAGCCCCGCACACCGTTCCCGGCGAGCAGCGCGCCCAGTTCGTCCGCCGCCGTGTGGGCGACGGCCCGGCGCCGGACCTGCCTCTCCTGGCAGCGGCTCAGGACCGCCGCCACTTCGTGGAGCACGCGGGGCGGCGCGGCGCTGGGGTCCGGCAGGTGCAGATACCAGCGTTCGTACGGGGTGGGCGCGGCGTCCGCGTCGACCGGGACCGTCGCGCCGGTGCCGCTCGCCAGGAGGGCGGCGGCTACGGCGGCGGGCAGTGCGGGTGCGCCGGGTGTCCCCGCGACGGTGCGGCCGGTGGCGCTGAGTACGTGGGCGACGACTGTCCGGCCGAGATGGCCGAACGCCGCCGTGACGACCTCTTCGGGGCCGGCGCCCTGGGCGGCGAGACGGCTCAGCTGGGTGCGGACGTTCTCGGGCAACGCGTGCAGGCGGCCCAGTTCGCCCCACTGCTGGAGGTAGATCTTGTCGGTGACGGCCCGGAACATGACGTGGGCCGGAACGGCTGCCAGCGGAAGGCGGTGCCGTGCGCATGCTTCGACCAGGTCGTCGGGGACCGAGCCGTGTGTCTCCTCCCCCGCGAGCAGGACGGCGGCGTCCGCGCTGCGCAGACCGGCGACGAATCGTTCCGCCCTGCCCTGGTGATCACCGTCCGGCGTCCACCACACCAGCCCGCTGAGGACGGCCTCCCCGGGACGCACGAACCGGGCGGGCTCCCCCAGGTCGGTGACGGTCACCCCGCTGATCTCCCGCTCCATCAGCGTGTCCTCGGCCCACAGGAGGCGCAGGCCGAGGGTCTCGTCCCTCAGCAGATGTTCGACGTGCATGTGCTCCGGCTCCTCGGACAGCTCCGGATCCGGCCCGCCGGCTCGGAAACGGGGTATTGCATCAGCTAGGTGACTTCGCGTTCTAGCATGGTAAGTGCCAGATGAAAGGAGGGATACACCTCTTGGTTGATCCTCCATGGTTCCCTCGCGAAAAGTCGGTGTTTCCGTGTGGTGAACCAGTCGTCCCGGCCCCGCCGGCTTGCTTCACTGACAGCCATGGACCTGAACACGGTGGTGGAGGTACGGGATGCCCGCGACGCCGCGCCCTGGGGGCCGGGTGACGCCTGGCTCGGTGGCGGCACGTATCTCTTCTCCGAGCCGCAACCGCACCTGCGGCGCCTGGTGGACCTGAGCCGGACCGGCTGGACGCCGGCCGGACTCCACCCGGACGGCTCGCTGGAGATCGCCGCCACCTGCACCATCGCCCAGCTGTCGCGGTTCGCGAAGGGGCTCGGCGCCCGAGCGGCACCGCTCTTCGAACAGTGCTGCCGGGCCTTCCTGGCCTCGTTCAAGATCTGGAACATGGCCACGGTGGGCGGGAACCTCTGCAACGCCCTCCCCGCCGGGCCGATGATCTCCCTCACGGCCGCACTCGACGGACGGTGCCTGCTGCTGGCCCAGGACGGCGCACGGCGCGAGGTGCGGGTCGCGGACTTCGTCACGGGTGCCGGCCGCAAGGACCTCGCCGAGGGTGAGCTGCTGCGCTCGGTCACCCTTCCGGCGCGGGCTCTCGCGTGCCGTACGGCGTTCCGGCAGGCCTCGCTGTACGGGCTCGGCCGGTCCGGGGCGCTGGTCATCGGCGCCCTGGACCCGCTGGACGGTTCGCTGGCCGTCACCGTCACCGCCGCGACGGCGCGACCGGTGCGGCTGTGGTTCCCGTTGCCGCCGGGCGCGGAGGAGTTGCGTACGGCGATCGGCTCGGCCGTCGCCGACGACGCGTGGTACGACGACATCCACGGCCTGCCCGAGTGGCGGCGGCACATGGCGTTCCGGTTCGCGGAGGAGATCAGGCGGGAACTCGGAGGGGCGGCGCGATGAGGGTCGACGTGAACGGCAGGCGGTTCGAGGACGAGCCGAGGCCGGGGCAGTGCCTGCGCACCTATCTGCGCGAGCGGGGCTGGTTCGGGGTGAAGAAGGGCTGCGACGCGGGCGACTGCGGCGCCTGCACGGTCCATGTGGACGGCGAGCCGGTGCACAGCTGCCTGTACCCCGCCTTCCGCGCCGACGGCCGTGCCGTCACCACGG
Organism: Streptomyces sp. NPDC104381; assembly: GCF_055583745.1. NCBI lineage: Bacteria > Bacillati > Actinomycetota > Actinomycetes > Kitasatosporales > Streptomycetaceae > Streptomyces > Streptomyces sp. NPDC104381. The sequence goes on from NZ_JBVJNK010000002.1 coordinate 728,866, forward strand.
TGGAGGGCCTGGCCTCACCCGAGGGCGAACTCCACCCCGTACAGCGGAAGTTCCTGGACGCCCAGGGCTTCCAGTGCGGCTTCTGCACGGCCGGGTTCCTGATGACGACGGCCGCACTCGACGAGGACCAGCTCGCGGACCTCCCCCGTTCGTTCAAGGGCAGTCTGTGCCGCTGCACCGGGTACCGGGCCATCGAGGACGCCGTACGCGGGGTGTGTCACGCCGAGGAGCCCCGCGCCGGCGAGTCGGTGGGCCGCAGTCTGCCCGCTCCGGCGGGTCCGCAGGTCGTCACCGGCACCGCCCGCTACACCTTCGACATCGACGTACCGGGGCTGCTCCACATGAAGCTGCTGCGCTCCCCGCACGCCCACGCGCGGATCGTCGCGATCGACACCTCCGCCGCCCTGCGGGTGCCCGGCGTCCACGCCGTGTTCACCCATCACGACGCCCCGGAACGGCACTTCTCCACCGCGCGCCACGAACATCCGGAGGAGGACCCGGACGACACCCGCGTCCTGGACGACACGGTCCGCCACGTCGGTCAGCGCGTCGCGGCCGTGGTCGCGGACAGCGAGGCAGCCGCCGAGGAGGGGTGCAGGCGGGTGGAGGTGACGTACGAAGTGCTGCCGGCCGTCCTCGACCCGGAGGAGGCGATGCGGCCCGGCGCCCCGGTGGTCCATGACAAGGACGCCGCGACGGCCCGTATCGCGCGCCCCGGGGACAACGTGGTCGGCGAGGTCCACGGGGAGATCGGTGACGTCGAGGCGGGCTTCGCCGAGGCGGACGCCGTGTACGAGGAGACCTTCCGCACCCAGCGCGTGCAGCACGCCAGCCTGGAGACCCACGGGGCCGTCGCCTGGATCGACGAGGACGGCCGCCTCACCGTGCGCACCAGCTCCCAGACTCCGTTCCTGACCCGCCGGGCGCTGTGCGCGCTCCATGACCTGCCGCTGGACAAGGTCCGTGTGGTGGCCGGCCGGGTCGGCGGGGGCTTCGGCGGCAAGCAGGAGATGCTCGTCGAGGACATCGTCGCCCTGGCGGTGCTGAGGCTGCGGCGCCCCGTGAAGCTGGAGTACACGCGGGCCGAGCAGTTCTTCGGGGCCACCACCCGTCACCCCTTCACGATCGACGTGAAGCTGGGGGCCCGCAGGGACGGGACGCTCACCGCGCTCCGCCTGCGGGTGGTGGCGAACACGGGCGCGTACGGCAACCACGGCCCGGCCGTGATGTTCCACAGCGTCGGCGAGTCGACGGCCGTCTACCGCGCCCCGCACAAGAAGGTCGACGCCTACTCCGTCTACACCCACACCGTCCCGGCCGGCGCGTTCCGTGGTTACGGGCTCGGCCAGGTGATGTTCGCCGTGGAGTCGGCGCTGGACGAACTCGCGCGGATGCTCGGTCTGGACCCGTTGGAGTTCAAGGCGAGAAACATCATCGGGCCGGGCGAGGCCATGGTCACCCCGGGCGGCCACGAGGAGGACCTGCACATCGCCAGCTACGGCCTCGACCAGTGCCTGGGGATCGTGCGTCAGGCCCGGGAACGAACGGACGCCGACCGGCCCGCCCCGGACGGATGGCTGGTGGGTGAGGGCGCCGCGCTGGCGATGATCGCCACCGGTCCGCCCGGCGGCCACATCGCCGACGCACGGGCCACACTCCTGCCCGACGGCACGTTCGACCTCGCCGTGGGCACCGCGGAATTCGGCAACGGCACCACCACCGTGCACCGCCAGATCGCGGCGGGCGAGCTCGCCACCACCGTCGGCCGCATCACCGTCCGCCAGTCCGACACCGATGTCGTCAAGCACGACACCGGCGCCTTCGCCTCCACGGGTGTGGTGGTCGCGGGAAAGGCCACCCTGCGCGCTTCCCGCGCCCTCGCCGACCTGCTCCTCGATTTCGCCGCCGCCCACCTGCGGGCTCCGCGCGCCGACTGCCGGCTCTCGGAGGAAGCCGTGCTCCACCCCGGCGGCCGCCTCCCCCTCAAGGAGCTGCACGCGGCGGCCGAGGCCGTCGGGGTCTCCTGCGCGGCCGACGGGCACTTCGGCGGCACGCCCCGCTCGGTCGCCTTCAACGCACAGTGGTTCCGGATCGCCGTCGACCCCGGCACCGGAGAGATCCGCATCCTGCGCAGCGTCCACGCGGCCGACGCGGGGAAGGTCATGAATCCGATGCAGTGCCGGGGCCAGGTCGAGGGCGGCGTCGCCCAGGCGCTCGGGGCCACGCTCTTCGAGAACGTCCGCATCGACGAGCACGGCGCCGTGGAGACGGCCGCGTTCCGTCGCTACCGGCTCCCCCAGTACGCCGATGTCCCGCGCACCGAGGTGCACTTCATGGAGACGGCCGACGCCATCGGGCCCCTGGGCGCCAAGTCGATGAGCGAGAGCCCCTTCAACCCGGTCGCCCCCGCCTTCGCCAACGCCCTGCGGGACGCGACGGGCGTCCGCTTCACCGAACTGCCGCTGACCCGGGACCGGGTGTGGCTCGGACTGCGGGACCGGAGCGGGAGGAACGACTCCTAGGGAGGCCGGGAGTCGCACACCCGGGCAGGCCCGCCCCGCCTACCGGTGCGCCCGAGCCCAGCGCCGCTCCGACGGCGTGAGGCCCTCGTGGGGCAGGTGCCGGACGCCCGGAGTCAGTGCCACGAGGAGTACCCGCCGTCCACGTGTACGGCGTTGATGCCGCTGATGTGCCGTGCGCCGCAGCGGTCCTGCGGGAGGACCAGCTGCGGGCCGACCCGGTCGAGCGAGGTGTCGTCGATCGTCACCGCGAGCAGCACCTGGGCGCGCCCGAAGTCGGGATCGATCTCGGCCCACGACAGCAGCGCGTGGTGGCCGTCCGCGCCGGACACCGCGATCAGGAAGCGCAGGCGGTCCTTGCGCCGGGCCGGGGCGAACCGGGGCCCGGCGCCCGTCAGCACGTCGTGCAGGAGCGGTCCGGTGAAACGGTGGTGCTGTATGCCGCTGGTGGCGCACTCGAAGCTGACGTCGGCCGCGTGCTGCGGCCAGGCGAGCAGGTCGGGCACGGTCAGCCGGACCGGGCGCTCCAAGTCACCGGCCAGGACGACATCCGCGTGGGGGCCGGCGGACGAACAGGCAGCTGTGAAGGGCTGGCTCACGGGCTACCACCTCCTCAGTGACCGTACCCGAACCCCCCTCCCGTACAAACGCACATGCGACCCGACATGAGGGAATTCCCGCATCATGCGAAGCGACCGAAGGGGTCACCCTCGCATCTGCGGCTGCTGCCGGGCCGGGGGCGCGGGCGCGCCGAGGCCCGGCCCCGGCTCCTACGGCGTGTAGAGAGCCTCGCTCCCGTACAACTCCCGGGTGAACGCGGAGACATCGGCGCTGCGGTCGGCCCCGTCGAGGTTGTACGTCAGATAGACGCCGTACCCCTCGTCGACGGTGCGGCGGGCGAAACCGGCGGCCGTGCTCTGCGAGGTCCGGCCGATCTCGACGGCCGCCGGTGACAGCTTGGACTTGGGCAGCGCGATGCCGGGGACCTGCCAGGTGCCGTAGTACGGGTTCCAGGCGTAGTCGAACGCGGACGAGACGTCCACGCCGCCGTAGGAGAGCCGGGACGCGGCCGGGCCGATGTTGTAGAGGCTGATGATCTTGTCCGGCATGTTCGCGCGCAGCGCGGTCACCAGGTGCACGAACGAGCTGTCGTTGGGCTGGCCCGTGCCGTTGTTGCCGTACTCGGCGTACTCGTCGTCGAAGTCGATGCCGTCGAGCCCGTACGTCGCCACCGTGTCCGACAGCTGTGTCGCGAACGCCGAAGCAGCCTGCTGGGAAGGGAAGTTGGCGAAGCCCGCGCCCTGGTGGTTGCCGAGCACCGAGAGGACGACCTTGATGCCCTTCTGCTGCAACGGCCGTATCTCCGTGGCCGCGTTGTCGAGGACGCGCCGCACGTTGTCGTTGAAGGAGAGGTACGCCGCCTTCGTGCCCGTGTCGTAGTTGATGTTCGCCGCGAAGATCACGGCGACGTCGAAGGCGTTGCCGCCGTCGGCGAGGGTGTACTTGCCGACGTTGAGCATGCTGTGGTTGTTCACCTCGACGTACGCCACCGAGGTCGGCCCCTGTTTCGCGGGAGCGGGGGCCGCTGCCGCATCGGCCGAGGCGGTCGTGGCGGTCGTGCCGAAGGCGAGCGCCGCGACGGCCGAGAGCGCGAGCGCGGCCGTCCGTACTCTGCGCCGTACCGGAGTGAACATCGTTGATCGGTCTCCCCTCGCATGGGTCGGCGCCCGACCTGTTCGAGAACGCCGAGTCAGCCTTGCGAGCCTTCCGCACCCGCGAGCGAACCCGGGATCCTTGCCCGAACTCTCACGACTTCCCCGCAAGTTCCCCGCCCGGCCCCGGCCGCGCCACCGGAGGCCTCATCTGTCGACCATGACCGGGTTGGACCGTTCCTCGCCACTTTGAGTCCACAGAACTTTTGACCATGTACCTGTCCGTAACTACGTCCTACCGCATAGGATCATGCCGCGTCACAGGGTCCACTTGTCCCCCACCCGCCCCGTCTGTCCCATCCACAGTGGTGCAGAGGCTGTGGCGACGCTGCCCCCACCCCCACGACCCGTTAACAGGTATCTGCGTGTTACCGATATTCAGCACCGGCTCCTCCGACCACGGAGCCGCGCAGTGAAAATCAACCGACGTCTCGTCCTCCTCGTCACCGCGCCTCTCACGGTGGCCGTCACCTTCGCGATCCTGGCGCTCGCCCCCGCGACCAACCAGGCGCTCCAGGCCGCCAGGCTGACCGCGATGGTCGAAGCGGCGGGCAGCGCGGGCGAGTTGACCCACCAGCTGCAACGTGAGCGAGCGGCGGCCACCGCCTTCGTCTCCCGGCAGACCGACGCGGACACCTTCCGCTCGCGTTCCGACGCGACCGACCGCAGCATCGCGGACTTCCGCGAACGGGTCGGGCACCTCTCCGAGGTGCCCGGCACCGCGCGGAGCGCTCTGGAGCGCATCCAGCGCTTCATCGACGAGATGCCCGCGCTGCGCGCGCAGGTACGGTCGGGGAGCAGCACCATCTCCGCGCTCGCCTTCGGCTACCGGATCGTGATCGCCGACCTCAACGGCTACCGCGACGGCATCGCGCAGGCGGACGGTGTCGACGCCGACATCGCCGACCGGATCCGCGCCGCCGCCGCCCTGTCGGAGGCGTCCGAGCACACCGCGCAGCAGCAGGTCACGGTGATGAGGGCGCAGGCCGCCGGCGGCTTCACGACCGCCTCGCAGCGGACCTTCGACGCCGCCCGGCTGGGCTACACCGAGTCGATCGGCGTCATGTTCGACCTGGGCCCCGGCGAATGGCGGACCTGGCTGGAGCGCACCCTCTCCGGGGCCAAGTCGCTGGAGGCCAGGAAGCTCGAGGACGAGATCGGCCGTACGGGCGCGGGCAAGGACCTCGCCGTGACCCCGGAGCAATGGCAGACCGCCTCCGACAACCGTCAGGCGCTGCTGCGTTCGGTGGGTGAGCGTGTCGACGCGGCCGTCCTGGCCATGGTCTCCGACGCGCGCACCACGCTCATGTGGACGGCGGGGGCCGAGGTCGCCCTGGTGGTGCTGACCCTGGTCGGCGCCGTCGTCGTGGCGATCCGCCTGGGGCGCGTCATGATCCGGCGGCTGCGCGATCTGCGCAACGCCGCGCACACCGTCGCCCACACGGGTCTGCCCGCCGTGATGAGCGAGCTGTCCCGGCCCGGCGCGCTGCGCGGTGCGACACCCGAGCAGGTGGCCCTGCGGACCGGGGACCCGGTCGGGACGACGGGCCAGGACGAGATCGGCGAGGTCGGTGAGGCGTTCAACGCCGTCCACCACGAAGCGGTCCGGCTCGCCGCCCAACAGGCGTACGCCCATGAGCAGTTCGCCGAGACCTTGGTCGGTGTCGCGCGCAGGGGCGCCCGGTTGACCGCGGTCATGGTCTCCGAGCTGGACGCCGTGCAGCGCGACGAGGCCGACCCGGCGCGGATGAAGACCCTGTTCGCCCTGGACCACCTCGCCGTCCGTATGGAGCGCAACACCAACAACCTGCTGGTGCTGGGCGGTTACGGGAACGCCCGGGTGCGCTCGGCCGATGTCGCCTGCTCCACCGTCATCGTGGCGGCGGCCCAGCAGATCGAGCGCTTCGACCGTGTGTCGCTCGGCGTCGTGGAGTCCGGGATCGGCATCACCGCCCGCGCGGTGCACGACGTGGCGCACATCCTGGCGGAGCTCCTCGACAACGCGACCAGGTACTCGCCGCCCGACAAGCAGGTCGGGGTCGCGGTGTGGCGGCTGTGGGACCGGGCCGTCGTGCAGATCGTCGACGAGGGCGTGGGCATCCCCGCGGAGCGCCGCGCCGTCCACAACGCCGCACTGCTCGAACCGCAGACCGGCATCGGCGACGTACGGTCCATGGGCCTGCACGTGGTGGCACGGCTCGCCGCGCGCCATGGCATCGTTGTCGAGCTCCGCGACTCGTCCGGCCCGGGCACCATCGCCGAGGTCACGCTGCCGGCGAAGGTACTGGCCCTGGCTCCGCGGGAGGACACACCGGAGCCGCAGGACGCACCCGGCGAGGACCACGAGGGCGCTGCCCGCTACGAGGTGCCCGGCCCGGTCGCACGGCCGGGCCGGCCCGTCCGGCGGCTGCCGTCCGAGGCGGGCGGGCGACCCGGCCGCGCCGTCGCCGCGACGGCCGGCACCCGGGCCGGCGACTACCGGCCCGGCCGGCCGGACGCGCCCGTGGGCGCGGACCGGAGCGGCGCGGACCGGAGCGAAGGAGGCACGGCGTCCGGAGAGCACGGGTCCGGTGCCGACACGCGTGGACCGGAGCACGGCTCCACCCCCGCGCCGCATCCCGTGCACGACGAGCCGGCTTCGCGTATCGCCGGGGTCAGCTCCGCCGGGCTGCCGCTGCGCCAGCGCGGCACACCCCAGCAGTGGCCCACGGCGGGCCGAAGGGACGGCGGAGAACGGCGCCCCGGCACCACCGCGCCGCGGCCTTCGCCACGCCGCCGGGACTCCCGGCAGGTCTCCGACGTCCTGGCCGCCTACGCCCAGGGGATCAACAGGAGCACGAACCACCGTGGCCGCTCCACCACAGACGACGACACCGAACGGACCAAGAAATGACCTCTCCCACCGACCTGAGCTGGATCCTGAGCGACTTCGCCGGACGCGTCCCGGAAGTCACCCAGGCGATAGCCGTGTCCGTGGACGGACTCGCGCTGGCCTACACCGGTGTGGAGCGTGACGACGCCGAGCGGCTGGCCGCCATCGCCTCCGGCGTCGTCAATCTGCTCTCCGCCGCCGCCCAGTTGACGAACACCGACCCCGTCGAGCACAGCCTCACCGCGATGGAGGGCGGCTACATGTTCTCGATGGCCGTCTCCAGCGGCGCCTCGCTCCTGGTGACGACCACCAGGGACGCGGACATCGGCGAGGTCAGCTACATGATGTCCGAGCTGATCAACCAGGTCGGTGACGCACTGTCCCCCCAGGTCCGCGAGGCCGGCCTGCACTCCGCCTGACCGGGGGGCCGGCCCCGTGACGGCCGTGCCCCACGCCGGTCGCACGGCCGGCACCCGGTCGGCCCGACCCTCTCCGCCCCTGTCCCGACACTCCCGATGAGAGCCCTCATGTTCCTCGACACACCCCGCCCCCGCCGCCGGTTCCGCCCGGTCGGTGCCGCCGCCCTCGCCCTCGGTCTGGCCGCCGTCACCGGATGCAGCAGCGACAGCGGCGCCGGCGACGACACCGTGAAGATCGGCCTGGTCGCCTCCCTCTCGGGCACCTACGAGCCGGTCGGCACCGAACTGCGCGCCGGCTTCGAGCTGTACCTGGCCACCCATGGCGACAAGCTCGGCGGACGCAAGGCCGAACTGGTCGTCGCGGACGAGGGCGACGGTCCGCCGACGGCCCTGCCCGCGGCCACCAAGCTGGTCAAGAAGGACAAGGTCGACGTGCTGACGGGCCTCGTCAGCGGCGGCTCGGTGAACGCGGTGCTCCCGCTGGTGGAGCAGGCCAAGATCCCCTTCCTGGGGTCGAACGCCCGGCCGCCGGTGAAGGACATCGAGTACGTGTGGACGACGAGCTTCCTGTCCGACGAACCGGGCAAGGCCATCGCCCCGTACGTCAAGGAGAAGGTGGACGGCCCGGTCTACGCGATCGGCCCCGACTACCAGGGCGGTTACGACGAACTGCGCGGCTTCACCGAGGAGTTCAAGCGGGTCAAGGGCAAGCTGGCCAACCCCGGCGGCAAGACGACCTGGACGCCGTTCCCGAAGACCACCAACTTCATGCCGTACTTCGCGGAGATCGCCAAGACGGACGCCAAGGCGGTGTACTGCTTCTACGCCGGCAAGGCCGCGATCGACTTCGCCAAGCAGTACGCCCAGTCCGACATCGCTGACTTGCCGCTGTACACGGCGTTCGTCACCGAGGGCAGCGTGCTCCAGGCGCAGGGCGACGCGGCGAAGGGCATCTACTCGGTCCTGAACTACGCGGCCGACCTCGACAACGAGGCCAATCGCACGTTCGCCGCCGACTGGACCGCCGAGCACGACACGCAGCCCACCACCTACGCGATGGCGTCGTACGACGCGGCCGCCGTGCTGGACAAGGCCATCGCCGACGCGGCGAAGAAGGGCGACGTGACCCCGCAGACCATCAACAAGGCCATCGAGGGGCTGGGGCAGATCGACAGCCCGCGCGGCGCCTGGGAGTTCAGCGACAAGGCGCACGCGCCGGTGCAGACCTGGTACCTGCGCCAGGTGCGGCCGGACGGGGCCCAGCTGGCCAACGTCATGGTCCAGGACCTGGCGACGCTCGGCAGCTGACATGGATCTCCTCGACGCCCACCTCGTACCGGCGGTGGACGGGGTGGCCTTCGGGCTGCTGCTGTTCGTGGTCGCCGCCGGTCTGAGCCTCGCCTTCGGCACCGCGGGCGTACTGAACCTGTCGCACGGCACGCTGTACGCGATCGGCGCCTACACGGGAGCCGCGCTGAGCGACGGGACCTGGGGCGGCCTCGCCCTCGGTCTGGCCGCGGGCACCGCCGCCGCGTGCCTCGCGGGGGCGGGACTGTCCGCGGCGACGGCCCCCCTCGCACGGCGCGGGCATCTCGCCCAGGCCCTGCTGACCTTCGGGCTCGCCCTGGTCGGCGGCGATCTGCTCATCCAGTTCTTCGGTGCGGACGAGCTTCCCGTACGCGTCCCGGAGGCGCTGGACTCCTCGGTGACGCTGCTGGGCCACCGGTATCCCGCGTACCGGCTGTGCTTCATCGTGATGGCCGTGCTGCTCGCCGCGTTCGGCACCTGGGTGCTGACCCGCACCCGCATGGGCGCGGCGGTACGGGCCGCCGCCGACGATCCGCAGATGCTCGCGACCACCGGCCACAGCCCCCGGGCCGTGCACACCGGTGTGCTCGCGGCGGCGGGCGCGCTGGCCGGGGCGGCGGGGGTGCTGGGGGCGCCGATCATCGGGCCGGGACCCGGCACGTCCGAGAACGTGCTGATGCTCTCCCTCGTCGTGGTCGTCCTGGGCGGGCTGCGCTCGCTGTGGGCGACTCTCGCGGCGGCGGTCGCCGTGGGCGAGGTGCAGACGCTGGGCGTCTCGGTGGTGCCGGACCTGGCGCCGTATCTGCTCTTCGCCGCGATGGCGGCGGTGCTGGTGCTGCGCTCCCGTTTCGCGGAACCCGCTGCGGCGCACGGCCCGGAGGGCCCGTCCCCCGACCCGGTGACCCGTCTGCGACGCCAGCTCACGGCACGGCTGCGCCGGAGGCGGGGCGCGGCGGTGGCTCCCACTCTCCCGTTCACGCTTCCGCGTCCTCGCGGAGCCGCCGGGCGGGCCGGCCCCCTGCTCGTGCTGCTCGCGGTGCTGGCCGCGCTGCCGTGGGTGCTCGACGCGTACACGCTCTCGCTGGCCGGTTCCGCCCTGGCACTGGGGCTGCTCGCCGTCAGCGTCACCGTCCTCACCGGCTACGCGGGCCTGCCGACCCTGGGGCAGACCGCGCCGTTCGCGGTCGGCGCGTACGCCACGGCGAACCTCGCGGAGGCCGGGTGGACCATGGGCCCGGTCCAGATCGTCCTCTCGGCACTGGCGGCCGCGCTCTTCTCCGCCCTCACCGGCCCGGCCGTGATCCGGGCCCGGGGCACCACCGTCCTGATGATCACGCTCGCCGTCGGGGAACTGACCGGCGCCGTCGTCAACCGGCTGAAGTCCGTCACCGGAGGCGCCGACGGTCTGGTGGGCTTCCCCGCCACGCGGGCGCTGTGGGGCGGTGAGGGGATGTTCGAGGAGAGCGAGCTCTACACCTACGCGCTCGTCGTCGCCGTCATCGCCGTCGCCGTCACCCTGCTCGTGCTGCGCTCACCGGCGGGCAAGCTGCTGACGGGCACCCGGGGGGCCGAGGCGCGGATGCGCGCGTCCGGACACCCGGTGGGGCGCTACCTGCTGGTGGCGCACATCTGCGCCGGTGCGCTGGCGGGCGTCGGCGGTTCGCTGATGGTCACCGTCCAGCAGTACCTCTCCCCCGCCGACGTCGGCTTCGAGATCGCCGCGTTCGCACTGCTGGCGGCCGTCATCGGCGGTACGACGTCCGTCATCGGCGCCCTGATGGGCGCGGGGCTCATCGTCGTCACCCGGGACTGGGTCGCCGGATCGTGGCCCGGCCACGGGCCGCTGCTGCTCGGGGTGCTGTTCGTGGCCGCCGTGTACCTGCTGCCCCGGGGCCTGGCCGGTCTGCGGGGCGGCTCCGGCCGGAGCGGGCCCGATCCCGGCCGGCCCCGGTCCGGCGAACCGTATCCGTCCACGCCCGACCCGACCCCCGCCGGGAAGGTTTCCCCTTGACGCCCCCACGAACTCCCGCACCGACTCCCGCACCGAACGCCCCCTCGGCGCCCCCTCTGCTTGACCTCACCCACCTCACCCGCCGGTACGGCAGCCTCACCGCCGTCGACGACGTCGGCCTGCGGCTCACGGCGGGCGCCCGGCACGCCGTCATCGGCCCGAACGGGGCCGGCAAGACCACCCTGCTCAACCTCATCGCGGGCACCGACCGGCCCGACCACGGGACGATCGCACTGGACGGCGAGGACATCACCCGTACGGCCACGGCCAGGCGCAGCCGGCTCGGGATCGCCCGGAGCTTCCAACAGCCCTCGGTGATCTCCGAGTTGTCGGTCCTGGACAACGTCGTGCTGGCCGGGTGGCCGCATCACCCCGAGCGACGTGGCGCCTGGCGCAGACCGTCCCGCCACCGGCTGCACGCCGAGTCCGCACGCGGCCACCTGGAGACGGTCGGCCTCGCCGGCCTGGCCCACCGGCCGGCCTCCACGCTCTCCCACGGGCAGCGCCGGATGCTCGACCTCGCCGCCGCGCTGGCGGGGAACCCGCGCCTGCTGCTCCTGGACGAGCCGGCGGCCGGCCTGACCGACGGCGACATCGGGCGGCTGCTGGGCATTCTCGGCGGCCTGCCGGACAGCGTCGCGATCATCCTGGTCGAGCACCATGTCGAGGTGGTCGCCGAACTCGCCACGGATGTGACCGTGCTGGCGGCCGGGCGGGTGCTCGTCACCGCTCCGACGCGGGAGGCTCTCGCCCACCCCGACGTCCGGGACGCGTACCACGACCCGGGCTCGACGACTCCGGGCGCCGCCTCGGAGCGATCCACCACCGAAGCGTCCGAAGCCTCCGAAGCGAGAGGATGACCGGCCCCCGATGCTCGAACTCACCGGCCTGACCGCGGGCTACGACGGCGGTACCGCGCTCCACCCCCTCGACCTGTCGGTGCCCGCCGGCACGGTCCACGCCGTCGTCGGCCACAACGGCGCGGGCAAGACCACCCTCGTCCACACCGTCGCCGGGCTGATGCGCCCGAGCGCCGGCACCGTACGCCTCGACGGCCGGGATGTGACGGGCCTGCCCGCGCACCGCACGGCCCGCGCCGGGATCGGCCTCGTGCCGCAGGGCCGCCGGGTCTTCGCCGGGCTCACCGTCGCCGAACACCTGCGGCTGTCCTACCGTCCGCCGCGGCGCGGTGACGCCGCGCGCCCCAGTGTGTGGACCCCCGCGCGGGTCCTGGAGCTGCTGCCCCGGCTGGGCGAGCGCCGCGACAACCGCGGTACGGACCTGTCCGGCGGCGAACAGCAGATGCTGGCCCTGGCGCGCGCGCTGCTCGGCTCACCGCGTGTCCTGCTGCTCGACGAGCCGTCCGAGGGTCTCGCACCCGTACTCGTCCGGCAGGTCCACGAGTTGGTGACGACACTGGCGGACGAGGGCATCGCCGTACTCCTGGTCTCCCCCAGCCCTGCCCGGGCCGTCGAGTGCGCCCGCACGCTGACGGTGCTGACCTCGGGGCGGATGACGCTCCGCATCCCCGGCGAGGAGGCCCGCGCCGACGCCTCCGCCCTGCACGCCGCCCTGGAGCTGACACCGGGCGCGGCCTGAGGCGGGGCGGGACGGCGGCGGGGCGGCGAGTGGGGACAGCGGCGGGACGGCGGACCGCCGGAGAGTTGGGCCGGCGGCGGGGCGGAACCGGTCACCGGCCCGCCCCGGCCGCCGCGCGTCTAGCCGGCCTTGATGCTGTGGCCGCCGAAGCCGCTGCGCTTGTCGGAGCCGCTGTTCTGGTCCTGCCACCACGCGTCGAACTCCGGCCGGCCCATGGCCGACCAGTCGGGTGTGTTCTCGACCTGGGCGCTGCCCATCCTGCGGGCGAGGGCGACCATGGCCGCTCCGACGGGACCCCGGCCCGCGTCGTAGGTCTCCAGGACCTCCTTCCAGCTGTCCCCGGCCCGCCACGCGGCCTCCAGGGCGTTGGCGTCCTGGAGCGCCTTCACGCTGCCGCCGCCGATGTGCGGCCGGGCGACGCTCGCCGCGTCGCCGACGAGTGCCATGCGGCCCGAGGTGTAGTGCGGCACCTCCAGGTCGTAGATCGGCTGGATGAAGGTGGTCTCGGCGGGGGTGCGGAGCACCCTGGCCGCCCAGTACGGCGGGAAGTTGTCGGCGACCAGGGCGCGCAGGTACGCCGTGAGCTCGGAGTTGAGCCGGCCCGGCGGCAGCGAGGTGGGGCGCGTCAGGTCGGGGTGCAGGCCGTCGGCCTGCGGGGGCGCGGTGTAGAGGACCCAGTTGAGCAGCTCCCCGCCGACGCCGTCCGGGATCCGGTAGAGCATGCAGTGACCGCCGGGGAAGACGATGTTGTGCGCGTCGTGCCCGTCGGAGGGGAGGCCCGCCACGTCCGACGACGTGCCGCGCCATCCGACGTAACCGGCGTACGTCGCGTCGGTGCCCGGGAACATGGCCTCGCGGACGACGGAGCGGTATCCGTCCGCCCCGATCACCACGTCGAAGTGCTCCTGGTATCCGTCCGCGAGCCGCAGCGTCACCCCGTCGTCGTCCGGCTCCACGGCGGTGACCACGGCGCCCGACCGGTAGGTGACCTCCTGGGGCACCCTGCGGCGCAGCTCGCTCCAGAGGGAGCCCCAGCTGTACGCGCGGAAGGGGAAGGGCTGCTCGCCGACGGCCCGGCCGTGGTCGGCCTCGCCGTCACGCACGCTCCACACCCGCCGGGTCAGCGGCGCCCACGGCATCTCGGGGGCGACGTAACCGGCGTCCCGCAGTTCGTCGTAGCGGTCGCTGTGCAGGGCGATGCCCACCCCCCTGTCGCGGAGCCGGGCATCGGCGCGCTCGAAGACCGTGATCCTCTCGGCTCCGCCCCGCGACGCGGCCAGCGCTGCGGCACACCCCGCTATGCTGCCGCCGACCACGGCGATGCTGCCTCCACGCATGACTGGCACTCCACTCACTCGGTGTTACGGTCGCGTTCCGGGTGCCGCGCCCCGTCCGGGTACCGGTCCCCCCGGCGGCCCCGCCCCGGCGTAACTCACCTGTGCGTGGCCGTCGTTGACCCGTCCGGTGCGGTCAGGACCCGCACCGGATCCTACCGAGGAGCGTCAGGCCGGCGAGCGGCGCGCGTACCGCGGCGGCTCAGGCGCTGGCGCCCGTCGGCGCGTCACAGCATGATGAGCAGCCGCGTGTTCGCCTTGAGCTTCCTGTTCACCGAACGGCTCTGCACGTACACCTCCAGCTTCGGGTTGTTGCCGGCCTTCACCGAGACGGTCCCGTGGATGCCGGTGCCGAACAGGAGATTGCGCGCCGCGTCGCCCGTGTAGGCGCGGTCGGTGTCCTTCTCGACCACGATGACGTCCTTGTCGGGCTGGACCTGCACCCGGGTGCCCAGCTGGTAGTAGCACGCGCCGCGCTGGTACGTCACACCCGGATGCGAGTCGACGAAGGCGCGGATCTCGGTCTCCTTGTCGACCTTCAGGAGCCGGTACCTGTCGGCCGCCACCGGTTCGAGATTCGCCCGCACATCGTCGACCGATATGTCCTGGCCGACGGCGAAGAGGTTCTTCGTGCCGCGCACGCCCTGCTCGCGCCCCCGCAGGAAGCTGGTGGCGGCGGCGCGCACCGTACCGATCGCGTCCTCGACGCCCTTCTGGGAGTCCGCGTCCCAGATGGCGATGTTTCCCGCGGGGAAGCCGTAGTTCTGAGCGGTGCGCTTCGCCAGGGAGTTGGGGACGAGGATGGCGGACGTCCAGTGGCCCGGCAGCGCGCCCATCTTCGCCGCGATCCTGTCGAGCCAGGGCCGGAGGATGGTCATGTCGCCGTCGTGCCGCCGGTCGCCGCCGGAGGCGTTCTCCTCGCCGTCCGTCACCACGATCTGGAGGAAGCTGTGCTCCCCGTACTCCTCCCAGATGTGGCCCAGGTCGTCCAGGGACTTGAGCGAGGCCTCGATGAGGGCGGTGGCGCCGTTGTTGACCTTGTACAGGCCCCGCATGGACGGCAGGTGCTTCACGTCCATGTCCCAGACCAGGTTCTCCACCCTGTGGTCGAAGGAGTAGAGGCTGATCCGGGTCTCATGGCCGAGGAGGTCCGACTCGGCCTTGAGACCGGCCACGAACTCGTCGACGACACGGATCAGTTGGCCCTGGTGCTGGTACATGGAACCCGAACAGTCCACGACCAGCGCGACGTGGTTCACCTTGTGCTGGATCTTGTGTGCGGACATGGCTGTGCTCCTTCGCCGAGGCTCCCCGAGTGATGACTTCACCCTAGGAGGGGGCACTGACAACGGATCCTGACGACGGATCACCCCCGCTCTCCCCGCTCCGACGGAGCGGCTCTCCCCGCTCCGTCGGAGCACTCGCCCGCCTGTCGTCAGACGCCCGCCAGCAGCGCCTCCAGGGCCGTCGCCGTCTCCGGGTGGCGGCCGGCGAGCGCCGCCCCCGAGGGGGCCGGGGTCTCCGTCTCCCAGGTGCCCTCGCAGCCCAGCAGCTCCGCCAGGCTGTCGCAGGTGTCCGGGTGCGCGGCCAGCAGCACGGCGCGGCCCGCCGCGCTGCCGCCGGTCACCGCCGGGACGGCCGGCGTCTCCGGTGCGATCCGCCACGGCGGGGTCCAGGAGTCCAGTGCCGGGAGCCGGCCGGGGAAGACGCGTCCGGCCTCGCGGATCAGCAGCGGTGCCAGGTCGGCCCCCTCGGCGCGCAGGGTGGTGATCAGCGTCGGCAGCCAGGGCAGCAGCACCGGGTCCGGCAGCCGTGCGAAGGCGTTCGAGACCGCTTCCACGACGAAGTCGGCCAGCTGGGGCACCGGCTCCAGGGCGTGCAGGAATCCGCTGAGGTAGCGCGGATAGGCCTGCACCACCAGGGGGTTGTCCAGCAGCGCGTCGCAGCGCTCCCTCAGCTCCGCGCGCGAGAGCTGTCCGAGGTGCACCTGGGCCGCCCACAGCAGGGCCACCCGTGCGGGCTCCTGCGGGTGCGACTGCGCGAAGGCCAGGTCCAGCTGGGTCCGGTCGCACCCGAGCGACAGGGCCAGGCTCTCCATGCTGAAGAGGAATCCCAGCATGGCGGCGACCTGGCGGACGGTCGCGTCCTCGTCGGTGAACGCCGTCGGCAGGAGCGTGCAGTAGTGCGCGTACCCCGTCCTGGCGAAGGACTCGATCCAGGACGGCAGCTCCGGCAGGCTGATCCGGTAGTGGGCCAGGAGGCGGCGCACCCGGCGCAGGACCTCCGGCGCCCCGTCGACGCTGCGCTCGGTGGCGAGCACCTCCAGGGCGCGGGTGCCCAGCTCGTCGGCGAGCCGGCCGCCGCGCAGATGCAGTACGGCGTCCTCGACGGCCGCGAGGACCTGAGCCGTGGTGGCGTTCGGGGCGTACGCGGCGCGGCGCAGACGCTGTTCCAGGACCTGTTCGATGCTGACGCCCTCGTAACCGAGCTCGATGAGCGCCCGCTGATGGGTGCCGAGCGCCAGGTCCCAGGACTCCTGGACCGACTGCTTGCCGAGCTCCCGCTCACCCATGATCGGCCGTGCCGCACCAGGGGGCAGGAGGTGGCGCAGCATCCACAGCACGTCGGAGCACCGGCGCAGCTCGGGCCGGGAGTTCATGTCCAGCAGGGCCCGCCGCACACCGCGCTGCTGCAGCTTGAGGTCGAGCGGGGCGAGCCGGTCGTGCACGTCCCGGGCCAGGGGCGGGAGCGCGTCGTAGCCGACCTGGCCGATCCGGTCGCCGCCCATCAGGATCTCCACGAGGCGGCGCACGTCGCGCCTGCCCGGCACGGTGTCCTTCTCGATGCAGGTGACCGCCGCGTCCTGGAAGTCGTACGGGGTGGGCCTGGCCCGGTCGCGCATGCCGGCCAGCAGGATCGACGTCTCGAACACGGCGATGGCGTCGGCGGTGGAGGCCAGGTAGCCGTTGCGCCGGGCGGAGCGCACGATCTCCACCGACCAGCCGAGGAGTTCGGCCTCGTCGAGCCGGTCGAGGGCGGGTGGGCTCTGCAGGAAGCCGGAGAGCTTGTCGGAGGGGGCTTCCGGCGTCACGGGGGCGGCCGGGACGACCGTCTTCCGTGATTCGGCGGCCTTCCCGGCGCCTGACGGGCCCGCGAGCCGGTACGGCTTCACCCGGGTGCGCTTGAGGTTCTTCGCCCACTGGGTGGCGGCGATCGACACGGACCCGGCGGCGAGGCCGAACTGCGCCTCTGTCGCCGCGTGGCTGGACGGGATCAGCCCGTGCTGCCAGGTGCTCTCGCTCGGAGGGGTGATCTCGAAGGTGTCGCTGCCGTGGACACCGAACTCCTCGACCCGGCTGGAGGCGTGGAACGCGCCGCAGACGTAGAGGCAGTCCTCGGGGTCGGTGCCGGTCGCGGCGAGGTGCTCGCGCATCCGCGTCCACATGTACCGCTCACGGTCCTCGTCCACCCTGAGCCGGCCGGGGTCCCCGGGGGCCAGACGGCGGAAGAGGCTGCCGATCAGGAGCATCACCTGGCGGTAGGTGTCGTGGTCGCTGTCGCCGAGCGGCAGCTCGACGTACTGGTGCCACCACTCCGACCAGTGCCGCACCCGGCCGTGGCGCAGGAGGTGTTCCTCCAGTTCGGCGAAGCGGGGGCGCAGGTCGCCGATCTCCACGCCGACGGCGTCGCCGTGCAGCGCCGCCTCCTCCTCGGCGGGCGGTGCGTCGGGGTCCGTGGGCTCCGGCGCGCCGGCCTGCCACTGGAACACGTGGTCCGAGGAGCGGTCGACGAGGACCAGCTCGACGTCCGGGGTGTCCAGTGCGTAGGCGATGGCCTGGTACTCGGCCGAGGCCTCGGTGATCGGGGCGACGACCGACAGCGGCGCCCACTCCGCCGGGAAGCCCTTGACCTCGCTCGCGAACGCCTGGACGGCCACCGGGAGCCGGCAGTTGCGCAGCTCCGTCAGCAGCGGGGCCATGTCCTCGCACAGCTCCAGGTACACCACCTTCGGCTGCTTCTCCCGCAGCCGCCGTGCCATCGCGACCGCCGAGGCGGGCGAGTGGTGGCAGACGGGGAAGATCTCCAGTGGCTCGCGGACGGCGCGGTCGACGTCGTCGACGATGCCCAGGAGGATGCCCTGGAGCGCGTCGGGTCCGTCGGCGAACTCCGCCGCCGCGTCCTGGAGCTGTCCGCGCAGCGCGTCGAAGGGCGGCCCCTCGGTGAGGGCGCTCATGACAGGGTGGCGATCGCGTCGCGGCCGCCCTCCAGGAACTCCGGCCAGGAGCCCCCTTCCTCCTTGCTGCGCGGCTCGACGACGCCGTGCAGGTACTTGTTGAGGATGGCGAGGTCCTCGGGTTCGCGCCTCGCCAGCGATCCGACGAGCGAGGAGGCGAGGGTACGGGCGGTCAGCGCGCGTTCGCCGAAGAAGTTGCTGTGGAGGATGGCGTCCTCCAGTACGCCGATCTGTTCGGCGCTCGACAGGGCGGACTCCAGCTTCTCGTCGTCGCTGCCGGCCGCGGCGGCCGAGGCGCGCAGGTCGGCGAAGCTCTGCAGCAGCACGTCGAGCAGGGTCGGCGGGACGTCCAGCTCGATCCGGTGGCGGCGCAGCAGTTCCTCGGTGCGGAAGCGGACGATCTGGGCCTCGCTCTTCTTGTTCGTCACCACCGGGATGCGGACGAAGTTGAAGCGGCGCTTCAGAGCGGAGGACAGGTCGTTGACGCCGCGGTCGCGGCTGTTGGCCGTGGCGATGACGGAGAAGCCCGGCTTGGCGAAGACGATGTTGTCGCTGTCCATCTCCGGGACCGAGATGTACTTCTCCGACAGGATCGAGATCAGCGCGTCCTGGACGTCGCTGGTGGAGCGGGTGAGCTCCTCGAAGCGGCCGATCGCTCCCGTCTCCATCGCGGTCATGATCGGTGAGGGGATCATCGACTCCCGTGACTGGCCCTTGGAGATCACCATGGACACGTTCCAGGAGTACTTGATGTGGTCCTCGGTGGTGCCGGCCGTGCCCTGCACCACGAGGGTGGAGTTACGGGAGATGGCGGCGGACAGCAGCTCGGCCAGCCAGCTCTTGCCCGTGCCCGGGTCGCCGATGAGCAGCAGGCCCCGGTCGGAGGCCAGGGTGACGATGGAGCGCTCGACGAAGCTCCGGTCGCCGTACCACTTCTGGGAGATCTCCCGGTCGAGGCCGTCGGCGCGCTCGGACCCCAGGATGAAGAGGCGGACCATCTTGGGCGACAGCCGCCAGGAGAACGGCTTGGGGCCGTCGTCGACCGACTCCAGCCAGTCCAGTTCCTCGGCGTACTTGATCTCGGCGGGGGCGCGCAACAGGTCGGACATGTGTATGCCTTTCTCGGAATGTCTGGTTCAACTGCACCGGGCCGAGGAGCCTCAGGTCAGGAAGGTCTTGAGCTCGTGGACGAGCTTGCGTATGTGGCCGGAGAGGACCGGTGTCCCCTGGTCCTTGAACCGCTCGCGGAACCACGGGTTGACGCTGGCGCGGCCGGAGCTGGTCACGGAGCCGACCGGTATGAACTTGGCTCCGGAGCGGTGGATGGCGGCCATGCTCTCGAAGAGCGGCTCGGACTGCCATTCGTAGAAGTCCGAGATCCACACCACGACGGTGTTGCGGGGCTCGGCGATCTTCGGCTGGGCCAGTGCCATGGCGACCGTGCCGTCGGTGCCGCCGCCGAGGTTGGTGCGCAGCAGGGTCTCGAACGGGTCGTGCACCCACGGGGTGAGGTCGAGCGCCTGGGTGTCGTACGCGATGAGGTGGACGTCCACCTTGGGCAGTCCCGCGAAGATCGAGGCCAGGATGGTGCAGTTGACCATGGAGTCCACCATCGACCCCGACTGGTCGACGACCACGATCAGCCGCTGAGGTGTGGTCCTGCGCGCGGTGTGGCGGTAGAAGAGGCGGTCGACGTAGAGCCGTTCCTCCTCGGGGCTCCAGTTGGTGAGGTTCTTCCAGATCGTGCGGTCCAGGTCCAGGTTGCGGAAGACCCGCTTGGGCGGCACCGAACGGTCCAGGGCGCCGACGGTCGACTTCTCGACCTGTGTACGCAGGACCTCCGCGACCTCGTCGACGAAGCGGCGGATCAGCGCCTTGGCGTTGGCGAGCGCCACACCGGAGAGGTTGTCCTTGTCGCGCAGCAGCTGCTCGATCAGGGACATGCTGGGTGTCAGCTGCCCGGCGAGCCGGGGGTCGGCGAGCACCTCACGCAGCCGCATGCGCTTGACGAGCCCGGCCTCGATGGAGCCGAGCTCCGGGCCGATCTCGGGGATGAGCCGGCTGAGGTCGGGGGTCCTGCCTCCGCCGCCCGTGCCGGTCGGGGCGGCCGTCATCCCTCCCTGGCGTCCGCCGCGGAGCTCGCCCGGCCGGCAGCCGAGGGCGCGCTCCAGCCAGCCGGCGTCGGACTGCCAGCGGGACAACTGGTCGGCGGTGACGGTGCCGGGCGGGTCGTGGAAGACGTTCAGCAGGACCTTCGACACGAGCGCGGCGCGCCGCACCTCGGCGGCACGGTCCCGGGGGTCGCCGTCCTCGACCTCCTCCTCCGCCTCCCCTTCCTCCTCCGGCACCATCAGGCCGTCGAACTCGGCCGCCAGCTCGGGATGGCGCTGCACCACGGAGTCGACGGACGCCTGGGGGTCCAGCAGCTTGGCCGGCAGGCCGATGTCCTCGACCACGGCGAGGCTCGCGGACTCCAGGGATGCCTGCTCCTCGTGGTCGAAGAGCCGGGCGAGGAGGCGCCAGTACATGACCTGGCGGCGGTTGTCGTGCGAGACGGGTCCGGTCGCGCCGGGACTCTGCTGTCCGGTCATTTCCGCAGCAGCCTTCCCGCGCGTTCGTTCAGCACCTTCGCGGCGTCGGTGGCCGCCTTCTCGGCCCTGGCCCCGGCCTTGTCGGCCGTTCCCCCGGCCCAGGCGCTGGCATGCACCGGGGTCACCTTCTTCCGCACCGTCGTCTCGACGGCGAGCGGCTGCACACCGAACGCGCCGGCGTCCCAGCGGATCAGCGCGATGCACGCACCGGACCTGGCGACGGCTTCGGGGGTGAGCGGCCCCGCGACGGGGATCCGGTCGGTGTCCACGGCCAGTTCGGTCCCGGCGACCGTGAAGGTCAGCCGTCCCTCGTCGTCCGTCCTGGCGGTGTAGCCCTCCAGGAAGACGGGGACGGCGATGCGCGCGGGGTGCCGGTCCAGGGGCGCGGTCACCGGGGCGGTCGCGGTGGGCAGGGCCACGCGGGCGGTGGCGAACGCCTCGGCGGGCTCCCCCGGGCGGGCGTGCTCGTCGCTCCAGAGGAGGTCGCCCTCGGCGGTGACCGGCATTCCGGTGAGGTCCATCGAGCGGCCCTCTCCGGCGGCCGCGAGGAGTGACATGTGCGGGCGCAGCAGCTGCCAGATCCCGGCCCCGACGACGGTGTCGGGCTTCGGCACCGACACCGCCGCGCGCACCAGGCGGGGCGCGGATCCGTCGGCGGGTTCGAGGACGGCGTGCACCTGTGCCTGGGCGGCGGTCGCGTGCTCCGTCACGTCGATGCCGAGGGGCAGCAGCCGTCCGTCGACGGTCCCGGCCACGGGCGTGACGGCGGCTCCCGGCACCGTCAGCAGCATCCCGCGCGACCACAGGTCGGCCCATCGGCGTACCGGGAAGCGCTCCGCCGACGCGCCGGGGCAGGACGCGGCGAGTTCGGCGGCGAAACCGTCGAGGAGTGCCGCCAGACGGCGGTGGGACGGGTCGGGGAGCATCGCGGACACGACCTCGGCCGCCCCGGACACCACCTCGTGGTCGAGGCCCTGCCATCCGCAGCGCGCCAGGTCCGAGAGCCAGGCGCGGGCGGCCGTGAGCAGATTGGCGGCCTGCGGCCGTCCGGCGGCGTCCGGTGCGGTGTCCGCGCCGCGCGTACGGCCGGCCGCCTCCTCGACGCGGGCCAGCAGTGCGTCGTGGACGGAGCCGAGCAGCGCGGTCCGGGCGGCGGCCAGGGCCACGAAGTGGTCCTCGTCCGCCGCTCCGGCGGCCGCCTTCGCCGCCGCCTCGGCGACCCTGGCGGCCAGGGGTGTCCCCGCCACGGCGTCGGCGAGCCGCGTGGGGCCCGCGGCACCGTCGGCCTGGGGGCGGAGCAGCCCGGCGACGAGCGTCCGGTCGAAGGCGTCGACGGCCTCCAGCGCATCGTCCAGTCCGTCGACGGGTTCGGTGAGCGGTCCGGTGTGCATCAGGCCACCGCCCGGGTCGGCGGGAAGAACTGCATCTCGGGCAACGGCGCCGTGACCGGCGGGTGTTCGAGGTAGGCCAGGTGGCGCAGGAAGCGGCTGAAGACGGAGGCGGCGGCCTTGGTCACGTCCGCCGGGGGCCGGGTGCTCCGCATGGCGGAGGCCAGCACGGCACCGTCCACCTCACCCTCCGGGACCTCGGCCCTCAGGTACCGGACGACGCGCTCGGCTCCGTACTGGAGGACCGCCTCGTTGATCAGGGCGCCGATGTGGTTGCAGAACGATCCGCGCGCACCGCCGCAGGGCCGGTTGTTGTTGGTGCTGCACGCGAAGGCGTAGGTGCCCGTGGCGACGGACGAGACGTAGACCCGCCCGATGTCGGAGCCGCTGGATACCACACCTTGCAGGCGCCCGTCGGCCAGCTCGACGAACGGAACCTTGGCGAGCTTGCGCGGCCTCGCGGGTGGTATCACCCGGGCCTTGCTCGACCTCTCCCAATCGGACAACGCGCCATCTCCCATGCACAGCTGAGGGGGTGTTCCCGCCGGATCGACGGAACACGGACGAACCTACTGGCGTGCACTGACAACGCGGCCCGGGGAGGCCGTGGAAGGTGTGGAGGCGCAGCCGTTCAGACGGCGCGGTGGTGGTTCTCCAGGTCCAGGAGCCGCCTCTTGCGGTCGAGGCCGCCCGAGTAGCCGGTGAGGGCGCCGCTCGCGCCGATCACCCGGTGACAGGGGCGTACGACCAGCAGCGGGTTGGCGCCGATCGCGGTGCCGACGGAGCGCACCGCCGCGCGCGAGGCGCCGATCCGCGCGGCGATCTCGCCGTAGCTGAGCGTGGTGCCGTACGGGATGTCCTCCAGGGCCTTCCAGACGCGGCGCTGGAAGTCGGTGCCGCGGCCGGCGGTGTACTCGATGCCGAAGCGGGTCCGGCTGCCCTCGAAGTACGCGCGGAGCTCGTCCGCGATCACGGTGAAGGCCTCCGGGCTCTCCGTCCAGCCGTCCTGGACCGTGGCGCCGCCCTTCTGGCCCGGCACGGAGAGCGAGGCGAGGGCGGTGCCGCCCGGTGCGGTGGCCGATTCCTCGCCCACCAGGAGCAGTTCGCCGAGCGGGCTGTCGATCGTGGTGTGGAGCGTCATGGTCGTGGTCCTTCCGGGTGGTGCGTCGTGTACGTCGGGCGTGCGGGATGCGGGGCGATACGGCTGGCGGGATTCGGACGTCACGCCGCCACCGGACGCGGCCGGCCGGCGGTGGCGTTCCAGAGGTGGTGCAGGGCGTACGTACGCCAGGGGCGCCAGTCCTCGGCGTCCACCGCGTCGGCACCGGTGTGCCGCAGGCCCGCCCGGAGAGCCGCGTCGCCGGTCAGCAGGACGTCGGGGTCGCCGAGCGCCCGCATGCGGATGTAGCCGGCCGTCCAGGGGCCGACGCCCCGCAGCGCCAGGAGCTCCTTCTCGGCCCGGTCGCGGTCGGCGCCCGGGTCGAGCGCGATCCGCCCGTCGGCCAGCGCGGCGGCGACGGCACGCAGGGTGGCGCGCCGGGAGGCCGGCGCCCCGAGCTCCTCCAGGCCGGCTTCGGCCAGCTCCCCGGGATCGGGGAACGTACGGGTCAGGGCGCCGCTGGGCACCTGGAGGGGCGCGCCGTAGGCCGCCACCAGCGCGCTGCCGAGCCGGCGTCCCGCGGCCACGGAGACCTGCTGGCCGAGGACGGCCCGGACGGCGAGTTCATGGACGTCGGCGGCTCCGGGGGCCCGCAGTCCGGGCGTACGGGCGACGAGCGGGGCCAGCGCGGGATCCGCGCCGAGGCGTTCGGCGACGGCGTGGGGGTCGGCGTCCAGGTCGAAGAGGCGGCGCATCCGCTGGGTCGCGGTCGTCAGATCGCGCAGGTCCCCCAGGTGCAGCCGGCACTCCAGCCAGCCCTCGCCGGTCCACTCGTGGACCTCGGCGATGCCGGTGCCGTGCGGCAGGCGCAGGGTGCGCCGGTAGGTGCGGTCGCCCCGCGCGCCGGCCATCTCCTCGATGCCGGTGAGGGCGCGGGCCGCGAGGTGGTCGAAGATCTCGGCCGCCGCGTACGGCCCCCGGTGGGCGAGCCGCAGCGGCACTCCCCCGGCCCCGTCGGCGGCGCCGACGGAACCGTAGCGCGAGGAGCGGCCGGGCCGGGCGGCGCGGAGCTCGCCCGGGGTGAGCGCGTAGATCTCCCGCACGGTGTCGTTGAACTGCCGCACGCTGGCGAAACCCGCCGCGAAGGCCACGTCGGCGGCCTGCAGGGTGGTGGTCTGGAGCAGGACGCGCGCGGTGTGCGCCCGCTGGGCGCGGGCCAGCGCGATGGGTCCCGCGCCGACCTCGGCGTTCAGCTGGCGCTGCACCTGGCGGGCGCTGTAGCCCAGGCGTGCGGCCAGCCCGGCCACGCCCTCGCGGTCGACGACCCCGTCGCCGATCAGCCGCATCGCGCGGCCCACCAGATCGGCGCGGGCGTTCCAGTCCGCCGAGCCGGGCACCGCGTCCGGGCGGCAGCGCCGGCAGGCGCGGAATCCGCCGCTCTGGGCGGCGGCCGCCGTCGGGAAGAAGGTCACGTTCCGGCGGTTGGGGGTGGTGGCCGGACAGCTCGGGCGGCAGTAGATCCCCGTCGTGGACACGGCGAAGAAGAACTCGCCGTCGAACCGGGCGTCGCGGCTCGTCACCGCCTCGTACCTGCTGTCGTCGCTGGTCATGGTTCAAGGATGCGTCATCCACGCGCCGGGAGCTGGCGGGAATCGGACACCACGCTCCCTGTACACCCCGCTCCCCAGAACTGGTTCCAGTCTTTCATTGGAATCATTCCAGAAAAGTGGTTGACTGCGTACGTGATCGAAACCGAGGCCAGGACGCTCCTGCGGGGAGCGTCGTTGCGGGTGACCCGTCCCAGGGTCGCCGTGCTCTCGGCGGTCCACGAGGCCCCGCACTCCGATGTCAGTACCCTCCTCACCCTGGTACGTACACGCATCGGCGCGGTCTCGACCCAAGCCGTCTACGACGTACTCAGGACGCTCGTCGACGCCGGACTGGCGCGGCGGATCGACCTGCCGAACTCTCCGGCGCGGTACGAGGGACAGTCCCGGGACGGCCATCAGCACGTCGTGTGCCGCTCGTGCGGCACGATCGCCGATGTCGATGCCCCCCAGGGCTCTCCGCGTCCAGGGACGCCCCAGGACCACGGGTTCGCCATCGACCACGTGGAGGTCACGTACTGGGGCCTGTGCCCCGGTTGCCGGACCGCGCGTGGCCGACAGGATCCGGAGTCGGTGCATTGAAGTCTTCACACGGAGGAGCAGGACAATTTCTGACAACACGAAGCCGCTGACGACTGCCGCCGGCGCACCGGTCGCGAACAACGAGAACGCCGTCACCGCCGGTCCGCGCGGGCCGATGCTGCTCCAGGACGTCTGGTTCCTGGAGAAACTCGCCCACTTCAGCCGCGAGGTCATCCCGGAGCGTCGTATGCACGCCAAGGGATCCGGCGCCTTCGGCACCTTCAAGGTGACGCAGGACATCACCCGTTACTCCCGTGCCGCCCTCTTCTCCGAGGTCGGCAAGGAGACGGAGGTCTTCGCCCGGTTCTCGACCGTCGCCGGCGAGCGCGGCGCGGCGGACGCCGAGCGCGACATCCGCGGTTTCGCCCTCCGCTTCTACACGGAGGAGGGCAACTGGGACGTCGTCGGCAACAACACGCCGGTCTTCTTCCACCGCGACCCCCACCACTTCCCCGACCTGAACCGCGCCGTGAAGCGCGACCCGCGCACCAACCTGCGGTCGGCGGAGAACAACTGGGACTTCTGGACCAACCTCCCCGAGGCCCTGCACCAGATCACCATCGTGATGTCGGACCGCGGCATCCCCGACGGCTACCGTCACATGCACGGCTTCGGATCCCACACGTACTCGTTCATCAACGAGAGCAACGAGCGCTTCTGGGTGAAGTTCCACTTCCGCACGCAGCAGGGCATCAAGAACCTGACCGACGAGGAGGCCGCCGCGATCGTCGCCGACGACCGCGAGTCCTCGCAGGCGGACCTGTTCGACGCCATCGAGCGCGGCGACCACCCGAAGTGGACCTTCTACATCCAGGTCATGCCGGAGGCGGACGCCGCGACGTACCGCTACCACCCGTTCGACCTCACCAAGGTCTGGTCCAAGAAGGACTACCCGCTCATCGAGGTCGGCGAGTTCGAGCTCAACCGCAACCCGGAGAACTACTTCGCCGACGTGGAGCAGGCCGCCTTCACCCCGGCCAACCTCGTGCCCGGCGTGGGCGCCTCGCCCGACCGCATGCTGCAGGGCCGGCTGTTCTCGTACGGTGACGCGGCCCGCTACCGCGTCGGGGTCAACCACCACCAGATCCCGGTGAACCAGCCCCGCGGCGCGAAGAACGTCAACACCTACCACCGCGACGGCCAGCTGCGCGTGGACGGCAACCAGGGCGCCGTCCCCGGTTACACCCCGAACAGCTACGGCCGCTGGGCGGAGCAGCCGCAGTTCGCCGAGCCGGGTCTGGCGCTCGACGGCGCCGCGGCCGACCGGTTCGACTACCGCGAGGACGACGACAACTACTTCGAGCAGCCGGGGAACCTGTTCCGCGGGATGACGCCGGAGGAGCAGGACGCCCTCTTCGGCAACACCGCGCGGGCCATCGACGGTGCCTCCCAGGCCACCGTCGAGCGCCACATCAACCACTGCACGCAGGCCGACCCGGCCTACGGCGAGGGTGTGCGCAAGGCCATCGAGGCCCTGAAGGCCTCCAAGCAGGCCTGAACCACCGGCAGTACGTGAGGGCCCGGGGCGGCGGTTCGCCGCCCCGGGCCCTCACGCGTGCGGTGGCGGCTACTTCAGCAGCGCCGTCCGCCCGAACATCTCCGCCGTGGCCCGCGCGCTCGGGGTCCCCGCGTCCAGGTCGGCGCCCGCCTCGACCAGCGCCGCGACGATCGCGTCCTCACCCTTGAACAGGGCGCCCGCCACCGGTGACTGGTCCCTGGCGTTACGCAGGTCGACGTCGGCGCCGCGCCCGACGAGCGCCCGGACCGTCCCGGTGTGCCCGTGGTACGCGGCGAGCATGAGAGGGGTGTTGCCCTCGGGGTCCTGGACGTCGACGGGCAGCCCGTGGTCGAAGAACTCCAGGAGCTCCGGCGTACGCCCCTGCCTGGCCAGGTCCGTCACGATCGCGACGAGCTGACGGGTCTGTTCCTCGGAAAGCGGTTCCATACCTCCACTCTAGGTGTGCGCCCCTCCAACCCTCCGGAGAGGGCGAGACTGATCACATCGTCCGCTGTGTCTGAACTTCACGGGAACTCCAGCGAAATGGCACGTGTGTGGATATCGTGCACCGAGCGAGGGCGCATCCGTCTGTCCATGGGATCGGCGGATGCGCCCCGTTTGTGGGGATGCAACTGTGGCTGGGGGGTTCATGGGGCATGTCGAAATACCTGAATCGGATATATCCGGGCCTGTCGGGCTCGCGGGAGCACCACGACCGCGTACCGCCGCTTCCCGGAACCGCACGGTGGCTCCGGAGAGAGTGTGGAGCACCCCGACGACCGTTGAGCGCGATCACGCGGAGAGACCACGGGCGAAGAAGCCGTCCGGTCCGCGTGTGCCCTTCCTCGTCCTGACCGATCTGCTGGGCCTGGGAGTTCCCGCCTGGCTCGTGCTGCGGGCCGGCGACCAGCCGGGGCCCCTGGCCGCCGCGACGTCGGCCGCGCTCGTCTGGACCGGGGTGCGCGCGGCGCGCGGCCGGTACGAGCGGCGGCTGCCGGGAGAGGTGTCCGGGGCGGCCCGCGCCTCCTCGGGCGACTGGCTGGTCCTCGTCGGGTTACTGGCGGTGCTGCTGGCCGTGACGGGCGGTGGCCTCGACCCGGCGACCGCTGTCGCGGCACTGGTGCCCGGACTGGCCGTGGCCGTGCTCGCCGGGGCCACGGGGTTACGCAAGACCGCGGGGCGAGGGGGGGCGCGCCGGGTCCTGGTGGTCGGCGAGGCGGCGGGACTGGACCGGGCGGTGGGCCTGCTCGGCTCCCGGGAGGACCACCCGTACACCGCGGTGGCCGTGATTCCGGTGGGTCCGGCGGCGCCGGACTGCGGGACACCCGTGACGGGGCGGCTGGCGCCCCGGCCGGCCGACGACGACGTGTCCACGGTGCTGGGCGGCGCCTTCGCCCACGACGCGGATCTGGTGCTCGTCGCGCCCGGTCCCCAGCTCGACGACGACCGGCTGCGCCGGCTGGCGTGGGGCCTGCACGACGGCGGTCTCGCCCTCTGCGTGCTCTCGGACCTGTCGGGGATCGCAGCGGCGCGGGTGCGGCCCGCCTCCGCCGCCGGACTGACCCTGCTGCATGTCGCACCTCCGCTGCGGGGCGGCCCGCAGGCCGTGCTCAAGACCGTCGTGGACCGGGCCGGCGCCGCGCTCGGGCTGCTGGTGCTCGCACCCCTCCTCTTCGCGGTGGCGCTGGCCGTGCGGCTCTCGTCGCCGGGGCCGGTCTTCCACCGCCAGACCCGCCACGGCCGGCACAACAGGCCGTTCACCATGTGGAAGTTCCGCACGATGGTGGCGGACGCGGAGTCCCGCAGGGAGCAGCTCTCGGTGGCGAACGAGAGTGACGGCCCGATGTTCAAGATGCGCCGCGACCCCCGGGTGACGCGCATCGGCCACGCCCTGCGCCGTACGTCCGTGGACGAGCTGCCTCAGCTCCTCAACGTGCTGCGGGGTGACATGTCCCTGGTCGGCCCCCGTCCGCCGCTGCCGGAGGAGGTGTCGCGCTACGACGAACGGGAGCTGCGGCGGCTCGCGGTGCGGCCGGGCCTGACGGGTCTGTGGCAGGTCAGCGGGCGGTCGGACCTCTCCTGGCAGGAGACGGTCTCGTTGGACCTCTGGTACGTCGACAACTGGTCGGTGGCCACGGACATGGGGCTCCTGGCGCGCACGGTGCGCGCCGTCACCGACGGCCGCGGGGCGTACTGAGACGTGGTGGGGGGACACGAGGAGACCGGCGTGCACGGGTCGGACGCGGGCCGCGGCCGTCCGGCCGGAGCGTCAGCCCCGGGGGGCGTTCCGGCCGAGCCACCAGGCGTAGGTGCGGGCGATGCCGTCCCGCAGCGGGATCTGCGGTTCGAAGCCGAGGGAGGAGAGCCGGGACACGTCGAGGAGCTTGCGCGGGGTGCCGTCGGGCTTCGAGGTGTCCCAGACGATGGCGCCCTGGTACTCCGTCACATCCCGTACGGTTTCGGCGAGTTCGCGGATGGTGAGGTCCTCGCCGCAGCCGACGTTGACCGGTTCGGCGCCGTCGTACACCTCCAGCAGCCGTACGCAGGCGGCGGCGAGGTCGTCGACGTGGAGGAACTCACGGCGGGGGCTGCCGGATCCCCACAGGGTGACCTCGTCCGCGCCGTCCCGCTTCGCCTCGTGGAAGCGGCGGATCAGGGCGGGCAGGACGTGGGAGGTCTCCAGGTCGAAGTTGTCCCCGGGGCCGTAGAGATTGGTGGGCATGGCGCTGATGTACGAGGCGCCGTACTGCCGGCGGTACGACTGGACCTGCACGATCCCGGCGATCTTGGCCAGCGCATAGGCCTCGTTGGTCGGCTCCAGGGGGCCCGTGAGGAGCGCGTCCTCGGGGATCGGCTGAGGGGCGTGCTTGGGGTAGATGCACGACGAGCCGAGGAAGAGCAGCCGCTCGACCCCGGCGGCGTGCGCGCCCGCGATCACGGCGAGCTGGATCCGGAGGTTGTCCTCCAGGAACTGCACCGGACGCGTGCTGTTGGCCATGATCCCGCCCACCTTGGCGGCGGCCAGCACCACGGCGTCCGGGCGGGTCTCACGCAGGAACGCCTCGGTCGGCGCGGCCTCGCGCAGGTCGAGCTCGTCCCGGCCTCGGGTGATCACGTCGTGGCCGTCGGCGGTGAGGCGACGCACCAGGGCCGAACCCACGAGGCCGCGGTGGCCCGCGACGAATATGCGGGCGCCGGGGCGCAGCAGGGGACGGGCGGATTCCCGGGACGGTCCGGAGAGGTCAGTCGTCATGGCCCGGATTCTGCCAGCAGCCCGGCACCCGGGTGACTCTTTGCCGCATTCCGCTCAGATACAGATATTTCGGTGAACCGAACCGCCCGAAGGGCGGCCACAGAAGGGGGGAGTCATGGCAAGAACCGCACTCATCACCGGCGTGACCGGACAGGACGGTTCGTACCTGGCGGAGCTGCTGCTCGAGAAGGGGTACACGGTCCACGGCCTGATACGCCGCTCGTCGAGCTTCAACACGGAGCGGATCGACCACATCTATCAGGGGCCCGAGGAAGCGAATCGTTCCTTCGTCCTCCATCACGCCGACCTCTCCGACGGGGTCGCGCTGGTGAACCTGCTGCGGGACGTCCAGCCCGACGAGGTCTACAACCTCGGCGCGCAGTCCCACGTCCGGGTCTCCTTCGACGCGCCGCTGTACACCGGGGACGTCACGGGGCTCGGTACGGTCCGGCTGCTGGAGGCGATCCGGGCCAGCCGCATCGAGACCCGGGTCTACCAGGCGTCCTCCTCGGAGATGTTCGGCGCGAGCCCGCCCCCGCAGAACGAGGCGACGCCGTTCCACCCGCGCAGCCCGTACAGCGTGGCCAAGGTGTACTCGTACTGGGCGACGGTCAACTACCGCGAGGCGTACGGGATGTTCGCCACCAACGGCATCCTGTTCAACCACGAGTCCCCGCGTCGGGGCGAGACCTTCGTGACCCGGAAGATCACCCGCGGGGTGGCCAGGATCAAGGCGGGTCTGCAGGACCGGCTGCATCTGGGCAACCTCGACGCCGTACGCGACTGGGGGTACGCCCCCGAGTACGTCGAGGCGATGTGGCGGATGCTCCAGTGCGACACCCCCGACGACTACGTGGTGGCCACCGGTGAGGGGGTCAGCGTCCGGCAGTTCCTGGAGTACGCCTTCGAGCACGCGGGCCTCGACTGGGCCGAGCATGTGCGCTACGACCCGAAGTACGAGCGTCCCAGCGAGGTCGACGCGCTGATCGGGGACGCGTCCAAGGCGGAGGAACTCCTCGGCTGGAAGCCTGAGGTGAAGTCGCGCGAGCTGGCCCGGATCATGGTCGACGCCGACATCCGGCTGCTGAGCGACCAGCTCACGGGGTCGGCGGTCCGGGTGGACCGGTGAACAGGCCCGGACGTACCCGGGCCGGCGTCCCGCGCTCCACCCTGCCGCCGGCTCCGGCGGGCCAGGTGCCCAAGGGCGCGCGGCGCGCCCTCCGTACCACCCACGACACCCGGCCGGCGCTCTCCGAGCCCGTGCCGGGGACCATCACCGGCGCGCTCTCCCGCTCCACCGGCCACCCGGTGGAGCGGGACGCGTCCGCACAGGACGGCGCCCCGGGCTCCGTCACCTCACTCGCCCCGGCCGGCAGCGGGACGGTCAGTCCCCGCATCCGGTCGGGCGAGGCAACCGCGGCCCACCGGCCGCAGCTCGTCCTCACCTTCGGAGTTGAATGATGAACGCAAGCTCGGGGCGGAGAACCGGGGGAAGCGGCCGTGTGCGGGCCGCCTCCGCCGCGCTCTGCCTGTTCGCCGGAGCCCTGACCGCGACAGCGGCCGGCGCCTCCCCCGCGGCGTCGCTGACACCGCCGGTCTCGCTCACCGCGGACGATCTCACCACCTGGCAGACCAACGGCATCGTCTGGTCGATGGCCGCGACGGACGGCGTCGTCTACGCGGGCGGCACGTTCTCCACCGTCCGGCCGCCGGGTGCGGCGGCCGGCACCTCGGAGGAACCCGCCGTCAACTTCGCGGCGTTCGACGCGGCGACGGGTGCGCCCACCGGGTGCAGCCTGTCGTTCACCCTGTCCTCGGGGACCGCCACCGTACGGGCGCTCGCCCTCTCGCCGGACGGCGGGACCCTGTACGCGGGCGGGCAGTTCGGCGCGGTCAACGGGGTGGGCGTCAGCAACATCGTGGCGATCGACACCGCGACCTGCACGCCCCGCCAGAACTTCAAGATCTCGGTATCGGCGACCGTACGGGCCCTCGACGTCACCGCGGACACCGTCTATCTGGCCGGTGACTTCAACAATGTGGGCGGGCAGACGAGGAACAAGTTCGCCGCCGTCACCACGGGCGCGGCGCTGCTCCCGTGGACGGCCAACGCCGACGAGGTGGCGCGGGCCGTGCAGGTGACCCCGGACGGGCAGCACGTGGCGCTCGGCGGTGACTTCTTCACCGTGAACGGCACCTCCTCGCACGCCCTGGCCGTGGTCGACGCCACGACCGGAGCGCTCACCAAGAGCTATCCGGGCTTCATCCCCAACACCTCGACGGTCCAGGACCTCACGACGGACGCGACCGGGCTGTACACCGCCAACGAGGGCACCGGCGGCGGGGTGTTCGACGGCAGGATCGCCATCGACCTCGACGACTACCAGCAGCGCTGGCGTGACACCTGCCTGGGCGCGACGCAGGCCGTCCTGGTCCACTCGGGTGTGCTGTACAGCGGGAGCCACGCCCATGACTGCGCCAGCATGAACGAGTTCCCCGATCAGCCGCGCAAGCATCTGCTGGCCCAGTCCGTCGACGACCCGACGCTCCTGCCCTGGTTCCCGGACACCAACGACGGCATCGGCGAGCCGGTCGGGCCCCGGGTGATGGCGCAGACCGACAAGGGCGGCCACCACTACCTCTGGGTCGGCGGGGAGTTCACCACCGTCAACGGCGCCGGCCAGCAGGGGCTGACCCGCTTCGCCGACGGGCCGGACACCGGGGCGCCCTGGGTGCCCAACGTCAGTCTCTCCACGGTCACGCCGGGGCGGATCGACGTCCAGTGGCAGACCAGCTTCGACACCGACGACGGGGAGCTGACGTACCGGATCTACAAGGACGGCGCGAGCACACCCGTGCACACCGTCACGGGCTACTCGCTCTTCTGGGACCGCCCGCAGCTGAAGTGGACGGACACCGATGTGGCGGTGGGCGAGACCCACTCGTACCGCATCACGGCGAGCGACGGCACCAACACCAGTGCCAAGTCCCCCGCCCAGTCGGCGACCGTCACGGCCTCCGCCCAGCCCTATCCGGCCCGGGTGCTGTCCGACGGCGCCTCGCTGTACTGGCGCTACGACGAGGGCACCTCGACCTTCGCCGCCGACACCACGGGCGGCCTGAACAACGGCTTCCTGCGCAACGCCCCCGCCTACCGGCAGACCCCGGCGGCGATCGCGGGCAGCTCGACCGCGATCGGCTTCGACGGCGCCGCCGAGTACGCGTACAGCAACAAGCGGCACGCCCAGCCCACCCGCTTCTCCGTGGAGACCTGGATCAAGACCACCACGGCCAGGGGCGGCAAGATCATCGGGTTCGGCAATCTGACCATGCAGAACAGCACCCGCTACGACAAGCAGGTCTACATGGCCAACAACGGGCGGCTGGTCTTCGGGGTCTACAGCGGCGGCTACCGCACGGTCACCACGACCGGGGCCTTCAACGACGGCAACTGGCACCATGTCGTCGCCACCCAGGGCACCGGTGGCATGGCGCTGTACGTCGACGGGCAGCTGCGGGCCTCCAACTTCCTCTACACCGGCAACGAGAACTACCCGGGGTACTGGCGGGTCGGCGGCGACAACCTGGCCAACTGGCCGAACCGTCCGACCAGCAACTTCTTCGCCGGCCAGATCGACGAGACCGCCGTCTACCCGACCGCGCTGAGCGCTTCCCAGGTCAGCGCGCACTACGCACTGAGGAACGCTCAATGAGACACCCGTTCCTGGCCGGTGCCGCCGTCGCCCTGGCGACGGCGGTGCTGGCCGCCTGCGGCTCGTCCGGCGGGTCCGGCGGGTCCGGTGACGGGGGCACCGCCGCCGCGGCCGGCCGTACGCCGTCCGTCGCGGCGGCGGTCTCCCCCACGCCGTCAGGGAGCCCGACGACGCCTCCGGGACCACGCGGGACCGGCAGTACGCCGAAGGCGCCCGCCGGGGAACTCGCCCCGGTCACGGGCACGTTCACGGAGAAGCAGAAGGAGTACCTGACCGACCGTGTGCCGAAGGGGATGGACCCGGCCGCGGTGCTCCAGACGGGCCAGGAGACCTGCGACCGGCTCCGCTATCTCGTCAAGGCCGACCGGGACATCGCCGTCGCCGCCATCGTCTCCGGCGAGGTCACCGGCGCGGAGCCGGCCGTGACCCACCTCTGCCCCCAGCACCAGGACCTCGTCGACGAGGCCGCCCTCGGGTACGCCGACGGCACCCACACCGGCAAGCTGCTCAGGGCGGGACGCTACCGCGCGCCCTCCCCCACCGACGCCTGCAGCTGGCAGCTGACCGGTGCGGGGGGCAAGGAGCTGGCGTCGGGCTCGTCCGGCACCGTCACCGTCACCAGGGCCGCCCGCACCTTCACCTCCACAGGCTGCTACGCCTGGCTGCCGCAAGGAGACAACGGATGAGCAAGCTGCCCATCGCCGTCGCGATCCCCACGAAGAACGAGGGGCTGAACATCGCCGAGGCCGTGAAGTCGGTCCTGGGCCACTTCGAGGCGGTCGTCGTGGTGGACTCCCACAGCACCGACGACACGGCGAAGATCGCCGAGGAGTGCGGCGCCGAAGTGGTCACGTACACCTGGGACGGCGGGCACCCGCGCAAGAAGCAGTGGTGCCTGGAGAACGTCCGGACGGATCTGGACTGGATCCTGCTGCTCGACGGTGACGAGCGGCTGAGCCCCGGCCTGCTGGCGGAGCTCCGGAGGATCTTCGCCGACCGGGAGAGCCCGAAGCCGGCGGCGTACGACATCCCGCTGGGCTACTGGTTCTCCGGGAAGCGGCTGCGGCACGGCTACACGATCCGCAAGCGGTCCCTGACCGACCGGACCAGGTGCTACTACCCGGAGGTCGGTGACCTCGCGGCGCCCGGGATCGGGGAGGTCGAGGGGCACTACCAGCCGGTCGCGACGACGGCCGAGGCGCTGAGCAACCCCATCGAGCACCAGGACCTGGATCCCGTCACCGCCTGGTTCGAGCGGCACAACCGCTACTCGGACTGGGAGGCGTGGCTGGAGCACCACCCCGACGTCAAGGAGCAGGTGCGGAAGGTGAAGTCCCGTCAGGGGCAGCTCTTCCACAAGGCGCCGTTCAAACCGCTGGTGTCCTTCGCCTACATGTACGTCTACCGGCGGGGCTTCCTCGACGGACGCGCCGGCCTGGACTTCGCGCTGGCGATGAGCTTCTACCGCTGGCAGATCGCGCTGAAGTCCCGTGAGGGGAAGACGGGTTGAGGTAGTCCGGCTCACGCCCTCCGGCGGACCACGTCCTCGTAGGTCTTCCGGAGGGTCCGGGTCACGGCCTCGATGGTGAAGTGCTCGTTGACGAGGTTCCACGCGGCTTTGCCCGCACGGTCGTTGGCCTCGGGCTCCAGCAGTTCCAGGACCGCTCCGGCGACCTTGCGGGCGTTCTCCGCGTCCTCACCGACGCGGCTGTCGATGACCCGGCCCGCCCCTGCCCCGGCCACGTCGGGGCCGAGTCCGCAGGTCCGGGTGATGACGGCGGGCGTGCCGACGGACATGGCCTCCAGGACCGAGACGCCGAGGGGCTCCTCGATGGACGGCAGGACGTACACATCGGCCTGCCGGCCTGCGGCGAGCACCTCCTCGTGGCCGAGGGGGCCCACATGGTCCAGCGAGTCCATGACGCCGAGCCTGCGGGCGAGCGCCAGCGTGCCGGGCAGGGCGCCGGTGTCCGGTCCCGCGAGGACGAACCGGGCGTCGGGGTGGCGGGCCAGGACGGCCGGCATCGCCGCGACGAAGTCCTCGGGCCGCTTGCGCTCCTGGACGCGGGCGAGGAAGAGCACGGTCGGCGGGCGGTTCCCGTCACGGGCGGGCTTGCGCTCCTGCGGGTGTACGCCGTTGACGAGCCTGACGGTGTTGGTGAGGGCGACCGGCGCGGCGACCGCGTTCACGTCGAGGCGCTCGGCCTCGGTGAGGTGGAGCACGGCGTCGGCGCGGCGCAGCACCGTGCGGACGCCCAGCAGATCGGTGAGCTGGGCGACGCGTTTCTCGGTCGGGTCGACCATGCCGTGGGTCTGGACGACGAGGGGGGTGCGGGTGGCCAGCGCGAGGAGCGCGGCGGGCAGGGTCACGAGGTCGCGCATCAGGTGGACGTGGACGAGGTCGGCGCCGCGCATCATGCGGCGCGCGGCGCGCAGCAGGGCGCCGGAGGTGATGCCGCTGACCTCGAACACCGGGAGCAGGTGGCGGGCCTGGAAGAGGTGGACGGGCACCCCTTCGACCGTGTCCGGCAGGGCACCCCCGAAGCCGTCGCCGAGTGCCATGATGCGGGCGTCGTCGCCGCCGGCGCGCTGCGCTTTGGACAGGTTGAGCGCGACCCGGGTCGGACCGCCGAACGCGTGGTCCGGAGTGTGCAGCGTGACGATGTGCAGGATCTTCACCAGGGTTCCCCTCAACCTCGGCCGACTGTTCACAGACTAGTCATCACCTCACCCCAAGTGGGCCTGTTCGTTAAGGTGTTCGTGGGCCAGGGGGGCTCTCGGGGCCGGCGATCGGGGGGTCGATGACGTCCGTGCACGAGTCGGTGGGGGCCGTCGCCGCCCCGGGGGGTGCCCCGCGTCCGCAGGACGAGCCGCCGGCCAGGCCGTTGACGTGGGCGATGCTCTCGCGGGCGCTGTCCGTGCCGCTCATCCTGGGCCTGGTCGTCTTCCTCCCCGCGGTGATCGCCGCCCAGCCCGGTTCCGGGGTCAGGGACACCGCCTACTGGCTTCAGCTCGTCCTGACGTGCTACTCCGGGGCCCGGCTCGCCACGATGATCCTGTCCACGCGACGACGGCTGCTCCAGGGCGTCTTCTGGATGTTCGTGTACATCGCCATGGGGGTCGCGCCGTTCGCGCAGGTGGTGATCGGGCAGACCCCGACCCCGATGGTGGGGCCGCGCGCGGACCTGGTGACGGCGATCGCGATGATCCTGGTGGGGTGTGCGGCCTTCGACCTGGGGGCACTGCTGGCCTCGCGCCGTCCGCTGCGGCGGCGCGCGCCTTCCCGTACGGCGGGAGGGCCGGCCGTGGCCCATCCGGTCAGGCTGCGGCTGCTGGTGGTGTTCGCGCTGCTGGCGAGCGGCTACTACGTACTGAAGCTCGGCGGGCCCGCGGTGTTCTTCTCCAGCCGTCAGGAGATCAGTGACACGGTGGCGCAGAGCGGGGTGGCGTCGGCGGAGTCGAACGTCGGCTCCGCGTTCCTGAAGGGCTTCGGGACCGTCCCCGCGCTGCTGGCGCTCCTCTTCTTCACCCGGCGTCTGGTGACCTCGCGGCGGGCGCGGCGCTCGCCGTCGACGGTGCTGGTGTGGGTGGCGCTGGCGGCCGTCAACCTGGTCGTGAACAACCCGGTTTCCAACGCCCGTTACTGGTTCCTGACGGTGCTGGTGTCGCTGCTGTTCACCGCGTTCCCGAGCAGCGCGGCGATGTACCGCTCGGTGCTGGCCATGGGCGTGGTGGGCGCCCTGGTGCTGTTCCCGTACGCGGACCGCTTCCGTTACGACGACGAGGGGTACCGGCCCGTGCAGTCGGCCTCCGTCTTCGAGCCGTTGGCCACCAAGGACTACGACCAGACGGTGATGTTCGCCAACACCATCTCCTGGGTGGACACCCGGGGCCACACGTACGGCCGCCAACTCGCGGGCTCCGCGCTCTTCTTCGTCCCCAGGGCGGTGTGGAGCGGGAAGCCGGAGGACACGGGGGTCCGCGTCGGCGAGTGGATGGGGATGAACATGACCAACCTGTCGGCTCCGCTGTGGACCGAGTTCTGGGTCGACTTCGGCGCGTCCGGCATGATCGGCGGCCTGGCCCTGATCGGCTACGCGGCGGCCCGTACCGACCGCCGGTATGCGCTGGCCGTCACCCGGGCGGGCCCCGGTCCTGGCAGCGTCCTGGCGATCGCGGCACCCCTGATCGCCGGGTACACCTTCATCCTGCTGCGCGGTCCGCTGCTCCAGGCCGCGGGGAAGCTGGCGATCGGCGCCCTGTGTCTGGTGCTGATCACGACGTTCAGGGAGCGGCGGGCAGCGCGTCGGCGCTGAGGGCGTCCGCCGTGCTCCGGCGGCGCAGCCGGGCGACCCGGGTCCAGGTGGCGGCGGCCTTGCAGAGCGATCCGAGAGCGAGCCCCCAGGCGGCCCCGGGGACGCCGCCGATGGCATAGCCCCCGGCCATCAGGGCCACGGCGGTGAGCGAGAAGACGACCTGGATGCTGAGGGTCGTACGCGGGTCGAGCATGCGCAGGGCGAGCAGTCCGCAGGTGCCGACGGCCATCGCCGCGTACTGGCTGCCGGTCGCCGGGAGCAGGGCGGCGGCCGTCGGCCAGGTGTCGCCGAGGAGCTGGCGGCCCGCGCGTTCGGGCAGCAGGGCCAGGGCGCCGGCCCAGAGGGCGGCGGTGGCGGCGAGGACGGCGGCGAGTCCCGCGGTGGCCCGCACACGGCGCCGCTCCTCGTCGATCCGGCCGAGCAGCGGCGGGCCGAAGGAGGTGGCGGAGGTGAAGAGCACGTTCAGCGGGCCGAACAGGGTGGTCGCGCCGCGCAGGGCGCCGACCAGGAGCGGGTTGCCGACGGCGCCGAGGCCGAGGACGGAGAGCTGGCTGGTCGCGTTGCCGACGCCGAACTCGACGGTGAAGCGCTGTCCGAGGTGGCCGCGCCGCAGCATCGGGCGCAGCAGCAGCGGGGCCCCGGCGGTCGCGCGGTGCAGCAGTACGGCGGACAGCAGGAGGGCCGGCAGGGCGGACAGCCCCCAGACCGCGATCAGCCGCGCCGGTGCGGCCCCGTACTCCTGGGCGGCCAGGGCGCCGAGCACGCAGCCCAGCCGCACCAGGTCGGAGGTCAGGGCGAGTTGGGGCCGCTGGAGCGTGGAGAAGGCGTAACGCAGGGTGTCCTGTCCCAGCACCACCGGCAGGACCAGGCCGAGGGCCAGCAGGGCGCGGGCGGTGTCCCCGGGGACGAACAGGCAGACGGCGGCCGTCAGGGCGCCGAGGACGGTCGAGGCCCCGAGGGTGAACACGACGGCCGAGCGGCAGGCACCCCGGGTGTCCGCACCGCCGCCGCGCCGCAGGACCAGCGGCTGCCCCGTGTAGGCGCCGGAGACGCCCAGCAGCACCGTGAAGACGAGGTAGACCGCGGAGAAGCGGGCGAAGTCCCCCACGGTGGAGAGCCGGGCGGCGGCCACCAGCACCAGGATGTTGGTGAGCGCCGCCACGCCCTGGTCCGCGACCGAGCAGAGGATCGCGGTGCGGGCTCTCACCGGCGCGCCCCCGGGAGCGTGAAGGAGCGCAGTCCCATGGTCTCGTCGGGGCTTCCGGTGATCTCCGGCGCGTCGGCGGCGGCGGCCGGTCCGCCCGGGCCGCCGGTGCGGCGCCGGGAGGACTTGTGCCGGCGGTCCGCGCGGCGCAGCCTGCCCCGGCCGGTGTGGAGCAGCGCGCCGAGCACCGAGCCGCCGGAGGCGCCGATGATCTCGCGGATGCGTTCGAGGTCGCTGCGGTGCACCTCGCGGGGGTCGCAGACGACCATGACGCCCTCGACGCGGTCGACGAGGGCGACCGCGTCGGCGTACGACAGCACCGGCGGGGCGAGGACGATGACGACGGCGCCGGGGCGGTCGGCCTCGGCGACGATCCGGCCGACGGACGCGGAGGTCAGGGCGCGGGGCACGTTGTCCGCGGTGACCCCGGCCACCAGGGCGAAGGCCCCCGAGCCGGGCACGTCCACGTTGGAGCGGCCGCCGGCGGGCCAGCCCCGGTCGCCGTCGTCGGCCGCCCAGCGCGGCGGCCGGACCTCGTGGGCGGCCGGTCCCAGGTCATGGGCGAGGGAGGGGGTGCGCAGATCGGCCTCGACGAGCAGGACGTCACGGCCCATCTCGGCGAAGGCCGCGGCCAGGTTGACGGCCGCGGCCTTCGCGGCCGTGTCGTCGCCGCGCGGGGCGGTGACGAGGAGCCGGCGTCGCTCCGCGAACGACGGGTCGTAGGCGAGCCGGAAGGCGACCGCGCGGTACTCCTCGGCGAGCCGTGAACCGCTGCGCCCGATCGCGAGCAGCGTGCCCGCCGCCGCGCGTTCCCTGGGCAGCGTGCCGAGCAGCGGGGCCCCGAGCGAGCGGACCAGCTCACGGGGGGAGCGTACGGCGGGGTCGAAGACGAGGCGGACCCAGGACAGCAGGAGTCCGAGGGCGAGGCCGACGACACCGCCGAGCCCGAGGAGCAGCGGCAGTCCGGCGCCGGCGGGCTCGGTGGGGGCGACGGGCTTCTTGTTGAGGTAGCCGGGGGTGGTGTCGAGCGCCTTGAGCTCGGAGATCTTCCGGCTCAGCTCGGAGATGGAGACGATGATGTTGGCGCGGGCGCTGCTGACGTCGTCCGCGGCGTCGACCCCGGTCCGCTCCTCCAGCAGGTCGCGCTTCTCCTCCAGCGGTGTGAGCTGGGCGCGGTAGCCGTCGGCCATGTTCTCGATGCTTTCCTCGGTACGCGCCTTGCGGTGCGCGAGGTAGGCGTTGGCCAGGGCTTCGGCGCGGGAGCGGGCCTGCTCGGGGGTGGCCCCGGTGTAGGAGAAGCGGAGGGTGAGGGTGTTGGGCGGGTTGGTGACCTGGAGCCCGGCCAGCAGCTTCCGGGCGGTGACGTCGTCGCCCTTCTTGAGCAGG
Source organism: Streptomyces sp. NPDC104381 (assembly GCF_055583745.1). Lineage (NCBI taxonomy): Bacteria > Bacillati > Actinomycetota > Actinomycetes > Kitasatosporales > Streptomycetaceae > Streptomyces > Streptomyces sp. NPDC104381. The sequence goes on from NZ_JBVJNK010000002.1 coordinate 769,511, forward strand.
GTCCCGGCGGCCAGGTCGCCCACGGTGTCGCTGACGGCGGTCTGCCGTTCGGAGCCGATGTTGATGCCCTTGTCGGCGGAGGCCCCGGTGGCGAAGGGGTCGGCGGTCGCGGAGCGCACCTGCACCTCACCGGCGGCCGTGTAGGTGTCGTCACCGCTCAGGGCGAGGAACCCACCGCCGATGAGGCCCACGAGGACGCCTCCGGCCAGCAGGGCGCGGTAGCGCAGGAGCTGGCGGAACTGGTCCCGGAGCAGAGCCGGTTCGTCCTGGTCGTCCACGGGACGGATCTGATGCGTCATCGGCGTGCTCCCCCTTCGGTGTCCCCGGCCGGCCCGGAGCCGGACTGCCCGGAGCCGGCCCGACCTGACCTGGCCGGCCCGGACCCGGCCCGTCCTGCCCCGGTCCCGGTACCGGCGTCCGCGAGTGCCTCGGTGAGCAGGGCGTCGAAGCGGGCGAGCCCCGCCTCCCTGCTCAGGTGCTCCGCGACGTACCGCGGGCCGTGCGCTCCCAGCGCGTCCGCCGCCACCGGATCGGCGGCGAGCCGGCGTACGGCGGTGAGGAGCGCGGCCGGGTTTTCGGGCGCCACGAGGACACCCGCGCCCGAACGCCGCACCTCGTCGGCCGTACCGCCCCGGTCGGCCACGGAGGCGACGACGGGGCGTCCGGAGACGAAGTACGAGGTGAGCTTGGACGGCACGCTCATGTCCAGCACGGAGGCCCGCTGGGTCACCGCGAGGACGTCGGCGGCGGCGAGCACATCGGTGAAGTCGTCCGCGCCCGCCGGCGGGAGGAAGTCGAGGTTGGGCAGGCCCGCGGCCCGCTCGCGCAGTCCGTCGCGCTGGTTCCCGTCGCCCATCAGGACGACCCGGATGTCCGGGGCCAGCCGTGCCAGGCCGACCAGGACGTCGAGCCCCTGCTTGAGGCCCATGTTCCCCGAGTGCAGCAGTACCGGCGTGTCCTCGGCCCATCCCAGGCGGGCCCGGGTGGCGGCCCGGTCCGCCGAAGGGCTGCGTACATGCGTCCAGTTGGGGACGATCCTGATCCGGCCGGGGTCCACCCCGAGGGCGGTGACGCCCTCCACGAAGCTCTCGTGGATGACCCCGACGAGGGCCGCGCCGCGCAGGGCGTGGCGCTCGGCCTTCGCGGCGGCCTCCGCCGCCCTGCCTCCCCCTCGGATGCCGCTCTGCGCGGCGGCCGCGCCCATCAGGTCCTGGACGACGGGTATGTGGGGCACACCCTGGCGGCGCGCCAGCCGGGCGGCGAGGACGCCGCCCGCGAGGCTCGGCATCTGGGAGACCACCGCGTCGAAGCGTCCGGGCGGCGGCGCGAGCATCCCGTGGAGCAGCACGGACGCCTCGAACACACCGCGTCTCAGGGCGGTCTGACGGGTCGGTACATAGTGACGGCGGCGGTGGACCCGCACCCCCTCGCGGCTCTCCTCCCTCCGCCAGGCACCCCGGTAGCGCTCGTCCACGCGCCAGGCGGGGTAGTGCGGCATGCCGGCCAGCACCTCGGTCCTGGCCCCGGACGCCGCCCAGTGCTCGGCGAGCTGTGTGGCGTACGGGCCGATGCCCGTCAGCTCGGGGGCGTAGTTGGTGGAGACCACGAGAAGTCTGCGGTTTTCGAACGGCCTCAGATGCTCAGCAGCGGACAACGGATGATCGCCTTCCCCCCGGAACAGCCCTTCCTCCGAGCTTATCCGTTCACGGGATGCACAAGTGTTCTTCACAGTAAGGTCGTTGAACCAGTTCCGCCGTGGGGGGAGAGAACGGATGGTGCAGCACAGAGTCGGTTACGCGCCGGGGGTGTACGACCTGTTCCACGTCGGCCACCTCAACATCCTGCGGCACGCCCGCAGCCAGTGCGACTACCTGGTGGCCGGGGTCGTCTCCGACGAGATGGCGGCGCTGGCCAAGGGCCACGCCCCGGTGATCCCGCTGCCCGAGCGGCTGGAGATCGTCCGCAGCGTGCGCTACGTGGACGCGGCGTTCGTGGAGACCGTTCCGGACAAGGTCGAGACCTGGCAGCAGGTCCGCTTCGACGTCATCTTCAAGGGCGACGACTGGCGCGGCACGGAGAAGGGCGAACGCCTGGAGCGCGACTTCGCCGAGGTCGGGGTGGAGGTCGTCTACTTCCCGTACACGGTGCACACGTCCAGCACCCAGCTGCGCCGGGCACTGGACGTGCTCGTCAGCCGGCCCGGAGCGCTTTCAGCTCCCTGAACCACTTGGCCAGGAACGCCACGAGGAACAGCGCGTGCACGGCCGCCAGGACGGCGTACCCGGCCCGGAAGGCGCCGGGTGCGCCGAGCAGCAGGAAGACCAGGCAGAAGACCCCGTAGTCCGCGGGCAGCAGCGCCACGGCCCGGATCCGGGACACCGGGGCACCGGCGGGCACGGGTTCCGGCGCGGCGCGGACCGCGGCCTTGCCGAGCTGTTCCCGCAGCAGTCCCGCGCAGAAGGTGAGCACGGCGACGAAGAGGAACCCGAGCGGCAGCAGCAGCCAGCCCTCACCGGGCAGGGCGCCGAACCGGTGGAACGCGATCAGCACGGCGCTGTGGACGAGGATCATCTTCGCGCAGTCCACGACATGGTCGAGCCACTCGCCGTCCGGTCCGCCCCGCCCCGTCAGACGCGCGAGCTGCCCGTCGGCCGAGTCGAAGGCGAAGCCGACGAGCAGACCCGCCCAGACGGCGGCGCCGAGCCACCAGGACGGTTCCACGAGCGCCACGGCCGCGATCGCCGTGAAGGTGAACGCGGCGCTGACCAGGGTGACCTGATTGGGCGTCAGCCCCGCTCGGAACGCACCGGCGGCGAGCAGCCGTCCGGCCGGGCGGTTCACGTACCGCGAGTAGAGCGAGACACCCTTGGACGACTTCTGTGCGCCGCGCAGTTCGCGCAGCACCGTACCCGTGCTTCCCATACGCCCCCCAGCGCCCGGTGATTGCCGCCGCATCATCGCAGAAAACATGTGCGAGGCGTGGGGATACCGGGAGGCCGGAGGTCTACCCCTGGTCGCGCTCGGGCCCCGTGCCGGGTTCCGGTTCGGTGCCGGGCGCGGTCTCCGGCTCCGGCTCGGTGAGCTGCGCGTCCAGGTCGTCGAACAGCAGCTCTCCGCGCTCGATCTGCCCCGTCCGGTACGCCGACCGCGCCACCAGATGGGAGGCCACGGGGCCCGTCATCAGCTGGAAGAAGCCGATGAGGGCCAGCGTCGCCAGGTCCATCCCGCTGTGCAGCCGCAGCCCGACCCCGGCGAGCACGAGCAGCAGGCCGAGGGTCTGCGGCTTGGTCGCCGCGTGGCTGCGGGAGAGGACGTCGGGCAGCTTGAGCATGCCGACGACCCCGAGGAGCGAGATCGCCGCGCCGAGGAACACGAGCACCGCCCCGGCCGTGTCCGCGACCTGGGACCAGACGTTCACCGCTGTCCCTCCTTCCCGCCGGCCCTGCGGCGTGACAACGGTTTGTCGCGTACGGCGATGAAGCGGGCGATGCCCACCGAGCCGGTGAAGCCGAGGAACGCCAGCACCAGCATGATCGGGAAGTAGAACGAGTCGCGGGCGAACGCGGACTTGGCGCCCAGGCCGGCGATGACGACCGCCGCGAAGACGTCGAGGGAGATGGCCCGGTCCAGCATGGAGGGCCCCCGGCTGATCCGGAACAGCAGCAGCGCGCCCGCCACGACGACGAACACGACGGCGCAGGTCATCAGCACCCGGTCGACGGTCTCGGGGCCGCTCATGAGGTCTCCTCCCCGGTGCCGGACCCGGGCCCGCCGTCGGACCCGTCGTCGGATCCGGCGAGGGGTGGCGGGGGCTCGGACACCCGGTCGATCTCGTCGGAGGTGCCGAAGGCCCGGACCGTCAGCTCCTCCAGCTTCCAGACGGAGCGCCGGGCCGCCTCCAGCTCGGCCGGGTCGTCCGCGTCGAGCACGTGCAGGAAGAGGGTGGCCGTGGCCCTGCGCACCTCGACGACGGAGCCGCCCGGCGTGTTCGACACGGAGACGGCGGTCGCGGCGAGCATCAGGTCGCTGCGGCACCGCAGCGGTACGCCGATGACGGCGGGCCGGTGCGGGTGTCCGGCGAAGATCTGCCGGGTGACCTTCACCCCCGAGGTGTACATGTCGTAGAGCAGATAGGCGGCGAGCCGGATGATGCCCCAGGGGTGCAGCCGGAGCCCCAGGTCGACCTGCGGCAGCGGGAACGCCAGACAGACGGCCACCGCGACGACCGCGCCGGTGACGACGTTGGCCCAGGTCAGGGTGGACCACAGCAGGACCCAGATCAGGGTGAGCCAGGCGATCAGCGGGAGGTCGAGCACCCGGCGCCGGCGGCCGGCGAACTCGATGCTGAACGGGGGCAGATCGGGGTTGTGGTACGACAGGGTGATCAGGCGTCTCACCGGCCGAGCACCTCCTCCACATAGGGACGGCGCGCGATGAGTTCGGCCGCCGAACGGTCGGTGAAGGCCGCCAGCGGCCCGGCCAGGACGGTGAAGGCGAGGCCGAGCAGGACGGCCCCGGCGGTGGCCGCCGTCATGGCCGCGGGCGGGCGGACCGTGGTGGTGACGGCCCGCCCCTGGAGGGTGGCGGCCAGGCCGCCGCCCGCCGGTACGGGGCCCACCCCCTCGTCGCCGGTGCCGGGGATGCGGTCCGGTCCGGTGTCGGGGTCCTCGTCGTCGCTGTCGTCGGCGGCCTCCAGGACGGTGCCGTAGGCGGCCTGGCCCGGCGGCTCGATGCGCCAGAAGGCCAGATTCCAGATCTTGGCCATCACGTACAGGGTGAGCAGGCTCGTCACGGTGGCGCCCGCGACGAGGATCCAGGCCCAGACGCTGCCGTCCGACACCCCGGCCCGCATCAGTCCGAGCTTCCCGATGAATCCGGAGAACGGCGGGATCCCGGCGAAGTTCATCGCCGGGACGAAGAAGAGGACCGCGAGGAGCGGAGCCGACCGGGCCAGTCCGCCGAGGCGGGTGAGTTCGTTGGTACCGCCCCGGCGTTCGATGAGTCCCGCCACGAGGAAGAGGGACGTCTGGACGGTGATGTGGTGGGCGACGTAGAAGATCGCGCCGCCGTACGCCTCCCGGGTGGCGAGGCCGATCCCGAAGACCATGTAACCGATGTGGCTGATCAGGGTGAAGGAGAACAGCCGCTTCAGGTCGGTCTGGGCGACCGCCCCGAGGATGCCCACGATCATCGAGGCCAGGGCGAGGGCCATGAGGAGGTCGCCGAGCCGGTTGCCGGGGAAGAGCAGGGTCTCGGTCCGCAGCATGCAGTAGATGCCGACCTTCGTCAGCAGGCCGGCGAAGACGGCGGTGACGGGCGCGGGCGCGGTCGGATAGGAGTCGGGCAGCCAGGCGGCGAGGGGGAAGACGGCGGCCTTGATGGCGAAGACCGTGAGCAGCATGGCCTGGACGAGGGTCTGTACGCCCAGGGGCAGTTCGGGCAGCCGGACGGCGAGCTGGGCCAGGTTGGCGGTGCCGGTGGCGGCGTACGTCATGGCGATGGCCGTGAGGAACAGCATCGAGGAGAACAGCGAAATGATCACGTAGGTGGAACCGGCCCGGATCCGGGGGCCGGTGCCGCCGAGCGTGAGCAGGACGAAGCTGGCGACCAGCATGATCTCGAAGCCGACGTAGAGGTTGACGAGGTCGCCCGCGATGAACGTGAGGGAGACCCCGGCGACCAGGATGAGGTAGGCGGGGTGGAAGACGGCGACGGGCGTCTCCTTGTCCCGGTCCGCCATGCCCTGGCCGAGCGAGTAGACCAGGACGGCGAGGGTGACCGCCGAGGAGACGGTCAGCATCAGCCCGGCCAGCCGGTCGGCGACCAGGGTGATGCCGAGCGGCGGGGCGAAGTCGCCGAGGTGGACGGAGAGGGGGCCCTGGCGGTCTGCGGCGACCATCAGCACCACCGAGAGCCCGAGGACGGCGGTGAGGACGGCGACGCTGATGAAGCGCTGGAAGCGCGCGAGCCTGGTGCCGAAGGCGAGGCTCACGCCGGTGGCGCAGAGGGGCAGCAGGACCGGCAGCGGGACGAGTGCGTTCATCCGGTGGCTCCTCGGTCGTCGTCCTTGTCGTTCACGTAGTCCTCCGGGTCGGCTCCCAGCACGTCGTTCCACAGGTCTCCGCCGGCGTCCCGGCCACGTGCCTGAAGGGCGCGGTCGGCGCGGAGCCGGGCCCGCAGCCGGCGGTGTTCCTGGCGGTACCGGGCGCGTTCCTCCCGTGTGGGTCTGGGCCCCGACCGGTACTCCTCCCGGAGCTCGGCCCGCTCCCCCAGTACCTCGGCGCGCAGGAAGATGCGCCGGTCCTCCAGGTCGTCGTGGACCTCGTCCGTGCCGGTCAGCTGGTAGCTGCGGTAGGCCATGGCGAGGAGGAAGGCCGTGGTCGCGAGGGTGATGACGATGGCGGTGAGGGCGATGGCCTGGGGCAGCGGGTCGGTGATGCGGCGCAGCGGCACCCCGTAGAGCAGGGGCGCGGCGCCCGCCGCGCCGGTCGAGGAGAGGACCAGCAGGTTGATGCCGTTGCTCGCGATCACCGCGCCGAGCAGGATGCGGGTGAGGGGCCGGGTGAGCATGAGGATGCCGCCGACCGCGCAGAGGACGACCGCTGTGGCGAGGAGCGAGGCGCTCATGATCATTGCTGGGGTTCCCCCTTCCCGGTGTCCGCGGCGGGGGTGAGTGCGCCCGCCGCCCGTTCGATCTGCCGGTCGACCTTGGCGCCCAGCGCCCGCACGATGTCCAGGACCACGCCGAGGACCAGCAGGTAGACACCGAAGTCGAAGAGGACCGAGGTGCTCAGGTGGTAGTCGCCGAACACGGGCAGGTGCCCGTGGTAGGTCCAGGCGTGCAGCACGGTTCCCTCGGCGAGGCCGCCCAGGGCGACGGCGGTGGACACGAACAGCCCGAGTCCGGTGAAGAGTCCGGGTTGCAGCGGCGCGGCCTCCGCGAGTTCGAATCTGCCGCCCGCCAGATAGCGGGTGATGAGTCCGAGCCCCGCGACGAGCCCGGCGACGAAGCCGCCGCCGGGCATGTTCTCCGCGCAGAACAGCAGGTACAGGGAGAGCACCAGGATGGGGTGGAAGAGCAGCCGGGCCACCACCTCGAAGACGATGGAGCGGTGCTCGGGCGCGAGGGTGGAGCCGGCCGCCAGCCAGCTGCGTTCGGGCGCGGTGTCGTCGCCCTGCGGCAGGCCGGTGAGCCGCCGTCCGGAGAGCGCCCACGCGGTCTCCCCCTGGAGTTCCTCCCTGCTCATGGTCGTCTCGCCGCGGCGGTGCAGATAGATGAGGCTGGTCACGCCGATCGCCGCCGCCGCGAGGACGGCGGACTCCCCCATCGTGTCCCAGGCCCGCAGGTCGACCAGGATGGTGGCGACCACGTCCTTGAGTCCGTGGTGCTCGACCTCCTCGACCATCGCCGCGCCCGCGGGCTCGGCGACCCGTGCGGCGCCCGCCACCCAGACGGCCGTGCCGACGGTCGCCGCCGCGCCCAGGGCCACCGGGATCCGCAGCGCCCGCCGCCAGGTGCCGATCGACTCCTCGAAGCGCACCGGCAGCCGGCGCAGGACCAGGACGAACACGATCATCGACACGGTCTCGACGCAGAACTGGGTGAGCGCCAGGTCGGGGGCGCCCTGGACCACGAAGAGCAGCGCAGCGCCGTAGCCGGTCAGCCCGGCCAGGACGACGGCCTTCATACGGCGGCTGACGGTCAGGCAGGAGAGGGCGGCCGCGCAGGTCAGTACGGCCACCGCGCCCTGGAGCGGGGCGTCCCACACCCGGGGGGCGACCGCGCCCTCCCAGGGCCGGTCCGTGACCAGGACCGCGAGCTGGCCGGAGAGCATCACCATCAGGGTGATCGCCAGGTAGCCGGAGAGGGAGCCGCGCTGGACGAAGCCGGTGACCTGGAGGGCGATCCGTTCCAGGCCGAGCAGGATGTGGCCGAAGACGCTGTCGGCGGTCGGCCAGGCGACGCGCCGGGAGATCCGGGTGACCGTCGTACGCCCGGCGAAGAGCACGGCGCCGCCGGCCCAGGTGACGGCGGACAGCAGCAGGGCCGTCCCGAAGCCGTGCCAGAGCGCGAGGTGGTACGGGTGCTCGGGGGCGGGGAAGACGTCGGCGTACGCGGCGAACAGCCGGTCCGTCCATCCGACGCCGGGGCCGAGCACCAGCCCGGCGACGGCGAGGACGGCGGGCGGGGCGAGCAGGGCGGCGCCGACGTGGTGGGCGGGGGTGTCGGCGACACCGGGCTTACGGGCGAAGGCCCCCCAGACGAAACGCAGGGTGTACGCGACGGTCAGCACCGAGCCGGCGACGGCCACGGCCAGCAGCCAGCGGTCGAGCGCGTCCCCGTGCTGCAAGGCGTCGAAGGCGGCTTCCTTGGCGGCGAATCCGAGGAGGGGCGGCAGGGCGGCCATGGAGGCGGCGGCGAGCACCGCGACCCCGCAGACGTACGGCGTGGTGCGGGCGAGGCCGGAGAGCTTGCGCAGGTCACGGGTGCCGGTGGCATGGTCCACGATGCCGATGACGAGGAACAGCGCCGCCTTGAACAGGGCGTGACCCAGGATCAGCGCGGCCGCGGCGAGTGCGGCGTTCCGGTTACCCGCGCCGGCGAGCACGACGAGGAAGCCGAGCTGGCTGACGGTCCCGTAGGCGAGGACGAGCTTCAGGTCGTGCAGGCGCAGGGCGCGCCAGCCGCCCAGGAGCATCGTCGCTCCCCCGAGCACCAGGACGAGGGGCCGCCAGACGGGGACGTCGGCGAAGGCGGGGGCGAGCCGGGCCACCAGATAGACACCGGCCTTGACCATGGCCGCGGCGTGCAGGTACGCGCTGACGGGGGTGGGCGCGGCCATCGCGTTCGGCAGCCAGAGGCTGAACGGCCAGATCGCCGACTTGGACAGGGCCCCGCACAGCACGAGGACGATGGCCACGGACACGGCGAGGGTCGCCTCGGGCGGGTCGGCGACGATCTCGGAGATCCGGTAGGTGCCCGCCGCCTCGCCGAGGATCAGGAAGCCGACCAGCATGGCCAGGCCGCCCAGCGTGGTGACCGTCAGGGCCTGGAGGGCGGAGCGGCGGTTCTTCTTGCGTTCGCTGGTGTGGCCGATCAGCAGGTACGAGAAGACGGTGGTCAGTTCCCAGAAGACGTACAGGGTGATGAGGTCGTCCGCGAGGACGAGGCCGAGCATCGCGCCGGCGAAGGCCAGCAGGTTCCCGGCGAAGGGCGCCAGTTGGGGGGAGCGGTCGGTGAAGTAGGACGCGCAGTAGAGCAGGACGAGCGTGCCCACCCCGGCCGCGAGCAGCACCATCAGCTCGGCGAGCGCGTCCAGGCGCAGGGCGACCGACACGTCGTACGTGCCGATCCACTCCCACGACCAGGTGACCGCCCGGCCCGCTTCGGTGCCGCCCCATTCGGTGGCCGCCCACACCGTGGTGGCGGCGGGGGGCAGCGCGAGCACGACGAAGGCGTACCTGCCGAGCCGTCGCACGAGCGGCGGCGAGCACGCCGCCAGTGCGAAGTGGCAGAGGATGAGTGCGATCACGACGGGTGGTCCGGAACAAAGGGCACCGAATACAGATATATCCCTCGGCCCGGTTCACCCGTCCGGCGCGCCGCGCGGCGACCTGCCCGCTGCTTACGGTCGGCGTCGGTGGTGGCCGGTCCTCGTCCCGCTGTGCTCACAGGACGGCGTCTGCCCTGTTCGCCCACCCTCACACGGCATGACGTGGGCTTCTTCCGCCCCGCCGGGCTCGGATCGCGTGGCCGGCCGGAGCACCCGGTCGGCGTCCAGGGGCAGATGCAGCGGCGCGTCGGGGACTTCGTCGGGCATCCCGTGGACACGGCCGGCGACGCGGAGGTGGCCGGGCGGCCCGTCACCCGCCGTGAGGCCGTCGCCGTCGGGTGATCGGTGCACGGTGTGCGGAGAGGGTCCACCGGTCATGGCCCTCGCCTCCCTGGGTCCGCCGGACGTGTACGCCCCACCTTCAGCCTCGCCCCGGAGCGCACGGGCCGCTACCCGGGTACGACAGGCTTCCCCGACACTTCGGCGGAGCGACACGCGCCTCACGTGCGCACGCCGTATTGCTCATGTGAGGCCACTTCTTCTTCTCTTCTGCGCTGTGGCTAATATCCATGTGCCCGAATTCCCCGCGTAGTTGACCAGTCACCGGCCGGCACCACCGCCCTGCTCCGACTGCCTTCCCTCCTTTCCCGCCTGGAGAGACCCGATATGACAACACCCCTGCGTGTGCTGATCCATGGCGGCGGCATAGGCGGGCTCACCCTCGCCGTGGCGCTCGCCCGGAGCGGTCACACCGCCGAGGTCGTCGAACTCCGTGACGAGCTGGACGCCCTCGGCGTCGGCATCATCCAGCCGTCGAACGCCCTGCACGTCATGCGTGAGATCGGCGTCCTGGACGCGTGTCTGGCGGCCGGCTTCGAGTGGGAGGTGCTGACCATCCGCGACCCGGCCGGCACCACGCTCGCCAGGATCCCGCAGCCCCGCATGGACGGCGTCCCCGCCAGCAGCGGCATCCCGCGCCCCGCCCTGGCGAAGGTGCTGGGCGACGCCACGGCCGCGGCCGGCGTCCCGATCCGCTTCGGTACGACGATCAGCGAACTGAGCGACGACGGTGCCGGTGTCGAGGTGACCCTGTCCGACGGCTCCTCGGCCCGCTGGGACCTCGTCGTCGGCTTCGACGGCATCGGCTCCCCGCTGCGCACCCGGCTGTACGGCGACCGCTTCACCCCCGAGTACACCGGCTTCGCCAACTGGCGCGTCACCGTGCCCCGTCTGCCCGAGGTCCAGGGCGTCGTGGTGAGCGCGGGCCGTACGTCGACGAAGGCGCTGCTCACCCCGATCACGGACGAGCTGATGTACCTGGCCGCCGTGACCGCCGAGGAGCCGGACTTCCGCCCGGACCCCGCACGGGCGCACGAGCAGCTCGTGGAGCGTCTCGCCTCGTTCGGCGGGCCCGTCGCCGAGGCGCTGACCACGGTCGGCACGGCGGAGGGCGTCGTCTACTCGCGCATCTCGCAGGTCACGGTGGACGCCCCCTGGCACGCCGGCCGGGTCGTCCTCGCCGGTGACGCCGCGCACGCGAGCACCCCGAACCTCGCGCAGGGCGCGGCGATGGCGGTCGAGGACGCGCTGGTGCTGGCCCGTTCCCTGGACGCGGAGGACGACGTCGCGGCGGCGCTCGCCGCGTGGGAGGACCGGCGCCGCCCCCGGGCGATGTTCGTGCAGAACCTCTCGCGCGCGCTCCTCAAGGAGGAGACGGGCGGCGCGACGACGCCCGAGGAGGACGAGCTCCTGAAGGTCGGGATGCCGGGCGCCGCCCATGTGCTGGTCAAGCCGTACTGACCGGCGCCCGCCCGGCGTCGCGGGGGCGGTGCGGCGTGCCGCACCGCCCCCGGCGCTTCCTCAGTCCAGCACCGCGATGCCGTCGATCTCGACCATGGCCTGCTCGTCCCAGAGCCTGGCCGCCCCGATGACGGCCATCGCCGGATACTCACGCCCCGCCAGCCGCCGCCAGATCCGGCCCAGTTCGGGTGCGTGGGCGCGGTAGTCGGCCACATCGGTGGCGTACACGGTGACCCTGGCGAGGGCGGACGGCGCGCCGCCGGCCGCGCGCAGGGCTGTGAGCAGATTGCCCAGGGCCGTCTCGAACTGCTCCGGCAGGGTGGCCCCGACGACCTTGCCGTCGCCGTCCAGCGCCGTCTGCCCGGCGAGGAAGACCAGCCGGCCGCCGGTGGCGGTGACGGCGTGCGAGAAGCCGGTGGGCGGGGCGAGTTCGGCGGGGTTGATCCGGGTGATCGGATTCATGCGGGCGTCTCCTGGGTGGCGTACAGCTGCTTGGCGATGATGGTGCGCTGTACCTCGGTGGCGCCCTCGTAGATCCGGGGCGCGCGGACCTCCCGGTAGAGGTGTTCGAGCAGATGGCCCCGGCGCAGGGCGCGGGCGCCGTGCAGTTGGACGGCCGCGTCGACGACGTACTGCGCGGTCTCGGTGGCGTACAGCTTGGCCATGGCGGCGCGGCGGGCCACGCCCGGCTCTCCCGCGTCGTGGGCGGCGGCTGCCGCGTAGACCAGGAGGCGGGCGGCCTCGGTGCGGGTGGCCATCTCCGCGACCTGGTGCGAGACCGCCTGCAGATCCTTGAGCGGGGCACCGAAGGCGGTGCGGTCCGCCGTGTGCTCCAGGGTGGCGTCGAGCGCGGCGCGCGCCATGCCCACGGCGAACGCGCCGACGCTGGGCCGGAAGAGGTTGAGGGTGTCCATGGCGACCCGGAAGCCCCGGCCCGGCTCCCCCAGCACGTCGTCGGCCGTCACCGGTACGCCGTCGAAGTCCAGCGCCCCGATGGGGTGCGGGGAGAGCATCTCCAGCGGCGTCCCGGTGAGGCCGGGGCGGTCGGCCGGGACGAGGAACGCGGTGACGCCCCGGGCCCCGGCGCCCTCGCCCGTCCGGGCGAAGACGGTGTAGAAGTCGGCCTCGGGGGCATTGGAGATCCAGCACTTCTCGCCGGTGAGCCGCCAGCCGTCGCCGTCGGGGACGGGCCGTGCGGCGAGGGCGAGCGCCGCCGCGTCGGATCCGGCGCCCGGCTCGCTGAGCGCGAAGGCGGCGACCGCGCGGCCCGCGCGCACCTCGGGGAGCCACCGTGCGCGCTGGGCCTCGCTGCCCGCCAGACGGACCGGGCCGGATCCGAGGCCCTGGAGGGCGAGCGCGGTCTCCGCCTCGGTGCAGCCGCGCGCCAGCGACTCGCGCATCAGGCAGAGGTCGAGCGCGCCCGAGCCGAGGAGCCGGTCCAGCAGCCCCAGCCCGCCGAGGGCGGCGACGAGCGGGCGGTTGACGTGGCCGGGTTCGCCCTTCTCCGCGAGGGGGCGCAGCTCGTCGCGGGCGAGGGTGTACAGCTCGTCGCACCAGGCGGTTCGACCGGGATCGAGGGAGAATGCCGTCATACCGGCGCCTCTCTTGTCACGACTTATCGCGGACCGTTGACTACCGTCACTCAAACGATACGCTCCAAGGGCGACCAGGGTCTCTCGTTCGGATCAGACTGGATCAGGGAGCGATGCTTCATGAAGCCGTCAGGTACCGCGAGCGCGCACACCGACACCTTCGCGCGCGACCACCTCCCACCCGCCGAGGACTGGCCGGAACTGGTCTTCGACCTTCCCGAACTGGCCTACCCGGACCGGCTGAACTGCGGGTACGAGCTGCTCGACCGCACCGCCGCCCGCTTCGGCCCCGGCCGCCCCGCCTTCCGGACCGCCGACGGCGGCGTCTGGAGCTACGGGGAGCTGCGGGACCGGGTGGACCGGATCGCCCAGGTGCTGACACACGATCTGGGTGTCGTTCCCGGCAACCGGGTGCTGCTGCGCGGGCCCACCACGCCCTGGCTCGCGGCCTGCTGGCTCGCCGTGATGAAGGCCGGTGCGGTCGCGGTGACGGTGCTGGCGCAGCAGCGGGCGTCGGAGCTCGCCACCATCTGCTCCCTCGCCCGCGTCGGCCATGCCCTCTGCGACGTCAGGTCCGTCGACGACCTGGCCGCGGCGCAGGTGCCCGGGCTGCGCGTCACGACGTACGGGGGTGACGCGCCGGACGACCTGACGGCGCTCGTGGCGGGCCGGCCGGGGCCCTGCCGGGTGGTGGACACCGCCGCCGACGACATCGCGCTCATCGCCTTCACCTCGGGCACCACCGGGCGCCCCAAGGGCTGTATGCACACCCACCGCGACGTGCTGGCCGTCGCCGACACGTTCGCCCGCCATGTCCTGCGGCCCGGCCCGGACGACGTGTTCACCGGCAGCCCGCCGCTCGGCTTCACCTTCGGGCTGGGCGGGCTGGTCGTCTTCCCGCTGCGGGCCGGTGCCTCGGCCCTGCTGCTCGAACAGGCGGGCCCCAAGCAGCTGCTGCCCGCGCTGGCCGCGCACCGGGTCTCCGTGCTGTTCACCGCGCCGACCGCGTACCGCGTGATGCTCGACGCGCTCGACGGCCATGACCTGTCCGCGCTGCGCCGCTGTGTCTCGGCCGGGGAGAACCTTCCCGCCGCGACCTGGCGGGCCTGGTACGAGCGGACGGGGCTGCGCATCATCAACGGCATCGGGGCGACCGAGCTGCTGCACATCTTCATCTCCGCCGCCGACGGGGCGATCCGCCCCGGCACCACCGGCGTTCCCGTGCCCGGCTGGCAGGCCCGCGTGGTGAACGAGGACGGCGAGGAGCTGCCCGACGGGGAGCCCGGCCTGCTGGCCGTGCGCGGTCCGGTCGGCTGCCGGTATCTCGCCGACGAGCGCCAGCGGGTGTACGTACGGCACGGCTGGAACATCACCGGCGACACCTATGTCCGTGAGCCCGACGGCTACTTCCGCTATGTGGCCCGCGCCGACGACATGATCATCTCGGCCGGGTACAACATCGCCGGCCCCGAGGTCGAGGAGGCGCTCCTGCGCCACCCCGACGTCGCCGAGGCCGCGGTGGTGGGCCGGGCGGACGAGCTGCGCGGCCGGATCGTGGTCGCGTACGTCGTCCCGCGCGAGGGCGTGGTGCTGTCGGACGACACCCTGCGGGCGCACATGAAGGCCGAGCTGGCACCGCACAAGTGCCCGCGCGCCTTCGTGTTCCTGCCCGAACTCCCCAGGACCGCCACGGGAAAGCTCCAGCGCTTCCTGCTGCGGGACACCGCCCCTCTAGAGTGATCGGGTGGCCGAGCACACCCCCCGTTCCCTGATCGTCAGCCTCTACGGCGCGTACGGCCGTCGCCCTGGCAACGCGCCGCTGGCCGTGTCCGAGCTGATCCGGCTCCTGCACGCGGTCGGGGTCGACGCCCCGTCGGTGCGCTCGTCCGTCTCCCGCCTCAAGCGGCGCGGGCTGCTCACCCCGGCCCGTACGGCGGACGGGGCGGCCGGATACGCCCTGTCGGAGGACGCCCGCCAGCTGCTGGACGACGGCGACCGGCGGATCTACCGGGGCCCGGCGGCGCCGCCCGGGGACGGCTGGGTGCTCGCCGTCTTCTCCGTACCGGAGGCGGAACGCAACAAACGCCACCTGCTGCGCTCCCGCCTGGGCCGGCTCGGCTTCGGCACGGCGGCGCCCGGGGTCTGGATCGCGCCCGCCGGGCTGTACGAGGAGACGCGGCACACGCTGGAGCGCCTCGGACTCGCCCCGTACGTCGACCTGTTCCGCGGGGAGCACCTCGGCTTCGCCGCGACGGCGGAGGCCGTGGCGCGCTGGTGGGACCTGGACGCGATCGCCGGGCTCCACCGGGAGTTCCTGGAACAGCAGGAGCCGGTGCTGCGGTCCTGGGAGGCACGGGCCGGCGAGGACGCACCCGATCCGGAGGAGGCCTACCGGGACTACCTCCGCGCGCTGGACTCCTGGCGGCAGCTCCCGTACGCCGATCCCGGACTGCCCGGGGAACTGCTGCCGAAGGAGTGGCCGGGCGGCCGCTCGGCGGAGGTGTTCGGGCTGCTCCACGGCCGGCTGCGGGACGCGGGCGCCCGGTTCGTGCGCGACGGCTCCTGATCCTCCCGCCCGTAATTCGGGTGCCCCCGGGCCGGGTGACCCGACAGGATGAGGCATGACCTGGACCTTCACGGACGACGTCGGCCGCTTCCTGGACGCGGCCGGGGCGTCCCTGGCCGCCCGGCCCGCGGAGAACACCCTGCTGCTGACGGTCACCGCCACCCTGCGGGAGAGCGGTCCGCGCGCCTACGGCACGGAGCCGCCGGTGCTGGGCTGGTGGCGCGGGGCGGACGGCGAGGTGGCCGGGGCTCTGGTGCGGACACCGCCGTTCGTGCCGGTCCTGGGCACGGTGCCTCCGGAGGCGCTCGGACCGCTGGCGGACGCGCTGGCACTGCCCGGTGTCAACGCGGACCGCGCCACCGCCCGGGCGTTGGCCGCCCGTTGGCCACGTCACCGGGTCGACGAGGAGCACCGGCTGTACCGGCTGGGCACGTTGGTGCCGCCCTCCCCCGCGCCCGCGGGCGCGCCCCGGACCGCGACCGCCGCCGACCGGGCGCTGCTCGTCGGGTGGATCAGGGCGTTCGGCGAGCAGACGGGACAGCCCGGCGACCGGGCGGAACGGATCGTGGACGAGCGCACCACCCACGGCGGGCTGACGCTCTGGGAGGTGGACGGGGTGCCGGTGTCGTCGGCGGGCGTCTCGCGCCGGATCGCCGGGACGGTCCGGGTGACGAACGTCTACACGCCGCCGGAGCACCGGGGCCGTGGTTACGCGGCGGCGGTGACGGCTCAGGTCAGCCGGGTGGCGCGGGAGGAGGGCGCCCGGGAGGTGCTGCTCTTCGCGGACCTCGCGAACCCGACGAGCAACGGCGTGTACCGGCGCATCGGTTACGAGGCCGTCTCCGACCGGCTGCTGATCACCGCGGAGCCGGAATGACGGCGGGGCCCGGGGCCGCCCGGGAGGCACCGGACGGGCAGGTGTGGCTGGTCGCCGCGAACGTCGTGCGGTGGCGGCGCTACGGCGAGGGCGGGCAGGAGCTGCGGCCCGGGACCAAGTCCTACCGGGGAGGCTCCAAGGTGTACGTCGTCGGGACCCACCCCGGGACGGGCCATGAGCAGCTGACCACGATCGGGCGCGGGCGGCACACCGGGACGTACCTCACGATCGACATGTCGACCCGTAATCTGCACACCTTCCGGGCGGTGCCGGTCCACAGCCCGGCCGTGCTGCGGCTGTGCGAGGAGGCGGGTGCGGGCGGCCGCTGGACGGACCGTCGGGACGCCGAGGAGGCCGCGGTCCTGCTCGGCCGGCTGTCCTTCGAGTACCGCACCACCCACTGGGCCCTGCCGCATCCGATCCCCTGCCGCTGCCACGAGTGCCTGACGGCCGGGGCCTGACCGCCGCTCAGCCGGAGCGACGGCCGGCCGGCGGCCCGCCGAGCGTGAGTCGCGGCCTGGGGCCGTCGGTGCGCCCGGCCGGCGGGGTGCGGCTGCCCGCGCGGTACGGGAGCGGCCAGGAGACGCCCGGCCCCGTGTAGCCCTGCTCGGCCGCCGCGTGCAGGGTCCAGTGCGGGTCGTACAGATGGGGGCGGGCCAGGGCGCAGAGGTCGGCCCGCCCTGCCAGCAGCAGCGAGTTGACGTCGTCCCAGGAGGAGATGGCGCCCACCGCGATGACGGGCACGTCCAGGGCGTTGCGGATCCGGTCGGCGTACGGGGTCTGGTAGGAGCGGCCGTACTCGGGGCGTTCCTCCGGGACGACCTGGCCGGTGGAGACGTCAATGGCGTCCGCGCCGTGGGCGGCGAAGGCGCGGGCCGTCGCCACGGCGTCCGCGTCGCTCGTGCCGCCCGGGACCCAGTCCGTGGCGGAGATCCGGACGGACATGGGACGGTCCCCGGGCCATACGGCGCGGACCGCGTCGAAGACCTCCAGGGGGAAGCGGAGCCGGTTCTCCAGGGAGCCGCCGTACGCGTCGGTGCGCTGGTTGGTGAGCGGGGAGAGGAAGCCGGAGAGCAGATAGCCGTGGGCGCAGTGCAGTTCGAGGAGGTCGAACCCGCAGCGGGCGGCCCGCCGGGCGGCCTCGGTGAACCGGTCACGGACGGCGTCCATCCCGGCGCGGTCCAGCTCCCTCGGGATCTGGCTGACGCCCTGCGCGTAAGGGAGGGGTGAGGCGGCGCTGACCGGCCAGTTGCCCTCCTCCAGCGGCTGGTCGATACCCTCCCACATCAGCCGGGTCGAGCCCTTGCGGCCGGAGTGGCCCAGCTGGACGCCGATGGCGGTGCCGGGGGCGGAGTCGTGCACGAAGCGCGTGATCCTGGTCCACGCCTCGGCCTGTTCATCGGTCCAGAGGCCGGCGCAGCCGGGTGTGATGCGGCCCTCGGGGCTCACGCAGACCATCTCGGTCATGACGAGACCGGCACCACCGAGCGCGCGGGCGCCGAGGTGGACGAGGTGGAAGTCCCCGGGCAGCCCGTCGGCCGCGGAGTACATGTCCATGGGCGAGACGACGACACGGTTACGGAGTTCGAGGCCGCGCAGCCGCAGCGGGGTGAACATCGGCGGGGTGCCCGGCGGGCAGCCGAACTCCTCCTCGACGGCCTGTGTGAAGCGGGGGTCGCGCAGCCGCAGGTTGTCGTGGGTGACGCGGCGGCTGCGGGTCAGGAGGTTGAAGGCGAACCGCAGGGGCGGCTGGTCCACGTACTGCGGGAGTTCCTCGAACCAGCGCAGGCTGGCCGCGGCGGCGCGCTGGGTGGACAGCACGACGGGCCGGCGCTCGGCCTCGTACGCGGCGAGGGCGGTGGGCAGGTCGGGCTGCTCCTCGACGCAGGCGGCCAGCGCGAGGGCGTCCTCGACGGCGAGCTTGGTGCCGGAGCCGATGGAGAAGTGGGCGGTGTGGGCGGCGTCGCCGATGAGGACCGTGTTGCCGTGCGACCAGTGCGCGTTGGTGACGGTGGCGAAGGTGAGCCAGGACGACTTGTTGGAGCGCAGCGGGCGGCCGCCGAGGGCCTCGGCGAAGACCTTGGCGCAGAGTTCGGCCGACCGGGCGGTGTCGCAGGTGTCGAGCCCGGCGGCGCGCCAGACCTCCTCGCGCATCTCGACGATGACGGTGGAGGCCCCGGCGTCGTCCGGCGGCCCGGGGCGCACCGGGCGGGAGAAGGGGTAGGCGTGCAGCTGCATCACGCCGTACTCGGTCTCGGCGATCTCGAAGCGGAAGGCGTCGAACGCGAAGTCGGCGGCGAGCCAGATGTAGCGGTTGCGGTGGTGGGTGACGGTGGGGCGGAAGTGGCGGGCATGGGCCTCGCGGGTGGCGCTGTGCACCCCGTCGGCGGCGATGACCAGGTCATGGTGGGCGGCGAGCTCGGCGGCGGGCGGCGCCTCGGTCCGGAAGCGGAGCCGTACGCCGAGGGAGGCGCAGCGCTCGTGCAGGATCCGCAGCAGCGTACGGCGCTCCAGCGCGGCGAAGCCGTGCCCGTCGGAGGTCCGGGTGTCGCCCCGGTGGACGACGTCGACGGTGTCCCAGCGGACGAACGCGTCGCTGAGCGCCCGGTACACGACGGGGTCGGCGTGCTCGATGCCGCCGAGGGTCTCGTCGGAGAGGACCACCCCGAAGCCGAAGGTGTCGTCGGGGGCGTTGCGCTCCCATACGGTGATCTCGCGGCCGGGGTCCAGCCGCTTCAGGAGGGCGGCGGCGTAGAGCCCGCCGGGTCCGCCGCCGATGACCGCGACGCGTCCCGTGCCGGAGGAGGGCATCGCGTCACCTGCCCCGCCACTTGGGCGGCCGCTTCTCGGTGAAGGCGGCGTGGAACTCGGCGTAGTCCTCGCCGTTCATCAGGAGGGCCTGGGTGGCGGCGTCCATCTCCACCGAGGCGGCGAGCGGCATGTCGAGCTCGGCGGTGAGCAGCGCCTTCGTCTGGGCGAGGGCGAGGGCGGGACCGTCGGCGAGTCTTCTGGCCAGGGCGGCGGCGCGGGTGTCGGCCTCCCCTTCTCCGGTCAGCTCGCTGATCAGCCCGATGCGCTCGGCCTCGGGGGCGCGGACGGGTTCGCCGAGCATGAGGATCCGGGTGGCGTGGCCGAGGCCGACGACCCGGGGCAGGAGGTAGGCGGCCCCCATGTCGCCGCCGGACAGGCCGACGGCGGTGAAGAGGAACGCGAAGCGCGCGGACGGGGCGGCGACGCGGAAGTCGGCGGCCAGGGCGAGGACCGCTCCGGCTCCGGCGGCCACTCCGTGGACGGCGGCGATGACGGGGAAGGGGCATTCGCGGAGGGCCCGGACGACCTGTCCAGTCATCCGGTTGAAGTCCAGGAGCTGCGCGGTGTCCATGGCGAGCGTGGCACCGATGATCTCGTCGACGTCCCCGCCCGAGCAGAAGCCGCGTCCCTCGCCGGCGAGCACGAGGGCCCGCACGGAGCGTTCCCTGGAGAGCTCGGCGAGCAGGTCGCGCAGGTCGGCGTAGGCGCCGAAGGTGAGTGCGTTGAGCTTCTCGGGGCGGGCGAGCGTCACGGTCGCCACACCGTCGTCCGTCGTCAGGCGCAGATGCTTCCAGCGCTCCGTGCGCGGGGCGGAGCCGGTGAACGGGCTCATGGAAGGGTCCCCTCCAGCCGTCGGGCCGATGCTGATGCGCTTCGAAGTTATCACTCATCCGTGACTTCCGTCACGGGTGCGCGATAGTGCGCCGGCTGTGGCGAAGGTCCCCTTTGCGCCGGTCGACCGCCTCTATGTCTGCGGCGTCGCGCTTCGTATGGTTGAACGCAGGAAGTCCTGGTACAGACCCGAACGGAAACTCCCGACTTGCCGCCCGACGTCCCCGCGCCGCCCCCACCGCCCTCGTGGCGCATCGCCCTGCCGCACTCCACGGCCGCCGTGCCGATCGCCCGCGCCCTCATCCGTACGGCGCTGGCGGACCTCGACGCTCCCGCGGACAGCGACACCGCCGAGCTGCTGACCGCCGAGCTGGTCGCCAACGCCGTGGAGCACACCGACGGCTCGGGGCCCATCGAGCTGGTGGTCGAGCTCCTGGCGTCGGCCTGCCAGGTGGAGGTCCACGACCACGACCCGGGGCCGCCGGGGAACCTGTCCCGTCTGCTGCCCGGCAGCGCGCCCGACCCGTGGCAGGAGCACGGCCGGGGGCTGCTGCTGATCCGCGCGCTCAGTTCCGCCTGCGGTCACCGCCCCACCGAGCACGGCAAGGCGGTCTGGTTCACCCTTCCGCGGAGCCCGCTGCCGCCCGGTCCCGGGGCTCCTCGGGGCTGACGAGCCGGGAGCGGCTGCGGCCGTATCCGGCGTACACGAGGGCGCCCACCGCGAGGAAGACCACGAACTGCACCCAGGTCGTCCAGCCGGTCCCGTACATCAGGTACAGGCAGAAGCCGACGCCCAGGAGCGGGCTGACGGGGTGGAGCGGCACCCGGAAGGAGCGCTTCAGCCCGGGGTGGCGTCGGCGCAGCGCGATGACGGCGATGTTGACGACCGCCATGGTGGCCAGCGTGCCGATGGTCGTCAGGTTCACGACGACGTCGAGGGACGAGAAGGCGGCGGGGACGGCGAAGACGACGGCCACGATCCAGGTGTTGGCGACCGGCGTGTGCGTCTTCGGCGACACCCGCTCGAAGACCCGGGGGATCAGCCCGTCGCGGGACATCGACATCAGGATCCGGGTCTGGCCGTACATCACCGCGAGGACGACGGACGCGATGGCGACGACCGCGCCGAAGGCGATGATCCCGCCGCCGACGCTCGACCCGGTGACCTGGTCGACGACCAGCGAGAGCGCGGCCGGCTTGTCACCCACGGCGTCCGCGCCCAGTGCGCCGATGGCCCCGAGGGCGACCGCGCAGTAGAGCAGCGTGACCAGGCCGATGCAGATCATGATGGCGATCGGGATGTTCCGGCGGGGGTTCTTGACCTCTTCGCCCGCGGTGGTGATGGCGTCGAAGCCGATGTACGAGAAGAACGCCACGGACGCGCCGGCGGTGATCCCGGCCATGCCGTGGGAGGCGAACGGCGAGAGGTGCCCGTCCTCGAACGCGGTGAAGGCGATGGCGCAGAACGCGACGAGGATGCCGATCTTCAGTACCGCCATCGCCGCGGTGGCGCGCGCGCTCTCCCTGATGCCGCGCACCAGCAGGGTGGCCGCCATCATGACCACGACGACCGCCGGCAGGTTCACCACGCCGCCGTCGCCGGGGCCGGAGGAGAGCGCGTCGGGGAGGTTCCAGCCGATGAGGCTGTCCAGCAGCTCGTTGACGTACTGGCTCCATCCGACCGCCACGGCGGAGACCGAGACGCCGTACTCCAGCAGCAGGCACCAGCCGACGAGGAAGGCGACCCGCTCCCCCAGCGTGGCGTACGCGAAGGAGTAGGAGCTGCCGGAGACCGGGATGGCGCCGCCGAGCTCGGCGAAGGAGAAGGCGGTGAAGATGCAGGTGACGGCGGCGAGGAGGAACGAGATCACCACGGCGGGGCCCGCCTCGGCGACGCTGTCGGACAGTCCGACGAAGATCCCGGTGCCGACGATCGCCCCGACACCGAAGCAGACGAGCTGGAACAGCCCCATCGTGCGGCGCAGGCCGTGCCCTTCCAGGTCGGCTCCGGACTCGGCGAGCAGCAGCTCGGGGCTCTTGACGCGCGCCCCGGTCCTGTGTGAAGGAACGGGCGGGGTGGGGGAAGCGGGACTCATGGGGGGACGGGTCTCTTCTCTGGTGGTGCCGGGGACGGAGCCGTGGGGGGCTCGCACCTGGCCGTGTGCTCCGGGCGGGACGCTCGCGAAGGCCTCGTGACCCGGGCCGGGCACAGGAAAGGGGTTCGGGCGTGCGAGCCCGAACCCCACCAAGTGGCACCATCGTAGCCACTTGCACGCATGTTCACCCAATCGGGTGCATGTTCATGCGGACTGCGGACCGCCTGCCAGCGTCGCGACGAGCACCGCCTTGATCGTGTGCATCCGGTTCTCGGCCTCGTCGAAGACGACCGAGTGCGCGGACTCGAAGACCTCGTCGGTGACCTCCAGCTCGGTCAGGCCGTGCCGCTCGTTCACCTCCCTGGCCACCTTCGTACCGAGGTCGTGGTAGGCGGGGAGACAGTGCATGAACTTCACGTCGTCGTTGCCCGTGGCGCGCAGGACGTCCATGGTCACGGAGTACGGCGCGAGGGCGGCGATCCGCTCGTCCCAGACCTCCTTGGGCTCACCCATGGAGACCCAGACGTCGGTGACGACGAAGTCGGCGCCGCGGACGCCCTCGGTGACGTCCTCGGTGAGGGTGATGCGGGCGCCGCTGGACTCCGCGAGCGCGTGGGCCCGGTCCACGACCTCCTGGACCGGCCAGTAGGCGGCGGGCGCGACGATCCGGACGTCCATGCCGAGCAGGGCCCCGGTGATCAGGTAGGAGTTGCCCATGTTGAAGCGGGCGTCGCCCAGGTAGGCGAAGGCGATCTCCTCCAGGGGCTTCGCACTGTGCTCGGTCATCGTGAGGACGTCGGCGAGCATCTGCGTGGGGTGCCAGTCGTCGGTGAGCCCGTTGAAGACGGGCACCCCGCCATAGGCCGCCAGCTCCTCGACGGCCTCCTGGCTGTCGCCCCGGTACTCGATGCCGTCGAACATCCGGCCGAGCACCCGGGCGGTGTCCTTGACCGACTCCTTGTGACCCATCTGGGAGCCGGACGGGTCGAGGTACGTCGTGGACGCCCCCTGGTCCGCGGCGGCCACCTCGAAGGCGCAGCGGGTGCGCGTCGAGGTCTTCTCGAAGATCAGCGCGATGTTCCTGCCGCACAGGCGCCGCACCTCGGCGCCCGCCTTCTTGGCGGCCTTGAGCTCGGCGGACAGGGCGATCAGGCCGCGGAACTCCTCGGCCGTGAAGTCCAGCTCCTTGAGGAAATGGCGGCCTGTGAGGTCTATGGCCATGGTGACTGCTCCTGGGTCGGGCTGAGGGCGTACGGACGCTTATCCTGGAAGTCTATACGAGAGGCCGTATTGCTATACAGGAGTCGCCGGGTCCCGCCTCACACGGGGTCGCGCACCACCGGGCAGCTCATGCAGCGGGGTCCTCCCCGGCCCCGGCCCAGCTCGCTGCCCCGGATCTCGATGACCTCGATGCCCTCCTTGCGCAGATACGTGTTGGTGGTGGCGTTGCGCTCGTACGCGACGACGACCCCGGGTTCCACGGCCAGCACGTTGCAGCCGTCGTCCCACTGCTCCCGCTCGGCGGCGTGCACGTCCTGGGTGGCGGTGAGCACCCGGATCGTGTCGAGGCCGAGCGCGGCGGCGATGGCCCGGTGCATGTGCTCGGGCGGATGGTCGGTGACCTTCAGCTCACGCGGGCCGAGGCCGGGCTCGATCGTGTAGGAGCGCAGCATGCCGAGGCCGGCGTACTTGGTGAACGTGTCGCCGTCGACCATCGTCATCACCGTGTCCAGGTGCATGAACGCGCGGCGCTTGGGCATGTCCAGCGCCACGATCGTCCGGGCCGACCCGGCGTCGAAGAGCCCTCTGGCCAGCATCTCCACGGCCTGGGGGGTGGTGCGTTCACTCATCCCGATCAGGACGGCGCCCTCGCCGATGACGAGGACGTCCCCGCCCTCGATGGTCGACGGATAGTCGTCCTGGCCCTCCGACCAGTGGTGGAAGACGCCCGCCTCGGGCCCGGTGAAGAGGGGGTGGTGCCGGTAGATCGCCTCGAAGTGCACGGTCTCGCGCTGTCTGGCCGGCCAGCGCATGGCGTTGATGGAGACACCGTCGTAGATCCAGGCGGAGGTGTCGCGGGTGAAGATGTGGTTGGGCAGCGGGCTGAGCAGGAAGTCGTCCAGATCCATGACGTGGAAGCGGACGGACGTCGGCTCGTTGTGCCGTTCCAGGAACTCCCGCTTCGTCATCCCGCCGACCAGGGCCTCGGCCAGCTCGGCGGACGGCAGCTCCTCGAAGGCCGCGCGCAGGTGCTCGGTGGCGAGCGGGCCGTACTCCTTCTCGGCGAAGACCCGGTCGAGGACGAGCCGCCTCGCCACCGGGATGTCGAGGGACTCCTGCAGCAGCTCACCGAAGAAGTGCACCTCCACCCCCCGGTCGCGCAGCACGTCGGCGAAGCCGTCGTGCTCCTCCCTGGCGCGGCGCACCCACAGCACGTCGTCGAAGAGCAGCGCGTCCTTGTTGCTGGGGGTGAGACGCTTCAGCTCCAGATCGGGGCGGTGCAGGATGACGCGGCGCAGCCGCCCGGCCTCGGAATCGACATGGAATCCCATGCCCTCATCCTCACCGCGCGGGGCGCCGTTCACCCTGCGAACCGCCACCCGATTCCGGTCGGACCGGCCCGGGGCCCCGGCAGCCGGCCGGCGTCCTACAGCCGCGGGTCGACGGGCTCCGACTCCAGGGCCAGCACCGCGAAGACGGCCTCGTGGATCCGCCAGAGCGGCTCCCCCTCGGCCAGCCGGTCGAGCGCCTCCAGACCGAGGGCGTACTCCCGCAGGGCCAGCGACCTCTTGTGGCCGAGGAAGCGGGAGCGCAGCCGCTCCAGATTCTCCGGCCGCGTGTACTCGGGGCCGTAGATGATCCGCAGGTACTCCCGGCCGCGCACCTTGATGCCCGGCTGGACGAGCCTGTCCTTGGCGTCCCGGACGAGGGCGCCGAGCGGCTTGACGACCATGCCCTCGCCGCCGCGGCCGGTCATCTCCAGCCACCAGTCGATGCCGGAGCGCACGGATGCCTCGTCACCCGTGTCGACGACGAGGCGCCGGGTGACCTGGAGCAGACCGGTCGGGTCGTGCTCGACGAGCCGGTCCAGCCACGCCAGCTGCTCGTCGTGCGGCACGGCGGCGAGCGAGCGGCCCTGCACCGCGAGGATCTGGAACGGCGCGAGCCGGACCCCGTCGAGCCCTTCGGTGCTCCAGCAGTAGCGGCGGTAGGCCTCTGTGAAGGCGGCGGCGTCGGCCGCCCGCTCCCGCTGGCGGCGGGCCAGGCCGTCGACGTCGACACCACGGGCTGCCGCCGCGGCCAGGGCCTCGCCGGCCACCGGCAGGGCGGCGCCCGCGGCCGCGCCCACCGCGGCGTACTGCGAGCGGAGCAGCCCCGCCGCCTTGAGGGACCAGGGCATCAGCTCGGCGTCGAGCACCACCCAGTCGGTGTTCCACTCCTCCCAGAGACCGGCGGCGGTGACGGCGGTGCGGAGCCGTCCGAGGACGACCTCGGTGAGTGCCGTGTCGTCCAGGAACGGGCGGCCGGTGCGGGTGTACAGGGCGCCGGTGGGGCCTCCTCCACCGCCGGGGGCGTCCGAGGTGTCGCCCGTGCCGAAGCGCTCGCGGGCGGTCTCGGCGTCGCGGCAGACCAGCGCCACGGCGCGCGAGCCCATGTGCTTCTCCTCGCACACGACCTTGGTGACGCCGTCCGCGCGGTACTGCGCGAACGCCTCGGCCGGGTGCTCCAGGAAGCCCTCCTCGTGGGAGGTCGCGGTCGGGGCCATGGTCGGCGGGAGGTAGGTCAGCAGCCTGGGGTCGACGGCGAAGCGGCTCATGACCTCGAGCGCCGCCGCCGCGTTCTCCTCGCGGACCGCGACCCGGCCCATGTGGCGGGTCTCCACGACGCGCCGGCCCTGCACGTCGGCCAGGTCGAGCGGCCGGCCCTCCCTGCCTCCGGGGGCCTCGGTCGTCAGCGGCTTCACCGGCTCGTACCAGACACGCTCGGCCGGTACGTCGACGATCTCCCGCTCCGGCCAGCGCAGGGCGGTCATCCTGCCGCCGAACACCGCCCCGGTGTCCAGGCAGAGGGTGTTGTTCACCCAGGACGCGGTGGGCACCGGGGTGTGGCCGTAGACCACGGCGGCGCTGCCCCGGTAGTCCTCGGCCCACGGGTAGCGCACGGGCAGACCGAACTCGTCGGTCTCGCCTGTCGTCTCCCCGTACAGCGCGTGCGAACGGACCCGTCCCGACGTGCGCCCGTGGTACTTCTCGGGCAGCCCGGCGTGGCAGACGACCAGCTTGCCGCCGTCCAGGACGTAGTGGCTGACCAGCCCGTCGATGAACCGCGCGACCTGCTCGCGGAACTCCGGGTGCTCCGCGTCCTCCCGCTCCAGCTGCTCGACGGTCTCGGCCAGCCCGTGGCTGTGCTGGACCTTGCGCCCCTTGAGGTAACGGCCGAGCTTGTTCTCGTGGTTGCCCGGCACGCACAGCGCGTCGCCCGACGCCACCATGGACATGACGCGGCGCAGCACGCCCGGGCTGTCGGGGCCCCGGTCGACGAGGTCGCCCACGAAGACGGCGGTGCGCCCCTCGGGGTGCGTGCCGTCCTTGTACCCCAGCTTGCCGAGCAGGGTGTCCAGCTCGGAGCTGCAACCGTGGATGTCGCCGATGATGTCGAAGGGGCCGGTGAGGTGCCTGAGGTCGTTGTAACGGCGCTCCAGGACGACCTCGGCGGTGTCGGCCTCCTCCTCGGTGTGCAGGATGTGCACCTTGCGGAAGCCCTCGCGCTCCAGGCCGCGCAGCGAGCGGCGCAGCTCCCGGCGGTGGCGCTGCACGACGTGCCGGGGCATGCCGGCACGGTCGGGTCGCTGGGCGTTGCGGGCCTGGCAGACCTCCTCGGGCAGGTCGAGCACGATGGCGATGGGCAGCACGTCGTGCTGCCGGGCCAGCTGGACGAGCTGCTTGCGGCTCTCCGGCTGCACGTTGGTCGCGTCGACGACGGTGAGCCGGCCCGCGGCGAGGCGCTTGCCCGCGATGTAGTGCAGGACGTCGAAGGCGTCGCGGCTGGCGCTCTGGTCGTTCTCGTCGTCGGCGACGAGGCCCCGGCAGAAGTCCGAGGAGACGATCTCGGTCGGCTTGAAGTGCTTACGGGCGAAGGTGGACTTGCCCGAACCGGTGGCGCCGACGAGGACGACGAGGGACAGGTCGGTCACCGGCAGCGTGCGAGAGGTACGGGTCATGCGGCCTTCGCCTCCTTCGTCGTCTCCTGGGCCGTGGTCATCGTGAACACGGCCATCTGCGTGGGAGGCCCCACCTCGGGGTCCTCCGGGCCCACGGGCACGAACTCCACCGTGTAGCCGTGGCGTCCGGCCACCTGTCCCGCCCAGTCCCGGAACTCCTCCCTGGTCCACTCGAAGCGGTGGTCGCCGTGGCGCACGTGTCCGGCGGGAAGCGTCTCCCAGCGGACGTTGTACTCGACGTTGGGCGTCGTCACCAGCACGGTCCGCGGCCGTGCCGAGCCGAACACCGCGTACTCCAGGGCGGGGAGCCTCGGCAGGTCGAGGTGCTCGACGACCTCGCTAAGCACGGCGGCGTCGTACCCCTTGAGCTGCTTGTCGGTGTAGGTGAGGGCGCCCTGGCGCAGGGTGACCCGCCCGGCCTGCCGCTCGCCCATCCGGTCCAGCTTCAGCCGGCGCGCGGCGACGGTCAGGGCGCGCATCGACACGTCGACCCCGACGATCTCCGTGAAGCGCACGTCCTTGAGCAGCGCCTGCACCAACTGGCCCTGGCCGCAGCCCAGGTCGAGCACCCGGGCGGCCCCGGCGGCGTGCAGCGCCTCCAGGATCGCCTCGCGGCGCCGCTCGGCGAGCGGCACCGGCTTCTCCTCCGTGTCGGTGGTCTCGTCGACCGCGTTGTCGACGCTCTCCACCTCCAGGTCGTCCGACTCCGCAAGCCGCACCAGCTCCAGGCGCTCCATGGCCTGCCGGGTGAGCCCCCAGCGCCGGGAGAGGTAGCGGCTGGTGATCAGCTTCTGCTCGGGGTGGCCGGCGAGCCACCCCTCCCCGGCCCGGAGCAGCTTGTCCACCTCGTCGGGGGCGACCCAGTAGTGCTTGGCGTCGTCGAGCACCGGGAGCAGCACGTACAGCTGGCGCAGCGCGTCGGCGAGCCGCAACTCCCCCTCCAGCACCAGCCGTACGTAGCGCGAGTCGCCCCACTCCGGGAACTGCTCGTCCAGCGGTACGGCCACGGCGTCCACCTGTGTCCAGCCGAGCGGCGCGAACAGCTTGTGCACCAGCTCGGCGCCCCCGCGTGCGGGGAGCGCGGGCACCTCGATCCGCAACGGCAGTGGTTCCGCGGCCCGTTCGGGCATCGCCCGGCACACGCCGTTCAACGCGGACTTGAACACCGTCG
Organism: Streptomyces sp. NPDC104381; assembly: GCF_055583745.1. Classification (NCBI taxonomy): domain Bacteria; kingdom Bacillati; phylum Actinomycetota; class Actinomycetes; order Kitasatosporales; family Streptomycetaceae; genus Streptomyces; species Streptomyces sp. NPDC104381. The sequence goes on from NZ_JBVJNK010000002.1 coordinate 798,030, forward strand.
TCATCGCGACCGAGAGCAGCGACGACGCCGCGTACGGCCGGTCGTTGACGTACTGCGCGAGTGCCGCGTCGGGTGCTCCGCCCCGCCCCTTGCCCTTGCCGCGCCGCACCAGCGCCACCGGATCCACCTCGAGCAGCAGGGCGGCCGTACAGCGCTCGACGGACGCCTCGGGGTAGAAGACCTGCGCGGTCCCGTGCGAGGTGGAGAACGTCTGCGCCTTGTCGGGATGCTTGTGCAGCAGATAACCGAGATCGGTGGCGGGACGCTCAGGGGTGCCGGTCGTACTGATAGTCAGGAACACGTGTCCGAGTATGGTCCGGCGACCTGTCTCCCACCAGGCAATTTCACACCTCCGACGACGCCAGTAGGTCCGCCAGCGCCGCGATGTCGGACGGCCCGACGCGGCAGCACCCGCCGACCAGCCGCGCGCCCGCGCGCTGCCAGTCCCGGACCCTGCCCGGTTCGAACGTGCCCCTCCCGGTCCAGCCCCGGCCGCCGGCGTCCCACTCCTCCCCGCTGTTCGGATAGACGACCACCGGCTTGCCGGTGGCGGCCGCCCTCTCCACCGCACGGCCGGCGTCGGCGGGATCGCAGCAGTTGACCCCGACGGCCACCACCTGGTCCACGCCGGAGACCAGCGCGAACGCCTCCTCCAGCGGCTGCCCGGCCCTGGTCCGGTCCCCCGCCACGCTGTACGAGAGCCAGACCGGCACCCCGAGCCCCTCGACCGCCCGCAGCAGGGCCTCGGCCTCGTCGACGTCGGGCACCGTCTCCAGGGCCAGCACATCGGGGCCCGCGCCGGCCAGCGCCTCCGCCCGGGGCCGGTGGAAGCGCTCCAGCTCCCGGACGGTGAGCCCGTAACGGCCGCGGTACTCGCTGCCGTCCGCGAGCATCGCCCCGTACGGCCCGACGGAGGCGGCGACCCAGAGCTCCCGCCCCGTCACCGCACCCGCCCGGCGCGCCGACTCCACACTGGCGGCCATCAGCTGCGCCGCCCCGGTCCGCCCGATCCCACGCCGCGCGAACCCTTCGAACGTCGCCTGATAGCTGGCGGTGATGAGCACCTGCGCACCGGCCCGGGCGTAGGCCGCGTGGGCGGCCTCGATCTGCTGCGGCGCGTCGCTCAGCAGCCGCGCCGACCACAGCGCGTCGGAGAGATCGCAGCCCTGCGCCTCCAACTGGTTGGAGAGGCCGCCGTCCAGCAGCACCGTCCCCTCGGCGAGCGCGTCGCCGAGCGTGCGGCGGGGTGTGGTGTCCGGTGTCCGGACGGAGTGCACGACTGCTCCTCACTGTCGGCCGGTTCCTGTCGGTCCCGGATCCTGTCGGCCGGATCCTCTCGGTCCGGTTCCTGTCGGTCCGGCGGCGGTGCGGGTCCCGTCCCCGGCGGGCCGGGACCCTCCCGTCAGCCGCCGGCTCTCAGCCCAGCTGCGACTGGACCTGCGACGAGATCAGCTCCAGGTGGTCCAGGTCGTGCAGATCCAGAACCTGGAGGTAGATCCGCGAGGAGCCGATGGCGGCGTACCGGCCGATCTTCTCGACCACCTCGTCGGGCGAGCCCGCCAGCCCGTTCGCCTTGAGCTCCTCGACATCCCTTCCGATGACCGCCGCGCGCCGGGCCACCTCCGCGTCGTCCTTCCCGACGCAGACCACCAGGGCGTTGGAGTACACCAGGTCGTCGGGGGCCCGCCCCGCCGCCACGGCCGCCTCCCTGACCCGGCCGAACTGCTTCTCGGTGTCCTCCATGGACGCGAAGGGGATGTTGAACTCGTCCGCGTACCGCGCGGCCAGTCGCGGTGTACGGACCGCGCCGTGGCCGCCGACCAGGACCGGCACCTTCGCCTGGGCGGGCTTCGGGAGCGCCGGGGAGTCGGTGAGCTGGTAGTACGTGCCGTCGTAGCTGAACGTCTTGCCGGTCTCGGTCTCCCACAGGCCGGTGATGATCGCCAGCTGCTCCTCCAGCCGGCCGAACTTCTCCTTGGGGAACGGGATTCCGTACGCCTTGTGCTCCTCCTCGAACCAGCCGGCGCCCAGGCCCAGTTCGACCCGGCCCCCGGACATCTGGTCGACCTGGGCGACCTGAATGGCCAGCACGCCGGGAAGGCGGAAGGTGCCCGCGGTCATCAGGGTGCCGAGGCGGATCCGCTTGGTCTCGCGGGCCAGTCCGGCCAGGGTGATCCAGGCGTCGGTCGGGCCGGGCAGACCGTCCCCTGAGCCCATGCGCAGATAGTGGTCCGACCGGTAGAAGGCGTCGAAGCCGAGGTCCTCGGTCGCCTTGGCGACGGTGAGCAGGGTGTCGTAGCTCGCCCCTTGCTGGGGCTCGGTGAAGATTCGAAGATCCATGCCTCCATCCTGCACCTTCGAAACGGCTGCGCCCCCTCACTTCCGCCTTCCCCCGTGCCGAACGCCCCGGGCATCGCAGGAAGCGCGCTCCCCGGCGTCCCGGCTCACTGCTGGCCGGCGACGAAGCCGGCCGGCCCGTGGACCACCCCGAAAGGTCCGTCACGCTCCCGGGCCGGCTCCGGCGCGTGCTCCTGCTCGGCGAGCCGCCTCAGCATGCCGTGGACCCGGTCCACCGACTCGTCGACGGCGTCTATCGCCTCGATGCACTGCCAGTAGAGCCCCTCCTCCTCCGTGCCGCAGGCCACCCCCACCAGCGCGATGCCCGCTTCGCCGAGGAGCAGCGCGAGGGCGGCCAGCGCCCTCGGCACATGGTCCACCTCGGAGAGCTGCGACGCCCGCACCGCTCCCGCCGGGACCAACGGATGGTCGAGCACCGCGCTGCCCAGGGCGCAGGTCTCGCTGAGCCCGCGCGCCTCCGTGCGTAACTCCGCGGGCCCGGACCTCGCCAGCTGTCCGCCGACCGCCCGGGCGAGGGCCTGCGCCTGCCATGCCTCCGCCATGACCGCCGGCACCCCCCGGCTTCCCGCCAGAGCGCTCCGGCCCGCCGCGATCAATCGCTCCGCCTCCATGCCACTCCCCCGTCGCCGAGACCGTCCGAGACCACCCGTACAGAAGAACCCGCTCACCTCTTCATTACCCACAGTGAGGGTCATGGCACACGAAAGCCAGAGGAAATCGGAAATCTGTGGACAGGAAGTCGATTGTGGATAAGTCGATCACTCCGAAGAGTGACGCTCGGTCACCTCCGCGCCACCCGGCACCGGAAAGCGGGCCTCGTTACGGTCGATCTTGGCGGCCAGGGCCGCCAGGGCGTCGATGCCCAGCACCTCGCAGAACTGCAGCAGATAGGCCAGGACATCGGCGACCTCGTCCCGCACACGGAACGCCGTACCGGGGTCCTCCATCACCTGCGCCGCCTGCTCGGGCGTCAGCCACTGGAAGATCTCCAGGAGTTCGGAGGCCTCCACGCTCAGCGCGGCGCTGAGGTTCTTGGGGGTGTGGTACGGCCCCCAGGCCCGGGACGCCGCGAAGTCGGCCAGTCGCCGCTGCAGTTGTGCTACATCCAGTTCCGTCACCGCCCCAGGTCTACCACGGTCGTCCCGGCCGTCTCCCGGGCCGCTGCCGCGGCCGTCTCACCGACCGTCCCGAGCAGGCGCATGTGCCCGTCCGCGCAGATCGACGCGGCCAGGGCCAGCAGTTCCGCGGTCTGCCGCGCGTCCAGGCACCGGTCCAAGCCGTCGGCCAGCACGGTGAGGGCCTGCATCGCCGACGGCACCTCCGCCGCCGGGTCCACCGCCAGGACGTGGGTGCCCGTCAGCAGCACGAGCGCGAAGGCGAGGTAACGCAGTTCACCGTCGCCGAGGCGGTCGAGCGGGGTGCTGCGCCCCGGCCCCCGCACGGCCAGGGCCCGCACGGTCCCGTCCTCCCGCCGCGCGGCGGTCAGCCCCGTCACCCGGCCCGCGCAGCCGGCGTCCGCACACGCGACCAGCCGGGCGTGCCGCTGCGCGCACTGGCCCTGGGTGCGGTGCAGTACGTCGGCGAGGTTGTCGCAGCAGGAGGTCAGCCGCCCCTCCCCGGCCGGCACCGGCGCCCGCATCAGCCGGGGCAGGGGATCGCAGACGAAGGCCGAGCGCAGGGCCACCACCACCTGTTCCGCGGCGGCCAGCACCCTCAGCTGCCCGTCCGTCGTCCCCGCGACCCGCAGCGGGAGCAGCGCCGTGCCGAGCCGGTCGTCCGGGAAGGGGGCGCGGGTCACGGGGACCGTCCCCGCCGTGTACCAGGCCGCCTGGACGAAGGAGCGCCCCGGGTCCCGCAGCGCCGTGCTCAGCAGGACCTCCCCGCCGTCCGTCAGCCGCTCGCCGACGACGCGGAGCGTGGGCTCGGCCTGCACGGCGAGGTCCAGCCTCACCGGGCCGGCCGGCCCCTCCACCGTGCAGCCGAGTCTGAAGCCGCGCCTCCCCTGCCCGTCGGCGCCGACCGCTTCGGGCACCCAGGCCGCCGGGTCGGGGAAGACGTCCTCCAGCGGGTCCCCGGCGGCCAGCCGGGCGAGTGCCTCGTAACCGCGTAAGGCAGTCGACTTCCCGCTGCCGCTGTCCCCGGCGAGCAGGGTGAACGGCCCGAGCGGGATGACGGTGCGGCGGTGCGAGGCGAAGGCGTCGAGCCGGAGTTCGCTGACGAAAGGGCGGGCGGGACGGGCGGGACGGCCTGCGCCGGACGGCGCGGAGGCCGTCGTCCCCGTGGAGATCACAGTCATGAGCGGACCGTACGCACGCCCGTGAGCGGCGAACCGTTCCGCCCGCACCACCTTCCTACGATTGAGGTACGCCCGCCGCGGTGACCCCCTCGACCTCCATGCCGACCGGAGCGAGCAGGAAGACGTTGCGGTCCACCCGGTGCATGCCGCTGCCGAGCCCGAACACCACACCGCTGCTGAAGTCCAGGATGCGCTTGGCCACGTCGTTCTCGGCGCCGGTCAGGTCCAGCAGGACCGGGATCTGGGCCACCAGGTACTCCGCCACCTCGCGCGCGTCCGCGAACACCTGGACCCGGAGGACGACCAGACGCCGCTGCTCGGCCGACTCCTGCTGGTCCGGGACCGTCCGGTGGTCGACCCGGGAGGGCCATTCGTTACGGCCCCTCAGGGGTACGACCTGGGCGAGCCCTTCCCACTGTTCGTCGGTGGCGTCGTACCTGTCGTACCTGTCGTACCTGCTCACAGAACCACCCCGTCCGTATGCCGGTTGGCTGTGCGCCGGCTGCGCTCGCTGTTCATCGGGCAATTCTCTCGTCCCTCACCCGTTCGGCGTACCACCGACACGGTCGGGAAGAGGATCGGCGGAGTCCGGGGCGCCCGCACCGCCGGATTCGGGGAGCGTGTCGAGCGGGGTGAAACGGACCGGGAGGTGGGCCGGGGCACGGTGGAAGGGGCCCGGCCGCCAGACGAGCGCGCCGGGGTCGACGGCCAGTTCCAGGTCGCAGAGCTGGCTGGTGAGCTGTTCGATCGCGGTCATCGCCATGAGCAGGGCGGGCTGTTTGGCGGGGCAGCGGTGCGGCCCCGCCGACCAGGCCAGGTGGGCACCGTCGCCGGAGCGCCCGGCGGGGTCCGAACCGGTGGGCGGAGACTGGGTGTTGGCGGCGGCGAAGGAGACCAGCACCAACTGCCCGGCGCGCAGCGGCACCCCGTGGAACTCGGTGTCGTGGCGCGGGAAGTGCGCGCCCATGTTGGCGAGCGGCGGATCGCGCCAGAGCACGTCGTCGACCGCCTCGCGCGCGGTCATCGCCCCGCCGTGCAGGGAGCCGCCGTACCCGGTGTCGCTGAGCATCCGCAGCAGCGCGTTGCCGATCAGATTGGTCGTGGGTTCGTGGCCCGAACTCATGATGAGCGTGATCTGCCGCACGGCCTCGTCGTCGTCGAGACCGGCCGGGTGCTCCAGCAGGTACGTGGTGAGATCGCGTCCCGGGCGGCGCCGGCGTGCGGCGACGAGAGCGGTGACGACCCCGACGAGATCGTCGTACGCCGCCGTCGCCCCCTCGGCGGAGTCCATCATTCCGGCGGTGCCGCGGAGCACCCGCTCGGTGTCCCGGGGGTCCACGCCGAAGGAGGCGGTGAAGACGTGCAGGGGGAGCCTGCGGGCGTACTGGGCGATGAGGTCACCGGTGCCGGTGGCCGAGAACGCGGCGATGAGCCGCTGCGCGACCTTGGCGACCTCCGCGCGCAGCAGGTGGGGTTCGATCAGGGCGAGGGTGTCGTTGATGGCCCCGCGGTAGCGGGCGTGCACGGCTCCGTCGCTGAAGAGCGCGGTGGGGCGGTGGCCGAGCACGGGCAGGACCGGCGAGTCGGCCGGTACGCCCGCCTGCCAGGCACGCGGGTCCTTGGTGAAGGTCTCGGTGTCCCGCAGCAGGTCGACGGCCGCGTGGTAGTCGGTGACCAGCAGCGCGTCGACGTCGGGCGCGATGCGCACCCTGGCCAGCGGCCCCTGGTCGCGCAGCCTGCGGTAGTGGCCGTGCGGGTCGGCGGCGAAGCCCGCCCCGTACAGCGCCAGGGGTTCGAGGAGCGAGGGCCCGAGGCCGGGTGAAGTGCCGGTCGCTGGAGGGGTCATGAGGATTCCTGGGGCGCGGGCAGGCAGGTCAGGGCGTGCTCGGCGAGGGCGATCAGGGCGTCGATGCTGCCCCGGCGCTCGCGGGCGTCGCACTGCACCAGCGGGGTGCGGGGGTCGAGGTCGAGGTGTTTGCGCAGGACCTCGTCCGCGTGGGCCGGGGCGTCGGGGAAGCGGTTCACGGCGACGGCGTACGGGAGCCCCTGTTCCTCCACCATGTCCATGACGGCGAAGGAGTCCTCCAGCCGGCGGGTGTCGACCATGACGAGGGCGCCGAGCGCACCGCGTGCGATGTCCTCCCACAGGGGGAAGAAGCGCTCCTGGCCCGGGGTGCCGAACATGTAGAGCACCAGGTCGTCCTGGACCGTGAGCCGGCCGAAGTCGACGGCGACCGTGGTCGTGGTCTTCTCCGGAAGCCCGGCGGTGTCGTCGAGTCCCGTGCTGGACTGCGTCATCGCCTCTTCCGTGTGCAGGGTCGGGATCTCCGACAGCGTACGGATCAGGGTCGTCTTGCCCACGCCGAAGGGACCCGTGACGACGAGCTTCATCAGGGTCTCGGCGGCGCTCGGCAAGTAGCCGATGCCGCCCCGGTCAGTGGAGGGAACGGAGTCCAACGAGCAGCCTCTCGACGAGCGACCGGTCGATCTCACCGGCGCTGGGGATCGGTGGTCGAGCGTGCAGATGTCCCGCGGCCACGAGGTCCGTGGCCAGGAAGACCGTGGCGCTGACCGGCAGTTCCAGATGGGCGGCGCACTCGACGACGGTGAGCGCTCCCGGTTCCAGGAGCTCGCACAGCCTGCGCTGCTCCGAACCGGTCTCCGGCGGCAGGGCCGAGTCCGTACGGAGGAGCACGGCGAGCCGGTCGAGCGCGGGACCGGTGGGTGCGGAGCGGCCACCGGTGACCAGATAGGCGGGAATCAGGCGGCGGCCCGGGCCGGGGGTCATGGCCGGGTGGCAGTGTCCGGTTGGCGGGTGGGGGCGTGCATGGCCCTGGTCAGCGCGGTGACCTGCACCTGCATCTGGTACGCGATGTTCCCCAGATGGGCGTCGGGGGCCGCGAACAGGGCCAGAGTGGTGTTCCTCCCGGCCGGTACGACGACGGCGAAGCCCAGGTCGGACTCCACGACCGTCTGGGCCAGGCGCGGCGACTCCGCCTCGGTGAACGCGGTGGTGAAGGCGCGGGCGGCGGCGTGCAGGGTGGCCGTCATCGCGGCGACGCGCTCGGCGGACGCACGGTCCAGGCCGGGCGAGGCGCCCTCGACGAGACCGTCGCCGGTGGCGACCACGGCGTGCTGGACGCCGGGGAGCTCCAGCAGGGGGGTCAGCACCCAGGCGAGATCACCGGCGGTGGGGGTGGTGCTCACGTCTCGTCGTCTCCTTGGTCGTCCGATGGGGATGCCGGGGGTGCCGGCGGCGGGGTCGCGGGTGCCTTGCGGCCGCTGAGGGTGCCCTGCTGGAGCGCGGCCCAGGCGGCTCCGGCCCGCTCCGGGGTGCGGAGTTCGGGCTCCTCGGCCGGCTGCCGGTGGTCGGCCGGCGCCTCCGGGGAGGCCGCGCGGCGGGACCGGCGCCGCCGGGTGGGCAGCCCGGCCGGCCGTTCCGCGCTGCCGGACGCCTCGGTGCGCGCGGCGGGTGCGGGGGCCTCCGCGGGCGTGGGGGCGACGGCCTCCGGCTCGGGTGCGGCGGCCTCCGCGGGCGTGGGGGCGACGGTCACCGGCTCGGGTGCGGCGGCCTCCGCGGCGGTCCCGGGGTCCGTGTCGGACGGCTCGCCGGGCGTCGCCCGTACCGGCTTCGGCGCGAGCACCGACAGGGTGCGGTCGTCGTCCATCACGGTCAGCAGATGAGCCGGGATGCGCAGCATCGCGCGCATCCCCCCGTACGGCGAGGACTCCAGGTGGCAGCTGAAGCCGTACCGCGCGATGAGCCGTCCGACCACGGCGAAGCCGATCTGCGGCGGGTCGCCCAGCTCGGTCAGCAGCACCTCGGAAGGGCCCGCCAGAAGCGCGCGGGCCCGTGCCAGCGCGTCGTCGTCCATACCGATCCCGGCGTCGTCGACGAGGATCAGGGCGCCGCGCCCGGCGGTCTGCTGGACCGTCACCGGCACCTCGGTGTCCGGGTGCGAGTACGCCGTCGCGTTGGCCAGCAGCTCGGCGAGCGCGATCGCGAGAGGTTCGGCGGCGCGGGCGACCAGCGCGAGCCGCTCCTGGCGCAGATGGTTGGCGACCTTGATCCGCTCGTAGCCGGGGACGCGGGACTGGGCGCCGAGCACGACCTCGACGAGCGAGGAGTTCTGCCGGGCGAGGCCGGGCCAGGCGTCGCAGAGCACGGCCGTGGCCTGGGTGCGGCGGAGGGCCAGTTCGTTGCGGAAGTCGAGCTGCAGGATCCGGGGGTCGTCGTACTCGTGCTGGAGTTCGTGCAGCAGGTGCTGGGACTGGTTGAGCAGCGACTGGATCTTGGCGGAGGTACCGCGCATGGCCGACCGGGCCGCCGCGTCGACGCGCCCGCGCTCCTCCAGGACCGCCGTGCGCGCGGCCTGGACGGCCTCGGTCAGCAGCCGTGCGGCGTCGCCCTCGATGCCGGAGGCCTCCCGGAGCCCGGGGACGGGGGCGGACCGGTGGGAGAGGGCGGTGGCCGCGGCGGGTATCCGCTTGCGGGCCAGCTGGCGGATCTCCTCCGTGAGGGCGAGGGTGCGGGCCTCGGCCGCCTTGGCCTGACGCTCGGTCAGCTCGACGCGGGCGGAGGCGCCGTAGGCTTCGCGGCGGGCCTGGTACATGCGCGTGGCCGACCATATCGCCACGGCCACGGCGATCAGTGCCACGATCCATGCGACCACGGCGTCACCGCGTCCCTGGGGTCGGGGACGGCCTGCGGCCCGCGCGGCACCGGCCGGGCGTCACGCGGCGCCTCCGCTCTCGGTCTCGTGGGCGACGGCGGCCACGTCCGCCATCACCTCGAGGACGCCGGGCATTCCGGAGCCGTCCAGGTGGCGGTACTCGCTCCCGATGGTCACCACGAGCCGCTCGGGCAGGCCGAGATCCGGGTAGCGGCGCTCCGCGATCACCCTGCGGGCCGCCTCGACCGCGGGCACTCCCGCCGCGTGGAGGGCATGCGCGCGTTCACGTACGTACGCGAGGTAGGCCATGTGCTCCCGCACCCCGGCGGGGTCGAGCACCGGGCCGTGGCCCGGGACGATCACCTCGGCGCCGGTGGCCAGGACGCGTTCGCAGGCGTCGATGACGTTGCTCAGGGGCCCGGCCCAGTGCACCGGGTGGTCGCCGGGCTGCTGCGGGGTGGAGGAGAAGATGACGTCCCCGCTGAACACCGTGCGCTGCGCGGGCAGATGGACGATGAGGTCGCCCCCCGTGTGCGCGGGCGGCAGGGAGGACACCTGGACGGCGTACTCCCCCAGGGTCAGTTCGAGCTCTCCGGTGAAGTACGTCGTGGGGCGCACCGTTTCGGTGTCCGACCAGTCGAAGACCCCGAAGTGACGGCCGAGGTACGCGCCGAGAGGAGTGGAGGGATCACTTCCGGCCACCAGAGCCTGCTGCTGCTGCGGGGTGGGGTCGTAGTGGATGTGCTCCCGGGCCTCGCGGGTCGCGATGATCTCCGCGTCGGGCAGCACCCCGGCGCCCCAGAAGTGGTCCCCGTTGGCGTGGGTGACGATCACACGGTCGATGCCGGCCCCGTCGGGCAGCCGCTTCTGGCTCTCCACCAGGAACTGCCCGGCGAGGATCGTGTCGTACGGCGTGTCGATCCACAGCGCGCCGCGCGGCGACACGAGAAGGCCGCAGTTGGCCAGGCCCCAGCCGCGCTTCGGCGGCAGCCAGGCGTACAGCCCCCTGCCGAGGTCCACAATGTCCCCACCCGTGATCGACATGGGCTGATTATGCCGACCACGCTCCGGCCGTGCGTTCGAACTCGGCCAATATGTGGCCCTGGTGACCTGAAATCACCCCTTGCCCGGGCCGCCCGTCGTCGCCCGGTGACCGTCCGGGGTCGCCACGGGGCGGGCCGATGGGGGATTTTCCGCCTGATGTACGGGATATCGGTTACCGAGTCCGCACCGCGCGACGGATACCCACACAGGTGCGACGGAACCGGATCGAGTCGACTACCCACCGAGCATGGCCGAAAACCGATGCCTCGTGAATGACGGGCGCGTAAACACTTTGCTTGTTCTTGCTCGATTGACCCGGCTAACATGCAGAATCGAGCAAGCGGGCGTCGGTTTCATCCTCCACGCCCCACCGGACGCGAACAGCAGCGGAAGCGGAGTGCGGACATGTCGCATGTCGAGACCGAGACAGCCGGCCAGCCCGAGTGCTGGCGCCGTGCCGCCGAGGTGGCCCTCGACCGGAGCGCGGCCCTGCCCGCCGCGGGCGAGCGCGTCGCCGTCGTCGGCTGCGGCACGTCGTACTACATGGCGCAGGCGTACGCCTCGCTCCGCGAGGACTCGGGCCAGGGCGAGTCGGACGCGTACGCCGCCTCGGAGTTCCCCTTCGGGCGTACGTACGACCGGGTCGTCGCGCTGACCCGGTCGGGCACGACGACGGAGGTGCTCGGCCTGCTGTCCCGGCTGCGGGGCACCACCCGGACCACCGCCGTGACCGCCGACCCGGCGACCCCGGTGATGACGGCGGCCGACGACGTGGTCGTCCTGGACTTCGCCGACGAACGGTCCGTGGTCCAGACGAGGTTCGCGACCACCGCCCTGACCCTGTTCCGCGCCCATCTCGGGCTGCACACCGAGGACGTCGTACGGGACGCGGAGACCGCCCTCGCGGAACCCCTGCCCGAAGGGCTCCTGGACAGCACCCAGTTCAGCTTCCTGGGGCGCGGCTGGACGGTCGGGCTCGCCAACGAGGCGGCGCTGAAGATGAAGGAGGCGTCCCTGTCCTGGACCGAGTCGTATCCGGCGATGGAGTACCGGCACGGCCCCATCAGCATCGCCACGGCCGGGACGGCGACCTGGATGTTCGGCGCCGCTCCGGACGGGTTGCGGGAGCAGGTGCTGGCGACCGGGGCGCGCTGGGTGGAGAGCGGACTGGACCCGCTGGCCGATCTGGTGCGGGTCCAGCGGCTGGCGATCGCCCGCGCGGCGGCCCGGGGCCTGGACCCCGACCAGCCGCGCCATCTGACGCGGTCGGTCGTGCTCGGCACGGCGGCCGGCGCCTGAGCCGTCGCGGCATGCCGCGCACCGGGCCGGCGGGCGGCCCGGTGCGCGGAGGCGACCGGAGGGGTCAGGCCTCTTCGAAGTAGGCGTCCAGCGCCTCGTCGAGTTCCGCCGTCCATGTCTTGAGGTCGCCGCGGGCACCGGCCTCGACCTCGGCGTTGAACCACCGGCGGCTCGACAGGTGGACGGTCACGGTGAACCGGCGGCCGAAGCGGCCCGTCCTGACCTCGACCGCGCCGATCTCGGACCAGTCGAACTCCGCCTCCTGGTCGTCGAGCCGGAAGCGGACCCCCTCGGCGTCCACCCGGATGGACCCGCGCCGGTCACTGACCTCGAAGACGGGGCCGTCCTCGTCGCGGGCGCCCTCACGGGCGGCTTCGGGGGCCGCGCCGTCAGCCGGCGCCTCGTCGGCCGTGGCCGCGTCGTCGATCGCGGCCGCCGCCGAGCCGTCCACGTGCTCCTCGGCCGCCTCCGGGGCGAGCGCGCCCTCGGCGTCGGCCTCCGGTACCGCGTCGGCCGGCTCGGGCTTCCGGGGCGCCTCCTCCGCTTCCGCCTCCGTCCGCGCGGGGGCAGGGGCCGTCAGGCCGGGGATGTACGCCGGGTCGGTCCCCGCGGCGAACTCTGGCTTGGTGTTCGAATCTATGCGCTGCTCCACGGCGGGCAGTATGGACGACGAACCTGTACGAGACCAGTCAACCGGGTTCCGCCCGGCCTGTCGGCGGCCGGGACGGCGCGGTCACGGCACACGCGACGCCGTACAAACGGACGACGGGTGGTACGGGTTCCGCCGAACCCGTACCACCCGTCACTTCTGTCCCTCTGTCACACGCCGTGCGTCAGGGGTTCCGCCTCGCCGAGGCTCAGTAGGCCCCGAAGACGTTGTCGATGGAGCCGTACTTGTCCGCGGCGTAGTTGCACGCGGCCGTGATGTTGGCGACCGGGTCGTAGCTGTCCATCGACGTACCGGGCACGTGGTAGGCCTGGAAGGTCGGGTCGATGACCTGCAGCAGGCCCTTGGACGGGACGCCGTTGATCGCGTTGATGTCCCAGTTGTTGATGGCCTGGGGGTCACCCGCGGACTCGCGGATGATGTTGCGGTGGATGCCCTCGTAGGTGCCGGGGATGCCGTGCTCGGCCATGACGGCGAGCGACTCCTTGATCCAGCCGTCGAGGTCGTTCGTGTACGAGACCGGCTCGGCGGCAGGAGCGGTCTCGGCGGCGGGCGCGCCCTCCGCGGCGGCGGAGGTGCTCGTGCGCTCCGAACGGTCGGCGCGGTCGGCGCTCTGCTCGGCACGGTCGGAGGCCTTGGACTCGGCCTTGTCCGCGGACTTGTTCCCGGCCTTGCCACCGAGGGTCAGCTCGAGACCGGGGTGAATCAGGTCCGGGTTTCCGCCGACGGCCTTCTCGTTGGCCTCGTACAGGGCCTTCCAGCCACCGTTCACGGAATGCTCCCGAGCGATCTTCGCAAGGGTGTCACCCACGACCACGGAATACGAGGCGGGCTTGGACTTCTGCGCGGCAATTCCCTTGCCGGTCGCGGCAGTCGAGGTGGCGGCCTTTTCGACGGCGGCCGGCTGGGCCGGGGCGGCGAAGGCGCCGGTAGCGCCGATCACGGGGAGGGCCAGGGCGGCTCCACCCGTGGTCACGGCGATGATGCCGCGAGTCAGCGAACTGGTCCTGAAACGACGGTGCTTACCATTTTCGGGCATGCTGAATTCCTCTCCGTCGCCTGCGAAGTGAGCTGTCGGGTTCGGGCTGGAGATGCCCGGCCGCATGGGAATGCGACTTCACCCCGAGCCGCTCCGGAAACCGGATCGGCGCTTACTTGGGTCCCCCGCTCCTGCCGTACGAGAAGTGATCGGTCGGGTAACCGGACGGCGGCAGGATTCGGCGTTCCGCCCGGAGTGATGGTGACCGTAGGCGAGAAATAGGGAAAGGAACAAGCCTGGTTCGTTGATCACAATTCATTCGCAAGATCAATTCTTGTGAATTCATGTAATCCACCCCACATCGCGTCCGTCACTTCTCTTGGCACAGAAGGGAACCGACTGCCGCACCCCTGCGTCGGGGGCGCATAAGGTGACGCTGGTCACGGCGCCCGATTCGGGCGTTTTGCGCCCGAGCGAAGGCCCCAGGTCACACGAAATGGCCTTTTATGGATTACGGGATCAATTTCAAGAAACCGACTCAAACCGGGCATACGACTCACAAAAGGCGCTGGCGGGCATACCTGGAGCGTCCATGTGGAACCGATCCGGCTATGACTGAAAGCCCTCACGCCTCGGCCCCCCGGATCACCGTCCTGCCCGTCCAGCCCGGGGATCCGCCCTTCCGCGTCGTGGAGATCGACGGAGAGGTGATCGGAGGCGCGACCGACATGACGGACGTCCTGATCGCCGCCTCCGCGGCCGGAATCCAGGTCCATGACCTCGACGACCCGGCGGTCGTCCGCTGGGTGGGCGGGGGCAAGCTGACGTGGAAGCCGCGCTGAGCGGGCTCCGACGGCGGGCCACACACTGACGGCCTCCGCGCCCGGCCGCATGCACTCGGAGGATTCCCGCTCCGCCGACGGGCTCGCATATGCAAGGAGTTATACGAACTAAGCTTGCATATGCGAGAAGATCTCTTACCATGTCACGCATGCAGACCTACACCATCGGGCAGGCCGCGCGCCTCCTCGGCGTCAGCCCGGACACCGCACGACGCTGGGCGGACGCCGGCCGGGTGGCGACCCATCGCGACGAGGGCGGGCGCCGTCTCATCGACGGCCGTGATCTGGCGGCGTTCTCGATCGAGGTCGGCCAGAGCGGCGGCGGCGACGAGGAGGCCTCCTACACCTCGGCGCGCAACGCCTTCCCGGGCATCGTCACGGCCGTGAAGCTCGGCGACGTGGCCGCCCAGGTCGAGATCCAGGCCGGTCCGCACCGCCTCGTCTCGCTGCTGACCAGGGAAGCCGTGGAGGAGCTGGGGCTGGAGGTCGGCATCGAGGCGACGGCCCGCGTGAAGTCGACCAGCGTGCACATCGACCGCGCCTGAGTCGGGAGAGCCGCCGCCGCGGCTTTCGTACGGGCCACCGGGGAGCGGCGTGAACGGCTGCGCCCCCGTACCGGGCCCGTCAGTCCATCAGGCCGGCGGCGAGCGTCGCCCCCAGCTCCCAGCACGCCTCGGTGTCGGCCTTGCCCGGCTCACCGGTGACGGTCACGGCGTCGGCCGCACGGCGCCATCCGAGGCCCGTCGTGATCGCCTCGATGCCGCGTACGGCGCCGGTGACGTCGTTGCCGCCGTGCACGTAGTAGCCGAAGGGCCGGCCCTTCGTCGCGTCCAGGCACGGGTAGTAGACCTGGTCGAAGAAGTGTTTCAGGGCGCCGGACATGTACCCGAGGTTCGCCGGGGTGCCGAGCAGGAAGCCGTCGGCCGCCAGCACGTCGGACGCCGTGGCGGCGAGGGCCGCCCGCCGCACGACCCGTACGCCCTCGATGTCCTCCGTCGTCGCGCCGGACAGCACCGCTTCGAACAGTGCCTGGCAGTTGGGCGACGGGGTGTGATGCACGATCAGCAGAGTGGCCACGCCACCGAACCTACCCGTTGGCCGGGTCCCCCGCGCTGCTGGGGGACGCGGGCCCGTGGGCATGGGAGGAGGCGCGGGCGCCGTCCCGGTCGGCGGCGCGGAAGCCGCGCAGACGGAGGCTGTTGCCCACGACGAAGACCGACGAGAAGGCCATGGCCGCGCCCGCGATCATGGGGTTGAGCAGACCTGCCGCCGCGAGCGGGAGGGCGGCCACGTTGTAGGCGAAGGCCCAGAAGAGGTTCGAGCGGATCGTGCCCAGCGTGCGGCGGGAGAGCCGGATCGCGTCGGCGGCCACCCTCAGGTCCCCCCGTACGAGCGTCAGGTCGCCGGCCTCGATGGCGGCGTCCGTGCCCGTCCCCATGGACAGGCCCAGGTCGGCCTGGGCGAGCGCCGCGGCGTCGTTGACCCCGTCGCCGACCACGGCGACGGTGCGCCCCTCCGCCTGGAGCTTCCTGACGACCTCGGCCTTGTCCTGCGGCATGACCTCGGCGATGACCTGGTCGATGCCGACCTCGGCCGCGACGGACTCGGCGACCGCCTTGTTGTCGCCGGTCAGCAGGACGGGCGTCAGCCCGAGGGCGCGCAGCCGCCGGACGGCCTCGGCGCTGGTGTCCTTGACCGCGTCGGCGACCTCCAGGACCGCGCGCGCCTCGCCGTCCCAGGCGACCGCGATCACGGTGCGCCCGTTCTCCTCGGCCAGGTCCTTCGCCTTCCTCAGCTCGTCGGGGAGCCCGATGGCCCACTCGGCCAGCAGCTTCTCGCGGCCGACGAGCACCGCGTGGCCCTCGACGACGCCCTGGACACCGAGCCCGGGGGCGTTGGCGAAGTCCTCGGGCGTGGGCAGCGCGCCCACCTTGGCTGCGGCCCCCTCGGCGACGGCCCGGGCGATCGGGTGTTCGGAGGAGTGCTCCAACGCTCCGGCCAGGCGCAGCACTTCGGCCTCGTCCGTGGTCCCGGAGGCGTGGACCTTCAGCAGGGTCATCCGGCCCGTGGTGACGGTGCCCGTCTTGTCGAGGAGGATCGTGTCGGCCCTGCGGGTGTTCTCCAGGACCTCAGGTCCCTTGATCAGGATGCCGAGCTGGGCGCCGCGTCCGGTGCCGACCAGCAGGGCGGTGGGCGTGGCCAGCCCCAGGGCGCAGGGGCAGGCGATGATCAGTACGGCGACGGCGGCGGTGAAGGCCGCGGTGAGTCCGGCACCGGAGCCGAGCCAGAAGCCGAGGGTGGCGAGCGCCAGCCCGATGACGACCGGCACGAACACCGCGGAGATCCTGTCGGCCAGGCGCTGGGCGGCGGCCTTGCCGCTCTGGGCCTCTTCCACCAGCCTGGCCATCCGGGCCAGCTGGGTGTCGGCGCCGACCCTGGTGGCCTCGACGACCAGGCGGCCGCCGGCGTTGAGGGTCGCCCCGGTGACGGGGTCACCCACGGAGACCTCGACGGGCACCGACTCGCCGGTGAGCATCGACACGTCGACGGCGGAGGAGCCCTCGGACACGGTGCCGTCCGTGGCGATCTTCTCGCCGGGACGGACCAGGAAGCGGTCCCCGACCCGGAGGGCGGACGTGGGCAGGGTGACCTCACGGCCCTCGCGCACCACGGTGACCTCCTTGGCCCCCAGCTCCATCAGCGCCTTGAGGGCCGCGCCCGCCTTGCGCTTGGAGCGGGCCTCGAAGTACCGGCCGGCCAGGATGAAGGCCGTGACCCCGGCGGCGGCCTCCAGATAGATGTTCCCCGCCCCGTCACCCCGGCTGATGGTGAATTCGAAGGGGTGCGTCATGCCCGGCATTCCGGCCGTCCCGAAGAACAGCGCCCACAGTGACCACAGGAACGCGGCCGACGTGCCGACCGAGATCAGGGTGTCCATGGTGGCCGCGCCGTGCCTGGCGTTGGTCCAGGCGGCGCGGTGGAACGGCCAGGCGGCGTACGTGACGACCGGGGCGGCCAGGGTGAGGGAGAGCCACTGCCAGTACTCGAACTGGAGGGCCGGGATCATCGCCATCGCGATGACCGGCGCGGCGAGCAGGACCGCGGTGACGAGGCGCTGGCGCAGGGAGCGCAGTTCGCCGTCGGCGCGCGCGTCCTCGCCCCCGGCCGCGGCGGGTGCCCCGGTTTCCCCGGGGTCGGGGCGGGGCGGGGCCGGCGGCCGGGCGGTGTAGCCGGTCGCCTCGACCGTGGCGATCAGATCGTCGACCGAGACGTCCGCGGCGAACGCGACCCTCGCCTTCTCCGTGGCGTAGTTGACGGTGGCCTCGACCCCCTCCATGCGGTTGAGCTTCTTCTCGATCCGCGCCGCGCACGAAGCGCAGGTCATGCCGCCGATGGCGAGCTCGACCCGGGCGGCGCCGGGGGTGGTTGGAGTCATTGCCTGCTCCTCGTCCGAACGGGACCCAGTATACCCCTCACGGGTATCCATCTCTTGATCCAGGTATACCCCCCACCCGTATACATTTCAAGTCCCGTCAGCATCTCTTGCGTATACCCCCTTAGGGTATACGTTGGAGGTGTCGGACCGTCGCCGGCCTCCGCTCAGGAAGCAACAGGAGCAGTCATGAACCCCGCCGTGAAGATCACCGCGTTCACCGCCGCACTCGCGGCGTCCTTCGGCGCCGCCTACGGCGTCGGAGCCGCCGTGGGCCCCGGAACAGGCACCGCCGAGCGCCCCGAGCACACGGAGAGCGCCGCCCCGCACACCGAGGACGGCGGCACCGGCTCCCCGGTCGGCGGCCTCCAGATCTCCGAGGGCGGCTACACCCTCGATCTGATGACCCCGCGCGTGGAGGCGGGCCGGCGGAGCGAGCTGCGCTTCGCCGTCCTCGACCGGGCGGGCCGGCCGGTCACCGACTTCCAGCGCGAGCACGACAAGGAGCTGCATCTGATCGTCGCCTCACGCGATCTGGCCACCTACCGCCATCTGCACCCCACCCGGGCGGCGGACGGCACGTGGAGCACCCCCGTCGCGCTGCCGGAGGCGGGCGACCACCGGGTCTTCGCCGACTTCACGCCCGCCGGCAGGAACGCGCCGGACCTGACCCTGGGCGCCGATCTGGCCGTCTCGGGGCCGTACAAGCCGGCGGAGCTGCCGAAGCCCGCCCGGACGGCCGGGACCGACGGGTACACGGTGTCCTTGAACGGCACGCTGCGGCCCGGGGTCCCGGAGCGCCTCACGTTCACCGTGCGGAAGGACGGCCGCCCCGTCACCGATCTCCAGCCCTATCTGGGGGCGTACGGACATCTCGTCGCCCTGCGCGCCGGCGACCTCGGCTATCTGCATGTGCACCCCGACGGGGCGCCCGGCGACGGCTCCACGGAGCCGGGCCCGAAGGTGTCGTTCACCGCGACGGCGGCCGGCTCCGCCTCGTACCGGCTGTTCCTGGACTTCAAGCACGACGGCGTCGTCCGCACGGTGGCCTTCACCGTCCCGTCCGGAACGACGGCGGACGCGCCGACGACCCCGCCGGACGGGCACCGGGAGAGCGCCCCTGGCGGTCACGAGGACGGGGGCCATGGGCACTGACGGGTCCCGGCGGCCGGCCGCTACAGCGAGGTGAGCCGGCTGAGCGTCTCTTCCAGCTCCTGACGGAGCGTGCGGGCCGCCGCGTCGGCGTCTCCCCGCGCGACCGCTTCCACCAGGGACGCGTGCTCCTCGTCGCCGTGGTTCGGGTCCCCGGAGCGCAGGTCGAGCAGTTCGAGCATGTCGATCAGCCCCTTGCGCAGCGTGGGGACGAACTCGGTGAACAGGGCCGAGAGCACGGGGTTGTGTGCCGCCGCGACCACCGCGGTGTGCAGGGCGATGTCCGCGTCGACGAACGTGGCGTCGTCCGCGTCCGCGGCGGCGCGGCGTCCGGCCAGGGTGGCGGTGAGGGCCGCGAGGTCCTCGTCGGTGCGGCGGCGCGCGGCCAGCCGCGCGGCCTCGACCTCGACGCTGATGCGGACCTCGTAGACGTCGGTGACGGCCGCGCGGCGCAGGCGTGTCGCCCAGTCCTCCTCGGGCTCGGCCGCGATGACGAAGACACCGGATCCCTGCCGCGCGCGCACCAGCCCCGCCCCGGCGAGCGCGCGCAGCGCCTCGCGGACCGTGGAGCGCCCGACGCCGAGGGACGCGGCCAGCGTCGTCTCGCCGGGCAGCTTCGTCCCCACCGGCCAGGATCCTCCGGTGATCTGCTCGCGCAGATGCTCCGCGGCCTGCTCGACCAGGGGCGATGGTCTCAGGGGTCCCAGCGGCATACGAGTCACTTCCCGAGTCGCTTCCTTCACACCTCAGGTTGTCTGAGGAGTTGGTTCGGGGCTACTGTACCCGGCATGCCGCTGAACGAGCTCCTTCTTCTCGTACGCCGCTGCGGGGCCTGACACACGACTGACCGGCCCCCCGCAGCGGGTGTCGGGCTGTGCCGGTCACTCCACGGCCGAAGAAAGCGGTTCTCCGCATGACCTCCTCCCTCGTCCCGCCGGCTCCCCCCGGGGCCACGGCGTTCCCCACTCTGCGTACTCCGTCCGGTGATCTCCCTGCGGGCGTCCCGGCCTGGAACCCCCAGCGTCCGAGCTCGATGCCGCACCACCGCTACCGCCCCGCCCACGACCGGGTGGCGCTGCCCCTGGTGGACCGCACCTGGCCCGGCCGCCGGGTGGAGCGGGCCCCGCTGTGGGTCCCGGTCGACCTGCGGGACGGCAACCAGGCCCTGGCCGAGCCCATGGACACCGAGCGCAAGCGCCGCTTCTTCGATCTGCTGGTCGCCATGGGCTTCAAGGAGATCGAGGTCGGCTACCCCTCCGCCAGCCGGACCGACTTCGACTTCGTACGCCACCTCGCGGAGAGCGGCGCGGTCCCCGACGACGTGACCGTCTCCGTCTTCACCCCGGCCCGCACGGACCTGATCGACCGGACCGTCGAGTCCGTGAAGGGACTCCCCCGCACGCTGATCCACCTCTACACCGCCACCGCGCCCGTGTGGCGGGACGTCGTCCTGGGCCGCTCCCGCGCCGAGGTCCGGGCGCTGATCAGGGAGGCCGCGACGCATCTGATGCGGCGTGCCGGGGAACGACCGGGCGCGGACATCCGGTTCGAGTTCTCCCCCGAGGTCTTCAACCTCACCGAGCCGGACTTCGTCCTGGAGATCTGCGACGGGCTCACCGAGCTGTGGGAGGCGAGCCCCGAGCGGCCGGTGATCCATAATCTGCCCGCCACGGTGGAGATCGCGACGCCCGACGTGTACGCCGATCAGATCGAGTACATGCACCGCCATCTGGCGCGCCGCGATTCCGTGATCCTCTCCGTGCACCCGCACAACGACCGGGGCACGGGCGTCGCCTGCGCCGAACTCGCCGTACTGGCGGGCGCCCAGCGGGTGGAGGGCTGCCTGTTCGGCAACGGCGAGCGCACGGGCAACGTCGACCTGGTGACGCTGGCCCTCAACCTGTACGCGCAGGGCGTCGACCCGATGATCGACTTCTCGGACATCGACGCCGTCCGCGAGGTGGTGGAGCACTGCAACCGGCTGCCGGTCCACCCCCGGCACCCCTACGCCGGCGAGCTCGTGCACACGGCGTTCTCCGGCACCCACCAGGACGCCATCGCCAAGGGCATGGCCCTGCACACCGCGCGGGCCGCCGAGTCCGGGGTGAGTCCGCGCGAGGCCCCCTGGGAGGTTCCGTACCTGCCCGTCGACCCGGGCGACATCGGCCGTACGTACGAGGAGGTCATCCGCATCAACTCCCAGTCGGGGAAGGGGGGAATCGCCCACCTGCTCCGCACCCACCACGGGCTGGACCTGCCGCCGGCGATGCGCCCGGACTTCTCGCGTGCGGTGCAGCACGTCACGGACGGCACCGGACGCGAGCTCTCGCACAAGGAGCTGTGGGAGCTCTTCCGCACCACCTACCTCACCCCCGCCCACGACGGCACCCTCACCCTGGAGTCCTGGTCGGCCTCGGAAACCGGGCCGGGTGAGCACGAGTTCACCTGTGAGCTGCGCACCGGCGGGCAGGTCCGCTCCTGCCGGGGCACCGGGAACGGCCCGCTGTCCGCCCTGACGGACGCCCTGCGTGCGGCCGGGATCCAGGTCGACGTCCTGGCCTTCACCGAGCATTCCACCGCCACCGGGCCGGGCGGTCCCGCCGTCGCGTACGCCGAGTGCCGCGTGGACGGGGTCACCCGCTGGGGCGCCGGCTGGGACACCTCGGTCCTGACCGCGTCCGTCCAGGCGGTCATGGCCGCCGTCAACCGCACTGGAGCACAGACCCGATGACCGTCACACCCCCCGTCCTCCGCGTCCACGACGTGGACCTCGTGCGCGACGGGAACCACATCCTGAGCGAGGTCTCGCTGACCGTGCGGGCCGGTGAACACTGGGCCCTGCTCGGCGCCAACGGTGCCGGCAAGAGCACACTGCTCGGCCTCCTCGGAGCACTCACGCACCCCACCCGGGGCACGGTCGAGGTCCTGGGGCACGAGCTGGGCCGGGTCGACCTGCGCCAACTGCGTACGTACGTCGGCCATGTCGACCCGCGCCACGCACTGCGCTCACCGCTGAAGGTCAGGGACGTCGTCCTGACGGGCCTGACCAACAGCATCGAGCCCCTGCCGCGCTGGAGGCCGACGCCCGGGCAACTGGAGCTGGCCGACGAGCTCACCGCCCTGCTCGGCCTCGCGGGACGGCGCGAGGCGCGGTGGCCGACCCTGTCTCAGGGCGAGCGCGGACGCGCCCTGATCGCCCGGGCGCTGATGCCCCGGCCCCGGCTGCTGCTCCTGGACGAACCGGCGACGGGCCTGGACGTCGCGGGCCGTGAGCAGTTGATCGAACGGCTCGACACCCTTCAGCAGAGCTCACTGGAGCTCGCGTCGGTGCTGGTCACGCACCATCTGGAGGAGCTGCCTCCGGGCACGACCCATGTGATGCTGCTGCGCGACGGGCGGTGCATGGCGTCGGGACCCGCCGACGAGGTGCTGACCAGCGATCAGGTCAGCAAGTGCTTCGACCACCCGGTCCGCCTCAGCCGCTTCGAGGGCCGGTGGAGCGTACGGACCAGCCGCCGGCCCCGGTGACCGGGGAGCGTTCGGCCCCGGACCGCTCGGCCGGCGGAACCGGGGTCAGCCCGTCCGGACGGCGGTCCGGGCGGGCTGACCCGCGCCTCCCTGCCCCGGCACCCGGAACGACGCCGCCGCGTGCCTGGCGAAGCGCCGGATGCCCGGCGTCGCCCGCTCCTTCGGCCAGACGAGCCGCAGGGGCACCGCCGGCCCGTCGTCCAGGCGGAGGCTGACGGTCCCCTCGGGCGGGCGGCCGCCGTCGGGCAGCTGGGCGGCGAGGGCGACCGCCTGCCCGAGCCGGACGACCGCCAGCATCTGCAGGCCGTCGCTGACCTGGGGGCCCGGCGTCCCCGGCAGTCCGTCCGGCCAGAGGCCGGGATCGTCGAGCTGGGCTCCCGGGCCCACCCAGCCGAGCAGCGGTTCACCGGCGAGGTCGGCGACCCTCAGGGTCTCCCGGCCGGCCAGCCGGTGCCCGTCGCTCATCAGGACGCTGATGTTCTCGCGGCGCAGCACCACGCCGTTCAGTCCGCGCTCACGCACCGGCCCGCGCCAGAGGGCGATGTCGGCCTGGCCCGAGCGCAGCCGGCCGAGCTGGTCGTCGATCGTGCCGACGGCCATCCGGGCCGGATGCTGCGGGCGTGCCTCGTTGTACGACCGGATCATCCGGTCCAGCAGCGCGGCGTCGCACCCGGGTCCGGTCACCGTCACCGAGGCGTGCTGCTCGGCGGCCCGGCGCACCCGCGACGTCACGTTCCCCGCCTGGGCCAGCAGCGACCGGCCCTCCTCCAGCATCGCGTGACCCGCGGCGGTCAGCGTGACGCCCTTCGGGGTGCGCAGCAGCAGCGTGGCGCCCAGGGTTCTCTCCAGGGCCAGGACCGCCCGGGAGAGCGCGGGCTGCGTCATCGCCAGCCGTTGCGCGGCGCGGGTGAAGTTGCCCTCCTCCGCCACGGCGATGAAGTAGTGGACCTGCCGGATCTCCACATCACCCATGCGGACATCCTCCCACCTGAGGGCATGCCGGTGGGGCATCGGGCCATGCCGGACGGGAACTTCCATGATCGACCCGCGCGCTGTCTGCTGGGTCCACGGACGGAGGGCGACCGCCCACGGACGAGGCACCGACATGGGAGTACGTGATGACCGAGCAGGCCCCGAGGGCAGTGGTGACGGCCGGCACCGGCGGCATAGGTCTGGAGACGGCGCTCGGCCTGGCGCGCCGGGGATGGGACGTCACGCTCGTCGCACGCGACGCGGCGCGGGGAGAGGCGGCGGTGGCCCGTGTCGACGAGGCCGCCGGGCGCCCCGCGGGCCGTTTCGTCCGCACGGACCTGTCGTCCCTGGCCGCGACCAGGCGGCTGGGGGAACGGCTCGCGGCCGAAGGCGCGCTGAACCTGCTGGTGAACAACGTGGGCGGCATGTGGACCGAGCGGTGGGAGAGCCCGGAGGGCATCGAGGCGAGCATCGCCCTCAACCACCTGTCCCCGTACGTCCTCACCGAGACGCTGATCGACGCACTCGCCGCGGCGGCCCCGAGCCGCGTCGTGAACGTCACGTCGTCCGCCATCACGGCCGCCCAGGCGGTGTTCGAGGACGCCGAACCGCCGGGCCCCCACTACGGCCTGGCCACCACGGGACGGGCCAAGCTGGCCCATCTCGCCCACTCGACGGAGCTCGCCGGACGTCTCGCTCCCCGGGGTGTCTCGGTGATCGCCGCCGACCCGGGGGCCGCCGCGACGGGCAACGCGGCGCTCATGACCATCGACATCCTGCCGCCGGCCATGCGGCCCTACTGGGAGCAGATCCAGAAGGGTGTCTCGGCGCCCGTCACCGCCGCCGCGACGGGCCCCCTGGCCGCCGCTCTCGACCCCGCGCTGGAAGGGCGCACCGGTCTGGTGGTGGGGCCCGACGGGTCCGTGGACGACACGCTCCTGGCGTTCGTCACACCTGAGGTCACCGAGGCCGTGCGCCGGTGGACCGCGGACCTCCTGGCGACGGCGGCGCGGGCGTCCTGACGGCCGCCCGTCGGCCCGGCCCGGGGACTACCGCACCAGGCAGGGCCGCTTGGCGTCGAACGTCCAGCCGGGCACCAGGTACTGCATCGCCGCGGCGTCGTCCCGCGCGCCCAGCGCCTTTTCGAGGTACAGCTCGTGGGCCGCGAGGAGGCGGTCCATGTCGAGCTCGACGCCCAGGCCGGGGGCGTCGGGCACGGCGATCTCACCGCCCTGGATGCGTGGCGGTTCGGCGGTGAGACGCTCCAGGCCCTCCTGCCAGATCCAGTGCGTGTCCAGGGCGTTGTACTCGCCCGGGGCGGCGGCACCGCAGTGCGTGATCATGGCCAGTGAGATGTCGAAGTGGTTGTTGGAGTGGCATCCCCAGGTCAGGCCCATCGCGTTGCAGAGCTGCGCCACGCGCACGGATCCCTGCATGGTCCAGAAGTGCGGGTCGGCCAGCGGGATGGACACCGACTGGAGGGCCAGGGCGTGGGTCAGCTGGCGCCAGTCGGTGGCGATCATGTTGGTCGCGGTCGGCAGGCCGGTGGCGCGGCGGAACTCGGCGAGGATCTCTCGTCCCGAGTAGCCGTCCTCCGCCCCGCAGGGGTCCTCGGCGTACGCGAGTGTGTCCACCAGCGGGGAGCACAGCTCGACCGCCTCGCGCAGGGACCAGGCGCCGTTCGGGTCCAGGGTGATCCGCGCCTCGGGGAAGCGGGCCTTGAGGGCGCGGACGGCCCGGACCTCGTCCGCGCCGGCGAGGACCCCGCCCTTGAGCTTGAAGTCCCGGAAGCCGTACAGCTCGTGGGCCGCCTCGGCCTGGCGGACGATCGCCTCGGGGGTGAGTGCCTCCTCGTGGCGGACGCGGTACCACTCGACGTCGGCGGCGGGTTCGCGGACGTAGTCCAGATCGGTGCGGTCGGGGTCGCCGACGTGGAAGAGATAGCCCAGCACCCGTACGGAGTCCCGCTGTTGCCCGTCGCCGAGCAGCGCCGCAACGGGTACGCCGAGGTGCCGGCCCAGGAGGTCGAGCAGCGCCGACTCGACGGCGGTGACGGCGTGCACGGTGGTCCGCAGGTCGAAGGTCTGGGCGCCGCGCCCGCCCGTGTCCCGGCCCGCGAACCGGCTCCCGATCTCGCGCAGGACCCGCTTGTGGTCGCCCAGCTTCGCGCCGACGACGAGCGGCGCGGCGTCACGCAGGGTCCGGGTGATCTTCTCGCCCCCGGGCACCTCCCCCAGTCCCGTACGGCCTTCGGAGTCCGTGAGGACCACGATGTTGCGGGTGAAGAACGGGCCGTGGGCGCCGGAGAGGTTCAGCTCCATGCAGTCGCGTCCCGCGACCGGATAGACGGCGAAGTGGGTGATGGTCGGCTGATTCATGCGGGTCGGTGTCCTTGGGTGCGGGAGGGGCGCCGGGCGGGGAGAGGTGCGGAGGCCGGGGACGCCGAGGTCCGTCGCGCGGGACCACCCACAGCCCTCATCTCCGTATGCAGATGACATACATGTATGAGAACCGAGATTAGGCGCGTGAACACGGCCGGTCAATGGCCGTGCCACGCACGAGGCCTCCTGCCTCCGGCGCCCCGCCCGGCGCCGGTCCCACTCGTTCAGGCCGTCACCGGGGCACGTCGAGCGCGTCCAGGAGGCGGTCCACGTCGTCGTCGTTCGTGTAGGGCGCGAGACCGACGCGTACGCCGCCCTCCTCGCCCAGCCCCAGCCGACGGGACGCCTCCCACGCGTAGAAGGACCCGGCCGGCGCGTCGACGCCGCGCTCGGCCAGCTGCCGGGAGACGTCCCCCGGGGTCCTGCCGGCCACGGTGAACAGGGTGGTCGGGGTGCGCCGACGAGCCCGGGAGTACACCGTGACGCCGCCCAGCGCGGCGAGGCCGTCCTCGATGCGTCCGCGCAGCCGGTCCTCGTGCGCGGTGAGCGCGGTGAACGCCCGGACCAGCCGTTCCCGCCGGCTGCCCGGGCCGGGCACGAGACCGGCGAGGAAGTCCACCGCCGCCGTCGCGCCCGCCAGGAGTTCATAGGGAAGCGTGCCCAGCTCGAAGCGCTCGGGCACGGCGTCTCTGGAGGGCAGCAGCTTGTCCGGCCGCAGGCTGTGGAGCAGTTCGCGCCGCCCGGTCAGCACACCGAGGTGCGGTCCGAGGAATTTGTACGGCGAGCAGACCAGGGTGTCCGCTCCGAGTGCGGCCAGGTCGACGGTGGCGTGCGAGGCGTGGTGCACGGCGTCGACGTGGAGCAGCGCGCCCGCGCGGTGCGCCAGCTCGGCGAGGGCGGGGACGTCGGGGCGGGTGCCGATGAGGTTGGAGGCGGCGGTGACGGCGACGAGCCGGGTGCGGCCGGACAGCACGGCCTGGAGGTGCCCCGGCTCGAACTCTCCCGTCCCCGGGTCGAAGTCGGCCCACCGGACCGTCGCGCCCACCGCTTCGGCGGCCTGCACCCATGGCCGTATGTTCGAGTCGTGGTCCAGCCGCGAGACCACCACTTCGTCCCCTGGACCCCAGTCCTTGGCGAGGGTGCGCGCCAGGTCGTAGACGAGCTGGGTGGCGCTGCGGCCGAAGACCACCGCGCCGGGCTCCGAGCCGAGGAGGTCGGCCAGAGCCTGCCGGGCGCCGGCCACGAGGGCCTCGGCGTTGCGCGCGCCCTCGGTGAGCACGCCGCGGTTGGCCAGCGGACGGGTGAGGGACTCGGTGATCGCGTCGATCACCTGCTGGGGCGTCTGGGTGCCGCCGGGGGCGTCGAAGCGGGCGGTCCCCGCCTTCAGGGCGGGGAAACAGGCACGGATCGCCTGGACGTCGAGGGTGTCGCCGGTGCGGGCGCTGTCGCTGCTCAAGAGGCGCTCCAGAGGGAGGAGGAACGGGCGGCCGGGCACCGGGCCGGCTCGTCATGTCCCCGAACCGGCCGGGCCGGTCCGCCGATTCCACCACAGGGCCGGTACGCGGTCATCGGCCCCCGGCGCGCCGGGGCGCGCGTGCGGACGGGGGCCGTCGCGTCCGACGGCCCCCGTCCCGTACAACTGGAGCGGCGGGTCACGGCCCCGGACGACGGCGCGCCCGGGACCGCCCCGCTATCCGGCGTACGTCTCGAACTCGGCCACCTTCGGTGCCCCCGTGGAGCCGGTGATCTCGAAGGTGATCTTCTTCAGCGAGGTCGCGGGCACCGCGATGACGCCCGCCCCGCTGCCGGAGGTCAGCACGGCGCCGGTGTCACCGTTGAGGACCCTCCAGGTCTTGATGGCGCCGGTGGAGCCCGATGCCTCACGGATGTTGATCCTGGAGACCGACGTGGCGCTCCCCCACTTGACCGAGACGGAACCGGTGGAGCCGGACGGTGACCAGTAGGTGTTCAGGTCACCGTCGCGCACGTTGCCGTAGCTGGTTCCGGAGGCCTTGCTGGAACCGTCGGCACCGGCGGCCAGGCTGAGGTTGGTCCCGCTGGGCTGGGTGGGGTCGGGCGTGGGGTCCGTCGGGTCCGGGGTCGGCTCCGTCGGGTCCGGCGTCTGCGGCGAGCAGTTGCCGTCCGACACCTTCAGGCCCTTGTTGGCACCGGCCGTCGCCGTCACGATCCCCGGCACGCAGCTCGCGGCGTCGAGGCTGTACGCGTACGGGATGCTGACCGTGGTGTTGGACTTCGGGTCGGGACCGGCGGGGTTGTTCTCGCTGCCGGGGGCGGACCAGGTCACGTTGTCGAAGGTGTTGCCGCTGACCTGCCAGTATCCGGCCGCGTCGGTGTAGAACGTGCCGAGGACGTCCTTGGAGTCCTTGAAGTAGTTGTTGTCCACCTTGGCACGCGCGCCCGCCCGGGAGTTGATGCCGGACTCGTTGAGCTTCACGTAGTAGTTGTTGTAGATGTGCGCGATGCCGCCGCGCAGCAGGGGCACGCGCGAGTCGATGTTCTCGTACAGGTTGTGGTGGTACGTGATGTAGCCGTTGGAGAGCTCGGTCTCGCTGGACCCGACCAGCCCGCCGCGGCCCGAGTTGCGCAGGGTGCTGTAGGACAGCGTGACGTACTGGGTGTTGGCCTTCATGTCGAAGAGGCCGTCGAACCCCTCCGACTCACCGCCCGAGGCCTCGAGGGTGGTGTGGTCGACCCAGACGTTGCGGACGTCGCTCTCCATGCCGATGGCGTCCCCGCCGTTGGAGGTGGGAGAGCCGGACTTCTTGACGTTCTTGACGGTCACGTTCTGGATGATGATGTTGCTGGACTGGCGGATGTGGATGCCCAGCTGGTCGAAGACGGCTCCGCTGCCGACGCCGACGATCGTGACGTTGCTGATCTGCTTGAGCTCGATCACACCGGCGGCGGTGTTGCAGCTGTCGCCGGACACCTTGGTGGTGTTGCCGTGGTTGATCGTGCCCTCGACCTCGATGGTGATCGGGGTGCTGCTGCTGGCCCGGTTGCACAGAGCCGTGTGGATCGCCGTACCCGTGGTGGCCCGCACCGTCGTCCCGCCGGCACCGCCGGTGGTCCCGCCGTTCTGGGTCGCGTACCCGGTGGCACTCCCGGTCACCGCCGCCGACGCCGCCTCGGGCATCGACAGCACCACGCCGGTCGCGGCCGCCACGGCCAGCGTGGCCAGAGCGGCGTTGAGTCGCAGCGCGACTGGTCGTCTCATCTTGGTGTCCCCATTCGTCTTCACGTGCTGGGTGTCGCCGCGGTCGCAACGGCGGACCGGCGGAGCTGCCGTCGACGGGCGGCTCGCGTCGGCTGTGACGCGTGTGCTTCTCAGGGAAGCCCTGGACCCGGCCGGTGGCGGCTCGTGCGCGTCCGTCACGACGGCCGTCGCGACGGACGCTTCCACCGGACAGGAGCCAGGAGGGGAAAGCGCTTTCTGTCCGCGACAATAGAGCGCCCGGAGCCGAACTGACAAGGTTCATGACAGGTGCGGATTTCCGGCTCGGCCGGTCGCGCACGACGGTCGAGCGGATGAGCAACGCCCTTGCGGGACAGTGGACTTCGGGCTTTCTCCCGGCAGACGGGACTGCGCGACAGCCCTCAGTAGGAGACGTCGAAGTAGTCGACGTCCGTGAGCGCGACTTCGAGGTCCTGGGCCCTGCGCCCGCCGTCCTTGAAGTAGATCTCCTGGAGCCCCTCGGCGACGATGTCACGCAGTCGCCCGTCGTCGGCCCCCTCCTGCTGGGCGTCGAACAGACGGCGGGCGTACGCGGGGGGCAGGTGCACGGTCAGCCGGCGCATCCGCCCGTCGTCGGTCGTGCCGACGGGCGCGGTGTAGCCGAACCGGGCCCGCGTCTCCACGGTGATGCCGGTCGCGGCGGCGGCCTGCTGCCGGCGGCGCCGGCGGACCCTCGGCTGCCACCGGGAACGTACCGCCGCGTCGATCCGGTCGGCGACGGCCCTGGGGGGGTGCTTGCGCTCACCCTTGATGTAGCGCTCCACCGAGCGCTGGCTGACCCCGATCTCCCGGGCGACGGCCTTGGTCGTCCTGAGCTGCTTCATCAGGAAGTTGATGCGCGCCTTGAGGCTCCTGGGCGGCTCCCGGGTGAACGCCTCCTGGCCCGCGCGGTCCAGGGCGTCGTCGACGATCCCCACAGAATCACTCTCCCTCGTCCAACGGCGTGCGGTCGGAGCCGGGGTGGACGGCGCGGTCGGACTACGGCCGCCGCAACCCTAGCAAGGCCCGCACCCGCCGTCGGGCGTCCGGGAGGAGCGCCCCGCGGTGTTCACGCGTCGAGGCCTCCGCGCCTGACCAGCTGGCTCGCGATGACATTGCGCTGGATCTCGTTGGTGCCCTCCCCGACGATCATCAGCGGGGCGTCACGGAAGTAGCGCTCCACGTCGAACTCGGTCGAGTAGCCGTATCCGCCGTGGATGCGTACGGCGTTGAGGGCGATCTGCATGGCCGTCTCGGAGGCGAACAGCTTCGCCATGCCCGCCTCCATGTCCACCCGCCGCCCGGCGTCCGCCTCGCGCGCCGCGTACAGGGTGAGCTGGCGGGCGGCGGTGAGCGAGGTCGCCATGTCGGCGAGGTGGTTGCCGATGGACTGGTGCTTCCAGATCGGCTGCCCGAAGGACTCGCGCTCCTGGGCGTAGGCGAGGGAGTCCTCCAGTGCGGCCCGGCCGACGCCGAGGGCGCGGGCGGCGACCTGGAGACGGCCGGTCTCCAGGCCCTTCATCATCTGGCCGAACCCGTCGCCCTCGGCCCCGCCGAGCACCGCGTCGGCCGGCGCCCTAAAGCCCTCGAAGGAGAGTTCGCAGCTCTCCACGCCCTTGTAGCCCAGCTTGGGCAGATCGCGGGAGACGGTCAGTCCGGGGCCGTGTTCGACGAGGAGGATGGAGATCCCCTTGTGCGCCGGGGACGCCTGCGGGTCGGTCTTGCACAGCAGGGCGATCAGCTGCGAGCGCCGCGAGTTGGTGATCCAGGTCTTCGCGCCGTCGATCACGTACCCCTCGCCGTCCTTACGGGCGACGGTGCGCATGGCCTGGAGGTCGGAGCCGCCGCCCGGCTCGGTGAGGGCCATGGTGGCCCTCACCTCGCCGGTGGCCATCCTCGGCAGGTACCGCCGCTTCTGCTCCTCGGTGCCGAAGCGGAGCAGGAGCTTGGCGACCACGGTGTGTCCGCCCATGGCGCCGGCGAGGCTCATCCAGCCGCGCGCCAGCTCCTCGGTGATCAGGACGTAGCAGGGGGTCGACACCGGCGTGCCGCCGTACTCCTCCGGGACGGCGAGGCCGAAGATGCCGAGCTCCTTCATCTGCTCGATCAGCGCCTCGGGATAGGTGTCGGTGTGGTCGAGTTCCCGCGCGACGGGCCTGATGTCCTTGTCGACGAAGTCGCGCACCGTGCGGACGACGAACTGCTCGTCCTCGGAGAGGATGTCGAGGGTGCTCATGTGGGGCGGCCTCCTTGCCGCGGGTCCTGCTCGTGTGCCGGGTGGTCAGACGGCGCCGTGGGCGCGCAGGGCTTCGATCCGGTCGGGTGTGTGTCCCAGCTCGGCCAGGATCCGTTCGGTGTGTTCGCCCACGGCGGGGACCGGGCCCATGCGCGGGGCGGTGCCGGCCAGGTCGACGGGCGGCAGCAGGGCCGTCATCGTCGCTCCACCGGGTACGGGCACCTCGCGCCAGCGGTCGCGGCCCGCCAGCACGGGGTGTTCCAGGAACTGCTTGACGTCGTTGACGGGGGCGTTGGCGATGCCGGTCGTGTCCAGCAGCCGCATCACCTCGCCGCTGTCCGAGGAGGCGATCCTCCCGGCCAGCAGCGCGTCGACCTCCGCACGGTGGCGCACCCGGGCTGATCCGGTGGCGTAGCGCGGGTCGGTGGCGAGGCCCGGGTCGCCGAGGAACTCCTCGCAGAGGGCGGCCCATTCGCGTTCGTTCTGCACGGAGAGCAGGACGTCCTTGCCGTCGGCCGCCGTGTAGGTGCCGTACGGGGCGATGGTGGCGTGCCGGGTGCCGACGCGCGGCGGCTGCACCCCGCTGTACGCCGTGTAGTACGCGGGCTGGCTCATCCACTCGGCCAGCGCCTCGAAGAGCGAGACCTCCACGGCCCGTACGGAACCACGCGTCGCCCGGGTGAACAGCGCGGTGAGGATGCCGCTGTAGGCGTACATGCCCGCGGCGATGTCGGCGACCGACACCCCGACCCGGGCGGCCTCCTCGGCGCTGCCGGTCAGGGAGACCAGGCCGGTCTGGCACTGCACCAGCAGGTCGTACGCCTTGCGGTCCGCCCAGGGCCCGCTCGATCCGTAGCCGGTGACGGAACACGGGATCAGCGACGGGAACCGCTGCGCCAGGTCGTCGGCGGCCAGGCCCATGCGGGCGGCGGCGCCGGGGGCCAGGTTCTGCACGAACACGTCGGCCCGTGCCAGGAGTTCCTCCAGGACCGCCCGGCCGTCCTCCGACTTCAGGTCCAGGGTCAGCGATTCCTTGGAGCGGTTCAGCCACACGAAGTAGCTGGACTGGCCGTGCACCGTGGTGTCGTACGCCCGGGCGAAGTCCCCGTCACCCGGGCGCTCCACCTTGATCACCCGTGCTCCGAGGTCGGCGAGCTGGCGGGTGGCGAAGGGGGCCGCGACGGCCTGCTCGATGCTCACGACCGTGATGCCGGAGAGCGGCAGGTCATCGGCGGGCGCTGCGTTCTCTGGCATGCGTTGTCCTCCGGAGGTGTCGGTTGCCCGAGCGGGAGTACCATCATGTGCACTCATGTGAAGCCAAGGGAAATAACAATCCGTGATGCTGCCATGCGGGCCGCGGATGCCGGAAGAGGGACGCACCATGGACGTCAAGCAGCTCAAGGCACTCATCACGGTCGCCGAGGTGGGCAGCGTGACGCGCGCCGCCGAGCTGCTCCACCTGGTGCAGCCCGCCGTCACCCGGCAGATCCGCACCCTGGAGGAGGAGCTCGGCGTCGCCCTCTTCCGGCGTACGCGCCAGGGCATGCGGCCCACCGAGGCGGGCGAGATCATGATCGACCGGGCGCGCCGGGCCCTGAGCGAACTGGAGCGGGCGCGCGCCGAGGTTCAGCCCAGCCCGGGCGAGGTGACGGGCATCGTCACGGTCGGGCTGCTGGAGAGCACGAGCGATCTGCTGGCCGAGCCGCTGGTGTCGGCTGTCGGCGCGGCCCATCCGGGGGTGGAGCTGCGGCTGATGACGGGGTACTCCGGCCATCTCCAGCGGTGGCTCGACGACGGCGACCTGGATCTCACCCTGCTGTACAACCTGGACAGTTCCCCCTCCCTGAACGCCCGCCCCCTGGTGCGGGAGCGTCTGTGGGCGGTGGCCCCCGCGGCGGCCGGGCTGCGGGCCGACCGCCCGGCCGCCTTCACCGACGTGGCGGCGCACCCCCTGGTGATGCCTGCCGCGGGTCATGCCCTGCGCACCCTGATCGACGCGGCGGCGGCCCGGGCCGGGAGCCCGATGGACATCGCCGTACAGACCAACGCGATGCGCGTGCAGAAGCAGTTGGTGCTGGCGGGGCACGGCTGGACCGTCCTGCCCGGCGTCGGCATCGCCGAGGACGTCGCGGAGGGCACGCTGAGCGCGGCGCCGCTGTGCGAACCCGAGGTGTGGCGGTCGATCGTGCTCGGGACCCCTCGGTACCGGCGGGTCCCGCCCGCCGTCGAGGTGGTCGCCCGGGAGCTGGTCCACCGGGTGGAGTCGGCCGTGGCGCAGGGGCGGTGGCCCTCGGCGCAGCTGCACACGTCCGGGGACCGGGCCGGGGGCGACTCAGGGGACCGGTCCGAGGGCCGGGCCGGGGACGGGGCCGGGGAGCGGGGCACCGGCGTCTGACGGCCGCGCTCCCCGGAGTGCGCCGGGGTGCCGGGCCGCCGCCATGCGGCCGAGTCATGCGGGCATCACGGATTTCTATTGTCCTTCCGGCTCGATCAGCGCTCATGATGTGGGGCACGTGAGCCGCCGAGCACCTGGAGTCGCCGCGCCGAAGGGCCGCCCGAGCCGCCGCGTCTTCCGGGCGACGAGAGCAACGGAGCTTCCCATGCCGCAGAGCCGCACCCCCGCAGCACCCACCGCACCCGACCGCTCCCGCGTCACCGCGAACGTCGTACGCGGCTGCCTGGGCAACCTGGTCGAGTGGTACGACTGGTTCGCCTACGCCACGTTCAGCATCTACTTCGCGTCGGTGTTCTTCCCCGAGGGCGACCGGACGGCCCAGCTGCTCTCCACAGCGGTCGTCTTCGCCGTCGGTTTCTTCATGCGCCCTCTCGGCGGCTGGCTGCTCGGCGCGTACGCGGACCGGTTCGGCCGGCGCCGCGCGCTGACCCTGTCGGTCACCCTGATGAGTGCCGGTTCCCTGACCATCGCGTTCGCCCCCGGCCACGACGTCATCGGCCTCTGGGCGCCCGCCCTGCTGGTCCTGGCCCGACTGGCCCAGGGCCTGTCCGTGGGCGGGGAGTTCGGGTCGAGCGCCTCCTACCTCTCCGAGGTCGCCCCGGCGGGACGGCGCGGCTTCTGGTCCAGCTTCCAGTACGTCTCGATCGTGATGGGCCAGCTCGCCGCGCTGCTCGTGGCGATCGTCCTGCAGAACCTGCTCACCGAGGAGCAGCTGCACGGCTGGGGATGGCGCGTCCCCTTCGTGATCGGCGCCGCGGCCGGTCTGGTCGTGATGTACCTGCGCCGCAGCATGGAGGAGTCCGAGCACTTCGAGAAGGAGCGGCAGCGCACCGCGGGGCACCGGACGGGCGCCGGGGCCTCCGAACGCAAGGGCCTCGTCGCGCTGTTCGCCGAGTACCCGCGCCAGCTCCTCGCGGTCTTCGGCCTCGCCATCGGGGGCACCGTCGCCTTCTACACGTATACCACGTACCTCCAGAAGTACCTGGTGAACACCGCCGGCATCGCCAAGCCCACGGTCACCCTGATCGGCTTCGCCGCGCTGTTCGTCTACATGCTGATGCAGCCCGCCGTCGGCGCCCTGTCCGACCGCATCGGCCGCCGCCCGGTCATGTTCGCGTTCTCCGGCGGCTGCATGCTGCTGACCGTGCCCCTCATGACGCTCCTCGGCCGCACCAGCAGCCCCTGGATCGCCTTCCTCCTCATGACCGTGGCCCTGACCTTCGTCACCGGCTACTCCGCGCTGGCCGCGATCATCAAGGCCGAGATGTTCCCCACCAAGGTCCGTGCGCTCGGGGTGGGCCTGCCGCACGCCCTGGTCACCGCCACCTTCGGCGGGCTGACCGAGCCCATCGCGCTCGCCCTGAAGGACGGTGGCCGCGAGACGCTCTTCTTCTGGTACGTCACCGGATGCGTCGGCCTCACGTTCCTGGCCACCCTGCTCGTACGGGAACCGTCCCGCTCCTCCCCTCTCGACGAGGCGCCGGAGGCGGCAGCCACCGTCCCGCAGCCGTCGAGTGCCGCCCCGCTCGCCTGAGACACGAGGTCCGATCGCCATGCAGCCCGCACCCCTCAGCTCCTACGTGGAGACCTGGCACCCCGAGCCCGTCACCGCCCACGACCCGATGGACCCGGGCCCGACCGCCGCCGTGTCCGCCCTCCTCGACCTGCCCGGGCCCGCCGCGGGCGCGGGTGACCCGCTGCCGCCGCTGTGGCAGTGGTTCCACTTCCTGCACTGGCCCGCCCAGCACGAGCTCGGACCCGACGGCCATCTGCGCGACGCGCGCTTCCTGCCGCCCCTCCCCGACCGGCAGCGCATGTTCGCCGGCGGACGCAGCCGGATCGTCCACCCCCTGCGCCTGGGTGAACCGGCCGAACGCGTCAGCAGCCTGGGCGCGGTGACGCCGAAGAACGGCCGCAGCGGGGAGCTGCTCTTCGTGACCGAGCGTCAGGAGTTCCGCCAGGCGGGCCGCACCTGTCTCGTGGAGGAACAGGACATCGTCTACCGGTCCGGGCGCAGCGGTGGCGGACGGCATCCGGACACCGTGGACGACCGCGCGGTCCCGGCCGCCGAGGAGCCCTGGCGGCTCCGCGCCCAGCCGGACCCGACGCTGCTGTTCCGGCTGAGCGCGCTCACGGCCAACGCCCACCGCATCCACTACGACGCCCCGTACTGCCGTGACACGGAGGGCTATCCGGGTCTCGTCGTCCACGGTCCGCTGCTCGCCCTCCTCATGCTGGAGGTGGTCCGGCGCGAGGCCCCCGACCGCACGGTGAGCGCACTCTCCTTCCGGCTGCGGCGCCCGGCGTTCGCGGGAGAGCACCTGCTCGCCGAGGGCGGCCCCTCGGACACCGGCGCGCTGCTGCGCACCGCCACCCACCGCGACACCCGTCACGCCACCGCCGAGGTGACCTTCGCATGAGCACGCCCGCCGTGATCGCGGCCGCCCACACCCTGCTCTTCGTACCGGGCGACCGCCCCGACCGCTTCGACAAGGCCGCGGGCTCCGGTGCCGACCTCGTCGTCGTCGACCTGGAGGACGCGGTCGCCGCCGGGCACAAGGACCGGGCCCGCCGGGCCGCCGCGGAGTGGCCCGGGCTCGGCCACCGTTGCGTCGTACGCGTCAACGCGCCCGGCACACCGTGGTTCGAGGCCGACCTGCGCATGGCGGCCGGACTCGGCTGCCCGGTGATGGTGCCGAAGGCCGAGGACCCGGCGGTCCTCGCCGGGATCGCCGCCCGCTGTACGCCGATCCCCCTCGTCGAGACGGCGCTCGGCGCCGAGCGGGCGTACGAGGTCTGCTCCGTGCCGGGCGTCGTGCGCGCCGCGTTCGGCAATGTGGATCTCGCGGCGCAGCTCGGTGTCGCACCCGAGGACACCCTCGCCCTGGCATACGCCCGTTCCCGCCTCGTCCTGGCGTCGGCGGCCGCGGGCATCGGCCCGCCGGTGGACGGCGTCACCACCGCGGTCCGGGACACCGGGGCACTGGCCGCGGACACGGCGCACGCCCGCCGGCTCGGCTTCTCGGGCAAGCTCTGCGTCCACCCCGCGCAGATCGCTCCGGTCGCCGCGGGCTTCGCGCCGACGGAGAGCGAACTGCGCTGGGCTCGGGCGGTTCTGGGTGCCGGTGAAGCGGTCGCGACCGTCGACGGGCACATGGTCGACAAGCCGGTCCTGGACCGCGCCAGGGGAATCCTGGCGCGGTCGCCGGAGGGAGCACGACCGCACGACGATTGACATGTGCAGGACCATTCACGATGCTGGGGGAGCGCTCTTTTCATCGATGTACAAGCTGGTTCCCGTCCCGTCGGTGTACGACGCCGGTCCGTCGACCGGCACGTCGGAGGGACGGCCGCCTTGCCCCTCCCCCGGTGCCGCTCCGGCGCCGGGCCCGACCCGTGGAGCGGGATGATGACGTTCTCTCGTCGCTTTGCCGGTGCCGCCGCCTTCGCTCTCTCCATGGTGCTCGCCGCCGTGATGTCCCTCTCCTCCGCCGAGCCCGCGCAGGCGGAGCAGACCGGTCTCCGCGCCGCCGATCCCAGCGTGCTGCGCGTCGGGAGCACGTACGTCTCGGTGGAGTCGACCGGGGGCGGGATCGCCGTACGGCAGGCTTCGTCGACGGCGGCCCTGGCCTCGGCGTCCGCGCGTCAGGTCTGGTCGGACACCGGCGGCCTCGGCGAGGTCTGGGCCCCGGAGATCGTGCGGGACGGCGGCCGGTACTACATCTACTTCTCGGCGGGGCGGGGCGCGGCCCACCGGATGTACGTCATCGACTCCGCCGCGCCCGACAGCGGGTACTCCGCCGGGACGAAGCTCGCGCTGGCCGACGACAAGTGGGCCATCGACGGCACGCTGTTCACGTTCGGCGGGCAGCGCTGGTTCGTCTGGTCCGGCTGGGAGGGCGACAGCAACGTCGAGCAGAACCTCTACATCACCCGGATGAGCAGCCCGACCACCCCCGCCGGCGCCCGGTACGTCATCTCGCAGCCACGGGAGAGCTGGGAGCGGGTGGTCGGCAACCCGTTCATCAACGAGGCCCCGGAGGCGATCAAGGACCCGAACGGCCAGCTGCACATCACCTACTCCGCCAACGGCAGCTGGAGCGACCGGTACTGCCTGGCCGACCTGCGGCTCAGGGCCGGCGGCGACCCCACGTACGTATGGGACTGGTACAAGTCGAACGGCTGCCTCTTCGGCTCCGACCGCGCGACGATGATGGCCGGCTGGGACCCGACCCTGTACGTCGACGGGCCCGGCCACCACACGTTCGTCCTCCTCGACGGCGACATCGCGACGAGCCCGCCGGCCGGTCCGCGGTTCCCCCTGATGTTCCACGCGGTCGCGAAGGGGACGCCGTACTCGTGGGAGAACCGGCACTGGTACACGGGGACGTTCAGCTGGTGGGGCGACATCACCTACAGCCGTGCGAACGTCCCGGGCGACCCCACCAGCACCGGCTGGAGCCTCAAGTTCTTCGAGTGACCGCCGGCGCGGGGGTGCGCGGGCGGGTGCGTCGCGGTGCCGTACGGAAAAGGCTTGGCACCGTACGCGCGTCGGGGCTACGCTCCCGCCGATGACTACTCGATGTGTTCGCAGATTGGGGGTCCCGTCCGCGCAAGGTGAGTGCTGATGCTCACCACGACCGCGTTCGAGGATTCCCGCCTCGCCCTCTGGCTGCACGTGCGCGAGATCGCCGTGCCGCCCCTCATGATCGAGTCCGCGACGGCCCGGCGCACCGCAGGCGACTGGGCGGGGGCGTGCGCCGCCGCCGGATTCGACACCGATCTGGATCTCCGTACCGCCGCCCGTGTCCACGGCCGCGAACTGGCCTCCCGCGTCCGGGCGGACCTGCGCCGGCTCGCACCGGATCTGCTGCGGTGGCACATGCCCAGGACGGCACCGGACGGCTTCCTCCGCCCCGGTACGTCCGTCACGCTCGCCCGGTACGACGAGCCCGGACGTTCACGCCCGGTGCACCTCGTCGCGCGCACCGCTCCGGCGTGGGCAGACGGGGGACAGCGGATCAGCCTCGCCCTGTGGGACGGCTCCGAGTCCGCCGGGCCGGACGGATACCGGGCACCTGACCGGCGTTTCCGTCTGGATCTGCACCGCCATCTCTGGGACGCGAGCCGCAGCGGTGAACTGCGGTGGCGTTCCGGCGCCGAGCGGGCGGCCGGCGGGCCCGCGCCCGGGTGGGCCGCGTGTCTGCCGGACGCGGGGCGGTTCGCGCTCGGCCGGTGGGCGGCCGAGACCGCGCTGCTGCTGGCAGCGGAGGGGCCGGCCGCGGGAAACCGTGCCGTGGTGCGCCTCGGCGCCCGGCGGCGTCTCCTCCTGGACGTGCGCGCCCCCGCGGCCTCCGGCGCGGGCCTCCCGCCCGAGGTGCTGTCCGCGGAGGTCGCACGGGCGGGTGCCTGCGCGGGACTTCCGGTGCTGCCCGACGCCGCCGCGCGGGTCCTGCCCGACCTGGAACTGCTGCGCGGCGGGTGGATCACGCCCGGCCGGCTGCATCCGCTGGTCGCGGCGGCTCTGACACCGGGGGCGCCACGGCGTTCGGACCCGGACACCGGCACCGGTGCTCGCTCGAACACCGGCGTGGACGGCCCCGAGGTGCCGCGTGTCGTGGACTGCCGGGGCGCCCGGCACCGGATCGGCCTGGTAGACGGGGAGTTGGTCCCGCTGGACCACCCTCCCGCCGAGATCCGGCGGGAGGAACTGCTCGCCGCGCTCACCGGAACGCCCCTCCCCTGCCTCCGGATCATCGACGCGGCGCACCGCCGGCCGGACTGGCTGACCGAGGTCCGTGACCGGCTGGCGCACGGGGACGCGGCTGGTGCGCTGGCCCGGGTCGAGAGCGTGCTCGGTGCCGACGCCCGGCTCCGGGAGGGCGAGCTGCGGGACGTGCTCCTCGACGCCGCCCGACGGCGGGTCAGGCACGGCCTGTTCAGGGCGGGTCTGGCCCTGCCCGCCCCTGGCCGGGAGCCGCCCGTACGGACACCGTCCCGGCCCACGACCCACCGCTCCCGGCCCCGGTCGGCGGCCTTCCGCTGACCTCCGGCGGCGGATCCGCAGGACCCGTCCGCCCGTCCGCCCGGTCCGCGCCCTGGCGCGCCCGCACCGCCCGACCGGCCGACTTCGGCGGACTTCGGCCGCTTTCGACGAGTGCTTTCGTCGAGCCGGTTCCGTCGAGCGGTTTCGACAACTCCCTTCGACCTCACAGGTGATGCCTCATGACCACGTACGCCTCGCTCGCCACCTCTCCTGCGGCCTCCCCCGCGCCTTCCGCCGCCGCGCCTTCCGCCGCCGCTTCCCGGCTCGACGTGTCCGCCGCACTGCTCGGTCTGCTGCGGGACACGACCACCGCACCTCGCCCCGACCCGCAGCTGGAGGCGCTGACCCTGGCCGTGGCGGCCGATCTGCCGGTCCTGCTGTGGGGTGAGCCGGGCATCGGCAAGACGGCCGCGCTCACCCAGCTCGCCACCACGCTGGACCTGCCGCTGACGACGGTGATCGCCAGCGTGCACGAGCCGTCGGACTTCTCCGGCCTGCCCGTCATCGGGGACGACCCGGCGGAGAACGGCGTCCCGATGGCACCGCCGGACTGGGCGGTACAGCTGGTGCGTGCGGGCCGTGGGCTGCTGTTCCTCGACGAACTCTCCACCGCACCGCCGGCCGTGCAGGCGGCGCTGCTGCGCCTGGTGCTGGAGCGCCGGGTCGGCGCCCTGCGCCTGCCGCCGGGTGTGCGGATCGTGGCCGCCGCCAACCCCCGTTCGTCCGCCGCCGACGGCTGGGAGCTGAGCCCGCCGCTGGCCAACCGTTTCGTCCATCTGCACTGGGTCCACGACGCCGATGTCGTGGTGCGCGGCCTCGGAGGTGTCTGGCCGAGGGCCGACCTGCCGGTGCTGGACGGCGACCGGCTGCCCGAAGCCGTGGCGTTCGCCCGCCGCGCGGTGTGCGGGCTGCTGGGCGCCCGGCCCGCCCTGGTGCACCGGCTGCCGTCGAGCGAGGCCGGGCGCGGCGGGGCGTGGCCGTCCCCGCGCAGCTGGGACATGGCACTGTGCCTGACCGCCTTCGCGACCGCCGCCGGCGCCTCGCGCGACGTCCTGTCCCTGCTGGTCAGAGGGACGGTGGGGGACGGCCCCGGGCTGGAGTTCCTGGCCTACCTCGACCGGATGGACCTGCCCGACCCGGAGGATCTGCTGGCCGACCCCGGGAGCGCGGAACTGCCGGAGCGCGGCGATCTGCGCCAGGC
Organism: Streptomyces sp. NPDC104381; assembly: GCF_055583745.1. Classification (NCBI taxonomy): domain Bacteria; kingdom Bacillati; phylum Actinomycetota; class Actinomycetes; order Kitasatosporales; family Streptomycetaceae; genus Streptomyces; species Streptomyces sp. NPDC104381. Next base: position 838,827 of record NZ_JBVJNK010000002.1, read on the forward strand.
GGCACTGGACGGGGTGGTGGCCGCCGTCCGCTCGCGCCCGGAGCGAGGCCGGTGGGAGGCCGCCTGGGCTCTGCTGGCGAGGGCGGCGGAGACCGGGCCCCCGGATCTGCTGGTGGTACCGGCGACGACGCTGGCCACGCTGCGCCGCGACGACTGGGAGGTGCCGGCGTCGATCGAGGGGCTCGCCGGAGCGGTGTCCGTAGCGCGGCGGGCCGGCCTGGCGGAGGTGCGCTCGCTCGGCGTGACGGGGGCGGGCCGATGAAGGCGCCCGTCCCCGGCCGGCCGCCGTACCCCCGTGTCGTCCGGGCCGCGCGCCGCACGCGTCCCTCGCAGGACACTCCCGGACGCGCCCTGGACACCGGGAAGCTCTTCGCGGCCCGGCTCCAGGCGGCGCGCGTACGCCCGTACCTGGCGACGGCGCTGTTCGCGCTGCATCCCGTGGAATCCCGTACCGTGCCGACGATGGCCGTCGATCCGTACTGGCGGTGCTACGTCTCCCCCGCCTTCGTGGACCGCACGCCCGTGGAGGAGCTGGCCGGGGTCTGGGTGCACGAGGTGTCGCACCTGCTGCGCGACCACCACGGGCGCAGTGACCGCTACGCCCACCGGCACGGGCTGACCGGGCCCGCGGAGCGGCTGCGGATGAACATCGCGGCCGACTGCGAGATCAACGACGACATCTTCGGCGAGGGCCTGGCGGCGCCCGAGGGAGCCGTCCGCCCGGGGCCCCTGGGGTTGGAGGACGGCGAGCTGATGGAGGACTACCTCCGGCAGTTCCGCCTCGGGCCGCACACCGCGCATCTGGCGTGGCTGGAGTGCGGCAGCGGTGCGGACGGGCGGCGGCGTCCGTGGGACCTGGGCCCGGACGGGGCGCACGGGCTCAGCACGCAGGAGCGGGACGCGGTCCGCTTCCGCGTGGCGCGGGGCATCGCGGGCCGCCCGGGGAACGCGCCCGCCGGGTGGCGGCGGTGGGCGGAGGAGGCGTTCCACCCGCCACAGCCCTGGCGGGAGTTGCTCGGGGCGGCGGTGAGGGCGGCGGCGTCAGCGCCGGGCACCGGCGAGGACTACGTGTACGGCAGGCCGGCGCGCCGTTCGGCGGCGGTCCCCGGCGCCGTGCTGCCGAGCCTGCGGCGCAGGCCGACGCGGGTGGTCGTGGTGATCGACACCTCGGGTTCGGTCAGCGACGCCGAACTGGGCAGCGCCCTGCTGGAGGTGGCGGCGATCTCCCGGGCGGTCGGTGGCCGCCGCGACCTCGTCGGCGTACTGCCGTGCGACGCGGCGGCCGGCCGGGTCCGGCCCCTGTGCGGCGGCACGGAGGGCGTCGAGCTGCTGGGCGGCGGCGGGACGGATCTGCGTACGGGCTTCTCCCGCGCCCTGGAGTCCCGGCCCCGCCCGGACGTCGTGGTGATGCTGACGGACGGCCAGACCCCGTGGCCGTCCCGACGCCCGCCGTGCCGGACGGTGGTGGGCCTGTTCGGCCGCCACCACCGGCGTCCGTCCTACGACGAGTCCGATCCCGAGTACCTGCCCGACGGGCCGCCCGCGTGGGCGCGAGTGGTGACCATCGGCGGCTAGCGGGGGCGGGCACCCAGCGGCAGGGGCCCGGCGGGAGGGCGCCTCAGAAGCCGAGGTCGCTGAGGCCGGGGTGGTCGTCGGGACGGCGGCCCAGCGGCCAGAAGTACGCGCGCTCGGACTCGGCGATCGGGAGGGTGTTGATGGAGGCGTGGCGCGTGTGCATCAGACCGTGACGGTCGAACTCCCAGTTCTCGTTGCCGTAGGAGCGGTACCAGTTCCCCGCGTCGTCGTGGTGCTCGTAGGCGAAGCGGACGGCGATGCGGGCCCCGTCGTGGGCCCACAGCTCCTTGATCAGCCGGTAGTCGAGCTCGGTGTTCCACTTGCGGGTCAGCAACGCGACGATCTCGTCCCGGCCCGTGGCGAACTCGGACCGGTTGCGCCAGCGGGAGTCCTCCGTGTAGGCGAGTGACACGCGCTGCGGGTCCCGCGTGTTCCAGGCGTCCTCGGCCGCCCGGACCTTCGCGAGGGCGGTCTCCCGGGTGAACGGCGGCACCGGCGGGCGGGTCGTGTCGGCCATGTCTCCTCGGCTCCTTCGAACTCCGGTCCCACCGCGGTCGGGTGAGCCCTGGGAACATACGTGAGAACAACCGTCGGCTCGATCAGACCGACGGCGTACGGAAATAGTGTCCCTCCTCGAGATCGTCGAGCAGCCCCGGCTGTGCCGGCCGCCACCCCGTCAGCTCACGGGTCGCCGCGCTGGAGGCCGGCTGATCCGCGGAGAGCACCATGGTCAGCCACCCGAAGTGCCCTGCGGCCTCCTCCGGCGGGACCGAGACCACCGGCACGTCCAGATGGCGGCCGATGACCTCGGCGATGTCACGCAGGGCCACACCCTCGTCGGCGACGGCGTGCAGGGTCGACCCCGCCGGGGCGTCCTCCAGCGCGACGCGGAACATGCGCGCGGAGTCCAGGCGGTGGACGGCGGGCCAGCGGTTGCCGCCGTCGCCGTAGTGGCCCGCCACGCCCTTGTCACGGGCGGTCCGGACCAGGGCCGCGATGAAGCCCTCGTCACCCTCCCCGTGGTTGGTGCGGGGCAGGCGCACGACGGACGAGCGGACGCCTCGGGAGGCGAGCGCGAGCGTCCATTCGGCGGTGGCCATCCGGGTCGCCGGACCGGCGAGCGACGGGTCGCCTGCCGCACCGGGGGCGATCTCGTGCCCGTCGAGCTCGGTGGCCACCCGCCCGGGTTCGGCGGGGGTGCCCGAGGTGAGGACGAACGGCTTGTCCGTGCCGGCGAGCGCCTCGCCCATCGCCTCGACGGCGCGACGGTCCGCGTCGGCGGCAGCCTTGAAATCTCCTTGTTCGAAGGCGAGTTCGTGGTCGAACGCGAGATGGATCACGCCGTCCGCCGATGCGGACGCGTCGCGCAGGACGTCGAGGTCGTCGAGGCTGCCACGGACCACCGTGACCCCGGCCTCGGTCAGGGCGTCGGCGGAGGCGTCCGAACGGGCGAGCCCGACGACCTGGTGCCCCGCTCCGATGAGGTCGGGGACGACGGCGGAGCCGATCCAGCCGGACGCGCCGGTGACGAAAACACGCATGGGAAAGGACCTCCTTGTGCCGCTGGGCGGCACGGGTACATCAATGTCAGTTACTGACATCAGCATAGCAGGCGATGACAGCGCCTGCCATCAGGCGCGGCGGAGCGGAGGGAGGCAGGCCGGACCGGATGGCGAGGGAGAGCAGGTTGCGGGGGGCGGCGACGCGGGCTCCTCGCACGGCCTCAGGAAAGAGAACGTCCCCGTTCCCGAGAGGCGGTCGAGTGCGCCTCGGGAACGGGGACGTCGGTCCGCCGGAGCGGATCCTCAGACGATCCAGCGGTCGCCGTAACCGCACATGGCGATTTCGAGCCGGGCGTCGTTGCCCGCGGCCGCGCCGCCGGTCGGACGCAGGCACAGGTCGTTGCTCACGGCGTTACGGATCCAGTTGGTCCCGTCCCCGCGGGGGTCGAGCCACCAGAGCTGGTTGTCCCCGGCCGCGTTGCAGTGGAACTCGCCTACCTTCGTACCCTTCGCCTTCGCCGTGTAGTAGGGCAGGTCCAGGCAGAACCCGTCCTTGCTGTTGCGGATCAGGAAGAGGGGGGCGTTCTGCGGCCCGCCGTCCTTGTCCACGATGTCCAGGTTCCACAGCTGGTTGTCGGCAGTCGTGCTGTTGCACGGGTACTGGTTGACGGCCGCGTTGATCTTGCCCTTGCCGAAGCCCCCGATGTCCACGCACTGGCCGGTCGCCGCGTTCTTGAGCACGGTGTTCTGCACGCCGGACCGTCCGTTGGCCCACTGACGGAGCTTCTCGGCCGCGGTCAGTTCCTTGACCGCGGCCTTCTTCTCGACCTTGGGCTTCTTCTCGGACGCGCTCGGCGACGGGGCGGTGGTCTGCTTCTGGACCACCGGCGCGGGCGGCGGCTCCTCCTTCTTGCTCGGTGTGGTGGAGGGAACCGGTGACGCGCTGGTGTAGGTGTCCGGAACGGCGGAGCGCTCGGTGTCCAGGACCGTACCGGCCGCGTTCTCCGTCCGGGGTTGTTCCGGCTTGCGGTCGTCCTGTCCCGCCAGGAGGAACGGGACCGCGATCAGTACCGCGCCGACGATCGCCGCCGCGGCCAGCATCGGCTTCTTGGGGCGACTGCCGGGCGGTTCGTCGCCCGCGTGCGAACCGCTCGCGCCGGCGCCGCCGCTGCCGGCCGCTGCCGCCGCCATGGCGGCGTCCGGGGGCGTACCCGTGGTGCTGACGGGCGCCGCGGACGAGGGGGGCTCGGCGCCCGCCGCCTCGGAGGACGCCGCGGATGCGGAATCCGCCGAAGCGGCGGCGGAGTTGAGCGTGGGCGCATCCGGCTCGGACGTGCCCTCGGCCGACGGAGCCGGGGCGCCGATGCCCCTCACCCTGCCGGTGGCCTCACCGGCGTTCGTACGCTCCGCGGTCTTCTTACGGGCGTCCGTGTTCTCCGGGGCGGTGGTTTCCGGGGCCGCGTTCTCCGGTCCCTTCTCCGGCTGCTCGCTCTCCGGGCTCGACTCGGGGGCAGTCGAGTCCGGGACGGCCGCGGCCGGTGACGCGTTCGGGCGGCCACGCTGGGCGCCGCCCGGTGCGAGGGCGCCACCGGGGTCACCGGCGGCTCCTCGCATCGTCACCGCCCGGCGGACCGACACGGGTGAACTCCCGGATGTCCCGGAGTCGCCCGCGCCGGCGGATGCGCCCGGACTCGGTGGTATGCGATGGGAAGGATCATGCTCACGTGCCATGCAATTTCCTTACTCATATCTGGGTTCGGTGTCGCGTCACGGCCCGGCACCCACGGCACCCACGCAGCGCTCCGGCCAGTGGCCGGTGCCCGCAGGTGTCGTCGGGCGCCCGCGCACGACATCGTCCAACCGGGCGAGTACGGCTCGATCCATGTCCGGATCGGGCTTGGTCGCCGTGGCAGGACCGGTCAGTTCACGCAAATAGATCTGTACGGCCGGGCCGTCGCGACGGACGTCCAGCACGCGGAAGAGGGTCCCCGGAGCGAAAACCACCTCGTCGGGCCCACGACCGTGGTCGGACAACTGCCGTACGCGACGGCCCGCCACCGACCAGATGACGTAGCTCCCGCCCGGCATCGTCGCCGTCCGGGCGGGATCGAGCGGTGTGGTGCTGAGCAGGGCCGCATCGCGCAGCAGTGTGCCGGGGCGGGGGAGAGCCGGGGCGCCGGGGCCCTCGGTGGTGGGATCACTGCCCGTGCCGCGCACCACCGCGCCCCGGTAGGACGGCAGCCGGTTCAGCGCCGAGGCCACGCAGGCGCCGTACGGCAGCATGTCGGGCTCGTAGTCGCGCAGGGCCCGGGTCACGGCGCCATGGCTCAACGGGCCCTCGGCAGTGTGCAGATACATCCGCAGCGCGATCAGATCGGCGCGGGCCGCCTCCTGCTCCTTGCCGCGCAGGGCGGGCATCCGGGCGAGGGAGCGGGCGACGGCCGCACCGTGCCTGTCCCACATGCCGTCCGCGAGCGCGCGGAAGGCGGTCCGCTCCACTTCGCTGCTGCGGTGGCCGGGGTCCAACGGGACGGGCGGCAGCGGAGCTTGGGGCACGTCGGCGGCATCGCCTCCGTCGGCGGCCAAGCGCGGAGCTGCCTCACGGGTGTCAGGGGTATCCGGGGTGTCAGGGGTATCCGGGGTATCCGGGGTGTCGGGCGTCGCGGTGGTCTGCGGCGCGTCCGGAGCCGTCGAGGCACCGGGACTCCCCGCCGCCCCGCTCGCTCCGTCGTCGGCCGTCCCCGTACGGTCCGGCTCCGCCGGTGCGTCCGGCACGTCGGGCATCACGTCTCGTGAGGCCATGGCCCCCGGTGACGTGGGGGGTGTGGCGGGCGCGGGGTCCGCGGGCGCGCCGGACGCCACGCGCATCGGCTTCGGCGGGGCCACGATGTCGGGCTCCGGCGGGGCCACGACGTCGGGTTCCGGCGAGGCCACGATGTCGGGCTCGCGCGGTGACAGGGCGTCAGGCTCCGGCGGGAACACGACGTCAGGCTCGCGCGGTGACACGGCGTCAGGCTCCGGCGGGGACACGACGTCGGGGCTCTCGGGTGCCTCGGTCTCGCCCGGGCGGGGGGCGCCCTCGGGCCCGGCGGCCGGGCCTCGCGTGGCGGACGGTCCTGAGCCGTCCGCCGAATCAGGGCACTCCTCGGCCTCGGGACCGTCGGCCTGGTCGGAACGGTCGCCGCTCGCGGAATCATCGGTACGCGCGAGGTCGTCGGCTCGTTCCGAACCACCGGTCCCCGCCGGGACGTTGTCCGTTCCGGCGCCCTCGGCCGTTCCCATGCCCTCGGCCGGGTCCCCGCCGTCGGGCCGTACGGACGACCCCTCCGCCACCTCGGGACCACCGGCCTCCTCGGGACCGCCAGCCGCGTCGGGACCACCGACCGCGTCGGGACCACCGGCCTCCTCGGGAGCATCGGCACGCGCGAGATCAGCCGCACGCCCTGGCACCGCAGCGGGCGCCCCGGACACGCCGGACACGCCGGACGTCCGAGGCCCGTCGGGCTCTTCGGCCGCGCCCGAGCCGGGGGTCAGTCCGGGCTCCCCGGCGCGTGCCCGGGCCCTCACGTCCGCTGCGGTCTCCAGGCCCATGGCTTCCCGCAGCTGCCGAGCGCGCTCGGCCCGTGCACCGGCTTCCGCCGGCCAGCCGAGGCCGTATCCGGGTCCGGCGGTCCGGTCCGGCTGCGCCGGCTGGGACGGCCGCGGCAGCCGCTGAGGCAGGCTCGGCCGCCCCGACTGCGCGGACTGCCCCGACTGCGCGGACTGTCCCTGCTGTTCCGGTCGTGACGGCCCCGGCTGCGCGGGTCGGCCCGGCAGCCTCGGTTGCTCGGACTGCGTCCGTGGTCCCGGCACCGACTCCGGCCGCCCCGTGGCGGCGGCACCGGTCGGGCCGGTACCCGCCGAAGCGGCGGACAGGGGCGGGACCGAGGCCGCCGTCCGGGCGGGCGGACCCGGGGGCCGGGCCTGGGCCCGCGCCGGGGCCTGCGCCGTCGGCCTGGCACGGGCCGGAGCCGGTGCGGGGGCGGCGTAGCGGAGGGTGCGCAGGCCGTGCTGGGCCGCCAGTCGTCGCAGACCGTGGCCGCCGTCGTGGGACACGCCGTGCACATGGAGCGTCGCGCGCTCGCGCAGGGCCGGTGTGAGGGCTCCCAGCAGGCTCGACAGGGCCGGCAGCAGCGACGCGTCCATGAGCTCGCCCGGCATGCCCAGCTCGATCACGGGGCCCCTGGCGTCCACCTGACGTGCCGTGGACGACAGCTGGGGGCCGCCGCGCGGCCCGACCCAGAGGCCCGCCCTGGTCACCGTGACCTGCCAGCGGTCCGTCAGCCCGATCACGCCCTCCTCCGGGCGCGTGGGACCCGCCAGCGGGGGTGTCCAGCGCAGCAGTTGGGGCGGCCGGGCGTGGCCCTCCTCGTCCGGCGGCCGGCATACGACGGCGTCCACGAACGGCAGCCACTTCGGCGTTCCGTCCGGCGCGGCCAGGACCGACCGTACGGAGTACGACCCCAGCGGACCGGCCGCCGCCACGAGCGGCAGCCCGGTCATCACCTCGACGTCGGTGTCCAGCCGGTCGCACACCGCCTGCGCCAGCCGCAGCACGTCATACCCGCCGCCGGGCGCGAGCCGCACGCCGGACCTGACCTCCTCCGGCAGGGCCGTCAGCACCTCGGCGACTTCATCGGCCGAGACGTCCTCGCCGTAGTGCACACCGACCACGACGGCCGGGCGCCGGGGGTCGACCGGCACGGCGTGGTAGAGGTCGCCGGGCTGGGTCGCGGTGGCCCCGGCGGGGCGTACCAGCAGCCCGGCCGGGATCTGCTCCACCACGCTCCCGCCGGACGTGTCCGACGGGACGTGGCGCAGCGCGGGCTGCCAGGACGGCTCCGGACTGCGCGGGCCCAGCGGTTCGGGGTCCTCGCCGGGGGCGAACCGCCACCAGCCGCCGGCCGGCGGTTTCCCGCCGGCGGAGGGGGCGGGAGGGACGAAGAGCGAGCCGCCGGGTACGACGAGGGGCGCCCCGTCCGGGGCCTTGACCTCGACCCCCCAGGCGTCGGCGATCCGGCGCGCGGTGGCGGGCCGTTCCTTGATGTCCTGCCCGGCACCGGGCATGACCAGCCGTACGGTGTCGGCGCCCGACTCGCTGAGCGAGTCCAGCAGTTCGCTCAGCCTCGGCCAGAAGGCGGGGGTCTCCATCCCGTCGGAGCCCGCGATGACGGTCACGGTGCCGTCGTCCGTGCGCATGCCCCGGGCCAGGTCGGCGACGTCGGCGGGGGTGAGCGCGTTGTCCGAGGGAGTCCGGAGCAGCAGCAGGCCGTCGTGGTCCTCGACCAGGAGCCCTTCCGCCGCTGTTTCGTCCGGCCGGTCGTCGGCGGGCCGGACGGCGGCAGGCCTGCGCCCGGCCTGGGCCGAGGACCGGTCGGCGCGGCGCCGTGCGAAGGGGCCACTCCAGCGTGTCACTGCCGGGGCCCCTTGTCGGCCGGGGTCTCCGTCGCCGACGGGACGGACCTGTCGTCGTACTCACTCACCGGCGGGCACTCCAGAAGCCGAAGACACGGTCCATCCTTTCGAACTCACCCTGCTCAGTTAACAGTCCAATGGTTCGGACCACTGAGTCGGGGTCCCTTCCATGAGGTGCCGGGGGTGGAACGTAACGGCGTGTGACATGACGGGCCGTGGTCCGGCCCGAGGGCCACGGGAGACACCGTTACTACGTTGTAGACGCTGTGCGCCGCTCCCCCGTTCCCTCTCGCGGCCGGCAAACGGAATCTTCGGTCGCGCGAGATCGGCACCCACCACGGATCGGGAGGCCGCCCTGGACGACGGCCCGAGAATACCGTTCAAGCGTCAACCGTACACATTCGTCTTCCAATTCGGCGGCCCGCGCGGACCCGTCGCCCGGTGCGGGCCGCCCGCGGATCAGCTCTCCTCCGCCGCCCCGCGCCCCTCCCGGCCCCCGGTGGCCTCCGGGCCGGTACCGGAATCCTCCACCGCCCCCTCGGAACCGGGCAGTTGCCCGGCGGTCATGGAGTCGGGCCGACCGTCGTCCGGTCCGGTCGCCCAGAAGTCCGCGCCGCCCTCGGGGACGCCGCCCGCCGGTGCGGGGTCGGACGGCCAGGCGTCGGAGTCCTCCAGCGCCTCGTACCTCTCCAGTTCGGCCTTGCCCGCCCGCAGCGCGTCCGCCGTGACGAGTTGGCCCACCGGGGCGGAGGAGCTGAGGAAGAGCACCTCCTTCCCTTCCGGCAGCCGGTCCAGGAGATCGGGTACGAACATCACCTCGTGCGGGGGCAGTTTGTCCTGCTCCAGTTCCGGTGAGGTCGAGAAGACGGGTACGGCCTTCGTCCCGTCCTCCGCGTCGGTCACCGCCAGGCCGCCCTCGCCGTCGACGCACACGGCCACCTCGGCGTCGGCGAGCATCAGGGCGAACAGGTCCTGCGAGGCGTATCCGGTGGCGACGAGTTGCACGGCGGCGTCCACGGGGCCGACCGGCGGCGCCCAGCCGTGCGCGTCGGGTGAGGGGCGGTACTCGGCGTTCGCCTCCCACTCGACGATCTCCCCGTGCTCGTCGCTGCGCCAGCGGCCGAGGCTCGCCCAGGAGGGCGGGGGCTCGCCCTCGTCACCGCTCCAGTGCCGGTCGATCACGGACAGCCAGTGGTCGGGCGCCACCTTGGCGGCCTTGACGTAGTCCTCGGGCGGCTCCCGGAAGCCGGGCCGGCCCTTCAGTACGGCGGACGGGCCGCCCTGTGCGACGGAAGGGGCCGGCGCCCCGCCTGCCGGCCCGGCCTCGGCGGTGGTCTCGGGCTCGTGGTCCGGAGTACCGGAAGGGCTCGTCATGGGGGGCAACTCCATCGGTGTGCGCTGTCGGATCGGTGGGGTGGGGGGGTGCGGTGCGGCCGGGATCAGTCGCCGGGGCCCGGGGCCGCGGCCGCCTCCGGGCCGGTCCGGGCGCCGGCGGGCGTCGCGGTGACCGGACGCGTCGGCACGTCCGCGCCACCGGCCGCCGGCGCCTCTCCGGCCACCTCCTCGTCCCCCGCCTCCGCCGCGCTTCGGGCCGCCTCCTCGACCGCCTCGCGCAGGGCGTCGGTCTCCACGGCCATGCCGACCGGTCCGGAGGGGTTGAGATAGAGCACATGGCCCTCCGGTATACGGTCCACCACCTCGTGCACCGGCGCCAGTTCGTAGCCGAAGCGCCCGGCCGCGTGCAGGTACGTGGGCGAGGTGAAGACGGGCACCACCGCCGCCCCGTCGGGCGAGGTGGCCGACAGCGGGCCGCCACCGGGGGCGAGCAGGACGGCGACCTCCGCCACGGCCAGGGTCCGGGAGACCGCTTCACCCGGGCCGTAACCCGTGGCGGCGAGCTGGACCGCCTCGTCCACCGGGTCGGTCGGAGCGGGCCAGCCGAGCGCCTGGGGCGAGGGGCGGTACTCCTCGTTGGGGCTCCACTCCTCGATCTCGCCGTCCTGACCGGACCGCCACCGGCCCACCACCGCCCAGTCGGGCGGCTCGCCCTCCCCCGGCCACGCGGGGTCGACCATGCCCAGCCAGTGGTCGGGGGCGAGCCGGGCGGCTTCCGCGATCTCCTCGGGGACCGGTGGCGCGGTGTCGTCGGCGGCCCCGGCCCCGGCGGTGTTGTCGTTCATGAGCTCCTCGCTGGGGTGTTATGCACGGTAGTCGTTCAGTATGAAGCGGAGTGCGTCGGCCAGGGAGCCGGCCGGGGTCAGGTTCCGGGCCCGGAACCACGCGTCGACCAGGCGCTCCAGACGATCAGCGGTCAGAACACCGCCGTCGGAGCCGGGAAGGGCGTCGGGGGCCTGCGGGCCCAGTGCCGCCAGGACGTCCAGGGCGTCGTCCAGGACGTCCCGGTGCTCCGCCGACCAGTCGGCCACCGCCGGATCGGCCGGGTCGGCCGGACCGGTCGGCCCCTCACCGGCGGGCAGACCGGCCGCGTCCAGCACGTGCTCGTCGGGGAACCTGCCGTCGACGGCCACGTGTTGCCGGAGCTCCGCCTCGGTCAAGGGGGCGAGACGGTGGTAACGGCCCCAGTTGTCCACGTAGTCGAGGTCGGCCGGCTCCGGCGTGCCGTCCCGCCTCAGGCGGTCGAGGACCAGTTGGCCGCCCCGCATGATCTCGTCCAGGGTGTGGTGCCCCGCCTGCAGCATCTCGGCCATCAGCGCGATCCGCACCAGGCCGAGGTCGACGTCCAGGCCCCACTCCTCACGCATCTTCACCGCCTGCGCCATCAGACGGTGGGCCGATCCGGAGGTGCCGGCCCGGACCAGGGCGCCCTTCGTCTCCGCCTCGGACTGCGGAAGGCTGCTCATGGCGATGTCGTAGCGGTGCATCCCCGGGACCCACGGGATGCGGTCGTCCGGCATCAGGGCCCGCTCGGCCTCGCTCAGCGGGGGCGACAGATCCTCGGGGCGCAGCGGTGTACGGAGCGCCTCTTCGGCCCGGGCCGTCAGCGCCTGCTCCTCGGGCGTCCTGTCCGGCCGTCCGCTCAGCTCCTGGTAGGCCGTCATCGTCTGCGACGGCGGCCGGGAGGACCGGTACTCCGCGGTGATCACGTCGGGGTTCGGCTCGGGGCTGCCGAGCAGGTCGGAGATCAGTCCCCCGTTCCCGTCGGCCGACTGGGCGCCGATCCACAGCATGCCCATGCGTTCGCGCAGGTTGCCCGACTCCGCCACGGCCCGGAGCCGGTCCCGGCCGGTGCCCACCGCGCCGTCGAGGGCGGGGTCGTCCGAGCCGAGTTCCGCCCAGCGGCCCGCCGCCACGGCCCGGTTCCAGAGCTCCGCCGTCATCACGCCGAGCTGGGCGTTCGCCGCTTCGTGGCCACCGAGATACCGGCCCAGCCGCTCCTCGAAGCGTGCCGCCTCCGCCGTGTAGCGGATGCGGGCCCGGATCCACTCCGGGGCCTGCCGGGCCGCCGCCGGGCGCAGCACGGACACCGGGGCCGAGGACAAGGCGTCCACCACCCGGTCGAGCCGTGCCGCGCTCTCGGCGGTGGTGTCGCCCGGCCCGTCGGGGAGTCCGGCGAGGTGGCGGTCCCCGTCGTGGACCAGCAGGGCGGGCGGCGCGTCACCGGTGCGCTCCCCGTGGAACGTCGGCTCGCCGTCCGGCCCCGCCACGGCCACGCTCACCCCGAGCCCGCGGACCACCGCCGCCACGAGCGGTCCCATGGGCACGGCCGTGCCTTCGGTCCCGTAGGAGACGTCCGTCATCAGCACCCGCAGACGCTGTGCGGGGCTCAGCGGGATCCGCGAGGCCGGGAGCTTGTCGCCGAGGAGCATGCCCTCCGTGCGCCGGGAGATGTCGAGGGTCACCCCGATCCGGTCCAGGAGGCTCAGCGGGAGGTTCTGGTCACCGTCGAGTTGCGGCACATCCGTCCCGGCCACGTCGTCGTCGGTGAGGCGGCCGTCCAGCCAGGTGCGGAAGTCGTCGGCCGTCTCGATGCCCGCCTCACCGAGCGCGTCGGCCGCCACGTGCCGGAGGGCGAACAGCAGGGTGGCGACGGTCCGGTCGCCCTCTCCGGGCGACTCGTGGAGGGCGAAGACGGTGCCGTCGAGTTCGGCGGCGTACGGGCCGGTGCGCCGGTAGCCGTCAGAGGGTGCGGGGGCGTCGGCCTCAGCCGTGGTGACCTCCGCGGGGGCGTCGGCCTCAGCCGTGGTGACCTCCGCGGGGGCGTCGGCCTCCGCGACGGCGGCCTCGTCGTCGGTGAGTTCCACGATCCGCGGCGACGTCCCGTCCTCGGCGTTGTGATAGGCCGGGTGCGGGTAGGCGGGCGCCTCCAGGAACTCGTAGTCGGCGAAGTCCAGCCCCGTTTCGGGCTCCGTCACGATGTCGCGGCCGACGATGCTCACCGCCATGCCCGGCGGGTAGAGCACCTCCTCCTCGCCGACCCATGCCGAGAACGGCGCGACGGGGCGGGCGGTGGAGTTCGCCACGTACCCCCGCATCGCGTGCCGGTCCTGGGCGCCGTCCATCTCCCTGAGGTCGCCCCGTGTGTACTTCTCCGCCGTCTCCCGGCTCTCGGTGGTGCTGCGGAACCGCGGCATGTACAGCGTGGTCGCGGTGACGAGCGGACCGTCCTGAGGGGCCGCGTTCAGGTGCCCCGGGAGCCAGCCGCCCCAGTACACCGGCCCGTTGACCGGCGGCAGGATCTCCAGTGCCTCGACCGCCATGTCGACGTGCATGGCCAGGTCGTCGTACAGCTTGTCGGCGATCCGGTCCACCCGGCTGCGGATGTCCTGGACGTCCGGCCCGGTCTCCTCAGGACCCAGGTCCTGCAGATCGGCGGTCGCGTCGCTCAGCTCCTCGTTGTCCGTCAGCAGTTCCGGCAGGCCCTGGCCGCTGTTCACGGCGTCCGTCTGCGCGTACTGCCACACCTTCCGCCTGATCATCCAGCGGCCGACGGCCTCGCCGAAGCGGCCCGCGGTGACGTAGGTCTTGAAGAGCTCGTGGTCCTGACTGGTGTAGAGGAACAGCGCGGTCAGGTGGCCGGGGGCCAGGGCGCGCAGGGACGCCCGGCCCCGCTCCCCGAACCGCTCCAGCCACTGCGCGGCCACCTCGGAGCGTCGCACCAGTTCCTCCGCGACGGGCGCACCGGTCAGCGCCGCGCCCAGCGCCTGGGCGATGTCCCCCGGTACGGCGACGTCGTACCGGGAGAGGAAGCGCGTCCTGCTGTCGTAGACGTGGTGGTGCGGCAGCGCCGGGCCGGCACCGAAAGCACTCCCCGCCAACTGGTGCAGCCGGGCCCCGTCGCGGGCGAGCGCGACGCGTTCCGCCTCGGTGCCCACGCCTGCCATGTGGGAGGCGCGCAGCACCTCGTGCAGGGACTGGGTGTCGGTCAGGATCGACCAGGCCAGCAGCGCCTTGCGGAAGGCCATCAGCTCGGGCCCGCTCGCCCCGATCGCCCGGTAGGCCTGCAGCAGCCACAGAGCAGGTCCGACGACCCCGCCGACGTAGCGGAATCCGCGCGGGTCGTGCGCGGTCCGGTACGCCCCCTGCCGGTGGCCCTGCGGCCGGGGTGCCCACGGTGAGCGGAGCCAGCCGGGCACGGTGTGCTGCAGGGTGACCTGCCCGGCGTCGCCGTACGCCGCGCGGCCGAACGCCTGGATCAGGTGGGGTACGGACGGCCCGGCCGCCAGGAATCGGCGCACCGCGTCCGGCTCCCCGAGCCACTGCCGCGCCTCCGGCCCCTGGAAGAAGGCACCGTCCGCGGCGGGCGCGCCGTGCCGCTGCGCGAGGACGTGGTGGAGCCGGGTGAGGGCGCGCACGGCACCCTGGACGGCCTCGGGGTCGGCGGCCAGCTTCTGCGCCAGGCCCAGCTCGAAGCGGTAGCTGAAGTTCCGCCACTCGCGGTCCCGGTAGAGCCCGGCGAATCGCACGCTCTCGGGTGATCCGGCGACACGCCACCCGGGCACGGACCAGGGCGCGCCCGGCTCCCCGGTGGGGTTCGAGGGCAGCGGGAGGCCGAGGTCCGGGCCGGTCCGGGAGCGCGGGGTGACGCGCAGCATGGTCGTGGGGCTGCCGTCGGCGGCCTCCAGGAGGTGGATGTCCGCCGTCGGCCGCCCGTCCTCGTCCCGGCCGGGGGTGATCGCGGTGCGGCCGGTGTTGAGGTACACGTCCAGGCCGGTGAGGTCGGCGATCCCCTCGGCCCGTCGGACGGCGCGCCGCAGGCTGTCGGCCCCCGGTGCGGTGCCGGTGGGCACGCCGGTGCCGGTGGCGATGTCGCACGAGAGGACCGTGATGGTGGTGAAGCCCGCCGCGGCCAGGTCCTGGCCGAGCAGGCGCCCCACCATCGCGCCGTCCGCACCGACGGGCATGTCGTTCCCACCGGCGACGGCATAGCCGTCCGCCCCTCCGTGGGACGTCCAGAAGAACGTGCCGGACCCCGCCGTGGCGGGCAGGGGACGCCGCCGGGCCACGCGTTCCCGGGCCGGGCCGCGACTCCACTCGGTGTAGTGGGTGGCCTCGGGCAGGCGACCGTAGAACGGCTCGCGCAGCGCCCAGTCGCGCCGGGTGAAGGATGCCTTGCCGACCGTCCTGCCGTTCTCGCGGATCTCCTGGACGACGATCCCTTCCGGGGCCGGCGCGGTCTCGTGGCCCGCCCACGGGGCGTTCCAGTAGTCATGCCGCGGATAGGCGCCGGTCAGCCCGCCGAGGACGGCGTCGTCACCGAGGTCGGAGCGGGCGTCGCCGTCGGAGTACTCGGCGGCGTCGGAGTCGGACGCGTCGGAGTCGGCGGGACCGAGGTCGAAGAGGTCGTCCGCCGACTCCTCGAACGCGGCCGGGGCGTACGGAAGCGGGTCGGTCTGCGTCGTCCCGGCGAGGCCGTCGGGCAGCGCGGTCGTCTCCTCGGCCAGCTCGTGCAGCATCGGAGGCCGCCTGTGGGTCTCGACGAGCCGTCGGCCGACGACCTCGAACCTCATGCCCGGCGGGTACAGCGCCTCCCCTTCCGAGAGGTGCTTGAGGAAGGGCGTGCCGTCGCGTGCCGTCGAGTTCCTGACCTCGACCAGCTTGCGGTGCGAACCGGCGGGGACCGCCTTGTCGCCCAGGGCGAATTCGGTCGCCTCCTCGACCTTCAGCGAGGTGCTGCGGAAGAACGCCACGTCGATGGTCCCGGCACCGTACATGGGGCCGTCCACGGCGGGCCGGTCGATGGGGCCGGGCGCTCCCCGCTCGCCCCACCAGGCGGTCCGCCCGACGGACGGCAGGATCTCCAGCGCCTCGACGGCCATGTCGATGTGCAGCTTCAGCTCGCCGTGGAGCCGGTCGGCCATCATGTCCGCGCGGCGCCTCAGCCGGGCCAGCTCCCGGCTCGGCGTGTCCAGGTCGGGCAGGTCGGACAGGTCCTCGTACACGTCGGCGAAGTCGGGTTGGCCGACCAGGGTGAGCGGCGGCATGTCCAGCTCCTCCTCGCGCGCCGACTCCAGGAGGTAGCGCCAGGTGTGGAAGCGCACCAGGTGACGGCTGAGGCCCTGGCCGAGCCGCTCGCCGTTGAGCACGGCCTTCATCAACCGGTAGTCGTACGAGCTGTAGAGGTACAGGGCGGTGATGTGGGCCGGGGTGAGCCGGCTGAGCGCCTCGACGCCCCGGTCGCCGTACCGCTCCAGCCAGTCGGCCATGACCTGGAGCCTGCGGGACGGCCGGGGCGGCAGTGCGCCGCCGAGCGCCGCTCCGGCCATCGTGACGAGGGCGTCCGGTACGTCCATCGTCCCGGTGAGCTCGAACGGGAAGGTCATGCGCTCCTGGTAGAAGGCCTGGTGCGGCGGGGTCAGGGCGGCGGGTGCGCCGCCGTCGTCGTCGAGCGGAAGCAGACCGCTCTCCGTGAACCGGCGCACCGTCCAGGTGTGCAGCGCGGCACCGTCACGGGTGGCGGCGGCCCGCTCGTCCTCGGCGCCCATGCCGATCAGGTGGGAGGCGCGCAGCACCTCGTGCAGCGACTGGAGGTCGTACGGGATCGTCCAGGCGACCACGGCGGCACGGAATTGTGGCAGCAGGGTCGCCGGCAGGTCGAGCGCGGCGAACATCCGCAGCAGGCGCAGCGCGGGGCCGCGCTCACCGCCCACCCGGCGGAAGCCCCGGCTGTCGTGCACGGCGCGGTAGGAGCTGTCCGCCGCGAACCGCGAACCGCCCTCGGCGAGGGCCTCCTCGACCGGGCGGGGCAGCCCCGGGCCGGCGTACGCGGCGTGCACGAGGGCCCGCATCAGCCCGTCCAGCGCTTCCGGTCCGGGCGGCTCGTCGAGCAGCCGTTCCAGCTCGGCGACCGGGTCCTCGGGCACCGCGTCCCGGGGGAAGAACGCACGCCCCGCCCGCTCGTCGCCGTAGCGCTCGGCAAACTGCTCGTAGACCCCGCGCACCGCCAGCCCCGCCGACTCGGCGAGTTCGGGGACATCGCTCAGCACCTCGGCGAGGGAGTCCTCCCAGTCGACGCTTGCCTGCCGCCATGCCCGCTCCCGGTAGAAGCCCGTGAAGCGCGGTGTGTCCGGGGCACCGGCCGGCCGCCAGGACGACACCGCCCAGGTCGCCGGCCCGGCCGCGTCGGCGGCCTCGTTCCGTTCCGGGGTGGCGTCCGGCGTACCGCCCGTGACGTTGAACCGGCCGGGGGCCGGATAGTCGAACGCGGTACGCCTGCCGGCCGGCGCGGCCGGGGCGGGTACGCGGGGGCCGGTCCAGCCGTCCGGATACTCCGTCACCCATCCCGTGGGCTGTCCGTCGGCGTCCTCCAGCAGGTGCGGCAGCCCGTCGGACACCGCCGCGCGCGCCACCGGCAGATGCGTGGGCAGCCGCGACCCGTTCGCGATCCGCCTGGCCCGTGCCCGGGCCTCGGCCTCGCTGCGCGGCACGTCGCCGGGCCCGCACGCGAGCACCGTCACGCTGCGGAAGCCACGCTCCGAGGCCGATCGCAGGAGCCGCCCGGCGTACGAGCCGTCGTCCCGCCGCACGGTCCCGTCCTCGGTGACCAGCGCGAGGCCCTGGGCGCCGCCGTGCGACGCGAAGAAGAACGTGCCGTCGGCCGTGCCACCGCCCGGCAGCGTCTGATGGGTGGCCACCGGCCGGCCCTCGCCGTCGCGCTCCCACGACACGAAGCCGTTCGCACGGTCCAGCCGGCCGTACTCCTCCTGCCGCTCCGCCCAGTCGGCGTCGTCGAACGACGCCACCCCGATCAGCCGGCCGTCCTGCCCGTGGACGGGGCGCAGCACCGGCGCGGGCCGTGGTCCGCCCTCGGTGGCGGGGGCGGACGGAGCGATGCCGAACAGTTCGTCCAGGAAGCCGGGTTCCGTGGTGCCCGGTACGTCCTGACGTGGTGTCATCTCGTTGACCCCGACGGACTCGTAGGGCTCCGTCCGCGCGTCGCCCGGGACGATCGTCCGGGTGGAGACGTCGAAGGAGGCGCCCGGCGGGTACAGGGCCTCCGTCTCCAGCGGCCGGACCGCGAACGGGTTGACCTCCCGTGCCGTCGAGCGCGCCACGTGCACCAGCCCGCGATGCGCGTCGCCGGGAATGCCCTTGCTCCGGTGCATGAAGCCCAGCGCTTCCCCCTTCACCAGCGCCGTGCTGCGGAAGAACGGCACCGTGATCCTGTCCCTGCCGTACACCGGGCCGTCCGACGGGGGATCGCCCAGCGCGCCGGGCATCCCGCGGTCGCCCCACCAGACGTCGGCGTTCAGCGGGGGCAGGATCTCCAGCGCCTCGATCGTCATGTCGACGTGCAGCGACAGCTCGTCGTACACCGCGTCCGCCATCGCGTCGAGGCGGCGCCTGAGGCGGGCCACCTCGGGGGTCGCCTCCTGGAGGTCGTCCACGTCCCACATCGCGTCGAAGAGGGCGGCGAAGCCCTCCTGCTTGCGGAGCGTCGCCGGAAGGAGGTCGGCGGCGCCGACCTCGGCCATCCGCCGGGTCATCGTCCAGGCGTTGAGGCGCACCAGGCGGCGTCCCATGCCCGTGCCGAAACGCTCACCGTTGAGGAACGCCTTCATCAGCCGGTAGTCGGCACCGCTGTAGAGGTGTACGGCCGTCAGATGGGCCGGGTCCAGCCGTTCCAGGGCCTTTCTGCCCACGTCGCCGTAGCGGTTCAGCCAGGCGTGGAGGGCGCGGCTGCGGTCGGTGTCGGACGGCAGGGTTCCGGCGAGTGCGGCGTCGACCATCCGCACGAGGCCACCGGGGAGGTCCAGCTTGCTGCCCGTGATGTCCCGGGCGAACGTCATCCGGGCGGCGTACCGCGCGCGGTGCGGCGGGACGAACCGCGGGTCGGGGCCGTCCTGGCCGGTGCGGTGGGTCCC
This sequence comes from Streptomyces sp. NPDC104381, assembly GCF_055583745.1. NCBI lineage: Bacteria > Bacillati > Actinomycetota > Actinomycetes > Kitasatosporales > Streptomycetaceae > Streptomyces > Streptomyces sp. NPDC104381. The sequence continues at coordinate 857,680 of NZ_JBVJNK010000002.1, forward strand.
GGACGCCGTGACCGAGTCCGCCACCCAGGTGTGGAGTCCGGCACCGTCGCGCAGGGCGAGCTCGCGCTCCTCGGCGGTACCCAGGCCGATCCGGTGGGAGGCGCGCAGGATCTCGTGGAGCGACTGGAGGTCGGCCGGGACCGCCCAGGCGACGAGCGCGTCGCGCAGCGCGAGCAGCCGGTCGGGCGCCGCGCCGAGCGCGGCGTAGGCGCGCAGCAGCCGGAGCGCGGGGCCGTGCTCACCGCCCACCCGGCGCATTCCCCGGCTGTCGTACACCTCGCGGTAGGCGCTGCCCGGCGCGTACCGCGCGCGGTTCCCGGCCGGGCGGGACAGTGCCTCGGCGATCTCGCGCGGCAGTCCGGCGCTCGCGTACGACGCGTACACGAGCGCGGTCATCAGCGCGTCGAGGGCGAGCGGCCCCGGGGGCAGCGTGAGCAGCCGTTCCAGCGCCGCGGCCGGGTCTCCGGGGGCCGCGTCGGGGGCGAAGAAGGCGCGCCGGGCCGCGTCCTCGCCGTGGCGCGCGGCGAGTTCGCCGTACGTACGGGCGACCGCGTCGCGTGCGGCCTCTATGGGCCCGGCGGCCTCGCCCAGGTGCTCCGCGTACGCGAGCTCCAGGGCCGTGCCGTGGCGCCGCCACGCGCGGTCCCGGTACATGCCCGCGAACCGCACGGCGCCGGGCGATCCGGCGGGGCGCCAGGACGACACCGCCCAGCCCGGACCGGCCTCGGGGGCGTCCGGTGTGTCGGCGGTGCCCGCCTCCGGGGTGTCCTCCTGGCCGGCCGGGGTCACGGGGGTGGCGTTGATCCGGGCGGTGGACGGATAGGCGATGCCGGAACGCCCGCCGGGCTCGTCGGTGCCGGGGCCCGCGAAGTGGAACGTCCCGACGCCGGAGTCGTGCCGGGCCGAGGGCTCCGGCCAGAGGGGGGCCGCCCCGTCCGAGGTCCCGGGGCCGGTGAGCAGGGCCGTGGTGACACCGCCCGAGGACGAGGTCTGGACCGGCCGGGCCTTCCAGACGGTCTTGCGCCACTGCCCCAGCTTCTTCTCGCGGAGGGCGGTGATGCGCAGCGGGTCGAACGGGTCGTCCTCGAGGACGTCGAGCGGTCCCGAGTAACCGAAGGCGTTCCGGCCGGTGCGGTCGGAGAACGCCTGCGTCCGCTTCGGTCCCCCGGCGGTGAAGCCGGACATCGGGAAGACGACGGGGACGTCGACGCCCGCCTCGGTCACCAGCGGGGCCAGGTCCAGGAGTGCCCAGAGCTCCTCGTCGGAGACGGGCATCGGAGGGTGCCCGGGAAGGTGGACGACGATGCCGCCGTCGTCCTGGCGGATGCCGGTCCAGATCACCAGGGACGCCCCGGACGGCTCCTTGGACCTCCAGTCCGCCGGGTGGGGGATGTCGAGGATGTCGCCGCCGCTCTTCAGACGGGCGTACCAGCGGCCGGCGTCCACGCCGTTCGGGGCCGGGCGTCCGCTCCAGTTGTAGCCGGTCGGCTCCGTGCCGTCGGTGAGGATCTGCTTGAAGGCGCCCAGCTCCCGGAGGTGGTGGGCGGCCAGCAGATGCGGGTCGGAGATGTCCACGCCGCCCGCGTGGGCCCGGGTGGCCAGGAGCGTCAGCTCCATGACCGCGTCATCGCTCCAGGCGTCCGTGGGCGCCAGGTGGAGGACACCGCGGCCCAGGCTCTCCTGCTCCGCCGGGTTGTCCATCCGGAACAGGATCCGGTCGGTCGCGGCCACCATCGCCCAGAAGACCCGTGCGGTGTCCTTCGGACGCACCGTCACGGAACCGGGCAGTCCCAGCGCGTCCCGGACGAGACCCGGTCCCTCGCTGCCCGAGAGCTCGTCGACGGTGTACGTCAGCGCGGTGTCCGGGAGCATCTCGCCGAGCGTGGCGTCCGGCCGCAGGGCCACCTGGTCCCGGGCCGCCTCCAGGACGCGCAGGTAGGCCGCCCGGTCCGGGGTGTCCCCGCCGATCCGCCAGGCGAGGAAGGTCCACAGGTCCATCCGGAACGGCGTGAGCAGCCGCATGCCGGGGTCGTTGGCGCGCAGGGTCTCCAGTGCGGCGGCGCCCCTCAGCGCCCGCTCGTACCGGCCCCCCGGCACACCGCTGTCGTCCTCGACGCCGTGGCCGAACACCAGGCGCAGCGCACGGACCAGCCGCAGGGTGGCCGCGCGGGTCTCCGGCGGCACGGCGCCGGCATCGCGGTGCAGGCCCGCGGTCCGCGCCAGCTGGTCCAGGTCGCCTTCCAACGGCTCCGGCCGGACGCGCTCCGTACGCCCGATCACACCGCCGGGGGTGTCCTCCACCACGCGGGAGTCATCGTCCAACGCCCTGACCAGGGACGAAGCCTCGACCTCCCGCCGGCTGACATTGGCGGTGTGCTGGGCGAGAGACACCTCCTCCAGGGGGTCCTCCACGCGAGGTACCGGGCGGCCCTCCTCCTGACGGTTGCGGTGGTCGCCCGCCGAGCCGGCGTAGCAGACCTCCAGCCCCATCCGGTGGCCGGCGGGCAGCTCGCCGACCTCGCGCAGTCCGCCGATGTACCGCCCGCCGTCGGCGGCGTCCAGCAGCATGGTCCGGCCGTCGCGCAGGACGACCGCCAGCGCGCCCGGGATCCCGTGGCCGTAGTACGTGTAGACCGCGCGGTCCGGGGTGAACGGCTCGGTGGCGACCTGCTTGTCGCCTTCGCCGGTGGCGACGTAGTGCAGCAGTTGCCGCTTGTCGAAGAAGGCCCGCAGCAGCCCCTCCCGCCTTGCCATGTCGTCGTTCATCGACATGCGGCCGAACCGCTCGCGGCGGTCGAAGACCAGGGGGCGGGTGGCCACGTCGCTGTCGCGGAACGTCGTGCCGTCGACCGACGTCCACGCGCGGTCCTCGTACGCCGCCGGCACCGCTGGCGGGTCGAAGGGCACCCAGTCGCCGTGCCAGTCCGCGGTGTTCAGGACCGTCATAGTCGGCACATGGGCGTTCAGGGCGGGGTCGTGCCGCAGACGCCCGTCACCGCTGGGCGCCCACACCCGCCGGCCCAGCCGGACGGCGACCGCGCGCATCAGCTCCAGGTACTGCGAGCCCGCGTACGGGATCGCCAGTACCACCGGTACGTGGGGCGGGAGTTTCGCCAGTTCCGGATCGTTCGCCAGCTTCTCGGCGAACGCCTCGGGGCTCAGTTGCCGTGCGTCCAGGGACCGGTCCCCGACCAGGTACGCTTCGCCGCCCCACGGCGCGGGCCGGTCAGGACCCGGTGCCTCCGGGCTGCCCTGACCGCCCGTCACCTCGCGCACCCGGTCGATCCGTACCCGGTCGATCCACGCCCCCGCCAGGTCGCGTCCGCGCACCGCGCCGGAGCCGTCCCGCAGCACGGTGCCCGGGTCCTGGAACGGGTCCGGCGCCTGCCCGGCCGGGGACGCCGGACCGAAGAGGTCCAGCTGGTCCTGGGCGGTGGTGGGCCCGGTGGTGGGCTGCTGCCGGGTGGTGGCGGTCCAGTGGCCCGGGGCCCCGGTGTCCGGGTCCGGCAGGACGACGACGTCGAGCGGGGCGGCGGGGCCGCCGGCGATGAGCGCCATCGGTGCGCTGTGGCCGTAGGCGGGGCGCCCGGTCAGCTGCGAGAACCGCTGCACCAGCCGCGGGCTCAGCGCCCCCGGCCCGGTGGTCAGGAACAGCACCGGAATGCCGAGCGGGACCGTACGGAGCGCCGGGGCCATGCCCAGCAGGGCCAGGAACTCCCTCTCGGGTACGCGGACGGGGGCGCGGCCCGGCAGATGGAGGACGGGTGTGCCGGTCCCGTCGGCCTCGACCAGGTTCAGGACGGGCATGGGCTTGCCCGGGCCGGTCCATTCCGGTGTGAGCGGGTGCGTGGTCATCCCGTCGGGCCCGTACGTCGCCCGGCGCACGATGCTCCAGTCGACCCCGGCGGGTGCGGGGGTGCCGGACCAGTTGACGCCCTGGACGTTGGGCCCCTGCTTCAGCAGGGAAGCCGGGCCGAAGGCACCGCTCTCCGCCAGGTGGTACGCGGCGAGCAGGTCGTGGTCCAGGACGTCCATGCCCTCCGCGATCGCCTTGGCCGACAGCTCCCACACGGCTTCCTGATGCGGCCGGCCCCAGGCCGTGGAGCTGTCGAGGTGCAGGACCTTGCGGCCCATGGCCTCCCGGTCCGCGGGTGGCATCGGGCGGAACATCTGGGCGGCCCGGGCCGCGGCCCACAGGGTGGACGCCACGTGCCGAGGGGTGAGCGCCGCCGACGCCGGCAGCGACTGCACCTGGCGGATCACCCGCTCGCCCGCGTCCGTCAGCTGTTTCACGGTGATCTGGAGCGCGGGCGACGGCACCGCGTCCGTGAGCCGGGCGGTGGGATCGGCCGCGATCCGCCGCGCGGCGTGGTCGAGCAGGGCGAGATACCCGGCCGGGTCCGGGGCACGGCCGGTGTGCTCCTGGACGAAGAAGTCGAGGAAGTCCTTGCGGAACGGGGTGAACTGGCTGATCAGGGGGTCGTTGGCGCGCAGGCGCTCCAGCGCGCCGACCGCCTTGAGCGCCTGCTCGTAGCGACCGCCGGGTATGCCTCGGTGGTCCTCGATCTCGTTGCCGAACATCATCCGCAGCGCACGCACCAGCCGCAGTGTCGTCGCCCGCGTCCTCGGCGGCACCGCGCCCGGGGTGCGGTGCAGTCCCGCCTCCCGCGCCAGCTGGTCCAGTTCGTGGTCCAGCGGCTCGGGCCGGCGCAGGACCCGGCGACCGCGCTCACCGTCGGCCGCGCTCATGGTGGAACGCCGGGTGCCGTCCAGGCCGGTCTGCCGGGTGGACCCGTCCGTCTCCCGACGGCTCAGGTTGGCGACGTACTGGTCGAGGGAGACGTCGCCCAGCGGGTCGTCGATGTGCGGGGCCGGAGCGTACGACGGCTGCGGGCGCGTGGGGTCGCCGTCCGACGCGCTCCAGCAGACCTCCAGGTGGATCCGGTGCCCCTGCGGCAGCTCCCGCACCTCACGCAGCCCCGCGATGTACGCGGCCGCGTCCCGCTTGCCCAGCCACACCGTCCGGCCGTCACGGAGGGGAAGCTGCATCCGGCCGGGTTCGCCGTGGCCGGCGTAGACGTACACCGCCGAGTCCATGGAGACCGGCTCGGTGGCCGCCGGCTGGGCCTGGGTACCGGCGGGCGTCCAGTGCACGAGCCGCCGAATCTTGCGGAGGGTCCGGAAGTCCCGCTCGCGGCGCCGCAGCCCGTCCTGCCGGTGGACGGCCAGCCGGCCGAACCGCTCGTGGTTCTCGTCGGCCAGCGGGCGCGTGACCACGTCGCTGTCGTGGAACGCCGTCCCGTCCAGCGCCGTCCACGCACGGTCCGCGTAGGGTCCGGTCGCGGCCGACGGGGCGACGGCCACCCACTCCCCGACCGGAGCCTGGGGGCCCGGGTCCGTCATCGCCAGGACGTGCGCGTCCCCGGTGCCGTCGGGAACGGGGCGTCCCATCCCGCTCGGCCCCCACACGGTGCGACCCAGCCGGTCGGCCACCGCCCGCAGCGTCTCCTGGTACCGGTCCCCCGCGAACGGGACGGCCAGGACGACGGGAACGTCCTCCGGCAGCTTGGCGAGTTCCGGGTCGGCGGCCAGCGCGTCCGCGACGCCCTCGCCGTCCAGCACGCGGCCGTCCGGCAGCCGCACCCGCCCGTCCTCACCGTCGGCCGCCACCACGTACGCCGACTCGGGCCACGGAGCGGGTCCGCTCGAAACCAGCTCGGGCGCCGCACCCGGGCGGGTCTCGACGACCCGCAGCGTCCCCGGCAGGACCCGGCTCATCGGCCCGGCCGTCCAGTTGCGGCCCTGCGGACGCCCCGACGGGCCGGTGAGCAGGGACTCCGGCGCCAGCAGCGGGTCGGTCGGGCCGGTGAACGCCCCGGACAGCGCCCGAGGCTCGGCGGGGGTCACCGCGGCGGCGGGCCCGGTGTCCGACGGCCCGAAGAAGGACGCCTCGACCGGCTGTGCCGCCATGCCGCCGACCGCGCCGCCCACGACAGCCCTGTCCCAGGCCCGCACGCTCTGGTGCCGCGGGACGATCGAGAGCCCCGAGAGCTCCAGGTGGACGCCGGTCGAGCCCGCGGCGGAGAGCAGCAGGAACTGCAGGGCCACCGGCAGCGGGGGCTCGGCCTGGCCGCTCGCGGTGAAGTACGAGCTGACGGCGGAGCGGAGGTCGCTCCAGGTGAGCGGCGTCCGGGCGCCGTTGGCCGCACGGGTCCGGTCCAGGGCCCAGAAGCCGCGCAGCAGCGCTTCGAGCGCGTTCGCGTCGTTCTCCAGCGTGGGGCCGTAGGTCAGCCGGACGGCTCGGAACCACCGCCGTACGTCGGGGGACCTGCCGCGGTCACCGGTGATCCGCTCGGCCCACCGGCCCAGTTCGGCGGTCGAGGGCTCCGGGCGGAAGCCCGCCCACCAGTCGCCCTCGGCCAGCTGCCAGTGCGGTCCGGAGGTTCCGTCGGAGGGCGCCAGGAACGCCTCGACGCCGCTGCCGGGGGCCCAGACCCAGCGGTCCAGGCCGTTGGCCAGGATCTGGCCGGCCGGCGGCGTCTCCAGCGGGTCGGCGGGCGGAGGGCCGGCCAGGTCGGCTCCCGTCACCACGACGGGGACCTCCGGTGCCAGTGCGGTCAGGTCTCCGTCGACCGCGAACAGGAAGTCCACGACCCGGTCGTAGCCGACCACCGCCTCGGAGCCGTCGGCCAGCGCGAGGACCGCGCCCGCGGGCCCGCCCCGGAGCCCGACCAGGTACGCGTTGTCGAACGGCAGCGTCTGGTGCGGGCTCTCCAGCGGCGCCGGGCCCGGCCGCAGGAAGGTGAACGTGGACACCTCGGGCAGCAGGCCGTAGGTCTGCCGCAGTCCGTCCTGCCAGTCCTCCAGCGGCCGGGTGGACGTCCCCACCGGTGCGTCGTCCGCGTCGCGGTGCCTGATCACCAGCACCCGGTCCAGGAGGATCCGGGACCCGTCCAGCGCGACCAGCTCCGAGAACCACGGCAGGAACGGCGGGGTCTGCCCGGGGTCGGCCAGGATGCCCAGGGCGGTGCGTGCCGCGTCGAAGATCTCCCGGGCCCTCGTCCGGCCCCCCGGGGGGATGTGGGGCAGCAGCTCGTACGCCTCCACGAGCGCCGCCCGCAGGCCCTGGTGGGCGGGGTGGCCGGCGTGCAGCGGCCTGCCCAGCGCGTATGCGCCCAGTGCGAGCGCGATGTTCCTGCTCTCCCACTCGGTCATCAGCTTCCTGGTGGGGGCGCCGGCCTGCGGGATGCCCGATCGCGCGGCCACCACGAGGAAGCCCGAGACACCCTGCACCACCGGGTTGCCCGTGATCCGCAGGACGGACTCGCGCAGGACGTCCTCGGGCAGCGGGGCCCGGTGCCTCAGCGCGCGCTCGTAGGCGCTGAGGCTGTACCCGGACATCTCCGCGACGGCGCGCCGGACCTCCTCGGGCGTCATGAACTGGCCCGTGTAGCCGAAGTGCCGCAGCTCCGCGAGGACCAGCGGAACGGCCAGCCGGCCGTCGTCGGTGTCCAGGGTCGGGTAGTCGCCGTCGTCCATCCCGACGGCGTAGCGCTGGCTGATGGGGTCGCCCTGGGACGTCCGGCCGGTGAGGACGGCCGTCCAGTGCTCGCGTGGCGTCGGCACGTCCGTGCCGGCGGTGTCGAAGAAACCGGTCTCGGGGGGCAGGTTCGGCGTCAGCCGCTGCCGGTAGAACTCCAGCAGTCTGCCCAGGTGCTGGACGGCGTCCTCGGTGAGCTGGTCGTGGCGCTCGTCGAGGAAGGACCGGGTACGGGGCCGCAGCGCCCGCAGGACACGGTCCAGGGCGTGCCGCGAGGCAGCGGGCAGGAGGTTCTTGATGAGCTCCGGATCGATCCCCGGCGGCCGTGAGTTGTCGAAGACGTTGCCGATCGGCGCGGCCGCGACGTTCTGGAAGCCCAGCCATCCGTAGCCCCAGACCTCGTCGACGTCCGGGACGGCCGCGAGGAACGGGACGATGTGGTTCTCCACCGCGTCCGCGCCGAGGACGTGGTTCGCGAACGTCGTGGTGACCATCTGGCCGAAGCCCCGGGCACCGGCTGTCGCGGTCTCGAACTGTCCGGCGGTCGACCGCTCGAAGGCGATGTCCTGGAGCTCCCGGAGGCCGACGGCGGGGTAGCCGACGGTGAGCTGGCCGTAGGCGGTCCAGTCGAAGCCCTCGGGAGCGGGGTTGACCTTCGTCGCCTGCCCGACCTCGGTGAAGGTCCAGCCGCCGAGCGGCCCCAGCACCTCGGTGAGCGGCACGGCGACCTGCCGCTCGTCCGCGATCCTCCCGGCGGCCCGCGCCCGCTGCAGCTGGGCCATGCCCTCTTCCTGGGTCTGCCTCCGCTCCCCCGGGATCACCGCCATCGGATCGAGGACGAACTCGCCGATGGTGTACTTCCCCCGGACGGGCTGCGGTTCTCCCGGTGCCACCTGCGGCCGGTCGACGTGGAGCAGGCCGTCGGCCGTCATCCAGAAGGCCCGGCCGTCGGTGACGAGCGTGATGCCGGGGCCGTGGGCCAGGACGAGTGTCGTGGTGATGCGGCCCGGCACCGCGATGAAGAGGTCCCGGCGCTCCTCCAGCTCCAGTCCGATGGCGCCGTACGAGGGTTCGACCGCCGCGTCCAGCTCCGCGTGCACCGTGGAGGACGACTGCGAGAACTCCGGCAGCGCGTGCTCCAGGGCCTGCCCGGCGGGGCCGACGACCACGGCACGCGCGTCGGACGCCGCGACGGCCGGCGGGAGCGCCGACACCTGACGGCCCTGACCGGCCGACAGGTCCACCCACAGCACACCGTCACGCCCGCTCACGTGGTACGCCGCCCACGCGTGCCCCGCCAGCGGACCCTGACGGCGCGCCAGGACGAACGCCACCGTGCCGGGCCCCTGGGCCGCGACCGCTCCGGCCACCGACGCCCACGACCGCACCCGGCGCCATCCGGGGCCCATCACCAGGGCCGACTCCGCGGCGTTCCCGAGGGTCACCGCGTCGTCCGCCGTGAGCGCCGGACGCACCCCCCGCCGGAACAGCTCGGCGCGCAGCGCCCCCAGCAGCACGAGGCACCGCTCGACCGTCATGCCGTGCACCGGCTCGCGGCCCGCCACCCGGCGCGCCGTCGCCGTCAGCTCCGCGCGGTCGAGCGGCGGCGGCGCGGTGACGTCCGCCCCGGTCAGGCTGCGCGGCGCCGCGGACGGCTTCGGCGAGGAGAACAGGGCATCGCCGTACGGAGCCGGCGCCAGGACACTGGAGTTGAGTCCCTGGAGCCATGCCTTGCGCCACACGCCCGGCTTCCCGCTCTGCGTCTCCGGCAGGCCGATCAGACGCATCGGGGCGGCCGTGGCGCCCGGTGCCGGGGTGGTCGGTGCGACCGTGAGCGCCCCGCTGTACGCCCAGCCGTTGCGCGCGGTGCGGTTGGAGAACGCCTCCGACAGCGCCATAGGGCGCCCCGTGCCGCTGCCCGCACCGGACAGCACGAACAGCACGGGAACACCGAGCGCCGTCATGCGCAGCACGGGCGCCAGGTCCAGCAGCGCCAGGAGCTCCCTGTCGGCCACCCGGAACGGCGGCGTACCGGGAAGGTGGAGGACCACGAATCCCTCGGCGTCGGTGTCCGTCCACACCACCAGGACGTCCTCGTGCTCCCCCTCCGCCGTCCACGGCGCGCGGAAGTGCTCGAGGGAGCTTCCGTCACCCTCCTTGTCCTGCCTGCCGACGCCCCGGAGGTCGACACCGCCGGGGGCGGGCCTGCCGCTCCAGTTGAAGCCCTGGAACTTCTCGCCGTCCCTGAGGTGGTGGGCCGGTCCGAAAGCTCCCCTGGACGCGAGGTGGAAGGCGGACAGCGTGAAGAAGTCCGCCGGATCGAGACCGGCCGAGATCGCCTGGGCCGTCAGCATCCACAGCTGCTGCTTCCTCGCCGGGGCCCACTGCTCGTCGGGGAACATGTGGAGGACCCTGCGGCCCAGCTTCTCCGTGAACGCGTCGTCCCGGCCGGCCATCTGCTGGGCGGCGCCGGCCATCGCCCAGAAGGCGTGGGTCACGGCGCGCTTCGTCACCGGGACGCTCTCGGGCTGCCTCAGCACGTTCCGCACGACGGCCGCACCGAGCTGGGTCATCTGCCGCATGGCGTGGAGGATCGCCGGGTCCGCGACGGCCTCGCTCAGCGGGGCCGTCGGCTTCTGCGCCACCAGCCGTGCGGCGAGGTCGAGGACCTTGCGGTAGTCGTCGGGGCTCGGCGATCTGCTCCCCAGCCGCTGGGCGATGAAGGTCCACAGCTCCATGCGGAACGGCGTGAACCGGCCCAGCGCCGCGTCGTTGGCGCGCAGGGTCTCCATCGCGCCGATGCCCTTGAGCAGTTGTCCGTGCAGGGGGCCGTCCGTCTCGGCCTCGGGGCCGAACACGATCCGCAGGGCCCGCACCAGCCGGAGGGTGGTCGCGCGCACCTCGGGCGAGGCCTCGCCCTCACCGGTGTGCAGTCCTGCGGCCCGGGCCATCCGGTCCAGCTCGTGCGGCAGGGGCTCGGGAACCACGTCCCTGCGCCGCCCGGCCACCCCGCCGGGGGTGTCGTGCAGGATGTGGGCGTCGGTGTCGAAGCCACTGCTCATCAGCGACCCGTCGGTCACCCGACGGCTCGCGTTCGCCGTGTGCTGGGCGAGGGACACCTCCTCCAGCGGGTCGTGCACCCGGGGCGCCGGGCGGTTGTCCAGCTGCGGCAGCGCCGGGTTCCCCGCGGAGTCGCTCCAGCACACCTCCAGCTTCAGGCGGTGGCCCTCCGGCAGCTCCGCCACCTCGGGGAGCCCGCCGACGTACCGTCCGCCGTCCGCCGCGCCCAGCCACACCGTCCGGCCGTCGCGCAGGGCCAGCAGCAGACCGCCCGGCAGCCCGTGGGCGACGTACACGTACACGGCGGGGTCGGGGGTCCGTGTCTCCTCGCTGATCAGGGCGGTCCTGCTGCCGGACGCCATCAGGTGGACCTGCTTCTTCGCCCGCAGGTACGTCCGCATCAGCCGCTCGCGGTCCCGTACGTCGTCCGCGTGCGACATCCGGCCGAACCGTTCGTTCCGGTCGGAGACCAGGGGCCGGGACGCGACGTCGCTGTCGCGGAACGTCGTGCCGTCCACCGCCGTCCACGTACGGTCCGGGAGCGGTGCGACGGCCTTCGTCGGGTGGAACGGCACCCACGAGCCGAGCGGCTGGTCCGGGCCGCGGTCGATCAGCGCCGGGACGTGCTCGCGCTTCTTGTTGCGCACCAGGCGGGCGTCGCCGCTGGGCGCCCACACCGGCCGCTCCAACAGGTTGGCGACGGCCCGCAGGTACTCCAGATACCGCTCGTTCGCCAGATTCGGCACCACCAGGACGACCGGGACGTCCTTCGGGAGCTTCGCCAGCTCGGGGTCCGCCGCCAGCTCCGCCGCCAGTTTCTCGGCGTCCAGCACCCGCCCGTCGGGGAACCGCACACCGTCCGGGTGGCTCCCGCCCCACACGACGTACGCCGAGTCCCCCCACGGTGCGGCCGCGTCCGCGCCCGGCACCTCCTTCAACGGCTGGCCGGGCTGCTCCTCGAACACCCGCACCCGCCCGATCCGCAGCTGGCGCACCTTCTCGTCCGTCAGGTTGCGGCCGCGCGGCGCGCCCGACGCGTTCGTCATCAGGGTCTGCGGCGACAGCAGGGAGCCCGCCGACGGCTGTGCCCCCTCACCGATGCTCAGCGCCCCGACGTCCGGCAGCGTCGCCGGGGCCGTGTCCTTCGGGCTGAAGACGAACAGGCCGGCCCCGCCGGTGGTCTGCTGCCGGGTGGCGGCGGTCCAGCGGGCCGGGGCCGTGCCCGCCGGGGCCGGCAGAGTGAGGATGCCGAGCGCTGCGGAGGGGTCGGCGGACGGCGCGAGGATCATCGGCGCGCTGTGACCGAAGGCGGGGCGACCGGTGGTCTGGGCGAACCGCTGCACCAGCTCCGGGCTCAGCGCCCCCGAACCGGTGGTCAGGAAGAGCACGGGAGTGTCCAGGGGGGCGGTGCTCAGCTCCGGGTCGAGTCCCAGCAGCGCCAGGAACTCGTTCTCCGGGACGGTGACGGGGGCGCGGCCGGGGACGTGGACGACGATGGTGCCGCCCGGTCCCGCCTCGACCACGCGCAGGGTGGGCATCGGCCTGCCCGGGAGGGTCCAGGCCGGCCGGACCGGGCGCACGGTGGCCCCGCCGGGCCCGGGTACCACCTGGTTCACGGCGCCCCAGTCGATACCGCCGGGTGCGGCGGTGCCGGACCAGTTGACGCCCTGGACGTGGGATCCCTGCCTGAGCCGGGTGTCCGGGCCGAAGGCACCGGTCTCCCGCAGGTGATGGGCGGCCAGCAGGTCGTGGTCGGAGACGTCCACGCCCTGCGCGATCGCCTTCGACATGAGGGCCCACAGGGCCTCGTGGTGCGACCGCTGCCACGCGGTCTCCGTGTCCAGGTGGAGGACCCGGCGGCCCATGGCCTCCCGGTCGGCCCGGGTGGTCACGCTGAAGATCTGGGCGGCGCGGGCCATGGCCCACAGCGTGGACGCGACATGCGTCGGGGTGTACGGCGCCGAGGCTGGCAGCGACTGCACGTGGCGGGTCATCTGCTCACCGGCGGAAGCCAGTTGCCCGAAGGTGACCTGGAGGGCCGGCACCTCCACCACCGAGGTCAGCCGGGCCTCGGGGTCGGCCGCCAGGCGGGCCGCGGCGAAGTCGAACAGGGCGAGGTAGCCGGCCGCGTCCGGGGCGCGGTCGGTGTGTTCCCGGACGTAGAAGTCCAACATGTCCATGCGGAACGGGGTGAACTGGCTGAGCAGCGGATCGTTGGCCCGCATGCGTTCCAGCGCGCCGATGCCCTTGAGCGCCCGCTCGTACCGTCCGCCGGGAGTGCCGCGGTCGTCCTCGATGCCGTCGCCGAAGGCGGTCCGCAGCGCCCGTACCAGCCGCAGTGCCGTCTCCCGCGTCTCCGGCGGCACGTCGCCCGGAACGCGGTGCAGCCCCGCGTCACGCGCCAGCTGGTCCACCTCGTGGTCCAGCGGCTCGGGGTGCCGCACGACCCGGCGGCCCCGCTCGCCGTTCGCCGCGTCCACCGTCGCGCGCCCGGCCTTGTCGAAGCCGGTCATCCGGGTGGCCCCGTCCGTGTCCCGGCGGGTCAGGTTCGCCACGTGCTGGGCGAGCGGAACCTCGCCCAGCGGGTCGTCGACATGGGGCGCCGGAGCGTGCGAGGGCTGTGGCCGCGAGGGGTCGCCGTCCGACGCGCTCCAGCAGACCTCCAGGTGGATCCGGTGGCCGGGGGGCAGCTCCCGCACCTCGCGCAGACCCGCGATGTACGCGGCCGCGTCCTGCTTGCCCAGCCGCACCGTCCGGCCGTCGCGCAGCGGAAGCACCAGCCGTCCGGGGGACCCGTGGCCGGCGTACACGTAGACCGCCGCGTCCATGGAGACCGTTTCCGAGCCGGTCTCCTGGTAGCCCGCGCCGGCGGGCGTCCGGTGCATGAGCCGCCGCATCCGGCGGAAGGCGCGGAAGCCCTCCTCCCGCCTCCGGACCCCGTCGTCCCGCTGTATGGCCAGCCGGCCGTACCGCTCCTGCCTGCCGTCCGCCAACGGCTGTGTGTACACGTCGCTGTCGTGGAACGTGGTCCCGTCCAGCGCCGTCCAGGCACGGTCCGGGTACGGGTCGGTCGTGGCCGAGGGGGATGCCTGCACCCAGGAGCCGATCGGCCCGTCCGGGTCGCTGTCCACCAACGCCAGGACGTGCGCGTTCCCGGTGCCGTCGGGGACCAGTCCGCCGTCGCCGCTGGGGCCCCGCACCGCGCGGCCCAGCCGGTCGGCGACCCGTTGCAGCGTCTCCTGGTACTGCTGTCCCGCGAACGGGACGGCCAGGACGACGGGGACGTCCTTCGGCAGCCCGGCGAGTTCCGGGTCGGCGGCCAGCAGGTCGGCGATGCCCTCGCCGTCCAGGAGCCGGCCGTCCGGCAGCCGTATCCGGCCGTTCTCGCCCGTCGCCGCCACCACGTACGCCCCTGTGGACCACGGGGCGGGAAAGCGCGACACGGTCTTCGGCTCGGCGCCCGGCCGGGTCTCGACGACCCGTACCGACCCCGTCACGACCTGGCTGACCGGCCCGCCGGTCCAGTTACGGCCCTGGGGGCGGCCGGACGGACCCGGGATCAGCGTTTCCGCCGACAGCAGGGGGTCGTTCGGCCCGGTGGGCGTGCCCGGCGCCGCCGGGGGCACGGGGGCGCCCTCCGCGGCGGAGGGCGCGGACGGCAGCGAGGCCGGCGGCGCGGTGGCCCCCGGCGGTGGCGCGAAGAGGGTCATCTCCTCGTCCTGCGCGTTCTCGTCGCCGATCGTGGCCCCGTCCCAGGCCCGCACGCTGTGGTGCTGCGGAGCGATCGAGAACCTGGACAGTTCCAGGTCGACACCGGTCGATCCCGCGGCGGAGAGCAGCAGGAACTGCAGGGCCACCGGCAACGGGGGCTCGGGCTGGCCGTTGGCCGCGAAGTAGGAGCTGACGGCGTGCCGCAGGTCGCTCCAGGCGAGTGAGGCCTGGAAACCCTGGGCGGCGCGGGTCTGTTCCAGCGCCCGGAAGCCCTGGAGGAGCGCCTCGAACGCGGCCGTGTCGTTCTCCAGTGCGGGGCCGTAGACCAGCCGGATCGCCCGCACCCATCGCAGGACGTCCGGAGCCCGCCCCCGGTCGCCGGTGATCTCCTCGGCCCACCGGGCCAGTTCGGGGGTCGAGGGCTCGGGGCGGAACCCGGCCCACCAGTCGCCCTCGGCCAGCTGCCAGCGCGGTCCGGTCGGACCGTCCGCGGGGGCCAGCACGGGTTCGATGCCGCTGCCGGTGGTCCAGACCCAGCGGTCCAGGCCGTTGGCCAGGATCTGGCCGGCCAGCGGCGTCTCCAGCGGGTCGGCGGGCGGAGGGCCGGCCAGGTCGGCTCCCGTGACCACGACGGGGCGTTCGGGGGCCAGCGCGGTCAGGTCCCCGTCGAACGCGAAGAGGAAGTCCACGATCCGCTCGTAGTCGACCATCGCGTCGGTGCCGTCCGACAGCGCCAGCGCGGCGACTCCCGGTCCGCCGCGGAGCCCGACCATGTACGCATCGGCGAACGGCAGCGTTTGGACGGGGCTCTCCAGCGGCACCGGGCCCGGACGCACGAAGCTGTACCCGACCACGTCGGACAGCAGGCCGTACGTCTGGCGGTGGGCGTCCCGCCAGTCCTCGGCCGGGCGGGAGGACGTCCCCAGCGGCTGGTCGTACGCGTCGCGGTGCCTGATCGCCAGCACCCGGTCCAGGAGGATCCGGGAGCCGTCCACCGCGACCAGCTCCGACACCCACACCATGGGCGGCGGCGTCCGCTCGGGGTCGGCCAGGATCTCCAGAGCGCCCCGCGCGGCGTCGACCATCGCCCGGAGCTTCGGCCGGTGCGGCGGGGGGAGCGTGTCGATGGCGTCGGACGCCTCGTCGACGGCCTTGCGCAGCGCCTGGTGCACGGGGTGGTCGACGGGCAGCGGGGTGCCCAGGGCGTACTCGCCCAGCGCACGGGAGATCGTCTGGCTCTCCCCCACCGACACCAGTCGCCGGGAACTGCCGGTCGGCTGCGGCAGACCCGCCATCAGCACCATCTGCACGAAGTGCGCGAGGCCCCGGATCACCTCGTTGTCCAGGATCCGGTTGATGGACTCGGCGAGGACGTCCTCGGGCAGCGGCGCCCGGTGGGTGAGTGCCCGCCGGTAGGCCTCGCGGCTGAGCGCGGACAGCTCGGCCACGGCCCGCCGGATGTCCTCGGGCGTCATCAGCTGCGCACCGTCGTACGCGAAGTGCCGCAGCTCCGTCAGGACCAGCGGGATCTCCAGCCGGCCGTCGTCGGTGTCCAGGGTCGGGAACTGGTCGTCGTCCATGTCGACCATCTGCTTCTGGGTGACGACCTTGCCCCGGGAGGTGCGCCCCGTCAGCACGGAGGTCGTGTGCTCGCGGGCCGACGGCACCTCGCCGATGGTGGCGTCGAAGTAGCCCGGGAAGAACGGCTTGTCCGGGGTGATGGTCCTCCGGTACATCTCCAGCAGCCTGCCGAGCGTGGCGGCGAGGTTGGTGCTGATGTCGTCGTGCTGCTGGTCGAGGAACTTCCGGCTGCGGGGCCGCAGGGCCCGCAGGACGCGGTCCAGCGCGGGGCGCGACGCCACCGCGAGGCCGTTCTTGACCATGAACGCGGTCGGGCCCTGGTTGAGGATGACGCCGGTCGGCCTGGCGACGGTGTGGGCGTAGGCGAACCTCACGTAGCCCCAGATGTCGTCGATGTCCGGGATCGGCGCGAGGAAGGGGACGACCACGTCGGGCACATCGGTCCGGCGGGTGAAGAGGCGGACGAAGTGCGCGGTGGCCTTCATCCCGAATTCCCTGCCCGACGCCTCCACGGCCCCGACGGCGCCCCTCGGCAGCCGGTCCACGGCCCGGTCCTGGAGCACGCTCAGCCCCAGGGCGGGGAATCCCGTGGTGGGCTGCACGTAGGCGAGGTTCGTCCGGACCGGGGTCTGGCCGACCAGGGCCTTGTCGCCCAGCTCGGTGGTCGTCCAGCCGTCCTGGGCGGGGAGCAGGTCGGCGAGGCCGATCTGCGGGGCGCTGCCCGGCTCGTCCCTGCCGTCCAGGGCCCGCTCCACCCGCCCCAGCCGTGCCAGCGCCTCCTCCTGGGACTGCCGCCGCTCCCCGGGGAGCACCGCCATCGGCTCGACGACGATCTCACCGATGAGGTAGCTGGCCTGCTGGGGCTTCGGCTCGCCCGGTGCCAGGTCGGGGTAGGTGAGGTGCAGGCGGCCGTCGGCGGTCCGCATGACGCTGCCGTGGTCCGTGACGATCTTGAAGCCGGGTGCCCTGGCCAGTATCTGCTTGGCCGGGACGTCCCCGATGCCGCTGATCACGAAGACCTGGCGCTTCTCGACCTCCAGGCCGAGTGCCCCGTAACGGCGCCCGGTCGCCGCGTCCACCACGGAGTGCGGGGTGGACGACGACGGTGCGAACTCCGGCAGCGCGCGCTCCACGGCCTGCCCGGCGGGGTCCACGACCACCACCTGCGCCTCGGAGGGCGCGACCGCGGGGGGAAGCGCCGACACCTGTCGGCCGACACCGGCCGACAGGTCCACCCACACCACGCCGTCGGGGCCGCCCAGGTGGTACGCCGCCCAGGCGTGCCCGAGCGCCCCGCCCTGACGCCGCGCCAGGACGAACGCCACCGCACCGGGCCCCTGGAGGGCGACCGCGCCGACGACCGAAAGCCACGACCGCACCCCACGCCACCCGGGGCCCACCACCAGCGACGAGGGCGCCGCCTTCACACCGACCACCGCGTCGTCCACCGTCAGTGCCGGACGCACACCGCGCGGGAACAACTCGCCGCGCAGCGCCCGCAGCAGCACCAGGCACCGCTCGACGGACAGCCCCACCGCCGGTCCCCGTCCCGCCACCCGGCGTGCCATCGCCGTCAACTCCGCACGGCTGTGCGGCCGAAGGGGGCCACGGCTGCCGGACCCGGTGCCCGGGGCCGCGGGAGCCGGCGCGGGGAGGGGCGCGTGGGGCTGCGGCTCGTACGTGTTCCCCGTCCCGTCCCACAGCGCGCGGAAGGCCGCCCAGACGTCGTCCTCCGCCCGGGGGTTGGCGCCGAAGGGGTGGGCGCCCTTCGGGTCGGCGCCGTACAGCTCCCGCAGCAGCGGCAGCAGCTTCGGCTCGTGGAGCCGGACCCACCCCGCCCCGTTGTTGCGGGGCAGGCCGGTGTACGGGTCGGTGCCGGTGTTCGTGCCGAGGTAGGCGTTGGTGAGCTGGGCGAAGAACTCGAACTCGTCACGGGCGGAGTAGTTCCGGTGCGTGCCGGAGGGGTCGTACAGCGGCCCGTCGGGCCAGGCCGCGAGCTCGCCCGCCAGCACCTTGTCGTGGAACGCCTCCGTGACGAGCCGCCGCTGGCCGTCGGTCAGCCCGTGACGGTGGACGGCGTGCGCGAACTCGTGCGTCGCGGCGGAGTAGCCGTCGGCGTACAGCCCGGCGCCCGGCACGCTCGTGGTGCCCCCCAGCAGGTTCTCCTCGCCGACCGCGACCCGTCCGTCGGTCTCGGCACCGCGCATGGTCGCGAAGGGGCGCGCGTCCTGTGCCGACTTGCCCCGCAGGACGCCGAACGCGTCCAGCGAGGTCGTGGCGGCGTCCTTGGGGACGACGGTCATCCGGGCGCCCTCGTTCAGCATCCGCTCCGCCACGGCGGGGGAACGCAGCATCCGTGCCACCTGGGCCCGCGCCTCGATGCCGGCCGAGACGGGCAGGTCCGTACCGGCCGGGACGTCCACCATCAGCAGCGCGGCGGTACGCGCGAACTCGTCGGCGGGCAGGGCCCGGCGCAGCGCCGCCGCCAGCGTCCGGTCGGAGGCCAGGGCCTCGCGGTCCGGTGACGCCAGGTCCAGCAGCCGGGCGGTCCGGTCCTGCTCGGTCATGCCGGGCAGCCGCGTGACCAGCTGAGCCCGCTCGTCCGGCGGCAGCACGGGCCGCGCTGCCGGGGCCGGTACGACGGTGGCGGGGGCCTCGGCCACGGCCGTGTCCTGGTCCTCGGGCGGTGGCGCGGGCAGGGGCTGCCCGCCGAACCGGCCGGAACGCGTCGCACGGGCCGGGGCCGAGGCCATGGAGCTGCGCTGCGACGGCCCCGCACCGATGCTCTCCGCGCGGCGGCCGGTCTCCAGCGCGCGCGTGAGGCCCGGCAGCCCTGCCCACGCCTGGCTGTGGCGGTGCGCCTGCGTGCCCAGTTCGCGCCGGACTTCGCCGAGGTCCCGCCCGATCTCGTCGGCCTGGGCCTGGATCGCGTCGCGGGCCCTGGTCCGGCGCCTCAGGTCGGTGTCCGCCTGCCGCACGGTACGGTCCGCGCGGGCCACGGCCTCCTCGGCCCGCCCGAGGTCTCCGACGAGGGTGGTCTCCCGTGCGCGGGTCCCGTCGAGGCCGGTCCGGAGCCCGTCGGCCGTCTCGCGTGCGGTGTTCGCCGCGTCGAGGTCCAGCTGACGCTGCCGGTGGACGGCCCGGCCCTGCTCCTGGAGGGTGTCGGCGCGTTCCTCGGCCGCGTCCACGGCGTTCTGCCGTTCGGTGGCGGCCGGGTCGGTCTCCGGGGTGGCGGCGACGAGCCGTTCGAGGCGTTCCACCTCGGCCAGCGCCTGCTGCCACCGTGTGTGCAGCTGCCGCTCCTCGGGGGCGGCGGCGTCGTAACGGGCCCGCGCGTCCCGGGCGGTCGCGTCCAGCCGCGCGATCTCCGTCTGCGCCTCGGCGATCCGCCCCCGCACCGCCGTGAGTTCGGCCCGTACGGTCCCCTCGGTGCGCAGGGCGTCCGTGTGGACCCGTTCGGCGTTCCGGTGCGCGGTGGTGGCGGTGTCCACGGCGCGTCCGGCGTCCCCCAGGGCCCGCAGCGCACCGGGCTGCCGCCGTGCCAGCCCTTCCTCCCGGTGACGCGCCGTCGCCTCGGCCCGCACCGCGTCGAAGTAGGTGCCGACGGTGTCGTGGACGCCCTGCCAGGAGTCGCGGGTGGCGTCGGTCGAATCGGCGAGGGAGCCGTCGGCGTCGAACGGCCAGTACCGCAGCCCCTCGTCGGTGCGCACCACCAGTTCGACGGGCTTCCCGGCCAGCGCCGCCGTACGGGAGCCGACCACCAGGGCGCGGGCCAGCCGGGTGCCGTCCGGGTCGGGTCCGAGCGCGAGCCACAGCTCCGCCGACGAGTCCCGCGCGTCGATGCCCTCCGCCAGCACGCTCGGCAGGTCGGTGACCGGGTGCCGCGCCCAGTCCCGCAGATCGTCCGCGTCCTGGTCGGCGAGCATCGCGGGCAGGTCGTAGATCCGGGGACCCGGGCGCGGCGGGGTGACGCCGAAGCCGAGCACGTCGCGTTCCCACAGCCGGATGGTGGAGCTCCCGGTGACGTACCGGACGCCCCTGGTGCCCTCGACCGTGATGACGGTGTCGACCAGCGCCTCGTAGCTGCGTGTGCCGTGCCGGTCCGTGGGCGCGCTGGTCTGGCCGATCCGCAGGCGGGAGAACGAGGTGGCGGACACGTTGCCGCCGGTGGAGGTGGCGTGCGGCTGCTGTGCGGCCAGCGGGAAGGTCAGCCCCAGCAGCTGCGAGTTGCTGCCCGTCAGGCTGTAGGTGCCCTGCTGGTTCAGGACGAAGGAGCTCGCGGCCGAGGAGGCCGTCGCAGAGGTGCGGACCTGTCGGCGCACCCGGTCGACGGCGATGTCGCCCGCCTCCGTGACCGGCCGGGGGCGGTGCAGGGAGATCCGCAGGGACGGTGCCGCGTCGGCCCGCTGGACCGGCCAGCTCCCGGGCATCGTGGTGGTCAGGCCCGCCGCTGTGCCGCTCGGGTCGAGGCTGATCTCGCCGGCCTGGATCATCTCGCCCAGCCGGACGGCCACGGCTTCCGGCGAGGCGTTCGCGGACAGACCCCAGGACGTGGTCATGCGCGGGTCGACCTCGCGGAGCGCCTGCGCGAGCTGCGGGGCCGCGTTGGAGTCGTACACCGGCGTCGTGCCGGTCGGCTCCAGGAGCGCGCCGCCCGGGAAGGGCAGGGTGCCCCGGGCCGCGGCGTCGCGCGGTGACAGCAGCAGCGGGTCGGCCGTGAGCAGCGCGGGGGGCCGCGGCCCCGCGTGCGGCTGCGGCGGGGCGGACTCGGAGCCCACGAACCGCAGTGCCAGCGCGGCCGGTACGGAGATCCGGCTGACCGGCCGGCCCCGCAGCAGACGCCCGATCCAGGTACGCACCTGCTGCGCCGTGTCTCCTTCGAGGCCGGAGAGGTTCAGCAGCCCGTTCTGGAAGATCGCGCCGGGGATGTTGGGCGGCCACTGCCACACCGCCTCGGAACGGACCGAGGCGGTGTAGCGGTAGTCCATGTCGAAGTCGGCGGTGCTTCCCGAACGCGTCCAGAAGCGGTCCTCCGTGGCCACCTCGGACCGTGCCGTACGGGCGCGGGTGCTGGCCAGTGCGACGGAGGGGCCTTCGCGGTCCGTGCGGCCGCCGCTGGTGCGCGGGTAGCGGGAGATGATGTTGGCCGTGCCCTGGCGGGTCGTGGTGACGCCCGTGGACGTCACCCTCCCCTGCGGGATGTGGGTGTCGACCTGCTCCATGGCGGTTCCGGCGTCCGCCGGACGGCCGCGTACGCCGCGCAGGGCGGGCGTCTGCATCATCGGCTCGGCGCTCAGGGTCACCTCGACCAGTCGCGCTCCGCCGTACGCGACGTGGAGGAAGTGGAAGCGCACGTGGCCGCCGGGGCCGCGCCGGGGCAGGGCGCGCAGCGACGCGGGCTCGGTGGTGCGGGTGATCTCGGTCGCCACACCGGAGGCGTACGAGGCGTGTGCGGGCCGGGTGGCGCCCGGGGCCTCGCTCTCCACCAGGGTGGTGAGCTCCTGGCGCATCCGGTCCCGGCGCTCCCTGCGGTTGGTCGTGTCGTCGAGCTGGGTGACCGTCAGGACGCTGGCCTTGCCGAGCTGACGGGTCCGGACGAACCTGCCGGGGAGGGGGACGTCGGGCTGGGGCGGGGTCAGGGCGGGGACCCCCGGCATGCCCTGGAACCACGCGGCCAGGCGGGCCAGGGACTGGGCGGGAGCCAGGTAGGTCACGGCGCGGGGCAGGTCGACGGCGACCGTGACCGGGGCGTAGGCGCCCAGGCCGACGGTGTTCCCGGCCACGTTGCGCACACCCCACTTGACGGTCATCAGCAGGGTCAGGTCGCTGCCGACCCACAGCTTGCCGCCCGAGTGCTCCGTGGCGTGGGTGGCCTTGGTCACGGAGTTGACCGTGCTGATGTCGTCGGTCCGGCGGGACTGGGAGTACCGGCCGCCGGGGTTGGCCTGATGGGTCAGCAGGTCGGGCGGGGTGGGAGCCGCCTGCAATGCCGTGACCTGGAAGTTGCCCTGGTGGGTGACGCCGACGCCGCGCTGCCGGCCCGCGGTGTCGCCCGACAGGACGTCCTGCTCCGAGTAGAGCGACTCGGAACCCAGGTTGCGGGGGTTGGTCAGGTAGCCGGTGACCTCCAGCATCATGACCTGGTCCGCCACCATGCCCGGCAGCGTCAGCCCCTCCACCACGTACGTCCCGCCCAGGATCTGCGCGGCCCGGGAGATGAGCTGGGCGGGGCGGATCGCGTCGTGCCGGGCCTCGGTCGCGAGGGTGCCCTGGTCGTTGAGGGAGGCACCCGCCACGGCGACCGACGTCCACTTGTAGGTCGCCGCCACTCCGTCGGCGGACGTCTTCGCCGCCCAGGTCACCGGTGTCGCGGCCCAGTTGACGGCGGAGCCGACCCGGTTGACCGCCCCGGTCAGGCTTTCGGGCAGCGACTCCTTCACCGCGGATCCGCGCCTGGCGGTCTCCGTGGCCAGCCCGGTCAGCGTCACCGAGGCGCGCCGTACGGCCCGGCCCATCGGTCCCTGCTCCGGGTGGCCCGGGTAGGTCCCCGCGACGATCTGGCCCAGTGCCTCCAGCAGCGCCGCGGTGCCACGGAAGGTGTCCACGAGCGCGCCTTCGGGCAGCCTGGTCAGGCCCGGCAGCGGGTTGCCGTGGGCGTCGACCAGGTTCAGGCGCCGCTGGTCGTCCGTCGGCCCGCCGTCGGTGACGGGTTCCCGGATCACGTGTCCGGGCCGGGGCACGGCGGGGGCGGGGGTCCTGGCCGGCTCGCGCGTGCGGTAGTGCGGCACCAGCAGGGTGACGTCGCCGGGCAGGGTGTGCGGTGTGGCACCCGGGGCCACGAGCGCCGTCCCGTCCGCCGCGCCGTCGCCGTCCGTGGCCGGATCGTCGGCGAAGTGGATGCGCGGGTCGTCTCCGGGGCCCTCGTAGAGGTCCAGGCCGAGCCTGGCGGGCACCTCGAAGAGTTCGCTGCCGTTCTGGGTCGTCATGGTGAACTGGTCGAAGCCGACCGAGTCACCGGTGTTCCCGGCGTCCGTGATCTGCCGGGTGGCCAGGTAGTCCGGACCCATGTTCAGCCCCCACGCGCCGTCCGCGAGAGGGGCGTTGAAGCCGCCGCCGCCACCCGCGGAGCCGCTCAGCGCCGTGCCGTACCGCCGCCCGCCGCCGGCCTCGTACGAGCTGAAGCCGACCTGGAGGATGTCGGGCAGCCGGCGCGTGTGGGTCGAGGGCCGCGCGGTGTCCCGGGCGACGGTGAACCGCAGCTGCACCCGGCGGGTGCCCGAGACGGCGTTCGGCCGGTCGAACCAGACGGGCTCCCCGCCGTCCACACCGTCCGGCGCCGACGCGGCGAGGCCGAACGTCGAACGCATCTGCCGCAGCCGCCGCAGGTTCTCCAGCTGGGCCACGACCAGCGGTTCGTCCAGCCGGAACGGCAGCGAACGGCGCCGGGGGCCCTCGGGCGGCAGGAACCCCTCCTGGCGCAGCCACGCCTCCGCCCTCGTGAACAGCGGGTCCGCTCCGTCGATCTTGAGGGGGGTCTCGGTGTATCCGATGCTGTCCAGATTCTCCAGGTGTTCGGGGAGCTCCCGCACCTCTTCGGGGCCGGGACGGTGCCCCGCCATCGCGGCCCGCCGGGCGATGCGGAGCCTCAGACCGTCGTCCCACGGCCCGAAGGTACTGCTGACCCGGCCGCCGCCGGCCCGGTGCAGCGTCACGGTGTAGGTGACCCGGCCCGAGGTGAGCAGGTGGCTGGTCTTGGTGCGGAGGCCGTACATGAGGGTCGCGCTGTTGACGCTGTTCAGCTGGTCGTTCAACTGCCAGTTGGCGCCGGCCTTGCCCATGAGGTTGCCGCCGAACGACGACGCGGCGTCCGGATGTCCCTCGGCGTGGTCGGTGGTGAACGACGGTCCGCCCGATGCCTCGATCCCCAGGCCGCTGGTCAGCTTCGCCGACCGGTCCACGCTTGAGGTGTGCGAGAACCACGTCTCCAGCGTGGACTTGCCGTCGGCGCTCTTGCGCATCGGCCGTCCCGGTTCGATCACGGCGGTGAGTTCGAGCATGCCGATCGCGTTGCCGTCCTCGTCCAGCAGCGTCGGCGAGAAGACCCCGCCGGAGCGTTGCAGGTGCGGGGTGCCCTGCAGCATCCGCTGGGACAGGAAGTTCTCCAGCGCCGTCTCCGAGTTCTCGTCGAGGCCGCGCAGGGAACCGAAGTTCTGGTCCTGGAGGACCTCGGTCAGCAGCCGGCGCGGTTCGGCGACGCTGTCGCCGCCCCACAGCGGCAGGTCGTCGACGTCTCCGGGCTCGGGCAGGTCCGTGGCGTCGGCGCCGTCGAAGGCGAGGTGCTCGTGGAACCAGATCGTGAGGGTGCCGTGCGACTGCTCGGGCTGCCAGTTGCCGGTCGGGTGCTCGCGGGGGGCGTCCACCTGGACCTGCCACCGTCCGTCGACGTCCATCGGGTGCGCGGGTTCCTCGGCCTGCTGCTTGCTCGTGACCTGGAACGTCTCGCCGACGGTGATGGACTGCGCCAGCTGGTTGTGCGTCGCGGACAGGCTGACGGTGCCGTCCCCCCAGCGGAGCACCCCGGCGGCGTAGTCCGGGAAGATCGCGCTCCAGGGCAGTGAGCCGGTACGCAGGTTCCCCGAGCTCTCCGCGTGCGAGGACGACTGCCCGCCCGCGGCCCGGAGCTCCACCTGTATGTCGGGCAGCGTCGGAGGACGCCCGCCGTCGTTCCGGCCGTACTTCGGGGACTTCCGGGGATCGGCGTAGGCGAGCCGTACGTCCACCGACCGGTCGCGGCCACCGTGCCGGAGGGTGATCCGGTGTCCCTGCCGGCTGCGCAGGTACGGCCGGTTCAGCTCGACCTCCTCCGCGCTCAGCACGTCGCGGAGTCGGGTCCGCAGCTCCTGGCCCTCCGTGCCGGCCGGGTCGACCCCGAGGGCGCGGATGATCTGCCGGTGCAGCCCCTCCAGGACGGGGTCAGGCGTCGGCTCGTGGATGACGAGGCCGATGTGCCCGTCGTGCCGGGCGCCGTGGGAACGCATGTACTCCGACAGCTCGGCGGGCGCGGCCACCTCGGTCGACGGTGCCACCGGCGGCGCGGCGGGGGCGGCGGGCGCGGCGGCGATCACGGACTGCGGCGACAGGCCGCCCACCTGCGCCTGGTAGAGCACGTGCTCCAGCGCGTTCGCGGTCAGCGAGCGGTCCCAGCCGCGCCCCTGCGCGTAGGTGCCGACGATGTGCTCCAGCGACCGCCAGGTCAGCGGCCCGGTGTCCGGGTTGTGCGGGTTGTCGGTCCGCAGCCGTTCCAGCGCGCCGAAGCCGCGGATCAGGTTGTGGAACTCCGCCGTCCGGCCGGGGTTCGTGTCGATGTCCACGCCGTGGGTCTCGCGCAGCGCCCGCACCCACCGCAGCGCCCGGGTCGTCCTGTGCTCCGCGTGCGCGGGCAGGCCTGCCAGGTCGGCGAGGGAGGTGAGGGCGGTGGCGCCGGGCTCCGGGCGGAACTCCCGGTACCGGAAGACGGGCCGGTCCGGGTCGTCGAACTTGATGAGCCGCGGCGGCCAGTTGCCCTCCGCCGCGCTCCACCCCTGGGTCGCCTCCGCGGTGAACACCGTACGGTCGGACATGTTCGCGGCCCACTGGGCCGGGGGCGGGGACTCCAGGCGGTCCTTCCCCGTCCGCACCTGGCCGAGCTCGCACCACAGCGCCCAGACCGGCTTGTCCGGTCGCATCCGCTGCAGGCTCTTGCGCCGGGCGAGGAGCCTGCCGAACTCCTTGTCGCCCAGCATGTGGCCGCGGCCCGTGCTGCGCACCGGGACGGCCTTCATCCCCGTGCGGCCGTGCCCCACGAAGATGTACGAGTCCGCCAGCGGCCTGGGCAGCGGCCGCAGCTCGCTCTCCCGGTCGCTGTCGACGCCGGGCAGCCCCTCGTACAGGTCGGTGTAGTACTGGACCGCGGATATCGGGCGCAGGCCCTGCTCCCGCATCGCCATGTCCTGCGGGTCCAGGAAGGCCCGCCCGGTCAGCTCCTGACCGTCGGCGGTCGTCAGGGCGTACGACTCCAGGTCGTCCTCGGCGACCCGCGTCCCGTCGGCGAGGGTCACGAAGGCACCGGGGTCGTCCGGCACCAGTCCGGGGTCGGCGGGAAGCCAGGTCCCCACCGGCACCCGCCCCGGCTCGGGGTTCTCCAGGGCGGCGTACCGCCAGCTGCTCCCCTGCGCCGCCGGCTGCAACCGGAAGGTGCCGTCGGTGTACCACACCCTCCCGTCGATCCGGTCCGCGAGCCGCCGCGCCGGCGACTCGCCGGCGTTCTCCACCAGCAGCACCACGGGGACACCCGTGGGCCGGCCGGGGTCGTGCGCCACCAGCTCGACGAACTCCTGATCGTCGACCTCCACCGGGGTCCCGCGGCCGTCGTCCACGACGATCCGGCCGGAGGCGGCGCGCTGCGCCACCACCGCGTGGGCACGGTCTCCCCACGGCAGCGGCCCAGGACCGACCACGCCCTGATCGTCCTGGACGCCCGTCCTGTCCAGCAGCAGCCCCAGCCCCTGACGTCCCGTCAGGTTGCGTCCCTGGGCCTGGCCGTCGGGACCGGTCAGGACCGTGGAGGCCGCCAGCGCCCCCGACAGCTCCAGCTGGTAGGCGGCCACGGCCGCCAGGCTCCGGGCGCGGTGACGACGCGCCGCGCTGCCGGCGACCGCCAGGGCCTGGAAGACGAGGTCCGGGGTCACCGGAACCGAGGGGCCCAGATGCAGCACACGCCCGGTGATACCCCACAGGTCGATCGGCCCGGTGCCGAAGCGCCGGTCGCCCGCGCGCGCCGCGTCCAGCACCGCGAGTGAGTTCACCGTCTGCGTGAAGGCGGGATTCGCGGCGGCGTCCGGGCCGAAGACCTGGATGAGGACGGCCGACAGCTCGTTCCACTTCGCCGGCGTCATGGTGCTCGTGCCGGGCGGCGGCGCGGGGGCGTCCGTGCTGCCCTCGGCCGGGAGGACCGTGTCCGCCGGACGGACCCCGGGCGCGGGGGTGGGGGCCGGGGCGTGGGGCTGCGCCACGTGCACGCCCTCCGCCTGGTCCCACAGCGCCCGGAAGCCCTCGTAGATCTCGTTCTGCTGCTGCGTGGCCGCGACCGGGTTGACCGGCAGCCGGTCCGTGTCCGGGGCGTCGCCGTACAGCCGCCGCATCAGCGGGAAGAGCGCCGGGTAGTGCCTGCGGACCCAGTCGGGGCCGCCGTTCTGGCGCCTCAGCCCGGTGTACGCGTCCGTGCCCCGGTTCGCCCGGAAGTAGACGTTGGTGAGCTGGGCGAAGAACTCCAGCTCGTCCCGGCTGGAGTAGTTGGCTCCCGTACGGCGGCCTTCGCCGTCCATGCCGTGCAGCCATCCGTCGGGCCACAGCGCCCCGTACTCGTTCTTCGTCTCCTGGAACACGTCGTGGACGAGCTGCTGCTGCTCCTCGCTCAGCCCGTACTGGTGGATCGTGTGGGCGAACTCGTGCAGGGTCGTGGAGTACCCGTCGGCGTACGAGGGTTCGGCGCCCGGGACGGAGGTGGACTCACCGAGGAGGTTCTCCTCCGTGACCCCCGCCGTACGCCGGCCGACGCCGCGCACCGTGTCCCACGACCGGCCGTCCTGGCTGCTCCGGCCGGCCAGGTCGCGGAACGGGTCCAGGGAGGTCATCGACTCGCTCCGGGGCACCACGATCACGCGCGCGCCGTCCTTGAGCAGCTTC
Organism: Streptomyces sp. NPDC104381; assembly: GCF_055583745.1. Classification (NCBI taxonomy): domain Bacteria; kingdom Bacillati; phylum Actinomycetota; class Actinomycetes; order Kitasatosporales; family Streptomycetaceae; genus Streptomyces; species Streptomyces sp. NPDC104381. Next base: position 885,296 of record NZ_JBVJNK010000002.1, read on the forward strand.
GCCGTGACGTCCGGATCGCGCAGCATGCGCGCGATCTGCCCGCGCACCTCCCGCCGTGCAGACACGGGCTGGTCCACCCCGGGCGGCACCTGCACCATCAGCTGCGCCGCCGTGTGGGCGAAGTCCGGCGCGGACAGGGTGGTCCGCAGCGCGTCGACGAGGTCCGGATCGGAGGCCAGCCGCTCGCGTTCGCCGGGTGACAGCGCGGCCAGCTCCTTCTCACGGCTGTCCTTCGGCAGATCCGCCAGCCGTGCCGCCAGCCCCCGGACCGGGTCCGAGGCCACCGCGTCGGTGGCACGCAACGCGTCGGCGAGCGTGGTGAGTTCGTCGTTCAGCCACCGCACGTCGGCCGGTGCCGCGCCGAGGGACAGCCACGTCTGTTCCATCGCCGAGCGGGCCTCGGGGTTCCGGGCCACCCCGTCCAGCAGTTCGCTGAGCCGGACCGTCAGGCCGGGCGCGGCCCCGGACGCTCGCGCGGCACGGTAGGCGTCACCGCGCAGGGCCTGGGGGGCGGTGGCCGGGAGCGCGTCGTCGGCCGGGGCGTACGTCAGCGCCCACAGCAGGTCGAAGAGGTCCCGGGCGCGCTGCTGCTCGTCGGTGGCCAGGGCCAGCGTGTAGGCGGTGTCGGCCAGAGACTCGGTGACGCCGGGGACCAGGAAGCCGTCGGTCTCGGTGGTGGGGGCGGTGGAGGCGTGCGGGTCGCTGGTGACGACGATCTCCGCGCCGCGCACCACACCGGACAGCGTGCGTCCGTCGGCGCTCACGCGGAGGGCGTGCCGGTGCACACCGGGGAACTGCCGGGCGATGGCCTCGTTGACGGCGTCGGCGTGCCGGGCGACGTCGCCGGGGAGGGTGAACTCCAGGCGGCCGAGGGGGCGCGGGTTGTCGGACAGCACCCTGCCCCGGGCCCCGCCGGCGAGGACGACTCCATGGCCGAGGTCCCGCATGAGCGCGCTGAAACGGCGGCCCACGGCCAGCTTCGCGACGTCGGAGATCGGTGCGACGGGTGTCCCGGGGGTCCCGGCGTCCTGGGCCGCGGGGACATCCGCGTCGCCCTCGACGGCGCCGTCCACCGGCGGGGCGGCGGGCGGCATGGCGTCGGCGGTCCGCACGCCCGTCCCCCGGTCCGTGCGGAGGCCGTCGCCGGGGGGCGGGGTGAGCGTGTCGACGGCCGGCGCCGTGGCCGGGGCGGGTGTGACCGGCGGCGCGTCGGTGTCCGACCGCCCATCGGCCGCACCCGTCACGGACGCGGTGGCCGTGGTCGAGGCGGTCGCGGTGGTCGCGGTCGAGGTGGTCCGGACGGGGGTGGCCGGTGCGATCGGGTCGGTGTCGGAGGGGTCCGTCGGGTCGGTCGTCGGCGTCCGCAGCGCGCGGGCCGGGTCGTCGACACCGCTCGGGGGTCGCGTGCCACGCGCGGTCAGCGGGTGGTCCAGGACGACGGCATGGGTGGCGATGACTCTCTCGACGGTCCCCAGGTAGCTCAGTGGCACGGCGGGTGACGGGTCGGCGGAGCTGCCGGGGCCGGCGGTCGTGCCGTCGCCCGGCCGCACCAGCCGGCGGAACAGCGCGTCGGCGGCCGGGCCCCGGTCCGGTACGCCCGCGTAGTTCAGCAGCATCTGGAGCACCGCGGCGTCGTCCCGCACCTGCCGCGCCGCCGTCACCTCCGGGGCGGCGGCGGGGTCGGCCGTGTGAAGCCGCCAGTTCAGCTGGTCGACGTCGCCCGGCCAGGGCGCCCTGCTCAGTTCGACGGCCTCGGAGTGACCGGGGGCCGGCGTGAGCGTGAGGTCCACATGAAGCTGGTCACCCGATCCCGGCAGCAGCAGACCGTTGTTCAGGCGGGTGTCGAGGAGCGTTTGAATCCGCTTCTCGAACACGGCGAGTTCGCCGGCGGCGAAGCCCTCCCCGGCCCGGACCGGCAGGTGGAGGGAGAGATTGCTGATCCAGCGGCCGTCGTCGGCCTGGATCCGCTGCACCCACGCGCGTACGAGCGACTCGCTGTGGTGCGGGCCGGATTCCGGGGCCGGGACGAGCTGCTCGGTCCGCACCGGCACCGCCGGTGCGTCGTGGCGCCCGGCCCGCCACTGCTCGGGCCGCACCGGGTCGGCGACGGGCACGGCGGGCCCGGACGCCTGCCCGTCGAGCACGTCCGCATCGGTGCCGGTGCCGGTGCCCGTTTCGGTGGAGCCGCCGGTGTGGTCGCCGGTGACGTCGCCGGTCGTCGGGACGTCGCCGCCCACCGTGGCCGGGCCGCCGGCCTGGTCCGCGCGGGACGGCTGCGGGGGCGCGGGCATCGCGTCCAGGTCCGGGGCGTCCGAGGACGTACGCGGACCCGCCGAGGGAACCGGCGGCGCCGGTGCGCCCTCGGGTCCGGCCGGGTCCGTGACGGGCGGCGGGGCGAGCGACGGCTCCGCGTCGTCGGACAGCTCCTCCTGGCCGTCCTGGTCCGTCAGCTGATCCGGCAGGTCGGTCGTGCCGTTCCCGTCGGCCGGGTCGGTCCGGGACGAGGCCGGGGACTGGTTCCCCGTGGAGGACGGGGACTGGTTCCCCGTGGAGGACGTGCCCTGCGACGCACCGGGCGGCGTGCCCTGCGTCCCGGGGGCGGGCGCCGTCGCGTTCGGGCCGGCCGACGTGTTCACGGGGGTCGGCGGAGCGACGGTGCCGGACTCGGCGTCGGGCTCCGGCAGGACGTCGTTCTCCCGCTGGTGTGTGCCGTCCACCGTGCCCTGCTGAACACCCGTGTTCCGGCCGGGCGTTCCGCCTCCGGGCAGGTCCTGGCCGGTGGTGTCGTCGACGTCCCGGGTGCCGTCCTGGCCCGTCCACGCGTCGTCCAGGTCGGTGGCCGTGTCCGGATCGTTCGTACCGGCCGTGGTGCCCGGCCCCGGTGCGGCGGGGGAACCCTTCGGCGTCGTGATCCCTTGCGGGAGGTCACTCGTCGACCCCGGCAGGTCCGAGGAGGCGCCGGGCGTGAGGTCCGGCGTCGTGTCGGGCGTGAGGTCCGGCGACAGCTCGGCGAGGTCCGCGTCGGGTCCGGACGACGGCACCGAGGTGCGCCCCGAGGTACGCCCGGAGGGCAGCGGCGTCGTGTCGGGCTGGGACGAGGACGGGAGCGTGGAGGGCGAGGTGGTGGACCCGGAGACCGGCGACGACGTGGGCGGCGGCAGATACGGCACCTGCGACCCGCTCGTGGCGTCGAAGCCGTTCGTGCCGTTGATGTTGCCCGTGCCGCTGACGCCGCCCGTGCCGTCCGCTGTCCTCGACGAGAGGTCGAACGGCCCGGACAGGGCGTCGGAGCCGCCGGTGGGCAGTGTGTTCAGCGTGGACGGGGACGTGCTCGGCGGCGGGGGCGTGTACAGCGGAGGAGGCTGGACGTCGATACCGCTGCCCGTCCCGTTCGCGAGATCGGTCGAGACGGTGTTCGGGAGCGGGGTCGCGGGCCCGGGAGTGAACGGGTTGCTCTTGACCGTCGACGGGACCTTGGCGTCCGGGCCGCCCGCGGAGCCCACGCCGGACTTCTCGGAGCCCGAGGACCCCCGGTCGCCACTGCCCAGCGGGCTGTCGGGGCCGGGCAGGTCGTTGAGGTCCGTGAACTGGTTGTTGTTGTTGAAGTAGTTGTTGTAGATCGTGAAGGCCCCGGCGCCGATGGCCATCCCCGCACCCACGTCGAACAGGGTGCTGGTGCCGGACCCGACGAAGGTCTCCCACTTGAACTCCCACTTGTCGTAGAAGGCCCCGTTGATGATGACCTCGGCGGTGCTCTCGGCGGCACCCCCGACGACGAAGGTGGTGACGACGGTCGGCGGACCGTTCACCAGCCCCTTGAACAGCAGGCTGTTCGGGTTGATGCGGAACTTGTCGAAGACGTCCCCGAGGACGTCCTTGAAGTAGTTGCTGATCGGCTTCAGGAACTTGTCGAAGATCTCCATGAAGCCGGCGGTGAGCGCGCCGAACGCGGCGGCGACCCCGACGTCCTTCCAGTCGACACCGCCGGGCTTGCGGCCACCGGTGTTCAGACCGATCTGCGCCAGCCGGACCGCCAGGGTCTGGATGGCCTCCTGGATCGCCTCGCCGAGGGTCGGCGCGATGTGCGACATCCGCAGCAGCCGGTCGATGATCATCAGGATCGCCAGCTTGCTCCGGGCCCTCGCCAGGAACATCTGCGACACCGAAGCGCCGCCGGTGAACGCCATCAGCGCCGCCAGCAGCGCCAGTTCGGCGAGCAGCATGATGATCTCGGCGATGATCTCCCACTTGGATCCCTGGATCTTCTGTGAGTAGTCGACCTGGCCGTTGGCGAGTTCGTCGAGTTGGTAGAGCAGTTGCTGGATGGGGTCGGTGCCGCCGGGCATGTCGGTGAGCATCCGTACGCTGTCGATGTACGGCTTGGCCACCTCCGGCGGCAACGCGTCCTCCACCATCTGGATCGTCTCCCGCGACGCTGCGCGGAGGTCGATCAGACCCTTCTGGAGAGCGAGGTAGAGCTGACGACTTTCCCACGCCAGATTCTCCCTGGCCTGCAGGGGCATTTCGCCCAGCAGGATCCAGAGCATCGTCCGGACGTCCGGAGGAAAGTCGATCTCTTCCACTTAGTGCCTGCCGCCCCCGGCGGAGTCCCCGCCCGGCCCGTCGAGGCTCGACATCTGACGCCCGATCTGCTCGTTGGCGTAGGACGACACACCCTCGATGTGCTGCCCGTTGGCCCAGACCGCCTGCCGGAGGTCCGCGAGCGCGGTGCCCACGGTCCTGATCAGCTCCAGGCAGGACTCGTTGGTCGCGTCGTACTTGGGCAGCACCTCAAGGGCGAAGTCGTCGTTGTAACCGGCCCAGCCCCGGTAGTTCTGCATGTCGGCGATGAAGTTGTCGGCGATCTTCTTGGTCCGCTGCGGCAACTCCTCCATCATCTCGCCGCCGCGGCGTATACGGCCGGGATCCGCGATGAATTTGCCCGTGGCCATGCTTACCTCCCTCGTCACCCTCTGTGGAAAGTCAGTCCTCGTGGATCTCGTCGTGCAGGCGGGCCGCGGAGCGCCTCCTCCCGCCGTCCGTGCCGTCGAGCGCCGAGCCGAAGGCCCGGTCCCAGTCGATGTCGACGCCCCGCAGGCCCGTCGGGCCTCCGCTCGTCCGGGTCAGCGGCTCGAAGACGTCCATCACTCTGCGAGCCATCTGCGCGCGGCCCTCCTGCACGGCTTCCAGTACGGAGGCCGCCAGTTGAGGGCCCGTCATGCTCTGGTGCCTGTTGTCCGGGAACTTGAGCGCCGTCAACTCGCCCTGCGGGCCCACGGTGACCTCCACCGCACGGTCCCTCGACCGGATCGTGGCCGAGGCCTGGCTGAGTTCGCTCTCGGCCTGCGCCACCGCCTCCTGCACGGCCGTCAGTTCGGCCATGGCCTGAGACAGCTTCTTCTCCATCGACTCGCTCAACGGTCGCCCTTTCACCTGCTCGTACGGGATTCTGCCGTACACGCGTTCATCATGCGAACTCCCCCTCGATCAGCCGCCGCTCGAGGTGCGTCGGAGGCCGTCACCGTGAGGGTCAGCGTCCGATCACGGCCGGCGCACCGCCCTCGTCCGTGCCCCATACGTCGTCGTCCTCCGGCACCCACGAGTCCCGGGCGCGGTCACCGCTCTGGGTCTGGGTCTGCTGGCCGGGCGCTCCGCCGCCACCGCCCGCCATCGGCGGGAGGAAGGGCGTGCCACCGGTGGTCGGGGCGCCGGTGGCCACACGTACCTCGTCGTCCGCGTAACGGCCGTTCCGGACGGGAGCGCCCGCGCCGGCCCGTGGGCGGCGGTTCGGGACCACCTCGCCGTCGATGACGTTACGGACACGCTCGCCGGAGTCGGACTGGCCGCCCTTGCCGCCGCCCATTCCACCCCCCATACCGCCGCCCATGCCTCCGCCCATACCGCCGCCCATCGGCGTGCCGGTGCCGCTGCCGGTCCCCGTGCCGGTGTCGCCGCTCGTGCCGAGGCCGGCGTCGCCCCCGCTGGTCGGGCCGGGGAACGCCCCGCTGTTCAGGAACGGCCGGTTGTGCGTGGGGGCGCTCGTCCCGCCGGACGCCCCGCTGCCGGCCAGGGGCGATTCGTAGGGCTGGTCGTCGAACAACTCCTCCTCGTAGGACGAGTAGTCGTAGGACGGCGGGGTGTAGTCGAGCGAGCCGTTGTTCAGGTGGCCGGAGCTGAGGGACGGGCCGGCGTCGTCCAGGTAGCCCGAGACGGTGGTGCCGTCCGGACGGGTGACGGTGGTGGTGCCGGTGTCCGGGTTGATCGTCTGGACGGAGCCGTCCGGGAGTTCCGTGACCACGTTGCCGCCGGAGTCCAGGTGCGTGGTGCCGCCGCCGGGGAGGTCCAGCAGATCGCCAGTGTTGAGCGGGCCGGAGAGGGTCGAGCCGTCAGGCCGGGTCACGGTGGAGGAGTGGGTGGCGGGGTCGATCGTGACCGTGGAGCCGTCCGGGAGGTCGGTGATCACCCGGCCGTTGGAGTCGATGCGCGACTCGCCGGCACCGGGGATGTCCAGCGCGCCGTCGTTGACGGGGCCGGAGATGGTGGTGGAGGACAGGTCGGGCAGGTCACCGCCGCCGAAGAGGCTCTCACGGGAGCTGTTGAACTTGGCCTCGGCCTCGGCCTGCTTCTTCTCCTGCTCCTGGCGGACCTCCTCCTGCTTGGCCTCCGCCTCCGCCTGCTTCTGTTCCTGCTCCTGCCGGATCGCGTCCTGCTTGGCTTCCGCCTCGGCCTGCTTCTGTTCCTGCTCCTGCCGGATCGCGTCCTGCTTGGCTTCCGCCTCGGCCTGCTTCTGTTCCTGCTGGGCCTGCTGCTCGGCGGCCTTCTGCTCGGCCTCCTTCTCCTTCGCCTCCTGCTTGGCCTCCTGCTCCGCCTGCTTGGCCTCCGCCTTGGCCTCGGCCTCGGCCTGCTTCTTCTCCTGCTCGGCCTGCTGCTGCTCCTGGCGCTCCTCCTGCTCGGTACGGATGCGGTCCTGCTTGGCCTCCTGCTCGGCGGCCTTCTGCTCGGCCTCCTTCTCCTTGGCCTCCTGTTCCGCCTTGGCCTCGGCCTCCTTGGCCTCCTGCTTCGCCTCCTGCTCGGCCTGCTTCTGCTCAGCCTCCTTCTCCTTGGCCTCCTGCTCGGCCTTGGCCGCCGCCTCCTTGGCCTCCTGCTCCTTCTTCGCCTCCTCCTGCTGGGTCCTGGCCTGGTTCATCTGCATCATCTGCATGTTCTCTGCACGGGACTGGGCCTCAGCCTGCTTGGCCTCCTGGTCCTTGCGGAGCTGTTCCTGCTTGGCCTCCTGCTCGGCCTGTTTGGCCTCCTGCTTGGCCTCCTGCTCGGCCTGCTTCTGCTCGGCCTCCTTCTCCTTGGCCTCCTGTTCCGCCTTTGCCTCGGCCTCCTTGGCCTCCTGCTTCGCCTCCTGCTCGGCCGCCTTCTGCTCGGCCTCCTTCTCCTTCTGTTCCTGCTCGGCCTTGGCCGCCGCCTCCTTGGCCTCCTGCTCCTTCTTCGCCTCCTCGGCCTTGGCCTCCGCCTCGGCCTCCTTGGCCGCCGCCTTCGCCTCGGCCGCCGCCTCCTTCGCCTCCTGCTCCTCCTTGGCCTTCCGCTCCTTCTCCTCCTGCTCCTCCTTGGCCTTCCGCTCCTTCTCCTCCTGTTCCGCCTTGGCCTTCGCCGCCGCTGCCTCCGCCTTGGCAGCCTGGTCCTTCTGCCACTGGATGAACTCTTCCTGCTTCTTGGCAGCGGCAGCCGCAGCCGCTGCGGCCTCCTCCTCCTTCTTCTCCGCCTCCTCCTCGGCGACCTCGGCCTTGTCCTCCTTGTAGTCCGACGCGAGGGTTCCGCTGGTGCCCCGGGACTTCACGGATCCCAGATCGAACGTGCTGTTGCTCCAGCTGTCACGCACCTTCGTCATGGCCGTGATCGCAGCCGCGTCGAGCTGGTCCTCGACGGTCTGCTGCCACATCAGGAGGGCTTTGTTGCCGATCTTCTCCCAGGTGCTGAGCTCCTTGAGCTCGCCGAAGTCCTGGGCGTCGACGCTCAGCCCCGTGTCGCCCTTGCCCGTGATCTTGTCGATGGCGGCCTGGTTGCTGAAGCCGGTCTCCGAGATGTAGTTCGTGGAGGAGCTGTATCCCCCGTTGCCCGTCGGGTAGGTCTCGATCTCGTAGGTGATCTTCGTGATGTTGTGGTCCCACACGTACTCCATCACCGCGGACAGGAGCTTGTGGAGCACGGTCAGCGGATTCCCGTACTCCCACTCCCATTTCGCCCAGGCACTGTGGAGATCCGAGACGGCGGCCCTGAAGTCCTTCTTCGCCTGCCGGATCTCGTTGCCCTGTTTCGAGTAGCCCGTACCCGCGGTCATGTCCTCCGCATAGTCGGTGTACTGCTTGTTGATCTTGTTGACGAGGTCCCAGAAGACACCTGCGGCCTTCCCTCGCCAGGCTTCGTTCTTCTCCGTGCCGACCCTGCTCTGCCACTCCTCCACCAGCTTCTGCTGGCTGATGAAGAACTGGGCCACCCGGTCGAAGGCACCGGCCACCACGTCGAAGTTGCCCAGCGTGACGGAATTGGCATCGTCCACGGGGAGGCCGTTCCAGGTGAAACCGTGGGTGCCCTCCTTCTCGTTGTTGAGCAGCTCCTCCAGGGCCAGTCCGGTGCCGTAGGCGTACCGCGCGGTCGGCGTGGTGTCCCAGGTGGGCTTTCCGTCCATCCCCAGGTGACCGTCGATGCTGCTGGAGAACTTCCCGCCCTCCTGGTACCCCTGGCTCGGCACCCTGCCGTCGCCCTTGCTGCCGAGCAGCGTGATGCGGGCCTTGTACATCGAGACGTCGGAGCCCGCCCCCTCCCCCTTCGAGTGGTAGAAGGGGATGACGAAGTCGGTGTTCGAGATGTCGGAACCGGCGTTCTCGTAGAGCCAGTTCAGGTCTTCCGTGTCGACGTAGTCGACATAGCCCACGTCGGAGATCTCCACCTTCATCAGCGGGATTCCCTCGTTGCCGACAAGCGCGTCGAACAGTTCGCTCCTGTTCGGCGCCTTGTATCCCGTGAAGAAGTTGACGGCCTCGGACCACTTGTCGTTGGAACCGGTGAGGTCGTCGGTGATCTTGCTGGAGTCGAGCGCCATGCCAGGAAGCCTTTTCGGTCAGGGCGGAAGGGGGAGCGGGCGGCAGGGGTACGGTCTACGAAGTCGTGCGGGGACGGGCGGGAGGGCGCAGGCCGGGGCGGGCCGGCTCAGTCCTCTTCATCGTTGTCGTTGTTCGAGCCGCCGCTGCTCTCGGAGAGCACCTCGTCCACGCCTTCGAAGAAGTCGACGAGCTTCTTGCCGTCGATCTTCTCCAGGTTGTCGTCCTGGGTCTTGAACATCTTCTCGATGGTGTCCTCCAGGTTGTCCTCGATCTCCTCGAAGAGTTCGACCTGGAGCTTGAGAATCTCGTCGAGCTGGTCGACCATCCCGTTCAGACTCTTGACCAGATAGCCGCCGTTGGTGCGTCCCTCCGCGTCACCGGCCATCGCCCCGATCGCGAGCGGCACCTTCTGCCCGTCGAGGAAGCCCGGTGCGGTCTTCGCCCCGTCCTCCCCGCCCTGCAGCGTGGGCATCCCGGGCACGAGAATCTTGTCCGGCGAGTCCCCGTTCTCCCTGATCTTCTTGACCGCGGCGAGGAACGGGATGACGTCGTCGTCGAGAAAGCTCTGCAGCCATTCCTTGTTGAGATTGACCGTGGGTGATTCCGCCATGTCCTATCTTCCTGTCTTCTGAGGGACCGCCGGCTGCGGGGGACATGCACACGCGTGCCCGATGCCGACGGTTCACGGGGACGCGGGCGACGACAACGCCGCCCTCACGGCAGCGGGCGGCCGCTCGCGTGACCACACGCGGACGGCCGCCCGAAGAGAACCCAGGGCGTGTCGCCCCGGTCAGCCGCCGATACGCACGCTCTCCCACAGCGAGGTCAGGGACTTCTCGCTGTACTGGTAGCTGTCGGAGACGTCGTTCAGCAGGGCCGAGTTCTCGGCGAGGATGCGCTTCATCTCCTCGACGGCGTGGTTCCAGGACGCCTGCTTCTCGGCGTACACCGCCTTGTCGTCACCTTCCCAGGTCTTCTGGAGCTCCTGGAGCTCCGCCTCCAGGTTGGTGAGGATGCTGTCGATCGACTTGGTCTGCTGGACCATGTCGTCGGCGGCGTTCTGCATGTGGGAGTAGTCGACGTAGATCTGGCCGTCGGTGAAGTCAAGCGGGGGGGTCATGGTCGTCCTCGTCTCGCGGCAGGTACTTCAGGAGGGAAGGGTGTCGTGCCGTACCCGGGCGCCGGTCGGCGCTACCGGGGCGGGTCGGGTCCTCAGCGGCCGGCGGTGGAGCCCGCCAGCGCGTTGAAGATCTCCTCGGAGCGGTTGTACGCCTGCTGGATGGAGTCGTTGGCCGTGGACTGCTGGATGCCCTGCGCGCGCATCGTCTCCTCCAGCGTGGTGATCATGTCGCGGAGGTTGCCGGAGATGATCTCCGCCTGCGCGTCCCATCGGTCGAGCAGCTTCTGGAACGCGCCACCGTCGCTACCGGCGTAGCCGGAGGACAGGTTGTGCTTCATGTTCTCGACGTCCTGACGGCTGGTCTGGACACCGGTGAACGCCATCTCCAGGGCAGTGACACCGTTCTGTGTCGCCGATGCCAGTGACTGCTGTGCGCCTGTACCCGCCATGTTCCTGTGCCTCCTGGAATGTCACGCCGCCGGTCGTGGGACCCGGGCAGCGCGGTACGTGGCCGGACGCGGCCGGAGGACCGGCGTCCGGTTGGTTCGGACTAAGTGAGCCTAAAGAGAAAGGAGTTGACGATTCAATGGCTTGAGTCACCTTCTCGGCTCCGACCGGGTGTTTCAGGCCTTCCGCCGCGGGATCCAGGCCGGATATCTGCCCTTCCCGTCAGCCGGGCCCGTGCACTTCCCGTTCTAGGACGCTTGATCGTCGCGTCCCGTTGCGGTGACACGACCAATTTCCCTCGTGTCACACGATGTTCACCTTCCTTTCCGCCGTGGTGGGTCCTTCCGGCGCGCCGCGCGGCCTGCCCGCCGGCGCACGTCATTTCCGCTCGCAGCGCGGGGTCGTGTTCGCACTCCGGCCCAGGGCCGCGGCCTCCTTCGTCAGGTCCGGCCCCGTCGGAAGCATCGCCAGCAGCGGTGCCGGCAGTCCGCGCGCCTGGCTCTGCGCGTAGCCGAGCGCTCCGAGCGCGTCGGCCGTCCCCACCCGGTACTTCATCCCGGTGTCCGTCACCAGGTAGACGGTGGTGCCGACCTTGCTCCCGCTCGCCCCGAGCGCGCGCACCAGGGACCCGCCGCCCGGCCGTACGGTGATCGTGCCGACCGGCATGCAGGCGGGGGTGAGCCCCTCGGGCGGGGCCTGGGCGACCGGGCCGAGGGCGTCCGTCCCGGTCAGGGCCACGCTGATCCGGGGGCCACGCTCTCCCGGCTCGATCCGTACGCAGACGGTACGGTCCTCGCCCAGGGCCACCGCTTCCGGCGGCGCCGAGGGAAGGTCGGGGTCTTCGGCCGTCTCGCCCGCGCCCGGAGCCAGATGGTTGCTCAGCACGTCCGCGCCCAGGGTGGTCAGCTTCGCCGCGCCGTCCCGGTACACCTTCTCGCGGGTCTCCGGGTCACCGAGCACCAGCGCGGCACCGGTCGCCGTGAGGGGGGCCAGGCCCTCCTTGCGCAGCAGGTAGTAGCGGTCGGCGGAACCGGGCACCGTGACCCGGAAGACTTCGCCGATCCGGGTCTCCCGGCCACCCAGCGACGGGCCGTCCTTGCCCTTCCCCGGCACGTCCGGCGGGCGCAGGTCGGGCCCCGAGGGGAGGGCGTTCAGGAAGGCCGCCGAGACGGGGAGCCTCGGGGTGGAGCCGTAACCGAGGGCCTCGCGGGCGCGGCTGTCCTCGTCGAGCCGGAGCTTGCTGCCCCGCCACACGAGATAGCCGGCCTTGTCCGGGCCCGTCACCAGCATCCCCTGGCCGGTGGGCAGCCCGGCGGCGTCGGCCGGCGCGCCGACGGCCACGACGGTGCCGGTCGAGGCCGTCTCACCTCCCGAGCAGACCTGCCACGGGCCGGTGTTCAGGTCGCCGCTCCCGGGCAGCGCGTCCGGGGCGCCGGTGATGCCGATCGGCGATCCGTGCGGCGTCCCCTTCAGGGAGGCCGAGCCGACCGACACCGCCTTCATGTCGGCGCCCGCGAGCAGCCGCGCCGAGGCGTAGTTGCGCACCGGCCGCAGCCGCCCGTCCAGGTAGAGGTAGCGGGAACCGGTGTCCTTGTTCACGACAAGGGTCCCGGCCGCCCGCCAGGAGTCCTTGGTGCCGGGTTTGAGCAACCCGAGGACGAAGGACCCGGCCGACAGCAGGACGGCGATCACGATGCCGATCACCACGCCCCGGTTGGTCCGGCCCTGGGGGCTCTCCGGGGCGTCCGGATCCGCGCGCAGCATGCCCGAGGTCAGCCGGCCCATGACGAACATGTGGGCGTGTACCTGGTCGCGTTTGGACTGCATGGCAGCGTGTCTCCCTTCCGGTCAGCCGTTGATGGACCGCAGGGTGCCGTACACACCGAGCACCCACAGGGCGAGCGGCAGCACGCTGACCGCCAGGGCCGAGTGCAGCAGTTCCCCCGCGCGGCCCCAGTACGGCACGAGCCGGCGTCCCGGGACGGTCCAGGCGGCGATGGCGAGCGCCGCCGTGGCCGCGAGCAGGCCCGCGGTCGTCACCAGCCGGTAGCCCGGCGAGGCGGCGGGGGCGGCGACCAGCACCAGCAGGAGCAGCCCCGCCACCCCCGGGACCACCAGCGACATGCGCTGCCAGATGTTGCCCAGTCCCCGCGCGTGCAGGATGAGCAGCAGGGACAGCGCCACCGTCATGATGATCTCGGCCAGTTCGCGCTCGCGGGCCAGGGTGACCAGGCATCCGGCGCCGACCACGCCCACCGCCCCGTACAGCGAGGTCATCCAGCCGTCGGCGAGGATGGCGCGGGCCGAGACCACGGACGTGGCGTGGGGCTCGATGCCCTCCTGCAGCTGCTGCGCGTTGGTCGGCAGAGGGGGCATGCGCATGCCGGACATCCGGAACGCCAGCGAGGGCACGAAGGCGCCCAGGACGACGGCCAGGACGGCGAGGATCCCTGCGGCGTGCACGGGTGCCAGGTCCGTCGTGATGAGCAGGACGGCGGCCAGCGCCGCGAACACCGAGACGACGGCGACGCCCAGGAAGAGCGCGGCGAACGCCGCCACGACGGCGAGTGCGAGCACCGCCCCGCCGGCCGCCGCAGCGCCGGCGGCGAGCAGCCGCGCGCCCAGCGTCTCGTACGCGTGCGGTCCGCTGAGCGCGCCGCCCGGCAGCAGCCAGCCGGCCAGCGCCAGGTAGGGCCCCACCATGAAGCCCAGCGCGGCTCCGGCTCCGGCGTCCCCGACCGCCCGGCTCGCCGCGCCCGCGCCCGCGAGCAGGAGCAGGCCGGTCGCGGTGGCGAACACGGCCCGGGACAGCGCGGAGCCGCCGGGCCACGCGAGCACCACCATGCCGCCGATGAGCACCGTGATCGCGATGCCCAGCAGCACCCACCGGCTGACCTTGGGGGTCCAGCCGAAGGGGTGGTCCCGCATCGTGGTGGATATGCCGTCGACCAGGTCGTCGAGGTGCACCTCGGGCAGGGCCTCGGTGCGCGGTCTGAGGTAGAGGGTGTCGCCGTCGCGCAGGCCGTAGGAGTCGAGGGTGCGTTCCTCGTCCAGCGGTTCGCCGCCGAGCCGCTGGAGTACCCAGCCGCCGTGGTCGATTCCGGCTTCCTCGAGGTTGTCGCCGGCGTATCCGAGCACCGCCGGCAGCAGGTCCGCCACGGGGACGTCGGCGGGCACGGCGAGGTCGATGCTCTTGGCTGGGGCTCGCACCGTCAGACGGCACAGCTCGGCCACCTGAGTGTCAGTCATCGGGATGGCTCACGCTTCTCCGGTTACTGCTGAGTACGGTCAGGGGAACGCGATCTGACGCACCGCCGGACATCGCTCTGGGTCGAACGCGTTCCACAACCTCGGGGGACAGGGCCGGTTGTCGGCGGTCGGCGCGATGATCGTAGTATCAGCTGCCTGCTGTGGGCGACCATGGCCCAGGAAGCGGAACGGGACATGAACATCGGCCCAACCGCCCGGTGTGGCGCGCAGGACGCCGCGGCACGGACGGTGACGCGGCATGCGCCGTCACGCACCGATGACCCCGCCGCGTGGCGGACGTACGACCTGGCGATGTAGCAGGATTGTGACAAGGCGGCCGCTCGAAGGACCCGCCCCCGGCCGGGGGTCCGGGCGGGCGGTCGTCGTCGGCCGACGCGCGGCGTAGGGTGCGTGCGACAGCGAGGCCCCGTCCGGTGTTCCGGCACCGTACCGGCGACGACGTCGACGTCGTTCCGCCCGCTCTCCCCCCTTGCCCCGTAAGGAGACGGTTCCTTGAGTGTGGTCCTGTTCCGCCGCCCGGCCCGACGACGGGGTCCGGAGATGCCCGACGGGGAGCTGAATCTCCAGGAACCCCCGATCCTGCCGGAGACGGTGCCCGACACCTCGGCCGTGTGGACCTACCTCCCCATGGCGCTGATGTCCGTCTCCATGATGTTCATGTTCATGCGCCCCGGCATGACCCGGGGCTCCGGCGGCTTCATCTACATCGCACTGGGTCTGATGGTGCTCGGCGCCGCCGCGATGTTCATCGGCCAGTTCATGCGCAAGGCGGCCGAGCGCAAGCAGAAGCTCAAGGGCGAGCGCCGGGACTACCTGCGCTACCTCACCCAGATCCGGCGCAAGGTCCGCGGAGCCGTGGTGGACCAGCAGCTGGCCCTGGCCTGGCGCCACCCCGAACCCGCCGCCCTGTGGTCGATGACGGGCACCACCCGGCTGTGGGAACGGCGCCCGCGCGACGAGGACTTCGGCGAGGTCCGGATGGCCGTCGGCGAGCAGAAACTGAGCCTGAAGCTGCACCCGAGCTCCACCAACCCGGTCGAGGACCTGGAACCGCTGAGCGCGCACGCCCTGCGCAGCTTCATCCGCGCCTACTCGACGGTGCCCGAGCAGCCCATCGCGATCTACCTGCGGGCCTGGGCCCGGGTGCTGTTCCGGGGCGACGAGGAGCGGATACGGTCCGTGACCCGGGCGCTCATAGCCCAGTTGGCCACCTTCCACTCGCCGGACGACGTGTGGATCGCGCTGTGCGTCTCCGACGAGCGGCGGGCGGACTGGGAGTGGACGAAGTGGCTCCCGCACAGCCTCCACCCGCACGACACGGACGGCGCCGGCCCGACCCGGATGACCGTCTCGGCCCTGGGCGAGCTGGAGAACCTGCTCGGCGCCGAGTTCATGGAGCGGCCCCCCTTCGACCCGGACTCCGTACCGGGGCGCGAGGAGCCGTTCACGGTGATCGTGGTGGACGGGGGCACCGTCCCGGCAGGCCACCGCCTGGACGGCGCCGGCTTCCGCAACACGGTCGTACTGGACCTGAGCGGCGCCCTCTCCTGGCGGCCCGGCCGGATCACGCTGCGCTTCGAGGTCGGCGAGGACGACCTCGGGCTGGTGCGCACGGACCGCGAGCGCAAGGAGCAGACCACCCGGCTCGGCCGGCCCGACAGCTTCGGCCCGACGGGCGCCGCGTCGCTCGCGCGCCGGCTCGCCCCGTACCGCATGGGCCTGGGCACGGCCTCCGACTCGGCCGAGCCGCTGTCGGCCAACGTCGAACTGACCACGCTGCTCGGCATTCCCGACCTGCACCGCCACGACCCGGAGACGCTGTGGCGGCAGCACACCGGCCCCACCCGGCTCAAGGTGCCGATCGCGGTCGGCGCGGACGGTGAGCCCGTCGAGCTGGACATCAAGGAGTCCGCCCAGGGCGGCACCGGGCCGCACGGCATGCTGATCGGCGCCACCGGCTCCGGCAAGAGCGAACTGCTGCGCACCCTCGTCCTGTCGCTGGCCCTGACGAACTCCTCCGAGACGCTCAACTTCGTGCTCGTGGACTTCAAGGGCGGCGCCACCTTCCTGGGCCTGGACGAACTCCCGCACACCTCCGCCGTCATCACCAACCTGGCCGGGGAGGCGGCACTCGTCTCCCGGATGCAGGACGCCCTGCACGGTGAGCTGATGCGCCGCCAGGAGCTGCTGCGGTCGGCGGGCAACTACACCTCCGCGCTGGACTACGAGAAGGCCCGCGCCTCGGGCGTGCCGCTGGAGCCGCTGCCCAGCCTGTTCGTCGTCGTCGACGAGTTCAGTGAACTGCTCGCCGCGCACCGCGAGTTCATGGAGCTGTTCGTGATGATCGGCCGCCTCGGCCGGTCACTCGGAGTGCATCTGCTGCTCGCCTCGCAGCGCCTGGACGAGGGCCGGATGCACCAGTTGGAGAGCCATCTGTCCTACCGGATCGGCCTGCGCACGTTCTCCGCGATGGAGAGCCGCGGCGTCCTCGGCGTACCGGACGCCTACCAGCTGCCGTCGGCGCCCGGCAGCGGCTTCCTGAAGTCGGGCGTGGAGGCGCTGACCCGCTTCCGCGCGGCGTACGTCTCGGGCCCGTACCAGCAGCGGCGGGGCAGCGCCAACCAGGCGCGGGTGGCCAGCCAGACCGTCCCGTGGACCAACGGTTACGTGGTGCCGCGCCGGCTTCCGGACGCCCCCGCCCCCGAACCCGCCCCGGAGCAGGAGGAGACCGGCGACACCCTGCTCTCGGTGGCCGTGGAGCGGCTGCTGACCGCCGGGCCGCCGGCCCACCAGGTGTGGCTGCCGCCGCTGGACCTTCCGGCCACCCTCGACCAGGTGCTGCCGCCGCTCACCGAGGACCCCGAGCTCGGTCTGACGACCGTCGGCTCCTCGAACCGGGGGCGGCTCACCATTCCCCTGGGCATCATCGACCGCCCCTTCGACCAGCTCCGCGACCTGCTGTCCGTCGACCTCTCGGGCGCGGGCGGGCACATCGCCATCGCGGGCGGCCCGCAGAGCGGCAAGAGCACGATGGTGCGCACGATCATGGCGGCGCTGGCGCTCACCCACACCCCCCGCGAAATCCAGTTCTACTGCCTGGACTTCGGCGGTGGCACGCTCGCCGGTCTGGCCGGCCTGCCGCACGTCAGCGGGGTCGCGGCGCGTCTGGACACCGAGCGGGTCGGCCGTACGATCTCCGAGGTCACCACGCTGCTGGCGGAGCGGGAGCGGTTCTTCCTGGACAACGGCATCGACTCCATGGCGACCTTCCGGCGCCGCCTGGCCGCCGGGGAGTTCCCCGAGCACCGGCACGGCGACGTGTTCCTGGTCATCGACGGCTGGTCGACGGTGCGCCAGGACTTCGACCGGTACATCCAGACCTTCGGCGCGATCGCCGCCCGCGGTCTCAACTACGGCATCCACCTGATCGTCACCACCGCCCGCTGGGTGGAGCTGACGTCCTCGATCCGGGACCAGGCCGCGACCCATCTGGAGCTGCGGATGGGTGACCCCATGGACTCCGAGATCGACATGCGGCGCGCCGCGACCGTACCGCGGCTGCCGGGCCGCGGCCTGACACGGGACGCCAAGCTGCACTACCTCACCGCGCTGCCGCGGATCGACGGCGTGGAGTCCGCGGACGACCTGTCCGAGGGTGTGGCCGGTCTGGTGGCGGCGGTCCGGGAGAGCTGGCAGGGCCCGCCGGCCCCGCCGGTCCGGATGCTGCCGACCCGGCTCCCGCTGTCCTCGCTGCCGGCTCCGAAGGGCGACTTCAAGATGCCCATCGGTCTGGAGGAGGAGCGCCTCTCCACGGTGTGGCACGACTTCTCCGAGACCCCCCACATGATCGTGGTCGGCGACGCGGAGAGCGGCAAGACCAACATGCTGCGGCTGACGGCCAAGGCCATCATGGACCGGTACACCCCGGCCGAGGCGCGCATCATGGTCGTGGACTACCGCCGCGCGCTGGTGGAGGCGATCCCGGACGAGTACCGCCTCGGCCACGCGGTGTCGATGGACGCCCTGAAGGAGCTGATCGCGGGCGCCGCACGGGCGGTCGCGGCCCGTGTGCCCGGTCCGGAGATCACCCCGGCCCGGATGCGCACGTGCGACTGGTGGGACGGCCCGCGGCTGTTCGTCCTCGTGGACGACTACGACATGCTGGGCACCAGCCCGATGAACGCGCCCTTCGACCCGCTGCTGAACCACCTCGCCCTCGGCTACGAGGTCGGTCTGCACATGGTGGTCTCCCGCTCCGCCGCCGGCGCGGGCCGGGGCCTCGGCGAGCCCATGCTGCGCCGCATGCAGGAGGTCAACACCCCGACGCTGCTGTTGTCGTGCCCGCCTTCGGAGGGCTTCATCCTGGGCAGCATCAAGGGCCGTAACCTGCCGCCGGGCCGGGGCACTCGGGTGACGCGCCGCAAGCAGACCCAGGTGCAGACAGCGGTGCTGGAGGATCTGGAGTCGTGAAACGACGGCCGGGACCGGGCGCCCTGGCGTCCCGGTCCCGGCCGTCGTCCCTGGCCCGTCAGCTGCCCGCCGGGCGCCAGTTCCGTGCCCGGCCGCGCGGGATCACCACCGCGCCCGCCGCCACCAGCAGCACCAGCCCGCCGCCCACGCCCGCGATCACCAGCGCACGCGTGCGCGGCTCGGTCGCGGGCGGGGGCGGGACCACCGCCCGCTCCGGCCGCGGCGCCGCGCCCTTGTCAGCCGTCGCTACGGCCGTCAGCGCGGCGTACGGGTCGAGCCGTGGCGGCACCGCCGGATACGCCGCCTCGGTCAGGCGGCGCGAGACCTCCGCCGCCTTCAGCTCCGGGTAGCGCGCCCGTACCAGCGCCGCCGCCCCCGCGACGTGCGCGGCGGCGAACGAGGCGCCCGAGCCGATGAAGTGGCCCGAGCCCTTCGGGCCGATGCTCACCACCGCGTCGCCGGGAGCGGCCAGGTCCGCCCCGCTCACCAGGGGCGCGTCGGCCGGCCGCGAGCCGTCCGGGCCGTAGTCCGTCACCGCCAGCACGCCCGGGGCCGACGCGGGCCAGTACCAGGGCGCCGGCTCGGTGTTCCTCGGCAGCGCGTCCGGCGCCACCGGGGCCACCACCAGCGCGTCCTTGCCGCTCGCGTAGGCGACCGCGTCCGTCAGCTGCGACTTGCCGCTGTCCAGGGCCACGGCGACGTAGATGACCTGGGCGCCCTCGTCGGCCGCCTGGCGGATCCCCCCGGCGACCTCGCCCGCCGTGGACCCGCCGCGCTCGCCCGTGCCCCGTACGGCCAGGATCCGGGCCTGCGGCGCCAGTCCCGCCGGGCCACCGTCCTCGCCGGGGGCCGCCGCGATCAGGCCGGCCGCGAACGTGCCGTGCCCGACGCAGTCCTCGCCGGCCGCCCCGAGCGCGGTCACCCGCCCCGACAGCGCGGGCGCCCCCTCGGCGACTCCGGTGTCCACGACCGCGACCGTCGTCCCGGCGCCCTGGGAGAGCGGCTTGGCGCGGGACATGCCCAAGGACCCCAGCGTCCAGGGTTCGGCCTTGGCCTTCTCGCTGGAGACCGAGGCGCAGGTGTCGTCCTCCGCCAGGACGGAGCGCACGACCGGCAGCCCCACGGAGTCGGCCGCGGCGGGCACGGCCCCGACGGCGCCCAGCGCGGTCGCGGTGGTCAACAGGGTGGCGGTCACGGCCGGGGCCCGGAGGCGGCGGCGGGGACGAACGCGGGCACGGGACATGGCGCGCATGATAGGCGGCGCGTCCGACCGCGCGGCGAGCGGGCCGTGACCTGCGGGCGACGAGGGGTGCATCACGGGACATACGCCCGGCCTCGCCCCAACTCGTCGGTCCCTCCTGGAACATCGCCGCACCGGTCCCGTAGCCTTCGTCGCGTGCGCACAGCCGTACGTACCCGGACGCGGAACAGTCCCCTGTCGGCCCCCTCGTCGGGAGAGGCACACGGCGGCGGCACCACAAGGAGGAGGATCGAGCGTGTCACGGCAGTTGCTCAGGGTCGGGTCGGGACAACCGGACAGCTTCCGGACGATCAGTGATGCCCTGGACATGGCACGCACGGGTGCGGTGATCCGGGTCCACCCCGGCCGCTACCCGGAGAACCTCACGGTCAGGACCCGGGTCACCATCGTCGCCGACGGGGAGCCGGGCAGCGTCGACATCTGCCCGCGCAGGGGCACCGCCGTCGTTCTCGTCGCCGACGCCGTCATGCTCACCGACCTGACCCTGCGCGGCGGGAGCGAGGACCTGCCGGTCGTCGACGCGCCGCGGGGCCAGGTGGCCATGGACGGCTGTACGGTCATCGGCTCCGGCTGGACGGCCGTCCTGGCCCGCGAGTCGGGCTCGGTGGCCATGCGCGACTGCCGGGTCAGCAACCCGAAGGGCGCCGGTGTCGTGGACTCCGCGCCCACCGGCAGCATCATCGCCGGCTGCCTCATCGAGAACCTGGGCACCTCCGGTGTCGTCATCGGCGCGGAGGCCCGTGCGACCGTACGGGACTGCCGGATCCGCGACGCCCGCGCCAACGGCGTGCTGACCTCCGACGAGGCGCAGGGCCTGGTGGAGGACTGCGACATCTCCGGCACGGACAAGCCGTCCATCGCCCTGGAGGGCCGCAGCGGCACCCGGGTCGTGCGTACCTCGGTGCACGACACCTCCGTCGGCGTCTACATCACCAGTTCCGCCCGCCCGGTCCTGGAACACGTCACCGTCTCCGACACCTCGGGTCCCGGCATCATGCTGGCCGCGAGCGCCGACCCCGAGTTCCTGAACTGCCGCACCTCACGCACCAAGGGCAGTGGCCTGGCCGTCACCGAGCGCTCCCGGGGCACCTTCCAGGACTGCGAGTTCGACACCGCCGCCGCGCCCGCGATCAGGGTGGTCAACTCCAGCGCGCCCTTCCTGACGGGCTGTGCGGTGCGCGACTGCGCGGACGCGAGCGGCGCCGTGCTGCTGGAGGAGGAGTCGTCGGCGGAGTTCGACGACCTGCTGATCACGGACGCGGCCGGCACCGGCATCCGGATACGCACCGGCGCCGACCCGCTGCTGCGCCGCGCGCGGATCACCTCACCGGGCGGCCACGGCGTGGAGGTGGCCGAGGACGGGCGCGGTCGGCTGGAGCACTGCGAGATCGACCGGGCGGGCGGCGCTGCGGTACGGATCGCCTCCGGGGGCAACCCCGACATCCGCGACACGGTCATGCGGGCGGCGACCGACGCCACCGTCTCCGTCGGCGGCGAGGGCCGGGCCACCCTCCGGGACTGCCGCATCGAGTCCGCCACGGCCGGCGGCATCACGGTGGACAACGGCGGCGAACTCTCCGCCCTGCGCGCCCACATCACCGACTGCGGTGCCCACGGCGTCCTCCTCGCGAACGGCGCCCGTGCCACCCTCACCTCCTCCCAGGTCATCGGCAGCGTCGGCGACGGCATCCGGATCGACACCGCCGAGCCCGTCACCGTCACCGGCTGCGCCGTCCGCGACAACCGCGGCGCGGGCCTCAGGCAGACGAGGGTGAACGAGCGGCTCACGGTCGAGAACCTGAACAGTTCCGGCAACGTGGCCCCCGACGCGTGGGGCGACACCCTCCCGCCGGACGTCGCGACCGGCGGGGCCGGTGACTCGGCCAAGGAGCCCGAGGGCCCGCTGGAGGAGCTGGAGTCACTGGTCGGCCTGACCGAGGTCAAGAGCCAGGTCCGGACGCTCGTCAACCTCAACCAGCTCAACCAGCGCCGCGCCCAACTGGGGATGCCCGTCCCCCAGATGAGCCGCCACCTGGTCTTCTCCGGCCCGCCCGGCACCGGCAAGACCACGGTCGCCCGGCTGTACGGCGGCATCCTGGCGGACCTGGGAGTCCTGCGCTCCGGGCACCTGGTGGAGGTCTCCCGCGCCGACCTGGTCGCCCAGGTCATCGGTGGCACGGCCATCAAGACGACCGAGGCGTTCAACGAGGCGCTCGGCGGTGTGCTGTTCATCGACGAGGCGTACACGCTGCTCTCCGACAGCAAGGGCTCCGGTGCCGACTTCGGCCGGGAGGCGGTCGACACCCTGCTGAAGCTGATGGAGGACCACCGCGACGACGTGGCCGTCATCGCCGCCGGCTACACCGGCGAGATGGACACCTTCCTCTCCTCCAACCCGGGCCTGGCCTCCCGTTTCACCCGCACCATCGAGTTCGCCAACTACTCGGTCGACGAGCTGGTGACGATCACCGAGAACATGTGCGCGGGGCACCGCTACGCGCTCGACCCCCGGACCCTGGACACGCTCGCCCTGCACTACGGGCGTATGCCGCGCGACGCCACGTTCGGCAACGGCCGTGCCGCGCGCCGGGTGTTCGAGGAGATGGTGGACCGGCAGGCGTCGCGGCTCGCCTCCATGACGAACCCGGCGGAGAGCGACCTCACCCTCCTGCTGCCCGAGGACGTGGCGCCGGACAGCGCTCCGGCGGACGACGGCCCCGGCTCCGAGGAGCTGCTCGCCGAGCTGCACGCCATGATCGGTCTCACGGCGGTCAAGAACGAGGTCGCCGCCCTGGTCAACCTGCTCACCGCGGCGAAGCAGCGCAAGGCCGCCGGGCTGCCCACCCCGAGGATCAGCAATCACCTGATCTTCTCCGGGCCCCCGGGTACGGGCAAGACCACCGTCGCGCGCCTGTACGCGGACCTGCTGCGCTCCCTCGGCGTCCTGCCCAAGGGCCAGCTGGTCGAGGTCGCCCGCGCCGATCTGGTGGGCCGCTACGTGGGTCACACCGCGCAGCTCACCAAGGAGGCGTTCGAACGGGCCCTGGGAGGTGTGCTGTTCGTCGACGAGGCGTACACGCTCACACCGGAGGGCGCGACCTCGGACTTCGGCCGGGAGGCCGTCGACACGCTGCTGAAGCTGATGGAGGACCACCGCGACGAGGTCGTCGTCATCGCCGCCGGCTACACGCGCGAGATGCGCCGCTTCCTGGACTCCAACCCGGGCCTGGCCTCACGGTTCTCGCGGACGGTGGAGTTCGAGAACTACTCCACGGACGACCTGCTGGAGATCCTGTTCAAGCAGGCCACCGACTACGGCTACGACTGCTCCCCCGAGGCGATGACCGCGCTGCGGGACTACATGGACGCCCTGCCGCGCGACCACGCCTTCGGCAACGCGCGTACGGCCCGCCAGATCCTGGAGGGGATGATGACCCGTCAGGCCGGCCGGATCGGCGCGATGTCCGCGCCGGGCCTGGACGACCTGCGCCTGCTGCTGCCGGAGGACCTGCCCCCGGAGGCGGCGGCGATCGGCCGGTGACGTGCCAGGGGCGGGCCCGGGGTCCCGGGCCCGCCCCTGCGGGTGCCTCAGTTCGCGCAGACCTCCGCGCGGGCCGGGTGGCACCGCGAGGGACTGGGACCTCAGCGCTCCGAAAGCGTCGTGAGGACCGTGGCCGTCAGCGCCGCGCGCTCCACCATGCCGGCCACGGAGGTGTTCTCCGAGCGGGCGTGCGCTCCGGAGCCGACCGCGCCGATGCCGTCCAGCACCGGGACGCCCGCCGCCACCACGAAGTTGCCGTCGCTGGCGCCGCCGACCGAGGTCTCGCGCAGACCGAAGCCGAGCGTCGCCGCGCAGGTACGGGCCAGCTCCGCCAACTCGGCGACCTGAGCGGTGCGTTCGAAGACCGGACGGTTCCAGCCGCCCGTCACCTCGACCGACGTACGCCCGTCCACCGGCAGGAGCGCGGCCAGAGCCGCACCGACGCGGTCCTGTTCCGCCGCGCTGGCGACGCGCACGTCGAGTCGGGCCACGGCCTGTCCGGCCGTCACGTTGCTCCGGGTTCCGCCCTCGATCACCCCCACGTTCAGAGAGGTGCCCGCCGCCGGGTCACGCAGACCGGCCAGGTACAGGATCTGGTGGGCCAGTTCCTCGACCGCGCTGGCCCCGGCCTCCGGGTCGAGGCCCGCGTGCGCCTCCTTGCCGGTGACGGTGACGGTGAACAGGCCGACCCCCTTGCGTGCCGTCTTGACGGCCCCGTCGGCGGCGGCCTCGAAGACCAGGGCCGCGCGGCTGCCCCGGGCCTCGGCGACGATCGCCTCGCTGGAGGTGAGGCTCCCGGTCTCCTCGTCGCCGTTGAGCATGAGGGTGCAGGCCGGGCGCGGCAGACCGAGCGCGTCCAGCGCGCGCAGGGCCCACACCGCCTGCACCAGTCCGGCCTTCATGTCGAAGACGCCGGGCCCGGTGATCAGGTCGCCGTCCCGCCGGAACGGCCACTCCTCCAGCGTGCCGGTGGGCCAGACGGTGTCGTAGTGCCCCAGCAGGAGGACCGGACGGTCGCCGGTGCCCGGGTAGCGGCGGACCAGGACGTCCCCCGTCCGCTCGCGCTCCAGCACCTCCTCGGCCCGCGGTGCCCCCAGGGCGTCGTCGAGCCAGCCGCGCACCCACGTCAGACAGGCGGCGAGTGCCTCCCGGTCGTCGCTGGCGCTGCCCTGGGAGGTGTACGCGGCGAGGTCGTCGACCATGTCCTCCCGGTGCGCCTCCAGCCACTCCCGTACCGCCCGGGCCCTGTCCCGGCCGGGGCCGACGGAAGCGCCCTGCGCGGCCGGGAGGGAGCGCGCGAGGTGGTCGAGCGCGGCCAGTCGCTCCTCCGCCATCAGCCCCGGATCACGCTCCAGCTCCCGCAGTCCGGCGATGACGGAGCGCAGCACCGGGGTGCTCACCCCGTGCCGCTCGGCCTGGGCGAAGACCTCCGCGTAGTGCGTGGTCACCTCGACCGGGCGCCGGCGTACCGCCAGGTCGCGCCAGATCCCGCTGCGGTCCTTGGCCTGCGTGCCCAGCCAGGCGGTGAGACGCGCGGTGGCGGCGCGGCGTACGGACGGGTCGGCGGACCGGCGGAAGGCATCCGGTTCGAAGGCGTCGAACGCCTCCAGTTCCACCCCCAGCGCCTCGGCCACGTCGAAGACCTCGCCGGCCACCTCGTGCATGGTGAGCGGGTGACGGTCGATCAGCTCGGCCATCGGCGCGTCGGCCAGGGCCGTCGCCGCCAGCATGGCGCCGAACCCGGCCTTGGCCCACAGGTAGCCCTCGACGTTGTCGCTGGCCACCGCCGGCCCCCAGCTCTGCAGGTCGGCGACGAGCGCGCCGACCCGTGCGGAGACGGCGGCGCCGTGACGCTCGCCGACCACCAGGGCCCCGGCGCCGCCGTCGAGGATCACCCCGGGCTCGATGACGTCGGCGAATATGTTGACGAAGGCCGCGACGGTGCGGTCCGGCCCGATCCGGTCCGCTATCAGCTCCTCGTTGAAGCCGTTCTGGAACGAGACGACCCAGCCGTCCGGCGCGAGGCGCGGGGCGATCCAGTCGAGCGCGGCGTCCGTGGCCTGTGCCTTGACCGCCAGCAGCACCCGGTGGACGGGGCCGTCGTACGCGTCCGGTGTCGCCGCTTCGACCCGTACGCTCTCGCGGTGCTCGCCCCGGGCGACGGTGAGCCCCCGCTCCTGGATCGCCGTCACGTGCGCCGCGTCGGTGTCGACGATCCGGACCCGGTGGCCCGCGCGGGCCAGGCTGAAGGCCAGGGTCCCGCCGATGGCTCCGGCGCCGACCACCGTGTAACTGTCGCTGCTCATGCGGTGTTTCCTTCCGTGGCCGGGTCGGCCGGCGATGCGGGTGCGGTGACGGCGGTGGGGGTGTGCGGGGTGCCGTCGGCGGGTCCGGGGCGCTCCGGTGGCCAGATGCGGGGCAGATGGAGGGCTCCGGTGCTCGATCCCCCGTCGACCCGCAGGATCTCGCCGGTGATCCAGGACGCGTCCGGGCCGGCGATCCAGCGGACCGCGCGGGCGATGTCCCCGGGGGTGCCGGCCCTGCCGAGCGGGTTGGCTCCGATCGCGGCGGCGTACTCCTCGGAGACCGGGTTGCACGCGCTGTCGACCGGGACGAAGCCGGGGCTGACCGCGTTGACCCGGATGCCCTGGGCGCCGAGTTCGAGGGCGGCGGCCCGGGTGGCCATCTCCAGCGCGGCCTTGGAGCTGGCGTAGGGGCCTCCCCCGGGACGGGCGCGGAGCGCGGAGCCCGAGGAGATGTTGACCACCGTGCCGCCTCGGCCCTGCTCGGCGGCCAGCCGGGAGAAGGCCGCGGTGGCCAGTACGGGAGCCCGCAGGTTGACGGCGAAGAGCCGGTCCCAGTCGGCGGCGGTCACCTCGCCCATGTCGAGCGACGGGTAGACGCCGGCCGCGTTGACCAGCACGTCGACCGGGCCGCGCGCCTCCCACGCCCGGCGGACGAGGTCCTCCGCCGCCTCCGGCCGGGTCAGGTCGACGGTGAACGTGCCCACCGGGCCTCCGGATCCGGCGCCGGGACCGGTGGCCCCCAGCTGTGCGGCGACGGCGTCGAGGGCCTCACGGTCTCGGTCGGCGAGGGTGAGGACCGCGCCCTCCGCGGCGAACTCCTCGGCGATCGCCCGGCCGATCCCGCCGGCCGCGCCCGTGATCAGGACATGGCGGCTCATCAGTGGAACTCCTTGCTCTTGGTCTCGGGCATCGTCACGTAGACGAGGAACGAGACCAGCGAAGCCCCGGCGACGTACAGCCACAGCAGGTCGCTGTGACCGCTCTCGTGCATCCAGGTGGTGAGGTAGGGGGCGGTGCCGCCGAAGAGGGCGACGGCCAGCGCGTACGGCAGGGCGATGCCGGTGGCGCGGATCTCGGCGGGGAACTGCTCGGCCATGATGACCGCGCAGTTGGCGGAGTAGCCGAGGATCAGCAGCATCCCGGTCAGCTGCACCAGGAACAGGCTGAGGAAGCTGTCGTTCAGCAGGTGCAGCAACGGCCAGGCCAGCACCACGAATCCGCCGGCGAAGGCGGCCATCGTCGGCTTGCGGCCGAACTTGTCGGAGAGCAGGCCGACGAACGGCAGCAGGACGACGAAGACCACCAGGCAGAGCGTCTGGGACAGCAGGGCCCGGCTCAGGGGGATCCCGGTGGTGAGATTGGCGTACGTCGGGAGGTAGTTGACCCAGATGTAGTACGTCAGCGTCCCCGCGACGGTGATGCCGGCGACGCGTAGCGCGGCGCCGGGGTGCTCGACGAACATCGCCTTGAGCGGGTTGGACCGCGTACGGCCCGCACCCTGGGCCCGGGTGAAGGACTCGGTGTCCTCGACCGAGACCCGCAGCCACAGACCGACCAGGCCGAGCAGCCCGCCGACGACGAAGGCGAGGCGCCAGCCCCACGCGTGCAGGGCCGCGTCGCTGAGGGCGGAGGTGGTGAGGGTGCCCAGCAGCGAGGCGATCAGTACGCCTCCGGCGACCGACACCTGCTGCCACGACCCGGCGAAGGCGCGACGGCCGACGGCGGCGGACTCCACGAGGAACGCCGAGGAGGACCCGAACTCGCCCCCCGCGGAGAACCCCTGGACCAGCCGGGCCAGCAGCAGCACCAGCGGAGAGAACACGCCGATGGAGTCGTAGCCGGGGGTCAGGGCGATGACGAACGCGGCGCCCGCCATCAGCCCGACCGTGAGCGTCATCCCCTTCTTACGGCCGTGCCGGTCGGCGTACACACCGAGCACGGCCGCGCCCACGGGCCGCATCACGAAGCCGACGGCGAAGACGGCGAGGGTGGACAGCAGGGCCACGGCGCCGTTGCCGGAGGGGAAGAACTCATCGGCGATGATCTTGGCGAAGATGGAGTAGAGGGCCCAGTCGACCCATTCCACGGTGTTGCCGATGGTGCCGGCGACGATGGCCTTGCGCTGCTTGCCGCTCAGTTTGTGCGTGCTGTTCGCGGCCGGGGCCGCCGGGGACCGGGTGCTCATGAGGTGTGCTCCGGGATCTCGTGCGGAGGAATCGCGGTACGGACGGCCTGGGCCAGCTCCGCGTGGGTCGCGAACCAGACGCCGGGGTGCCCGGCGATGTGGTCGAGGAGTTCGCGCAGGACGACCAGCCGTGAGCGGTGGCCGATGACGTGCGGGTGGAGGGTGAGCTGGAAGACGCCGCCGGCGCGGTAGGCGGCGTCGAACTCGTCGGTCCAGATCTCCAGCACGTCGCGGGGACGGCTGTGGGGGCGGACCGCGCCGTAGCGGTCCATGGTGAAGTACGGCGCGTCGTCGCGGATCCAGTCGACCGGGATCTCGACCAGCCCGGTGGGCCGGCCCTCGGCCACGATCTCGTACGGTTCGTCGTCGGCCATCAGCGACGAGTCGTAGGAGAACCCCAGGTCGAGGATGGTCTGCAGGGTGGAGTCCGAGAAGTCCCAGGACGGCGTGCGGATGCCGGTCGGCCGCTGTCCCGTGAGGCCGGTCAGGGTGTCCAGGGCGCGCCCCACGAGCTCCTTCTCGTCCTCGGCGCCGAGCAGCATGTTGCGCTCGTGGATCCAGCCGTGGACGGCGAGCTCATGCCCGTCCCGGTTGTAGGCGCGGGCCTCGTCCGGGTGGAGCAGCGCGGAGACGGCCGGCATGAAGAACGTCGCCGGCACCCCGTAACGGGCCAGCAGCTCCAGGACGCGCGGTGCGCCGACCCGCGCCCCGTACTCCCCCTGGGCGAGCAGCCCCGGGCTGGTCAGGGCGTCCCGCAGCGGAATGGTCTCGTGGTCGGGGTCGAAGGACAGGGCGACCGCGACCCGCGCGCCGTCGGGCCAGCGCTCGGGGAGCAGCCGACGGCCGGCCCGGACGGACTCGACGTGCCGCCGCCATTCGCTCTCGGGCCACCGCCAGCTCTCTGTCGCGGTGTCCGGCTCGTTCGTGGACATGGTGCTCTCCCGGGGGGACTCGGGGACGGGGAGGGATCTGACGGGCACACGCCGTGTACACGTGTCAGAGGGCATGCCGCAGCACCGACGCGCGGTATGCGGATCTGCGGTGTGGAGATGTACGACCGGATGCGGACGGGCCCGCCGGCGGGCGCGGACCACGGGGCTCAGCCGGACTGGTCCAGCCGGGTCCAGGCGCCCTTGACGGTGGCCAGGTGGACGGTGACGTCGGAGGCGTTCAGTCCCGGCAGGGCACCGATGACCTCGCCGGTGTAGCGGAACAGATCGGTGCGGCGGGGCAGCACCATGTGGCCGACCAGGTTGAACCGGCCGGTGGCCGCGGCGAGGAACTTGGTGCCCGGATGCCGCGCGAGCTGCCGCCCGGCGGCGTCGAGCCGGTCCGGCTCGATGGACAGCCACACCATGAACTCCGCCTGGTACCCGAGGAGCGCCGGGTCGACGAGGGTCCTGAAGTGCAGGACCCCGCGCTCCACCAGCCGATCCAGGGCCCGCGAGACACTGGACTCGCTGCGCTCCAGCCGGCGCGCCAGCGTACTGACCGGCAGCCGCCCGTCCTCCGCGAGACCGTCGGCCACGGCCTGTTCGAGACCCGACAGCGCTTGTGGCGCCTGGTCCCAGTCGTCACGGTCGCAGGGTGGGGCGAGCGTGACGGGCCGCAGGTCGGCGGCCGCCTCGGGCGGCAGCAGGCCGGTGTCCCACATGGCCGCCGAGGTGAAGTTGCGGATGACGGCGACGCACTCCGTGCCGGTGATCAGGTGCGCCCCGGGCAGGTCGGTGAAGAGCAGCCTCATCAGCTGCTCGTTGTCCTGGGCGACGAAATCGACGATCAGGTCGGCCGTGCCGGTGACGACGGCCAGGAACCGCACCTCCGGGCACTCGGCCAGCACCTCGGCGAGCTCCAGCCCCTTGCCCGGCTTGGCGTGGACACGTACGAGCATGGAGGAGCCGCTCTCGGTGCGGTCCAGCTCCAGCGCCCCGACCACATGCACGAGCCTCCGCTCCCGCAGCGCCTGGTAGCGCCGTTGCGCGGTGGTCTCACTGACCCCCACCCAGCGGGAGACGGAGTTCCACGAGGCACGGCCGTTGAGCTGGAGCGCCGCGATGACGCGGCGGTCCAGCTCGTCGATCATGCCTGCGTGGGCTCGGGATGACATGGCAGGGACGTTAACCACGCCCCGGAGACCCGTCAACGATGGAATCCTGCATGACTGCGCCCGTTGCCACGGATCTCCGGCGCCAGGTGTGTTTCGTCCAGGGAAATACAGCAGATCGGCACCGGTCGGCCGGGGCGGGGCCCCGGTGCAGGATCGCGCCGCGAGGAGGCGCAAGTTTCCGAGGGAGCGCCGGTCGCACTCAGGGGCGTGTCCGCGCTTCCGTCTGCCTGGGCCTGCCCCGCGAGTGCGCTCTGCGGCCGACGGTACCCACCGCGGCGCCGTCGGCCGCTGCAAGGCCCGGTGGTCGCGCGGAGCGCCTGGGTGTGCTGATGTGCGGGATGCGAGGGAGTATCGGAGCATGAGTGGTGATGATCCACTGGCGCCGTCCGGAGAGTGGGACGGGCGGAGGTGCTCAGGGCAGGCCGCAGGCGGTGCCCTCCCGCCGGCCCGGTCCTCGGTCCCGTCGGCCCGGCGGCGGAGGGGACGGCCGTGAACGAGGAGCGTCTCCTCAGGCGGTACCAGGCGCTCATGGGGGCCGTGCCGCAGTCGGTGTGGGTGATGTCGCCCGGCGGTGTCGTCACCGTGTTGTCCGGAGGCGGGATCGCCGAGAAGCTGTGGACTCCCGGCATCGATACCTCGTGGATGGATGCCGTGCATCCCAAGGACCGGGACTGGTTCCAACGGGCGTGGCGCAGGGCCACGCAGCAGCGGTCACCACTCGACACGATCGTCAGGGTGCGGCTCGACGGCGCCGCCGACCGCTTCCGCCACGTCAAAATCATCGCTGCGCCCGTTGTCGACGAGGACGGTGAGGTGGAGTTCGTCGGAACGGCCACCGACGCGGAGGAACACTGGCGCGGCCGTATGCGGGAGAAGTTGCTGGCTCGTATGGCGGCGGTGCCCGCGGCCCGCGATCTTTCGGAGGCCTTTCTGACGACGGCCGCAGCCGTTGTGCCCGAGCTCGCTGACGCGGTGGCCATCTTCCGTCTCGTGGACGGCGTCGAGGCCGGCGTGCGGCCCGCCGACGCACCGGCCGCAACGTCTCCGGAGCGTGTGGGGCTCGCCCCCGGGCTGCCTTCCCTGCCCCCGCTCGACGCCGATTTCGTGCTGGGTCCGGTCGCCCGGCGGGCGATCGAGAGCCAGGAGGCCAGCCTGTTGGCCTTCCCCCCGGGCGGGCCCCCCGGGGACGGGCTCTCGGACGTTTCCGTGCGGTGGCTGCGGGAGGCCGAGGCGACTGGCGTGGCGTTGGTGCCCGTGGTGGTGGACGGCCGGACCGTCGCGCTGGCGACGATCGCGACCTGTCGGGGCAACCCGCCCCCGGACGAGGCCGACCTCTCACTGCTGCGGGACCTCTTCCAGCAGATGAGTGGGCCGCTGCGCAGGACGATGGAGTTGCAGAGCATCCGTGGCAAGGCGCTTGCGCTGCAGCAGTCGTTCCTGGCGGCCCCGCCGTCCATCGACGGTCTCACGATCACCGCGCTCTACCATCCGGCGGACTCGGCGGCGGAGGTCGGCGGGGACTGGTACGACGCCGTCCGGCTCTCCGCCGACGCCCTCGCCCTGTCCATCGGCGATATCGCGGGGCACGACCTCGACGCGGCCATGGCGATGGCACGGGTCAACAGCATCCTGCGGGGACTCGCGTACGACAGCGGCCCGGCCGCCAGCCCTGCGGTCACCCTGAGCCGTCTCGACCGCATCGTGCAGGCGCTCGACAGCCCGGCGATGGTCACGGCGGTACACGCGGTCCTGCGCCGCCGGACCCACGGCGGCTGGCACATCGCCCTGTCCAACGCCGGGCACCCGCCGCCCCTGCTGATCCCGGCGGACGCGCCGTCGCGGTATCTGCACGGCCTCACAGCCGCGGACCCGCCCCTGTGCGTCACCGACAGCCTCACCCGCGCCACCGTCCACGCAGACCTGCTCGAGGGCGACACCCTGGTGTTCTACACCGACGGGCTGGTGGAGACGCCGGACACGGACATCGGCGACAACCTCCGAAGGCTGCGTGAACGCACCGACGCGCTGGCCCGCCGAAGCCCTCCGCTGCGCTCCCTGATCCGCGGCCTTCTCCCACCTGTTCACCACCGCCGGGACGACATCGCCATCATCGCCCTGCAAGCCCGCCCGGACTGATGAGCGCCCTCACCGAGCACCTCATCGTTTGCACCCGGAACAGTGCCTCTATACCGTCGAGAAGGCCCGTCCCCTGACGAAAGAGGCTCTGTATGAACACGCCGAGCGGCCGTCAGGACGGACTGGCCACCACACGTGCCCACTCCGCCCGGGTGTACGACTACATCCTGGGCGGCAAAGACCACTACCCCGTGGACGCGGAAGCGGGCGACGCCATGGCCCGGCACTGGCCCGCCCTGCCCGTGCACATGCTGGAAAACCGCCGGTTCATGCACCGAGCCGCCCGCTTCCTGGCAGAGGAACGGGGCATCCGCCAGTTCCTCGACATCGGAACCGGCCTGCCGACGTCGCCGAACCTGCACGAGATCGCGCAGGAAGTGGCTCCGGAATCCCACGTGGTCTACGTCGACAACGACCCCATCGTCCTCGCTCACGCCCGCGCCCTCCTGCAGAGTTCACCCGAGGGCGCGACCGCCTACGTGGACGCGAACATGCACGACCCCGACGCCATCCTGGACAGCCCCGAGTTCCGGGAACTGATCGACCTGAGCCGGCCCGTCGGCCTCATGGTGATCGGCATCATGCACTTCATCCTGCCGCCCGACGACCGGCGTCTGATCGCCAAGCTGCTGGATCCATTGCCGTCCGGCAGCTACCTGGCCATGACCATCGGCACCGCGGACTTCGCGCCCGAGGAGGTCAACCAAGTCGCCCAGGAATACCGCCAGCAAGGCATGCCCTTCGTCCTGCGCGAACTCGCCACCGCCACCTCGCTCTTCGACGGCCTGGAAGTGCAGGAGCCGGGGGTCACCCAGGTGCACACCTGGCGCCCCGGCCCCGAACAGAACGGCATCAACGGCCGCGACATCGCCATGTACGGGGCAGTCGCCAAAAAGCCCTGAGCAGCCGCGGCGTCGACCGGGTAAGGCCCGCGCAGGCGGTCACCCACCGTGCCAAGAGGCGCAGACAGCGTTTCTGCTGGTCAGCGCGGCATGATCTCCGCACTGCAGCAAGCGCACACCACCCAAACCCGCAGGTCAGACGCCCTTTGCGACAGGCTCCAGAATCGCCACGCACTCCACATGATGCGTCATCGGAAAGATGTCGGCCTGAGCGCATCACGGAAAAGCCCAGGTCAGAGACCGTTTCTCAGCTCGCCGACCTGCGTGTGGGTACCTGGAGCGTCAAACGAGCGTCACAGCCGACAGTCGGTGAACAGGCCGCCAAAGTGCCCGCCCGGGCCGGCTACAGGTGCAGTCCCACATGGTTCACGATGAACCGCTTCTCCTCGGAGTCGAGGGCGAAGTAGATGCGTCCGACCTCGTTGGGCGAGACGGCGTCCCGTACCTTGATGTGCGGCAGTCCGTCCCAGCGCTTCCCGTTGAACGTGAAGTAACGCTTGTCCTTGTCCTTGCTGAGTTTCTCGTCGTTGCGGCGCGTATTTCAGTCCGTGGTTGTCGTAGAACCACTGGGCCAGCCTGGGCATCTTGCCGGAATTGGAGTACAGGTCCATTGCAGCCTGCGCGAGGGCGGTCAGCCGGTCGGTCATCTCCTGGGGGTACGGGTAGCGGGAGTCCTTCCAGGCGTGCGCCGCTCTCGCCGTGAACACGATGTGATCCTCCGATGCCTTGGCGAGAGCTTCGAAAGTGAGCACGGCATCCGATCCCAAGGAAGGGATCTCGCTCCAGGCATCGAATGTGGCCGCCCGCCCGCTCCCGCCCTTCGACAGGCCCAAGTACTCGTTCTTCCAGTAGTCCCGGTCCTGACGCAGGGCCTCAGCGGTGGCGGCACCGTCTCGCGCCTTGTCGCGTTCCTCCCTGCAGCTCTGTGCCATGTTTTCCCAGGACGTGGAGTCCTCTTCGAGCTGCCGGACACGTTTCTGCAGTGCTTCGAGCTCGGCGGTCGTGTCTCCGGCTGCTTGGGCGCGCGACAACTGCTCCGCCGCCCTACGGGCTCCCGCGCGGTACGCAGCCTGCCGCGCACGTTCCCACGCCGTGTCACTGCCAGGGGCGATGACAGAGAGGTGGACAAGCGACAGCATCAACCGCCGTTCCACGAAGGACGCCTGGGACACCTCCTCACGCGAGTACGAGGGGTGTTCCAAGCCGAGGACGGGCCAGACCAGCCGGGCGCCACCGCTGGGTACGGCCAACTGCTCGTGGGCGCGCCGGACGGCTTGTGCAGTCACGTAGTTCAGAGTCACCACCTGGGCCAGGCCGGCCAGTTGTCCCGACGCGTCGGCCGCCGCGCTCCATCCCGCCTGGTCCCTGGGATGTGTCAGGAGAATGGGGAGCCGCGTGCGCAGCGCCAGGACATCAAGGAGTACGTCAGCATGGCTCTCCTCCCGGATCCGCTCGCGCAGGGCCGGCCGTGGGAGCGGACGGTGCAGTCATCCGGCCACGATGACGGCGCTCAGCACCCGCAACCAGGTGCGACGCGCGTACACCGTCCCGACGTACCCGCCCACGAGTGGCCGGTGCGTGCCACAGACGATCACACCCGATCGACCTCGTCCGGAGGCGGCACAGTGGATGACCTACCGACCATGTCGAGGGGACGGTACCTGTGCTTCAGAGGTCTTGCAGGCGGCTGCGGGGCTGCTGGTTCGACGGCGTGGACAGGGCGTCTGCGGCTGCTTCTACATCGACGTCGACCTGGACTCTGCGGAACTGTTCAAGAGTCTCGAGCTCTTGGTCCGTGAAGCCTCCTTCGCTCAGACGAATGGCCTCCGCCAGGAATTGAATGGTCTGCCCGATGCGCACGGCATCCTCCGCAGCTCCGCGGTGGAGCGATCGATAGGACGTTGCAGTGGGGCCCTGCCAGCCGGTCTCGATGCCGTCGACGATCTGGTCCATGCGCTTGAACTGCTTGCCGAGATACTCGTGCATGTCGTCCAGATCGTCCGCCAGCTTTTTCAACTCCGACGATGTGTAAGCGAGTTTGGACTCATCACCCATGTCGGCCCCCCACGTTCGAACCTGTGTCGCAAGCTGACCAACGAGGTCGTGGTGAAGGGGCACCTGAACTACGCCACAGCTAACAGGTCCGTACTCGAAGGCTGGGGAGGCAGTGCCTGACGGTCGGCCCCTCCTCACCCGCCCAGCCGTCGGGTGGCAGCGGCACCATCGACGTCAAGCCGAGCGACCTCTGGTCGGTCTCCGGTCGGGTCGCCGCGCAGCAGGACTTCCTGGTACTGGGTGCCAAGACGCTTCTCGAGGAGCTGGGCAAGTACCCCGACGCAGGCGGTGCCGGCACAGAGGCCGAGAAGTTCGCCCGGGCGTACAAGAAGATCGGCAATCGCTGGCTGGAGGTCTGGGGCCGGTCCGTGCTCAGCGTCGGCGGTGTCGCAGTCGGATTCACCGAGACGGCCAATGCCTACACCAGGGCAGATGTGGCGGCCCACCCCAAGCCGGGGAAGACGGCCGAGCAGCGCCCGCGGCCCGCGGTCATCGACAAGGCCCCGAACTTCGACTCGGTACCCGATATCAAGTGGGGCGACGACGACGGCGGTGACGACATCCTGCGCGGCCTGATGGAGGGCATACCCGAAATCGTCCGGGACCTCCTCCAGTCGCTGTGCAAGAACGTGTTCCGGATCGGACGAGTGGCGGACGTTCACCCCTTCCCGCAACAGCACTACCTCAACTCGCTCTGTCACAGCTGGATGAACGTATCCATCACCGCTACGTTGGGGGCGGACCAGCTCACCCAGGCGGTGGGCGCCATCACCAACCACCAGCAGGCGGACTGGGAAGCCGCAATGCGGACCTTCTGCAGCGCTCTATGGGGAGGGACGGCGTGGGGGCAGCAGCGGCACGGCTACCAGTGGGGGCAGACCGCCAACTCAGGTCCGGGCACGCCGCGGGTTCCCACGGGTAGTGAGCCGGTTCTGGCCGTGCTGAAGGACACTGCGGACAAAATCGCAACTATCCTGCGCGAGTACGCCGAGGCCGCCGTCGACCTCAACCGCGATGTCGCGGACGAGCTCCATCGCGCCATGTGGAAAGCCGCCAAGGAGATCATCGAAGATCTCGCGAAGCCCAAGGACCCCAAGAGCATCCTTGGCACCGTAACCTCCGTGATCGGCAAGGGCGCGGGCCTGGTCCTTTCGTTCGACGTCAAGACCGTACTGAACATCGATACAAGCAAGTTGAACGGGATCGTCGACAAGTACACCGGCATCCTGGGGGGCCTCACCACCCGCATGGAGGCGCTGAGGGAGCCGTTGGACGAGGCATTCCGGAGCGCACCCAAGTTCGACGCCGGCGTCGCCCGTTCACACGGCTTCGGTACCCGAGCCCTGGAGGAATTCAAGGACTCGAAGGTCTGGCTGAAGGTCGATTCGAACGGCAACTACGACCTGAACCTCGCCGCCAACGAATACATGGCGAACGGCCATACTTTGGACAAGCACGTCGGCAAGACGGACGAGCAGTTGGCGCAGCGCCTGCGCGACCAGCAGGCAGGCGGCCCGACAGCGGCCTGGCCCCACGGCAAGCCGATGCCCAGCGGCTCCTCCGCCTTCCCGAACTACCAGCGCGCCGAAGAATTGACCGAGCGCAACCTCAACACGAACAAGGCCGCCATCGAGGCATGGATCAAAGGGCCTCCGCCGGCCTCCGACGGCGACGTCAAGTCGTTCTACGACACGGTGCCGAGCGGCGAGACCAGTGGCCGCAGCGTGAGCAAGCAGCCGGTGGACCCCAACGACCCGCTGTCCGGGTACAAGCAGGGCGGTCTGAATGCCCAGGCGTACGACGTGAGCGGCGTCGACACGCGTATCCGCTACGACAGCAGCCGCAACCCTCCGTTCACTGTCATGACGTCGATGCCCTCCAAGCCGTAGCGAAAGCCGAGAAAGGCCAGCACAACATGTCCGTCGACCAGACGTCCTGGGAAGCCGCGGTACGGCACTTGTACGAGGACGCGTACCCGTACGACGCCACGGGCCCGCGTCGCCATGAGAACTGGGTCCTCGACGTCCTTGCTCTGATGGCACGGGCTCCGGACCCCCGCGGCTGGACCGGTCTCGATGACGCGGCTCAGAACCCGGAGCGCGAGGCGTCCCCCACGTATCCCTTCGTCGCCCACCCGCCGGAGTACATCGCGAGGCGTCTCCAGGAGATCGATCGGGACAGTGCCGAAAACCTGCTCCTCGCCCTTACGGACGACGGCTGCACCCTGTCCAACCTGAGTCGCTTCGCCGAAAGCGAGGCGGAGCTCCGGGCGATGGCGCGCACGATCCTCACGCGCTACGGGGACTCCGCCAGTTTCCACACCAACGTCAACAAGCCCGGTCACGTGATCGGCACGCTCGACTTCACATCGTCGGGCTGGGCGTACAGCCCGCTGAGCGTGTACTCGGAGGACTACGGCCTCATCGTCGTCTCGGACACCGAGGTGGGCATGTTCTGGAACTTCGCCGACTACTGAACCGCCTGCCACCCGTAGGAGCTCGGCTCCTGAAGAGGCAATCTGAGAGGATGCCCCCGTGCTGACCCGTTCCGCCTCCTATCCCGACCGGGAGACCGCCCAGTGGGCCACACAGCAGGTGGTGACCGCCAATGAACAGGCGGTCCACCGCTGGCTCGCTCAGAACACCCGGGTCCGCCTCACCCTCGAGGCAGCCTGGCCGTCCCGTGAGGAGCCCGTGGGCCGGGTCCAGCTGGAGGGCGACCTGCTGGCCGGGCGCGGCCCCGTCGACGTGCGCGCGGCGCGCGTGGTGCTGCGCCGCGAGCCTGCGAGTCCGCTCGGCTTCGTCGTCCACACGACCGTCCCGTTCTACCTGTAGGGGTCGCACGCACATGTCCATGAAGCCCCTCGAGCACGACCGGCGGTACGGCGAGCTGGACCAGGTGATGCGCGCGTATCTGGGTCAGTCGGCGGACGACACCCCGGAGCGGCGCAGTCGCGCCCTGGACGCGTATCTCCGTCACACGTGGCATACCCGCCCTGCGGCCGTCGCGGAGGCGGAGCGACAACTGCGTGAGTACAGCCGTAATCCTCCGGGCCGCATTCGGCAGGAGCTGGGTGAGTTCTACTCGATCCCGGACACCGGAAAGCCCCAGTCGGACATAGGCGACTGGCTGACAGTGCTGGCTGACCACCTGAAGAGAAGCATCGAGGAGGGCGACGTCCCGGAGCCATCGTCCCCGCAGACGCACTGGGAGTGGCACGCGCGTTTCCCGGAGACCGCGCAACTGCTGGGGGGCTGGTTCTCGCAGGACATCGTCGACGAGTTCCTCGGCCACGACGCCGCGGTCGCCGACTACGCCGACACCACAAACCCGCAGTTGGTCGCCCGCCTCGTGGGTGAACTGCACGAGTTGCTCGCCCTCCCCCTGGACGAGGGGGACTATGCCCTGGCTGCCGCCGAACTCGGCAGGGAGGTGGGCCCGCCGGAACCGTTCTCCCACGGCGCCTGGTTCCAGTCGCTGGCGGCGACGCTGTCCAACGTCTGATCCGGCTGGACGGTCGAGGGACGGGCGCTCCACAGCCGCAAGCAGTCACGAAGGTGGACAGCATCGCAGGGTCGAGCCCTCGCGGGACCCCACCTGAAGGTCCGACCGGCCGGTGACCGCAGTCCTTTGAGGACATCGCCAGGGTCTCAACAGCGCAACCCGAAGGAGACGCAGGCGATCCGCCCGGGCGGCCAGATGGCTCGCGGCAGCCAAGAAACCTCTCCTCCATAATGGCGCGACGACCCGTACTGCGCTGGGTTCGAGGCTCACCTGACACACCATAAGAATGAGCGTCGAGCCCGTCGTGCACCATTCCCAACGAAGGCCCCCGCAGACTGCTTACCTCTGCGCTCTTGGGTGAAACCGCAGGTCAGAGCAGCGTGTCTGGACGGCCGTGCGCTCCACGTCGTGTCCGGTGGAAAACATGCCGAGCGCATCTCGCCATGCCTGAGAACCCCGGTAAGACTGCAGGTCAGAGCCCCTTTGCAGCAGGCTCCAGAATCGCGACGCACTCAACATGCGACGTCATCGGGAACAGGTCGAACGCCCGCAGCGTCCGCACCTTGTAGCCGCCCTCCGCGAAGTACGCCAGGTCCCGCGCCAGCGCCGCCGGGTCGCAGGCCACGTAGGCGATCTTGCGGGCGCCCAGGCCCGCGAGGTGCTTGACCGTCGCCTTGCCGGCGCCGGCGCGCGGGGGGTCCAGGACGATCAGGTCGCACTCCGTGATCCCGGTGCGCGGCAGGACCTGGTCGACCTTGCCGTGTTCGATGCGGACCCGGTCCAGGTCCTTCAGGTTGTGCCGGGCGTCCTCGACCGCGCGCTTGCCGGACTCGATGCCCAGCACCGCGCCCTTCTCGCCGATGCGCTGGCCGATGGCTCCGGCGAACAGGCCCACGCCGCAGTAGAGATCCAGCGCCGTGTCGTTCTTGCGGGGCAGCAGCCCCTGCATGACCGCGCGGACCAGCGTGTCGGCAGCCTGCGGGTGGACCTGCCAGAAGCCGCCCGAGCCGACCCGGTACGTACGGTCGTCGGCGCGCTCGCGGACGAAGGCTCGGCCGTGGACGCGGTGGACGCCGCCGTCCCTCTCGTCCACGCGCATCACGGAGACCGGCTTGTCCAGCTCGACGAGCGGGAGGCGGCCGCCCTCGCGCGGGGTCAGGATGACCTGGCGGTCGTGGGAGCCGGTGGCGGAGATGGCCTCCACCGCGGCCATCTGCGGCCAGTCCTGCTTCTCGATGCCGAGCTCCGAGACACCGGGGGCGGCGATCAGGCACTCGTCGATGATCTCGACGTCGTGCGAGCGGTGCTTGCGCAGCCCGACCCGGCCGTCCTCGTCGACGGCGTACTGGACGCGGGTGCGCCAGGCCGGGACCTGGCCCGGCGGGAGCTTGTCGCCCTCGGCCGGCATGACCGTGCCGTCCCAGCCGGCCTCCTCGGGCGTGAGTCCCGCGAGGCGCTGGAGCTGTTCGGCGATCACTTCGCCCTTGAGGCGGCGCTGGGCGCCGGGCTTGGCGTGCTGCCAGTCGCAGCCGCCACACTTGCCGGGGCCGGCGTACGGGCAGGGGGCCGGGACCCGGTCCTTGGACGCCTCGACGACGGTGACCGCGTCGGCGCGCAGGAAGCGCGAGTCGCTGCCGCCCTCGGTGACCCGGGCGATGACCTTCTCGCCGGGGAGGGTGTGGCGCACGAAGAGCACCTGGCCCTCCGACGTACGGGCGATGCAGTGCCCGCCGTGGGCGACGGGGCCGACCTCGACCTCGTACTCCCGGCCGATCAGAGACTCCCCGGTCTGCGACGACGTGGATTCGTTCTGCATGGGGGGTGGCTCCAGGGATCAGGAAAAGCGGAAACGGCCGGACAACAGCCCACCAGTCTACGTGCGCGCGCGCCGGCCGCTCACCACAGCCGGCCCGCACGGTCAGCCCTTGGGTCCGCTCTCCTTGTGGCCGGGCAGGTGGCTGGACATGTGCCCGGCCTTGTGGGGCCGCCGCTCCACCGGGCCGCGGCGTACCGCTCCAGGCGCGTTCCAGTCCGCACGCCTCCTGGCGCGCACCTTCGCGGCCTCGGAGGACTCCAGCTGGTACGGCACGGAGGTCACCATCACCCCAGGGGTGAAGAGGAGCCGTCCCTTGAGCCGCAGCGCGCTCTGGTTGTGCAGCAGGTGCTCGTACCAGTGCCCGACGACGTACTCCGGGATGTAGACGCTGATCACATCGCGCGGCCGGTCCTTGCGCAGGCCCTTGACGTAGTCGATGACCGGGCGGGTGACCTCGCGGTACGGCGAGTCGAGGATCTTCAGCGGGATGTCGATGCCCCGCCGCTCCCAGTCCGTCCTGAGGGCCTTGGTCTCGTCCGGGTCGACGCTGATGGACAGCGCCTCCAGCTGGTCCGAGCGCACCAGCTTGGCGTACGCGAGGGCGCGCAGCGTGGGCCGGTGGAGCTTGGAGACCAGGACGATCGAGTGGACCCGCGAGGGCCTCATGGTGTCGTCGGACGGGCCGTCGGAGGCGGCGATCTCCTCGGCGACCCGGTCGTAGTGCCTGCGGATCGCGGTCATCGTGCCGAAGAAGATCACCATGCCGAGCAGGGCGACCCAGGCGCCGTGGCTGAACTTGGTGGCCAGGACGACGACCAGGACCAGGCCGGTGAAGAACGCGCCGAAGGCGTTGATCGCCCGGGAGCGGATCATGTGCCGGCGCGCGGCCACGTTCTTCTCCGTACGCAGATGGCGGTTCCAGTGCCGCACCATGCCGGTCTGGCTGAGGGTGAAGGAGACGAAGACGCCGACGATGTAGAGCTGGATGAGCCGCGTCGAGTCGGCTCCGTAGATCCAGACGAGCAGGATCGCCGCCCCGGCGAGCAGCACGATGCCGTTGGAGAAGGCGAGCCGGTCGCCGCGGGTGTGCAGCTGGCGGGGCAGGTAGCGGTCCTGGGCGAGGATCGAGCCGAGCAGCGGGAAGCCGTTGTACGCGGTGTTCGCGGCCAGGAAGAGCACGAGGGCGGTGGCCGCCGCCAGCAGGACGAAGAAGAACGTCCCGTCGCCGAAGACCGCCGCGGCGACCTGGGAGATGACCGGGTCCTGGGTGAAGCTCGCGCCGACCGGGGAACCGTTGTGGATCAGGTCCTTCGCGGGGTTCTCCGCCATCTTCACGTCGGTGGCCATGGCCAGGCCGATGATGCCGCAGAACATGGTGACGGCGAGCAGGCCCATGGCCGCGAGGGTGGTGGCCGCGTTCCTGCTCTTCGGCTTGCGGAAGGCGGGCACGCCGTTGCTGATCGCCTCGACGCCGGTGAGGGCCGCACAGCCGGAGGAGAAGGCGCGCAGGAGCAGGAAGACGAGGGCGAAGCCGGCGAGCCCCTGGTGTTCGGGCTTGATCGTGTAGTCCGAGGTGGGGGCGTGCATGCTGTCGCCGAGGACCAGCCCTCGGAACGCGCCCCACAGGATCATCAGGAAGACGCCGGCCACGAACAGATAGGTCGGGATGGCGAAGAGCTTGCCGGACTCCTTGACGCCGCGCAGGTTCATCAGCGTCAGCAGGACGATGGCTCCGATGGCGCAGAACGTCTTGTGCTCGACGACGAAGGGGATGGCGGAGCCGAGGTTCTCCACACCCGAGGAGATCGACACGGCGACCGTGAGGATGTAGTCGACGAGGAGGGCGCTGGCGACGGTCAGGCCGGCCTTCGGGCCGAGGTTGGTGTTGGCGACCTCGTAGTCGCCGCCCCCGCTCGGGTACGCGCGGACGTTCTGCCGGTACGAGGCGACGACGGTGAACATCAGGACCACGACCGCGACCGCGATCCACGGGCTGAAGTGGTAGGCCGACACGCCCGCGATGGACAGCACGAGGAGGACCTCCCCCGGTGCGTACGCAACGGAGGACAGCGGGTCGGATGCGAAGACGGGGAGGGCGATGCGCTTGGGGAGGAGCGTCTCCCCCAGCCTGTCGCTGCGCAGCGCCCGGCCGATCAGGATCCGTTTGGGCACGTCGGTCAGTTTGGACACGGTGAGGATCGTAAGCGCTCCCGGGACACGCCGCCGAAGCACCACCCCCTCCGCACCCCGAAAACCTTCATAGTTACCCGCCCTCATGGGAAAAGTCCATGGAATCCTTAACGAAATCCTTGCGGTGCGGGAGGGCCGGGGCCCCTCCGGAACACCGTCGCGTCGCCTCGCCGGCGCTCCGGGGGCCGGGGGCTCCGCCGTCCCCCCTTTGCTGTCCGGCCCGTGGGATACGCACACTCGGATGAGGCGGCTCGGGCGTCGCCGCATAAGCTCATCCACGGGCAACGCCGAAGGTGGTTGCCCCATTGTTTGCCCCGCAAGCTGAGAGAGAAGTGTGAGCAGGGTGTTTTCGCAGGTCATCCGGACGACCAGGACGGCGAGGTAGGCGCAAGGTGCACATCGTCATCATGGGCTGCGGGCGCGTCGGTGCCGCCCTCGCGCAGACCCTGGAGCAGCAGGGGCACACGGTCGCCGTGATCGACCAGGACCCCACGGCGTTCCGCCGTCTCGGTTCGGGCTTCGGCGGCAGGCGGGTCAGCGGGGTCGGGTTCGACCAGGACACCCTGCGGGAGGCCGGGATCGAGGAGGCCGGAGCGTTCGCGGCCGTCAGCAGCGGCGACAACTCCAACATCATCGCGGCGCGGGTGGCCCGTGAGATGTTCGGCATCGAGAACGTGGCGGCGCGCATCTACGACCCGCGGCGCGCCGAGGTCTACCAGCGTCTGGGCATCCCCACCGTCGCCACGGTCCGCTGGACGGCGGACCAGATGCTGCGGCGGCTGCTGCCGTCCGGCGCGGAGCCGCTGTGGCGCGACCCGAGCGGCGGTGTGCAGCTCGCCGAGGTGCACACCACGCCGTCCTGGATCGGCCACAAGATCAGCACACTGCAGGAGGAGACGGGCGTCCGCGTCGCCTTCCTCACCCGGTTGGGTGAGGCCATACTGCCCACGTCGCAGACGGTTCTGCAGGAGGGCGACCTGGTCCACGTGATGATGCGTACGGACGAGATCGCGAAGGTCGAGGAGGCCTTTGCCGAAGGTCCCGAGGAGGGCGGTCACTGATGCGCGTCGCGATTGCCGGGGCCGGTGCGGTGGGCCGTTCCATCGCGGCCGAGCTCCTGGAGAACGGG
Organism: Streptomyces sp. NPDC104381; assembly: GCF_055583745.1. NCBI lineage: Bacteria > Bacillati > Actinomycetota > Actinomycetes > Kitasatosporales > Streptomycetaceae > Streptomyces > Streptomyces sp. NPDC104381. The sequence goes on from NZ_JBVJNK010000002.1 coordinate 928,827, forward strand.
CACGAGGTGCTGTTGATCGACAAGGCGCCGACCGCCATCTCGGTGGAGCGCGTCCCGATGGCCGAGTGGCTCCTCGCGGACGCCTGTGAGATCACGTCGCTCGACGAGGCGGCGCTCCAGCGGTGCAACGTCGTGATCGCCTCGACGGGTGACGACAAGGTCAACCTGGTCGTCTCGCTGCTCGCGAAGACCGAGTACGGCGTGCCGAGGGTCGTGGCCCGGGTGAACAACCCGAAGAACGAGTGGCTGTTCAACGAGTCGTGGGGCGTCGACGTCGCGGTCTCCACGCCGCGTCTGATGTCCGCCCTGGTCGAGGAGGCGGTGAGCGTCGGCGATCTCGTCCGGCTGCTGCGCTTCAGCCACGGCGACGCCAACCTGGTCGAGCTGACGCTGCCGCCGGAGTCGGCGCTCGCGGGCATCCGGGTGAGCGCCGTGGCCTGGCCGGAGGACACCTCGCTCGTCACGATCATCCGTGGCACACGGGTGCTGACGCCGAGCCCCGAGGAGACCCTGGAGGCCGGTGACGAGCTGCTGTTCGTGGCCGCCCAGGCGCGCGAGGAGCAGTTGGAGGACCTGCTGTCGGTGCGCCGGGAGCCGGCCGGCGACTGAGCGGCCGTACGCAGACGGCCGTACGCAGATGAGGGGCCCCGGACCGTGGCACGGTCCGGGGCCCCTCACTCGTGCGGTGCCGGGTGCGGCTCAGAGGTCGTACGGGCGGGCCTCGGCGGCCCGCGCGCTCTGCTCCGCCTTTCGGGCCTTCTCGGCCTCCTCCTCCGCCTCCATCTCGGCGAACACGTCGATGGGCGGCGGCGCCTTGGCGAGGAAGACCCAGGTCAGATACACCGCGAGCAGGAACGGCGGGATCTTGAGCGCGACGAGCACCCAGCCGAGCTGGGTGGTGTCGGCCCACCAGTACAGCGGGAAGAGGATCGCGCACTTGGCGAGCAGGATCAGCCCCCAGGCGTAGCTGGCCTTGGCGTACGCCTTCTTGCGGCCGGGGTTCCTGGTGCGCCAGGAGAGGTTCTCCTTGAAGACCGGGCCGAGGATCAGGCCGATCAGCGGGAGACCCGCGAGGGTCGTGACGAGGTACGCGAGGGCCAGTCCGAGCGTGTAGATCATGCCCGGCAGGTAGAAGTCCTTGGCGTTGCCCGTCATCTTCGCGAAGAGCACACCGAAGGCCACGCCGAAGACGCCGCTGAAGGCGTGCTTGACGGTGTCCTTGCGGATCAGCCGTACGACGACGAGGGCCAGGGAGACGGCCAGCGCGGCGATCGCCGAGGCCGTCAGGTTCTTGTTGATGGTGAAGATCGTGACGAAGAGCAGCCCGGGCAGGACTGTCTCCACCATGCCGCGCACGCCGCCGAAGGCCTCGAAGAGCGCGGCTTCCGTGACCGCCTTCGCGTCGGCGTCCTGCTGGTCGGTGCGGTGGGGCTGGTCCGTATCGGACGTCGGCTTGTCGAGAGACGTCACCGGCTACTCCTTGCCGAGCGGTCGGAGTTCGTATTTGGGGTTGAACAGCACCCGGCGCCCGTGGCTCATGGCTACGCGGCCCGACGCGATGAGCTTGCGGCCCGGCTCGATGCCGACGATGGAACGCCGGCCCAGCCAGACCACGTCGAGCGGCGCGGTGCCGTCGAAGAGCTCCGCCTCCAGGGCGGGCACTCCGGCGCGCGGCCGCAGGGTGACGGTCCGCAAGGTACCAGTGACCTTGACGATCTGGCGGTCCGAGCACTCCGAGATGCGCGTGCAGCCCGATGCCTGCGTGTCCTCCTGCAGCTCCTCGGACTCGAGGTCCTCCTGGGAGCTGGACAGCCGGTCGAGCATGCGGCGGAAGCGGCCGGACGGCGTCCTGCCTGACTTCTCGGATCGGGAAACAGCGCTCATACCCGAAGGGTACCGGTCTCCTGTGGTAAGGGCGGGCCCGGACGGACGCCACCCGGACGAGTGATCCACGGAGACCCGCACGAGTGATCCGTGAAGACCCGCGATCACTCCGGGGCGGGCCGTCCCCGCTCGAAGCGGTACCCCATGCCGGGCTCGGTCACGAAGTGTCTGGGGTGCGAGGGATCCGCCTCCAGCTTGCGACGCAGCTGCGCCATGTAGACCCGCAGGTAGTTGGTCTCGGTGCCGTACGACGGCCCCCAGACCTCCTGCAGCAGCTGTTTCTGGCTGACCAGCCGCCCGGCGTTGCGGACGAGGACCTCCAGGAGGTGCCACTCGGTGGGCGTGAGCCGTACGTCGCGGCCCTCGCGGTGGACCTTCTTCGCCGCCAGGTCGACGGTGAACCCCTCGGTCTCGACGATCACCAGGTCGTCGCCGACATCCTGGCCGACCGGTTCCGCCCGGCGCACGGCGGCGCGCAGCCGGGCCAGGAGTTCGTCCATGCCGAACGGCTTGGTGACGTAGTCGTCGGCTCCGGCGTCCAGGGCCTCGACCTTCTCGTCGGAGGTGTGGCGGGCGGAGAGCACCAGGATCGGCACCCGGGTCCAGCCGCGCAGTCCTCTGATCACCTCGACGCCGTCCATGTCCGGCAGTCCGAGGTCGAGGACGACGACGTCGGGATGGCGGGCCGCCGCGAGCTGCAGGGCGGTCGCCCCGTCGGGTGCCGCGTCCACCTCGTACCTGCGCGCCTTCAGGTTGATCACGAGGGCGCGCACGATCTGCGGCTCGTCGTCGACCACGAGCACCCGGGTCATCGCGGGCCTGCCTTTCCGGAGTACGTGTACGGGGCGGCTGTGCGCCGCGGGGATCTCATGAGGTGACCTGCGCGGGCGGTACGGGGCCGGCCCGTTCCTGTCCCGGGGCGGCGGTGAGCCTGAGGACCATGGTGAGGCCGCCGCCGGGGGTGTCCTCGGCGTCCAGCGTGCCGCCCATGGACTCCACGAAGCCGCGGGCGACGGCCAGCCCGAGCCCGACCCCGGCGCCGCGCGGCGCGTCGCCGTACCGCTGGAACGGCTCGAATATGCGTTCCTTGCCCTCGTCGGGGACGCCTCGGCCGCGGTCGGCCACCCGTAGCTCGACGCGTTCGCCCAGGGCGCTGGCGGCGACGGTGACGCGCTCCCGGCCGGGGCTGTACTTGACGGCGTTCTCGACGATGTTGGCGACGGCGCGCTCCAGCAGCCCCGGGTCCACGGCGACCATGGGCAGCGTCTCGGGGATGTCCAGGTCGACGCTTCCCTCCGGTACGCCGCCGAGGGCCATCGGGACGACCTCGTCGAGGTCGATCTCGCGGATCAGCGGGGTGACGGTGCCGGTCTGCAGGCGTGACATGTCGAGCAGATTGCCGACCAGGTGGTCCAGGCGGTCGGCGCCGTCCTCGATGGCCGCGAGGAGCTCCGCCTCGTCGGCGTCGGACCAGGACACGTCGTCGGAGCGCAGGGAGCTCACCGCGGCCTTGATCGCGGCCAGCGGGGTACGCAGGTCGTGGCTGACGGCGGCGAGCAGCGCGGTCCTGATCCGGTTGCCCTCGGCCAGTCGCCGGGCCGCCTCCGCCTCCCCCACCAGGCGCTGCCGGTCGAGCACCACGGCGGCCTGGGCGGCGAAGGCGCCGAGGACCCGGCGGTCCTCGGCGGGCAGCACACGGCCGGAGAGCGCCAGCGCCATGTGGTCGCCGACGGGCATGTCCACGTCCGCGTCGTCGGGCCGGGCCACCGGTGCCGGGCCGACGGATCCGGCGCAGGTCCAGGGCTCGACGTCGCTCTGCCGCTCCAGGAGGGCGACGGATTCCATGCCGAAGGTCTCGCGGACCCGTCCCAGCAGGGCGTCCAGAGCCGTCTCGCCGCGCAGGACGCTGCCGGCGAGCGTGGAGAGGATCTCCGACTCGGCGCGCAGCCGGGCCGCCTGGTGGGTGCGCCGGGCCGCCAGGTCGACCACGGAGGCGACCGCCACCGCGACCGCGAAGAAGATCACGATGGCGACGAAGTTCTCGGGGTCCTGGACGGTCAGGGTGTGCGTGGGCGGCGTGAACCAGTAGTTCAGGAAGAAGGATCCCGCGGCGGCCGAGGCGAGCGCCGGGGCCAGCCCGCCGAGGAGGGCGGCGGTGACGGTCAGGAAGAGGAAGAGCAGGACGTCGTTGGCGAGCCCCGGCCCGTTCTCCATGCCGTGCAGGAGCAGGGTCAGGAGCGCCGGTCCGCCGACGCCCGCCAGCCATCCCGAGACGATCCGGGTGCGGCTGAGCCGGGCCCCGCGCGCGATGGGCAGCCCTCGTCCCTTGGCGACCTCCTCGTGCGTGACGATGTGCACGTCCAGGTCGGGGCCGGACTCGCGGGCGACGGTGGCGCCGACCCCGGGGCCGTAGATGTACTGCCAGGTCTTGCGGCGGCTGGAGCCGAGGACGATCTGGGTGGCGTTGACGCCCCGGGCGAACGCCAGGAGCGCGGAGGGTATGTCGTCGCCGATGACGTGGTGGAAGGTGCCCCCGAGGTCCTCCACCAGGGTGCGCTGGACCGCGAGCTCCTTGGGTGAGGCGGAGGTCAGGCCGTCGCTGCGGGCGATGTACACCGCGAGGATCTCGCTGCCGGAGCCCTTGGCGGCCATCCGGGACGCCCGGCGGATGAGCGTACGGCCCTCGGGTCCGCCGGTCAGTCCGACGACGATGCGTTCGCGGGCCTGCCAGGGGGCGCTGATGTCGTGTTCGCCGCGGTACTGCTGGAGGTACTCGTCGACCCGGTCGGCGACCCACAGCAGGGCCAGTTCGCGCAGGGCGGTCAGGTTGCCGGGGCGGAAGTAGTTGGACAGGGCCGCGTCGACCTTGTCGGACTGGTAGATGTTGCCGTGGGCCATGCGCCGGCGCAGCGCCTGGGGCGACATGTCGACAAGCTCGATCTGGTCGGCGCGCCGGGCGACCTCGTCGGGGATGGTCTCCTGCTGGCGTACGCCGGTGATCGACTCCACGACGTCGCCGAGGGACTCCAGGTGCTGGATGTTGACCGTGGACACCACGTCGATGCCGGCCTTGAGGAGTTCCTCGACGTCCTGCCAGCGCTTGGCGTTGCGGGAGCCGGGCACGTTGGTGTGGGCGAGCTCGTCGACGAGTGCGACGGCCGGCGCCCTCTCCAGGACGGCGTCGACGTCCATCTCGGCGAAGACGCGCGAGCGGTACTCGATGTCGCGCCGGCGTATCTGCTCCAGACCGTGCAGGAACGCCTCGGTGCGCGGCCGGTCGTGGTGCTCGACGAACGCGACGACGCAGTCCGTGCCCCGCTCCACCCGGCGGTGGGCCTCGGACAGCATCGCGTAGGTCTTGCCGACGCCGGGTGCCGCACCCAGGTAGATCCGTAGCTTGCCGCGTGCCATGGCCCCATTGTCTTCTTCCGGGAGGCCGTCGCCGATGCGGCGGCCCTGGTCGAAGCTACCTCGGTGAGGGGCGGGGCACGGCCCCGGGCGGTGTCCGCGGGGTCCGTATTGACGGGATTCTGACGCGGGCGGGCGAGCGCCGACGCGGACGGACAGGAGGCTGACGCGGGCGGGCGGGCGGCTGCGGACGGCCCGTGCGCACCCGCGCCCGCTCACCCGTGTTCGACGATGTGCCCGTCGCTGAGTTCCAGCACCCGGTCGGCGAAGCCGAGCAGCTGGGGATCGTGGGTGGCGACCAGCACGGTGACGCCCTCGCTGCGCACGACGGCGCGCAGCAGCTGCATGACCGCGAGCCCCGTCTCCGCGTCGAGCTGCCCGGTGGGCTCGTCGGCGATCAGGAGGGCGGGCCGGTTGGCGAGGGCGCGGGCGATGGCGACGCGCTGCTGCTGGCCGCCGGAGAGCTCCCCGGGGCGCTGCTGGGCGTGGTCGCCGAGGCCCACCAGGGCGAGCAGCAGCGCCACCCGCTCCTCGCGCTCGTGCGGGTCGGTCCTGCGCAGGCGCATGGGTACGCCGACGTTCTCCGCCGCGGTCAGGATCGGGATCAGGCCGAACGACTGGAAGATGAAGCCGATCCGGTCCCTGCGCAGCTCCAGCAGCCCGTCCTCACCGAGCCCGGAGAGGTCGGTGCCGCCGACGGTGATCAGGCCGCTGTCCGGTGCGTCGAGCCCGCCGACGAGGTTGAGCAGGGTGGTCTTGCCGGAGCCGGAGCGGCCCTTGAGCGCGACGAGCTCGCCGCGCGGAACCTCGAAGGACACCCCGCGCAGGGCGTGCACGGCCGCCGCCCCGGTGCCGTACGAGCGGTGCAGGTCCTCGACCCGGATCATGGGCCCGTCGAGGGGGCTCTCGGCCAGGGCCGTGCCGCTCCGCCCACCGGTGTGCTGTGTCATCGCTCTCCCCCGTGCGTACGCGCCGCGCGTACCGCTCCGTACGTGCGCTGCCGCGCGCACCGCTCCTCGGCCGCGGCCAGTATGTGCATGCCGGGGCCGGTGGGGCAATGCCCTCAGGAACGGAGGATCCGCGCCGGGGCCCGCCCGTCCGGCGGGCCCCGGCGCGGGACGGGTCAGGGTGCCGTGCCCTCCTCCACCAGCTCCCTCAGCGCGGTGTTGAGGGCGAGGACGTTCACCCGGGGCTCTCCCACGAAGCCGAGGATCCGGCCTTCGGTGTGGTCCCGGACCAGTTCGACGACCCGGTGGACCGGCAGTCCGTTGCGCTCGGCGACGCGGCGGGCCTGGAGTGCGGCGTACTCCGGTGAGATGTGGGGGTCGAGGCCCGAGCCGGAGGAGGTGACGGCGTCGGGCGGCACGTCGGCTGGGTCCACCGGGTGGCCGGGCACGGAGTTGTCCGCGACGACGGCCGCCTTGGCGTCGGTGACCTGGCGGATCAGCTCCTCGCTGTCCCCGGACCGGTTGGTCGCCCCGGAGAGGATCAGGTCGTAGCGGGTGTTGACGCTGTTGGTGCCGAGGCCGTTCGAGGGGCGCGGCTGGAACCAGGTGAGGTCCGGCTCCGGGGTCTCCTGGCCCTCGTCGGCCGGCAGGTCGTAGCGCTGGCCGATGAGGCGTGAGCCGACGACCTCGCCGTCGACGGTGACCTCGGAGCCGTTGGCCTTGCCGGGGAGGGCCGCCTGGGCGACGCCGGTGACGGCCAGCGGGTAGAGCACGCCGCACAGGGCGGTGAGGACGAGCAGGGCGCGGAGGCCCGCTCCGAGGAGTCGGGCGGTGGTGCCCGCGGAAGTGTTCATGGGTGTCTGCACGCTCCGGTTTCAGCGCAGTCCGGGGACGAGGGAGAGGGCGAGGTCGATGAGCTTGATCCCGATGAACGGGGCGACGAGTCCGCCGATCCCGTAGACGGTGAGGTTGCGCCGCAGCATCCGGTCGGCTCCGGCCGGCCGGTAGCGCACCCCTCGCAGCGCCAGCGGGACCAGCGCGACGATGATCAGCGCGTTGAAGATCACCGCCGAGAGGATCGCGGTCCGGGGCGAGGACAGGTCCATGATGTTGAGCTTGTCCAGGCCCGGATACACGACGGCGAACATCGCGGGAATGATCGCGAAGTACTTCGCGACGTCGTTGGCGATGGAGAACGTGGTGAGGGCGCCCCGGGTGATCAGCAGCTGTTTCCCGATGGCGACGATCTCGATGAGCTTGGTGGGGTCGGAGTCCAGGTCCACCATGTTCCCGGCCTCCTTGGCGGCCGAGGTGCCGGTGTTCATGGCGACCCCGACGTCCGCCTGGGCGAGGGCCGGGGCGTCGTTGGTGCCGTCCCCGGTCATGGCGACGAGCCTGCCGCCGGCCTGCTCCCGCCTGATGAGGGCCATCTTGTCCTCGGGCGTCGCCTCGGCGAGGAAGTCGTCGACCCCCGCCTCCCGGGCGATCGCCTTCGCGGTCAGCGGGTTGTCCCCGGTGATCATGACCGTACGGATGCCCATGCGCCGCAGCTCCGCGAACCGTTCGCGCATCCCGGGTTTGACGACGTCCTTGAGGTGGATCACCCCGAGGACCCGGGCGCCCGTGCCGTCCTGGACGGCCACCAGCAGGGGGGTGCCGCCCGCCTCGGCGATCAGGCCGGTCAGCACCCCGGCGTCGGCGGGCACGGTGCCGCCCTGCCCGGTGACCCAGGCGAGGACGGAGCCGGCGGCCCCCTTGCGCACCCGGCGGCCGACGAGGTCGACACCGGACATGCGGGTCTGCGCGGTGAACTCCACCCAGGTGGCGCCGGACAGCTCTCCTCCGTCCGGTGCGCGCGGACCGTGGATCTCCTCGGCCAGCGCCACGACCGACCTGCCCTCGGGCGTCTCGTCGGCCAGCGACGAGAGCCGGGCGGCGGCGGCGAGCTCGGCCTCCGTGACGCCCTTGACGGGCAGGAACTCGGCGGCCTGCCGGCTGCCCACGGTGATCGTGCCCGTCTTGTCGAGCAGCAGCGTGGAGACGTCCCCCGCGGCCTCGACGGCCCGGCCCGACATGGCGAGCACGTTGCGCTGCACCAGCCGGTCCATACCGGCGATGCCGATCGCGGAGAGCAGGGCGCCGATCGTCGTCGGGATGAGGCAGACCAGCAGGGCGGCCAGCACGGTCATCGACTGCTGCCGGCCCGCGTAGGCCGCGAACGGCTGGAGGGTCACGACCGCGAGCAGGAAGACGACGGTGAGGGACGCCAGCAGGATGTTGAGCGCGATCTCGTTGGGCGTCTTCTGCCGGGCTGCCCCCTCCACCAGGCCGATCATCCGGTCGATGAACGTCTCGCCCGGCCTCGTGGTGATCCTGACGACGATCCGGTCGGAGAGCACCTTCGTGCCGCCGGTGACGGCGCTGCGGTCGCCGCCCGACTCCCGGATCACCGGGGCGCTCTCCCCGGTGATCGCCGATTCGTCGACGCTCGCCACCCCCTCGACGACGTCTCCGTCGCCCGGGACGAGATCACCGGCCTCGCAGACCACCAGGTCACCGACGCGCAGTTCGGTGCCGGGCACGCGTTCCTCGCCGGAGCCGACGACGCGGCGTGCGACGGTGCCGGTCCGCGCGTTGCGCAGGGTGTCCGCCTGCGCCTTGCCGCGCCCTTCGGCCACCGCCTCGGCGAGATTGGCGAAGACCGTGGTGAGCCACAGCCAGGCGGTGATCGCCCAGCCGAATCCGTCCGTCGGGTCCAGGACCGCCAGGACGGTGGTGAGCACGGACCCGACGAACACCACGAACATCACCGGGGACTTGACCATCGTCCGGGGGTCGAGCTTGCGTATCGCGTCGGGCAGGGACCTGACCAGCTGGGCGGCGTCGAACAGACCGCCGGCGGGCCGCCCGGTGGTGGCGTCCCGGGAGGGGCGGGGTGCGTGGGTGACGGCGGACATCGGGTCCTCTCGCTTCGGAGACCTCAAGGCCCTGGGCAGGGCATTCATGACGCCAGCCCTTCCGCCAGCGGCCCCAGGGCGAGGGCCGGGAAGTAGGTGAGGCCGGTGACGATCATGACGGTGGCGAGCAGCAGCCCGCTGAACAGCGGTTTCTGTGTGCCGAGGGTCCCGGCGGTCGCGGGTACGGGGCTCTGCCGGGCCAGCGATCCCGCCAGCGCGAGGACGAACACCATCGGCAGGAACCGTCCCAGCAGCATCGCGATGCCGAGGGTGGTGTTGAACCACTGGGTGTCCGCGTTCAGGCCGGCGAAGGCGGAGCCGTTGTTGTTGGCGCCCGAGGTGTAGGCGTAGAGGATCTCGGAGAAGCCGTGGGCCCCGGTGTTGGCCATGGAGTCGCCCGGCGTGGGCAGGGCCAGCGCCGCGGCCGTGAAGCCGAGCACCAGGGCCGGGGTGATCAGGATGTAGCAGGCCGCGAGCTTGATCTCCCGGGTGCCGATCTTCTTGCCCAGGTACTCGGGCGTACGGCCCACCATCAGCCCCGCGAGGAACACGGCGACGACCGCCATGATCAGCATGCCGTAGAGGCCGGAGCCGACCCCGCCGGGGGCGATCTCGCCGAGTTGCATGCCGAGCAGGGTGATGCCGCCGCCGAGGCCCGTGTACGAGGAGTGGAAGGAGTTCACCGCACCCGTCGAGGTCAGGGTGGTGGCCACCGCGAAGATCGACGACCCGGCGATGCCGAAGCGGGTCTCCTTGCCCTCCGTCGCCCCGCCCGCGAGGTCGAAGGCGGGCCCGTGGTGGCTGAATTCGGTCCACATCATCAGGGCGGTGAAGCCCAGCCAGATCGTGGCCATCGTCGCGAGGATCGCGTACCCCTGCTTCAGGGAGCCCACCATCCGGCCGAACGTCCTGGTCATCGCGGAGGGGATGAGCAGGATCAGGAAGACCTCGAAGAGGTTGGACAGCCCGTCGGGGTTCTCGAACGGGTGGGCGGAGTTGGCGTTGAAGTAGCCGCCGCCGTTGGTGCCCAGCACCTTGACGGCCTCCTGGGAGGCGACCGCGCCGCCGTTCCACTGCCGGGTGCCGCCGCCGAACTGCCCGACCTCGTGGATGCCGGAGAAGTTCTGGATGACACCGGTGGCGACCAGGACGAGCGCGCCGACGACGGAGAGCGGCAGCAGGACGCGCACGGTGCCGCGCACCAGGTCGGACCAGAAGTTGCCGAGCTCGCCCGTGCGGGACCGGGCGAAGCCCCGTACGAGCGCCACGGCGACGGCCATGCCGACCGCGGCCGAGACGAAGTTCTGCACCGCGAGGCCGCCGGTCTGCACGACGTGGCCCATGGCCTGCTCGCCGTAGTACGACTGCCAGTTGGTGTTGGCGACGAACGAGGCCGCCGTGTTGAACGCCTGGTCGGGATCGATCGAGGCGAAGCCGAGCGAGCCGGGCAGCGAGCCCTGGAGCCGCTGCAGGAGGTAGAGGAACAGGACGCCGACCGCGGAGAACGCGAGGACGCCGCGCAGATAGGCGGGCCACCGCATCTCGGTGGCGGGGTCGGCGCCGATGGCCCGGTAGATCCACTTCTCGATCCGCAGGTGTCGCGTCGAGGAGTAGACCCGGGCCATGTGGTCGCCGAGCGGACGGTGGGCCAGTGCCAGTGCCGCGACGAGCGCGAGCATCTGGAGGGCACCGGCGAGGACGGGGCTCATGTCGGCGCTCAGAACCTCTCCGGGTGGAGGAGGGCGAGGACGAGGTAGCCCAGCAGGGCGACGGCCACGACGAGGCCGGCGATGTTCTCGGCGGTCACAGCTTGGTCACCCCCCGGGCGACGAGGGCCACCAGCGCGAACACCGCGATCGTGGTGAGGACGAAGGCCAGGTCGGCCATCGTGTGCTCCTGGGTGAGGTCGGTTTCGGGGACCTCCTGAGCAAACCCCCGCACCCGGCCCCCGCCGGCCGCGTTGACGGCTTCCCTACGCTCCGGGGGCGCCCTTTGACGCCGCCCGTACGCCCCCGATACGCGCCCCTGACGAGCCCGTGGAAAGGCCGGTGGGCCGCACCCCGTGCGGGGGTGCGGCCCACCGGCCTCGTACGAGCGGGGTCAGCGCACCTCGGTGATCTCCGGGCCGCGCTGGAGCTGTCCCATGCCGCCGGAGAACTTCGAGCTCTCCTGGTCCTCCTGCTGCACGCCCTCGGGCACCATCTGGGCGTCGTTGGGGAGCTTGAGGACGATCGGGTCACGCGGGGCCATCGGGCCCTCACCGCGCACGACGACGGTGTCCCGGAAGATCGTCTCCAGCAGCCCGGCGGCGTCCGGCTGGACCGCGCCCTGGCCGGAGATCACACCGCGCAGGAACCAGCGCGGGCCGTCGACACCGACGAAGCGCACCAGCTGCACGCCGTTCTTCCCGTCCGGAAGCTGTACGGGGACCTGGGCGCGCAGCTCCCATCCGAGCGGGCCCTCGACCTCGTCGATGATCCCGCCCTGCTGGGTGATGCCGGAGGCGATCTCCTCGCGGACCTCGCCCCAGATGCCCTCCCGCTTGGGAGCGGCGAAGGCCTGCAGCTGGACCGCGCTGTCACGCAGCACGACCGTGGCGGCGACGATCGCGTCACCGGCGACCTCCACCCGGAGCTCCATGCCCTCGACCCCGGGGACGAAGATGCCGCCCAGGTCGACCCGGCCCTCGCCGGGCTGGGAGACCTCGGAGATGTCCCACGGTCCGTCGGGGCGGGGCGCCGGCGGAAGGTTCGCGCGGCGCGAACCGCTCTCGGCCCCCGTGTCGTCGAGCTCGTCGGCGACCTGCTCGGCCTCGCGCGCTTCGTCCGCCGTGTCTTCGGCGGAACCACTGTTCTTGCGACGTCCGAACACGTCAATGTCCTTCCCGGTCGGATACGACCGAAGCGTAGCTGTTCCCACCCTGGCTGTTACCGCCCGTGACACCGTCCACTGCGGCGTGACCGCCGGTGGATCCGAAGCCCCCCTCGGCCCGCGCCGAGCCGGGGAGCTCCGTCACCTCGTGGAAGCGCACCTTCTCGACCTGCTGGACGACCAGTTGGGCAATCCGGTCGAACCGTTCGAACTTCACGGTCTCGCGTGGGTCGAGATTGACCACGATGACCTTGATCTCTCCACGGTACCCGGCATCGACCGTCCCTGGGGCGTTCACGAGGGCCAGTCCGCAGCGGGCCGCGAGGCCGGAACGGGGGTGCACGAAGGCGGCGTACCCGTCGGGGAGCGCGATCGACACCCCGGTGGGGAGGACCGCCCGCTCCCCCGGGGCGAGTTCGGCGGCCTCGGTGGTGACCAGATCCGCGCCGGCGTCGCCCGGATGTCCGTAGCCGGGAATCGGCACGTCCGGGTCGACCCTGCGGATGAGTACGTCGACGGGGTGGCGCATCAGGGGTTCACCTCGAAGGCGCGGGCACGCCTGATCTGGTTCGGGTCGGACATCGCGGCCTGGATCTCCTCCGGCCGGCCGTTGTCGATGAAGTGCTCCACCTTGACCTCGATGAAGAGGGCTTCCGCACGGACCGCGACGGGACCCTCGGGGCCGCCGGTCCGGCCGGTCGCACGGCAGTAGATCTTCCGGCCGTGCACGGCGGTGACCTCGGCCTCCAGGAAGAGCACCGTGTCCACCGGCACCGGGAGGACGTAGTCGGTCTCCAGCCGCCCGGTCACCGCGATGACCCGCAGCAGCCAGCTCAGCGCGCCGAGCGTCTCGTCCATCGCCGTGGCCAGGACCCCGCCGTGCGCCAGCCCCGGAGCGCCCTGGTGGGCGGGCTTCACGGTGAATTCGGCGGTGACGCTCACGCCCTCGCCGGCCGTCGCCTGGAGATGCAGTCCGTGCGGTTGTCCGCCACCACAGCCGAAACAGTGTTCGTAGTGGGACCCGAGAAGCTCACCGGGCGCGGGAGCGTCGGGATGGCGGACGGGCTTCACCGCGTCGGCGGGGGGTGTCAGACGTGCAGATGTTCCACTCACAGCCGCAGACCTTACCCGCGCTGCCTGTCACGGGTCGCGCCGTGCCAAGCTTGCTTTCATGCAGCCTTCCGCACCCCCCTTCGAGGAACGTCTCACCGCACCCCGTTCGTGGTGGCTCATCGCCTTCGGGATCGGCATCGCCTGCGCGCTGATGTTCCTGCCGCTCGGCGCGCTGCCGATGCTCGGCGGCCTGGTGGCCGGTTCGGCCGCGGCATGCGTGGGCGTGAGCTCGTACGGCTCCGCGCGCATCCGGGTCGTGGCGGGCGCCCTCGTCGCGGGCGACGCCCGGATCCCCCTGGAGGCGCTCGGTGACGCCGAGGTACTGGACGCGGAGGAGGCGCGCGCCTGGCGCTCGTACAAGGCGGATCCCCGCGCGTTCATGCTGTTGCGCAGCTACATCCCGACGGCGGTGCGGGTGAAGGTCACGGATCCGGCCGATCCGACGCCGTACGTCTATCTGTCGACCCGGGAGCCGCAGGCCCTGGTGGCGGCGCTCGCGCCCGTACCCGCCTGAGGCGTCAGCGGCCGGGGTCGTCCAGGCCCTCGGGGAGCTCCTCGGCGGGCTCCACGGGCTGTTCCAGCGGGGGAAGCTCCGGAAGGCGGTCCCAGGGCACCTGCTGGCGCCGCAGGTCGTTCCTGACCCGCTCGGCGAGCTTCCTGGTGTCGCGCCGGTTCATGAGCGCGCCGACGGCGGCGCCGATCATGAACGGGATGAGATTCGGCAGGTCGCGCACGGTGCGCTTCATGATCTGCTGGCGCAGTTCGCGCTTCATCTGCCCGCCCAGCGCCGCGTTGAGCGTGGTGGGGCGTGAGACGTCGATGCCGCGCTCCTCGGTCCAGGACGTCAGATACGCGGTGCCGCGCTGGGCGATGTTGCCCGGCGGGCGCAGGCCGTAGACCTCGTGGAGCTCGGCGACGAGCTTCATCTCGACGGCGGCCACGCCGGTGATCTCCGCCGTCAGCTCGGCGAGCATGGCGGGTGGTACGGGCATCATCGCCGCCGCCCCGATGCCCGCGCCGACGGTCGCGGTGGCGTTGCAGGCGCCCGCGACGAGCTTGTCGGCGAGCTCTTCGGGACCGATCCCCGGGAACTGCCCGCGCAGGGTGGCGAGATCCCGCACGGGGATGCGGGGAGCGATGTCGATGATGCGGTCGGCGACCATCCCTATCGCCGCCGTGGCGCTCTCCCGGCTTCTGCGTACGCCCCGTTTCAGAGTGTGCAGGCGGCCGGAGCCCTTCGCGGAACCGTCCGGGCCGTCCTGCCCGGCGCCGGCTCGCGGATCCGCCGCCCTTCCCGCTTCGAGCGAGGCCGGACGGCCCCGCTCGTCGTCAGGTGTGCCGGGAGAGGCAGGCAGGGCGGCCTGGTGCTCGGCAGTGGGGCTCTCGCCCTCCGCCGGGCCTGTGCCGCCCTGATGTGCCTCCGACGACTTCGTGCGCCGCAAGCGCCGCTTCCGGAACGGTGTGTCGCCTGCCACGGCCGTCGGCCTCAGTCGCAGTCGCGGCAGATCGGCTGGCCGTTCTTCTCCCGCGCCAGCTGGCTCCGGTGGTGCACGAGGAAGCAGCTCATGCAGGTGAACTCATCGGCCTGCTTGGGCAGAACCCGTACGGCCAGCTCTTCGTTGGACAGGTCTGCGCCGGGCAGCTCCAGTCCCTCTGCCGCGTCGAACTCGTCCACGTCGACGGCGGATGCCGTCTTGTCGCTCCGACGAGCCTTGAGCTCTTCGAGGCTGTCCTGGTCCACGTCGTCGTCGGTCTTGCGTGGGGTGTCGTAATCCGTTGCCATGTCGCTCTCCCCCTCATGGGTGTCTGCGGTGTCTCAGCGCACGTAACGCGTGAGAGGCCGGACTTGTGCCCGACCTGAGGCGGAGATTTTGCCTCACATCAAGGTCTGTTACTCAATCGACACCCAACCGGATCTCTCGCGAGCGATCAGCTTGGGTGGCGATGGGGACCGTACACGGTCCGATTGCTGCAGTTCACGGGCGCCACCCCGTGTACTTCCCGTGATATCGCCCCCCGGAAACCCGGACGTTTCCAGGCTTTCGGGCAGAGTTGTGATCACGGAGAGTAGAGGGACCGGAAATCGCTCCTGTGATCGATCACACAGGGACAGAACGGAAACAGGGTTCGAAAATTCCGCCCAAAGCGAACAGAGCGATCCAATGCGGCTTCACACCGTGAAGCTTCTCAGACCGGAAGGGTGACGCGCATCACGAGACCACCGCCCTCGCGGGGCTCCGCGATGATACGGCCTCCGTGCGCCCGCGCGACGGACCGCGCGATCGACAGGCCGAGCCCGACGCCCTTGTCGCTGCCCGTGCGCTCGGTGCGCAGCCGCCGGAACGGCTCGAAGAGGTTGTCGATCTCGTAGGCGGGCACCACGGGCCCGGTGTTGGAGACGGTCAGGAGCGCCTGCCCGTGCTGGAGCTCGGTGGTGACCTCCACCCAGCCGCCCTCCGCCACGTTGTAGCGCACGCCGTTCTGCACGAGGTTCAGCGCGATCCGCTCCAGGAGCACTCCGTTGCCCTGGACGACGGCCTGGGCCCGCTCCCCGCGGATCTCGACACCCTTCGCCGCCGCCTCGCCCCGGGTCTGGTCGATGGCGCGGTCGGCGACCTCGCCCAGGTCCACGGGCTTGCGCTCGATGATCTGGTTGTCGCTGCGGGCGAGCAGCAGCAGCCCTTCGACCAGCTGCTCGCTGCGCTCGTTGGTGGCCAGGAGCGTCTTGCCCAGCTGGTGGAGCTCCGGCGAGGCCTCCGGGTCGGAGAGATGCACCTCCAGGAGCGTGCGGTTGATCGCGAGGGGCGTACGCAGCTCGTGCGAGGCGTTCCCCACGAACCGCTGCTGGGCGGTGAAGGCCCGCTCCAGGCGGTCCAGCATCTCGTCGAAGGTGTCGGCGAGCTCCTTCAGCTCGTCGTCGGGGCCGTCCAGCTCGATGCGGCGGGACAGGTCGGTGCCCGCCACCCGGCGGGCGGTGCGGGTGATCCGGCCCAGCGGGGACAGGACGCGGCCGGCCATGGCGTAGCCGAAGGCGAAGGCGATGATGCTGAGGCCGACGAGGGCCAGCAGCGCGCGGTTCAGCAGGGAGTCGAGGGCGTGCTGGCGCTGGGCCGCGGTGCAGTTCTTGATCGCCTCGTTGAGCTGGGTGTTGTTCAGCGCCGAGCCCAGCTGCGGACACATGTCGCTGGAGATCTGCACGTTCGTGCCCTTGACCTGGAACTCCAGTCCGCCGGCGTCGTGCAGCGCCTGCGCCGCGAGCATGTAGATGATCGACAGCAGCAGGATGCCCGCGATCAGGAACATGCCGCCGTACAGCAGGGTGAGCCGTATGCGGATGGTCGGCCGCAGCCAGGGGTACGGGGACTCCTGCGCCTTGGGTTCCCAGGTGGGCTTGGGGGGTGCCTTCAGGGGTGAGGGGGACGCCGCCATCACGCCCTCAGATCCGGTATCCGGAGCCGGGGACGGTGACGATGACGGGTGGCTCGCCGAGCTTGCGGCGCAGGGTCATGACGGTCACCCGCACCACGTTGGTGAACGGGTCGGTGTTCTCGTCCCACGCCTTCTCCAGCAGCTGCTCGGCCGAGACGACGGCGCCCTCGCTGCGCATCAGGACCTCCAGGACCGCGAACTCCTTCGGGGCGAGCTGGATCTCCTGCTCGTCCCGGAACACCTCGCGACGGTTGGGGTCCAGCTTGATGCCGGCCCGCTCCAGCACGGGCGGCAGCGCGACCGTGGTGCGCCGCCCCAGGGCGCGCACCCGCGCCGTCAGCTCGCTGAAGGCGAAGGGCTTGGGCAGGTAGTCGTCCGCGCCGAGCTCCAGGCCCTCGACCCGGTCGCTGACGTCACCGGAGGCGGTGAGCATGAGGACCCGGGTGGGCATGCCGAGCTCGACGATCTTGCGGCAGACGTCGTCGCCGTGCACCACCGGGAGGTCCCGGTCCAGCACGACGACGTCGTAGTCGTTCACCCCGACGCGTTCCAGGGCGGCCGCCCCGTCGTAGACGACGTCGACGGCCATGGCCTCCCGGCGCAGCCCGGTGGCCACCGCATCGGCGAGCAGCTGCTCGTCCTCGACGACGAGTACGCGCACGGCGCAGTCCTTCCCTAGATCTTCCGGAAAACCCGCGAGCGGCCCTCGTTCCGGCCGCTCGCCGCACGTCAGCGGCACCGACTGTGCGCGTCCATCCTGCCCGTAACGCGCATAAACCGGCGGTAAGACGACGCCGCCCGGTCCACCGCTCCAGGGAATTGATCGGATTTCCGGGCCAGTTGAGGTTTCTCGCCGGGCGGCGGCGGGGAGGACGCTCTCACACCCGCGATCACGCCCTGCATGTGGCGTACCACAGCCCGTCCTGCATCCAGAGGGACTGCGTGATCACCCGCACTCCGGCCCACGGACCGGAGGACCACCGGGCACACCCCCGTGCCACCGACCCACGACGAGGGGGCGCTTCATGGACGCTTTCACCGCAGGTCTGCTGCAACGAATCAAGACCACCGAGTCCGACCTCACGAGGGCTCGCGAGACGGGCGACGACTTCCTCGCGGATGTCGAGCAGGGAGAGCTGGACGACCTGCACCGCCTCGCCGCCGAGCACGGCGTGGAAATCGGCGCCACAAGCGTCTGAGCCGCCACGGGAGGGCCCCGGGAGCCGTCATGGCCCCTGGGGCCCTCTTCGCGTTCCGGCGGCCCTCCCGGGCGGCTCGACGGCCTCAGGAGGTCATACGTCAGTCGTGCCAGGCGCCCAGCTCCTCCAGGAGCGCCTGGAGGGGTTCGAAGACGCCGGGGGTCGCGGCGACCGTGAGGTCGCCGTCGGCGGGCCGGCCGGGGCGCCCCCCGGTGAGGGCTCCCGCCTCCCGGGCGATCAAATCGCCGGCCGCGACGTCCCACGGGTGCAGTCCGCGCTCGTAGTAGCCGTCGAGCCGGCCCGCCGCCACGTCGCAGAGCTCGATGGCGGCCGATCCGCCGCGCCTGATGTCCCGCAGCCTCGGGATCAGCCGCTGGGCCACGGCGGCCTGGTGCGTGCGGACCTCGGTGACGTAGTTGAAGCCGGTCGCCACGAGGGCCTGGTCGAGGGGGGCCGTGGGGCGGCAGCGCAGCGCCTCCCCGTTCCCGTACGCCCCGCGGCCGAGCACCGCGTGGAACGTCTCGCGCCGCATCGGGGCCTCGACCACGCCGACGACCCGTTCGCCGTCGCGCTCGGCGGCGATGGAGACGGACCAGGTCGGCAGGCCGTAGAGGTAGTTCACCGTGCCGTCGAGCGGGTCGATGACCCACCGGATACCGCTGCTGCCCTCGGCGCTGGCGCCCTCCTCGCCGAGGAAGCCGTCGGCGGGGCGATGCTCGGAGAGGTAGCCGGTGATCAGCTTCTCCGCCCGGATGTCCATCTCCGTGACGACGTCGATCGGGCTGGACTTCGTCGCGGCCACCCCGAGGTCGGCGGGGCGGCCGTCGCGCAGGAGCGCGCCGGCCCTGCGGGCGGCCTCCAGGGCGAGGTCGAGCAGTTCGGACAGGAGGGGGTCGGTCACAACGCTCCAGGGGTGGTTCGCGGGGCCGGGACGCCTGTCGGGGCCCACGGCGGGAAGCGGACGGGAGGTGGCTAGAACGGGCTGTCGGCGCCCGCGGCGGCCGGCTTGGGTGCCCTGGCCGGACAGCAGCCGACCGGACAGAGGTCGTGGGAGGGGCCGAGCGCCCCCAGGGCGCACGGCGTGACCGGGCGGCGCTGTTCCACGGCGGCGCGCTCCAGCACGAGATCGCGCACGGCGGCGGCGAACCGGGGGTCCGCGCCGACCGTCGCGGACCGGCGCACCGGAAGCCCGAGCTCGGCGGCCTTCGCGGTGGCCTCCGTGTCGAGGTCGTACAGGACCTCCATGTGGTCCGAGACGAAGCCGATGGGGGCCATGACGACCGCGGGGACACCGTCGCCGTGGAGCGTCTCCAGGTGGTCGCAGATGTCGGGCTCCAGCCACGGGATGTGCGGGGCGCCGCTGCGGGACTGGTAGACGAGCTGCCACGGGTGGTCGACGCCGGTCTCCTCGCGCACCGCCTCGGTGATCAGCCGGGCGACGTCCAGGTGCTCGGCCACGTAGGAGCCGCCGTCGCCGTGCGTCTCCACCGGTCCGGAGGTGTCCGCCGCCGAGGTGGGGATGGAGTGCGTGGTGAAGGCGAGGTGCGCCCCCGCCCTGAGCTCCTCGGGGAGGTCGGCCAGCGACGCCAGCACGCCGTCCACCATGGGCCGTACGAAGCCGGGGTGATTGAAGTAGTGCCGCAGCTTGTCCACCCGGGGCACGGGGAGCCCCTCCGCCTCCAGCGCGGACAGCGACTCGGCGAGGTTCTCGCGGTACTGACGGCAGCCCGAGTACGAGGCGTAGGCGCTGGTGGCCAGCACGGCGATCCGCCGGTGGCCGTCCGTGATCATCTCGCGGAGGGTGTCGGTGAGGTACGGGGCCCAGTTGCGGTTGCCCCAGTACACCGGGAGTTCGAGGCCGTGGTCCGCGAAGTCCTTGCGGAGCGCGTCGAGCAGCGCCCTGTTCTGGGCGTTGATCGGGCTCACGCCGCCGAACAGGAAATAGTGCTTGCCGACTTCCTTGAGCCGCGCCTCGGGGATGCCCCGGCCGCGCGTCACGTTCGCCAGGAACGGGACGACGTCGTCAGGGCCTTCGGGACCGCCGAAGGAGAGCAGCAGCAGGGCGTCGTAGGGAGCGGGACCACGCAGATCGGACATGCACCCGATCCTGCCACCCGCCTCCGACAGTGCGGCAACCGCCACCGGCGGGCCCGCGGCGCCCGTAAGCTGTATCGGCCATCCATACACCTGTCACGCGTCCCGGAGCCCTCCTTGCCCAGCCCCTACCGCGCCATCTTCACCGCTCCCGGGAGCCTGGGGTTCTCGGCGGCGGGATTCCTCGGCCGGATGCCGCTGGCCATGATGGGCATCGGCGTGGTGACGATGGTCTCCCAGATGACCGGCCGCTACGGGCTCGCCGGAGCGCTCTCCGCGACGCTCGCCATGGCGGCGGCCGTGATGGGCCCGCAGGTCTCCCGGCTGGTCGACCGGTACGGGCAGCGGCGCGTGCTGCGCCCGGTCACCCTGGTCGCCGCGGCGGCGGTCGCGGGGCTCCTGGTCTGCGCCCAGCAGCGGCTGCCGGACTGGACCCTGTTCGTCTTCGCGGCCGGCGCGGGCTGCGTGCCCAGCATGGGGTCGATGGTGCGGGCCCGGTGGGCGGCGATCTACCGGGGTTCCGCCCGTCAGCTGCACACGGCGTACTCCTGGGAGTCGATCGTCGACGAGGTGTGCTTCATCTTCGGGCCCATCGTCTCCATCGGTCTGTCCACCGCGTGGTTCCCGGAGGCCGGGCCCCTGGTCGCCGGGGTGTTCCTGGTGACCGGTGTCCTCTGGCTGACGTCCCAGCGGGCCACCGAGCCGGCCCCGCACCCGAAGGAGCACCACACGGGCGGCTCCGCCCTGCGCTCCCCCGGCCTCCAGGTGCTGGTGACCGCGTTCGTCGCCACCGGGGCGATCTTCGGAGCGGTCGACGTGGTCACCGTGGCCTTCGCCGAGGAGCGCGGCCACAAGGCGGCGGCCAGTCTCGTGCTCGCGGTCTACGCCCTGGGGTCCTGCCTCGCGGGAGCCGTCTTCGGTCTGGTGCACCTGCGGGGGAAGCCGTCCACCCGGTGGCTGGTGGGGGTGTGCGCCATGGCCGTGAGTATGATCCCCCTCCAACTGGCCGGGAGCCTGCCGTTCCTGGCCGTGGCGCTCTTTGTCGCGGGCCTCGCCATCGCACCGACGATGGTCACCACCATGGCCCTCGTCGAGCAGCACGTACCGCGCACACAGCTGACCGAGGGCATGACCTGGACCAGCACCGGGCTCGCGGTCGGAGTGGCGCTCGGCTCCTCCGCCGCCGGCTGGGTGGTCGACGCCTCCGGGGCGGGGGCGGGGTACGCGGTGCCCGTCGTGGCGGGAGCGCTCGCGGCCGCGGTGGCGTTCCTGGGGTATCGCCGGCTCGCGGAGCCGGTGCCCACGGAAGTTGACACGGGAGGGCGCGGGGAAGATGACGGACACCTACGCACGGACGACGAACACGTGGCGTAACTGGGCGGGCAACGTCACCGCCCGGCCCGCCCGAGTGGAGTCCCCCGCCTCCGTCGACGAGCTCGCGGAGGTGCTCCGCCGGGCCTCCGAGGACGGTCTGAGGGTCAAGCCGGTCGGCACCGGGCACTCGTTCACCGCGACCGCGGCCACCGACGGGGTCCTCATACGCCCGGACCTGCTCACCGGGATCCGAGGCATCGACCGCGAGGCGATGACCGTGACGGTCGAGGCCGGCACCCCGCTGAAGCGCCTGAACGCCGCGCTCGCCCGCGAGGGGCTCTCGCTGACCAACATGGGCGACATCATGGAGCAGACGGTCGCCGGGGCCACCTCCACGGGCACCCACGGCACCGGCCGCGACTCGGCGTCGATCTCCGCGCAGATCCGGGCGCTGGAACTGGTCACGGCGGACGGCACGGTCCTGAGCTGCTCGGCCGACGAGCACCCCGACGTCTTCGCGGCGGCCCGGATCGGGCTGGGGGCGCTCGGCGTGGTCACCGCGGTCACGTTCGCGATCGAGCCCGTCTTCCTGCTGACGGCCCGCGAGGAGCCGATGCCCTTCGACCGGGTCACGGCCGATTTCGATCAGCTGGTCACCGAGAACGAGCACTTCGAGTTCTACTGGTTCCCGCACACGGGCAACTGCAACACCAAGCGCAACAACCGCAGCGCGGGCCCGCCCGCCCCTCCCGGGCGGGTGAGCGGCTGGATCGAGGACGAGCTCCTCTCCAACGGGATCTTCCAGGTCGCCTGTTCGGTGGGGCGCGCGGTCCCCGCGGCCATTCCCTCCCTCGCCCGGATCTCCAGCCGCGCCCTGTCGGCCCGTACGTACACCGACATCCCGTACAAGGTGTTCACCAGCCCGAGGCGGGTGCGCTTCGTCGAGATGGAGTACGCCGTGCCGCGCGAGGCCGCGGTCGACGCCCTGCGTGAGGTCAAGGCCATGGTGGAGCGTTCGCCGCTGCGGATCAGCTTCCCGGTCGAGGTCCGCACGGCGCCCGCGGACGACATAGCGCTCTCCACGGCCTCGGGCCGGGAGAGCGCGTACATCGCGGTGCATCTGTACCGGGGCACGCCCTACCAGGCGTACTTCACGGCCGTCGAGCGGATCATGACGGGCTACGACGGCCGACCGCACTGGGGCAAGATCCACACCCGTGACGCCGGCTACCTGTCGGGGAGCTACCCCCGGTTCGGCGAGTTCACCGCCGTACGCGACCGGCTCGACCCGGACCGGCTGTTCGCCAACGACTACCTGCGCCGCGTGCTCGGCGACTGAGCCTGGACGGTCAGCGGTCCGTGTCCGTGCCGGCCGCTCCGCCCTGCGGGTCCGGGGCCTCGTCGGCTCCGGTCGGATCAGGGGCGGCCGGGGTGGTGGCGCCGTCGCCCGGCGAGGCCGGGGTGGTGGCTCCGGGAGTCGTGGCCCCGTCGGACGCCGACGGCGTGGGGGTGGGGTCGGTGGCGGTGCCGCCGCTGCCCGAGGGGTCGGGCCGGGTGCTCCCGCCGTTCTCCGTGCCGGTTCCGGGGGACGTCGTGCTCCCGCTGCCGGGAGCGTTCCCGTCGTCGCCCCGGTCACCCCGGTCGCCGTCGTCCTGCCGGTCCGTCCCGTCCGAGGGCGAGGGCGAGGTCGTCCCGCCGTGGCGTTCCCCGCCCACCACGGAGCCGATGGTCGTCCTTCCCTCGCCCCCCAGGTCGTGGCCGGAGGCCACCTCGTACACGGTGATGCCGGCCATCGACAGGACGAAGACCCCGGTGGCCGCGAGGGCCGACCGCTTCCAGCCCCGGACGCGGGTGCCGTGCGTACGGGCGTCGGAGTAGGAGCCGTCCGCGACCGCCCCGTCCGGGCCGGGCCCGCCCGGCCCGACCTGCCGCAGCACCGTCGTACGGTCCGCGTCGGGGCCCACCGCGCGCAGGGCACGCGTCGCCTCCGGGTCATCCGTACGGAGGACCTGGGTCGCCCCCTCGTCCACGGTGCGCAGGGCCCGGGTCGCGTCGTCCTCCGGGCGCGCCGGACCGGTGGCCGGCTCCCGGGTGCGCACCGTCACCTGACGGCCCGCCGGGTTCTTCACCTGGACGGTGACCTCCCGGATCTGCTCCCCGGTACGACGGAAGAAGTGCTGGAAGACCGAGCCGCCGCAGGTGGCCACCACGCTCATCACACCCGCGCCGGCGATGGTTCCGTAGACACCGAGCTGCGAGGCCATCACCGCCGCCGCGACGGCCGCCACGGCGCTGCCGGCGACCTGCGGGAGGCTCAGATCTATGCGCCTTTCCTTGCGTTCCGCATCACTCTGCGGCTTCTGAACCATGATCAGCCCCTGCTCGACAACTACCCCACCTTGCACCAGGAAAGGACATATGAGCGAATCGGATAGTTCCGATTCTGGAGATTTTGTGAAGCAGCACACCCATTGAGGGCATACTGCGGACAACGGGGTAACCCAACTCCCGTACCCGGTGAGAACTTCGGCGGCGCGCCGGTCCACCCAGGTGGCCCGAATGGAGTACTGTGACGAGCCCTGGGGCCGGACTCCCACACGGGTATCCGGAACCTACGGGAGGGGGCCGAAGGGCGGCCCCCGAACCGGCGGCGCCGCGGCATCGCACGGGCGCCTGCTACATGGAGCGACCACCCGGTCGCTCCGCGTCGCAAACAGGTAACCGTGCCATCGTGGCGTTCCAGGGCCAAGGCCCGACACGCCGGGTAACTTGGCAAGGTTGTGGCAGGCTGAACCCGGGCAGGTCACACTCGACTAGCGGAAGCAGCGACGCAGGTGACGTCGGCAGGCACCACCCGGGAGGTTCCCATGCCCGAACTGCGTGTCGTGGCCGTCTCGAACGACGGCACACGACTGGTGCTCAAGGCTGCGGACAGCACGGAGTACACGCTTCCGATCGATGAGCGGCTGCGTGCCGCCGTGCGCAACGACCGCGCCCGGCTCGGCCAGATCGAGATCGAGGTGGAGAGCCATCTCCGCCCGCGCGACATCCAGGCACGCATAAGGGCCGGCGCCTCCGCGGAGGAGGTCGCCCAGTTCGCCGGCATCCCGGTGGACCGGGTACGCCGCTTCGAGGGCCCCGTGCTCGCGGAGCGCGCGTTCATGGCCGAGCGCGCCCGGAAGACACCTGTGCGCCGTCCCGGCGAGAACACCGGACCCCAACTCGGCGAGGCGGTGCAGGAGCGGCTGCTGCTGCGCGGAGCCGACCGGGAGACCGTCCAGTGGGACTCCTGGCGCCGGGACGACGGCACCTGGGAGGTCCTCCTGGTCTACCGCGTCGCGGGCGAGCCGCACTCCGCGAGCTGGACGTACGACCCGCCCAGGCGGCTCGTCCAGGCCGTGGACGAGGAGGCGCGCTCGCTGATCGGCGAGACCGACGACGTCGCTGCGCCGGAGCCGAGCTTCCCGTTCGTGCCCCGGATCGCGCGACTGCCGCGCGACCGGCCGCTGGACCGCTCGCTGGACCGTCAGATCGAGCGTCCCGCTCCCCCCGCGCCCGAGCCGGAGGAGCGTGTCGCCGGGGTGTCCGCGAGCGAGCGTGATTCCCTGACGAGCCTCCTGGAGGCGGTGCCGAGCTTCCGTGGCGACATGGTGGTCCCGGAGCGGCCCTCGCAGCCCGAGCCGCCCGCGCTCGAACCCGCGGCCCAGGAGGAGACGGAGGCCGACGAGCCCCCGGCCGCGGCGGCGTCCGCGGGGGCGGGTTCCGCCTACGCCGACGTACTGATGCCCCGCGCGGTGGCCGGCCATCGCGACCGGCTGACCGGGACGACGGACCGCCAGGCCGAGGCGGACGGGGTGCGCCCGGGCCGCCGGGCGGCGGTGCCGAGCTGGGACGAGATCGTCTTCGGCACACGCCGGAAGAAGCAGGACTGAGGCCCGGGCAGGATGTCCGCGGCATGAGGAGGGCCCGTACGCAGCCGCGTACGGGCCCTCGCTCCGTCCGGAGGCCGTGTGCGTCAGAGGGGGTCGGGGCCCGTGGCGACGGGGCGGGACTCGTCCGAGGACCACTCCGACCAGGACCCGGCGTACAGGGCGGCGGGGTACCCGGCGAGCTCCAGCGCCAGCACCTCGTGAGCCCCCGAGACACCGGACCCGCAGTAGACGCCGACCGGGCCGCCGCCGTCGGCGCCCAGCGCGGAGAACCGGGAGGCGAGCGCCTCGGCGGGCAGGAAGCGCCCGTCCTCGCCGACGTTCTCCGTGGTGGGGGCGGAGACGGCCCCGGGGATGTGGCCGCCGACGCGGTCGATGGGCTCCACCTCTCCCCGGTAGCGCTCACCGGCCCGGGCATCGAGCAGCAGACCGGAGCGGGCCAGCTTCGCGGCCCCGTCCGCGTCGAGGAGGCCGAGCGCACCCGGCCGGGGCCGGAAATCGCCCTCGGCGGGCTCCGGGACGTCGGTGGTCAGCGGGCCGGTCCAGGCGGCGAGACCGCCGTCCAGTACGCGGACGTCGGGGTGCCCGGTCCATCGCAGCAGCCACCACGCGCGGGCGGCGGCCCAGCCCTGACCGCCGTCGTGGACCACCACGGGGGTGTCCTGGCCGACCCCGGCCCGCCGCATGACGGCACCGAAGGCCTCCGGGTCCGGCAGAGGGTGGCGGCCGCCGCTGCCCGCCGGGCCCGCGAGCTCGGAGTCGAGGTCGACGTAGACCGCGCCGGGGAGGTGCCCCGCCTCGTAGTCGGCGCGGCCGTTCGGCCCGCCGAGCTGCCAGCGGATGTCCAGGAGCACCGGCGGACGAGGCCCCGCCGACTCGCTCAGGTATTCGGATGCGGTGATGATGGGCTTCATGCGTGCCATCTTCGCGCAGGGGCGGCCGCCCACGGCGGCGTAGTACCGAATTGGATGTACCACACCAAAACGGTCTCCGGCCCGATCGGAAGCCGGAAAACGCGGCGCGGCCGGGGTGCCTCGGAGGCTCAGTGGTGCGAGCATCTGCACGGAGCGTACGCACCCGTATGCGTACCGCTGGGCACCGTGCGGACTCCGTCCCCCCGTACGGCCACCCCGATGGTGCGAGGAGAGAGAAGAAGATGACCGAGGCTGCCACCCGGCGCACGCCTGGAGCGCCGTGCTGGGTGAGTCTGATCGTGCACGGCCTGACCGCGACCCAGGAGTTCTACAGCAGGCTGTTCGGCTGGGAGTTCCTGCCCGGGCCCGAGCAACTGGGGCCGTACGTCCGCGCGCTGCTGCACGGCAAGGAGGTCGCCGGCATCGGCCAGCTGCCGCCCGGCCGGCACCTCCCGATCGCCTGGACGACCTATCTCGCGACGGAGGACGCCGACGCCACGGCCGAGGCGATCCGCTCCTGCGGCGGGACGGTGGCCGTCGGCCCCCTCGACGCGGGGAACGCGGGACGCCTGCTGCTCGCGTCCGACCCGGGCGGCGCGGTCTTCGGGGTCTGGCAGGCGGCCGAGCACCTCGGCACCGCCCTCGCGGGCACCCCCGGCACCCCCGTGTGGAACGAGCTGGTGACCCGGGAGACCGCGTCGGTCGCCAAGTTCTACCAGGCGGTGTTCGGGTTCGGGACCGAGGCGGTCGTCTCGGCCGACTTCGACTATCAGACGCTGCACATCCAGGGCCGCCCGGTCGCCGCCCTGCACGGGGTGGGAAGCGCCCTGCCGCGCGACCGGGGGCCGCACTGGATGACGTACTTCCAGGTCGCCGACACCGACGAGGCGGCGGCACGCGTCGTGGAGCTCGGCGGGCATGTGTTCCAGCCGCCGCAGGACACCTCCAGCGGCAGGCTGGCGCTGGTCGCGGACCCGGAGGGCGCGATCTTCACGATCGTGCGGCCGGCCGGCGCCTGACCCTCCGGCTCTTGTCGTGTCCGTTGCAGCTCTGTGAACGATTTCCGGGCGCCCCGGTCCCGTCGGCACACCGTCGGCGGATGGCGCCGGGGCGGGATGTTCACTACAGAAGATGGCTACAACTGTTCGCACGAAAGGGAGTTGCCGCGCCGCCGGACGCGTCGGCGACCGGCGTGAATCCGCTGCTCCGGCACGTGTGACCGCAGGTTCCCCGCACTGCTGACGCGCCCTGATTTCGCCCCCGGCTCCGGCGCAGAAGATCCGGAACTGCGCCTTTCGCTTTGCATCACGTAATGCCGAGGCCCTTCGGTCAGCACCGGGAGCGGCCCTGCGTCGATCGGCCCAAAAGGGGCGGACCGGCCGCCCGTACGCCGACCGCGGGCCATGTCCGTCGTGTACGTTCTGGCTGCCCGCCGAGAAAAGGTCGTCCTGTTCCGGCGGGCGCCCCGCCCTTCATCTGGAGGGCGGAAAGGATGACCGGAGTGGGGGGAGGCGTGAAAGGCATGCCCGCAGGACTTTTCGCGCGACCGAAGAACCCGCCCCGGCGATGTACCGGGACGGCCTGAGCGCCGGCAGAACTCGGCACGGTCGCGACAACTCCCTTCAGGGGAGCGACCGTTCATCCACACACCGCGCGAACGCGACCGCTTCCTTCCGGAAGAAGCGCCCTCACGGGCCCCGGTCCCCTTTGTTCATGAATTCCCCAGGGTTTGTTACGCGACAACAGGTGGTCGATCATCGTTGCTGCCTTTGACATCAGTCATGTCCGCATGCCTCTCACCGGCAATGCGCTCCACAATGACGAATTCTAGGTTCGAAGGATGATGGAGAAAATTACGGGGCCCGAGGAATTGTCTCTGTCGGACATGCTGCGCGCGTCCACGAGGACCCAGCCCGACCGGACCGCGGTCACCTGCGGAACGGAACGGCTGACCTTCCGCCAACTGGGCGAGCGCAGCGAGGACGTGGCGGAACGCCTCCGTCAATTCGGTGTGTCGGCCGACGCGTTGGTGGGCGTCTTCATGGAGCCGTCCGTCGATCTCGTGGCGAGCGTCTGGGGCGTCCTGCACGCGGGCGCCGCGTATCTGCCGCTCTCGCCGGAGTATCCGGACGAGCGCGTGCGCTACATGATCGCCGACTCGGGAACCGGGGTCATCCTGGCCGACGAGTCCCTGGCGGCCCGGCTGGCCACGATGACGCCACCCGGAACGGAGATCATCACCTCCGGTGGCACGCGGGCCGTCCGCGGGGCCGGGCAGGTCGCGCCGGACACCGCCGCGACCGCTCCCCCGGCCCGCCCGTCCGCCCGGGGGGACGATCTGGCGTACGTCATCTACACCTCGGGGAGCACGGGCAACCCCAAGGGCATCGGCATCGAGCACCACAGCATCGTCAGCCAGCTGCGGTGGCTGGCCGACGAGCAGGGGCTGGACCGGAGCAGGACCGTGCTGCAGAAGACGCCGCTGAGCTTCGACGCGGCGCAGTGGGAGATCCTCGCGCCGGCCTGCGGCAGCAGCGTGGTGATGAGCGGGCCGGGGGTCTACGCCGATCCGGGCGGGCTCATCGACCTGATCCTGGCGAACGAGGTGACCACCCTCCAGGGGGTGCCGACCCTGCTCCAGGCCCTCGTCGACACCGGCCGACTGCCCCACTGCACCTCGCTCACCCATGTCTTCAGCGGGGGCGAGGCGCTCACCAAGAGCCTGGCGGTCGAGCTGCTCGACGCGTTACCGGACTGCGCGCTGGTCAACCTGTACGGCCCGAGCGAATGCACCATCAACGCCTCGGCCCACACCGTCGACCGGAGCACCGTCCAGCACGGCCCGGACCACATCTCCATTGGCCGGCCCGCACGGGACGTGACCTTCCACATCCTCGACGCCGACCGGCGGCCCGTCGCACACGGCGAGTCGGGGGAGCTGTACATCGCGGGCCCCCAGCTCGCCCGCGGGTATCTGAACCGCCCCGCGCTGACGGCCGAACGGTTCCTCACCAACCCGTTCTCCACCGACCCGCTGCACTCCCGTCTCTACCGCACCGGTGACCTGGCCCGGTGGAACCCGGACGGCACCGTCCAGTTCCTCGGCCGCACCGACAGCCAGGTCAAGCTGCGCGGCTTCCGGGTGGAGCTGGACGAGATCAAGGTGGCCATCGAGAAGCACGACTGGGTGAAGCGGGCCGCCGTCCTGGTCCGGGACGATCCCAGGCTCGGCGCCAATCTCATCTCGTTCATCGAGCTCGATCCCGAGCGGGCCGCCCTCATGGACCAGGGCAACCACGGAGCCCACCACCAGTCGAAGCGGAGCAAGCTCCAGCTGAAGGCCCAGCTGGCCGATCTGGGCGTACGTCAGGAGGACGCCCCGCAGGTCGTCGATCTGCCCGGGCGGACTCCCACGGTCCAGCAGCGGCGCACGGCGTTCGCCCGTAAGACCTACCGCTTCTTCGAAGGCGGCGAGGTCACCCGGGACGACGTCCTGGAGCTGCTCGCCCGCCGGCCGGAGAGCCCCGTCGCACCCCGGACCCCGGACACCCTGACCCGGTCCGAACTCGGCTCCCTGCTCCGCAACTTCGGCCAGTTCACCAGCAACGAACGGCTGCTGCCCAAGTACGCCTACGCCTCCCCCGGCGCGCTGTACGCCACCCAGCTCTACCTGGAGCTGTCCGGCGTGGCCGGCCTCGCCCCCGGCCACTACTACTACAACCCGGTCAGCCATCAGCTCTCGCTGATCAGCACCGCCCCCGCCGGGCCGCCGAGGCTGCGGGTCCACCTCATCGGCCGCCGGTCGGCCATCGAGCCGGTCTACCGCAACAACATCCAGGAGGTCCTCCAGTTCGAGGCCGGCCACATGATCGGCCTGTTCGACCGGCTGCTGCCCGAGCACGGCCTGCGGATCAACGCCCGTCGGGGGGTGCCGGAGATCAAGGCGCTGCTGCGGTGCCCCGACGAGGACCACTACCTCGCCACGTACGAGGTGGAGCCGTCCTCCGCCCCGGCCGTGCCCACCCCCGTGGACGTGTACGTGCAGGCCCACCCGGACAGGGTCTCCGGCCTGGACGCCGGCCAGTACCGGTACGACGGCGCCGGTCTGGTGCGCGTCTCGGACGAGCTGGTCCTGAAGCAGCACGTCATCGCCATCAACCAGGAGGTCTACGAGCGCGCGAGCTTCGGCGTCACCCTGGTCGGCAGCGCCGCCGCGCCCTGGCAGCGCTACGTCGACCTCGGCCGGGAGCTGCAGCGGCTCCAGATGAACGACCTCGGCGTGGGCCTGATGTCCTCCGGCTACAGCTCGGAGACCGGCAACGACCTGCCCTCGGCCCGGCGCATCTCGGCCGTCGCCTCCCTCGGGCCGGACCGGGCCTCCTACTTCGCGCTCGGCGGCCGTGTCAGCGCCGAGCAGCGGCTCAGTGAGGGGATGAAGGAGGACTCCGTCCACACGCGTGGTCCGGCGGAGATCGTCAGGGACAACCTCTCGGCGTCCCTGCCGCCGTACATGGTGCCCAACCGGGTCACCGTGCTGGACTCCTTCCCGCTCACCGCCAACGGCAAGATCGACCACCAGGCGCTGCGCGCCCTCGACGAGGACGCCATGCGCGACACGGAGGCGCCGGTCGTCCCGCCGCGTACGCCCACCGAGGAGGCCGTCGCCGCGCTGTGGCAGGAGGTGCTGCGGCAGGAGAGGGTCTCGATCCGGGACAACTTCTTCGCCGCGGGCGGCCATTCGCTGACCGCCGTCAATCTGGTGGGCCGGATCAACCGGGAGCTGGGGAGTGCCCTGCCGCTCCAGGTCCTGTTCGACTCCCCGACCATCGCGGAGCTGGCCCGGCGCATCGACCGGGAACCGGCGACCGCGCTGTCCAGGGCGGTGCGGCTGCGCGGCGGGGACGGCCCCCGGCCGGTCTTCTGCTGGCCGGGGCTGGGCGGTTACCCGATGAGCCTGCGGCTGCTGGCCGGCCGGCTGGACCTGGGCCGGCCGTTCCTCGGTGTCCAGTCCTACGGCATCAACGCCGGCGAGACCCCGTACCCGACGTTCGACGAGATGGTCGCGCGGGACATCGAGCTCATCGGACGGATCCAGCCCACCGGCCCGTACGTGCTGTGGGGTTACTCCTTCGGGGCCCGGATCGCCTTCGAGGTGGCGTACCAGCTGGAGCGCCAGGGCCGGGAGGTCGAGGAGGTCGTCCTCATCGCTCCGGGCAAGCCACCGGTGGAGGCCGCCGGAGAGGTCACCGCGGACGCGGCGGCCGGCTTCGGGGACACCACCTTCGTCTCGATCCTGTACTCGGTGTTCGCCGGGAACCTCGAACGGCGTGCGGTCCAGGAGTGCCTGGCCGCCACGCACGACGAGGACTCGTTCGTCGCGTTCGTCTGCGACCGGTTCGAGCACCTGGAGCCCGACCTGGTGCGCCGGATCGTCGGCGTGGTGAGGCGGACGTTCCTCTTCGAGTACGCGCCCCACGAGCTGGCCGAGCGCACCGTCACCGCGCCGGTCACGGTCTTCAGGGCCCGGGGCGACCAGGGCTCCTTCATCGACTCCGGCCACGCGCTCTCGGCCGCGCCTCCCAGGATCATCCAGCTGGAGGCCGATCACTACAGCCTGCTCCGCACCGGCGGAGTGGACGAACTCGTCACCGCCGTCCAGTCCGCACGGCGCACCAGAAAGGCCATCGGAGTGCCCCACGTCAACATCAAACACTTCCCGGGCGACCTCGAAGCACACCAGGTCTCGGCCCTGGTCGAGGCCATCACCAGCGCGGTCCAGACCGCCTTCTCGGTCGACGGGGGCACGGTCTCGATCGCCCTCGAACCGGTGGCCCAGGACGTCTGGAACGAGCGGGTGTACGTGCCGGAGATAGCCGGCGGCACCGGCAACCTGATCAAGGTCCCGAACTACTGAGCCGGCCGCCCGCAGCCGACGGGCCGGCATGAACCGGCCATGACCTACGGAGGACCGCATGCGCAGGACGATCGCCAGGGCGAAGGAGGACCTCGCCGTGATCGTGGCGCGAGACCCGTCGACGCGCACCCGCGCGGAGGCACTGCTGCACCCCGCGCTGCCCGCGCTGTGGGCCCACCGGGTGGCCCATGTCCTGCACACCCGGGGCCACCGTCACACGGCGAGGTTCCTGGCCTACGTGGCCCGCGCCGTGACGGGCGGCATCGAGATCCATCCGGCCGCGGTCCTCGGCCGGCGCGTGTTCATCGACCACGGGGCGGCGGTGGTGATCGGGGAGACCGCGCGGGTCGGCGACGACGTGACGATCTTCCACCAGGTCACGCTCGGCGCGGTCGGCTGGTGGCGGGACGGCCGGCGCGAGCCCGGTGCGCGCCGGCACCCGGTCCTCGGTGACCGGGTGGTGATCGGCACCAACGCGATCGTGCTCGGCCCGGTGACCGTCGGCGACGACGCCCTGGTCGGGGCGGGTTCGCTCGTACTGACCGATGTGCCGCCCGGCGCCCGTGTCATGGCGCCGGCGGCCGAGATCGTCCGGCGGCCCCCGGCCGAGGACCGCGAGGACGCCGCTCAGCTGCTGCGCGCCCTGGCCACCTCCGGGTGCTGGTGACGACCCGCCCCTCCCCCGTCCGCCCTGTCCCCAGCCGACCGCGTGTCGGCATGCCATCGGAGGCATACGTGATTCATGTCGGTGTCCTGGAGAGCAACCTCTCCGGTTCCGGCTTCGAGGGCCTGCAGATCATCAAGGAACTCGACTGCCGTGTCACCTTCTTCACCCGCGACCTGGACCGCTACCTGGAAGTACCGGGCGGCCCGGCCTACTTCGACGACTACGTGGACGAGATCGTCCACTGCGAGACCAACATCCTCGAGAAGCTCCTGCCGCACGTGCACGCGGCCGGAGCGGACCACCCCTTCGACGCCTTCCTGACCCTGGCCGAGTACGACGTGGTCGTGGCCGCCGAGGTGGCCGTCCTGCTGGGGCTTCCCACGGTCAGCGTCGACGGCGTCGCGGTGGCCCGCAACAAGGCGCTGATGCGCCGGCGGTGCGCCGAGCTCGGGGTGCCGATGCCCGCGTTCCGTACGGTACGGACCCCCGAGGAGGCGGAGTCGGCGGCGGCCGCGATCGGGCTGCCCTGCGTCGTGAAGCCGGCCGACGAGACCAGCAGCGCCGATGTCCGGCTGGTGGAGACCGCGGCGCAGGCCGCGGAACACGTCCGGCTGATCCGGTCCAGGGTGGAGAACACCCGTGGCCAGAGCCGCTACCACGAGCTGATGGTCGAGGAGTACGTGAGCGGTCCCGAGGTCAGCGTGGAGGTGCTGGCCGAGGGCGACCGCTACGAGGTGTTCGGGGTGACCGACAAGTCGGTCGGCGGCCTGGGCTACTTCGTCGAGCTGGGCCACACCTTCCCGTCCAGCCTGCCCGCCCCGGTCGTGAGCGCCTGCGGCGAGGTGGCCGTGGACGCGCTGCGCGCGGTCGGGTTCGACCTGGGCATGGCCCATGTCGAGATCAAGGTGACCGCGTCCGGGCCCAAGCTCATCGAGATCAACCCGCGGCCCGCCGGCGGAAAGATCACCTACCTCGTCGACCGCGCGCTCGGCATCCGCTCGCTGGAGCTGGTGGCCCGTCAGTACCTCGGCCAGCCGCTGCCGGCCCGGGTCCTGCCGGAGCAGCCGGTCGGCGGGACCGCCATCCGGTATCTGACGGCCCAGCCCGGCCGGGTGGTCTCCATCGGCGGCCAGGAGCGGGCCGCCGCGCTGCCCGGTGTGGAGGAGGTCGTGCTCAAGCCGAAGCCGGGCGACGAGATACGGGAGCTCCGCCGCAACGGGGACCGGGCCGGTCATGTGCTCGTGGTGGCCGATACGGCCCAGCTCGCGGCGCGGACCGCCGAGGCAGCCGCCAAGGAGATCAGCATCAGGACCGAGCCGGTCGTCCGGCGCCCGGTCGCGGACTCGCTCGTCGAGCTGATCGGCGGTACGCCGCTGCTGCGGCTGCCGGTGGAGCGCATCGTGGACGGTGCGCCGGACGACGCCGTCGTCCTGGCGAAGCTGGAGCTGTTCAACCCGTGGTCCAGCAGCAAGGACCGGGCCGCGCTCGCGATGCTGCGCGGCGCCGAGGAGCAGGGCCTGCTCGGCCCGCCGGGCGGCACCGTCATCGAGGCGACGTCGGGCAACACGGGGATCTCGCTGGCGGCGCTGGCGGCGGCCCGTGGCTACCGCTGCGTCATCGTGCTGCCGGACAACGCGACCCAGGAGCGGGTGGCCATCCTGAAGTCGCTCGGCGCCGAGGTGGTGGCGACCCCGCACACCGGCGGGTACCAGGCGGCGGTCGACCGGGCCGAGGAGATCCACCTGGAGACCCCCGGGTCGTGGTTCTGCCGCCAGCACGACAACCCCGACAACGCGCGGGCGCACTACGGATCGACGGGGCCCGAGATCTGGTCCGACGCCGAGGGTCTCGTCGACGTGTTCGTCTGCGGGGTCGGTACGGGCGGCACGCTGAGCGGTGCGGGCCGGTACCTCCGCGAGAAGAACCCCTCGCTCCGCATCGTGGCGGTGGAGCCCGCGGGGTCGCCGCTCCTGTCGGGCGGGGAGCCCGGCACGCACTGCATCCCGGGGTTCAACGGCGGCTTCATCGCGCCGACCACGGACCAGGCGCTCATCGACGAGGTCATCGCGGTCTCCGACACCGACGCGCTGGAGACCACGCGCCGCCTCGCGCTGCACGCGGGCCTCCTGGTCGGTGTCTCGGCCGGCGCGGTCGCGTACGCCTCCGGTGTCGTGGCCGGCCGCCCGGAGTACCGGGGCAAGCGCGTGGTCACCCTGCTGCCCGACACCGGGGAGCGGTACCTGAGCCTGCTGGGCCGCGCGGCCGAGCCGGTGGCGGTGGCGGCCGGGGCCGGCGGTGCCCGGTGACCGGCCCCGCCTCCGTCCCCGCCGTCGACCGGCCCCGCCTGCTGATGGTCATGCCGTACCGCCAGTTCGTCAGCAAGGCGCAGGAGGAGGGGTTCTGGGTCGGCGCGATCTGGGACTCCCGGCTGGAGTCGCCGGAATACCTCGACGACGTACGCGAACGGGCGGACCTGTTCGTCCTGACCGACTTCGGGGACGAGGAACTGCTGCGCGGCACCCTCCGCGAGGTGGCGCGGGAGCACGGCGTCACGGTGATCTACCACATCGGCCGCGAGGAGACCATGGTCAGCGCCTACGAGGTGGCCGAGGAGCTGGGCGCCGAGGTCAACCCGGCCTCGGCGATCCGCCTCCTGTCGGACAAGCACGCGATGCGGGAGCTGCTCGCGGAGCGCGGCCTCTCGCCGGTGTCCTTCGCCGCCGTGGCGACCCGCGACGAGGTGCCGGACGCCGTCGGGCGGGTCGGGTGGCCGGCCGTGGTCAAACCGGCCGCGCTCGCCGGAAGCCGGGGCGTCTTCCTGTGGCAGGAGCCGGCGGACCGGCTGCCCTGGACCGAACTGGTCGAACAGTACGCCTACGACGGCCCGTTCCTGGTCGAGGAGTATCTGCGCGGTCCCGAGTACAGCGTGGAGACGCTGAGCGTGGACGGCCGTCACCAGGTCGTCGGGATCACCGAGAAGCTGCTGGGGCCGCCGCCGCTGTTCGTCGAGGTGGGTCATGTGCATCCGGCGCCGCTCCCCCAGGACCGTGAGGAAGCCGTGGAGGCGCTGACAGCGGAGTTCCTCACGGCCTGCGGCTACCGGTTCGGCCCCGCGCACACGGAGGTGATCTGGACGACGGAGGGGCCGCGCATCGTCGAGTCGCAGGCCCGGCTCGGCGGCGACCGGATACCGAGGCTCGTCCAGCTGGCCACCGGACTGGACATGGAGCAGGCGGTCTTCGCCGCCCTGGCCGGGACACCGGCGGAACCGTCCACGCCGACGGCGACGGCGATCGTGCGCTTCTTCACCTTCCCGCCCGGCCACGTCGACGAGGTCCGCGGTGTCGAAGCGGCCGCCCGCCTCGGCCACGTCGACGAACTGACCGTCCGGCTGCGCCCGGGAGACACCGTGCCGGCGGTCCGCGACTCCAAGAGCCGGCAGGGCCACGTCATCGTCTCCGGCGCCTCCCCCGAGGAGGCGCGGGCCCGCTGCGCCGAGGTACTGGCCTCCATCGAGGTCGTCGTCGACGGGGTCCCCGCGCGGGCCGACGGCCGGAGCGAGGTGCTCCGGGCACCCGCATGAACCGCGTCGCGCACGAGGCCTCACCCCCCATGAAGAAAGGCAGTCCCATGCAGTACTCCGATCCCTCGACCAGGAGGTCACCATGACCGTCCGCGACACGGACGCCCAGGTGGTGTTCGTCGGTTACAACGCGGCCTACCTGCGTGCGATCGACGGGAGGGTCCCCGGCGGGTCCGTCGTGGTGATCGAGGAACCCGACATCATCCGCAAACGGGACCTGCGGGACGCGCCGGCGGCCTTCGACTGCCTGGACCGGATCGTCCCGGCGAGCTACCAGCAGTCGGCACAGGCCCTGGACCTGGCGGCCGAGCTGTCGGCGGAGCGGCCGGTGGCCGCCGTCGTCCCGGGGCTGGAGTACGCGGTGCCCGCGGCGGCCGCGCTGGCCGAGAAGCTGGGACTGCCGGGCGCGACGGAGACGGCCGCACAGGCCTTGCGCGACAAGGTCAGGCTGCGCGAGGTCGCCGGAGCGGGCGGCGTACGCAATCCGCGCTGGCGGGAGGTGCACGGGCCCGAGGACATCCTCGACTTCGCCGGCGGAGGCCCGGTGGTGGTCAAGCCCGCCAACCGGCAGGCGAGCGTCGGGGTGCAGCTGCTGGACTCCGTGGACGCCACCACGGCGGCACGGGCCTGGGAGCGGACCTCGTCGGCCTCCGAGTACGAACAGGTGCCCGACCGGCCGCTGGACTGGCGGTTCCTGGCCGAGGAGCGCCTGGAAGGCGCCGAGTACAGCATCGAGGCGCTGGTCCGGGAGGGCGAGATCGTCTTCGAGAACATCACCGCCAAGACCGTGATCCCCGGGCCGTACCCGGTCGAACTCGGCCATCTGCTGCCCGCCCCGCTCGACGAGGACACGCGGGCCGCGTTCGGGACGGCCCTGCGGGCCCTGGTCTCCGCGCTCGGCTTCCGGACCGGCATCCTGCACGCCGAGTGGATCCTGACGGAGTCCGGACCGACGCTCGTCGAGTGCGCGGGCCGCTGCCCCGGCGACTACCTGATCGACCTGGTCGACCTCGCCTACGACACCACCATCCGGCTGACCCTCATCGACCTGCTGGCCGGACGGCCGGTCACGCTGCCCGCGACGGCGCGGCGGACCTCCGCGATCCGGTTCCTGGCGGCCGGGCCGGGCACCGTGACCGAGGTCTCCGGCGAGGAAACGGCGAAGGCGCTTCCCGGCGTCCGGGCCGTGGAGGTGGACGTCGAGGCCGGCCAGGAGGTACGCCCCTGGGCCTCCTCCTGGGACCGCGCCGGGCACGCCATCGCGACCGGACCGGACGCGGACACCACGCTGCGGCGCGTCCTGGACGCGGAAGCAGCCATCCGCATAGCAACCGATTGAGGACGAACATGTCTGAACGCTGGCAGCGCGTCCGCGGGTGGCGCGGATCCATGCCCGGAGGGCCGGTCGGCATACGGCTGGCCGTGATCGCGATGATCGACGCGGTGGGCACCGGTGCCTTCCTCGCCGTCTCCGTCCCCTTCATCACCAGATCGGTCCACCTGTCGGAGCGCAACCTCGGCTTCGGCCTGGGCCTTTCCGCGGCCATCGCGCTGGCCACGGCCATTCCGATCGGGATCCTGGCGGACCGGATCGGCCCGAAGAAGGTCCTGGTCGGCGTGAGCCTCTGGCGGTGCGCCTGCTTCGTGGTCTATCCGCTCGTCCAGAACCTGTGGCAGTTCCTCACCGTGGTGTGCCTGCTCGGCCTGGTCGACAAGGCGGCCGCCCCAATGGAACAGGCCCTGGTCGGGCAGGCGGTGCCCACCTCGGAGCGGGTCAGGGTGGTCGCGATCCTGCGCTCGATGCGCAATGTCGGCTTCACCCTCGGAGCGCTGCTCGGCGGTATCGGGCTGCTGATCGACACCCGGGCCGGCTACACGGTGATCCTGCTGCTCAACGCCGCCTCGTTCGCCGTGCTGGCGTCCCTGGCCTCCCGGCTACCGCTGATCAACGCCCCGGCGACGCAGCTCCGCCGGCGCTTCTCGGTCAGTGTGCTGCGGGACGGCTCGTTCCTCTCGTTCGCCGGGATCAACGCCATCCTCACCATGCACATGACCCTGCTCAGCATCGGCATCCCACTGTGGATCGTGGGGCACACCGATGTCTCGGCCGCGGTGATCTCGCCGCTGGTGGCCGTCAACACCGTACTCGCGGTCCTGTTGCAGGTACGGGCGAGCCGGGGGACCGACGACATCCCCGGCGCGGCGCGCGCCCTGGTGCGCGCCGGTGTCTCGCTCGCCGCCTGCTGCCTGCTGCTCGTGGCGGCTCCGGGGCTGCCGGTCGTCCTGGCCGTCGGTGTGCTGCTCCTGGCCATGGTCGCGCTGACCGGCGGCGAGCTGTGGCAGTCCGCCGGCGGCTGGGGCGGCTCCTATCTGCTCGCCGTCCCGGGCCAGGAGGGCGTCTACCTCTCGGTCTTCTGGCTCGGCGTGGCCGTGCAGCAGATCGCGGCACCGATCGTCGTCAGCCTGATCGTCACGGTCGGTGCCGCCGGATGGGTCGCCCTGGCCGCGGTGTTCGCCGCCGCCGGGTTCGCGGCGCCGGCCATCGGCCGGTGGGCCCAGAAGCAGGCGGCCGAGCGGCCGCAGCCGGTCGTGACTCCGGCCGAATCAACCTGACCACCCCTGCCCGCCGCTCCGGCGACCGGGCCGTCAAGTTCCAGCACCATCGTTTCGACCACTGAGGAGAGAAGTGTCTGTTCCGCTGTATGTCCCGTCGGGTGAGGGCGAGTTCGTCGATATCCGGGACACGAAGAGGACGTACCTCAAGCTCACCACCCCCGACTCCGACGGCGAGTTCGGCTTCTTCGAGCACCACATGGCCCCCGAGGCCAACGGGGCGAGTCCGCACGTGCACAAGAAGTCCACGGAGATGTTCTACGTGGTGAAGGGCGAGATCCAGTTCACCATCGGTGACCGCAAGGTCGTCGGGGAACCGGGGGCGTTCGCCTACGTGCCCAAGGGCGAGCCGCACGGCTTCACGAACGTGGGCAAGGAGCAGGCGACCCTGCTGATCATGTTCTATCCGATCTACGACCGCGAGGACTACTTCCGCGGCCTGGGCCGGCTCACCGCCAACGGGCGCAACCCCAGCCTGGAGGAGCTGCAGGAGCACATGGCCAAGTACGACCAGTTCATGGTCTGATCCCCTGCGCACAGGAGGACGGCCCGGGCCCGGCGGCGGAATCGCTGCCGGGCCCGGGCCGCTGCCGTCGTCAGCTGCCGGACGCGTCGCCCCCGGTGCGGGCGCGCAGGGCCAACGCCTTTACCTCGGCGGCCAGTTCGGGGACGGGGCCGGCCGTGTCGAGCCCGGGGACGACCTCCCGGATGGACAGCGGGCGCAGGGGCGAGGTGATGGGCGCGCCCCACTCCGCCTTCCAGTCCCGGGCCTGCTGCGACGAGCTCGCGTAGACGATCCGGCCCAGGCCGACCCACCCGTGCGCGGCCGCGCACATGGGGCAGTGCTCCCCCGAGGTGTAGACGGTCGCCGTGGCCCGTTCCTCGGGGCCCAGGTTGGTCGCGGCCCACCGCGCGAGTTCGAACTCCGGGTGCTTCGTGGGGTCTCCGGTGGTCGTCTCCCGGTTGCGGTCCTCGGCCAGGATCTTGCCGTCCGCGTCGACGAGCACGGAGCCGAACGGCCAGTCACCGGCGTCCACCGCCTCGGCCGCCAGCTCGACGCAGCGGCGCAGATAGGGCAGGTCGGCGTCGGTGACGGCGGTGGAGCGATCGGCGTCGCTCGCGGGAAGGTCGTGGTCGTCGGGGGCCACTGTCACTCCGTCTCTGTGGGGTATCGGTGCGCACGGTGCGCGGCCACGGTGGCCAGCGCCTGCCATGCCGTCTCGGGCCGGAGGGTCTCGTCCGGGTCACCGCTGTAGGGGTCGAGCAGCACGGTCTCCGCGCCGGTGAGGCGCAACTGCTCGATGTCGTCGAAGATCTGGTCGATGGTGCCCTCGCCGGCGCGGCGGTCCGGATGCCCGACCGGGCTCTCCGTGAGCCGGAGGGTGATGCGCGGAACGAGCTCGGGCACCGGCCGCCCGAGTCCGGCCGCGATCTCCTTGAGCCGCTCCACCGCTTCCAGGAACCAGGGCATCGTGAAACGCAGAGGATGCCACGGCATACCGAGGCGTGCCGCCCGGCGCAGTGCGACGTCGCTGTTGCCACCGATCCAGATCGGGATCTGTCCGCTCCGGTAGTCGTCCTCGTCGTCCCATGCGGTGCGCAGCGTCCGAAGATATTCGTCGGTCAGTGCGCCACGCTTTTCGAAAGGTACGTCGAGTGCGGCGAATTCCTCCCGCGCCCAGCCGACACCCACACCGAGAATCAGCCGCCCGCCGGAGAGCTGCTGGAGGTTGGCCGCCATTCGGGCGGTCAACAGCGGGTGCCGGTAGGGCAGGATGAGGACCGTGGTGCCCAGTTCTATCCTGGTCGTGACACCGGCCAGGAAGGAAAGCGTCGTGAACGGCTCGTAGAACGGGGCGGGATACTGCTTGGCGACGTCCGGTGTGATCGCCACATGGTCGGAGACCATCAACAGGTCAAAGCCGAGACCTTCCACCGTTTTGGCCCAACGGACAAGATTGTCCGGGGTGGTTCCGGGGCCGAAGTTGGGAACATTTACGCCTATCCGCATGGTCCAAGAATAACAACTC
Source organism: Streptomyces sp. NPDC104381 (assembly GCF_055583745.1). Lineage (NCBI taxonomy): Bacteria > Bacillati > Actinomycetota > Actinomycetes > Kitasatosporales > Streptomycetaceae > Streptomyces > Streptomyces sp. NPDC104381. The sequence continues at coordinate 969,693 of NZ_JBVJNK010000002.1, forward strand.
ACGTACCGCTGCGTGGAGTTAATGCCGAGGGGCCACGCCGTCGAATGAGGGGAACAGCGGGGAATTCCGTACGGCCCGCCGCAGGAGGGGCTTTGCGCGTGTGTACACGGCTATCCGTCCGGGCGACAGGGGCGTCGCGTCACGGGGAGCAGCAGCAGTCCGGCCAGGACCGCCGCCGTCGCCCCGAAGAGGGTGGCCGGGCCACCGGCGGTGAGCAGGGGGCCTCCCCCGAGCGAGCCGATGCCGGTTCCGGCGTCGAAGGCGATGTTCCACGCGACTCCGGCCAGGCCGAGCCGGGCGGAGCTGTCGTCGGCCGCCTGCATGACCAGCACCAGCGTGGCGCTCTGTACGGCGCCGAAGCCCGACCCGAACAGCACGGCGCCGGCCAGCAGCAGCGGGGTCCCGTGCGATGCCGAGCCCGCCGCCGTGCCGAGCGCGGTGAGGAGGACGGCGGGTAGCAGCACCGGCCGTCCGCCGTACCGGTCGATGAGCCGTCCGGCACCGAGCCGGGCGAGCACGGAGGACGCCTGGGCGGCGAACAGCGCCTCGGGCGCGGCAGGTGCGGTCAGCGGCAGGAAGGTGAAGAAGACGCCGTACGCCGTGGTGGAGGCCAGCTCCAGCAGGAGGGGGCCGGTCATGGGGCGCAGGGACCTCCAGGTCCCGCCGCGGAGCCGTTCGGCCGGGGGCGAGGACGGGCGCGCGGACGCCGCTTCCCGGGGGAAGCCGAACGATCCGGCCACGACCAGACCGGCCGCACCCGCCGCGAGGGCGAAGACGAGCCCGTACGCCTCCTGCCGGGCCAGCGCGATTCCCAGGGGGGCGCCGAGGACGCCGGCGACACCGACCACGGCGCCGTACCAGCCGATGGCCCGCCCGCGCCGGGCGGAGGGGAAGAGGTCCGTGGTGAAGGTGACGCCCGCGACCACGAAGACACCGAAGCCCAGCCCGCGCACCGCCGCGAGACCGTGCAGGGCGGTCAGCGTGGTGGCGGCCGGCAGAGCCGTGCAGGGCAGCCCCAGCAGCGCACCGCTCAGCGCGAGGGAGCGACGCCGGCCGAGCCGGGCGAACAGCCGTGGTGTGAAGGGCTGGACGGCGAGGGTGGCCCCCATGAGGGTGGCGGTGAGCGCCCCGGCGCCCGCCGGTCCGGCACCCGAGCGTACGGCGTAGGCGGGCAGCGCGGAGAGCAGCAGATTGAAGCTCGCGAAGCCCCCGAAGGCCGCGATCAGGGCGCCGCCGACCGCTGCCCGCCTGCGCCGTGCGGACCGGGACGCGCGGCGGTCCGCCGGGGCGGTCGGCTCTGCCGGGGTGATCACCGCGACCGCACCGCGCCCACGGGCACGGTGCGCAGCGGGGGCGAGCGGTGGGGTGTGTTCTCGGGCACGTGGACGAAGGTACCCGCGCCGGACGCGGAAACGGCGTCCGTACACGTGGAGTTCACAGTAGGGCGTCAGGCCGGCCGTCCGGCGCCTCCAGGCGGCCGTGCGGACCGGCGGCGCCGGGCGTCAGGCGGATGACACGGGCAGGACGTCCGGGGACAGTGCGCCGGTGCGCGCGGAGGCTGCGGTCGTCCGGCGCCGGTGGTGACGGCGGCAGAGCACCTCGTAGCCGATCTCGCCCATCGGCCGGTTCACATCACCGACCACGACCTGTGCGCCCTCGACGACCATCTCGCCGTCTATGGTCCGCGCGTTGTGCGTGGCACGGGCTCCGCACCAGCAGAGGGCCTCGACCTGGAGCTGCTCGATCCGGTCGGCCAGTTCGATCAGTCGCTGCGAACCGGGGAACAGCCTCGTGCGGAAGTCCGTCGTGATCCCGAAGGCGAAGACGTCCATGTCCAAGTCGTCCACGACGCGCGCCAGTTGATCGATCTGGTCCGGGGCCAGGAACTGCGCTTCGTCCACGATCACGTAGTCGACCCTGCCGCCCTTGGTCAGCTGGGCGACCAGGTACGCGTACAGGTCCATCCCCTCGTCCGCCTCGACGGCCTCCGTCACCAGGCCCAGCCGCGAGGACAGCTTGCCTTCCCCGGCCCGGTCGTCCCGGGTGAAGATCACACCCTGCAGACCGCGCGCCGACCTGTTGTGGCCGATCTGGAGAGCCAGGGTGCTCTTTCCGCAGTCCATCGTCCCGGAGAAGAACACGAGCTCGGGCATGAGAGAGTGCGGCCTTTCGGAGGTGGGTGCGGGACGGGAACGGGAGACGTCGGCTACGAGCGTACTTCGAGGAGCGGGACCAGCTGTTCGACGGGGGTCAGCGATCCGTGCATCCCCACCATCGCCGACTCGTGCGGCTCCTTGGCCGAAGCGGTGATCACCACGTCGTCGTGGGCGGCCGCCACCACGTCCCCGATCCTGCCGTACACCCGCTCGTCGATCCGGGGGCCGAACCAGCCCGCCGCGATCGCCTCGTCACGGCTCGCCACCCAGAACTGCTCGCCGAGCACCTCGCGCCAGACGGTCAGGACGTCCGCTTGGGCGCCGGGGACCGCGTACACATGGCGGGCCCGGCCCTCGCCGCCCAGCAGGGCGACCCCCGCGCCCAGCTCCCAGTCCTCGTCGAAGTCGATGCGGGACTGTTCGTCGAAGGGGATGTCGATCATGCCGTGGTCGGCGGTGATGTACAGCGCGGAGCGGGGCGGCAGCTGCTCGGCGAGGCGACGGGCCAGCCCGTCGACGTACATCAGCTGGCCGCGCCAGGCGTCGGAGTCGACGCCGAAGCGGTGCCCCTGGCCGTCGACCTCGCTGTAGTACGTGTAGACGAGGGAGCGGTCACCCGCGGCGAGCCGCTCCGCCGCCAGGTCCATCCGGTCCTCACCGGTGAGCCGGCCGAGGAAGGAACCGCCGCTGAGCGCGACCTTGGTCAGGGGGGTCTGCTCGAAGCCGGGGGCGGAGACCTGGGCCGTGCGGACGCCGGCGGCGTCGGCGAGCGCGAACACCGTCGGGTACGGCTGCCACGCCTTGAGGTCGGTCCACGGCTTCCAGCGGAGCTGGTTCATGAGCGCGCCCGTCCCCGGGTTGCGCACCGTGTAGCCGGGAAGGCCGTGCTCCCCGGGAGGCAGGCCCGTGCCGACGGAGGCGAGCGAGGTCGCCGTGGTCGCGGGGAAGCCCGAGGTGATCGGCCGGCCGGTGCCGCCGCGCGAGGTCGGGAGCAGCGAGTGCAGGAAGGGCGCCTCGTCGGGGTGGGCCTTGATCTGCTCCCAGCCGAGCCCGTCGATCAGGAAGACGCAGTTCCGGTCGGCGGGGGTGAGCTCCGGGATCGCCGCCTCGAAGCCGGGGACCTCCTGGCCCGCGACGAGCGTCGGCAGCAGATCGGCCAGCGAGCCGGTGCCGTACTCGGGCACGGGCGCGGCCTCGGGGGCGAGGAGAACGGGGTCCTGCCAGGCGGGCTGGACCATCAGCGGGTGGTCGTCGCGGTCACGGCCGTGGCCTCGGAGAGCGACTGGGCGAAGGCGAGGGTCTGGCGCACGGTGTCCGGGCCGTCCCCGGCCTCGCTGACGCGGAGGCTCAGATCGTCGGCGGTGGAGCTGCCGGTGTAGCCGTGGTCCGCCTCGCAGTTGGGGTCGCCGCAGGCCGCGGGCTCCAGGTCGATGCGGGAGACCGCGCCCCAGCCGATCGTCAGGACGACCTCGCGGGGCAGGGTGCCCGGCACGTACTTCTCGGGGTTGGCGACGACCCGGCTGACCACGACGGACGAGATCCGGTCGAGCTTGACCGACTCGGTGGACGTCGTGGCGTACGGCGTCGGGGAGCTGGTGTCGGCGGCCTGCTCGTCGGTGTGGCTGACGATGAAGCGGGTGTCCGTCAGGACGAGGACCGTGACATGGCGCCGGACCTCGTTGGAGTCGAAGGTGGTCTCCTGGTGCACCAGGTACGAAGCGACCGGCTCCCCGCCGACGGCGGCCTCCACCGCCTCGGCCACGAGGGCCGGGTAGTAGCCGCTGCGCTCGATCGCCGCGCGCAGCCCCTGGGTCGTCGTACCGGTCTTTGCCATGGGAACCATCCTACGGGGGGCCGGTGACTGCCGGGGACGCCGTGCGCGGGTCCGCGGGCGGTCAGTAGCTGGGGAGCCTGCGGGGTCCGAGATCACTGCGGGCGGGCGGCGGGGCGAGCCGGACGCTCGCTCCGAGCACCGTCAGGCCGTGCGTGGCCACGACCACGGGTTCCAGGGCGACCGAGACGATCTCGGGGTGGTCGTCGACCAGCCGGGACACCCGCAGCAGGAGCTCTTCGAGCGCCCCGGTGTCCGCCGGCGCGGAGCCGCGCCAGCCGAACAGCACCGGAGCCGCCTTGATGGAGCGGATCAGCTCCGCCGCGTCGCGGTCGGTGGCGGGCACGAGACGGTGGGCCGTGTCGCCGAGCAGCTCGGAGGGGGCGCCGGCCAGGCCGAAGGAGAGGACGGCTCCGGCGGCCGCGTCGATGGACGCCCTGACGACGGTGTCGACGCCCCTGGGCGCCATGGCCTGGACGACGGGGCGGAGTTCGGCGGGGGTGCCCAGCAGCTCGGTCAGTTCGTCGTACGCGCGGCGCAGGGCGTTCTCGCCCGCGAGGTCGAGCCGGACCCCGCCGAGGTCGGCGCGGTGGCGGAGGTGGGGCGCGGTGGTCTTGAGGGCCACCGGGTAGCCGAGCCGCCCGGCGGCGGCCACGGCGGCCTCCGGATCGGGGGCCGGGAGCGCCGGGCGTACGGCGATGCCGTAGCCGGCCAGCAGCTCGCAGGCCTCGTCGTGGGTGAGCGGCCGGCCGCGCGGGTCGGGGTCCGGGCCGAGCAGCCTCCCGATCAGCGCGGCGGTCCCGTGCTCGTCGATGGTGTCGTCCAGGAATTCGGGCACCTTGCCGGGGGCGGCGGTCTGGCGCCGCCACTGGGCGTACTTCACCGCCTCGGCGAGCGCCCGGACGGCGCGCTCGGCCGCGGGGTAGGCGGGGATCCGCCCGGTGTCGGCGGCGGGGTGGCCGGGGCCCGGCGTGGCTTCGGCACCGGGGGTGATCCGGGCGGCGGTGTCGCCCGGGGCGCCCGCGCTGCGGTCGGACACGGCCGGAGCCGGGGTGCCGGCCGGGGCGGCCGTGCTCGTCGCGGCGGCGAGTGCCTGCGCCAGGCCGCCCATCTCCACGTGCACCACCGCCACCGGCTTGGCGGGGCCGGTGGCCGCCGCCTCCCGCAGCGCGGCCGCCAGGACCTCGCCGTCGCCGGACTCCGCCTCGCCGTCCTCCCCCACCCAGGGGATCGCGGTCACGATCACGGCGTCGCACGTCCGGTCGGCGAGCGCCTCCGCCAGGGCGTTCCGGAAGTCCTGGGGGCTCGCCACCGTGGTGAGGTCGCGGGGCGGCCGCGGTCGCAGCCCCTCCGCCAGACAGGCGTCGTAGGTGAGGAGACCGAGCGACTCGGAGTTGCCCAGGATCGCCACCCGGGGGCCGTCCGGCAGGGGCTGTCCGGCGAGGAGCACCCCGGCGTCGACCATCTCCGTCACGGTGTCGACGCGGATCACGCCCGCCTGGCGCATCAGCGCGGAGACCGTCGCGTCGGGGATGCGGCTGACGGGTACGGCGTGGCCCGGCGGGTTGGTCCCGCTGTGCCGGGCGCCCTTGACCACGACCACCGGCTTCACGGCGGCCGTCCGGCGGGCGAGCCGGGTGAACTTGCGCGGATTGCCCAGTGATTCGAGGTACAGCAGGGCGACGTCGGTCCCCGGGTCCTCGTACCAGTACTGCAGGAAGTCGTTGCCCGAGACGTCGGCCCGGTTGCCGGCGGAGATGAAGGCCGAGAGCCCCGCGCTCCTGCGGTGGAGGCCCGCCAGGACGGCGATCCCGATGGCCCCGGACTGGGTGAAGAGCCCGATCCGCCCGGCCTTGGGCGACTCGGGGGCGAGGGAGGCGTTGAGGCGGACCTCGGGAGCGGTGTTGATGATGCCGAAGGCGTTCGGCCCGATGATCCGCATTCCGTACGAGCGTGCCTGCCGGACCAGCTCCCGCTGCCGTTCCCGGCCCTCGGCGCCTCGCTCGGCGTAACCGGCGGAGAGGACGACGAGGCCCTGGACGCCGTTCTCACCGCAGTCGGCGACGACCTCGGGCACCCGGCCGGCCGGTACGGCGACGACCGCGAGGTCGACCTGCTCACCGATCTCGCTCAGGGAGCGGTGCGCGGGCACCCCTTCGACCGTGCCCGTACCGGCGTCGAAGGACGTGTTCACCGCGTACGCGCGCCCCGTGAAGCCCGAGCCGAGGAGGTTGCGCAGCACCGACCTGCCGACGCCGCCCGGCGCCCGGCCGACGCCGATGACCGCGACGGACCCGGGGGCCAGCAGCCGCTGGACGGAGCGCGCTTCGGCGCGCTGTTCCCGGGCGCGCTGCACCGCCAGGGACTCGGCCGTGGGCTCCAGGTCCAGGGTGAGGTGGACGGAGCCGTCCTCGAAGCTGCGCTGCTGGGTGAAGCCGGCATCCCGGAACACCTTGATCATCTTGTTGTTGGCGGGCAGCACCTCGGCGGCGAAGCGCCGGATCCCCCGCTCCCTGGCCACCGCCGCGATGTGTTCGAGGAGGGCCGACGCCACACCGCGGCCCTGATGGGCGTCCTGCACGAGGAAGGCGACCTCGGCCTCGTCCGCGGGGGCGGAGGCGGGCCGGCCCTGCCCGTCGATCCGGTCGTAGCGGACGGTGGCGATGAACTCGCCGCCGACCGTCACCGCCAGTCCCACCCGGTCGACGTAGTCGTGATGGGTGAAGCGGTGGACGTCACGGGCGGAGAGACGCGGATACGGGGCGAAGAAGCGGTAGTACTTCGACTCGTCGGACACCTGCTCGTAGAAGCTGACCAGCCGCTCGGCGTCGTCCGTGGTGATGGGCCTGATCCGCGCGGTGCCACCGTCACGGAGCACCACGTCCGCCTCCCAGTGGTCGGGGTACGCGTGATGCGGACTCTGCTCCGGAGTGGGCTCCATGGGCAAAGCCTACGGCTCGGGCTTTTCGTTCGGCCCGAACCCGGGCCGAACCGTACGGGAGGCCGGTGCGTGAGCGGGTACGAGGCCGGTACGGGAGGCCGGCGGCGGTGCCGGGCACAGCGGTACCGCACTGCATGAGAGACTGGTCTAGACAACCATTGATACGTGAAGGGCAGAACCATGGCTGAGCGCCGCGTCAACGTCGGTTGGGCCGAGGGCCTGCACGCCCGCCCCGCTTCCATCTTCGTCCGTGCCGCCACGGCCTCCGGCGTCCCCGTGACGATCGCCAAGGCGGACGGCAACCCCGTCAACGCCGCGTCCATGCTCGCGGTGCTCGGCCTGGGCGCCCAGGGTGGCGAGGAGATCGTGCTCGCGTCCGAGGCGGACAACGCCGAGGCCGCCCTGGACCGTCTGGCGAAGCTGGTCGCCGAGGGGCTCGAGGAGCTTCCGGAGACCGTCTGATTCCGGCCGCTTCGAACCGGAATTCTTCTCTGCGGAATAAGCCGCGGCACCCCCGACCGGGAGCCGCGGCTTTTTCCGTTCTCCGGCGGAACGACCGAAGCCCGCAATTGCAGTTTCAGGGCAGCAGAAAGAATGCCGCTCGATCACGGCCCTCTTTGTATACGGCGTCATTGTTAATGACGGGCTCCCGCGATGTTTACGGGGTGTTGCGAAGTCCTCACCCTGGCCGGGCCCACCGTGCGGCCCGGAGCCGGGGGGCGTCGCAGCCGGTGGGCCGCGGTGGCCCGTTCGGCGTGCTGGACGGCGAGCGCCCTGGCCCGCTCCGGGTCGCGGCGCGCCACGGCGTCGACGAGAGCGCCGTGCTCGGCCCAGGAGTCCGCGGGGCGGGCCGGCTGCTCGACGGCGTACATCCAGGCGATCTTGTGCCGGAGCTGGGTGAGGAGCGCGATCAGAGCGGGGCTTCCCGAGGCCTGTGCCAGCGTCTCGTGGAACCAGCCGCCCAGGGAGCGCAGATCCTCCCCCTCGCCCCGGCGCACGCGTTCCTGGCCCAGCCTGACCAGGCCGCGGAGCACCTTGAGGTGCGCCTCGGTGCGCCGCTGGGCCGCCCGGGCCGCTCCCAGGGGCTCCAGGAGCATGCGGATCTCCAGAAGGTCCGCGGCCTCCTGCTCCGTGGGCTCGGCGACACAGGCACCGGCGTGCCGCCGCGTGACGACGAACCCCTCGGACTCCAGGGTGCGCAGCGCCTCCCGCACGGGGACGCGTGAGACCCCGTAGCGACGCGCGAGCACCTCTTCGGTGAGGCGGCTGCCGCGCTCGAAGACACCGGAGACGATGTCGTCACGGATTGCCGTGCATACCGAATGCGCGGGAATGCGCATGTCCGAACCTCCGCCTTAATCCCCGCGAAACGCGGCCGATCGACGCCTGTTCTGTGACTCTATTGCAACCGGCCGGAATTTCCGATGGCGGGGTGGAATCCATGGATATCTTTTGGCCAGGGATCACTTCCGCGAGGGCTTCGACGGGGGCCTCGCGCCGGGACACGGCGAAGGCCCCGGGCGGATGCCGGGGCCTTCGTCGGAGCCTGTGCCGCGGGGTCGGGTCAGACCTGGACCCCGTGGGCGCGGAGGTAGGCGACCGGGTCCATGTCCGAGCCGTACTCGGGGGTGGTCCGGGCCTCGAAGTGCAGGTGCGGACCGGTGGAGTTGCCGGTCGAGCCGGAGATGCCTATCTGCTCGCCCGAGCCGACGCTCTGGCCGACGGAGACGCCGATCGAGGAGAGGTGGCCGTACTGGGTGTACGTGCCGTCCTTCATCCGGAGCACGATGTTGTTGCCGTACGCGCCGCCCCAGCCGGCCTCGACGACCGTGCCGGCGCCGACCGCGACGACGGAGGTGCCGGACGCGGCCTGGAAGTCCACGCCGGAGTGGCTGCCGGAGGACCAGAGCGCGCCGCCGGACTTGTAGCCGGTGGTCACGTGCGAGCCGGCGACCGGGAGGTGGAAGGCGTTCAGCCGGGCGCGCTCGGCGGCGCGGGCGGCGCGCGCCTTCTCCTCGCGGGCCTCCTTGGCGCGGGCCTCCGCCTTGCGCTTGGCCTCGGCCTTGGCCTTCGCCCTGGCCTTCGCTTCGGCCGCGGCCTTCGCGGCGACGTCGGCCTGGTGCTTCTGGGCCTTCGCCTGGGCCTCGATCTGGGCGGCGAGGGTGGTGTCGAGGGCGACGGTCTGGGTCAGACCGGTGGCGGTGACGGCCTCGGAGTCCGCGGCGACGGCCGGGGAGACGGTGGCACCGAGTACGCCGGTGGTGGCCAGGGCGGCGACACCGGCGACCTTGGCGCTCCTGCGTGTCAGGCGGCTCGGGGCACGGTGCTTCCCGGTGGCACGGATGAACGCCATGGAGGGGCTGGTCCTTTCCTTCCTTCTCGCCTACCGGGTTAGCTGACGGGTTCGGAGCAGGAAGGTCTCCTACGGATCACTGGGCCCTCGTCGAGGTGCAGGGATCCGATTCACCCCAGGGACTTCGTGGGTCCCCGGCTCCCCAGGCTCGCGCCTGACGGGGACTCGGCGATGACTGTCCGGCGCCGCGGATGCGGCATTCGTCCGGCGGACAGCCGAGCCGACGCTAGAGCGGGCCCCTTCGTCCCGCCAAACGGAAAGGGTCTTTTGTCACCCATCCCACAGGACGAATGCCAATCTTCCTCCCGAAACGGGCAAATGACAGAACCCCGGCGGAGTGCGCCCGCCGAGGTCCGTCGTGTCCTGCTCCGTCAGCCGTTGACGACCGACACCTCGCCGATGCCGAGTGCCTCGACGGGCTCCTTGATCTGCGCGGCGTCCCCGACCAGCACGGTGACCAGCCGGTCCACCGGGAAGGCGTTGACCACGGCGGCGGTCGCCTCGACCGTGCCGGTCGCGGCCAGGCGCGCGTACAGCTCGGCCTGGTAGTCGTCCGGCAGGTGCTGCTCCACCTGGTCGGCCAGGGTGCCCGCGACGGAGGCCGCCGTCTCGTACTTCAGCGGGGCGACGCCCACGAGGTTCTGCACGGCGGTCTCACGCTCGGCGTCGGTGAGCCCTTCGGCCGCCAGGGTGCGCAGGACCTTCCAGAGGTCGTCGAGCGCGGGGCCGGTGGACTCCGTGTCGACGGAGCCGCTGATGGCGAGCATCGCCGCGCCGGTCGCCCCGGACGAGGAGCCGGGCGCCGTCGAGCGCAGCACCTGTCCGAAGGCACGGACACCGTAGGTGTAGCCCTTCTCCTCCCGCAGCACGCGGTCCAGCCGGGAGGTGAGGGTGCCGCCGAGGCAGTAGGTGCCGAGGACCTGGGCCGGCCACACGCTGTCGTGCCGGTCCGCGCCGATCCGGCCGATCAGCAGCTGCGTCTGCACGGCGCCGGGGCGGTTCACGATGACCACACGGCCGGTGTCGTCCGCGGTGATCGGGGGCACGGGCCGGGCTTGGCCGGCGTTGCCCGACCAGTCGCCGACGGTCTCGGAGAGCAGCGCGTCCAGGTCCACCCCGGTGAGGTCCCCGACGACGACCGCCGTCGCCGTGGACGGGCGGACATGGGCGTCGTAGAAGGCGCGCACGGCGGCGGCGTCGATCCGCCGGACGGTCTCCTCGGTGCCCCGGCGCGGGCGCGACATCCGTGCGGTGGCGGGGAACAGCTCCTTGGAGAGCTGCTTGGCGGCCCGCATGCCGGGGTTGGCCTGCTCGTGGGGGATCTCGTCGAGGCGGTTGCCCACCAGGCGCTCGATCTCGCTCTCGGCGAAGGCCGGGGCCCGCAGCGCCTCGGCGACCAGGCCGAGGGCCTTGGACAGCCGGGAGGCCGGCACCTCCAGGGAGACGCGGACACCGGGGTGGTCCGCGTGGGCGCCCAGCGTGGCGCCGCAGCGCTCCAGCTCCGCGGCGAACTCCTCCGCGGAGCGCTTGTCCGTGCCCTCGGACAGCGCGCGGGCCATGATCGTGGCGACGCCGTCCAGGCCCTCGGGCTCGGCGTCCAGCGGGGCGTCGAGGAAGATCTCCACGGCGACGACCTGCTGGCCGGGCCGGTGGCAGCGCAGCACGGTCAGCCCGTTGGGCAGGGCGCCGCGCTCGGGCGCGGGGAAGGCCCAGGGCCTGGCCTCGCCGGCGGTCGGCTGCGGGTGGTACTCCATCGCTACTCCAGTCACGGCGGCGTCGGTCACTTGTCGGCCCCCTCGGGCGCGTCGGTGTCCTCGGTCTCGTCGGCCGGCTCGACCGGCTCGTAGACCAGGACCGCACGGTTGTCGGGGCGCAGGTGTGCCCGGGCGGCGGCCTTGACCTCGTCGGCCGTCACGTCGAGCACACGGCCCACCGCGGTCAGGGCGAGCTGCGGGTCACCGAACAGGACGGCGTACTTGCACAGTTCGTCCGCGCGGCCCGCGACCGTGCCGAGACGGTCCAGCCACTCGCGCTCCAACTGCGCCTGGGCGCGCTCCATCTCCTCCGGGGTGGGACCCTCCTCGGCGAAGCGGGCCAGCTCCTCGTCGACGGCCGCCTCGATCTGCGGCACCTCGACACCGCCGGACGTCTTGACGTCCAGCCAGCCCAGCGACGGTGCGCCCGCCAGCCTGAGCAGCCCGAATCCCGCGTCCACCGCCGTACGGTCGCGGCGCACCAGCCGGTTGTGCAGTCGGGACGACTCGCCGCCGCCGAGCACGGTCAGCGCCAGGTCCGCGGCGTCGCACTCGCGCGTGCCGTCGTGCGGCAGCCGGTAGGCGGCCATCAGCGCACGCGCGGGGACCTCCTCGTGGACCACTTCGCGCAGCTGCTCGCCGATGATGCCCGGCAGCGTGCCGTCACGCGGGGGCTGCTTGCCGTCGTGGGACGGGATGGAGCCGAAGTACTTCTCGATCCAGGCGAGCGTCTGCTCCGGGTCGATGTCCCCGACCACGGAGAGCACGGCGTTGTTCGGCGCGTAGTACGTACGGAAGAACGCCTGGGCGTCCTCCAGCGTCGCCGCGTCCAGGTCGGCCATCGAGCCGATCGGCGTGTGGTGGTACGGGTGGCCCTCCGGGTAGGCGAGGGCGGTCAGCTTCTCGAAGGCCGTGCCGTACGGGACGTTGTCGTAGCGCTGGCGGCGCTCGTTCTTCACGACGTCCCGCTGGTTCTCCATGGACTCCTCGTCGAGCGCGGCGAGCAGGGAGCCCATCCGGTCGGCCTCGAGCCACAGGGCCAGCTCCAGCTGGTGCGTCGGCATCGTCTCGAAGTAGTTGGTGCGTTCGAAGCTGGTCGTGCCGTTCAGGGAACCACCGGCCCCCTGTACGAGCTCGAAGTGCCCGTTCCCCTTGACCTGGCCCGAGCCCTGGAACATCAGGTGCTCGAAAAGGTGAGCCAGGCCGGTGCGCCCCTTGACCTCGTGGCGGGAGCCGACGTCGTACCAGAGGCAGACCGCGGCGACGGGGGTCAGGTGGTCCTCGGAGAGCACCACCCGCAGGCCGTTCGCCAGACGGTGCTCGGTCGCCGTCAAGCCGCCGGAACCGGCCTGGGCTGTGGCCGTGTGACCCATGGGCATGTACGTCCCTTCGATCGGTACAGGATTTCCTGCCGGACCTGCCACTCTAGGCAAGCGAACGGGCACCTGGCGAAGTTCCCGTCGGGTGAATGTTGTCGTAGACACCGCCGTGCGCGGGGGCCCCGGGGAGCCTCCGAGGGCCGCTTCGGACGGGTCGAGGTCGGCGTTGTCAGCGCGGCGGTCCACAATGGTCGGCGTCAGAACCTGAGGTTGCCCGACAGAATCTGTGAAGGAGTCGCAGCCGCGATGGCCCGCCGCAGCACGAAAACCCCGCCGCCGGACGACTTCGAGGAGAAGATCCTCGACATCGACGTCGTCGACGAAATGCAGGGCTCCTTCCTCGAGTACGCGTACTCGGTGATCTACTCCAGGGCTCTGCCCGACGCCCGCGACGGCATGAAGCCCGTGCACCGCCGCATCGTGTCCCAGATGAACGAGATGGGCCTGCGCCCCGACCGCGGCTACGTGAAGTGCGCGCGCGTCGTCGGTGAGGTGATGGGCAAACTGCACCCGCACGGCGACGCGTCCATCTATGACGCACTGGTGCGCATGGCACAGCCGTTCTCGATGCGCCTGCCCCTCGTCGACGGGCACGGCAACTTCGGCTCGCTGGGCAACGACGACCCGCCGGCCGCCATGCGGTACACCGAGTGCCGTATGGCCGACGCCACATCGCTGATGACGGAGTCGATCGACGAGGACACCGTCGACTTCCAGTCCAACTACGACGGCCAGGAGCAGGAGCCGGTCGTCCTCCCGGCGGCGTACCCGAACCTCCTGGTCAACGGGGCCTCCGGGATCGCGGTCGGCATGGCGACCAACATGCCCCCGCACAATCTCGGCGAGGTCATCGCCGCAGCCCGGCACCTCATCCGGCACCCGGGCGCCGACCTCGAGACGCTGATGCGTTTCGTCCCGGGCCCCGACCTGCCCACCGGCGGCAGGATCGTCGGCCTCGGCGGCATCAAGGACGCCTACGCCGCCGGGCGCGGCACGTTCAAGATCCGCGCCACGGTCGCCATAGAGAACGTCACGGCCCGCCGCAAGGGTCTCGTCGTCACCGAACTGCCTTTCTCCGTCGGCCCGGAGAAGGTGATCGCCAAGATCAAGGACCTCGTCGGTTCGAAGAAGCTCCAGGGCATCGCGGACGTCAAGGACCTCACCGACCGGGCGCACGGTCTGCGTCTGGTGATCGAGGTCAAGAACGGCTTCGTGCCGGAGGCCGTGCTGGAGCAGCTCTACAGGCTGACGCCGATGGAGGAGTCCTTCGGCATCAACAACGTGGCGCTGGTCGACGGACAGCCGCTCACCCTGGGGCTCAAGGAGCTCCTGGAGGTCTACCTCGACCACCGCTTCGACGTGGTGCGCCGGCGCAGCGAGTTCCGCAGGACCAAGCGCCGCGACCGGCTGCACCTGGTCGAGGGGCTCCTCGTGGCGCTGCTCGACATCGACGAGGTCATCCGCCTCATCCGGGACAGCGACAACTCCGCACAGGCGAAGGAGCGCCTGATGGAGCGCTTCTCGCTCAGCGAGACCCAGACCCAGTACATCCTGGACACCCCGCTGCGCAGGCTCACGCGCTTCGACAGGATCGAGCTGGAGACCGAGCGCGACAAGCTCACCGCGGAGATCGCCGAGCTGACCGCGATCCTGGAGTCGGACGCCGAGCTGCGCAAGCTGGTCTCGTCCGAACTGGCCGCTGTGGCGAAGAAGTTCGGCACCGAGCGCCGCACGGTGCTGCTGGAGTCGTCGGGTTCGCAGGTCGCCTCGGTGCCGCTGGAGGTCGCCGACGACCCGTGCCAGGTGCTCCTCTCCTCGACCGGTCTCCTGGCCCGTACGGCCAACGCGGAGCCGATCACCCAGACCGAGGACGCCAAGCGCACGAAGCACGACGCGATCGTCTCGGCCGTGCCCGCGACGGCACGCGGGGACGTGGGGGCGGTGACGTCCGGCGGACGGCTGCTCCGGCTCTCGGTGATCGACCTGCCGCAGCTGCCGGACACCCATGCGGCTCCGAACCTCTCGGGTGGCGCACAGGTCTCGGAGTTCCTCACGCTGGAGGCGGACGAGCAGCTGATCTGCCTCACCACCCTGGACGAGGAGGCGCAGGGGCTGGCCATCGGCACCCTGCAGGGGGTGGTGAAGCGCGTGGTGCCCGACTACCCGCCCAACAAGGACGAGTTGGAGGTCATCTCGCTGAAGGACGGCGACCGGATCGTCGGCGCCACCCAGCTGCGTACGGGCGAGGAGGACCTGGTCTTCATCACCTCCGACGCGCAGCTGCTGCGCTATCCGGCGGCGTCGGTGCGTCCGCAGGGACGCGCAGCGGGCGGCATGGCGGGCGTCAAGCTGGCGGCGGACGCCACGGTCCTGTCGTTCAGCGCGGTGGATCCCTCGGCGGACGCCGCGGTGTTCACGGTCGCCGGGTCGCACGGCACGCTGGACGACTCCGAGCGGACCTGGAAGCTGACTCCGTTCGACCAGTACCCACGCAAGGGCAGGGCCACCGGCGGGGTGCGCTGCCAGCGCTTCCTCAAGGGGGAGGACGTCCTGGTGTTCGCCTGGGCGGGCGCGACCCCGGCGCGGGCGGCGCAGAAGAACGGCGCACCGGCTCAGCTGCCGGATCCGGATCCGCGCCGTGACGGCTCGGGCACTCCGCTGACCAGCCCGGTCGCGGTGATCGCAGGGCCGCTGTAGGAATCCCGGCCGGACGGCGGGGGGCTCAGGCCTCGTCGTCGTCCGGCCGGCGCACGTATCGCAGGACGCCCCACATGCCGCGCTCCAGCTCCTCGGTGGCCTCCTGGAACGCGTCCCGGCAGTCCTCGAGTCCCTTGTGCAGCGCCTCGGCGTCGATGCCCGAGCCGATCAGCACCAGCTGGGTCGCTCGCGGTTCGTCGCGGGCCCGGCGCCGCGGGACGAACCGCAGGAACCTGCCGACGGCGTGCAGGGCGTACCGGTTGACGGGATCACCCGCGCCGAAGTCGGCGAACCCCTTGATCCGGTAGAGACCCGCGGGCCGGGAGTCGAGGAAGGCCATGAGGCGGCGGGGATCGAGCGGCACGTCCGAGGTGAACGAGACGCTCTCGTACGCCGCGTGCAGATGGCCGTCGTGCGTCCGGTCCTCCTCCGGGAGCAGGTCCTCGAACGTCAGCTGGCGGAACGAGTCGCCCTCGTCCGGCCGCAGCACCGGGTCGAAGAGCAGCTCCGGGTCGATCCTCCCGTACGCGGCGTGGATGACGGCCGCCCCGCCGCCCGCCGAGTCGACCGCCTCCCGTACGGCTCGCAGTCCGGCGTCCGCCACACGGTCGGTCTTGTTGAGGACGACCAGGTCGGCGACGGCGAGGTGGCGGTCGATCTCGGGGTGCCGCTCGCGTGTGGCGGGGAACTCGGCGGCGTCGACGACCTCGACCAGTCCGCCGTACCGGATGTGCGGGTTGTCGCTGGCCAGCAGCATCCGTACGAGTTCCTGGGGCTCGGCGAGACCGCTCGCCTCGATGACGATCACATCGAGCCGGGCGGCCGGGCCGGTCAGCGTCTCCAGGTAGGTGTCGAGCTCGCTCGCGTCGACGGCGCAGCACAGGCAGCCGTTGCCCAGCGAGACCGTGGAACCGACCTGCCCCGCCACGGTCATGGCGTCGATCTCGATGGCCCCGAAGTCGTTGACGATGACGCCGATCCGGTTGCCCGCCCGGTTGCGGAGCAGATGGTTGAGCAGCGTCGTCTTGCCGGATCCGAGGAACCCCGCGAGGACGACGACCGGGATCTGCGGGGCGTGGGGCGGGGTCAACGGGGGCCTTCCTCGGGTCGTTCAGCGTGCCGGTACGGGCTGCGGGGGCGGGGTCCCGGTGTAGCGGGCCGCCGGGCGGATGATCTTCGAGTCCTCCGCCTGCTCCAGGATATTGGCGCTCCAGCCGACCATGCGCGCGGCACAGAAGGTGGGGGTGAACATCTCGCGCGGCAGTCCGCAGAGCTCCATGACGACGCCGGCGTAGAACTCCACGTTGGTGTGCAGCTCGCGCCCCGGCTTGAGCTCGGCGAGGATCGCCTCCACCCGGCGTTCCACCTCGACGGCGAAGTCGACGAGCGGGCCGCCGAAGCTCTGCGCGACGGAGCGCAGCATGCGTGAGCGCGGGTCCTCGGTGCGGTAGACGGGGTGTCCGAATCCCATGATCCGCTCCCCCGCGAGGACGCGTCCGCGGATCCAGCCGTCGATCCTGTCCGGGGTGCCGATGGCGTCCAGGGTGTCCAGCGCCCGGCTGGGGGCGCCGCCGTGCAGCGGACCGGAGAGCGCGCCGACGGCTCCGCCGAGGCAGGCGGCGACGTCGGCCCCGGTGGAGGCGATCACCCGGGCGGTGAAGGTGGAGGCGTTGAAGCCGTGGTCGACGGTGGAGACGAGGTACCGCTCGACCGCCGCCGTCCGTGCGGCGTCCGGCTCCTCGCCGGTGAGCATGTACAGGTAGTTCGCGGCGAACGGGAGGTCGTCCCGCGGCTCGACCGGTTCCAGGCCCTGGCCGAGGCGGTACAGGGAGGTCAGGACGGTGGGGACCGCGGCACACACGGCGAGCGCGTCCTCACGGCGGCGGTCGGCGTCGATGTCGTACACCGGGCGGAATCCGGCCGAGGCGCCGAGCAGCGACAGCGCCGTGCGCAGTCCGGCGAGCGGGCCGGAGACCAGGCCGGCGCGGGCGATGGCGGGCAGCGCCTCCCGTACCTCGGCGGGCAGCCGGCGCAGACCCGTCGTGCGTGCGGCGAAGGCCTCGCTCTCCGTCCGGCCGGGCAGTTCGCCGTGGAACATCAGGTACCAGACGTCCTCGAAGCTGCGGCTCTGCGCCAGCTCGATCGCCGAGTACTGCCGGTAGTGGTAGAAGCCCTCGCGCCCACGCACGTCCCCGAGCGCGGTGTCGGTGACGATCACACCGGCGAGGCCGCGGGGGACGTCGAGGGGGGCGGTTTCCGTACGTGGGACAGGCATGGCTGGTCTCTCCTCCACCGTCGAGCTGAACATTGATTCGACTGTCCATCATTGACTTTGAGACTGTCAATATTGATTGGATCAATATGAAACCCTGCCGGAGTGCTACGTCATCCAGGGATATGGATACGGTGGGCGCCATGACGCATGAGTCGGCGGACGGAACCGGTACGCAGGACGCGGGAGACGAGGAGGCTGCCCCCCGGCTGACGACCCGGGAGGCGGCCGAACGTCTCGGGGTGAAGCCGGAGACCGTGTACGCGTACGTGAGCCGGGGGCAGCTCGCCAGCAGGCGGACCCCCGGCAGGCGCGGCAGCACGTTCGACGCCGCCGAGGTCGACGCGCTGGCCCGCCGCACCGGCCGCAGGGAGCCGTCCCCGCCGGCCTCGGGAGACCTGGTCTTCCGGACCGGCATCACGCTCATCGAGCCGGACCGCTACTTCTTCCGCGGCGTCGACGCGACCGAACTCGCCGGCCGTCACAGCTACGAGGAGGTCGCCGAGTGGATCTGGACCGGGGAGCTCCGGCCGGGCATCCGCTTCACCGCGGCGGACGAATCCCTCGCGGCGGCGCGGCGTACGGCCGCCGCGATGCCACGGCACAGCAGCTCGACGGACCGGCTGCGTGCCGCTGTCGCCGCTGCCGCGTCCTCCGATCCGCTCCGGTTCGACCTCTCCCCGGAGGGCGTGCTCGCCAGCGCGCGCAACCTGATCCCCACCCTGGTGGGCGCGCTCCCCATGGCCGGGGCGCCGGAGGGCGGCGAGCCGGATGGGGCGGGCGGCGGGCGCGGCGAGGTGAACGTCTCCCTCGCCTCCCAGCTGTGGAGGAAGCTCTCCGCGCGGCCCGCCGACGCGGTCTCACTGGCCGTGCTCGACACCGCACTCGCACTGCTGGCCGACCATGATCTCGCGGCCTCGACCCTGGCGGCACGGGTCGCCGCCTCGACCCACGCGCATCCGTACGCCGTGGTCTCCGCCGGGCTGGGTGTGCTGGAGGGCCCCCTGCACGGTGCCGCGAGCGGGCCCGCGCACCGGATGCTGTCCGAGGTCGTGGACCGGGGCGGTGCCGCTCCGGTGGTCGCGGACCACCTGCGGGCCGGCCGGCGGGTGCCGGGGCTCGGCCACCGCCTCTACCAGGGCGAGGATCCCCGGGCGGGCGCGCTGTTCGCGCTGCTCGACGCGGTGCCGGAGGCGGCCCCGGCGATGGGGGCGGCCCGTGACGTGGTCGCCACCACGGCTCGCCACACGCCACTGCACGCCAATGTCGACCTGGCCCTGGCCGTCCTCTCGGTCACGTACGGCATGCCCGCCGAAGCGGGCGAGACGGTGTTCGCCGTGTCCCGCACGGCGGGCTGGATCGCCCATGCCATGGAGGAGTACACGGAGCGCCCGCTGCGCATGCGGCCCAGCGGGCAGTACACAGGGCCGCGCCCGCCCCAGCCGCTACCCATCCCGGTCGGCGCCGCCGGGTCCGCAAATTAGCTACAGCTGGAGGAAATTCTCGCCGTTCTCTACCGGGGCGGCCGGGCGGTGGAGCCGCGGACGACCAGCTCCGGCTCGAAGAGGAGCTCGTCCGACGGCACCGCGTGCCCGCCGATCTGCCCGGAGAGCAGCTCGACCGCCGCCCTGCCCATGGCTTCGATCGGCTGGCGCACCGTGGTCAGCGGCGGCTCGGTGCAGTTCATGAACGCGGAGTCGTCGTAGCCGACGATGGAGACCTCGCCGGGCACCGACAGACCCCGGCGGCGCGCCGCGCGTACCGCGCCGAGGGCCAGCGGGTCGCTCGCACAGATGATGCCGGTGACCCCTTGTTCGAGCAGCCGCGTGGCGGCCGCCTGGCCGCCCTCCAGCGAGAACATGGCCCGCGCCACCCATTCCTCCGGCACGGTGACCCCGGACCGGGCGGCCAGCGTGCGGGCGGCGGCGAGCTTACGCTGCGAGGGCATGTGGTCGGCCGGGCCGAGGACGAACCCGATCCGTTCGTGCCCGAGCGAGACCAGGTGACGCCAGGCCTGCTCCACGGCCACGGAGTCGTCGCAGGAGACGGCGGGAAATCCGAGATGGGCGATGGCGGCGTTGATCAGGACGACGGGGATCTTGCGGTCGGCGAGCACCTTGTAGTGGTCGTGGGGGGCGTCGGCCTGGGCGTACAGCCCGCCGGCGAAGACGACGCCGGAGACCTGCTGCTGCAGGAGCAGCTCGACGTAGTCGGCCTCGGAGACCCCGCCCTTGGTCTGGGTGCAGAGCACCGGGGTCAGCCCCTGCTGGGCGAGCGCGCCCCCGACCACTTCGGCGAACGCCGGGAAGATCGGGTTCTGCAGCTCCGGGAGGACCAGCCCGACCAGGCGGGCGCGCTCCCCGCGCAGCTGCGTCGGACGCTCGTAGCCGAGCACGTCCAGAGCCGAGAGGACGGCTTGCCGGGTGGCGTCCGAGACGCCCGGCTTGCCGTTCAGCACGCGGCTGACCGTAGCCTCGCTGACTCCTACTTTCTGGGCAACCTGAGCAAGTCGTCGCGTCATGAACGCAAGATTAGCGCAAGAAACGCAAGAAGATTGCGTTGATGCGGATACCGGTAGAACGCTCACAGATGAAGAGCGGGAGGACAAGGGCCCTGGCCCTGATCGCCCGATGGTCGGCCCTCGGTCGCCCGGTGCCCGGCCGGCGGAGATTTCGGTGAGCACGGTTCGCCCTTTACCGTTCGTACGATGAGCGCCCCACCGACCACCTCACGGGGACCGCGCCGGTTCGGCTGGCCGCAGCGGGTCTTCTCCCAGGTCCTGCTGATGCAGCTGGCCGTCGTCACCGGCGTCACGGTCCTCGTCACGGGCCTCTTCCTGGCACCGCTCAGCGCCCAGCTCGACGACCAGGCGATGCGCCGTGCCCTGGCGATCGCACAGAGCACGGCGGCCCAGCCGCAGATCTCGGCCGCGCTGCAGAGCACCGAACCGCGCCCGCACGGCGCCGTGCAGACCGCCGCGGAGCGGATCAGACGGGCGACCGGCGCCGAATACGTGGTGATCATGGACAAGCAGGGGGTGCGCTGGTCCCACACGGACTCCTCGCGAATCGGCGACGTCGTCTCCACCGACCCCAGCACGGCGCTCGCCGGCCGGTCCGTGATGGAGATCGACAGCGGCACCCTCGGACGCTCGGCCCGCGGCAAGGTGCCGCTGCTGGACGCATCGGGCCGGGTCGTCGGCGCGGTCTCGGTCGGTATCGCGTACGACAGCGTCCGCGCCCGGCTGCTCGCCACGATCCCCGGGCTGCTCGCCTACGCGGGCGGGGCGCTGGCGGTGGGGGCGCTGGCCGCCTATCTGATCTCCCGCCGTCTCCAGCGGCAGACCCATGACCTGGCGTTCTCCGACATCTCCGCGCTGCTGACCGAGCGTGAGGCGATGCTCCACAGCATCCGTGAGGGCGTCGTGGCACTCGACCGCACCGGGCGCGTCAGGCTGCTGAACGACGAGGCCCAGCGACTGCTCGGGCTCGGCCCCGGCGCCGCGGGCCGGCAGCTCGACGAGGCGCTGGGCGAGGGGCGCACCACCGATGTACTGGCCGGGCGGGTGCTCGGCGACGACCTGGTGACGGTCCGCGGCAGCCGCGTGCTCCTAGCCAACCGGATGCCGACCGAGGACGGCGGAGCCGTGGTCACGCTGCGCGACCGTACGGAGCTGGAGTACCTCGGCCGCGAACTCGACTCCACCCACGGCCTCATCGACGCGCTCCGCGCCCAGGACCACGAGCACGCCAACCGGCTGCACACCCTCCTGGGACTGCTGGAGCTGGAGATGCACGAGGAGGCGGTGGAGTTCGTCACGGAAGTCGTCGGCGTCCACCGGGCGACCGCCGAGCAGGTCACCGAGAAGGTCCAGGACCCGCTGCTGGCGTCGCTCCTGGTCGGCAAGGCGACCGTGGCCGCGGAACGCGGTGTCGCCCTGCGCATGGCCCCGGGAACCCTGCTGCCGGACCGGCTGGTGGATCCACGCGGGCTCGTCACGGTTCTCGGCAACCTGGTCGACAACGCGCTGGACGCGGCCGCGGGGTCGGCCGACGCGCGGATCGAGGTCGGACTGCGGACCGAGGGCCGTACGGTGGTGCTGCGGGTGCGCGACAGCGGTCCCGGCGTGCCTGCGGGCGACCACGAATCCATCTTCACGGAGGGCTGGTCGACCAAGGAACTCCCGGCCCACGGCAAGCGAGGCCTGGGGCTGCCCCTGGTGCGGCGGCTCGCCGAGCGGCAGGGCGGCAGCGTGTCCGTGTCGGACGCCCCCGAGGGCGGCGCGGTGTTCACCGTCGTCCTGCCGGAGGCCCTGGCCGAACCGGAACGGCTCGGCGTACCCACCGCGGGCGGTCCCGACCCCCTCGACCCGCCCACCCCGGGCGGCTCGCGGGCCCCCGTACCGCCCACGACGTCAGGAGACGCCCCGTGATCGAGGTTCTGGTCGTGGACGACGACGTACGGGTCGCACGCATCAACGCGGCCTACGTCGCCAAGGTGCCCGGATTCCGCGTCGCCGCCATGGCCCACTCGGCGGCGGAGGCCCTCACGAGGATCGGCGAGGCGCCGATCGATCTGATCCTCCTCGATCACTATCTGCCGGACCGCAACGGTCTGGCCGTCGTGCGGGAGCTCCGCGCACTCGGCCGGCACACCGACGTGATCATGGTGACGGCGGCCCGCGATGTGGCGACCGTCCAGGCGGCGATGCGCCACGGCGCGCTCCAGTACCTGGTCAAGCCGTTCGCGTACGCCGGGCTCCGCACCAAACTGGAGGCTTACGCGGCTCTGCGCCGCACCTTCGAGAGCGGCGGCGAGGCCGAGCAGACGGAGGTGGACCGGCTGTTCGGGGCCTTGTGGGCGACCGCCGGGTCCGACCTCCCCAAGGGGCATTCGACGACGACCGCGGAACTGGTCCGCCAGGCCCTGCGGTCCGCCGACGGGCCGCTCTCCGCGCAGGAGATCGCGGAGAGCGCCGGGATGAGCCGCCAGACGGCCCAGCGCTACCTGAAGCTGCTGGAGCGCACGGGCCGCGTGCGGCTCTCCCTCAAGTACGGCGAGACGGGACGCCCGGAACACCGGTACATCTGGGCCACCGGCTCCTGAACCCGCCGGTCCGTACCGCTCGTCGACCAGATGTCTACGCCGCTCCCGCCCCGGTGAGCGAACGGACCTCCGTCTCCGCGTGCTTGGCCGGGTCCGGTGGCTCCGGCGAGGTGACCGTGCCGATCCAGCCGGCCAGGAAGCCCGCCGGGATCGATACGAGCCCAGGGTTCTCCAGGGGGAAGAACGCGAGGTCCACGCCGGGGAAGAGCGAGGTGGGCCTGCCCGAGACCACCGGTGAGAGCAGCACGAGCAGCACGGCGGGGATCAGCCCGCCGTAGACGGCCCAGACCGCTCCCCGGGTGGTGAAGTTCCGCCAGAACAGGGAGTAGAGCAGCGCCGGGAGGTTGGCGGAGGCGGCGACCGCGAAGGCCAGTCCCACCAGGAACGCGACGTTCAGATTCTGGGCGAGGAGGCCGAGGGCGATGGCCACCACCCCGATGCCCGCCGCGGCCACCCGGGCCACACCGACCTCGCTCCGATGCTTGGCGCCCGGCCTCCGGAACGAGGCGTAGAGGTCATGGGCTACGGAGGCCGAGGAGGCGAGGGTGATCCCGGCGACGACGGCCAGGATCGTGGCGAAGGCGACGGCGGCCACGACGGCGAAGAGCACCGTGCCTCCCGTGGAGCCCTCACCTCCCCCGAGCACGAGCGCCAGAAGCGGTACGGCCGTGTTCCCCGAGGCGTTGGACGCCCGCACATCCGCGGTTCCGACGAGCGCGGCCGCCCCGAACCCGAGCACGATGGTCATCAGGTAGAAGCTGCCGATGAGCCCGATGGACCAGACGACCGAGCGCCGGGCCGCACGGGCCGTGGGGACGGTGTAGAAGCGCGACAGGATGTGCGGCAGGCCGGCCGTGCCGAGGACGAGCGCCAGGCCGAGGCTGATGAAGTCGAAGCGGGCCGTCCAGCTCCCGCCGTACCTCAGGCCGGGCGAGAGGAAGTCCCCTCCGTGGCCGCTGCGTTCGGCGGCGGAGGTGAGCAGGGCGTTGACGTCGCCGTGGAAGCGGAGCAGGACGAGCACGGTGAGCGCCACCGCGCCGGACATCAGCAGGACCGCCTTGACGATCTGGATCCAGGTCGTGGCGCGCATACCGCCGAGCGACACGTAGATCACCATCAGCGCCCCGACCCCGACCACGGTCCAGGACCGGGCGGTGTCGCTCGTGCCACCGAGCAGCAGCGCGACGAGGCTCCCCGCACCGACCATCTGGGCCACCAGGTACAGCACGGAGACCGTGACGGACGAGGTACCCACCGCCGTGCGCACCGGGCGCTCCGCCATCCGGGCCGCCACCACGTCGGCGAGGGTGAACCGCCCGCAGTTGCGCACGAGTTCGGCTACGAGCAGCAGGACGACGAGCCAGGCGACGAGGAAGCCGACGGAGTAGAGCATGCCGTCGTAGCCGAACAGGGCGATCAGTCCCGAGATGCCGAGGAAGGACGCGGCTGACATGTAGTCACCGGCGATGGCGAACCCGTTCTCCATGGGGGAGAACAGCCGTCCGCCGGCGTAGAACTCCTCCGCCGACCCCTGCCTGTTGCGGCCGACCCAGGTGGTGATGCCGAGCGTCACGGCGATGAACACGCTGAACAGCAGCAGGGCCAGCGTCTGATGATCCCCTCTCACCGGCCGGCCCCTCTGGTCATCTCCTGGGTCTCCCAGCGGAGATCCAGCGCGGCACGGTCCCGGTGCAGACGCGCGTGACGGACGTACGCCCAGGTGAGCAGGAAGGTGGTGAGGAACTGTCCGAGCCCCGCCACCATGGCCACGTTGACCGCGCCGACGACGGGACGCGCCATCAGATCGTGCGCGGTGGTGGCCGCGATGACATAGGCGAGGTACCAGAGCAGGAAGGCGATGGCCGAGGGAACCACGAAGCGTCGGTAGCGACGGCGTACCTCACGGAACGCCGGGCTGTTCTGCACCTCCAGATAGATCTCCGCCGCGCTGTGGCCGCGTTGCTCCACCGGCCGGGACCGCCCGTCGGGCACCACGGCCCCCGAACCGTCCGTACCGCCCCACGCGGTGGCCGGGACCTCGTACCACGGGTCGTCGAGCCGCATCGCTGCGGCGTCCGGCCCTGCTTCCTTCTCCACCGACAACTCCCTTGTCCACGAGCCTTTTCGGCCGCGTAGCCAAGAATGGGCAGACCGGGAAGATCCCGGGCACTTCATTCGCCGTGCTTCACCATTTCAGGTGACGGAAGTGCCGGGTGGGTGTGCGAGACCCCGGCCGTAGGCATAACGCATGGCTCCCGTCCGGTCGCGGGCGCCTGTCTTGGCGAAGAGGTTGTTGATGTGCGTTTTCACGGTGGCCCGGGAGATGTGCAGCGTGCGTGCGATCTCCGTGTTGGACTGTCCGTCCGCGATGAGGACCAGCACCTCGGCCTCCCTGGGGGTGAGCCCGTCGGGCAGCTCCGCCGGGACCGGCGCCCCCGTCCCGAGGGTCCGGGCCGTGACCCGCTCCAGCAGCCGGCTCTGCACCTTCGGTGAGAGCCCGGCCTCCCCGGAGAGCACGGCCTCGATGGCCTGGGCGATCTCCTCGCCCCGGGCGTCCTTGGTGAGGTAGCCCCGCGCACCCGCCTGCAGGGCGGTGAACAGCGAATCGTCGTCGGCGAAGGTGGTGAGGACCACCACCTGGGTGCCGGGATGGTCCCTGCGGATACGGCGCGTGGCTTCGACGCCGTCGCACCGGGGCATCCGCAGGTCCATGAGAACCACGTCGGGAGACATCTCGGCGACGAGGGCGACCGCCTCGTCACCGTCCTTCGCGGCCCCCACCACCTCGATGCCGGGCAGCAGGCCGAGCAGCATGACGATGCCCTCCCGCACCACCGACTGGTCGTCCGCCACCACCACCCGCGCGCTCACGCGGGCACCCGCAGATTCACCACGAATCCCTCCTCGTCCGGCCCTGCCTCCAGCGTCCCGCCGAGCAGCTCGGCACGTTCCCGCATCCCCACCAGACCGTATCCGGAGCCACTGACAGCGAGCTCACCGGCGGGACGGCGACCGCCGGAGTCCCGTACCTCCAGGGCCACCGTGTCCGGCTGATACTCCAGCCGGACGGTGACGACCGCCCCCGGCGCGTGTTTGCGGGTGTTGGTCAGTGCCTCCTGCGCCACCCTCCGCACCGTCTGCGACGCCTCTGCCGTCAGCTGCCTCCGCTCCCCCGCCACGGACACCTCGGCCGGCTCACCGGCCATCAGCTGACGCAGGAAGTCCTCCACCGGGATCATCTCCCCGCGCAGCGCGGAGAGCGCCTGGCGGGTCTCGGCGAGGCCCTCACGCGCCATCGAGCGCGCCGCCACCACCCTCTCCAGCACCTGGTCACGGAATTCCGCGGACGGCTCCCGTTCGATCAGCAGCCGGGCCGCTTCCAGGTGCACCAGCTGGGCGGAGAGGCTGTGGGCGAGCACATCGTGGATCTCACGGGCGATCCTGGATCTCTCCGCCAGCGCGGCACTCCCGGCCTCCGCCTCCCTGGCGGCACGCTCCTGGGCGAGGAGGCGCTGGGAGCTGCCCCGGGCCTCGGCATCGAGCCGCAGCACATATCCGCCCAGGCACAGCCCGCCGGCGGTGATCACGCTCGTGAGCCAGCCGTCGCCCTTGACGACGACGTAGGCGACCAGCGTCACCGTCGTGAGCGGGACGGCGGCGACCAGCGGGAGCCTCTCCAGGGCGACCACGGCGCACACACACCACAGCACGGCGGCGGCGCCCCCCGCGCCCGCCCCCAGAGCCCCGAACGCCACAGCGATGAGCAGCACCAGCAGCCCGAGCGAGGGGCCGAGACGGTGCTCCCTGGTGGTCCGGAAGAACTCCTTGCCCACCAGGACACAGCCGGCGGTCGCCGCCAGACCGAGCGCCACCTGCCAGAGGGCGAACCGCCCGTCCGCGAAGATCTTCCAGAGGTAGCCGGCGAATACGGCGGCCCATACGAACCACCCGATGGCGGCCCGGAGCCGAGTGCGGGGCTCCGGCGTGAGGGCCTCCTTGGAAGGCCAGCTCGTCCACGTACCGCGGTTCACGCCCCGCCCTTCGTCATGACCGCTCCGGCCGCCGACGGCGCGTCTCCGGCCGGAGAAGCCGCCGTGACACCGTACTGCTCACGTATGCCGCCGGCCCTCAGAGCCAGCACACCGCTGCGTGCGAACAGCATCGCCGCGAGCGATATGAGCAGAGCTCCCGTCCCCTGGTGCACACCGAGCAGAAGTGCGGTCCCGGCCAGCGCGACGCGCAGCGCGATCCCACCCGCCCATACGAAGACGGTCGCCCTGGTCCCCCTGCTCCAGAGCGTTTCGTCCGGCGCCTGCCACAGCCGGGCGGTCCAGCCCCATCCCGCACCGGTGACCAGACCGACCAGGAGACCCGCGCCGAGTATCACCGCCGACAGCGCCTCGTGACGGGGGTCGAGGGCTCCGTCACCGCGCAGCGCGACGACGAGGAGGACCGCCGGCAGCACCCACCACCGCTTCAGTTCGCCGACCCGCTGGGCCGAGAACTGACGCACGACGACGAGCGCGACGACCGCGACGATCACCAGAACGTTGAAGAGCTCTGTCATGCCGGCCTCCGAGGGCGTGAGGATTCGATGTCCTCGACGCTACGGAGATGCGGGGGTCACGGGATCGGCTCAGGGGCTGACCGTGGGTGGAAAAAGGTCTCCACCCACGGGTGGAGAACCTCAGACGTCGATACGGGAGCGGTCCAGGGTGGCGGCGGAGCTGGTGATGAACTCCTTACGCGGAGCGACCTCGTTGCCCATCAGCAGGTCGAAGACGTGCTCGGAGGATTCCAGGTCGCCGATGTTGATCCGGCGCAGGGTGCGGTGGCGCGGGTCCATCGTGGTCTCCGCGAGCTGGTCCGCGTCCATCTCACCGAGACCCTTGTACCGCTGGATCGAGTCCTTGAACCGGACGTTCTTCCGCTGCAGCTCCAGCAGCGTCTGCCGCAGCTCGTTGTCGGAGTAGGTGTAGATGTACTTGTCCTGGCCCTTCTTCGGCTGGACGAGCTCGATCCGGTGCAGCGGGGGCACGGCCGCGAACACCCGCCCCGCCTCGACCATCGGCCGCATGTAGCGCTGGAAGAGCGTCAGCAGCAGGGTGCGGATGTGCGAGCCGTCGACGTCGGCGTCCGTCATCATGATGACCTTGCCGTAGCGCGCGGCGTCGATGTCGAAGGTGCGCCCGGAGCCCGCTCCTATGACCTGGATGATGGCCCCGCACTCGGCGTTCTTCAGCATGTCCGAGACGGACGACTTCTGGACGTTGAGGATCTTGCCACGGATCGGCAGCAGGGCCTGGAACTCACTGTTGCGGGCCAGCTTCGCGGTACCGAGGGCCGAGTCGCCCTCCACGATGAAGAGCTCGCTGCGCTCCACGTCGTCGCTCCGGCAGTCCGCGAGCTTCGCGGGCAGCGAGGAGGACTCCAGCGCGGTCTTGCGGCGCTGCGCGTCCTTGTGCTGGCGAGCGGCGATACGGGTGCGGGCGGCGGCCACGGCCTTGTCCAGCACCGCCCTGGCCTGGGCCTTGGCATCGCGCTTGGTGGACGTCAGGAAGGCCTTGAGCTCCTTGGCGACGACATTGGCCACGATCCGGTTGGCCGCCGAGGTGCCCAGGACCTCCTTGGTCTGCCCTTCGAACTGCGGTTCCGCCAGCCGTACGGTGACGACCGCCGTCAGGCCCTCCAGGGCGTCGTCCTTGACGATGTCGTCCTCGGCGACCCGCAGCAGCTTGGAGGAGCGCAGGACCTCGTTCACCGTCCTGGTGAGGGAGCGCTCGAAGCCGCTGACGTGGGTGCCGCCCTTGGGGGTGGCGATGATGTTGACGAAGGACTTGAGGTTCGTGTCGTAGCCGGTGCCCCAGCGCAGGGCGATGTCGACCCCCAGCTCACGGGTGACCTCGGTCGCCGTCATGTGCCCGCGGTCGTCCAGGACCGGCACGGTCTCCTTGAAGGTGCCCGTCCCGCTCAGGCGCTGCACGTCGCAGACGGCCTTGTCCTGCGCCAGGTACTCGCAGAACTCGCTGATCCCGCCGTCGAAGCGGAACGTCTCCTCCGTCTTGCCCTCGCCGTCGATGCCGCGCTCGTCGCGCACGACGATGGTGAGGCCCGGTACGAGGAACGCGGTCTGGCGTGCCCGCTGGTACAGCGTCTCCAGGTTGAGCTTGGCGTCCTTGAGGAAGATCTGGCGGTCCGCCCAGTACCGCACCCGGGTACCCGTACGCGTCTTGGGGACGCGCTTGCCCTTGCGGAGGCCGTTGGCGGGGTCGAAGGGGCTGTCCGGGCCCTGCTCGGTGAACATTCCGGGGACACCGCGGCGGAAGCTGATGGAGTGAGTGGCGCTGTTCCGGTCGACCTCGACGTCCAGCCGGGCGGAGAGCGCGTTCACGACGGAGGCGCCGACGCCGTGGAGACCGCCCGACGCCGCGTAGGACCCGCCGCCGAACTTTCCGCCGGCGTGCAGCTTGGTCATGACGACCTCGATGCCGGAGAGCCCGGTCTTGGGCTCCACGTCGACCGGGATGCCACGGCCGTTGTCGCGGACCTCCACGGAGGAGTCGTCGTGGAGGATGACCTCGATGCTGTCGCAGAACCCGCCGAGAGCTTCGTCGACCGAGTTGTCGATGATCTCCCAGAGGCAGTGCATGAGTCCGCGGCTGTCCGTGGACCCGATGTACATCCCGGGACGCTTACGGACCGCTTCGAGCCCCTCGAGGACGAGAAGATGCCGCGCGGTGTAGTTGGAGCTGTCCCTGTCTGCGCCGCCTGCTCCGGTCAGCAGCGCAGTGGACGGCACGGAATCGGCGGTCACGCGGTTCGCTCCTCGCTGAATTTCATTTGGGGCCCAGTGGGTAACGGGCTCGGCCTCGGTAGCCGCTGAGAGCCTACCGAGGCCTGGTAGAGCGGTTGTAACGCCACCCAGGGGGAATCCTTATGCTAGTCCAGCCTCGCATACGCGTTCGATCATTCGTTAGGGTGACGTGCACATCACGTTCCCTTCGAGGCATGAACCATTTAGGCTCCGGGCACGTCCTCATGAACAACCGGCAAGCCAGCCGGCGGACCGGCCCACACAAGCAACGCGAAACCGTAGCGCTACGCAATACGGCACATTCGCCGCCAACCGGCAACAGACAGCCATCCTCAGAAGAAGTTTCGAAGAAATGCCACGAGCGGGAACGTTTTCGGCCTGGTTGGATGTTGACCCTGGTACGACAGCTCGTCGAGCTAGAGAAGAGGCGACGTGACTACTGTTCTGACCCCCGCGAGCCCGCTGACCGCAGCAGACCGCTGTGACCGTTGCGGCGCCCAGGCCTATCTGCGCGTCGTCCTGATCAGCGGCGGTGAACTGCTCTTCTGTGCCCACCACGGACGCAAGTTCGAGCCGGAACTCAAGAAGATCGCCGCGGAAATACAGGATGAGACGGATCGGCTCACTGCCGTGCAGGCCAGTGCCGCCGACGAGGAACACTGACACCTCGCATCCACGACGAGCCATGGGCACGGTCCAGGACCGGCCGACGGGCGGCCTCCCCTCGGGGAAAGCCGCCCGTTCTCGTACGCCCGGACGCGAGGTCCGCAGTCCGTGGTCAGCTCCGGTCGGCCATCCACCGGATCGCCGCGGACACGCGTGTGTACACCCCGGGGCTGCCGGGGCTCCCGCAGCCACTCCCCCATGAGACGAGCCCGATGAGGCGCCCACGGGCCACCAGCGGGCCTCCGCTGTCCCCCTGGCAGGCATCCCGCCCGCCCGCGGTGTCACCGGCGCAGAGCATCGACGAGGCCTCGTACGCGCCCCGTGTGCCGCCGGGGTACGCGCGGACGCAGTCGCTGTCCGGCATCACCCGCACCGTGGCGGCGTGCAGCCCGGACGCGTAGGCGCCGTAGCCGGTCGTGTCCCCCCAGCCGTACACCGTGGCCTCGGTACCCGGCTCGTACGCCGCGTCGCCGGCCCCGGCCATCGGGATGACGCTGTTCTCCGGCAGCGCCCGGGCCAGGGTGAGGACCGCGAGGTCCCCGGCGTTGGTGTGCGGGTCGTAGCCCGGATTGACCCACGACGACCGCACGGGGATCTCCTGGCCGCCCGGCCCGCTCAGCTCGTCCCGGCCCGCGATGATCCGCAGGTCGGCGACCTCCGTGACGGAGGCGCCCAGGACGTCCTCCCGCAGGCAGTGCGCGGCCGTGAGCACCTTGGTGGGTGCGATCGCCACTCCGCCGCAGAACTGGCCCGCGCGGGTTCCTCCGAACCGGTCACGGCTCGACAGGGCCACGGTCCACGGACTGTCCGCGACGGCCACCGGCCTCCCGCCGACGATGATGCTGTCCGCGGCGGCCGGGGCGGGGGGACCGAGGGGTATCACCGCGGCAGCGGCCGCCAGGGTGAGCGCGGCGGGAAGGACACGGACGAGAACGCGGGGCATGAAGACTCCTGACGCCGAGGTGAACAGTGCCCACTCAGCGTCATCCGCCCCGGTGCCGACCGCATGCGGACATGGGCCGGGGCCCGGAACCTCATCGGTTCCGGGCCCCGGCCCATGTCTGTCCTCGGTCTAGTCGAGGTAGTCGCGCAGAACCTGCGAACGCGACGGGTGGCGCAGCTTCGACATCGTCTTGGACTCGATCTGACGGATGCGCTCACGCGTCACCCCGTAGACCTTGCCGATCTCGTCCAGCGTCTTCGGCTGGCCGTCGGTGAGACCGAAACGCATCGAGACGACGCCCGCCTCGCGCTCGGACAGGGTGTCGAGCACGGAGTGCAGCTGCTCCTGGAGCAGGGTGAAGCTCACCGCGTCCGCCGGGACGACCGCCTCGGAGTCCTCGATCAGGTCTCCGAACTCGCTGTCCCCGTCCTCACCCAGCGGGGTGTGGAGCGAAATCGGCTCGCGCCCGTACTTCTGGACCTCGATGACCTTCTCGGGGGTCATGTCGAGCTCCTTGGCCAGCTCCTCCGGGGTGGGCTCACGGCCCAGGTCCTGGAGCATCTGGCGCTGCACCCGTGCGAGCTTGTTGATGACCTCGACCATGTGCACCGGGATGCGGATGGTGCGGGCCTGGTCGGCCATGGCGCGGGTGATCGCCTGGCGGATCCACCATGTGGCGTACGTGGAGAACTTGTAGCCCTTGGTGTAGTCGAACTTCTCGACCGCGCGGATCAGACCGAGGTTGCCCTCCTGGATGAGGTCCAGGAAGAGCATGCCGCGGCCGGTGTAGCGCTTGGCCAGCGAGACCACGAGGCGGAGGTTGGCCTCCAGCAGGTGGTTCTTGGCCCGGCGGCCGTCCTCGGCGATGATCTCCAGCTCGCGCTTGAGCTTCGGTGCGAGCTTGTCGGAGTTCGCGAGCTTGTCCTCGGCGAAGAGCCCGGCTTCGATGCGCTTGGCGAGCTCGACCTCCTGCTCGGCGTTGAGGAGGGGGACCTTGCCGATCTGCTTCAGGTAGTCCTTGACCGGGTCGGCCGTGGCGCCGGCGACGGCCACCTGCTGCGCAGGCGCGTCGTCCTCGTCGTCGTCGGAGAGGACGAAGCCCTTGTTCTCGCCCTCGCCCTCCTCTTCCTCGCCCTTGCCGGCCTTCACTTCCTCGACCGGCTCGTCGCCGTCGAGCAGCTCGTCGTCCTGCTTGCCGGACTTCTTCGCGGCGGTCTTCTTGACCGCGGTCTTCTTCGCCGCGGTCTTCTTGGCAACCGTCTTCTTGGCTGCCGTCTTCTTCGCAGGAGCGGCAACGGCAGCGTCGTCGGCCGCCACGTCCGCGCTCTCGGCCGCCGGGGCGGCGGATGCCGCGACGGTGCGCGTCACGGCCGTCTTGGCGGCGACGGTCTTGGTGGCGGTGCGCTTGACCGGGCTCTTCGCTGCGACGCTCTTGCGGGCGCGCTTAGGCGACTCCGCGGCACTGACCATCAGCGTCACACCCTCTTCCTCGAGGATCTGGTTGAGGCTGCGCAGAACATTCTTCCACTGGGTTGGCGGAATCTGGTCAGCCTCGAAGGCCCGACGCACGTCATCGCCGGCGATCTGCCCATCAGCCTTTCCCCGCTCGATGAGCGCCATCACAGACTCGGACTCGGCGATCTCCGGCGGGAGCGTACGGGATGTGCTGGCCGACACGAACAACCTCTCGGAACGATGGAAACGGCTTCCGGCCCGGCCCTGGAGAGGGCTGGAACCGACGACCGCCGGCTGGGGATGTCGCCGACGGCGCGGGCTTGGCCTCAGAACTGCACAGCGCACTGTGTGGCTGCTGTATTCCTTCCGCGGCGGTCACCTCTTAAGTCATCGCACTGTTTCGAGGAGTGTTACGCCCAATTCGCGTGGCCCCAGTCACACCCCATCCGCGACAAACAGACCCAGAGGTCACATATCCGTATGAACATGCCGCCGAACCGCGAGGGTCCGGCGGCACACGGTCCGCATACCCCGGTCTCGCTGTGTTCAGTGCTCGCGGGGCGCGGGAACCACCCGCTCGCCGTCGGTGTGCCCGACCAGCAGCTGGCGCATGGCGGCCTCCGCGCCGGCGGAATCACCCGAGGCCAGGGCCTCCACGATCCGCGCATGGTGCCCGAGGGACGCCTCGGCGGGGCGGTCACATCCGGTGACGGACCCACCCGAGACGTGCAGGGCCGCCGACACGATCCCGGAGAGGTGTTCGAGCATGCGGTTGCCCGCCGCCTGGATCAGCAGGGCGTGGAATTCCGCATCCGCCCGGGAGAACGTGATGGCGTCCCCCTGGCCCGTCGCATGCCCCATGATCTCGATCATGTCGCCGAGGCGCTGCTGAATGTCCTCACGGCCATGACCGGCGGCCAGCCGTGCGGCGAGCGGCTCGATGGTCCAGCGGAGGTCGTCCAGCTCGCGCCGCTGGTCGTCACGCTGCGGACCGAAAGCGCGCCATTCGATGATGTCGGGGTCCAGGAGGTTCCAGTCGCTCACCGGGCGCACCCGGGTGCCCACGTTGGGCCGGGCACTGACCAGACCCTTCGCCTCGAGAACGCGCAGGGACTCCCTCACAACGGTGCGGGAGACCTCGAATCGCTGGCCGATCTCCTCCGGAACGAGCGGCCGGTCGGCACCGAGGTCGCCGGAAACAATCATCTGGCCGAGCTGCTGGACCAGTTGGCCGTGAAGTCCACGGCCGCGACTGGCCGTGCCACGCCGGCCCGCCCGCCCCAGATCGGATTCGGCACCACCCCAGGAACGGAGGGCGGCACGCTCGCCGGCCGGGGCCTCCGTGTACGGGTAGCGGTCGATTTCGCCCGGGCCGGCGAGGCCGGAGTCGGCGGAGCGGGCGGCGGTCATCATGGTGTGCGCAAGGGTACTCACGCATCCTTTGTCGGCGCGGCTCACCCGGCCCTTGAGGTCTTTGCTGAAAAGCACACGAAAGGGTGATCGGCACCCGCCTCTCAATTGACGCGTTATCGGTAGAAATCACGCCCTTTCAGGGGAGTTGTCCGTAAGTAACCTTCGCGCCCAGGTGAAGCGATCACCAACGAGCTCTGCCTCGAAGGCTGGTGAACACATACGCGCAGATCAAGGCAGACAACGACAAGGAAAGCGCCAGCCCTACGGGTTGAGCCACAACCCGCACGGCGGCCATGGCCAAGCGGTCCGTCTCGTACGGCCACTGCGCCCAGCCCAGTTCACGCAGCCGGCCCGGCAGTCCCGTGATCGAACGGGCGGACGGTCCCGCGAGGAGTTTCTGCATCAGCGGTACGACGAGGACCGGAACCGCCAGTACGGCCGCGACGCCGGCGACCGTCAGCCGGAACACACCGGCCCCCAGCAGTCCGGCCCAGGCGCAGCCGACCGACAGGCCCGCCCAACTGGCGCCGAGCTGGGGCCCGTTCTCCGGGACCGACACCAAGTCGCCGCCGTACACGAGACGCAGGGCTTCGGCATCCGCCAGTACGGAGAGAAGGGCGAGCAGCAGCGCCACACCCGCGGAGACCACCAGCTTGGCGAACAGGAGCCCGAGGCGACGCGGGACCGTTCCCCGCCCGGCGGCGAGCGCGGGGTACCGGAACTCGTCACCGAAGGAGAGGGCACCGAGCAGCCCGGCGGCGAACGCGGCGGGAGGGAGCGGCAGCAGATCCGGCCAGGCGACCAGCAGATCGGGCAGAGGCACCTTGCCGGAGCGGGCCAGCAGCACGGAGACGGCCGCCGAGACGACCAGAACGGCGACCATGATCAGGGCGGTCGTCCTGACGCCGAAGAGGCGGCGCAGTTCGTACCTCAGGGGCCGGAGCGGACCACGGGCCGGGCGTACGGGAATCGGCGGGGGCAGCTTCGAGACCGCCACCGCCGAAGCGGGCCCCGGCAGGACGGTCCTCACCGGGACCTCACCCCTGCCCCGGGGCGGGGCGGCCGCCGGACCCGCGTCCCCCGTCTCGTCCGCGAGTTGATGGACGGGCAGACCGTGCCGGTACGCCGTGTCCCCGACCTCCGCGCAACTGCTGCCGTACACCGACAGCCGGCTGCCGTCCTCGGCGACCACCTCGACGGAGCGCTGTGCCGCACGGGCCTCTCGGCTCATCACGGCGGCCAGCCTGGCCGCGTGGGGGGTCCGCACGGCGACCCGGGGCCGCAGGCGGGTCCGGGAGAATTCGGCGACGTCCTGATCGGCGACGAGGCGCCCCTCGTCGATGGTGACCACGCGGTCGGCCGCGCGAGCGGCCTCCTTGGGGTCGCCGGTCGTGTGCAGGACCGTGCCGCCCTGGGCCGCGTGCGCGCGGAGCAGACCGTGGAGCCAGCTCCTCTCACGCGGCGAGAGCCCCTCGGTGGGCTCGTCGAGCACGAGCGTATGGGGGTCGCCGAGCAGCGCCGAGGCGAGGCCGAGCCGTCGGTCCATGCCCGCCGAGAGCGTGCCGATGCGCTGATCTCCCAACCCCGCGAGGCCGACGACCTCGAGGAGTTCATCGGCTCGCGAAGCGGGAACTCCCGCCGCGGCACAGAGCATGCGGAGCTGGCCGCGCGCGGTGCGCGCGGGGTGCCCCGGCACGTCTCCGAGCAACACCCCGACTTCCCGGGCGGGATGGCCGATGCGGTGCAGTGGGCGGCCCTTGAAGTAGGTGACGCCCCTGCCGCCTTCGAGTTCGAGCATCAGTCGAAGGGCCGTGGTCTTGCCGGAGCCGGGAGCGCCGAGGAGAGCGGTGACGCTGCCGGGCGGAGCTTCGAAGGTCAGATCGTCCACTACGGGCGGACGGTCGCGGTGGGGGGTGCTGGTGAGTCCGATGGCCTGGAGCATCGCTTCTCTCGCTGAGGGTGAGACCGCTCGGCGGCAGGGTGGAGTACCCCAGCAAGATAACGCGACATTTCAGACTTTTTGCGCAACGGTGCCTTTGTGGGCGTTCCGCGGGTACGCGCCGAGCGAGCCCGCGGTCCGCGCCTCCCTCAGACCTCCGGCCTCAGCATCGGGGGGTTGAGCACGGTCGCCGCTCCGGCCCGGAACAGCTGTGCGGGACGGCCTCCCTGCCGCGTGGTGGTCCCTCCGGACGGCACCAGGAAGCCGGGTGTGCCCGTGACCTTGCGGTGGAAATTCCGGGGGTCCAGGACCACGCCCCACACCGCTTCGTACACCCTGCGCAGCTCGCCGACCGTGAACTCCGGCGGGCAGAACGCCGTGGCCAGCGAGGAGTACTCGATCTTCGAGCGTGCCCGCTCGACCCCGTCGTCGAGGATCCTCGCGTGATCGAAGGCCAGTGGCGCGGACTGCTCGCCGTCGCGGGCGAAGCCGCCGCCCGGACCGAGAAGGTCCTCGACCGATGCCCATCGGGCGCTGTTCGCGTCCCCTCCCGCGCGCGGGGCGGGAAGGTCGGGCGCCAGCGCGAGGTGCGCGACGCTGACGACCCTCATCCGGGGGTCGCGCCCCGGATCGCCGTAAGTGGCCAGCTGTTCGAGGTGGGCGCCGTTACCGACGGCGGGAGCCGCCGGGTCGTGTGCGCAGAGCCCGGTCTCCTCGACGAGTTCCCGCGCCGCCGCCGCACCGAGATCCTCATCGGCCCTGACGAATCCGCCCGGTAGCGCCCACCGTCCCTGGAACGGCGTTTCGCCACGCCGGACCACCAACGCGCAGAGGGCGTGGCGTCGCACCGTGAGGACAACCAGATCGACGGTGACAGCGAAGGGCGGGAAGGTCGACGGGTCGTAGGGCGGCATGCCGAAATCATAGTCGTCTTCCTGACGATAAACACTCCCTTCGCCACACCCGTTCCACGCGCTGCTCCACTTCCTCCTCTGCCGGCGGGGCCGGCCGGCAGGAGCTTCCGCCCGGGTCGGAAGCACATCAGTCGTGGCTCCTGGCGTCCCGGCGCCCCAGCCGTCGGATGTCACGGGCCCCGTCGCGGCTTCTGGCCGCGCCCGTACGGGAGGCAGCGGCGCCCGGACGGGAGGAAGCGTCCGGACCGGAAGCAGTGGCCGGGCGGGAGGCGCTGTCCGATGCCGGCCGGGCCGCCGTCCTTCGCCTACGCCTCGCGGCCGGAGTGCCCGGCGCGCGCGGTCCGCTCCGTCGCTCCGTGGTCCGAGCGCTGTCGTGCGGGTCCCCCTCGCCTCCCCGCTCACGCAGGGTGCGCTCCCCACGGAGGCAGCGGCGCAGCGTTTCCGGATCCAGGCCCTGGTTGCACGCCTGGTGCAGCAGCTGGGCGAACGTGTAGTCGGGATCGGCCCGCAGAGCGAGGCCCAGTGCCACCCTGGCACCCGCCTCGTCGTCGGTGGACCAGGAGACCCAGGCGGCCAGCGTGAGCGGCCGCCGCGGCGTGTTCCACGTACGGCCCGACGCATCGGCGGGCGAGCGCGCTCCACAGCCTCAGCGCCGTCCCGGCCTCGGGGCCCTCCATCCACTCGGCGGCCCGGTCCCTGGTCTCGCGGTCCTGGAGGCCCAGGATCACGGAGGCCGCCTCCTCGGGTGTGATCAGACCGTCGTCCCCGCCGTCGGTCCCCGCCGGGCCGGGCGCGGGGGCTGCACCGAGGCGCTTCATGAGGTCGTGCGCGAGCGCCAGAGTGTCTCGTGACACCGCACCGCGCCCGTCGACGTCGAGGATGCGGGACACCAGGACGGCACCGGCCGAATCCAGGGCCCTTTCCTGCTCCAGCGCCGCCGCGGAGGTGCCCCACGGCAGGAGCCGCTGCTCCATGTCCCGCAGCGATCCCCGCACCTGGACTCCGGCGTACGCGGCGGCGGCCGCCATCACCGTGGTCCCCGGCAGCGCCAGCGGGTTGCCCTCGGGCGGACAGCAGCGTTCGTCCGGGCAGCAGTAGGACCAGTAACGGCCGTCGGAGATGCAGAGCGCCTCGAGCACCGGGACGTCCAGCGCCCCGCAGGCCGTACGCAGGTGCTGCGCGAGCGGCCGCAGCCGCTCCATGGCCTGCGTGGGGCTCTCTCCCTCGGCCGGGTCCTGGCAGAGGAAGACGACGATCGCGTCGGGGCGGGACTCCCGCTTCTCGCTTCCCACGATCAGGCTGCGCGCCAGCTGGTCGGCGACCGGTGCCCATTCCCCGGGCTCGGGTGGGATCCCCAGCCTGAGCCGGCCGCCGAAGCGGCCACGGCCACCGTGCAGGGCCACCATGACCACGCTGTCGTTCGGATGGAATCCCATCAGGTAGGGAAGGGCATCGGCGAGTTCGGCGGGGCCCCGCAGGGTGACCTGCTGCGACTCGGACGGTCCGGTGGTTTCGTCGTGCTTGTTCATGGCATGACGGTCCCGCGGCCGGTCGATTTGCGCGACCCCTGTGGATAACCGGGTTTTCCACAGGCACGGACCACCGTTCGCGGTTTGTCATAGGCATCGGGTTGCATGGGGGCATGACCAACGCAGACCGCGCAGAGCTCAGGGCCTCGGCCGATTCCGTACTCGCCCGTCTGGTCGGGGACGCGACCGGCACCGCCCGGCTGCGCGAGGACCAGTGGCGGGCCATCGAGGCCCTCGTCGCCGACCGGCGCAGGGCCCTGGTCGTGCAGCGGACCGGGTGGGGCAAGTCCGCGGTGTACTTCGTGGCGACATCGCTGCTGCGCGCCCAGGGCAGCGGGCCGACGGTGATCGTCTCCCCGTTGCTCGCCCTCATGCGCAACCAGGTGGCGGCGGCGGCCAGGGCGGGGATCAGCGCCCGCACGATCAACTCCTCCAACACCGAGGAGTGGGACACCGTCCAGGCCGAGGTCGCGGCCGGCGAGGTCGACGTGCTGCTGGTCAGTCCGGAACGCCTCAACAACCCCGACTTCCGCGATCAGGTGCTGCCGCGCCTCGCCGCCGCCACGGGTCTGCTGGTGGTCGACGAAGCCCACTGCATCTCCGACTGGGGCCATGACTTCAGGCCGGATTACCGAAGGCTGCGGACCATGCTCGCCGATCTGCCGGCCGGCGTTCCCGTGCTGGCCACGACGGCCACCGCCAACGCCCGTGTGACCGCGGATGTCGCGGATCAGCTCGGCACGGGGGCGGGGACGGACGCGCTGGTGCTGCGGGGGCCGCTGGACAGGGAGAGCCTCAGCCTCGGGGTGCTCCAACTGCCCAATGCCGCGCACCGTCTGGCCTGGCTGGGCGACCACCTCGGCGAGCTGCCCGGTTCGGGCATCATCTACACGCTCACGGTCGCCGCCGCCGAGGAGATCACGGCCTACCTCCGCCAGTGCGGGCATCCCGTCGTCTCGTACACCGGCCGGACGGAGAACGCCGACCGGCAGCAGGCCGAGGACGATCTCCTGGCCAACCGGGTCAAGGCCCTGGTGGCCACGTCCGCGCTGGGCATGGGGTTCGACAAGCCCGACCTCGGCTTCGTGGTGCACGTGGGGTCGCCGTCCTCGCCCATCGCCTACTACCAGCAGGTCGGGCGCGCGGGGCGTGGTGTCGAGCACGCCGAGGTCCTGCTGCTCCCGGGCAAGGAGGACGAAGCCATCTGGCAGTACTTCGCC
Organism: Streptomyces sp. NPDC104381; assembly: GCF_055583745.1. Lineage (NCBI taxonomy): Bacteria > Bacillati > Actinomycetota > Actinomycetes > Kitasatosporales > Streptomycetaceae > Streptomyces > Streptomyces sp. NPDC104381. The sequence continues at coordinate 1,009,075 of NZ_JBVJNK010000002.1, forward strand.
TCGGTCGCCTTCCCCCCGGAGGAGCAGGTCCGCCGGACGCTCGACGTGCTGGCCCAGGCCGGCCGGCCCCTGTCGCTGCCCGCCATGGAGCCTCTGGTCGATCTCCGGCGCACCCGCCTGGAGACGATGCTCAAGGTGCTGGACGTGGACGGCGCGGTGAAGCGGGTGAAGGGCGGATGGATCTCCACGGGTGAACCATGGGTCTACGACGCCGAGCGTTACGCCTGGGTCGCGCGGCAGCGGGCCGCCGAGCAGCAGGCCATGCGTGACTACGCGTCCGGGACCGGATGCCGCATGGAGTTCCTCCGGCGCCAGCTGGACGACGAGGAGGCCACCGCGTGCGGACGCTGTGACAACTGCGCGGGCCCACGGTTCGACGACAAGGTCTCCACAGCGGCGCTCGACGGGGCTCGTGGCGAGCTCGGCAGGCCGGGGGTGGAGGTGGAACCGCGCAAGATGTGGCCCACGGGCCTCTCCGCGGTGGGGGTCGACCTCAAGGGCCGTATCCCGGCGGGTGAGCTGGCCCTGCCCGGCCGGGCGCTCGGCAGGCTCTCGGACATCGGCTGGGGCAACAGGCTCCGGCCGCTGCTCGCGGCGCAGGCCCAGGACGCCCCCGTGCCCGACGACGTGTCGAGCGCGGTGGTCACGGTCATCGCCGACTGGGCCAAGGGTCCGGGCGGCTGGGCGTCCGGGGCCCCGGACGCGGCCCCGCGGCCGGTCGGCGTGGTCACGGTCGCCTCGCGGCGCAGGCCGCAGCTGGTCCAGTCGCTCGGCAGCCGCATCGCCGAGGTCGGCCGGATGCCTCTGCTGGGCACGGTCACCTACGCCCCGGGCAGCGAGGACCTGCGGATCTCCCAGACCAACAGCGCGCAGCGGGTGAGAGCGCTGCACGAGGCCCTCGTCGTGGAGCCCGCGCTGGCGGAGGCGCTCTCCGCGGCGGCAGGGCCCGTCCTGCTCGTGGACGATCTCTCCGACACGGGGTGGACCCTCGCCGTCGCCGCGCGGCTGCTCCGACGCGCGGGAGCGGAGGGGGTGTTTCCGCTGGTCCTCGCGGTCCAGGCATGACTGAGGGCTTCGTTCACCGTCGAACGGGCAGGGATAGAGGCAGGGATATCCGTGTCATTCCGTCAGATACCCGTCAGCCGCGCCAATTGCTCGTTGCCGCCTGCCGATACGCCAGGAAGAATTGGAGTCGCTCCCCGCACGGTCTCTTCGCGGGCCCGGAAGGGCTGTGCCGCGGCGCGCCCTCACTCGACCCTGCCCGCACCGTGGGCGCGTAGCGAAGGGAGGACCGTGACCTTCGGATTCGCTCCGTCCGCAGCCACTTCACTGTCGGCGTCCGCGGGCTCCGCCAACCACGTCGGCAGGATGCTCGAACCAGCCGAGTGGGCGGCAGCCGGCATACCGCTGCTGCGCAGTCCGCGTGAGGTCGTCAGCGGCCTCCACGCACGGCACCGTCCGACCCCCGCGACCGCTATCGTCGCCGTCCTCGACCATGAGGAACGGCTCACGGCCAGCGCCTCGTTCGCCCGGCGGTCCGCCCTGGCCACCGACGGCTGGGAGTTCCGCAACGCCCTCCTGGCGCATCTGCGCCGGGTGATCCCGCACGATCTGCGCCGCCGCACTCCGGTGCGTACCGCCGTCCTGCTCTACTGCCGCGAGGGCGACGAGCGTTGGACGGAGGAGGACGGGGCGTGGATGTGGGGTCTGCGGGACGCCTGCACACTGCACGGTCTGCGCTGCGGGGCCTACATCACCCTGACGCGTGGCGGCTGGCAGGTGCTCGGCGAGGGCCGGGGTGGCCGCAGGCCGACGCTGCTGTCCACACCGTCGGCCCTGGCGGACACGGCCACCGACCACGACCCCGTTCCGCTGAGCACCGGGGGCGGGGCGGCCGAAGCGCTGCGCAGGAGCGCCGCCCGGTGAAACGGGCCGTGGGCCCCGGACGCCCTCACGGACGGCCGGGACCCACGGATCGGACGGCCCCACGGACGGGACCTCCGGACGGAGCGCTCAGACTCCCGCGCCGAGAGCCGAGTTGACCGACTGCGGCTCGCCGCACACGATCAGCAGCGCGCCGGCGCGCTCCCGCACACCGGACAGCGCACGGGCCGCCGCCCCGTCGAGGTCACCGTTGACGGCGACCACGACCACGGAGCGGGTCGCGCAGCGGTCGGCGTCGGCCGTGCGGGCGAAGAAGACGTCGTCACCCGCGTCGTGCTGGGCCCAGTACGCGGCCTCCCCGAAGGAGAGTTCGTGAGCGGCCCACGGGTGCTGTTCGCCGGTGGTGAGCACCAGGATGTCGCCGGGTGCACGCCCGGAGTCGAGCAGCAGGTCGACGGCCTCCTCGGCCGCGTCGATCGCGCCGCCGGCCGGAGCCGGGATCAGCTGGAACTGCGCCGCGGAACGTTCTTCCGGCAGCTGCGCCCCGGCGGGAGCCGGAGCGGCCGGCGCCGGAGCGGCAGCCGCGGGAGAGGGCGTGGGGTGCGGGCGCTGCGCCGGGGGCGCGGGCCGCGCGGGGCCGCGGCCCGGGCTTCCGGGACGCGGGGTGGCCGCGGAACGCGGGCCGGGTACGGGACGGGGGGTCGGCGCGGTGCGGCCGGCGGCCGGAGTGACGCGGGGACCCTGGGCGCTCTCGGGAATTAGAGGCTCCTCGGGGATGAGAGGCATGAATGGTGGTCTTTCACAGCCGACGCGGACACGTCGGCGGCGGCTGGTTACGCCTGCGCGATCAGAAGTCGAAGCCGAGCTGGCCCCCGCTTTCCAGTGCCGCCGCCTCGGCGGAGAATCGGACCTTCTTCAGGTGCTGCCACTTGGGCAGCGCGTCGAGGTAGGCCCAGCTGAGGCGATGGTGAGGCGTAGGTCCCCGCTCCTCCAGCGCTGCCCGGTGTACCGGTGACGGATAACCGGCGTTGGCGCCGAAGGCGAAGTCTGCGTACTGCCCCGTGTCCGCGCCCAGTTCGGCCATCATCGTGTCGCGATGGACCTTGGCGATCACCGAGGCCGCGGCGACGGCGATGCAGGACTGGTCGCCCTTGATCACGGTGCGGACGTTCCAGGGCGTTCCGAGGTAGTCGTGCTTGCCGTCGAGTATCACCGCGTCCGGCCGCACGGGCAGCGCCTCGAGCGCCCGGACGGCCGCCAGGCGGAGCGCCGCGGTCATGCCGAGGTCGTCGATCTCCAGGGGCGACGCATGCCCCAGCCCGAAGGCGGTGACCCACTTCTCCAGCATCGGGGCCAGTTCGGCCCGTCGCTTGGGACTGATCAGCTTGGAGTCGGTGAGACCCTCGGGGGGTCGGCGGAGTCCGGTGACGGCCGCGCACACGGTGACGGGGCCGGCCCACGCTCCGCGTCCGACCTCGTCGACACCTGCGACGGTCCTGGCACCGGATGTGGCGCGCAGCGAGCGCTCGACGGTGTGCGTGGGTGGTTCGTACGGCATGGCGCCTGCCAGGTTACGCCGATGGCCACGGCAAGAACACCCCGGGGCACCGTGCGGTGCCCCGGGACGTGTCCGGCCATATCCGGAAGACCACCGTCCGGTGCGTCGGGAGGACCATGGAAGGGGCTGATGCCGAGGTGGCCCCACCGTGCGGGCACCCCCGGAGATCACGACGTCATCGGTTCTGCCACGCCACATGCGCTCCCCGAACACCCCTGCCACAAGCGGGCGTTCGGGGAAAGCGCCGGGATGACGGATCCGGTTCCCGGACGGTTCCGACCGGTGGCGGACGGTGTTCAGTACGGGTCGTAGGAGTTCTCGCCCTCGTGCCCTTCCCGCCCGTCCGACTTCGTTCCGAGGCGGTAGCAATCGACCTCGTGGCTCTGCACGGGGTGCTTCTCCAGGATGTCCCGGGCCCTGACCTCACCCCAGCTGGAGGAGTACCAGGGAGTGTCCTGGACGGCGAGATCCCGCTCCAGGTTCTCCAGCGCGCAGGACCGCAGCGGCTCCGGCAGCTCGTTCAGAGCCGGTACGGCGTCCGCGGAGAGCCCCTTGAGGTAGTCGATGTCGATCGTCCTGTGACTGTCGTACCGCTCGACGTTCTGCTGGGCGATCAGCCCGTCGGGCGAGATCAGGCCGAAGGCGAGTACGCCGGCTGCCGCGCTCACGGCGATGGCGCGCGGCAGCAGCCTGGCGCCGAAGACCCCCGCCGCCAGGATGAGGACGAGCACCACTCCGAGCCAGAGCTCCACGGCGGCCACGGAGATCCGCAGCCGGGTCAGCCCGAAGGCATCGACGTAGAGGTCCATGCGGCGCAGCGCGGAGGCCACGACGACGAGCGTGAGGACGCACAGGGAGCCGAGGACGCTGCGGACCAGGACCCGGTCGCGCGGTCCGCCGCGCGGGGCCCAGCGCAGAGCGAGCGCGATGACGATCAGCGTCAGCACGGTGGCCCAGAGAAGCTGCCAGAAGCCCTGCCGGGCGTACTCGGCGGGCAGCAGGCCGGTCTCCTCCAGCACCTTGTCGTACCCGCCGAGGAGCACGACGAGCTGGAGCGCGATGAAGGCGGCGAAGAGCAGGTTGAGCACGATCAGCGGAAGGGCCCACTCGGCCCTGTTCCTGGCCTTGCCCGGCCGGACGGTGATGCCGTCCCAGCGCACCGGTGCCGCAGCGCTGTGCGCGGCGGCGAGCGCTCCGACGAGACCCAGTACGAAGAGGAAGAGGCGCCAGGGGCTGTCACCGACCGACACATCGGGGGTGAGGCTGCCCAGCAGGTCGGCGAAGGCGGCGTCCGCGGAGGCGAAGAGGGCACCGAACACGACGAGCAGGACGACGGCCACCGCGGTGCTCCGCACCACCGTGCGCACCCGCCCCCGTGAGTCGTCCGCGCGGTCGCGTACCCCGTGCCATCCCCAGCGCACGCCGGCCGCGGCCGAGGGGAAGAGCCCCAGCGATCCGAGCAGCACGCCCGGCCAGCTGCGGCTTCCGTGCAGGGCGAGCGAGCCCAGGGCGAGGGCCGAGACCACGGCGAGGAACACCGGCCACCCCGCCTCGCGAAGCGCCGGAATCGCCAGCAGCGCCAGCCCGCCGACTGCCCAGACCGCGGTCCAGGGCCGCAGCCCGCGCCCGGCCGAGCGTGCGGCGAAGAAGGCTCCCAGGGTGGCGGGCACGGCCACGATCAGCAGGTTCGGGCCCAGGCCGTCGCCCAGCAGCAGGGCGCTGAGCAGGGCGGTGGCGAGGACCGCCCCGAGGGTCGCCGGGCCGATGGCGGGCGGCGCAGGGGGCCGCAGCCGTGTCAGCAGGCCGACCGGCTGGTGCCGTCCGGGGCGCTGCCAGACATCCGCCGGGGGCGGCGCCTTGAGGTAGGCGGGGACCTTCGGCACCTCCGGGCCGGCGTTCTGCGGTGGCACCGGCGGGGTGGAGGCCCGCGCGGGCTTCCCCTCCGCCTTCGCCCGGCCGGACGTCCCGGACCGAGGCTCGCTCCCCGGCCCGGGCACGGCGCCGGAAGCGGCATGCGCCGCTCCGGAGGCGGCGCCGGGCGCGCCGGCCACCGCCTCGGAGGCGGCACCCGAGGCGGTGCCGACCGCGTCGTCGCCGGACTCCGGTGGCGTCTCGGGCCGGCTGGTGGCATCGGACGACTGATCGGACATGGGACCCCTCCCCCCACCGGGGTCCGCTCGCGCGGCCACATCGCGGCGCGAAGGCCCCGGCGTCTCTAGGCGCACGCCCACCAAGATCGACGCGGGCGGCGTGGCCGAAAGAGTAAGTCCGGCGCGGGCAGTTCAACCGTCCGGGGCCACCGCTGTGGCAGGACCGTGACAGTGGAACTGGCACACCGCGGCTACAGGGGCACCGGGAAACGACATGAGGGCGCCGCGACGGGCCCGGAGCCGCCGGACGACCGGCTCCGGCGGACGGTCAGTGGCGTGCCGGGGCGAGGGGCACCCAGTCGGGCAGCTCCTCCGTCCGGGCCAGCCAGTCCGCCGGAGGGGCGCCGACAGGCTCCGAGGCGATGATTCCGCCGACGATGGCGCAGGTGGTGTCCACGTCCCCGCCCGCCTGCGCCGTCGACCAGAAGGCCCCTTCGAAGTCGCCGAGGTTCCTGGCCGCCGACCAGAGGGCGAACGGCACCGTGTCGTGCGCACTGGTACGGCGGCCGTTGCCGAGCACCGCCGCGACCGTCCCCGCGTCCCGGTAGTCGAGCATGTCGCGGGCCCTGCGCAGCCCCGCACCGACGGCACTGCGCGGGACGAGGGCGACGACGCCGTCGATCAGGCCCTCGGGCGTCGGAGGCCCTCCGGGCGCGGCGACGAGGGCGGCGGCCGCCGCGACGGCCATGGCACCCACGACGGCCTCGCGATGCTGATGGGTGGTGTACGAGGAGATCTCGGCCTGATGTGTGGCCTGCTCCGGGTCGTACGCGTACCAGGCGCCCAGCGGCGCGATACGCATCGCCGAGCCGTTGCCCCAGGAGCCCTGTCCCTGGAAGAGGCCGGAGGCCAGCTCACGCCAGTCACCGCCTTCACGGACCAGCCGGAGCAGCCGGTTCACCGCGGGTCCGTATCCGCGGTCGAAGTCGTGGTGCCGGGCGAAGGACCGGGCGAGAGCGTCCTGGTCGACGCGCCCGTGCGCGGCCAGCACGGCGAGTACGGAGCACGCCATCTCGGTGTCGTCGGTCCACTGCCACTCCGAGGGCGGCAGGGCTCGGTCCTTGAGCAGGGGGTAATGGGCCGGTACGAAGAACTGGGAGCCGAGGGCGTCTCCCACGGACAGTCCACGCAGGCTGGCCAGAGAGCGCTCGAAACGGTCGTATGCGGAGTCAGCGGTCATCGCTCTGCCACTCTATCCGGTGATGCCGTACGGCTCAGGGGTGCGCCACTGCTCGAAGGGCCGGTCGAGCGTATAGCGGCCGTCGTCGCCGAGCAGCAGCGTCCGGGATTCGCCGTTGCCGGGGTTGGACAGCGACTCGAACTCCGCCACGGACCAGTGGAACCAGCGCATGCAGAACAGCCTCATGGTCAGGCCGTGGGTGACCAGCAGGACGTTCGGCGGGTGGTCGGGGTCCTCGAAGCTCCGGTGGAGGCTCTCCAGGAACGCGTCGACCCGGTCGTACACGTCCGCCCCGGACTCGCCCTGTGCGAAGCGGTAGAAGAAGTGCCCGTACGCGTCCCGGTAGGCCTTCTGCAGCCTGACGTCGTCACGGTCCTGCCAGTTGCCCCAGTCCTGCTCGCGCAGCCGGGGCTCCTCCCTGACGCGCACGTGCTCCAGATCGAGGCCGAAGGCCCTGAAGGTCTCGTGGGTGCGCCGGTAGGGCGAGACGTAGACGCTGACCCGCTCGTCGCCGAACGTCTCACGCAGCCGTGAACCCGCGGCCCTGGCCTGCCGCAGACCCTTCGCCGTGAGCCTGAGCGCGTGGTCGGGCTCGCGTTCGTAGACCGTGTCGTCGGCATTGCCCTCGGACTCACCGTGCCGGACGAGAACAATGCGCTGCGGGCGTGCCATGCACCCGACCCTAGATGCCGTCCGCCCTGATCGAGCGATTGTGCGGGCTCCATCGGGCGTATGTGACCAAGGAAACGCCGTGAGGCCCGGGATCAGACCGTCCAGGACGGTTCGAGCTGCACGACGTCTCCCGTGAGCGCCGCGACATCGCTCTCGGTCTCCGCCCGCGCCGACAGCCGGGCGACACTCTCCGGCCGGTACTTGCCGCGCTCGGCGCTCGACTGCCACATCGACAGCACCAGGAACTCATGCCCCGGGGCTTCCCCGAAGACCCCGCGCAGCATCCCCGGCGAACCCGCCATGGCGGGGTTCCACACCCGCTGCTGCATGAGCGCGAAGTGCTCGACCCGGTCCTCGTACACCTGGCTGTGCGCGACCCGGACGACGTCCGCGTCGGTGAAGTCCGGCACGAATCCGGTCTTCACGTCGAAGCGGTACTCGAAGAGCTTGACCTGCATGTCCTTGAACGTGCCGGACTGCGCGGCGGCCAGCGGATCGTGCCCGCGGGCCATGAAGGAGTCGTGGAAGACCCGGTTCTCCCAGAACGCGAACACATGGGCGACATCGGGTCTGCCCCGGCTCCATCCACCGCTCTGACTCCGGAATCCGGGCTCGCCGAGCAGCGCCGCCCACTTCCGCTGCTCCCGCTCGAAACCGCGGCGGTCCACCACGGTGCAGCGAATCCACTTGACCAGCACCGCGCCATCGTACGGCGCCCGGCGTGGCGCGGGTCACCCTCCGGAGGGCCGGGAGCCCGTCGGCGGTCGCAACGCACAACTCCGGCCACACGATGGCCCGATCACGACGTCCGTTTCCAACGCGGTTGGATCCACGAACCGTTACGGACATGATCTGAGGACGCAAGCGGTCCGTCGGCCCAGCAGCGAGGAGGCACGTCCGATGAGCACTCCCAACAAGGACATCGAAAAGGTCGAAGTGAGTGTCAAGTGGGACCCCAGCGACGTCGGGGAGCCCGCCAACGACCTCGACATCATCGCGGCCACGTACGGGACGGAGGCACCCTACGGCAGCCCCGTCTATCTCGTGCACTTCGACAGCAGGTCGCCGGACGGGACGATCACGCTGAACCGGGACAGCCGGACCGGGCAGGGTTTCGGGTTCGACGAGGTCATGACGCTCGAACTGGACCGGCTGTCCGAGGCGTACGCGCGTGTCGTGGTCGGTGTGGCCATCCAGCAGCGTGACGGTCACAAGACCTTCGGGCAGATAGAGCACACGGCCGTGCAGATCCGTGAGGGCTACACGAATCTGGCGGAGGACGACTTCTCCGGGGTGGCGTCGGCGACGGCCGCGGTCGTCGCCGAGTTCGTCCGGGACGCCGCGGGCGCCTGGGGCTTCCGCGGGGCCGTGCGCGGGTTCGACGGCGACCCCGGTTCCTTCGCCGCGGAGATGGGGAACCGGCCGGACTGACCCCGTCCGTCGGCACCGCGTCCGGAAGGCGGCCCCACCGGAAGGCGACCCACCGGAAGCCGGAAGACCCGTTGGAAGCCGGAAGGGAGGGGCGCCGGCCTGAGCCGGCGCCCCTCCCTTCCGGAGGTCACGCCTCGTGTTCAGCTACGCCGAACGGCGCGTAGCCGTCAGCTGCATCCGCTGGTCGAGCCGCAGCCCTCGCAGATGTAGCAGGATCCGGCGCGCTGCATCTTCGTACCGCACGAGAAGCACAGCGGTGCGTCCGCGCTGATACCGAGCTGCATCTCGACCAGCTCGGCCGAGGTGTGCGCGGCCTTGGGGGCCGGCTTCTCCGCGGCGTTCTCCTCGGGCGCCTCGACCGCCTTCAGCGGCTGGCTCTGCACGGGGGCCGACTGCGCCAGGCTCTCGGAGTGGAGCTCCTCGTCCCCGAAGTCGGGCTCGTACGAACCGGTGTCGAGGTGACGCTGACGCTCCTCGGCCGAGTGGATGCCGAGCGCGGAACGCGTCTCGAACGGCAGGAAGTCGAGCGCCAGGCGACGGAAGATGTAGTCGACGATCGACTGCGCCATCCGCACGTCCGGGTCGTCCGTCATGCCGGCCGGCTCGAAGCGCATGTTGGTGAACTTGGAGACGTACGTCTCCAGCGGCACGCCGTACTGCAGACCGACCGAGACCGCGATCGAGAAGGCGTCCATCATGCCCGCGAGGGTGGAACCCTGCTTGGACATCTTCAGGAAGACCTCACCGAGACCGTCGTCCGGGTAGGAGTTGGCGGTCATGTACCCCTCGGCGCCGCCCACCGTGAAGGAGGTGGTGATGCCGGGACGGCCCTTGGGCAGCCGCTTGCGGACCGGACGGTACTCGATGACCTTCTCGACCGCGGAACGGATGGTGTCCTCGGCCTTGGCGGTGACCTCGTCCTTCTTCTCCTCCCACTTCTTGGTGGAGAGGGGCTGGCCGACCTTGCAGTTGTCGCGGTAGATCGCGAGCGCCTTGACGCCCATCTTCCACGCCTCGAAGTAGACCTCCTCGACGTCCTCCACGGTGGCCGTCTCCGGCAGGTTCACCGTCTTGGACAGCGCGCCGGAGATCCACGGCTGGATGGCCGCCATCATCCGGACGTGACCCATGGCCGAGATGGAGCGCTCGCCCATGGCGCAGTCGAAGACCTCGTAGTGCTCGGTCTTGAGGCCGGGGGCGTCGATCACATTGCCGTTGTCGGCGATGTGGGCGACGATCGCCTCGACCTGCTCCGGCTGGTAGCCGAGGCGGCGCAGGGCCTGCGGGACCGTGCCGTTGACGATCTGCATCGAGCCGCCGCCGACGAGCTTCTTGAACTTGACCAGCGCGAGATCGGGCTCCAGGCCCGTGGTGTCGCAGGACATCGCGAGACCGATGGTGCCGGTCGGAGCGATGACCGAGGCCTGGGAGTTGCGGAAGCCGTTCTTGGCGCCGAGGCGGATCACGTCCTGCCAGGCCTCCGTGGCGGCGGCCCAGACCGGCGAGTCCAGGTCGTCCACGCGCAGGGCCGTGGCGTTGGCGTCGGAGTGCTGCTTCATGACGCGCTGGTGCGGCTCGGCGTTGCGGGCGTAGCCGTCGTACGGGCCGACGACCGCGGCGAGCTCGGCGGAGCGCCGGTAGGACGTGCCGGTCATCAGCGAGGTGATGGCACCGGCGAGCGCACGGCCGCCGTCGCTGTCGTAGGCGTGGCCGGTCGCCATCAGCAGGGCACCCAGGTTGGCGTAGCCGATGCCGAGCTGGCGGAAGGCGCGGGTGTTCTCGCCGATCTTCTGCGTCGGGAAGTCCGCGAAGCAGATCGAGATGTCCATCGCGGTGATGACCAGCTCGACGACCTTCGCGAAGCGCTCGGCCTGGAAGGACTGGTTGCCCTCGCCGTCGTCCTTGAGGAACTTCATCAGGTTCAGCGAGGCCAGGTTGCACGAGGTGTTGTCCAGGTGCATGTACTCGCTGCAGGGGTTCGAGCCGTTGATCCGGCCGGACTCCGGGCAGGTGTGCCAGGCGTTGATGGTGTCGTCGTACTGGATGCCCGGGTCGGCACAGGCCCAGGCGGCCTCGGCCATCTTGCGGAAGAGGGACTTGGCCTCGACCTCTTCGATGACGTCGCCGGTCATGCGGGCGCGCAGCCCGAACTTGCCGTCGGACTCCACGGCCTTCATGAACTCGTCGTTCACACGGACCGAGTTGTTGGCGTTCTGGTACTGGACGGACGTGATGTCGTCGCCGCCCAGGTCCATGTCGAAGCCCGCGTCGCGCAGGGCGCGGATCTTCTCCTCCTCCTTCACCTTGGTCTCGATGAAGTTCTCGATGTCGGGGTGGTCGACGTCGAGGATGACCATCTTGGCCGCGCGGCGGGTGGCACCGCCGGACTTGATCGTTCCCGCCGAGGCGTCGGCGCCCCGCATGAAGGAGACCGGGCCGGAGGCGTTGCCGCCGGAGGAGAGCAGCTCCTTGGAGGAGCGGATGCGGGAGAGGTTCAGGCCGGCGCCGGAGCCGCCCTTGAAGATCATGCCCTCTTCCTTGTACCAGTCGAGGATCGACTCCATGGAGTCGTCGACGGCCAGGATGAAGCAGGCCGAGACCTGCTGCGGCTGGGGCGTCCCGACGTTGAACCACACCGGCGAGTTGAAGCTGAAGATCTGGTGCAGGAGGGCGTACGCCAGCTCGTGCTCGAAGATCTCCGCGTCGGCGGGGGAAGCGAAGTAGTTGTAGTCCTCGCCGGCCTTCCGGTACGTCTTGACGATCCGGTCGATCAGCTGTCGCAGACCGGTCTCGCGCTGCGGGGTGCCGACGGCGCCCCGGAAGTACTTGCTGGTGACGATGTTGACCGCGTTCACCGACCAGAAGTCGGGGAACTCGACGCCACGCTGCTCGAAGTTGATCGAGCCGTCGCGCCAGTTGGTCATGACGACGTCACGGCGCTCCCACGCGACCTCGTCGTACGGGTGCACGCCGGGGGTCGTGTGGATGCGCTCGATGCGCAGGCCCTGCTTGGTCGCAGTCGACTTGGCTCCCTTGGTGCGGGAACCTCGTGCCGGGCCGCTCGCCGTCTCTGTCATGCCGCCTCCCATATGTGGGCAAAAACGCCCTGAAGTGCCCAGTTCTTCCCAGGGCACAGTGTGTGTCTGATGCTCCGGACGCCGCGCGGGGCGTCTCGGAACAGGTCTGGTGCCGCCCGCCGGCCCCGCCGTCCCTGCCGGCCGGCTCGGTGATCAATCAGCGGCGACTGCGGCGGGGGCGGGGACCTCGAGGGTCTCGCCGCTCCCGCATTGCTCTTCGCGGGGCCGCTGCTCACGGAGCTCCGCGATGGCGGTCTCGAAGTCTTCGAGGGAGTCGAACGCCCGGTACACCGACGCGAAGCGCAGGTACGCGACGAGGTCGAGCTCCTGCAGGGGGCCGAGTATGGCCAGACCCACGTCGTGCGTCGTCAGCTCGGCGCTCCCCGTGGCCCGCACGGCTTCCTCGACCCGCTGGCCGAGCTTCGCCAGGGCGTCCTCGGTGACGGGACGCCCCTGGCACGCCTTGCGGACCCCCGAGATGACCTTGGTGCGGCTGAAGGGTTCGGTCACGCCGCTGCGCTTGACCACCATCAGCGAGCAGGTCTCCACCGTCGTGAAGCGACGGGAGCAGTCGGGGCACTGGCGACGCCGTCGGATCGACGTCCCGTCGTCCGTCGTGCGACTGTCCACGACCCGACTGTCGGGGTGCCTGCAGAAGGGGCAGTGCATGTCTCCGAACCCTCCCTCACAGCACGACTGAATAGCCCTCCGTGCCCTGTTCAGGGCCCCTGAGGACGGTCACCAGCATAGGCGATGAACTCGGCCCTGACGGACCGGGTACCACTACTTATGGGCGGCGACAGCAAGACAACCACTACATCTAGGGTTTTGCTCCGCCTTCGCCCCCGCGCGTGTCGCGCTTCCCCGGGGGCCGGGGGGCAGCCTACGGCCCGGCACGAGGGTACGGGAAAGACCCGGCCGCCGGGCCTCCGGGGCCACCCGGCGCGGCCTTCCCGGGGCGACCCCGGAAGGACCCTCCGGCCCCGTGCGCGGACGCACCCCCGCACGCGGGAGCGGACCGGCGGAACGCTAGCGTGGCCTCCGGCGGCGGCGCCCGGTCCCGGCTCACCGGCCTTCAGCTCATACACCTCTCGGTAAGCACGCGAGGTCCCTTTATTTGTTTTTCACTCGAACGTGTGTTTGGCGCAACCTTTCGAAAGCTACTACCGTTGCCTAACTAGGGAGACCATTCGAGAGGGGCCGACGTGACCACCACCGCAGACAGTGCCACCATCACTGCCCAGGACCACCGCTCCCAGAGCCGACTTGAGCCGGTGCATGCCATGAATGACTCAGTCATGAACGCGGAGGGGCCCGAGCCCGCACGGGCCGCACGCTCCTTGCCCGGACGCCCCCCAGGAATCCGGGCCGACAGCTCCGGGCTCACGGACAGGCAGCGGCGTGTGATCGAGGTGATCCGGGATTCCGTGCAGCGCCGGGGCTATCCCCCGTCGATGCGCGAGATCGGTCAGGCGGTGGGACTGTCCAGCACCTCGTCCGTCGCCCACCAGCTGATGGCTCTGGAGCGCAAGGGATTCCTGCGCCGCGACCCGCACCGGCCGCGTGCCTACGAGGTCCGGGGCTCGGACCAGCCCAGCACCCAGCCGACCGACACCACCGGGAAGCCCGCCGCCTCGTACGTACCGCTGGTCGGCCGGATCGCCGCCGGTGGCCCGATCCTCGCCGAGGAGTCCGTCGAGGACGTCTTCCCGCTCCCCCGCCAGCTCGTCGGTGACGGCGAGCTCTTCGTGCTGAAGGTCGTCGGTGACTCGATGATCGAGGCGGCGATCATGGACGGGGACTGGGTGACGGTCAGGCGCCAGCCGGTCGCGGAGAACGGCGACATCGTGGCCGCCATGCTGGACGGCGAGGCGACGGTCAAGCGGTTCAAGCGCGAGGACGGCCATGTGTGGCTGCTCCCGCACAACTCCGCCTATCAGCCGATTCCCGGTGACGAGGCGACGATCCTGGGCAAGGTCGTGGCGGTGCTGCGGCGGGTGTGAGCTCCGCCGGTTCGGACTGGGCCCCGGGATCCCTGCGCCGATCTCGGGGCCCTGACGCGTCCGCCGGCTGAGCGTGGGACACCGGCGGGCCGCTCGCGCTCCCCCGGCGGCCCGCCCCCGCTCACTGCGCGGCTTTGGCCGCAGCGTCGATGGCCGCGAGCGAGCGCCGCGCCTGATTACGGTCCGTGGTGTACCAGAAGTCGGGCAGCGAGGCGCGGAGATAGCTCCCGTACCGGGCATTGGCCAGACGGGGGTCGAGCACGGCGACCACGCCCTTGTCGCCCATGGCCCGGACGAGCCGGCCGGCGCCCTGGGCCATCAGCAGTGCCGCATGGGTCGCCGCCACCGCCATGAACCCGTTACCGCCGGCGTCCTCGACGGCCTTCTGCCGGGCGCTCATCAGCGGGTCGTCCGGCCGGGGGAACGGAATCCGGTCCATGACCACCAGCTGACAGCTCGGGCCGGGGACGTCGACGCCTTGCCAGAGCGACAGCGTCCCGAACAGGCAGGTCTCGGGGTCCGCCGCGAAGTTCTTGATCAGCTCCCCGAGCGTCTCCTCGCCCTGCAGCAGGATCGGCTTGTCCTGGCGGCCACGCAGCTCCTCGGCCGCCGCCTGGGCGGCCCGCATCGACGAGAACAGCCCCAGGGTGCGCCCGCCCGCCGCGTCCACCAGCTCGGCGAGCTCGTCGAGCATGTCCGTACGGGAGCCCTCCCGGCCGGGCAGAGCCAGGTGCCGGGCGACGTACAGGATGCCCTGCCTCGGGTAGTCGAACGGCGAGCCGACGTCGAGGCCCTTCCACTGCGGGATGTCGTCGCCCGCCGTGCCCTCGGGCGCGAGCCCCAGGGACGCGCCCACCCCGTTGAAGTCGCCGCCGAGCTTCAGCGTCGCCGAGGTCAGCACCACCGAGCGGTCGGCGAAGAGCTTCTCCCGCAGCAGCCCGGACACGGACAGGGGCGCGACCCGGACCGACGCCCCGAAGCGGTCGTGACGCTCGTACCAGACGACGTCGTACTCGGAGCCCTGGGTGATGCGCTCCGCGACACCGTGGATGGACTCGACCGACGCCATGGCCTGCTTACGGACCGCGTCCTCGTCCTGGACGGCCTTGTCCCGGGTGCCGCCGAGGGCGGAGATCACCGTACGCGCGGCGTCGCGCAGGGCCATCAGCGCGTAGCCGAGGTCTTCCGGCACCTCTTCGAGGCGTCCCGGGAGCGCCAGCTCCATGACCCGCTCGAACCCCTCCGACGCGGTCAGCAGGGCGTCGGCCGCCTTCTCGTTGACCAGCTTCGCCGCGCGGCGCACCGCCCGGTTCACCTGGCCGGGGGTGAGCTCGCCGGTGGCCACCCCGGTGACCCGGGAGACCAGCTCATGGGCCTCGTCGACGATGAGCACCTCGTGCTTGGGGAGCACCGGGGCGCCCTCGATCGCGTCGATGGCGAGCAGGGCGTGGTTGGTGACGACGACATCGGCGAGCTTGGCCCTCTCCCGGGCCGCCTCCGCGAAGCACTCGGCGCCGTACGCGCACTTCGTGGCGCCGAGGCACTCCCGCGAGGACACCGAGATCTGGGACCAGGCCCGGTCCGAGACGCCGGGCGTCAGGTCGTCCCGGTCACCGCTCTCCGTCTCGTCCGACCAGTCACGCAGACGCAGCAGGTCCTGGCCCAGCTTGCTGGACGGCGCGGCCGCCTCGAACTGGTCGAAGAGCCCCTCCTCCTCGTCCTGCGGCGCCCCCTCGTGGAGCCGGTGCAGACAGAGGTAGTTCGACCGGCCCTTGAGCATCGCGAACTGCGGGCGCCGCCGCAGCAGCGGGTGCAGCGCGTCGACCGTACGCGGAAGGTCCCGCTCGACCAGCTGGCGCTGGAGGGCCAGCGTCGCCGTGGCCACCACGACCCGCTCGCCGTGGGCCAGCGCGGGCACCAGGTAGCCGAGGGACTTGCCGGTGCCGGTGCCGGCCTGGACGAGCAGATGGGCGTTGTCGTCCACGGCGTCGGCGACGGCCTCGGCCATGGAGACCTGGCCGGGGCGCTCCGTACCGCCGACGGCGGTGACGGCGGCGTGGAGGAGCTCGGGGAGAGATGGCTTCGTCATAGCCCGACCACCCTACGGCGCCCCACTGACAGCATCGATCGGTCCCGGACTCACGCGGAGGGGTGCAGCGGGTTGGGGACGGTGCCGTGGACGGCGGCGTGCGGGCGGTTCGGCCGGTCGCGGTAGCCGTCCAGATGCAGACGGTTGCGGTTGAGACACAGGCGCTCGATCCTCGGCGTCAGCATGTCGAAGATCTCGAAGCGCTCCTTGAGATCGGGAAAGCGTGCGTGGTGCCGCAGGATCTCGGCACGGACGAGTGACCAGAATTCACCCTCCGGTACGTCCAGCTGTTCCTCGCACAGGGGGGACAGATAGCGGAACACGCCCACGAAGAGCCCCGAGTGGATGAACTGGGTGAGGAAGGAGGGCTCCTCCGTGAGCAGGATGTCCCGGACGTCCTGCGGCATCGTGTCGTGTTCGGGCAGCCGCCTGGCGCTGACGTTCACGTCGTCGACGAAGTCCTTGATCGCGAGCCGCACCGGCACGTCGTTCTCGTCGAAGACGACGATGGCGTTCTCGCCGTGCGGGGAGAAGACGGTGCCGTAGCGGTACAGGAAGTGCAGCAGCGGCGGCAGCAGGGCGGTGAAGAGCCGGGTCAGCCAGGCCGTCGGGGTCAGCCCGGAGCGGGCGACGAGCTCCGCCGTGAAGGAACGGCCCTCGGGATCCGTGTGCAGCAGCGAGGCCAGGGTGCGGGCGCGTTCGCCGGGGGCGAGCCGCGGCTGGAGCGGCTCCCGCCAGATCGCTCCGAGGATCTCCTTGAACTGGTACGGCGTCTCCGGGAGGTGGTCGTAGAGCGGGTGCTCGACGGCCACCGACGCGACCTCGCCGAGCAGGATGACCCCGCAGGTGTCCCGGAGGAAGGGGTCGCCGTCGCACAGTCCCTGGACCCACGCGGTGACGGCCGGGGCGGCGAGCGTGCGCTCGGTCGGAAGGCCCCGCCAGACCAGGGTGTTGAGGATCGACAGCGGCAGCTTGACCGTGTGCCGGTCGGGCCGGCCCACGTTGGTGAAGGTGCGGATGGACTGCTGCGGCAGCCGGAGGTCGTCGTCCTCGTGCAGGGGCACGATCTCGCCGTCGGCGATCGCGGGGGCGAAGAGCGGGACGATCCACTCGTCCCACTGCCACGGGTGCACGGGGAGGAACAGGTAGTCGGCCGGTTCGAGGCCCCGTCCGCGCAGGACCTCGTCGAACGACTCCCGGACGCCCGGGTCGAGTTCCTGGTCGTAGAGGTCTCCCGGGGTGGCGACACGGCCCACTCCCCGGTACCCCGCTATGCGGGTGCTGACAGCGATCCAGGGCAGGGGGGCGGCGGACCTGGCCTCCGGTGTGAAGCGGGCGGCGTCGGCGGCGGAGAACCCGAGCCGGCCCTTGTTCGCCACGAGCCAGGGGTGCCCGGTCTGATGGCCTTCGAGCTCGGCGTACGGCAGCTCGGCGAGCTGCGCGGCGGTGAGCGCGGTGCGGTCGAGGCGGGCGTCGGCGGCGAGGGTGGCGGTGAGCTCCCGGACGAGGTGGCCGAGCGTGGCGCCGTCGAGCCCGAGGAGTCGGCGGCCACGGGCGAGGAAGCGCAACGGGTCGCGGAAGGGTGTGCCGCCGGCGCCGGGCTTCCCGTGCGCGTCCCCGTCGTCCGCGGCGGTGGTCTCCCGGATCGTCGCGGGGTCGACGCGCCAGCTGCCGTAGACGCCGCGCCTGGCGTGGAAGCTCAGGATGGCGCCGTCGTCGAGCGGCAGGGTGTAGTCGCCGGTCCGCCCCGCGCCGCCGTCCGCCCGGGGCACGGGTTCGACGACTTCCTCGTAGGCGAACTCACCGAGCATCTTGGCGAGGAGTTTCGCCGCCACCCGGTCCCAGAGGGTCCGGTCGAGTTCCGGGGTGTCGAGCGGCGTATGGGGCTTCGCCGGATGATGGCTCGCAGGATATGTCGGCACGGGGACTCCTCCGGGTGGGACCGATGGGGTTCGAGCGGGCGGTGCGGTGCGGCGAGTGGTTCACAGGCGGTCACGGTGTGCTCGGTCGCGGACCATCAGGGCGGCCCGCTTGTCGGGAAGGTCCACTTCCGCGCAGAAGCGGAAACCGGCGCTCAGGAAGGCGGACACGGACGGGGTGTTGCGCAGGTCCGGCTCCGCGACGACCCGTCCGCAGAGCGGCCGGTTGTCGAGGACGAGGTCGGAGACGGCTCGGAGCAGCACGGTGCCGATGCCACGGCCCCTGTTCCCCACACCGCCGATGAGGAGGTGGAGCCCCATGTCGTGGGGCCGCGCCGGGTAGTGGCGGGAGAGAGGGTCCAGATCGGCGCGGTAGATCTCCCAGTAGCTCATGGGTTTTCCGTCGAGGAGCCCGAGGCAGGGGACGCTGCGGCCGTCCCCCGTGAGCTGGCGACGGAGGTGCTCCGCGGTGACCTGCTCCGGTCCGGCGAGCTCCCAGAAGGCGGCGACCGCGGGATCGTTCATCCAGCGGCTGATCACCCCCAGATCGCGTCCGGGATCCACGGCGACGAGCTGGAACGGCCCGGCGGGGGTGGCGACCGGGCGCCATGCGCCGGGGTCGCCCACGAGGGCGGAGGGGTCGGCCTCCGCGGCGGTCACCGCGGGGCCGTCACCGAGCAGGGCGAGGAGCTCCTCGGTGAGCCGAAGCTCCAGGGTGTCCTCGGTGCCGGTGTCGTCGGACGGGACGGCACCGGCCCCGGTGGGGGCATCGGCTTGATGCACCGTGGCGCTCTCCTCTCGTGGGTTCGGACGGTCAGGCCCGGTCGCTGCGGAGGGGGTTGGCGATGGTGACGTACACGGACTGGGTGTCGACCGGTCCGACGAGCTCGTCGAGGCCGTGCATGCGGGTCAGCAGGTTGGCCTTGCAGCGGAGCTGGCCGGTCTCCAGGAGGTAGCCGGGCAGGGAGGAGCCCAGTCCGACGGCACCTTCGAGGAAGCGGCGGAACGCGGCGAGCAGCAGCTGTTCGTCGGCGAGCCGCTGGGAGCCGAAGGCCCCGATCAGCCCGAACACGTTGTTGATGCCGAGGTAGTAGGCGAGGCGCTCGTCCGTGACGGCGTCGGAGACGAAGGTGTCGCTCACGGCGCCGATGCCCGGGAGACGGCGTTCCAGCGCCTCGCGGTGGGACTCCCGGAAGTAGTAGCCCTGGTTGTCGCGGTACCTGCCGCCGACGGGCCAGCCGTCCGGGTCGAGGAGGACGAGCGTGTTCTGCTGGTGGGCCTCCAGGGCGACACCGGCGTGGGCGTCGAGCCAGAGGACGGGCAGCACCACACGGTCGAGGTAGCGCAGGAACCACTCGGCGCACACCGCCCCGGTCGTCCTGCCGGTGCGGGAGGCCAGCGAGGAGATCGTGTCGGCGAGCCGCGAGTGCGTGCCGGGGCGGCCGGGCCACGGGCGCGGGGCGGTGAGACCGGCGATGCAGACCGCGTCGTCGGCCGGGCCGAACGGGTTGTGACGGAGCATCACGTCCAGGCCGGGTACGGGGCTGCCGTCCGGCTGGTCGACGGCCAGCCAGGCGGGGTCCCGGACGATGTCGAAGCCCGGGTGCGCCGCCCGCCACCGGTCGGCCAGGCCCGTGCGCAGCAGCCGGTGGACCTCGGCGCCGCGGTGGAGCTCCTTGCGGAGGTTCTCCCGGCGGGAGTTGGTGATGCGGACGCCCAGGGACAGCTTCAGCATCAGGTCGGAGCCGGGCCGGTGCACGGTGCGGACGGAGGAGGTGGGGTGCCAGTTCCGGCCGTACGGTCCGAGGTCGTGCAGGAGTCCCTTCTCGCAGAGGGCGACGACCTCGGGGCGGCGCAGGACCTCCGCGGCCTGCCACGGGTGCAGCGGCAGGGCCGTGGTCCCCTCGGGGAGGCTCAGCCCTTCGGCGTGGGGTGCGAGGAGCGCCTCCGCGGGGACCGGCCTGCCTGCCTTCGTCCACGCGGAGTCGGTGGCCAGGACGGAACGGTCCACGGCCATCCAGTGGAGCGGGAACGAGCCCCGCAACTCGGGTGAGTAGAGGAGCGCTTCGGACTCGGAGAGGCCTTCGCGGCTCTTGGGCGTGGGGTGCAGGGGGTGGCCGAGGACGAGGGACTGCTCGGCGGTGAGGAAGAGATCCGCCTCGGACGACGCGGTGGGGGTGCGCCGCCTGGCCGCGATGAAGGCCGCCGTGTGCCGTACGGAGTCGGCCACCCTGGCCACCAGGTCGACCGCGGTGTCGCGCTCGCTCTC
Organism: Streptomyces sp. NPDC104381; assembly: GCF_055583745.1. Classification (NCBI taxonomy): domain Bacteria; kingdom Bacillati; phylum Actinomycetota; class Actinomycetes; order Kitasatosporales; family Streptomycetaceae; genus Streptomyces; species Streptomyces sp. NPDC104381. Next base: position 1,029,307 of record NZ_JBVJNK010000002.1, read on the forward strand.
GCGGCTCAGCAGCGCGGCCACGGTGACGGCGTCGGCTCCCGGGGCGCCCTCGGGGGCGTTCTCCAGGGCCGGTGTCCCGAAGCGGTGCCAGCCCGTCGCGGACCAGTGGGTGACCGGGACGAGCAGGGCGGTGCCGCTCGCCGGGAGCGGGATGCGCAGGGTGTCTCCCTGCGGCCGGGGCAGGTCGTTCTCCCGGGTCCAGCAGCGCAGGAGGTTCTCCGTACCGGCGGTGTCCGCGGCCCGGAGCGGGTCCGGGTGGTCCAGCGGATCCTGCTCCGTGGGGCCGGGGTGGCCCGCCGGGGCGGCGCCGGCGGGTGTGTCCGCCCCGGTACGCGGGGTTCCGTGCGGACCGGCCTTCTGGCGCGGCACGGACGTCGACTCGACGGCCAGGGGGCCCTCCGGCAGCTCATGTCCTCGCTGCTGGCTGGTGAAGGGGCCGTCGGCCTCGGGCGCAGGGGTGGGGTTCACGGCGGTCTTCCTTGTGAGGGGTCCGGGATCAGCGGGTCGGCCCGGCAGCGGCCCGGCGGTACGGAGAGAGCTCCGCCGCTCCCAGCGCGTCGGCGAGGCGGTCGACGACCGCTGTCGCCTGTTCGTCGGTGAGCGTGAGGGGAGGGAGCAGCCGGACCACGGCGTTGTGGCGTCCGCCGAGTTCGACGATGAGGCCGCGGCGCAGGCATTCCTGCTGCACCACCGCGGCGAGGGCGGGATCGGGGGGCGGGGCGGAGCCGTTCTCGGTGGTGACGGTGAGCGGCTCGGCCTCGGGGTCGACCAGTTCGATGCCGATCATCAGGCCGCGGCCGCGGACGTCACCGATGCTCGGGTGGTCCGCGGCGAGCGCCTGGAGCCTGGCGAGCATGCGGGCTCCCAGCGTCCCCGCACGCTCGGCGAGCCCGTTCTCCCGCACATGGGCGAGGGTCGCGGCGCCGGCCGCCATCGCGAGCTGGTTGCCCCGGAAGGTGCCCGCGTGGGCGCCCGGCTGCCAGAGGTCGAGCTCGGCGCGGTAGACGATCACCGCGAGGGGCAGCGAGCCGCCGATGGCTTTCGAGAGCACCATCACGTCGGGCACGATACCGCTGTGCTCGGTCGCCCAGAAAGTACCCGTCCTGCCGACGCCGGTCTGCACCTCGTCCGCGATCAGGGCGATGGACCGCTCCCGGGTGATCTCCCGCATCCGCCGCATCCAGCCGTCCGGGGCGGGATTCACCCCGCCCTCGCCCTGGACCGGCTCCAGGATCATGGCGGCGGGGGCGGGCAGGCCGCCCTTCGGGTCGTCCAGGAGGTATTCCGTCCAGCGCGCGGCGAGCTCCGCGCCCCGCTCCCCGCCGACCCCGAAGGGGCAGCGGTAGTTCTGCGGGAAGGGCAGCCGTGTCACCCGTACGTCCGTGGCGCCGCCCGAGGCGGCCAGGGCACCCGCTGTCATCCCGTGGTACGCGCCGGTGAAGGCGAGGAGTTCGCTGCGGCCGCTCGCCGCCCGGACCAGCTTGAAGGCCGCCTCGACGGCGTCGGTGCCCGCCGGACCGCAGAACTGGATCCGCGCGTTGTCGGCCAGCTCCCGGGGAAGGGTGGCGAACAGCTCGGTCGTGAAGGCGTCCTTGACGGGGGTGGCCAGATCGAGGACGTGCAGCGGTGCGCCGGAGTCGATGACCTTCCTGATCGCCTCGAGCACCACGGGGTGGTTGTGTCCGAGGGCCAGGGTGCCCGCGCCTGACAGACAGTCGAGGTAGCGCCGCCCGTCGGCTCCCTCGATGGTCATGCCCCGCGCGCGCACCGGCACGATCGGCAGGGACCGCGCATAGGTGCGGGCCGCCGACTCACGGAGCGCCTGGCGTCGCAGGATCCCCTCGTGCGCAGGGGGGAGTGCCACCGGAGCTGGTTCGGTCACGGCCACGGCTGTTCGGTCCTCCTGCGGTAACAGTTGCGTTGCGCATCGGTACGTCGACCTGGGGGCGGACTGCGCCGATGAACGCTGTCCGGGTGTCCCTCGTACGTACCAACGACGCCGAAGGCGGAAGATCACGGGTAAATCGGAAGATCCTTGCGCAGCCGGAACCGTGGCCCTGCCGCGCGCCGTCCCCATCGGCACCGGCATAGTAGGGGCCGCACTCGGGAGGAGCCGCCGCTCCGGGAGTCCGCGCCACGGTCCGCCCGGGCCGTGCCGCACACCGCTCAAGTCCGCAGTGCGGTACCGAAGTCAGTGACGAAGTCCCAGGGGGATCACCAGATGCGACCCATGCGCCCGATCGATACCGCACGCCGCGGGGGGAGCGCCCGCCGCACCCCTCGGGTGTTCGCGGCGGCCGCCCTTGCCACCGTCCTCACGCTCACCGCCGCGGCCTGCGGGCCGGAGGAGGACGGCGCGATCAGCGAGCCGAGCAGCTCCACCGGCCAGTCCTCCGACGGGAAGGTCGTGATCCCGGACGATCTCAAGGACCGGCTCAAGGAGCACGGGATCGACCTCGACGAGTGGCGGGACGGCGAGTGGAAGAACTGGGACAAGGACACCTGGCTGCGTGAGGCCAAGGACTACGTCAACCCCATCATCGAGGGCCTCTGGGACCCGGACCGGATGCGGGAGGCCGAGAAGCCCCCGGAGAACCCCGTCGACCCCGACATCTCCGGCGACGAGGGCGTGACGGACCCGACCCCCGCGCCGGTCGAAGCGGCCGGGCTGCAGACGCCGTACCACGACAGCGCGCCCGAGTCGGGCAAGCTCCTGTTCGACGGCCCCGAGGGTTCGATGGTCTGCTCGGCGACCGTGGTCCAGGACCCGGCGCACCCGGGCAAGTCCAACATGGTCTGGACGGCCGGGCACTGTGTCCACGCGGGCAAGAACGGCGGCTGGTACCGCAACATCGCCTTCGTCCCCTCGTACAACGACACCGGTCTTTCGGGCGCCGAGCTGGAGAACCCGTCGAGGGAGCAGATCGCTCCGTACGGCGTGTGGTGGGGCCAGTGGGCGCAGACCTCGGACCAGTGGATCGAGCAGGGTGCCTCGACCGGGGGCCAGGGCGCCCCGTACGACTTCGCGGTCCTGCAGGTCGCGCCCGAGAAGGGCTCCAACGGCAAGTCCCTGGAGGAGACGGTCGGTTCGGCGCTGCCCGTCGAGTTCAACGCCCCGGCCACCCCTGAGATCGACAGCATGACGGCGACGGGCTATCCGGCCGCCCCGCCGTTCGACGGCCAGAAGGCGCTCCAGTGCACCGATCAGCCGGGCCGGCTGGCCGTCTTCGAGAACCAGCCGACGATGTACCGCATCGGCTGCACGATGACCGGGGGTTCCTCCGGTGGCGGCTGGGTCGCGAAGGGCCAGGACGGTAAGCCGGCGCTGGTCTCCAACACCTCCATCGGCCCGGTGACGGCGGGCTGGCTGGCCGGCCCGCGCCTGGGCAAGGAGGCCAAGGGCATCTACGAGGCCGTCAGCAAGAAGTACGCCGGACAGTAGGGGCACGCATGTGAGGGGGCCCGGGTGGTGATCGCCGCCCGGGCCCCCTCACGTGGAACGGCACGCGCAGGAGGCCGGGTTCCCGTCACGGGGAGCCCGGCCTCCTGTGTCCTACGGCGTCAGTGGGCCACCGGCACGAAGACCGCGAGCTCCGCGGCGAGCTCCTCGTGGACCCGCGCCTTGAGGAGGGTGCCCTCCGGGGTGTGCTCCTCGGAGATCACCTCGCCCTCGGCGTGCACCCGGGAGACGAGCGCGCCCTGGATGTAGGGCACGAGCGCCTCGATCTCCACGGACGGCCGCGGCAGTTCGGCGTCGATGAGCGCGAGCAGCTCGTCGATCCCGGCGCCGGTCCGCGCCGACACCGCGATCGCGTGCTTCTCGGTGCGCAGCAGGCGCTGCAGCACCAGCGGGTCCGCCGCGTCCGCCTTGTTGATCACGACGATCTCGGGTACGTCGACCGCGCCGACCTCCCGGATCACCTGGCGTACGGCGGCGAGCTGCTCCTCCGGCACCGGGTGGGAGCCGTCCACCACGTGCAGGATCAGGTCGGACTCGCCGACCTCCTCCATCGTGGAGCGGAACGCCTCGACCAGGTGGTGGGGAAGGTGCCGCACGAACCCGACGGTGTCGGCCAGGGTGTAGATCCGGCCGCTCGGTGTCTCGGCCCGGCGCACGGTCGGGTCGAGGGTCGCGAACAGGGCGTTCTCGACGAGGACGCCCGCACCGGTGAGCCGGTTGAGCAGCGAGGACTTCCCCGCGTTGGTGTATCCGGCGATCGCCACCGAGGGCACCTTGTTGCGCTTGCGTTCCTGGCGCTTGATCTCCCGGCCGGTCTTCATCTCCGCGATCTCCCGGCGCATCTTCGCCATCTTCTCGCGGATCCGTCGCCGGTCCGTCTCGATCTTGGTCTCACCGGGACCACGGGTGGCCATTCCGCCACCGCCGCTGGAACCGCCGCCGCCCATCTGACGGGAGAGCGACTGACCCCAGCCGCGCAGGCGCGGCAGCATGTACTGCATCTGTGCCAGCGACACCTGCGCCTTGCCCTCGCGGGACTTGGCGTGCTGGGCGAAGATGTCGAGGATCAGGGCGGTCCTGTCGACCACCTTGACCTTGACGACGTCTTCCAGGTGGATCAGCTGGCCGGGGCTGAGCTCACCGTCGCAGACGACGGTGTCGGCCCCGGATTCGAGAACGATGTCACGCAGCTCCAGCGCCTTGCCCGAGCCGATGTAGGTCGCCGGGTCGGGCTTGTCGCGCCGCTGGAACACGGCGTCGAGCACCTGGGCGCCCGCCGTCTCGGCGAGGGCCGCGAGCTCCGCGAGGGAGATCTCCGCGTCGTGGACGGTCCCCGATGTCCAGACACCGACGAGCACCACGCGCTCCAGGCGCAGCTGCCGGTACTCGACCTCGGTGACGTCCTCGAGCTCGGTGGAGAGTCCCGCCACGCGACGCAGTGCCGCGCGCTCGGAACGGTCGAACTGCTCGCCGTCCCGCTCTCCGTCGATCTCGTGGCTCCAGGCGACGTCCTCTTCCATCAGGGCGTCGGCCCGAAGGCCATCGGTGAGGCTCTCGGAGGTTGCTTCCGTGGCGCTCTGCGCGTCCTGCGCGTCCTGGGGAAGGGAAGAAGAGGAGGTCATTGGATCCTTACGTCGATAGAAGTCCGATACGTCAATCACAACGCGTGATCCCGCCGGAAGATTCCCGTGGAGGGGTTCCGCCGGCCGGCCGCCGTGCCGACGGGTCGATAGTGGCATGTCCCCGCCCGGATCGTCACTCGGGTTTCGGTGCCCGTGCGGGCCCCTGCCCGCCTGCGGCGGCCCGGGGGGCCTCGGTGCGCCAGTCCGGGTGCCCCGGCATCGGCGGGGTCTTCGTGCCGTACAGCCAGCCGTCGAAGAACGCCGTCAGGTCCCGCCCCGCGATCCTCGACGCCAGGTCCGTGAACTGCCGGGTGGTCGCCGAACCGTTCCGGTGGACCCGCACCCAGGTCCGCTCCAGCCGGTCGAAGGCGGCCTCGCCGATCTCCTCGCGCAGCGCGTAGAGGATGAGCGCGCTCCCGTCGTAGACGACCGGCCTGAACAGGCTGATCTTGTGGTCGGGGGTGGGCACGTCGGGGCGGGCGGGCGGCCCGCCCGCCGCGCGCCAGGTGTCGGAGCGGGCGTAGGCCTCGCGCATCCGCCGCTCCATGGGCTTCTGCGCGTGCTCCTCGGCGTAGCGGGCCTCGTACCAGGTGGCGTGGCCCTCGTTGAGCCAGAGATCGGACCAGGACCGCGGGGAGACGCTGTTGCCGAACCACTGGTGGGCCAGCTCGTGCACCATGACCGAGTCGACGTACCACTCCGGGTAGCCGGTCCCGGTGAACAGGGAGCGTTCGAAGAGCGAGAGGGTCTGCGTCTCCAGCTCGAAACCCGTCTCGGTGTCCGCGACCAGGAGTCCGTACGTCTCGAAGGGGTACGGGCCGACCTGCTGTTCCATCCACTCCAGCTGTCCCGGGGTCTTCTTCAGCCAGGGCTCCAGCTTCTCGCGGTCGGCGGCGGGCACCACGTCGCGTACCGGCAGTCCGCGCGGACCGGTGCGGTGCAGGACGGCGGAGGTGCCGATGGACACCTGGGCGAGCTCCGTCGCCATGGGGTGCTCGGTGCGGTAGGTCCAGGTGGTCGCGTCCCCGTGGTCCCGCTTCCCGGCGGGAAGTCCGCCCGCCACGACCGTGAGGTTCTTCGGCGCGGTCACCCGGAAGGTGAAGAACGCCTTGTCGGCGGGGTGGTCGTTGCCGGGGAAGACCCGGTGCGCGGCGTCGGCCTGGTTGGCCATGGCCAGGCCGTCGGCGGTCGGTACCCAGCCCCCGTTGGCCTTGTCGCCCGAGGGGTCGCTCGTGTGCCGGACGGTGATGCGCACGGGCATCCCGGCCGGGAGCCGGGAGGGCGGCTCGACGACCAGGTCCTCGTCCGCCGTGGCGAAGTCGGCGTGCAGACCGTTGACTTCGACCGAGCGGACGGCGCCCCGCGCGAAGTCGAGGTTGATCCTCTCCAGCGGCTCCGTGGTCCGCGCGTCGATGGTGGTGACGGCGTCGAGGGGCTCGGTGTTGCGGCCCTTGTAGGTGAGCGCGATGTCGTACGAGAGGACGTCGTAGCCCGGGTTGCCGAGGTGGGGGAAGAGGCGGTCGCCGATGCCGAGCGCTTGCGGTGCGGGCAGTGTGGCGGCGACGAGGGTGACCGACGCGGTGGCCAGCAGAGCGGCACGCAGTCGGCGGGAGGTGAGCGGCATGGACTACGGCTACCAGCGCGCACGGATCACACCGGGGCGGCGCGCGCCGCACCACCCGAACGGGGTCGCCGCGAAGCGGCAGGAAGAGCCCCCGGGGCGGGGGGTCAGCCCGTGGCCGCGGGCTGCTGGGCTGAGCCCCCGGGGCGGGGGGTCAGCCCGTGGCCGCGGGCTGCTGGGCGCGGCTCACGTCGTACACCCCGGGTACGTCGCGCATCGCCCGCATGAGGCCCGGCAGGCCTGCCGCGTCCGGCAGCTGGAGCGTGTAGGTGTGCCGGACCCGCTGTTCGCTGGGCGGCTCGACCGTCGCCGAGACGATGGCGGCCTCGGCGGTCGCGATGGCCTCGGTGAGGTCGGCGAGGAGCCGGGGGCGGCCGAAGGACTCGGCGACGAGGGTGACCCGGTAGTCGGGGGTGTCGCTCCGGTCGTCCGGGGCGTTCCAGCGGGCCCCCACGGCCGCCCGGCCGATCGCCCGCATCCTGGCGACCGCGGGACACTCCTCCCGGTGCACGGTGACGGAGCCCCCGCGCACGGTGAAGCCGATGATGCCGTCCGGCGGGACGGGGGTGCAGCAGCCGGCCAGGCGGACGGGCGCGCCCGGGGTGTCGACGGCCACGATCGGGGCCCGGCCGGGCTGCCTGCCCCGGCCGGCCGAAGCGTCGTCGGCGGGCTGGGCCTGCGGCCTCGGGGCGTCGGGCCGGCTCCTCTGCGGCCCCTGTGCGCCGTCCGGGTGGGCGTCGAGCCATGCCGTGATGGCGATCCTGGCGGCCGGGGTGCGGGCGTGGTCCAGCCACTCCGGGGAGGGCCCGGAGGAGGCGTCCTGGGCGAGCAGCAGCTGCACGGTGTCGCCGTCGTTCAGCACGGTGCTCAGGGTGGCCAGCCGGCCGTTGACGCGGGCTCCGATGCAGCCGTGCGCCTCCTCGCCGTACTGCGCGTAGGCGGCGTCGACGCAGCTGGCGCCCGCGGGGAGGCCGAGCGTCCCGCCGTCGGTGCGGAAGACGGTGATCTCCCGGTCCTGCGCGAGGTCGGCGCGGAGCGTGGCCCAGAACGTGTCGGAGTCCGTCGCGGACTCCTGCCAGTCCAGGAGGCGGGAGAGCCAGCCGGGCCTGGTCGGGTCGGCGCGCTCCCCGTCCGCGGGCTCGGCCTGGTGCGCGGCGGTGGTGCCGTCCTGGGTGTACGGGTTGCCCAGTGCGACGACGCCCGCCTCGGCGACCTTGTGCATCCGGTGCGTGCGGATCAGCACTTCGGCGACCGCGCCCTCGGGACCGACGACCGCCGTGTGCAGCGACTGGTAGAGGTTGAACTTGGGCGCGGCGATGAAGTCCTTGAACTCCGAGACGACCGGGGTGAAGCAGGTGTGCAGCTCGCCCAGGACCGCGTAGCAGTCGGCGTCCTCGCCGACCAGCACCAGCAGCCGCCCGAAGTCGGTGCCCCGCATCTCGCCGCGTTTGATCCGGACCCGGTGCACCGAGACGAAGTGGCGCGGTCTGATGAGCACTTCGGCGGTGATGCCGGCGTCCCGCAGGGTCGCTCTGACGCTGTCGGCGATGTCGGTGAGCGGGTCCTGCGCGCCGCTCCAGGAGGAGATCAGGGTCTGGGTGCGCTCGTACTCGTCGGGATGGAGGATCGCGAAGACGAGGTCCTCCAGCTCCGTCTTGAGGGCCTGCACACCGAGGCGTTCGGCGAGCGGGATGAGCACGTCCCGGGTGACCTTGGCGATCCTGGCCTGTTTCTCGGGGCGCATGACGCCGAGCGTCCGCATGTTGTGCAGCCGGTCGGCCAGCTTGATCGACATCACCCGGACGTCGTTCCCGGTGGCGACGAGCATCTTGCGGAAGGTCTCGGGCTCGGCGGCGGCCCCGTAGTCGACCTTCTCCAGCTTGGTGACGCCGTCGACCAGATAGCAGACCTCGTCGCCGAACTCGTCCCGCACCTGATCGAGGGTCACCTCGGTGTCCTCGACCGTGTCGTGGAGCAGCGAGGCGGTCAGGGTCGTCGTCTCCGCGCCGAGTTCGGCGAGGATCAGGGTCACCGCGAGCGGATGGGTGATGTACGGCTCGCCGCTCTTGCGCATCTGACCGCGGTGGGAGGTCTCGGCGAGGACGTACGCCTTGCGCAGGATGGCGAGGTCGGCGTCCGGGTAGTGCGCCCGGTGGGCCTCGGCGACATGCCCGATGGCGTCGGGCAGCCGGTCACGGGAGACCGGCCCGAGCAGGGCGACACGGCCCAGCCTGCGCAGATCGATCCGTGGACGACCGCGCTTGCGAAGGGGAGCACCTGGATTGGTGGCCTCTGCGCTCATGGGGCACCTCCGGCAACGTCGACCGGCGGTGGATGCGGATACACCCCCGGGCCGGTGCTTGATGCTATCGACCCCACCACGTGGCGCAGTCCAGCTCTCGCCCAGCGTGAAACGGATCACCCATTCGAGCGAAGCTCTAACCGATCATCGTTTCGAGCCAGGCGGGGTCGATCACGCCTTCCGCGACGATGACGGCGGGCCCGGTCATGTCGATCCCGCCGTCCGGGTATTCGGTGATCACCAGGGTGCCGCCGGGCAGGTCCACGGTGTACGTCGCGGGGGCGCCGGTCCGCGCGGGGTCCGCGCCGTCCCTGCGTGCGGCGGCGACGGCCACCGCGCAGGCTCCGGTGCCGCAGGACCGGGTCTCGCCGGAGCCGCGCTCGTGGACGCGCATCGCGACGTGCCGGGGCCCGCGGTCCACGACGAACTCGATGTTGACCCCGTCGGGGTAGACGGACTGCGGGCCGAACGGCGGTACGGAGCGGAGCTCCCCGGCGTGTGCCAGGTCCTCGACGAACGCGACGGCGTGCGGATTGCCCATGTTCACGTTGCGGGCTTCCCAGCTGCGGCCGTCCAGGGTGACGGTGACCCCCTCCTCGGGCAGCACGGCGCGTCCCATGGAGACCGTGACGTCCCCGTCCTTGGCGATGTGCACCCGCTTGATCCCGCCCCGGGTCGCGACGGCGAGATCGCCCTCGGCGACGTGCCCGGCGCGCTGGAGGTGGCGGGCGAAGACCCGCACCCCGTTGCCGCACATCTCGGCGACCGAGCCGTCGGCGTTGCGGTAGTCCATGAACCACTCCGCCTGCTCGGCCATCCCGCGCGCCTCGGGGTGCGCCGCGGACCTCACGACGTGCAGCAGCCCGTCGCCGCCGATGCCCGCCCGGCGGTCGCAGAGCCGGGCGACGACGGAGGCCGACAGGTCGAGGGCGTTGTCCGGGTCCGGGACGATCACGAAGTCGTTCTCGGTGCCGTGCCCCTTGAGGAAGGCGATCTGCGAAGTGCTCACGAACCCACTGTACGAGGCACCGCCGACAGTCCGCCGGGCCGGGCCGCATCGCGGACCCGGGCGCCGGCACCGCTCAGCGGAGCCGGGCCACGCGCCAGACGGCCAGGGCCACCACCACGGCGCAGACGGCCACGTACAGGGTGATCACGCGCCAGTCGGGGCGGTCGTTCGATCCCCTGGCCGGCAGACCGGGCCAGGTGTTGCCGACGCGGCGCGCGGCCATCATGCCCCAGCCCGCGGCGCAGCAGCTGATCAGCAGTCCCAGCATCGCCACGACGGCCCCGCCGCCGCCGAACTCGAACGCGAGCGGGAAGGCGAACATCAGGGAACCGACCGCCGCCAGCCCCACGATCGGTGCGAGCTGCCAGATCCGCAGCCGGCGGGCGGGACGGAGCTCGACCTCGACCTCGGGGGCCACGTCGTGCTCGTCCGGCCCGTCAGGGCTCAGGCGTCCTGCCAGGTGCTGCGTGTCCGGTGCGTCTCTGTCTGTGTCGCGGGGGCCGGCCTCCATCGCCACGCGCCCTCCCAACTCGGACTCCACTGGTCGATCGATGCTCGATGATGGCACGGCCCCGGCTGCCGAAATGACGGGCGGAGCGTCCCGATGCCATCACGTGATCAGGCTGTAACCGCTCGTTCGACCAACGCCAGCGCGCGGTGCGGGAGTTCCCCGCGGTGCTCCTCGGCACCACTCAGCCATCGGACGCGCGGGTCGCGCCGGAACCACGAGTCCTGGCGGCGCGCGAAGCGTTTGGTGGCGCGCACGGTCTCGGCGCGGGCCTCGTCCTCGGTGCACTCCCCCGCGAGCGCCGCGAGCACCTGCTGGTAGCCCAGCGCGCGCGAGGCGGTGCGCCCTTCACGCAGCCCCCGGGTCTCCAGAGCGCGGACCTCGTCCACCAGCCCGGCCTCCCACATCCGGTCCACGCGGGTGCTGATCCGTTCGTCGAGTTCGGGGCGTCCGACGTCCACACCGATCTGCAGGGCGTCGTAGACCGCTTCCCCGGTGGGGAGGTTGGCCGTGAACGGCTTGCCCGTGATCTCGATGACCTCCAGGGCGCGGACGATCCTGCGGCCGTTGCCGGCCAGGATCGCGCGGGCCGCCTCGGGGTCCGCTGCTGCGAGCCGGGCGTGCAGGGCGCCGGAGCCGTGCTCCGTCAGCTCCTGTTCGAGCCGGGCCCGGACGGCGGGGTCGGTGCCCGGGAAGTCGAGGGCGTCGATCGCCCCCTTCACGTAGAGGCCGGAACCGCCCACGAGGACGGGGGTGCGGCCCTCGGCCAGCAGCCGGTCGATCTCGGCCCGGGCGAGCCTCTGGTACTCGGCGACGCTCGCGGCCTCGGTGATGTCCCAGATGTCCAGGAGGTGGTGCGGAACGCCGGCGCGCTCCGGGAGAGTCAGCTTCGCCGTGCCGATGTCCATGCCCCGGTAGAGCTGCATGGAGTCGGCGTTGACCACTTCACCACCGAGCCGCTGGGCGAGGAACACTCCCAGGTCGGACTTTCCGGCGGCGGTGGGACCGACGACGGTGATGACGCGGGGGGTGGGAGCTGGTCTTCTCACCGGGACAGTCTCCCAAACTTCGCGGGCCCCTCCGACCGGACGGAGACCGGGTACGGACGGACACGGCGAGTAACGCGAGTTTGCTCACGGACGGGTAAAATGTGACCCACAGTCCCCCCAGCACGGAAGGTGACCCATGGGTTTCCTGGACAACCTGAAGGCCAAGCTGGCCCCGGCCAAGGAGAAGGTCGGCGACCTCGCGCAGCAGCACGGGGGCAAGATCGACCAGGGCCTCGACAAGGCTGCCCGTACGGTCGACGAGAAGACCAAGGGCAAGTACAGCGACAAGATCGTGTCCGGCACGCAGAAGGCCAAGGACGCGGTCGACCGCCTGGGCCAGAAGAACGAGGGCGGTACGCCGCCGCCCCCGCCCGCGCACTGACCCGGGCACCCGGCGCGACCGAGGGCCGTGGAGCGATGTCGCTCTGCGGCCCTCAGCCGTGCCGGTGAGGGGTGCGCGGAGGCGTCACGACCAGGCGGCGACGACGTACCCCACGCCGTACGGGGCGTCCTCGTACAGCAGCCGCCCGCCGAGGCCCGCGCCCCGGGCCGCGCCCGCGAGCACCTGCCAGGGCGCCCGGCCCGCCGCCTTCAGTTCGTACGCCAGCGACTCGTCCAGGGCGCTCAGCGCGGTCACGTCCGCGTCGCCCACCGCGCGGGCCGCCGCCGCGTCGAAGTCCACCGCCCGCTCGTCCAGGTAGCCCGGCGCCTTGACCGTACGGCAGGCGCTGCCGTCGCCCATGACCAGCAGGGCCACCCGCTCCGCCCTGGCCGCGACGTCCGCCCCGGCGCGCAGGCAGCGGTCGGTGGTGAGCGGCTCCCCCACGCCGAGCCCTTCGACCGGGGCGGCGTCCCACCGGGTGCGGTCCAGCAGCCAGGCGCCTACGGCGAGGGAGGCGGGGAGCGGACGCAGCGGTGCGGGGGACCCCGCGGGCGCCTCGCCCAGCCGCACGGTGAGGTCCACGCCGAACCCCGCGAAGGACCCGGCCGAGCCCGGAGGGAACGGCCCCCGGTCCGCCGGCTCGGCGGGGCCCGCCACGATCAGCAGATCCGGTCGCGAAGCGGCGAGCACGCCCACCGCGTCGAGGCACGCGTTCCTCGCGGCGTCGAGCTCGGGCCCGGCTCCCGCGGCCACCTCGGGGACCAGGACCGGCGGGCAGGGGCAGACGGCGGCGGCGACAAGCATGCCGGTCAGCGTACTCAGCCCCGTCGCCGTCAGTCGCAGCCGCACCCCGGGGTGGCGGCCACGGGCAGCGGGGCGGGTGCGCCGATCCCGGGCAGCCCGAGCATGACTCCGGCGGGCTGCGCGGCGGGACCCGCGTTGCGCTTCTCCCAGGCGTCCCCCGAACGGGTGCGGCGGACGCCCAGGGGGGCGCCCTCGGCGAGCAGGTGGTGCGGGGCGGCGTAGCTGATCTCGACGGTCACCACGTCGCCGGGGCGTACGTCCTGGGCGGGCTTGGTGAAGTGGACGAGGCGGTTGTCGGGGGCACGGCCGGAGAGCCGGTGCGTGGCACCGTCCTTGCGGCCCTCGCCCTCCGCGACCATGACGTCCAGGGTGCGGCCGACCTGCTTCTTGTTCTCGTCCCAGGAGATCTCCTCCTGGAGGGCGGACAGGCGCATGTAGCGCTCCTGGACGACCTCCTTGGGGATCTGTCCCTCCATGTCGGCGGCGGGCGTCCCGGGGCGCTTGGAGTACTGGAAGGTGAAGGCGTTCGCGAAGCGGGCCTCGCGCACGGCGTGCATGGTCTGCTCGAAGTCCTCCTCGGTCTCCCCGGGGAAGCCGACGATGATGTCGGTCGAGATGGCGGCGTCCGGCATGGCGGCGCGCACCTTCTCGATGATCCCCAGGAAGCGCTCCTGGCGGTACGAGCGGCGCATGGCCTTGAGGATCGTGTCCGAGCCCGACTGCATCGGCATGTGCAGCTGGGGCATCACGTTCGGTGTCTCGGCCATCGCCGCGATCACGTCGTCGGTGAAGTCGCGCGGGTGCGGCGAGGTGAAGCGGACGCGTTCCAGGCCGTCGATCGTCCCGCAGGCCCGCAGCAGCTTGGAGAATGCCTCGCGGTCACCGATGTCGGAGCCGTAGGCGTTGACGTTCTGGCCGAGCAGCGTGATCTCGCTGACCCCCTCGGCGACCAGGGCCTCGATCTCGGCCAGGATGTCGCCGGTGCGGCGGTCCTTCTCCTTGCCCCGCAGCGCCGGGACGATGCAGAAGGTGCAGGTGTTGTTGCAGCCGACGGAGATCGACACCCACGCGGCGTACGCGGACTCGCGGCGGGTGGGCAGCGTCGAGGGGAACGCCTCCAGGGACTCCGCGATCTCGACCTGTGCCTCCTCCTGGACGCGGGCGCGCTCCAGGAGCACCGGCAGCTTGCCGATGTTGTGCGTACCGAAGACGACGTCGACCCAGGGGGCGCGTCGCACGATGGTGTCGCGGTCCTTCTGGGCCAGACAGCCGCCGACGGCGATCTGCATCCCGGGGCGCTTCGTCTTCATGGGGGCGAGGCGGCCGAGGTTGCCGTACAGCTTGTTGTCGGCGTTCTCGCGGACCGCGCAGGTGTTGAAGACCACGACGTCGGCGTCACCGTCGGAGCCCTCGGGGGCGCGTACGTATCCGGCGTCCTCCAGCAGCCCCGACAAGCGTTCGGAGTCGTGGACGTTCATCTGGCACCCGTAAGTGCGTACCTCGTAGCTCTTCTGGACGTCCACTGCTTCGCTCCGGTTGCCGCTGGTCATGGGACAAGGGTAGGCGGTGGCGGCGCCTCCCCCGCCGCCGGAGCCCACCCCCGGGTCCGGCCTGGCCAGGACGGGGCACGGCCTGGCAGGATCGCGCCATGCTGCACGCACTGTCCCGGTTCGGCCGGCGTCGCACCCTTCAGGGGGGCGCCGCCGCCGTGCTCGTGCTCGGACTGCTGCTGTGGTGGGTGCTGCCGCTCGGCGGCGGGGAGCCGAGCGGTTCGCTGACGTTCTCCACCGGCGTACGGAGCGGGGTCTACCAGCGCTACGGGCAGCGGCTGGAGGGTGCGCTGGCCAAGGACATGCCGAAGGTGTCGATACGGCTGCGGACCAGCGAGGGCTCGCAGCAGAACATCGAGCGGGTCGCGACGGGGAAGGCCGACTTCACCATCGCCACCGCCGACGCGGTCGCCACCTATCTGCAGAGCGGGAAACCCGGCGCCGACCGGCTGCGCGGCTGCGTCCGGCTGTACGACGACTACATCCAGCTGGTCGTCCCCCGTGACTCCGATATCCGGGAGGTCGCCGATCTGCGGGGCAAGCGGGTGGGTGTGGGGCAGAAGGGGTCCGGGGTGCTCCTCGTCGCGGACCGGCTGATGCGGGCGGCGGGCGTCGATCCGGCCGCGGACATCACGCCCGTCCAGGCGGGGATCGACACGATGCCGGAGCGGCTGACGGACGGCCGTCTCGACGCGTTCTTCTGGTCCGGCGGGCTGCCGACCGCCGCCGTGCAGAGCCTCTCGGAGAAGTTCGCGATCCGGCTGGTGCCGCTGGAGGACGCGCTGGTCACCGAGCTCCAGGCCGTCGGCGGGTCCACGCGCTACTACCGCTCGGCCGTCATGCCGGCCGACGCCTACCCGCAGGCGCAGCAGGGGGAGGCCGTGCCGACCGTCGCGGTGTCGAATCTGCTGATCACCACGGACCGCACGGATCCGCTGACGACCGAGGCGTTCACCCGGACCGTGATCGACAGCCGGGACCGGATCGGCCGCGAGGTGCACTCCGCGCAGCTGGTGGACCTGCGGACGGCCATCTACACCGACCCGCTGCCGCTGCACGAGGGCGCCAGGCGCTACTACCGCTCGGCCAAGCCCTGACCGTACGGTGCCGGGCTCATGCGTGCGGAGGGTTGCGCGGCACGGTGACCGTCACCCGCAGGCCGTGCGGTTCGTGGGTCCCGTAACGGATCGAACCGCCGCCCGCCGCGAGCAGGGCCCGGGAGATGGACAGCCCGAGACCGGATCCCTTGATGTTCTGGTGACGTCCGCTGCGCCAGAAGCGGTCGCCGACGCGCTCCAGCTCCTGCTCGGTCAGGCCGGGCCCCCGGTCGGCCACGACGACCGTGGCGCCCTCGCCCTCGGAACCCGCCGTGACCCGGACCTCCTCGCCCTCGGGGGTGAATTTGAGCGCGTTGTCGATGACCGCGTCCAGCGCGCTGGAGAGGGCGATCGGGTCCGCCCAGCCGGTCACCGCCGGAGCCCCGTCCAGGGTGAGCCGTACGCCCTTCTCCTCGGCCAGCGGACGCCATGAGGCGACGCGTTCACCGGCGAGCGCGGCGATGTCCGTGAGCTGGAGATCGGCCTCGGTGTGCTCGGCCAACGCCAGGTCCAGCAGGTCGTCGAGGACCTGGGCGAGCCGCTTGCCCTCCGTGCGGACCGAGGCGATCTCCTCGTTGCCCTCGGGGAGTTCGAGGGCGAGGAGCTCGATCCGGAGCAGCAGCGCGGCCAGCGGGTTGCGCAACTGGTGCGAGGCGTCGGCGACGAAGGCGCGCTGCTGCTCCAGCACGTCCTCGACATTGTCGGCCATCTCGTTGAAGGAGCGGGCGAGCCTGCGGAGTTCCGGCGGCCCGCCGGAGGCCGCGACCCGGGACCTCATCCGGCCGCTGGCGATGTCGTGGGTCGCCGCGTCCAGGACCCTCACCGGCAGGAGGACCCATCCGGTGAGCCGGAAGGCGGCGCCGACCGCCACCAGCATGGCCAGACCCTCGCCGAGGGCGATGAGCAGCCAGCCGCGCAGGGTCCGGGACCGCATGTCGCCGGTGGGCGAGTCGGTCACCACGACGGCGACGACGTCCCCGTCGCGCACGACCGGGGAGGCGACGACGATCCGGCCGTCCTGCCAGGGCCAGACCTGGGACGGGTCGTGGGAGCGGCGGCCCAGGAGCGCCTCCTTGAAGGCCTCCCTGCCCTCCCCCTCGGCGGGCAGGGTCCAGGAGCCGGGGGCCTTGGCGAGGGCTCTGTCGTCGCGGTAGAAGATCCCGGCCCTGATCCCGTACACCGAGTCGTACGCCTCGAGTTCGGTCTGCAGGATCCGCTGCCGTTCGTCGGTGGCGCGGACGGGCTCGTCGACGAACTGGGCCAGCGCGCCGAAGCGCGCCGTGTCGTCGATGCGGTCGATGACGACCCGCTGCTGTTCGGCGGCGGCCACCCGTACGGCGAGCGGGAAGCCGAGGGCGAGCAGAACGGCGGCCATCAGGACGATGAGCAGGGGGAGAAGCCTGGTGCGCACGGGGAGCGGACGTCCTCAGGCCGACGGGGGGACGAGGCGGTAGCCGACGCCCCGCACGGTCTCGACCAGCGCGGGGAGCCGCAGCTTGGAGCGGAGCGACGCGACGTGCACCTCCAGGGTGCGTCCCGTGCCCTCCCAGCTCGTCCGCCACACCTCGCTGATGATCTGCTCCCGGCGGAAGACCACGCCGGGTCGCTGGGCGAGCAGTGCGAGCAGGTCGAACTCCTTGCGGGTGAGCTGGACCTCGTTGCCGTCGACACTGACCCTGCGGGTGGGCAGCTCGATGCGGACCGGGCCGAGCCGCAGAGCGGCGAGCGGGGTCGCCCCGGTGTCCTCGCCGGCCGACCTGCGCCGGGCGACGGCGTGGATACGGGCCAGCAGCTCACCGGTGTCGTACGGCTTCACGACGTAGTCGTCGGCGCCGAGGTTGAGGCCGTGGATCCGCGAGCGGACGTCGGACCGTGCGGTCACCATGATCACCGGGATCGCCGAGCGCTTGCGGATCTTGCCGCACACCTCGTAGCCGTCCTGGTCGGGCAGCCCGAGGTCCAGCAGCACGACCCCGAAGGGCTCCTTGTCGGCCGGCAGCAGTGCCTGCAGGGCCTCGTCGCCGCTGCGGGCGTGCACGACCTGGAAGCCGTGGCGCGAGAGCACGGCGGACAGGGCAGCCGCCACGTGGTCGTCGTCCTCGACGAGCAGCAGTCTCATGGCCCCCCTCTCCACTCTTCTCATGGTCCTGACGACCGGGGACCGTGCGTGACGATCCACCGGTGTTCCGACGGACGGTCGATTCCGTACCCCGGGGATTCACGTGATTCCCGTACCAGGGCATCCACGCCGATGACGGGTACGTCAGTCAAGCCCCCGCCGGTTACCACCAGGTTTCCGTTACCCACCCGGTACGCCGCCGAGCAGGCCGTGGCGTCCCCTTCACACGGAGTGTCCGGTTGCGGCCGGATCGTTATGCTCAATTTCCGCTCAGATGTAATGACGCTGGTCGCACTGCGTCACTAGGGTCCTTGCCTAACCGAGGAGGACGGAGCAAGAAGCCGATGAGCGGAGTTTCAGTGACCAAGGCCGCCGAGGATGCCGCACCTGCGGGAGACGACCTTGTCGTACTGAGCAACGTCAACAAGCACTTCGGCGCGCTGCATGTGCTCCAGGACATCGATCTGACCATCGCCCGTGGCGAGGTCGTCGTAGTCATCGGGCCCTCCGGGTCCGGGAAGTCCACGCTGTGCCGCACGATCAACCGCTTGGAGACGGTCGACTCGGGTGCGATCACGATCGACGGCAAGCCCTTGCCCCAGGAGGGCAAGGAGCTGGCGAGGCTGCGTGCCGATGTCGGCATGGTCTTCCAGTCGTTCAATCTCTTCGCACACAAGACGGTGCTCGAGAACGTGATGCTGGGCCAGGTCAAGGTCCGCGGCACGGACAAGAAGGCCGCCGAGGAGAAGGCCCGGAACCTGCTCGACCGCGTGGGGGTGGGCGTGCAGGCGGACAAGTACCCGGCGCAGCTCTCCGGCGGTCAGCAGCAGCGCGTCGCGATCGCGCGTGCGCTGGCGATGGACCCCAAGGTCATGCTCTTCGACGAGCCCACGTCGGCTCTCGACCCGGAGATGATCAACGAGGTGCTCGAGGTCATGCAGCAGCTGGCCCGGGAGGGGATGACCATGGTCGTCGTCACCCACGAGATGGGCTTCGCCCGCTCGGCGGCCAACCGCGTGGTCTTCATGGCGGACGGGAAGATCGTCGAGGAGGCGACCCCCGACCAGTTCTTCAGCAATCCGCGCAGCGACCGGGCCAAGGACTTCCTGTCGAAGATTCTTCACCACTGATACCGACGACCTACGACATGAGGATTGTTCACATGAAGCTCCGCAAGTCGGCCGCCGTTGCGGCCATCGCCGTGCTCGCCCTGACCGCGACCGCGTGCGGCGGCAAGGAGGGCTCCGCCGGCGACAAGCCGTCGGGCGTCAAGCCCGGTTCGTCCGAGGCCCCCGAGCTGCCGAAGTACACCGTGGCGACCGGTGTCGACCTCGACTCGCCGGCCTTCAAGGAGGCGAAGAAGCGCGGCAAGCTGGTCATCGGCGCCAAGGCCGACCAGCCGTACCTCGGCTTCGAGGACCAGTCGACGAAGGAGCGCTCCGGCTTCGACATCGAGATCGCCCGGATGATCGCGGCGGACCTCGGCTTCTCGGAGAAGCAGATCGAGTGGAAGACGGTCGACTCCGGCATCCGTGAGACGGCCATCTCCAAGGGCCAGGTCGACTACTTCGTCGGCACCTACACGATCAACGACGAGCGCAAGAAGCAGGTCGGCTTCGCGGGCCCGTACTACAAGGCCGGCGCGGACCTGCTGGTGCGCAAGGACGACAGCTCCATCACCGGCAAGGAGTCGGTGAAGGACAAGAAGGTCTGCTCGATCGTGGGTTCCACCCCGCTCCAGGAGATCAAGAAGCCCGAGTACGGCGCGAAGGTCGTCGAGCTGGCGAAGTACTCGGACTGCGTCCAGCAGCTCCTCACCAAGCAGGTCGACGCCGTCACCACCGACGACTCGATCCTCAAGGGGTACGCCGCCGCCAACTCCGGCAAGCTCAGGGTCGTCGGCAAGCCGTTCACCGACGAGCCCTACGGCGTCGGCCTGAACAAGGACGACAAGGTCCTCCGCGAGGCGATCAACAAGTCGCTGGAGAACCACGTCAAGGACGGCACGTACAAGAAGATCTACGAGGCCACGCTGGGCCTGTCCGGTTCGGACTACACCGAGCCGCCGGCCATCGAGCGCTACTGACGCAGCCTCGTCGCTGACGTCCTGTCACTGACGCCCCACATGTGAGTGAAACGTCCCGTACGCCGCCGTCACCGATCGCGGCGGCGTACGGGGCGCCGCTTCCCCTGCCCTGATGCCGCTGACCGCCGACGCGGAGACCCCATGAACGTATTGCTCGACAACTTCCCGGAATACCGCGACGGCTTCATAGGCACCGTGTCGATCACCGCCATCAGCTCGGTCATCGCTCTGGTCCTCGGTGTCGCGATAGCCGGCTTCCGTGTGTCGCCCGTGCCCCCGCTGCGCTACTTCGGCACCGCCTGGGTGACCCTGCTGCGCAACACCCCGCTGACGCTGCTGTTCCTGATCTTCTTCTTCGTGGTGCCGGAGATCCTCTTCCCGGGGATGAGCCCCTTCCTGCTCGGCTCGCTGGCCCTCGGCTTCTACACCTCCTCCTTCGTGTGCGAGGCGGTGCGCTCGGGTATCAACACCGTCCCCCTGGGGCAGGCCGAGGCCGCTCGCTCCATCGGTATGACGTTCGCCCAGACGCTGCGGATCGTGGTCCTCCCGCAGGCCACCAGGTCCGTCATCCCGCCGCTGAGCAGCATCTTCATCGCGCTCACGAAGAACTCGGCGATCGCCGGCGCCTTCAGCGTCGCCGAGCTCTTCGGATGGCAGAAGCTCATGAGTGACCGGGGCTACGAGATCATGCCCGTCTTCATCTGGGTGGCCCTCGGCTACCTGGTCGTCACGTTCGTCATCAGCGGTCTCTTCCGTCTGCTGGAGCGCCGTATGGAGGTCGCCCGATGAGTGCCAGCGTTCTCTACGACGCCCCGGGTCCCAAGGCGGCTGTCCGCAACCGGATCTACGCCGTGGTCGGAAGCCTCGCCATCCTGGGGCTGATCGCGATCAGCCTGGTGCGGCTGTCCGACAAGGGGCACCTCGCCCCCGAGATGTGGGACATCTTCAACTACGCGGGCATCCGGCAGAACATCGCCGACGCCGTGCTCGCCACGCTGAAGGCCTTCGGTCTGGCCGCGGTCGGTTCGCTGATCCTCGGCGTCCTGCTCGCCGTCGGCCGCCTCTCCGACCACAAGCCGATCCGCTGGACCGCCACCACGTTCATCGAACTCTTCCGTTCGATCCCGCTGCTGATCACCATCTACGCCATCTGGGTCGGCTTCCTCACCGACTACTCGATGTGGGCCCTGGCGCTCGGGCTGTCCGTCTACAACGGCTGTGTCCAGGCCGAGGTGCTGCGCGCGGGCATCAACTCCGTGCCCAAGGGCCAGAGCGAGGCCGCCTACGCCCTCGGGATGAGCAAGACCCAGGTCATGGTCAGCGTGCTGATACCGCAGGCGGTCCGCGCGATGCTGCCGACGATCATCAGCCAGCTGGTGGTGACCCTCAAGGACACCTCGCTCGGCTTCATCATCCTGTACCCGGAGCTGCTCCAGACCGCGCGTCTGATCGCCTCCAACACGCAGGTCAACAGCCAGTACCCGTACGTCTCGACGATCGCGGTGATCGGCACCATCTATGTGGCGATGTGTCTGCTCCTGTCGGCGCTGGCCACCTGGATCGAGAAGCGCGGCCGCCGGGCCAAGACCGGTATCGCGGTGGCCGCGGCCGCCGAGACCCCCGGGATCCTTCCCGTCGGCAGCCTCGCGGCGCCCCCGGCGGCAGAGGACGGGCCGGCGGAGGGGCCCGACGCGAACGGCGCCGACGGTGCGAACGGTACGAACGGCGGAGTCTCCAAGACCGACTGACGGGCCGTGAGGTCCGGTCCTCCCGCAACGGGGAAGGGCCGTTCCCCCTCCCGTTCCGCTACCAGACAGCCCCGCCGGTGCGACACCGGCGGGGCTGTCCTGTGGCACGGGAGCTGCATGGGTTGCGTGAGGCGGCAACGCGGGCGTCCCGCATGGCTGTCGCTTGACGCAAGCACCGGCAGTGGGTTGCATTCGTTCTGTGATCGCGTCCCGAACCACCGCCGCCGCACCCTCCTCCTCCCCACCGGCCTCCGCGACCCCGAAGGCCACTTCCACCGGCGCCGGAGGGTTCACACCGTGGACCCGGTGATCGTCGTCGGCGCGGGCCCGGTCGGGCTGGCGCTGTCGCTCGCCCTCGCGGCGCAGGGCGTTCCCTCCGTCCTTCTCGACGAAGGGCCGGGGAAGGACGAACCGCGCCCCGCCCGCACCGTCGTGCTGCGCGAGGACACCGCGGATCTGATGGAGCGGCTCGGCTGCCCGGCGCTCCACGACGAGGGCCTGCGGTGGGCCGGCTGGCGGTCGGTGCGGCGTAAGCAACTGGTGCGGGCCGTACCGCTGGGCGAGGTGGAGGGCTCCGTCCCGCTGCCCTCGCCGGTCCACCTGCCCCAGCACGCCCTCACCGGAGCGCTGCGGGCCGCGGTCGCCGCGCACGACCTGGTCACCATGGTGCCGTTCAGCAGGATCGACACACTGGAGCAGGACGCGCACGGGGTGACGGTGCACACCCGGGAGCCCGGATCGACCTGGTGGCGCGGGAGTTACCTGGTGGGCTGCGACGGTGCCCGGTCCACCGTGCGCAAGCTCCTCGACATCAGGTTCCCCGGCCGTACGGCGGTCGAGCGGCACGCCGTAGCCGCACTCCGCGCCGAACTCCCGTGGCCGGGTGAGGCGGTGCTGCACCGGGCCCCGCCGTGGCGCACGGGCGGAGCCGAGGTCACCGCCCGGCCACTGCCCCACGGCGTCTGGCGGCTGGACTGGCTGCTTCCACCGCGCGGCGAACTCGTCACCCCCGACGCCCTGATCACCAGGATCCGCGACACCCTGGAGGGCTGGTGCGGCGAGACGCCGGCTTACGAGCTGCTGGACACCGGCGTCTACACCCTGCACCACCGGCTGGCCAGGCGCTGGCGGTCCAAGCGTGCCTTCCTCGCCGGGGACGCCGCACATCTGCTGGGCGCGCTCGGGACCCAGGGCCTGGACGAAGGGCTGCGGGACGCCGAGAACCTGGCCTGGAAGCTGGCACAGGCCTGGCACCAGAGCGCCTCCGAGCTGCTGCTCGACAGCTACCAGGCCGAGCGCAGGGCCGCCGTCGCCGCACGGCTGCGCGCGGCCGACCAGTCGCTGCCGATACTGCGGGGCGGAGCGGGCCTGCGGACGCTCGTGCCCGGCGCCGCGCGGGGGCACGACACGTTGCTGGCCGACGGTCATCTGGGGTGCGGGCCCTTGGGCGCGCCCCCCGCGTACGCGCACTCGCCCCTTTCACCTCGGCGCACCGAGGCGCACGTGTCGGTGGGGACAGCTCCCGGTGCGCCGGTGACCGACGTGCGCGTGACCGCTCCCGACGGGAAGACGGTGCGGCTGCGCGACCGGCTGGGGCTGGGGCACCTGCTGGTGATCCTGGTCGCACCGGGCACGGGGGTGTGGGACAGGCGCCACTGGCTGACCGCGGGTGTCATGCCGCGGCTCATCGACGCGGTGAACTCGCTCCCCGTGAACGCCGAGCTGCTGGTGACCGAGAGCTACCCGGGCGCGACGGCCCACACGGTGCTGCTGGTCAGGCCGGACGGGCATCTCGTCGCGGCCTTCAGCGGTGTACGGCCGACCGAGCTGTTCGCTGCGGCCGACACGGCGCGCGGGGGTGGCGCGGACACGGCGCACGGTGACACGTCACGCACCACCACGAGCTCCGACCGGACCGCGGACGTCAATTGACCGTCGCAGGCGCACATGGTGTACTCCAGATCATGACCGACACCGATGTGCGCCTGTGGCGGAGGGTCCATATGGACCTCGTCCGCTATGCGGGCTGCGTGTGTCGCCCGTCCTGCTGATTCGCCTTTCCTTCGCACGCCGTGCTGTCTCTCGCGCGGCTGTGCTTCCACGCGAACTTCTCAGGACGGTCCCTGTGTCTGCATCCTTCCCCTCCCTTCCCACGCCCACGTCCGCCACCGACGCCGAGGCTCCGACGATCGCGGAGCTGCTCGATTTCGTCCGCCGGACGGCGGAGGACGCCGAGCTCGTCGCCTCGCTCCCGCTCGACCCCGAGGGACGCACCTGGCTGAGGCTGGAGGGTCCCGGCGGCAGCGAGGCATGGCTGATCAGCTGGCCGCCCGGCACCGGCACGGGGTGGCACGACCATGCCGAGTCGACGGGGGCGTTCACCGTCGCGGCGGGTGCCCTCAGGGAACACTCGCTGGCCGCGCGGCTGCCCACCGCGGGCTGGACGACCCTCGAACTGAGCGAGGGCATCGACCGCGACCGGCACCTGGCGACGGGCCAGGGCAGGGCCTTCGGCCAACACCACGTCCACGAGGTCCTCAACGAGTCCGGCCACGAGCACGCCATCTCGGTGCACGCGTACTACCCGCCCCTGCCGCAGATCCGCCGCTACAGCCGCACGGGAGCGATCCTGCGCCTGGAGCAGACCGAACGCCCGGAGGACTGGCAGTGAGCGAAGGCAACCAGACCGGCCCGGACCAGGAGGGCCAGGACCAGGAGGGCCAGGACCGGAAGGACCCGGACCGGGAGGGTCAAGGCCAGGAGGGTCGAGGCCGGGGCGTTCAGGGTCCGGTGGGCATCGACGAACTGCTCGACCGGGTACGGGCCGGCTACGAGCGGGTCGGGCCCGACGAGGCCGCCGCCGCGGCTGCCGAAGGCGCGTTGCTGGTCGACATCCGTTACGCGGCGCTGCGCGAGCAGGACGGCCTGATACCGGGCGCCCTGGTCGTCGAGCGCAACGAACTGGAATGGCGGCTCGACCCACAGGGGAGCCACCGGGCGCCCCAGGCGGTGAGCCACGATCTGAGGATCGTGGTGATCTGTAACGAGGGCTACGCCTCGAGCCTCGCGGTCGACTCCCTGCGTCAGCTGGGACTGCACCGGGCCACGGACCTCACCGGCGGCTTCCAGGCCTGGCGCGCCGCCGGGCTCCCCGTCACCCGCTGACCACGAGCGCCTCGGTCCCCCCTGCCCCGGAGGGGGGACCGAATGGCGCTGTGTCCCACCCGAACGCTGCTCTGCGGTGGAGCAATCCTCGCGCGCGACGGACATTCACCTCATCACTGAGGACCTGAATGTACGGAGATGTCGCGCCGATGGAGACCGTTCAGCTCACCCCGGACCAGCTCGACGCACAGGCCTCCCGGCTCCATGACACCGATGCGTGGCAGAGCATCGTCACCGGGTGGGAGCGGACCGCCCGGGAGCCCGTATCCGAGGTCCCTCCCACCTCCTCGGCGCCCCCGGCCTCCCCCGCGCCCCCCGCGCCGCCGGCAGCCGTGCCGGATCCCGGAACCCCGCCCCTGCCCCTGTCCCTGCCCTCGCATCCGGTGGCCGACTGGCGGGATCTGCTGTCCGTACCCGTCGACCGGCTCGTCGAGGACTCCCTGCGGGCCCTGCCGCCACGGCGGCCGCACGAGCGCCCGCTCCCGGGGCGCCTCGGCGCCGTACTCCCCGAGCGTCTGCACGCATGGCGCCGCATCGGGCAGCCCGATGTGCGCCCGTCCGTCCATCTCGGCTACGCGCGGCAGATCCTGACCGAGTGGGGCTGGCAGAACACGCCCTACCGCCTGCGCAACGCCCGTGGTGCGCGTTGTCTCTGCGGGGCCATGCTGACCGCCCACCGGCTCGGCTACGGATCGCTCGGCACCGTCGACCGCGCCGGCGCCTGGCTCATCACCGAGCTGCGCTCTCAGGGCTGGCCCGGCCTGATCGGCCCATGGAACCGGCAGCCGGGTCGTACCGCCGACGATGCGCTGTCCCTCATCGACGCCACGATCCACCGGGCATCCCTGGCAGGCCACTGAGCCCGGCCGTCACGCCGTTGTCCCGCTCCGGGGCCGGGCTCGGTCTGCGGCGATGGCGCCCCCTCCGCCACCGCCGCAGGCCCGTTCAGGTGGCTTGCGCACTGATCCCCCGCTCGCCGTTTCCCCCGTGCCCCCTCGCTCGCCGTCGAGCACCGCACTCTCCCCCGCGCCCTCCGGCCGTGTGTTCCCCCGCTCCTCCCGGCTCGCGCCCCCGGTCCGCTTCCCCCGCTTCTTCCGGCTCGCGCCCCGTCCACTCTTCCGGTCTCTCCCCCGGTCCTCTCCCCCGGCCGCCCCCGTTCGCCGGTCAGCCGGTCAGCCGGTCAGCCGGTCAGAAGGGCTCGTCCAGCCCTTCCATGTCCTCCCCCTCCGCCTCGATCGCCTGGCGCACCACGCGCAGGGCCATCCCCTCGCCGTACCCCTTGCGTGCGAGCATCCCCGCCAGCCGGCGCAGACGCTTGTCGCGGTCCAGCCCCCGGGTGGAGCGGAGCTTGCGGGCCACGAGCTCCCTGGCGGTCTCCTCCTCCTGCTCGGGGTCGAGCTGCCCGACCGCCTCGTCGATCACCGTCGGGTCCACCCCCTTGGTGCGCAGCTCCCTCACGAGGGCACGTCGGGCCAGCCCTCTGCCGTGGTGCCGGGACTCGACCCAGGCGTCCGCGAACGCCGCGTCGTCGATCAGTCCCACATCCTCGAACCGCGAGAGCACTTCCTCCGCCGCCTCGTCGGGGATCTCCCGCTTGCGCAGCGCGTCGGCCAGCTGCTTACGGGTGCGCGGAGTCCCGGTCAGCAGCCTGAGACAGATGTTGCGCGCCTGCTCGACCGGGTCTCGCGGTTCCCCCTTCTCGGCCCTCGACGAGGAAGGGGAACCGCTGCTTCTGGAGCGGGAGCGGGAACGACGGCCCGCTCCCTCGCCGAACCCGGCCCCCCGGCCGGGCTCCGGGGAACCCCCGGACGGTTCTGCGGCGTACTCGGGGCCGGGGTCCGCACCGGTGTCGGCGCCCGGCCACTCCGTGCGTCGCGTCACGGCCTAGCTCTTGGCCGCTGCGGCCTTGGCGGGCTTGGCCTTGGTCGCGGGAGCCGGTACCGACTTGGCCGCTCCCTCTGCCGGGGTGCCTGCGGCGGACGCGGCATCGGTGGCGGACTCCGCCGCGGCATCCTCCGGACGGACACCGACGCCGAGCTTGTCGAGGATCTTCTTCTCGATCTCGTTGGCCAGGTCGGGGTTGTCCTTGAGGAAGTTGCGGGAGTTCTCCTTGCCCTGGCCGAGCTGGTCGCCCTCGTACGTGTACCAGGCGCCGGCCTTGCGGACGAAGCCGTGCTCCACGCCCATGTCGATCAGACCGCCCTCACGGCTGATGCCCTGGCCGTAGAGGATGTCGAACTCGGCCTGCTTGAACGGCGGTGCCACCTTGTTCTTGACGACCTTGACGCGCGTGCGGTTACCCACCGCGTCCGTGCCGTCCTTCAGGGTCTCGATCCGGCGGATGTCGAGACGCACCGAGGCGTAGAACTTCAGCGCCCGGCCACCGGTCGTGGTCTCCGGCGAGCCGAACATCACGCCGATCTTCTCGCGCAGCTGGTTGATGAAGATCGCGGTGGTCTTGGACTGGTTGAGCGCGCTGGTGATCTTCCGGAGCGCCTGGCTCATCAGACGCGCCTGCAGACCCACGTGGGAGTCGCCCATCTCGCCCTCGATCTCCGCACGGGGCACCAGGGCCGCGACGGAGTCGATGACGATCAGGTCGAGCGCGCCGGAGCGGACCAGCATGTCCACGATTTCCAGCGCCTGCTCGCCGTTGTCCGGCTGAGAGAGGATGAGGCTGTCGATGTCGACGCCGAGCTTCTTCGCGTACTCCGGGTCCAGCGCGTGCTCCGCGTCGATGAACGCCACCGAGCCGCCGAGCTTCTGCGCGTTCGCCACGGCGTGCAGGGTCAGCGTCGTCTTACCGGAGGACTCCGGTCCGTACACCTCCACCACACGGCCGCGGGGCAGCCCGCCGACGCCGAGCGCGACGTCGAGCGCGGTGGACCCGGTGGGGATCACCTCGATCGGCTCGTTCGGCCGCTCACCGAGACGCATCACCGCGCCCTTGCCGAATTGCCGTTCAATCTGTGCGAGTGCGGCGTCCAGCGCCTTCTCGCGGTCGGTTCCTGCCATGGGTTCCACCCGATTTGCTTGAGTCGATCGCTTCACGTGACAGACGCTAACCCCTGCCACTGACAATGGGCCTCGGCGTCCTCCCGGCCTGTGGACAACTCCACCGTCGGACCCGGCAAAACCCGGCCGGAATCCCATGAGAATGGATGTTCGATTTTGGTGTCAAGCGCACCACGCCAGGCCGACGCGACCGAGAGTAGCCGCTTATAGCAGCCCAGGTCACACAGGTCAATTGTCCGTGAGGCGCCTCACGCTGTCACGTGCCGCCCTCGGTCCGGTCCGTACCGTCCCCGCCGCCCCTCACGGCGCTGCGGATCCTCGACACCACCGGCCGGCCGCGGCGCCAGCGGTGGCCGCCGAGCACCCGCGGGTCGTCCGTCACGTCGTAGCGCTTCACATAGGCGCCCAGGAACGCCTGGAGCGTCGCGACCGCCGGAATCGCGATCAGGGCGCCGACGGCCCCCATCAGCGCGGTGCCCGCGACCACCGAGCCGAAGGCGACCGCGGGATGGATGTCGACCGTCTTGGACGTGAGCTTCGGCTGCAGCACGTAGTTCTCGAACTGCTGGTAGACCACGACGAAACCGAGGACCCACAGCGCGTACCAGGGGTTGACGGTGAAGGCGATCAGCATGGGCAGCGCGCCCGCCAGATACGTACCGATCGTGGGGATGAACTGCGAGACGAGACCGACCCAGACCGCCAGCGCCGGGGCGTAGGGCACTCCGAGGGCCACCAGCAGGATGTAGTGCGCCACTCCGGAGATCAGCGCCATCAGCCCGCGCGAGTAGATGTAGCCGCCGGTCTTGTCGACCGCGATCTCCCAGGCGCGCAGCACCTCGGCCTGCCGGGCGGGCGGCAGTACGGAGCACAGCGCGCGCCGCAGCCGGGGCCCGTCGGCGGCGAAGTAGAACGAGAACAGGAAGATCATCAGCAGCCGGAACAGCCCGCCGAGCACCGTGGTGGAGACGTCGAGCACACCGGTGGCGCTGTTCTGCACGTACTTCTGGAGCCAGTCGGAATGCAGGAGGCTGTCCTGCACCTCGACCCGCGAGAGCTCCGTGTGGAAGGTCTGGTTGACCCAGTTGATCACCGAGTCGAGGTACTTGGGGAACTCCTCGACCATGTCGACGATCTGGCCGGCGAGCATCGAGCCGAGCAGCACGACGAAGCCGATCCCGGCGATCAGCACGGCGAGGAAGACCAGGAAGGTGGCGAGGCCCCGGCGCATCCCGTGTCCGGACATGCGGCTGACGGCCGGCTCGATGGCCAGCGCCAGGAAGAAGGCGATCAGGATGTTGGTCAGCAGCCCGATGAGCTGGTAGAAAGCCCAGCTGCCCAGCTGGAAGCACCCGTAGAGCGCCAGTGCCATGACCATCGCGCGCGGCAGCCAGCCGGGCATACGGACGGGGCCGGTTCCGGGCGGCGGACTCGGTGGTCCGGCCGGCGGGAGAGGCGGCAGGGCGGGCTGCTGGGTCTGGGCGGTCTCGTCTGTCGGTGCCACGGGACAAGTCTCGCTCACCGCGGTGACAGTCGGCCGCCCGGCCCGGCAAGGCCCCGGGCGGGTGACACGGGCCGGCCGCCGGGGCGGACGGGCCGTGCCGCTCAGCGCTTGTCCGGAGGCACTCCGACCGCGGAGCAGACCCCACGCCAGACGTCCTTGGCCTCCCAGCCCGCGGCCAGGGCCTCGTGCACCGTCCGGCCGCCGAGCTCCGCCATGACGTGATCGCGTGCGAAGGAGTCGGCGTACGCCTCGCCGAAGTGGTCCGCCATCCGTTCCCAGAAAATCGTCAACCGCATGCCCCCAGTATCCCGCTCCTGAGAGTGCAGCCGGGCCGGGACCACCCTGCCGGTGGCACTTTCCCCTCTACGGTCGGTCCATGGCTGGAACCGGAGCAAATCCCCTCGCCCGCGCCGAGCAGTTCATCTGGCTCACCGCACGCGTCCTCGAACAGCGGCGGTTCGCCCATCTCTTCCTGGAGGGGGGTGCGGACATCGTCGAGACCGCGCTCGCCGCCTACCGGAACGAGGACGGCGGCTACGGTCACGCACTCGAACCCGATCTCCGTGGGCCGGTGAGTCAACCGCTGCACACCGCTCACGCCTTGAGCGTCCTCGACTCGATCGGTCGCTGCGACGGTCTGCGCGTGGAACGGATCTGCCGCTATCTGACCGACGTGTCGACCAAGGAGGGCGCCCTGCCGGCGCTGCACCCCTCCCAGCGCGGCTATCCCGCGGCACCTTTCATCCCCGTCGTCGACGACCCGCCCGCCGAACTGCTGACGACGGGCCCCGTGGTCGGGCTGCTGCACCGCAACCAGGTCTGGCACGCCTGGCTGTTCCGGGCCACCGACTTCTGCTGGGCCGCCGTCGACGCGCTGGAGCAGTCCCATCCGTACGAGATCGAAGCAGCCGTCGCCTTCCTGGACGGCGTCCCCGACCGCGGACGTGCGGAATCCGCTGCCGACCGGCTGGGGCAACTGGTGCGTGAACAGCGGCTGGTGGTGCTCGATCCCTCGCGCCGCGCGGAGTACCCGGTGGCTCCCGGTTACGCCCCGGGGGAACACCACTTCCCGTACGACTACGCCCGCACCCCCGGGTCGCTCGCCCGCCGCTGGTTCAGCGACGGCGAGGTGGAGACGTCCCTGGACCACCTGGCGGCAGAACAGGAG
Source organism: Streptomyces sp. NPDC104381 (assembly GCF_055583745.1). Classification (NCBI taxonomy): domain Bacteria; kingdom Bacillati; phylum Actinomycetota; class Actinomycetes; order Kitasatosporales; family Streptomycetaceae; genus Streptomyces; species Streptomyces sp. NPDC104381. Next base: position 1,059,516 of record NZ_JBVJNK010000002.1, read on the forward strand.
GAGGACGGCGGCTGGCCCGTCAACTGGCGCCGGTGGGCACCGGGGACGGCCCTGGAGGGGCGTCCCATCGTGACGCTCAAGGCGCTCCAGACCCTCCGGGCGTACGGCCGTGGTCCGCTCTGATCCGTCCCGGCTCAGAGCAGGGCGCGCGCGACGGCGGTGACCACGACGGCGACGCCGACGACCACGAGGAAGGGAGCCCGCAGGACGAGGGCGAGCGCCGCCGCGGCGAGCCCTGCGGCCCTGGCGTCCAGCACCAGCTGCTGCCCGTCGGCGAAGGTCTGCTGTGCGGTGAGCGCCGCGAGGAGCGCCACCGGCATCAGGGCCGCCAGCCGTTGCACGAGGGGGCGCTCCAGGCCCCCGGCCGGGACCAGGAGCCCCAGGAGCTTCGCGAGGTAGCAGCCGACGGCGGTGAGCCCGATGGCGATCCAGATGTTCATCGGCCCTCCCCGGGCTCCGTGCCTTCGGTGACGGTGGCGTCCGTGGTGCCCTTGCCCCGGCCCTTCAGGAAGAGGACGAGCGGAGCCGCCAGGGCGGACACGAGGACGGGCGCGCCCGCCGGCAGGAGCGGCAGGAGGCCCAGCGCGAGCAGGATGGCGAGACCCGCCGTGACGCGCTCCGTGGTGCTCTTCAGCATCGGTGCGAGCAGGGCGAGGAACACGGCCGGGCCGGCCGCGTCCAGCCCCCAGGCGTCCGTGTCGCCGAGCGCCTTCGCCCCGAGCGCCCCCACCAGCGTGGTCAGGTTCCACAGGACGTAGAGGGTGAGCCCGGTGACGGTGAAGCCGATACGGGCGGCACGCCTGGTGGGCTGGGGCAGGGTGACGGCGGTCGTCTCGTCGATGACCCATTGGGCGGCGAGGGGGCGCAGGAAGCGCGGCAGCGCGAGGAGCTGTGACAGCCGGAGTCCGTAGAAGGCGTTGCGGATGCCCAGGAAGAACGCTCCGGCCGCCGCGGTGTAGGGGTTGCCGCCGGCCGCGAGAGCCCCCACGAGGGCGAACTGGGAGGCTCCGGTGAAGACGAAGAGGCTCAGCGCGCAGGTCTGGAGGAGGCTCAGCCCGGAGCCTGCCGAGGTCACGCCGAAGGCGAATCCGGAGAGGCCCACGGCGATGCCCACGCCGAGCGCGTCCCGGACCACGGCGCTGTCCGGCTTCTCCGTGCCCGTGTCCCGCGCATGGGGGGCATCGGTGCGTATAGGGGGTGCTGTCTGTTCTGCCACGCCCGGAACGCTACGGGGAGATGTCTCTGCCGGTCTTGTACGTTCTTGCGCGCTCGCGCTGGTAGGCGCCCGGAGGCACCCCGACGATCCGGGTGAAGTGACGGTTGAGATGGGGCTGGTCGGTGAAGCCGACGGCGGTCGCGGCCTCGGCGGGTGCGGTCCCCGCGTCGAGCATGCGCCGCGCACGGCGCACCCGGGCGTCCGTGAGCCAGGTGTGCGGGGGCATTCCGTACTGCTTCTTGAAGGCCCTCAGCAGCGCGAACGGGCTGGTGCCCAGCTCCGCGGCGAGCGCTTCCAGGGTGGGGGGCCGCTCCATCCGCTCCTCCAGGGCGCTCCTCGCCCGGGCCGCGTCACGGGCTCCGGCGGACCCTGAGGCCTTGGCGGGCAGGACGCTGCCGTGGCGGTCGAGCAGCCGGGCGACCAGGACCCGCAGGACGCTGTCGGCCGCCAGGGCGTTGCCCTCCTCGGCCGCCCGGTGGACCTCGGTGATCAGCCGGGCGGCGTACAGGTCCCTCACGCTGCTCTCCGCGAAGCCGACCGTGCCGCGCAGGCTCGTCACGTCGGCCGCGATGTCGTTGATCACCTGGGCGGACGGGTAGAGCGTGGCGTACACCCAGCCCTCGGGAACCCCGGCCCGGGCGGTGTGCGGCACCTCCGGGTTGATCATGACCACGGTGCCGGGGCCGGCGTGCACGGTGCCGGCGGGGAGGCCGACGTCCTCGACCCCGCTGGTGATCGTGCCGAAGACGTAGCCCTCGTGACTGTGGCGCGGGAAGGTGTGACGGACGTACCGGGCGCGCAGGAGGTCGAGGTCGGGCAGTTCCGCGTACTGCCAGTACCTCGCCCATTCCCGTGTCGTGTCCACCTCCGCCATGCTCGTATTCTCGCAGGTCCGGGCCGTGCCCGAAGTCCGGGAAGGTGGGCGGCGGGCACGTCCACCGGCCGTTGTCAGTGGTGGGGTGCACGATGGGGGGCATGGCCGGTTCCGCGCTCGACTCGTTCTCTCCCGCGACCCGCAGCTGGTTCGCGGCGGCCTTCGACGCGCCCACCGCGGCGCAGGAAGGTGCCTGGCGGGCCATCGGCGAGGGCTCGGACGTGCTGGTCGTCGCGCCGACCGGCTCGGGTAAGACGCTCGCGGCCTTCCTCGCCTCGCTGGACCGGCTGGCGGCCGTCCCTCCACCCGCCGAGGCGAAGAAGCGCTGCCGTGTGCTGTACGTGTCGCCGATGAAGGCGCTCGCCGTGGACGTGGAGCGGAATCTGCGTTCGCCGCTGACCGGGCTCCGTCAGGAATCGGTGCGGCTCGGCCTGCCCGAGCCGGAGGTGCGGGTGGGGATCCGTTCCGGCGACACCCCTCCGGCCGAGCGCCGCTCGATGGCGACGAAGCCCCCGGACATCCTGATCACCACCCCGGAGTCCCTGTTCCTCATGCTCACCTCCTCCACCCGGGACGCGCTCGCCGGGGTCGAGACGGTGATCATCGACGAGGTGCACGCGGTCGCCGGCACCAAGCGCGGCGCGCACCTCGCCGTGTCCCTGGAGCGGCTGGACGAGCTGCTGCCGCGCCCCGCTCGGCGTATCGGGCTGTCGGCGACGGTCCGCCCGGTCGACGAGGTCGCACGGTTCCTGTCGCCGCAGCGGAAGGTGGAGATCGTCCAGCCCCCGTCGGCCAAGGAGTTCGACCTCTCCGTGGTCGTCCCGGTGGAGGATCTCGGCGAGCTGGGCGGCTCCCCCGCCACCGGCGACGAGGGCGGCCAGGCGGAGAAGCCGTCGATCTGGCCGCATGTCGAGGAGCGGATCGCCGATCTCGTGCAGTCGCACCGCTCCACGATCGTCTTCGCCAACTCCCGGCGGCTGGCGGAGCGCCTGTGCAACCGGCTGAACGAGATCGCCTACGAGCGGGCCACCGGCACCGCTTTCGAGGAGGAGCCGGAGGCGGGGAGGCCGCTGCCCGAGGCCCACTCCCCCGCCGAGATCATGGCCCAGTCCGGAGCCGCGAAAGGGGCGCCGCCCGTCCTCGCCCGCGCGCACCACGGCTCGGTGTCCAAGGAGCAGCGCTCCCAGGTCGAGGAGGACCTCAAGGCGGGCCGGCTGCCCGCCGTGGTCGCCACCTCCAGTCTGGAGCTCGGGATCGACATGGGCGCGGTCGACCTGGTGATCCAGGTCGAGTCGCCGCCGTCCGTGGCCTCGGGGCTGCAGCGGGTGGGACGGGCCGGGCACCAGGTCGGCGCCGTGTCGACCGGGGTGGTCTTCCCCAAGTACCGGGGCGATCTGGTGCAGGCGGCCGTCGTGACCGAGCGGATGCGCGAGGGGGCCATCGAGGCTCTGCGGATCCCGTCCAACCCGCTGGACGTGCTCGCCCAGCAGATCGTCGCCGCGGTCGCGCTCGACAGCTGGCAGGCCGACGACCTGCTGGCGCTCGCTCGCCGGGCGGCCCCCTTCGCCTCGCTCCCCGAGTCGGCGTTCACCGCCGTGCTCGACATGCTCGCCGGGCGCTATCCGTCCGACGCCTTCGCCGAGCTGCGGCCCCGTGTGGTGTGGGACCGCGTCACCGGTACGGTCACGGGCCGCCCCGGCGCCCAGCGGCTCGCCGTCACCTCGGGCGGCACCATTCCCGACCGCGGGCTCTTCGGCGTCTTCCTGGCGGGCGCGGACCCGAAGAAGGGCGGGGGGCGCGTCGGCGAGCTGGACGAGGAGATGGTCTACGAGTCGAGGGTCGGTGACGTCTTCACCCTGGGCACCACGTCCTGGCGGATCGAGGACATCACGAGGGACAGGGTCCTGGTCTCACCCGCTCCCGGCGTCCCGGGCCGGCTGCCGTTCTGGAAGGGCGACCAGCTGGGCCGCCCGCTGGAGCTGGGGCGCGCGCTCGGCGCGTTCCTCAGGGAGATCGGCGGGCTGTCCGCCGAGGACGCCAGGCTCCGGCTGCTCGCCGCCGGGCTGGACGCCTGGGCCGCGGACAACATCCTGTCCTACCTCGACGAACAGCGCCGGGCCTGCGGCCACGTCCCCGACGACCGGACCGTCCTCGTCGAGAGGTTCCGGGACGAGCTGGGCGACTGGCGGATCGTGGTGCACTCACCGTTCGGCGCCCAGGTGCACGCCCCGTGGGCGCTCGCCCTGTCCGCCCGGCTCGGCGAGCGGTACGGGATGGACGCGCAGGTCATGCACGCGGACGACGGCATCGTGCTGCGGCTGCCCGACGCCGATCTGATGGGGCTCGACCTCCTCGACTTCGATCCGGTCCAGGCGGACGCGGGCGGCGACACCGGAGGCGGTGCGGGAGGCGGCGCCACCGGCCAGGTCTTCCCGGCGGGTGGATACGACAGTGACCAGCCCCCCGTCGGCGCCACCGACGTGGTGTTCGACAAGGGCGAGATCGGCCAGGTCGTCACCGAACAGGTCGGCGGATCCGCCCTGTTCGCGTCACGGTTCCGCGAATGCGCCGCGCGCGCCCTGCTGTTGCCCCGGCGCAGCCCCGGGAAGCGCACACCCTTGTGGCAGCAGCGCCAGCGGGCATCCCAGCTGCTCCAGGTGGCCTCCGAGTTCGGCTCGTTCCCGATCGTCCTCGAAGCAGTGCGCGAATGCCTCCAGGACGTCTTCGACGTCCCCGGGCTCACCGAGCTGATGGGCGACCTGGAGGCGCGCCGCATCCGCCTGGTGGAGGTGACGACACCCGAGCCGTCCCCGTTCGCACGCTCCCTCCTCTTCGGCTACGTCGCACAGTTCCTGTACGAGGGCGACTCGCCGCTCGCCGAGCGGCGGGCCGCGGCGCTCTCGCTCGACTCCCACCTGCTGGCCGAGCTGCTCGGCCAGGCGGAGCTGCGGGAGCTGCTGGACGCCGATGTCCTCGGCGAGCTGGAGCGGGAGCTCCAGTGGCTGACCGACGACAGGAAGATCAAGGATGTCGAGGGGGTCGCCGATCTGCTGCGCGTGCTCGGCCCCCTCACCGATGCCGAGCTGGCGGAGCGTGGTGCGGAGCCCGGCTGGGCCCCGGAGCTGGAGACCTCCCGGCGCGCCATCCAGGTCCGCATCGGAGGAGCCGCTCACTGGGCGGCCGTCGAGGACGCGGGCCGCCTGCGCGACGCGCTCGGCACCGCCCTGCCGGTGGGGGTCCCCGAGGCGTTCACCGAGCCGGTCAAGGACCCGCTCGGCGATCTGCTCGCCCGGTTCGCCCGTACACACGGGCCGTTCACCACCACGCAGGCGGCGAGCCGTTTCGGCCTCGGCACCGCCGTCACGGACGGCGCCCTGCAGCGGCTCGCCGCGTCGGGCCGCGTCGTCCAGGGCGAGTTCCATCCCGCGGGCATCGGCCAGGAGTGGTGCGACGCCACCATCCTGCGACGGCTGCGCCGGCGCTCGCTCGCCGCGCTCCGCCAGGAGCTGGAGCCTGTGCCGCCCGCCGCACTGGCCGGCTTCCTCCCGCAGTGGCAGCACCTTGGCGACAACAGCCTCCGGGGCATCGACGGACTGGCCCGCGCCATCGAGCAGTTGCAGGGCGCGCCGGTCCCCGCGTCCGCCCTGGAGAAGCTGATCCTGCCGAGCCGAGTCGCGGGGTACACCCCGGCGATGCTCGACGAACTCACCACCACGGGCGAGGTCGTCTGGGCAGGCGCGGGCGCCCTCCCCGGCAAGGACGGCTGGCTCTCCGTCTACCTGGCGGACAGCGCGCCGCTGCTGCTCCCCGCGCCGCTCCCACTGGAGGAGACGGCGTTGCACGAGTCGGTGCTCACGGTGCTCTCCGGCGGGTACGGGATGTTCTTCCGGCAGATCGCCGATCAGGTCCGGGCGACCACCCACCCCGACTGCACCGATCCGCAGCTGGCCGACGCGCTCTGGGACCTGGTCTGGTCCGGCCGTCTGACCAACGACACGCTGGCCCCCCTGCGTTCGCTCCTCGGCTCGGGGCGGACGGCCGGCTCCACGGCACACCGCGCGAGACGCAACGTGCCGCGCGGCCGTTACGGGACACTCACCGCGTCGGCCCGTCCCACGTCCCGCACCGGCCCGCCGACCGTGTCGGGACGCTGGTCGCTGCTGCCTCCGGCCGAGCCCGAGCCGACCCATCGCGCGCATGCCCTGGCCCGGACGCTGCTCGACCGCCACGGTGTGGTGACCCGCGGCGCGGTGCAGGCGGAGGGCGTCGAGGGCGGCTTCTCGGCGGTCTACCGGATCCTCGCCGCGTTCGAGGACAGCGGGCAGGCCCGCCGTGGTTACGTGGTCGAGGGGCTGGGTGCGGCGCAGTTCGCCATGGACGGTGCGGTGGACCGGCTCAGGGCGGTCTCCACCGCACGCGACCGCGCGGATCCCGGCTCGACACCCCGCGCCCTGGTCCTCGCGGCTGCCGACCCCGCCAACGCGTACGGTGCCGCCCTGCCCTGGCCCGAGTCGCCGGACGGCGCGGGACACAAGCCGGGCCGCAAGGCGGGCGCGCTGGTGGTCCTGGTGGACGGCGAGCTCACGCTCTACATGGAGCGCGGCGGCAAGTCACTTCTCGCGTGGCCGACGGATCCCGCCGACCCGGCGCTCCGCGCGGCCGCGGAGGCTCTGGCGTCGGCGGCCCGTGCGGGGACGCTCGGCACGGTCACCGTGGAGCGGACCAACGGCGCCTCCTCCCTCACCTCGCCTCTGGGCCGCACCCTGGAGGCCGCCGGTTTCCTGGCCACGCCACGGGGTCTGCGGCTGCGCGCCTGAGAGCCGGTCCGGAACTGTCCGAGGAGGCGGCTTCGGCGCGGCCGGGAGACCATGGGCGGCCCCGTCCGCGCATCATGGACGCATGCCCGAAGGTGACACCGTCCTGCAGACCGCCCGCCGTCTCGACGAGGCGCTCTCCGGCCAGGTGCTGACGGTCTCCGACCTGCGGGTCCCCCGGTACGCCACGGCCGACCTGACCGGCCGGACCGTCCTGGGTGTCACGGCGCGCGGCAAGCACCTGCTCGCCCGCTTCCAGGGCGGCCTCACCCTTCACAGTCATCTGCGCATGGAGGGCGCCTGGCGGGTGTACGACCCGGGCGAGCGCTGGAGAGGCGGACCGGCCCACCAGATCCGCGCCGTACTGGCCAATGCGGAGCACACCGCGGTCGGCTACCGGCTGCCCGTCCTCGAACTGCTGCGCACCGAGGACGAAGCACAGGCCGTGGGCCATCTCGGCCCCGATCTCCTGGGCCCGGACTGGGACCCGGACACCGCTCTGCGCAATGTGCTCGCCGATCCCGGCCGCCGGCTCGGCGACGCACTCCTGGACCAGCGCAACCTGGCCGGTATCGGCAATGTCTACATGTGCGAGCTCTGCTTCATGGCTCGCGCGACGCCGTGGCTCCCGGTGGGCGAGCTGCCCCCGGCCGTGGCACCCCGGCTGATCAGTACGGCACGACAGCTTCTGGAGGCCAACCGCGACCGCCCCATGCGGACCACGACCGGAGCGACCGCGGCCATGTCACGCAGCCGCACACGGGAGCGTCTCTTCGTCTACGGGCGGGCGGGCAGACCGTGCCTGCGCTGCCGCACACCCATTCGCGTGGCGGACCGCGACGATCGCCCCACCTTCTGGTGTCCGCACTGCCAGTCCGGACCCACCAGCTGATTCCGGGCCCCTCAGGACCCGCGGCACCCTCTCCGGCCTACGCCGAGGGGCTAGGAGGATATGTCCGTCCGGCCCGTCGGATCCGTCCGGCCCGTCGGGTCTGCCCGGCCCACCTGATCCGCCCGGTCCGTCACGGCCTCATCGGCGTCCTGCTCCGGCCTCACCGCGGAGGCCACATGGACGGGCAGCAGACTCAGTCCCCATCCGCCGGCCGCCACCGCGCCCTCGACCAGTCCGGCGTGCTCCGGCTCCAGCGCCAGCCGCAGCACCGCCCACCACCACATCCCGCCGAGGACGAGCGCCGGCACCCATCGCCGCACCATGGCTGCCTCCTCCGGCCGACGCTAGTACGGCACGATCTCCTGACGGGAGGGCGCATCGGTGCACTACCGGCGTGCACGGTGCGAGCAGAACGGCGGTGCGCGCTCTCTCCTGAGGCCGATGTGGGGAGATGTACGTCCCGGCCCCACGCCCCGGCCCTCCCCCGCAGTTTCCCCCGGCTCGCCGCCGGCTGCATCCCGCGCCCCCGGGCTCCCGCCCCCTCCGACCACACCCAGCCCCGCACTTCGGATCCCCCGGCCCCGCACTTCGGGTCGCCCGTCCCCGGACATGCCGGTGCCCCCGGGATCGGAATCCGCGGGGGCACACCGGTGGTGCGGCGTCTCTGCTACTTGTCGTCGTCGGTCAGGGAGTCCTTCACACCCTTGGCGCGGTCGCCGGTGGCACCCATGGCGCCTTCCGCCTTGGCCTTGACCTGGTCGGACTTGCCTTCGGCCTCCTTGCGACGGTCTCCGGTGACCTTGCCGGTCGCCTCCTTGGCCTTGCCCTTGAGCTTGTCCATGGCGTTCTTGTTGTCCGTCACGACGATTCCTTCCTGAGGTGCGGGAGAGCGCGGGTTCAGGCGCTCTCGGCCTGGAACATCCACGCGTGCTTCTCGAGGTCCGCAGTGAGCGTGATCAGGATGTCCTGGCTGATGGGGTCGGGTTCGTCGGTCGCTTCGATCCGCTCCCGCATGCGGTCGATGATCACGCGGAGCGCGTCGACGAGGACACGTACGGCGTCCACGTCCTTGATCCAGCCGTCGGGCACGACGTCGATCGCCGTGGTCTTCGCGAGCGTCCGGGAGCGGCCGTCGGGGTTGATGCCGACCGCGGAAGCCCTCTCCGCGACGGTGTCCGAGTGCTGCCGCGCCGTGTCGACGACCTCGTCGAGCTGAAGGTGCACCGAGCGGAAGCGCGGGCCGACCACGTTCCAGTGGACCTGCTTGGCCACCAGGGAGAGATCGACCAGGTCGACCAGCGCGCCTTGCAGCGCGTCTCCCACGACCTTGCGATCGCCGTCGGACAGGGCGCTCTTCACGACAGACATGCACTTCTCCGTTCAGGTAGCTCTTCGACTTACCATCTGTCCACAATGTCACATATGAGGCGAACCGGGCATCCGGGTGGTTGTCCCGAACTCGCCCTCCGGCCTCACTTCGCGCCTGCCCCGCGAAAGGCCCCGCACACACCGGGCACGCAAAAGCCCCGGCCGGCCCATGAGGGCCGACCGGGGCTTCGTCACGCACGAACCGTGCGGTCAGGCGGCGACGACGTCCACCGCTTCCGCGGGCGCCTTGATGGTCACCCGTCCCGTCGGTACGCCGGCGACCGACGCAACAGAGACGGAATTGAGCATCGGGCGTACCGGTACAGGCACTGCATCACTGGCTGCTGCCGACTCGGCCAGCTCGGCCAGGGACAGTTCATCGCTCACTTCACGCATGAGCTCGGACATCCGTACGTCCAACGCGTCGCAAATGGCGGAGAGCAGTTCGGAGGATGCCTCCTTCTGCCCCCGCTCCACCTCGGAGAGATAGCCGAGCGAGACTCGGGCGGACGAGGAGACTTCGCGCAGAGTACGGCCTTGGCGCTGGCGCTGCCGACGCAGCACGTCACCAAGCAGGCGACGGAGCAGAATCATCGGTGGCTCCCTCCTCGGACCGCGTAGCCGCATCCTTCACGCCCCACCGTACCGCCTCGCGCTGCGGCCGTGCGGGGAGCGATGTCGTGTTCACTCAGGGCTGCAAACATCAATTCCCCCCGTTCTGTTCCGTATCCTGTGCCCTCGCGTTTTCGCCGAGTTCGCCGGAGAGCAGTTCGAGCAGGCTCCGCACACTCTCCTTACGGATGTCCGCCCTCCCGCCGTTCAACCTCAGCTCGGCGACTTTCTGTATGCCGCCCGGCCCGGAGACGGCGACGAAGACCGTTCCCACGGGCTTGCCGTCCTGCGGCTCGGGGCCGGCGACCCCGGTGGTCGAGACTCCCCAGTCGGCGCCGAGAACCCGGCGTACGCCGTCGGCCATCGACTGGGCGACGGCAGGGTCCACCGCACCGCGCTCGGCCAGGAGCGTGCCGTCCACGCCCAGCAGATCACGCTTCAGAGGCGTGGCATACGCCGTGACGGACCCGCGGAAGCATCGCGAGGCCCCGGCGACGGAGGTGAGCTCCGCGGCCACCAGACCGCCGGTGAGGGACTCCGCGACCCCGAGCGTCTCACCGCGCCCCTGGAGCCGCCGCAGGACCTCCGCCGCCCCGGACGTCACCGTTCCGCCTCCGCGGGCCCCCGGCTGCCCGCCACGCGCTCCCCCACGGGCTCCCCGATCTTCTCTCCGAGAGGCTCCACCGAGCCCCCGGCCGTCGCGTCGGCGTCGTCCGCAACGGTGCGCGCCCCCACGGCGCCGTCCACGTCCGCAGCCGCCGTGACCGCCTCCATGGCGGCCGCGGCCCGCTCGGCGGCGAGCCCGCGGCGGCGCAGCACGACGGCCTGGCGCACGTAGTCGAGGCCGGTGACGACCGTCAGGACGACGGCCGCCATCATCACCCAGAAGCGCAGGGTCGCCAGGGGCCCCGTCAGCGCCAGGACGTACATGCCCACGGCGATGCCCTGGGCGAGCGTCTTCACCTTCCCGCCGCGGCTGGCGGGGATCACCGAGTGCCGGATCACCCAGAAGCGCATCAGGGTGATGCCGAGCTCACGGAAGAGGATCACTCCGGTGATCCACCACGGCAGGTCCCCGAGCGAGGAGAGACAGATCAGGGCCGCGCCCATGATCGCCTTGTCCGCGATGGGATCCGCGATCTTCCCGAAATCCGTGACCAGGTTGTACGTGCGAGCCAGATGGCCGTCGAACACGTCGGTGATCATCGCGATGGCGAAGGCCGCCCAGGCGAAGGAGCGCCAGACCGGGTCGTATCCGCCGTCGTGCAGGAGGAGCATGACGAAGCCCGGGACGAGCAGCAGCCTCACCATCGTGAGGATGTTCGCGATGTTCCACAGACCGGCCTGGTTGACGGCCGCCGCGCCCAGCTTGCCGCCGCGGGGCGCCGGCGTCGAGCCGGAACCGCCTGCCGCGGATGCCGGGACTCCCGTCATCTGGCTGCCTCCGCAAGCTCGTGGTGTTCGGCCACGAGGTCCACTCCCTCGGTGCCCACTGCCTTCGCTTCGACCATACGGCCCGGCGCGAGCCCTTCGCGTGCGGTGAAGACGACCTGGCCGTCCGTTTCCGGCGCCTGGTGGGCGGCTCGGCCCACCGCCACGGGTCCGTCCTCCTCCGACTCCACGGACTCGACGAGCACCTGGAGGGTCTCGCCGACCCGCTCCTCGGCTCGCTGCGAGGTCAGCTCCTCGGCGAGCTGCGAGATGTGCGCGAGGCGCTCGGCGATCACGTCGGCGTCCAGCTTGTTCTCGTAGCCGACGGCCTCGGTGCCCTCCTCGTCGGAGTAGCCGAAGACCCCGATGGCGTCCAGGCGCGCGCCGGTGAGGAAGCGTTCCAGCTCGGCGAGGTCGGCCTCCGTCTCACCGGGGAATCCCACGATGAAGTTCGACCGCGCACCGGCCTCGGGCGCCTTGGACCGAATGGTGTCCAGGAGTTCGAGGAAGCGGTCCGTGTCGCCGAACCGCCGCATCGCGCGCAGCACCCCGGGGGCGGAGTGCTGGAAGGAGAGGTCGAAGTACGGGGCGACCTTGGGCGTCGAGGTGAGGACGTCGATCAGCCCCGGCCGCATCTCGGCGGGCTGCAGGTAGCTGACGCGGATCCGCTCGATCCCGTCGACGTCGGCGAGCTCCGGCAGCAGGGTCTCCAGGAGCCTGATGTCGCCGAGGTCCTTGCCGTACGAGGTGTTGTTCTCGGAGACCAGCATGACCTCCTTGACGCCCTGCTCGGCGAGCCAGCGGGTCTCTCCGAGGACGTCGGAGGGGCGGCGGGAGATGAACGAGCCGCGGAAGGACGGGATGGCGCAGAACGAGCAGCGCCGGTCACAGCCGGAGGCGAGCTTCACCGAGGCGACCGGGCTGGTCCCCAGCCTCCGGCGCAGCGGTGCCCGCGGCCCGGAGACGGGTGCGACACCCTCCGGAAGGTCCGCGGGGGCCGGTGCGATCTCCTGGGCGTGCCCCGGCAGCGCGACGGCGGCGTCCTGCCGCTCGGCCGGCGTGATCGGCAGCAGCTTGCGCCGGTCGCGCGGGGTGTGGGAGGCGTGGATGCCCCCGTTGAGGATGGTCTGCAGACGGTCGGAGATGTCGGCGTAGTCGTCGAATCCGAGGACGCCGTCCGCTTCCGGCAGGGCCTCGGCCAGGTCCTTGCCGTAGCGCTCGGCCATGCAGCCGACGGCCACCACGGCCTGGGTTCTGCCGTGATCCTTCAGATCGTTGGCTTCCAGCAGGGCGTCGACGGAGTCCTTCTTGGCGGCCTCCACGAACCCACAGGTGTTGACGACGGCGACATCCGCGTCCGTGGCGTTCTCGACGAGCTCCCAGCCGTCCGCTGCCAAGCGGCCTGCGAGCTCCTCCGAGTCCACCTCGTTACGGGCGCAGCCAAGAGTGACAAGGGCGACGGTACGGCGTTCGGGCATGGGCTCAAGACTACTTTGTCCCCGCACTCCCCCTGCCGCGCAGGGTTCACCGCTACGGGGAGTGACCGAACAGTCGGTGAAATGGCGGAAAGCAGGACGGTGGGTACCCGGCGTCTGCCGGGTACCCACCGTCGAGAAGCACAGGTGGAGAGGTCAGCCGACCTCGGGGTCACCCTTGGTGTACGAGAGCCGCTCGACCTGACCGGATTCGAACTGGTCGTCGACCTTCTTGCCGTTGACGAAGAGATCGATGGCCCCGGCGTCTCCGAGGACGAGGTCGACCCGCTCCTTGTCCTGGAAGGTCTTGGAGTCGCCCTTGGCCAGCAGACCGTCGAAGAGCAGTCGCCCGTTGTGGTCCTTGGCGGAGATCCAGCTCTTGCCCTCGGTGGCGCTCAGCCTGACCGTCACCTTGTCCCGCGGGGCCGCGGCGATGGCGCTTTCGGAGGGAGCGGGCTTGGGGTCCGCGGGCTTGCTCGTGGTGGGCTTGGGAGTGGTCTTGTCGGGAGTCGAGCCTTCCGCGACCTGTGCCGAGCCCGATCCCTCGTCCTCACCGCTGAAGAGCGTGAAGCCGACGAAACCGACCACGGCTACGATCGCGGCGACCATGGCCGCGGTCCAGTTGGGCCGACGGGGTTCGGAGCGGATCCGCTCCGCCTCGAACAGCGGCGCCGCGGGTGTGGGCGCGGGGCGCCCACCGTGCTCGGCGTCGAACTCGGCGATCAGTGGATCGGGGTCGAGCCGGACGGCCCGGGCGAGCATACGGATATGGCCGCGGGCGTACACGTCGCCGCCGCAGCGGGAGAAGTCGTCCTCCTCGATCGCGTGCACGATGGGGATGCGCACCCGGGTGGAGCTGCTGACTTCCTCGACCGTCAGACCTGCGGCGATACGAGCCTGCTGAAGCGCGCGACCGATCGAAGGCCGGTCGTCTTCGGGGGAGTTGCCGATGGACACGGGGGCGCCTTTCGAGCGTGAGCCACCTGCTGGATGTTCAGTCTAGGGGTGGTACGAAAGGGTGGGGCAACCGGGAGCGACGACTTTGTACGCCATCGGGTTCGCCGGGCAGCCCCTCGGGCAGGACGGAGGACGGAGCACCGGACGGATCATTCCGCTGCTCCTCCTTTCAACTTGACGTACGGCCGGGCGAAACGGTTGCCCGCAAAACTCTTACGAAGCGGTTTCCCCGCGAATGACGGCCAACACACCGTCGAGCTCGTCCGGTTTCACCATGACATCGCGCGCCTTGGAACCCTCGCTGGGACCCACGATGTTGCGCGACTCCATCAGGTCCATCAGCCGACCGGCCTTCGCGAAGCCGACGCGCAGCTTCCGCTGGAGCATCGATGTCGACCCGAACTGGGTCGACACGACCAGCTCGGCCGCCTGGCAGAGCAGATCGAGGTCGTCGCCGATGTCCTCGTCGATCTCCTTCTTCTGCTTGGTGCCGACCACCACGTCGTCGCGGAAGACCGGCGCCATCTGATCCTTGCAGTGCTGGACGACCGCCGCGACCTCGGCCTCGGTGACGAAGGCCCCCTGCATGCGGGTCGGCTTGTTCGCCCCCATCGGCAGGAACAGGCCGTCGCCCTTCCCGATGAGCTTCTCGGCGCCGGGCTGGTCGAGGATGACCCGGCTGTCGGCGAGCGAGGAGGTGGCGAAGGCGAGCCGGGAGGGCACGTTCGCCTTGATCAGACCGGTCACGACGTCGACGGAGGGACGCTGTGTGGCGAGCACCAGGTGGATGCCGGCCGCGCGCGCCAGCTGGGTGATGCGGACGATGGAGTCCTCGACGTCACGCGGGGCCACCATCATGAGGTCGGCCAGCTCGTCGACGATGACCAGCAGGTACGGGTAGGGCGAGAGCTCGCGCTCGCTCCCCTCGGGCGTCTTGGCCTTGCCCGTGCGCACCGCGTGGTTGAAGTCGTCGATGTGCCGGAAGCCGTAGGCGGCGAGGTCGTCGTACCGGAGGTCCATCTCCCGCACGACCCACTGGAGGGCTTCGGCGGCCTTCTTCGGGTTGGTGATGATGGGCGTGATGAGGTGCGGGATGCCCTCGTAGGCGGTGAGCTCGACGCGCTTCGGGTCGACGAGCACCATCCGTACGTCCTCGGGGGTCGCCCGCACCATGATCGAGGTGATCAGACAGTTGATGCAGGACGACTTACCTGAGCCGGTCGCACCGGCGACCAGGACGTGCGGCATGTTCGCCAGGTTGGCCATCTCGTAGCCGCCCTCGACGTTCTTGCCGAGCGCGACCAGCATGGGGTGGTCGTCCTCGGCCGCGTCCGCCAGCCGCAGCACGTCGCCGAGGTTGACCATCTCCCGGTCGGAGTTGGGGATTTCGATGCCGACGGCGGACTTGCCCGGGATCGGGGAGATGATCCGGACGTCGGGGCTGGCGACGGCGTAGGCGATGTTCTTGGTGAGGGCGGTGATCCGCTCGACCTTGACGGCCGGGCCGAGTTCCACCTCGTACCGGGTGACGGTCGGGCCGCGGGTGAAGCCGGTGACGGCGGCGTCGACCTTGAACTCCGTGAAGACGGTGGTCAGTGAGGCGACGACCGCGTCGTTGGCGGCGCTGCGCGTCTTGCCGGGGCCGCCGCGCTCCAGCAGGTCGAGCGAGGGCAGCGAGTAGGTGATGTCACCGGAGAGCTGGAGCTGCTCGGCCCGGGCGGGAAGGTCCCCGGTCCGCTCGGGGGCCGGCTTCGTCAGGTCGGGCACGCCGCCGCCGGAGGACGTGGTGCTCTTCTCCTCCTTCCCTTCGCCGGCCGGGGCCTTCTCCGCCGACCGCGCGCCGGGCACGGGAGTCCCGGTCCGCTCGCGGTCCGTGGAGACGCCCTGGGTGAGATCGGCGACGACCGGGGACGGGGGCATCCCGTTGAGCACCGCTCCGTCGAGGGCGGCGGCCGCCGCGGCCGCGACGTCAACGGCGTCCATGGTGCGGTTCATCGCGGGCTGGGCGGACGCCTTACGGGGGCGGCGCCGCTTGGCCAGGGCCTCGCCCTCGGCCTGGTCCGGGTCGTACACCCCGTCCGTCTCCGAGCCGCGCGCCGAGGAACGTCGCGTGCGCCCGGGCAGCGCCTCGCGCCACTGTTCCTCGTAGCGCTCGTCGTCGCTCCCGTCCTCCTCGCCCGGTACGTACACGGGGTCGACGATGCCGAGCCTGACGCCGAGCTGGCGCAGCCGGCGGGGGATGGCGTTGACCGGGGTGGCGGTGACGACCAGCAGGCCGAAGACGGTCAGCAGCAGGAGCAGGGGGACCGCGAGCACCTCGCCCATCATGAAGACGAGGGGCTGGGACGCGGCCCAGCCGATCAGACCGCCGGCGTCCTGCATGGCGCCCGTGCCGTCCTCACGCCCCGGTGACCCGCACGCGATGTGGACCTGGCCGAGCACGCCGATGACGAGGGCGGAGAGTCCGATGACGATACGGCCGTTGGCCTCGGGCTTCTCCGGATAGAGGATCAGCCGCACCCCGACGGCGCCCAGCAGTATCGGAACCAGCAGATCGAGCCGGCCGAACGCCCCGGTGACGAGCATCTCGACGAGGTCGCCGACGGGACCCTGGAGGTGCGACCAGGTGCCCGCCGCCACGACCAGCGCGAGCCCCAGGAGCAGCAGGGCCAGTCCGTCCTTGCGGTGTGCCGGGTCAAGTCCCTTCGCACCGCGCCCTATGGAGCGGAAGACCGCCCCGACGCCGTGCGCGGTACCCAGCCAGAGCGCGCGGACGAGCCGGTACACGCCCCCCGTGGGGGACGGCGCCGGCTTGGGCGCGGTCTTCTTCGCGGCCGCCTTCTTGGCGGGTGCTTTTCTGGCGGGCGCGGCTTTCTTCGCCACCGCCTTCTTGGCGGGCGCCGCTTTCTTCGCCGGTCCCTGGGTACGGCCGGCGCGCTTCGCGGTGCCCGCCGTGCCCAGGGAACCCTTGCCGGACGTACGTGAGGCCATGTGACTGAGGTTACCGGTGTCGACGCCGGTGGACACGTGTGCCTACGGCTTCACCCGTCCGTGTCGCCCGCACATGGCGCCGAACTGACGCCGCCTCAGCCGAGGTGGGTCAGCTCTGCGAGGGCAGAGGGGCCGTCGAACCGCCCGTGCCGGGCTCCAGCGCGTCGAGCGCGCGGCGCAGTCCGGTGAGCTTCCGCTCCAGATGGGCGGCGGTGGCCACGGCCGCCGCGTCCGCCGACTCGTCGTCCAACTGCTTGGAGAGCGCCTCCGCCTGCTCCTCGACCGCGGCGAGCCGCGCCGAGAGCTCGGCGAGCAGACCGGCCGGCTCCTTCTCGTGGGAGCCCTGAGGGGCGCCGCCTTCGAGCTGGAGCCGCAGCAGCGACGCCTGTTCGCGGAGCTGGCAGTTCTTCATGTACAGCTCGACGAAGACCGACACCTTGGCGCGCAGCACCCAGGGGTCGAAGGGCTTCGAGATGTAGTCCACCGCTCCCGCCGCGTAACCGCGGAAGGTGTGGTGCGGACCGTGGTTGATCGCCGTCAGGAAGATGATCGGGATGTCCCGGGTCCGCTCCCGCCGCTTGATGTGCGCGGCCGTCTCGAATCCATCCATGCCGGGCATCTGCACATCCAGCAGAATCACCGCGAAATCGTCCGTGAGCAGCGCCTTGAGCGCCTCCTCCCCTGACGATGCCCGTACCAGTGTCTGATCGAGCGCAGAGAGGATGGCCTCCAGCGCCAGCAGATTCTCCGGCCGGTCATCGACCAGGAGGATCTTGGCCTTCTGCACCATGGCCCGCCCTCCTCGCCCCGGAATCGCACCGGGTGCCGCCCCAGGGGACGACTCCCTTACGCCGTCCGTCCTTGTGCCGGTCATGGTAGCTGCACCCCGCCCGTCACCACACCCTGTCACCGCGATGTCACTGTGCACATAACGAAAACGCGGTCGAAGACCAGAAGGTTCCCCGGAATCCGCTCGCTCACACCCTCCCACGCACAGTCGGTCGACGGATTTCGGTGTGCCGCTCCCCCGCCGGTCACTCTCCGCGCATCCACTTCTCCATCACCGACAGCAGATGATCGGAATCGACCGGCTTGGTCACGTAGTCGGAGGCTCCGGAGTCGATCGCCTTCTCGCGGTCACCCTTCATCGCCTTGGCGGTCAGCGCGACGATGGGAAGCCCCGCGAACTGGGGCATACGACGGATCGCCGTGGTGGTCGCGTAACCGTCCATCTCGGGCATCATGATGTCCATCAGAACGATCGTCACATCATCGTGCTGTTCGAGGACTTCGATGCCCTCGCGTCCGTTCTCGGCGTACAGCACCGAGAGTCCGTGCTGCTCCAGCACGCTGGTGAGGGCGAAGACATTGCGGATGTCGTCGTCGACGATCAGCACCTTCTCGCCGTGGAAGCGGAACGTCCTGCGGGGCTCCTGCTCCTCCTGGGGGCTCTGGACCCACTCCTCCGGTGTCGCGCTCTCCTCCTCGGACCTGCCGTTGGCCAGGGCGGGGCGCTGTGCCGCTCCCCCCAGGGCCTTGCGGCGGCGCCGGAAGACCCCTGCGGAGTTGGCCGGGTCCCCCAGGGGCTGCTCGGTCCCGGTGCCCTGCGACGTCTCCAGGTGCAGCGCGCCCTCGGCGGAGTTCCCGTGGACCTCGATGGGGCCGGGCCCCATCTGCGGGTAGCCCTGCGGAGGGAGCTCGCTCGGGTGCAGGGGCAGGTACAGCGTGAAGGTCGAGCCACGTCCCGGCTCGCTCGCCGCGTGGATCTCACCGCCCAGCAGACGGGCGATCTCCCGGCTGATGGAGAGGCCGAGGCCCGTCCCCCCGTACTTGCGGCTGGTCGTGCCGTCGGCCTGCTTGAACGCCTCGAAGATCACCAGCATCTTGCTGGACGCGATGCCGATTCCGGTGTCGGTGACCGAGAAGGCGATCAGGTCGCCGTCGGCGTCACGCAACGAGCCGGCCTCCAGCAGGTGTTCCCTGATGGCGTTCGGCACATCGGCCCCGGCCGGCCGGATGACCAGCTCCACGGCGCCGCTGTCGGTGAACTTCACCGCGTTCGACAGGAGGTTGCGCAGGACCTGGAGCAGCCTCTGCTCGTCCGTGTGCAGCGTCGCGGGGAGCTCCGGGGAGACCCGTACGGAGAAGTCGAGCCCCTTCTCCGCGGTGAGCGGCCGGAACGTGGCCTCCACGTAGTCGACCAGCTGCACCAGGGCGATCCGGGTCGGGCTGACGTCCATCTTGCCCGCCTCGACCTTGGACAGGTCGAGGATGTCGTTGATCAGCTGGAGCAGGTCGGAACCCGCCCCGTGGATCGTCTCGGCGAACTCCACCTGCTTCGGCGAGAGATTGCCCTCGGCGTTGTCCGCGAGCAGCTTGGCCAGGATGAGCAGCGAGTTGAGCGGCGTGCGCAGCTCGTGCGACATGTTGGCCAGGAACTCGGACTTGTAGCGCATCGAGACGGCGAGCTGTTCGGCGCGCTCCTCCAGGACCTGCCGCGCCTCCTCGATCTCGGTGTTCTTCACCTCGATGTCGCGGTTCTGCTGGGCCAGCAGCTCCGCCTTCTCCTCCAGCTCGGCGTTGGAGGCCTGGAGCGCCTTCTGCCGGTTCTCGAGCTCCTGCGAACGGTCGCGCAGCTGCTCGGTGAGCTCCTGGGACTGTTCGAGGAGCTTCTCGGTCTTGGTGTTGACGCTGATCGTGTTGACGCTCGTGGCGATCATCTCGGCGAGCTGGTTGAGGAAGTCCCGCTGGATGTGCGTGAACGGCTGGAACGAGGCCAGCTCGATGACCCCGAGCACCTGGCCCTCGAAGAGCACCGGAAGCACGATCACGTGCGCGGGCGGCGCCTCGCCGAGACCGGAGGAAATCTTCAGGTACCCCGGCGGCACGTTGTCCACCTGGATGGTCCGCTTCTCCTCGGCGGCCGTGCCGATGAGCGTCTCACCGGGCCGGAAGGAGGTCGGCATGGAGCCCGCCGAATATCCGTAACTGCCGCGCATGCGCAGCTCGTACGAGCTCTCCCGGCCGCTGTCCGACCCGACCTCGTCACCGTCGCCGGTGGTCATGGCCAGGAAGAACGCACCGTGCTGGGCGGAGACGACCGGCGTCAACTCGCTCATGATCAGCGAGGCGACGTCGTCCAGGTCGCGGCGGCCCTGCATCAGACCGGAGATGCGGGCGAGATTGCCCTTGAGCCAGTCCTGCTCCTTGTTGGCGAGCGTGGTGTCGCGCAGGTTGGCGATCATCGTGTTGATGTTGTCCTGCAGCACCTGGATCTCGCCGGCCGCGTCGACGTCGATCTTGAGGTTGAGATCGCCGCGGGTCACCGCGGTGGCGACGGCCGCGATGGCACGCACCTGACGGGTCAGGTTCCCCGCCATCTCGTTCACCGACTCGGTGAGGTCGCGCCAGGTTCCGTCGACGTCCCGGACCCGGGCCTGACCGCCGAGCTGCCCCTCGGTGCCCACCTCGCGGGCCACCCGGGTCACCTGCTCCGCGAAGGAGGAGAGCTGGTCGACCATCGTGTTGATGGTGTTCTTCAGCTCCTGGATCTCGCCCCGGGCGTCGATGTCGATCTTCTTGGTGAGGTCGCCCTTGGCGATGGCCGTGGTGACCGTGGCGATCTGGCGCACCTGGCCGGTCAGGTTGGACGCCATCGAGTTCACGGACTCGGTGAGGTCCTTCCAGGTGCCCGAGACGCCCGGTACGCGCGCCTGGCCGCCCAGCTCTCCCTCGGTGCCCACCTCGCGGGCCACCCGGGTCACCTCGTCGGCGAACGACGACAGGGTCGTCACCATGGTGTTGACGGTGTCGGCGAGTTCGGCGACCTCGCCGCGCGCCTCGACCGTCACCTTCTTCGTCAGGTCTCCGTTGGCGACCGCCGAGGAGACCCTGGAGATGTTGCGCACCTGACTGGTCAGGTTGTTGGCCATCAGGTTGACGTTGTCGCTGAGGTCCTTCCAGATGCCCGTCGCACCGCGCACCCGGGCCTGCCCGCCGAGGATGCCCTCGGTACCCACCTCACGGGCGACCCTCGTCACCTCGTCGGCGAAGTTGAGCAGCTGGTCGACCATCGTGTTGACCGTCGTCACCAGTTCGAGGATCTCGCCCTTGGCGTCGACGGTGATCTTCTTGGAGAGATCGCCCTTCGCCACCGCCGTGGTCACCTCGGCGATGTTGCGCACCTGGAGGGTGAGGTTGTTGGCCATGCCGTTGACGGACTGGGTGAGGTCCTTCCACGTACCGGAGACGCCCTGCACCTCCGCCTGGCCGCCGAGGATGCCCTCCGTGCCCACCTCGCGGGCCACCCGGGTCACCTGCTCCGCGAAGTTCGAGAGCTGGTCCACCATCGTGTTGAGGGTGTTCTTCAGCTCCAGGATCTCGCCCCGGGCGTCCACGTCGATCTTCTGCGACAGGTCACCCCGCGCCACCGCCGTGGCGACCTGCGCGATGTTACGGACCTGGGCGGTGAGGTTCCCCGCCATGCCGTTCACCGAGTCGGTCAGGTCACGCCACACACCCGCCACGCCGGGCACCTGGGCCTGGCCGCCGAGACGGCCGTCCGTGCCCACCTCGCGGGCCACCCGGGTCACCTGGTCGGCGAAGGCGGAGAGCTGGTCGACCATCGTGTTGATGGTGTTCTTCAGCTCCAGGATCTCGCCCCGGGCGTCCACGTCGATCTTCTGCGACAGGTCACCCCGCGCCACCGCCGTGGTCACCTGGGCGATCTGCCGCACCTGGGACGTCAGGTTGCCGGCCATGAAGTTGACGGAGTCGGTGAGCTCCTTCCACGTACCGGAGACACCGTCCACCCGTGCCTGACCGCCCAGGCGGCCCTCCGTGCCCACGTCCCGCGCCATCCGGGTCACCTGGTCGGCGAAGTTGGACAGCTGCGCCACCATCGTGTTGACGGTGTTCTTCAGCTCCAGCATCTCGCCGGCCACGTCGACCGTGACCTTCTGCGACAGGTCGCCGTTGGCGACGGCCGTCGTCACCTGGGCGATGTCCCGCACCTGGCCGGTGAGGTTCCGGAAGGCGGTGTTCACCGAGTCCGTGAGGTCCTTCCAGGTGCCCGCGGCACCCGGCACCTCGGCCTGGCCGCCGAGGCGTCCCTCGACACCGACCTCCCGGGCGACCCGGGTGACCTCCGAACC
Source organism: Streptomyces sp. NPDC104381 (assembly GCF_055583745.1). Lineage (NCBI taxonomy): Bacteria > Bacillati > Actinomycetota > Actinomycetes > Kitasatosporales > Streptomycetaceae > Streptomyces > Streptomyces sp. NPDC104381. The sequence goes on from NZ_JBVJNK010000002.1 coordinate 1,081,299, forward strand.
GAAGGCCTGGAGCTGGTCCACCATCGTGTTGACGGTGTTCTTCAGCTCCAGCATCTCGCCGGCCACGTCGACGGTGACCTTCTGCGTCATGTCACCGCTGGCCACAGCGGTGGTGACCTGGGCGATGTCCCGTACCTGTGTCGTCAGGTTCCGGAAGACCGTGTTCACCGAGTCGGTGAGGTCCTTCCAGGTGCCCGCGGCACCCGGCACCTGGGCCTGCCCGCCGAGCAGGCCCTCGCCGCCGACCTCGCTCGCCACGCGCGTCACCTCGTCGGCGAAGGTGCGCAGCGTCTCGGTCATCTGGTTGATCGTCTCGGCGAGCTGCGCGACCTCGCCGCGGGCGCTCACCGTGACCTTCTGCGACAGGTCGCCGTTGGCGACGGCCGTCGTCACCTCGGCGATGCCACGCACCTGGGACGTGAGGTTCCCGGCCATCGTGTTGACGGAGTCGGTGAGGTCCTTCCAGACCCCCGCCACTCCCGGGACCGTCGCCTGCCCGCCCAGTTCGCCTTCGGTGCCCACCTCACGGGCGACCCGGGTCACCTCGGAGGAGAACGACGACAGCTGGTCCACCATCGTGTTGACGGTGTTCTTCAGCTGGAGCATCTCACCGGCCACATGGACGGTGACCTTCCGTGACAGGTCGCCCTTGGCCACGGCCGTCGTCACCAGGGCGATGTCGCGCACCTGGGCGGTGAGCCGGTAGGCCATGGTGTTGACGGAGTCCGTGAGGTCCTTCCAGGACCCGGACATGCCACGTACCTGGGCCTGCCCGCCCAGCTTGCCCTCGGTCCCCACCTCGACCGCTACGCGTGTCACCTGCTCGGTGAACGCGGACAGCTGGTCGACCAGGTTGTTGACCGTGCGGGCGACCTTCAGGAACTCCCCGCGCAGCGGACGTACGGTCTCGTCCGGAGCGTGGGTACGCAGTTCCATCCGCTGTTCCAGGTCACCGTCGGCGACCGCGGAGAGTACCCGCCCGACTTCGGAGACGGGGCGTGCCAGGTCGTCGACGAGCTCGTTGGAGGCGTCGATCGCGGCGGCCCAGGAACCCTCGCAGGCACCGGTCTCCAGGCGCTCGGTGAGCTTCCCCTCGCGCCCGACCACGCGCCGCACACGGGCGAGCTCGCCCGTCAGGTGCAGATTGCGGTCGGCCACCTCGTTGAAGACGGCGGCGATCTCCGTGAGTACGCCGTCGCCGGAGACGGTGAGCCGCCTGCGGAAGTTGCCGTCACGCATCGCCACGAGGGCCGACAGCAGTCTGTTCAGAGCCGCCGCGTCCACTTCGATGGTCCCATTGCGCTGCTTTTTCACGGACTGCCCGCCTTTTGTGCGCGTTCCTGAACCCCGCGCCGCCACGCCAGACTCCACCGTGTCCCTCCCGCAGGGGTTGACCGTATCGCTCGGGCCATTACTCGGGCCGCTGTCGGAAGCTTGCCCACTTCCACTTTGGCTCACCGCCACAGCACACCGTCAACGGGTGACCATGCGGTCGTCAAATCGTTGAAACGTACCAGGCCGGAGCGGCAGGGCGAGGAAGGTTTCATGGTCATCCCAATTCCCTCACCGGGGGCCCCGATAGTTGTGCGCCCGGCGCACAGCCACCAGGGGCCTGCGTACCCAAGTCCGCCCTCGTGTACCCGGGACGCCTGGCGAGCGTCTAGCCTGGCAGACGAATCGAAGCGGCGATATACGGGCACAGGACTCGGGGAAGCGACGAGACACCATATGGGGAGTGCTGTGATCACCGCGCGCGCGGCTGCCACTTTCGATCCGGTCGGACGCTCGGTCGCGACCGCCCGCGCATTCGTCCGCGACACCCTCCAGGGGTGGGGTTACACGGACGTCGTTGACGACGCCGTCGTTCTTACCAGTGAACTCGTGACCAACGCGGTCGTGCACGCGGGCACGGCCGCCGACGTGCTCTGCCTGCGCACGGAGGACGGCGTACGCGTCGAGGTCGCGGACCACTACCCCGAGCGGGAGGTCCCGCTCCAGAGCTCGGGGCTCGACTTCGGCAGCCCGGACCGGGAGGGCGGCCGCGGCCTGCTCCTCTGCGCGGCGCTCGCCTCCCGCTGGGGCGTCGAGTACACCCCGACGCACAAGCACGTCTGGTTCCAGCTCGATCTTCCCGAACGCCCCGTGGGCATCCGGTCGGCGAGCCCGGTCCTGCCCACCGCTCTCCTGCCGGTGGCGGAGCAGCGGGTGCGGGTGGCCGTCGTCCAGACCGACGGCTCCGGCTCCATCGCCTCGTGGAACGACGACGCCTCCTTCCTGTTCGGTTACGCCGCCGACCAGGTCGCCGGCAAGCAGCTCACCGACTTCGTGGCGTGGCCGCACACCCCGGGCACCAACACGGGCATCGCCGACGCACTGCAGCTCTCCCGCTGGGAGGGCAGCTACGGCATCCGCGGCGCCGACGGGCGGGTCATCCCGGTGTACGCCTCGCACCTCAGAGTCCGCGACGCCGACGGCGAGCCCTCCACCGTCTGTCTCCTCGTACGCGATTACGAGCGCGCCGTGCTCCAGACCCCGGTGCGCGCCCCGGTCTCCGACAGCTCCGCCGAGAACCGCAGTACGGATCCGTTCGAGATCTTCATCGGCTCACCGGCCCCGGACGACCTCGACGGACTGCTGCAGCGCACCGTCGAGCGGGCGCGCGACATGCTGGACGCCGACGCCGCGTTCCTCCTGCTGGCCACCGATGACGAGACCGAGCTGGAGGTCCGTGCCACCACCGGTCTCCCCTCGGCCCGTCAGCGCTTCGCACGGGTCCCGGTCGAGGCCGGCACGGGCCGCTACGGCTCCGCCCGTATGCCCGCCGTCCACGAGGACCTCACCGTCGTCCCGGGCGCCGTCCCGCTGCTCGGCGACACGGGGATGCGCTCCGTCGTCACGGTCCCGCTCAAGGTCGAGGGCCGTCTCACCGGCTCCCTCGGCGTCGCGGCCGAAGCGGCGGGGCGGTACTCCAACGAGGAGGCCCTGCGGCTCCAGTTCGCCGCGGACCGTATCGCGCTGGCCGTCGAGTCGGCCAGGCTGGGTGAGCTGGAGCGCCTGCGCCGGGGCTCGCTGTCCTTCCTCGTCGAGGCGTCCGACCTGCTGGCGGGAACGCTGGACAGGGACCAGACGCTGGCGCTGATGGCTCAGATGACCGTGCCCACGCTGGCCACCTGGTGCGCCGTCTACACGATCGCGGACCAGTCCTCGGAGCCGTATCTCTCCTATGTCCTCCACGAGGACGAGGAGCGCATCGACGGCCTCAAGGCCCTGCTCTCCTCCATCGACCCGCCGGACCCCGTCCCGGCCCCGGGCGCCCGCATCTGGCCGGCACCGGCGGAGGCCGGCCACGAGGCCGCCCTGCGCACGTCCAAGCGCACCCTGGGCAGGGACGCGCCCCTGAGCATGGGGGCGGCCGCCCGCACCACGCTGGCCACGGCGGTCGCGGTGGGCGGCGAGACCGTGGTCCTGCCGCTGGTGGCGAGGAACCGTGTGATCGGCATGCTCACTCTCGGCAAGCCGTCCGACGAGCACTTCCGCCAGGAGATCCTGGAACTGGCCGAGGACCTGTCCCGACGGGCCGCGCTGGCCCTCGACAACGCCCGCCTGTACTCGGAGCGCATGGCCATCAGCCAGTCCCTCCAGCGGAGCCTGCTCCCGCCCGGCCTGCCCGATGTGCCGAACGTCGAGATCGAGGTCATCTACCGCGCGGCGGGCGAGGGCAACGAGGTCGGCGGCGACTTCTACGATGTGTTCCCCATCCGCGACGGCGCCTACGGCTTCGCCATCGGCGACGTCTGCGGTACGGGCCCTGAGGCGGCGGCCGTCACGGGTCTCGCCCGTCACGCCCTGCGCCTGCTGGCCCGCGAGGGCTTCGGCGGCCCCGCGGTGCTGGAGCGCCTGAACGCCGCCATCCTGGACGAGGGCGCGCGCAGCCGCTTCCTCACCCTGCTCTACGGCGAGTTGTGGCCCCAGGAGGACGGCAGCGCCCTGCTGAAGGTCGTCTGCGCCGGCCATCCGCTCCCCCTGCGGCTGCGCCAGGACGGCTCCGTCGAGGCGGCGGCCGAACCGCAGCCCCTGCTGGGCGTCATCGAGGACCTCGAGCTCTACGAGCAGGAGGTCACCCTGGAGCCCGGCGACGTGCTGCTGTGCGTGACCGACGGAGTCACCGAACGCCGTGAAGGGACCCGCATGCTGGGCGACGACGGCCTGGCCGACGTCCTCGCCATGTGCACGGGCCTGACGGCCGGCGCGGTGGCGGGTCGCATCCTGCGGGCCGTGGAGCGCTTCGCCGCGGAGCCCGCATCCGACGACATGGCCATCCTGGCCATGCGGGTGCCGGAGCCGCAGAACCTCTGAACGACCGAGTCCGAGGGCTCGTAGCCCTAGGGTCTTTCGTTTGGATCAGGCCGGATCAGGGAGCGGGGTCTGGTGCGTGCAGCTGCAAGGCGGAGGAGGGAGTCAACGCGGAGCGTCGTCGACCGACGACAACGCCGCTGGGGGTCCCCCCTGCTCGAGCGAAGTCGAGAGCTTGGGGGAGTGCGTGCCAGACCCCGCGAGCCCGGCCTGATCCAAACGAGAGGCCCTAGGCCGCCGCCGGCCCGTGGTGTCGCATGTCGCCGCCACGGGCCTTGAGTCTCCAGTGACTGGAGACAGCAGAGTGGGGGACATGGACGTTACGACCCTCTACTCGATCGGGGATCTCTCCCGGCGGACCGGCTTGTCCGTGAGGACCATCCGGTTCTACTCCGACTCGGGGGTGGTGGCGCCGACCACCCGTAGCCCCGCCGGCTATCGGCTCTACGACCTCGACGCACTGCTTCGTCTGGAACTCCTCCGCACCCTGCGCGAGCTGGGCATCGACCTGCCCACGATCCGGCGGGTACTGGACCGCGAACTCACGGTGGCGGAGGTCGCCACGGCGCACGCCGCAGCCGTGGACGCCCAGATCCGGATGCTGCGACTGCGTAGGAGCGTTCTGCGGGTCGTGGCCGACCGCGGGTCCAGCCCCGAGGAGACCCAGCTCATGCACAGGCTCACGCAGTTGTCCGGCGAGGAGCGCCGGCATCTGATCGACGACTTCATGGAAGACACCTTCGGCACGGTGGATGCCGACACAGCGGCAGTGGCCATGGTGCGCGCCGCCACTCCCGACCTCCCGGATGATCCGACCGACGAACAGCTCGCCGCGTGGGTGGAGCTCGCCGAGCTGGTCGGCGACGAGGACTTCCGTGCCCGGATGCGCCGGGCGGCCGTTCAGCAGGCCGCTGGACGCCCGCTCGGCATCGAACGGGACGCCGGCGAGGAGCTGATGGAGTTCACGCGCCGGAAGGTGACCGAGGCCAGGACGTCGGGCATCGACCCGGTCAGCGACAGGGCCGCACCCATCGTCGACGACCTCGTGCACCGCTTCGCCGAAGTGTTCGCGCGCACCCCTGACACGGAATTCCGGGCCTGGATGGCCCAGCAGTTCGCAGAGGCCCACGACCCGCGGGTGGACCGGTACTGGCAGCTGGTGTGGATCGTCAACGGCTGGCAGGTAGTACCGAATCTGCTCCCGGTGTACCCCTGGCTCACCGAAGCCCTGCGAAACGACCGCGCCGCATAGGTCGCTGCGGCGGGCACGGGCCCGGCGGGTACTCCTGGCTCATGAGAAAGGCCCCCGTCGTCGACGGGGGCCTCCTCTGTGCTGAGCCCCAATGCGGAATCGAACCGCAGACCTTCTCCTTACCATGGAGACGCTCTACCGACTGAGCTATTGGGGCCTGCTGCCTTGCGGCAACGAGATAAAGCATACCCCGAACTCAGGGGTGCTCAGAACCACCGGTTGGAAGTTTCGACTCACGTTTCCTCGCGCCCGTGCGGTGGCCGGCCCGGCCGCCGCGCAACACGCTCGCCTCTGCCCTCTCGCCTCTCGCCTTTCGACGAGGGACCGGGGTCGCGCTGAGGCCGGGAGAGCCTGCCTCCTTGTTCAATTGACCTGTAAACGCAGAAAAGCCCCGTGCCACAAGGGCACGGGGCTAGTCCGCAATAATTGTTCGGCGGCGTCCTACTCTCCCACAGGGTCCCCCCTGCAGTACCATCGGCGCTGAAAGGCTTAGCTTCCGGGTTCGGAATGTAACCGGGCGTTTCCCTAACGCAATGACCACCGAAACACTATGAAATTAAACAACCGGTATAATCACAGCTGTTCGTTATTTCAGAACTAACACAGTGGACGCGAGCAACTGAGGACAAGCCCTCGGCCTATTAGTACCAGTCAGCTCCACCCGTTACCGGGCTTCCACATCTGGCCTATCAAC
>NZ_JBVJNK010000003.1:0-3508 GCF_055583745.1 Streptomyces sp. NPDC104381
CTGCAGGGGGGACCCTGTGGGAGAGTAGGACGCCGCCGAACAATTATTGCGGACTAGCCCCGTGCCCTTGTGGCACGGGGCTTTTCTGCGTTTACCGGCCGCCTTCGGACCCCTGTGCACGGGAGCCCGGGGGCTGAGGGTAAGGTCAGGGGGCATCATTGGCACGTTCTTCACAGGAGGCCCCCGGGTGGAGGTCCAGGAGACTCGAGTTCAGACGGACCGAGTACTCACCATCCCCAACATCCTCAGCATGGCCCGCCTCGTCGGCGTACCGCTCTTCCTGTGGCTGATTCTCCGCCCCGTGTTCGGCGGGCCCAACAGTGACGGCTGGGCCCTGCTGGTCCTGATGCTGAGCGGGATCAGTGACTACCTCGACGGCAAGCTCGCCCGCCGGTGGAATCAGATCAGCAGCCTCGGCCGGCTCCTGGACCCGGCCGCGGACCGCCTCTACATTCTTTCCACCCTCGTGGGGCTCACCTGGCGGGAGATCCTGCCGCTCTGGCTGACAGCGGCTCTCCTCGCCCGTGAGCTGATGCTCCTCGTCATGGTGGGAATCCTGCGTCGGCACGGCTATCCGCCGCCCCAGGTCAACTTCCTCGGGAAAGCTGCAACATTCAACCTGATGTACGCCTTCCCCTTGTTGCTGCTCAGCGACGGAAGTGGTTGGCTTGCTTCGCTGGGCACCATTTTCGGATGGGCGTTCGCTGGTTGGGGTACAACCCTCTATTGGTGGGCAGGGATCCTCTACGTGGTCCAGGTCCGCCGTCTGGTCAAGGCGGATCAAGTAGCCGATTAGCTCGTTGATGCGGAGCCGTGCAGTGTCGCCGGTCCGCACCGGATGCTGTTGTGGTGCCCCGACGGGTGAAGTCGGCCAGACCGTCGTCTCTTCGAGGAGGACGTTTCCGACATGAAGGCCGTCGTGATGGCAGGCGGTGAAGGCACACGCCTTCGCCCCATGACCTCAAGCATGCCCAAGCCGCTCCTGCCCGTGGCCAACCGGCCGATCATGGAGCATGTGCTGCGGCTGCTCAAACGGCATGGGCTCAACGAGACCGTGGTCACGGTCCAGTTCCTCGCCTCCCTCGTCAAGAATTACTTCGGCGACGGCGAAGAGCTCGGGATGGAGCTCAGCTATGCGAACGAGGAGAAGCCACTCGGTACCGCAGGAAGCGTGAAGAACGCCGAAGAAGCCCTGAAGGACGACACCTTCCTGGTGATTTCCGGCGACGCCCTCACCGACTTCGACCTCACGGACCTCATCGCATTCCACAAGGAGAAGGGCGCACTCGTCACGGTGTGCCTCACCCGGGTCCCGAATCCTCTTGAATTCGGGATCACGATTGTGGACGAGGAAGGGAAAGTCGAGCGTTTCCTGGAGAAGCCGACCTGGGGGCAGGTCTTCTCGGACACGGTGAACACGGGCATCTACGTCATGGAGCCCGAGGTCTTCGACTACGTCCAGGCCGACACCTCCGTGGACTGGTCAGGGGATGTGTTCCCGCAGCTCATGAAGGATGGCAAGCTGATCTGCGGCTACATCGCAGAGGGCTACTGGGAGGACGTCGGCACGCACGAAAGCTATGTGAAGGCCCAGGCCGACGTGCTGGAGCGCAAGGTCGACGTGGAGCTGGACGGCTTCGAGATCTCGCCCGGCGTCTGGGTCGCGGAAGGCGCGGACGTCCATCCCGACGCCGTACTGCGCGGACCGCTGTACATCGGTGACTACGCCAAGATCGAGGCCGGCGCGGAGATCCGCGAGCACACCGTCATCGGCTCCAACGTCGTCGTGAAATCAGGTGCCTTCCTGCACCGTGCGGTCGTGCACGACAACGTCTTCATCGGCGAGCACAGCAATCTGCGCGGCTGTGTGATCGGTAAGAACACCGACATCATGCGGGCCTCGCGTATCGAGGACGGCGCCGTGATCGGCGACGAATGCCTCGTCGGCGAAGAATCGATCATTCAGGGCAACGTCCGGGTCTACCCCTTCAAGACCATCGAGGCCGGTGCCTTCGTCAACACCTCGGTGATCTGGGAGTCGCGCGGACAGGCGCACCTCTTCGGCGCCCGCGGTGTCTCCGGGATCCTGAACGTGGAGATCACCCCGGAGCTCGCCGTCCGGCTCGCCGGCGCGTACGCCACGACTCTCAAGAAGGGCGCGACCGTCACGACGGCCCGTGACCACTCCCGTGGTGCGCGTGCCCTGAAGCGCGCGGTCATCTCGGCTCTTCAGGCCAGCGCCATCGACGTCCGCGACCTCGAGAACGTGCCGCTGCCGGTCGCCCGGCAGCAGACCGCGCGGGGCAGCGCCGGCGGAATCATGATCCGTACGTCTCCGGGGGTGCCGGACTCGGTCGACATCATGTTCTTCGACGAGCGGGGAGCGGACCTCTCCCAGGCACGTCAGAAGAAGCTCGACCGCGTCTACGCCCGTCAGGAGTTCCGCCGTGCCTTCCCCGGCGAGATCGGCGACCTCCACTTCCCGTCGAGCGTCTTCGACTCCTACACGGGCTCCCTGCTCCGCAACGTCGACACGAGCGGCATCGCCGACGCCGGTCTCAAGGTGGTCGTCGACGCCTCCAACGGCAGTGCCGGGCTCGTTCTGCCGAGCCTGCTCGGACGCCTCGGTGTGGACGCGCTGACGATCAACCCCGGGCTCGACGAGTCCCGCCCCACGGAGTCCGCCGAGTCCCGGCGGGCCGGGCTCGTACGCCTCGGGGAGATCGTGTCGTCCGCACGGGCCGCCTTCGGCGTCCGGTTCGACCCCGTCGGTGAGCGGCTCTCCCTCGTGGACGAGCGCGGCCGCATCATCGAGGACGACCGGGCCCTGCTGGTCATGCTCGACCTGGTGGCGGCCGAGCGGAGGAGCGGAAGGGTCGCCCTGCCGGTGACGACGACGCGCGTCGCCGAGCAGGTGGCGGCGTACCACGGCACACAGGTGGACTGGACGACGACCTCACCCGACGACCTGACCCGGGTGGGCCGCGAGGACGGCACGATCTTCGGCGGTGACGGCCGCGGCGGGTTCATCATCCCCGAGTTCAGCAGCGTCTTCGACGGTGCGGCGGCCTTCGTCAGGCTCATCGGCCTGGTGGCCAGGACACAGCTCACCCTCAGCCAGATCGACGCCCGGATCCCGCGTGCCCATGTGCTGCGCAGGGACCTCGCCACCCCGTGGGCGGTCAAGGGGCTCGTCATGCGGCGGGTCGTGGAGGCCGCGGGGGAGCGCAGTGTGGACACCACCGACGGCGTCCGCGTGGTCGAGACGGACGGCCGCTGGGTGATGGTGCTGCCCGACCGCGCGGAAGCGGTCACGCACCTGTGGGCCGAGGGCCCCGACGACGCCTCCGCCCAGGCACTGCTCGACGAGTGGGCGGCGGTCGTGGACAGCGCCGGGGACTGAGCGATCGAGCCGTCGTTCCGGAAGCCGTGTACCGCGGGGGCCGACCCACCGGGGGGGCCCATGCGCCGCCCCCGCACAAAAGGGCACCAATTGGGGCAATGCGGC
>NZ_JBVJNK010000003.1:3518-346470 GCF_055583745.1 Streptomyces sp. NPDC104381
GGGGCGCCCCCCCCCCCCCCCCCCCCGCCCCCCCCGCCCGCGCCGGGTGGGCGGGGGGGCGCCCCGCCGCCCGGCGCTCCCCCGCGCCCGCGGTCTCCCCGCCCCGCGCCCCCCCCCGCCGCCCCCCCACGACGGTGGGGCCATTCGGCGGCAGCAGGCATGACGTGCGACGATGTGCGGCATGTCGCAGCCGCCCCCCGATCGGAGTAGCGCCCCTCCGCGTCCTCGCCCCGACGCGTCGATGTCGCTGCTGACCACCGTGATGGAACACAGCCTCGACGAGGGGTACGCCGAAGCGTCGGCGCGTCGGCGGGCAGAGGGCGGCGAGGGGATGCCGCGCACCCTCAAGGCGAAGCTGGGTCTCGCCGCCGGCTTGGTGCTCGCGGCCCTCGTGGTCACGCTCGGTGCCGCCGAGGCCCAGGTCGCGGCTCCGGTGGTGGCCAAGGAGCGCGAGGAGCTCATCGATCGGGTGAACGCCGAGACGTCCACGGCGGACACGCTGGAGGCGGACGTCGACACGCTGCGCAAGGACGTCGGCGAGCGACAGCGCAAGGCACTCCAGGAGCACGGCGGGGACCAGGGCGGCCTGGTGGCGCTGCTGTCCGGTGCCACCGCCGTCGAAGGCCCCGGCATCAAGCTGGTCGTGGACGACGCCGAGGACACCGACCAGGGCGGTGGCGGCCCCCGTGAGTCCACCGGCTTCGCCGACACCGGGCGCGTACGTGACCGGGACATGCAGCGCGTGGTGAACGGCCTGTGGCAGTCGGGCGCCGAGGCGGTCGCCATCAACGGGCAGCGGCTGACGGCCCTCTCGGCGATCCGCGCGGCGGGCGACGCCATACTGGTCGACAACAGGCCGCTCGTGCCGCCGTACACGGTGCTGGCGGTGGGGGACGGCAAGAAGCTCGCCGATGCCTTCCGGGACAGTGCGGACGGCCAGTATCTTCAGGCGCTGCACGAGAGCTTCGACATCCGCACCAGCATCTCCGAGCAGGAGAAGGTGCGCCTTCCGGCCGCGCCCAGCCTGATCGTACGTACAGCAGAGCCTCAGGCCGCAGACACGGGCAGTGGTGCGGCAGACACAGGGAAGGGCACATCGTGATCGCCGTACTGGGCCTCGTCGTGGGAGTCGTGGTCGGACTGTTGGTCCGGCCCGAAGTGCCGGCGGTGGTCGAGCCCTACCTGCCGATCGCCGTGGTGGCCGCGCTCGACGCCGTCTTCGGCGGTCTGCGGGCCATGCTCGACGGAATCTTCGTGGACAAGGTCTTCGTGGTGTCGTTCCTGTCGAACGTCGTCGTGGCCGCGCTGATCGTCTTCCTCGGCGACAAACTGGGCGTCGGCGCCCAGCTCTCCACCGGTGTGGTGGTCGTGCTCGGCATCCGGATCTTCTCCAACGCCGCGGCCATCCGCCGGCACGTCTTCCGGGCGTGAGGCCGATGAACCACGGACGGAATCCGGACGACGCACAGCAGCCGGGCAACGAGCCGGGGCCCGGCGCCGGGCGCTCCTCCGGCCCGCTGCCGGCCGAGACGCCCCCTCCAGGCGCCACGACGCCCCCGCCGGCCCGGCCCGAGGACGAGGAGGTCTCCGGCCGTCAGCGGCTGCGGGCGGGCCTCTGGCCGCCGCGGGTGAGCAGGGCCCAACTGATCGTCGCGCTCCTCCTGTTCGTGCTGGGCCTTGGCCTGGCGATCCAGGTCAGGTCGAACAGCGACAACAGCGCCCTGCGCGGGGCCCGCCAGGAGGACCTGGTCCGCATCCTCGACGAGCTGGACAACCGCACCCAGCGCCTGGAGGACGAGAAGCAGCGCCTCGACGACCAGCGCACGGAACTGGAGAACAGCTCCGACCAGGCGGAGGAGGCCCGTAAGCAGACGCTCGAGAAGGAGCGGCAGCTCGGTATCCTGGCGGGCACCGTCGCCGCGCACGGCCCCGGCATCACCCTGACCATCAGTGACCCGGCGGGTGCGGTCGAGCCGGACATGCTGTTGGACACCATCCAGGAGCTGCGTGCGGCCGGCGCCGAGGCGATCGAGATCGACGGTGTACGGGTCGTGGCGAACACATACTTCTCTGGTGACGGGGGAGAGTTGAGAGTCGACGGCCGGAAGATCGAGGCTCCTTACGAGTTCAAGGTCATCGGCAAGCCGCAGGACCTGGAGCCGGCGCTGAACATCCCCGGGGGCGTGGTGCAGACGCTCGAGAAGGAGCAGGCCACGGCGGAGGTGACGCGTGCCGACGACATCGTCGTGGACGCCTTGCGACCGGCGAAGCAGCCTGATTACGCTCGGTCGTCCTCCCGGTGAGGGGGCGCCGCGTGGGGCTCTCAGGAGAGAGGCGTCAGGTTGCGGGGGGTCGGCGCAACGGATCGGTGACGCGTGGTGGAAACTGTCGGGTGGATACGGACGTTGTGAAGATGTCCGGGTCGGCAGGTGTGTTCATTCAGGGTTCGTCCTGCCCCACGGGCGGGTCTATTTCGGTCAAGGGGAAACGCCCGTGAAGTTGTTTGCGAAGTTGTTCGGAAAGAGCGCCCGCGAGGACAGCAACAGCGCTGCCCGCCACCGCGCTCCACGTCAGGGTGCCGAGGAGCAGGGCTCGGAGCGCCCGCTCTTCCGTGACGAGGTCGAAGGAGCCGCCGGCGGGTCCGGCGCGTCGTCCGTTGACCCCGGTGGTGCGGGACGCATAGGTTTCGGGGAATCACCGACCTCGAGTACGGGTGGAGGGTTCGCCCCCGCTCCGGAGGGCTCCGCCATGCCGGTTTGTACGAGGTGCGGGCATCGCAATGCCGAGGCCAGCCGTTTCTGTTCCAACTGCGGCGCGCCGCTGAGGGGCGGAGTGCCCGAGCGCGCCTCCGAGACGACGTCGACGATCTCGATCTCCGGTATCGAGGCGTACGAGGCCGAGGCGACGGGCCAGACGGCCGTTCCCTCGCTCTCACCGGAGGCCCAGGCGGCGGTCGACGCCCTGCCGGCGGGTTCCGCGCTGCTGGTGGTGCGACGCGGCCCGAACTCGGGCAGCCGCTTCCTGCTCGACGGCGACCTCACGACGGCCGGCCGTCACCCGCAGAGCGACATCTTCCTCGACGACGTGACCGTGTCGCGGCGTCATGTGGAGTTCCGCAGGGGTCCGGACGGTAGTTTCACCGTGGGCGACGTCGGCAGCCTCAACGGCACCTACGTCAACCGCGAGCGCATCGATTCCGTCGCGCTGACCAACGGCGACGAAGTCCAGATCGGGAAGTACCGGCTGGTCTTCTACGCCAGCCAGCGGGGCGTGTGACCCTCCCCCGGACTCCGTCCGGGGGAACACCCCCAGGAAGGCCCATGCTTCGAACACCGACAGGCGGTGCCGGCCACGGCACCGCCGCCGCGGGCGAGCGCGCGATGAGCATCGGCACGGTGCTTCTGCAGCTGCGCGACGAATTTCCCGAGGTCACCATCTCCAAGATCCGTTTCCTGGAGACGGAAGGGCTCATCGAGCCCCAGCGGACCCCGTCGGGCTACCGGAAGTTCGGTCCGGCCGACGTCGAGCGGCTGGCGCAGGTCCTGCGCATGCAGCGGGACCACTACCTGCCGCTCAAGGTCATCCGTGAGCACCTGGAGGCCCTGGCCCGTGGCGAGCAGGTGGCGCTGCCCTCAGGTGGCGGTCAGGGCGACCCCGGCGACCTCCTGCGGGACCAGGACCCGGGGCAGGCCACCGCCACCCGTATCGGACGTGCGGAGCTCCTGGCGGCCACCGAGGCCACCGAGGAGCAGCTCGACGAGTGGGAGTCGTACGGGCTGATCGTGCCCGCCGCGGGCGGGAGCTACGACGCCGAGGCGGTGACCGTGGCGCGGCTGGTGGCGGATCTGGGCAGATTCGGTCTGGAACCCCGGCATCTGAGGGCCGTCAAGGCGGCCGCGGACCGCGAGGCCGGACTCGTCGAACAGGTGGTCGCCCCCCTGCGCCGGCACCGGAATCCGCAGACCAGAGCCCATGCGGAGGCCACCGCGAGGGAGCTCGCGGACCTCTCCGTGCGACTCCACGCCTCCCTCGTGCAGACCGCCCTGAAGGCCACCTTCCACTGAGGTCGGAGGAGCCCGACTATCCAAACATGGCGGGCACGTCCTAGGGTTGCTGTGTGAACGAGCTCGACGTTGTGGGTGTCCGGGTGGAAATGCCCTCCAACCAACCGATCGTGCTCCTGCGTGAAGTGGGAGGCGACCGGTATCTCCCTATCTGGATCGGCCCTGGGGAAGCGACCGCGATCGCCTTCGCCCAGCAGGGCATGGCTCCGGCCAGGCCGCTGACCCATGATCTCTTCAAGGACGTGCTCGAGGCCGTGGGCCAGGAGCTCACCGAGGTCCGCATCACGGACCTCCGGGAAGGGGTCTTCTACGCGGAGCTGGTCTTCGCCAGCGGGGTCGAGGTGAGCGCGCGGCCGTCCGACGCCATAGCGCTCGCCCTGCGCACCGGTACGCCGATCTACGGCAGTGACGGGGTGCTGGACGACGCGGGAATCGCCATCCCCGACGAGCAGGAGGACGAGGTGGAGAAGTTCCGCGAGTTCCTCGACCAGATCTCGCCGGAGGACTTCGGGACCAACAGCCAGTAGACCGTCCGCGGTGGTGGCCTCAGCGCATCCGGCAAGCCGTTCCCGGAAATCAGTCACGGGAAACCACCCTCAGGGTGATTATCACTCGGCGTGCCGAGTGTGGCGATCGTTGACGCACCCCTGGTGACTGCCTACCTTCGAGGTGGCAGGTCAAGGACGGAGGTCGGCGTGAGAAGCAGCGGCGACGGTACGGCTGAGGGTGGGCCGTACCGGCAGCACGGGAGCGCGGCCGACCACTCCATCAGGCAGCCGGTTCAGCCGGCAGTGGTGGCAGCGGACGGTGTGGCAGTGGCAGGGGACATCGGCTATCGGGGGCCCACAGCGTGCGCGGCGGCCGGGATCACCTACCGACAGCTCGACTACTGGGCGCGTACGGGGCTCGTGGAGCCGAGCGTGCGTCCGGCGTACGGGTCGGGGACGCAGCGTCTCTACAGTTTCCGTGACGTGGTCCTCCTCAAGATCGTCAAGCGATTCCTGGACACGGGGGTCGCTCTGCAGAACATCCGGACCACCGTGCAGCACCTCAGAGCCCGTGGATTCACGGATCTGGAGCGGATGACCCTGATGAGTGACGGCGCGACGGTCTATGAGTGCTCCTCGCCCGACGAGGTCGTCAGTCTGCTCCAGGGCGGCCAGGGCGTCTTCGGCATCGCCGTCGGCGTGGTCTGGCGGGACGTGGACGTGGCGCTGTCGCAGCTCCACGGGGAGCGTGTCGACACCGGTGAGACGCTCATCGGCCACAACCCCGCCGACGAGCTGGCACGGCGGCGCAATCGCGCGGGCTGATCCACCGGGGCACGGCGCGACGCGTGTGCGGGGTGGGGCGGTTGTCAGTGGCGTAGGGCAGCATCGGTCCTTGTGAGAGCCGCGCCCACCATCCTGCATCTGGACATGGATGCCTTCTACGCCTCTGCGGAGCAGGCGGCGAAGCCGAGCCTGCGCGGCAAACCGGTGGTGGTGGGCGGCCTGGGGATGCGCGGCGTGGTCGCCACCGCGTCGTACGAGGCGCGGCTTCTCGGCGTGCATTCGGCGATGCCGATGGCACAGGCGCGGCGGCTCGCGCCCAACGCGGCGTATCTCGTCCCGCGGTTCGCGCTCTACCGGTCGGTGAGCGACCAGGTGATGGAGCTGCTGGGACGGCTGTCCCCCCTCGTCGAGCCGCTCAGCCTCGACGAGGCGTTCGTCGACCTCGAGGCCGGCGGCGTCGCCGACGACTCGGTGTCCGCGCGGGCGATCGGCGGGCAGCTGCGCACCGTGATCAGGGCCGTCACCGGACTCAGCGGTTCCGTCGGTCTGGCGGGTTCCAAGATGCTGGCGAAGATCGCCTCCGAGGAGGCGAAACCGGACGGGCTGATGCTGATCGAGCCCGGCACCGAGCGGGAGCTCCTGGCTCCCATGTCCGTGCGGATCCTCCCGGGGGTGGGGCCCGCGACCGGCGACCATCTCCGGCGGGCCGGAATGACCCTCGTCAGTCACCTGGCGGAGGCGGGCGAGGCTGAGCTGGTGCGGCTCCTCGGAAGGGCGCACGGCGTCGCCCTGCACCGCATGGCACAGGGCTTCGACGACCGTCCCGTCGTCGCCGAGCGGGACGCCAAGTCCGTGTCGGTCGAGGACACCTTCGACGTGGACCTGCACGACCGGGTGCGCGTCAGGACGGAGGTGGAGCGGCTCGCGGACCGCTGTGTGCAGCGGCTGAGGGGCGCCGGCCGGTCCGGGCGGACCGTCGTCCTCAAGGTGCGCCGCTACGACTTCTCCACGCTCACCAGGTCCGAGACGCTGCGGGGGCCCACCGACGACCCCACGGTCGTCAGGGAGGCCGCTGCGCGGCTTCTGGAGGCCGTGGACACGACGGGCGGGGTCCGGCTGCTCGGGGTCGGCGTCACGGGGCTGGCGGACTTCACACAGGAGGACCTCTTCGCGCAGGCCGCCGACGCCGAGCAAGCGGCGGCCGAGCTGGCGGCGGCGGAGCACGCGGCTGTGGAGCACGCCGCCGGGGAGGCCGGCGACGGCGCCGGGGGACCGGCGGACGAGCGGGACCGCACCGTGGAGGAGCGGGCCGTGGAGGACGCCCGGGAGAGCGAGGAGCAGTTGGCCGCGCGGCGCTGGCCGGCCGGGCACGACGTACGCCACGACGTCCACGGCCACGGCTGGGTGCAGGGCAGCGGTGTCGGCCGGGTCACCGTGCGCTTCGAGGAGCCCTGGACGCCGCCCGGCCGGGTGCGGACCTTCCGCATCGACGATCCGGAGCTCCAGCCGGCCGAGCCGCTGCGGCTGGTGCGGGATCCCGTGGACTACTCCTCGTGGCCGGCGAGCCTGCCGAAGTCCCTGTCGGCGGCGGGGCCGGGAGAGGGGGAGGGGGAGGCGTCCAGTCCGTAATGCCGGTAGAGCTGCAGTTCCTGTTCGGGGGAGAGGTGGCGGCCCACGCCGAAGTCCGGAGCGTCCTTGATGAGGGCCCGCTCGAAGGGGATGACGAGGGCGCCGTCGACGACCTCGCTCGGCTCCAGCGGGACGAAGGCGTCCCTGGTGAAGAGACCGGTGCGTACGGCGGCCCACTCGGGGACCCCGGTGGCGTCGTCGAGATAGACCTCGTCCACCGTTCCGATCTTGGCACCTTGACGGTCGAAGGCCTTGCGGCCGATCAGGCTGCGCGGATCGATGTCGGTCTGCACGGTGCCTCCCACTGGTCACGACGGCATCAGGTGGTCGCGGCTGCTCCACAGGCTCTACGAAAGGCCAGATCCGGGCAGTCGGCCACTCGAGACGGCCCGCCCCGGCCCCGCTGGTAGGCTGGAACACGGCTGCTGACCCTGTGCGGGAGAGTCCTCCGGAGCGATCCGGAGGCGCCGAAGGAGCAACTCCTCCCCGGAATCTCTCAGGCCCCCGTACCGCACGGACGAGGTCACTCTGGAAAGCAGGGCGGGATCCGTGCGGCACACGCCGTGGCGGGCACCACCCTCACCGACGGTGAAAGCCGGTACGCCCCCGGGCGCCCCGGTGAAGCTCTCAGGTCGAGATGACAGATGGGGAGGCCGTTCGGGCAGCCACGCCGTGGCGCCCCTCGCAGGTCGTCACAGACCAGGAGGCCTCCATCATGACCCCCCGTCGCACTCCGCTCTCCCAGCTGGAGCAGGGCATTCCCTTCGAGCAGCGCCACATCGGGCCCGATGCCGAGGCGCAGGCGAAGATGCTCGCCCAGGTCGGCTACGGCTCCCTCGACGAGCTCACCGCCGCCGCGGTGCCCGACGTGATCAGGAGTGCCGAGGCGCTGAACCTGCCCGAGGCGCGCACCGAGGCCGAGGTGCTTGCCGAGCTGCGCAGCCTCGCCGACCGCAACCAGGTGCTCGCACCGATGATCGGGCTCGGCTACTACGGCACGTTCACCCCGCCGGTGATCCTGCGCAACGTCATGGAGAACCCCGCCTGGTACACGGCCTACACGCCGTACCAGCCGGAGATCTCCCAGGGCCGGCTCGAGGCCCTCCTGAACTTCCAGACGATGGTCGCCGACCTCACCGGCCTGCCCACCTCCGGCGCCTCGCTCCTCGACGAGGGCACGGCCGCCGCCGAGGCCATGGCCCTGGCCCGGCGGGTCGGAAAGGTCAAGGGCGGCGTCTTCCTGGTCGACGCCGACACCCTGCCGCAGACCATCGCCGTCATCGAGACCCGGGCCGAGCCGACCGGTGTGGAGGTCGTCGTCGCCGACCTCACCGACGGCATCCCCGCGGAGATCGCCGAGCGCGGGGTCTTCGGCGTGCTGCTCCAGTACCCGGGCGCCTCCGGCGCCGTGCGCGAGATCAAGCCCGTCATCGAGCAGGCCCACGGACTGGGCGCGATCGTCTCCGTCGCCGCCGACCTGCTGGCCCTGACGCTGCTCACCTCGCCGGGCGAGCTGGGCGCGGACATCGCCGTGGGCACCACCCAGCGCTTCGGCGTCCCGATGGGCTTCGGCGGACCGCACGCCGGCTTCATGGCCGTACGCGAGAAGTTCGCCCGCAGCCTGCCCGGCCGCCTGGTCGGCGTCTCCGTCGACGCGGACGGGGACAAGGCCTACCGGCTGGCGCTGCAGACCCGTGAGCAGCACATCCGCCGCGAGAAGGCCACGAGCAACATCTGCACCGCCCAGGTGCTGCTCGCCGTCATGGCCGGCATGTACGCCGTCTACCACGGCCCCGAGGGGCTGCGGACGATCGCCCGGCGCACCCACCGGTTCGCCGCCATCCTGGCCGAGGGCCTGCGGGCCGGCGGTAGCGAGGTCGTGCACGACGCGTACTTCGACACCCTGACCGTCCGGGTGCCGGGCGGGGCGGCCGGCGTGGTCGCCGACGCGCGTGAGCGCGGGGTGAACCTCCGTCTCGTCGACGCCGACCACGTCTCCGTCGCCTGCGACGAGACCACCACCCGCACCCGCATCGCCTCCGTCTGGGCGGCCTTCGGGACCAGCGGCGACATCGAGGCGCTCGACGCCGGGACGGCCGACGCGCTCCCCGCGGGGCTGCTCCGCAGCGACGCCGTCCTCACCCACCCGGTCTTCCACCAGCACCGTTCCGAGACCGCGATGCTGCGCTACCTCCGCAAGCTCGCGGACAAGGACTACGCGCTGGACCGCGGCATGATCCCGCTCGGCTCCTGCACCATGAAGCTCAACGCGACCGCCGAGATGGAGTCGATCACCTGGCCCGAGTTCGGCGCGCTGCACCCCTTCGCGCCGGCCGAGCAGGCGCAGGGCTTCCTCACGCTCATCCGTGAGCTGGAGGAGCGCCTCGCCGAGGTCACCGGCTACGACGCCGTGTCCATCCAGCCCAACGCCGGCTCCCAGGGTGAGTTCGCGGGCCTGCTGGCCGTGCGGGCGTACCACCGGGCCAACGGGGACGACCAGCGCACCGTCTGCCTGATCCCGTCCTCCGCGCACGGCACCAACGCCGCGAGCGCCGTGATGGCCGGCATGAAGGTCGTCGTGGTGAAGACCGCCGACGACGGCGAGGTCGACATAGAGGATCTCCGGGCCAAGATCGCGGCGCACCGCGAGGAGCTCGCCGTCCTCATGATCACCTACCCGTCCACGCACGGTGTCTTCGAGGAGCACGTCGCCGACATCTGCGGGGAGGTGCACGACGCCGGCGGCCAGGTCTACGTGGACGGCGCCAACCTCAACGCGCTGGTCGGTCTCGCCAAGCCGGGCCACTTCGGCGGCGACGTCTCCCACCTGAACCTGCACAAGACCTTCTGCATCCCGCACGGCGGCGGCGGCCCGGGTGTCGGCCCGGTCGGGGTGCGCGCCCACCTGGCGCCGTACCTCCCCAACCACCCGCTCCAGCCCGCCGCGGGCCCGGAGACGGGCGTCGGTCCGATCTCGGCCGCTCCGTGGGGCTCCGCCGGCATCCTGCCGATCTCATGGGCGTACGTACGTCTCATGGGGGGCGAGGGGCTCAAGCGTGCGACGCAGGTCGCCGTACTCGCGGCCAACTACATCGCCAAGCGCCTCGAACCGCACTTCCCGGTCCTCTACAACGGCCCGGCCGGTCTGGTCGCGCACGAGTGCATCGTGGACCTGCGGCCCATCTCCAAGGCGACCGGGGTGAGCATCGACGACATCGCCAAGCGGCTGATCGACTACGGCTTCCACTCGCCGACCATGTCCTTCCCGGTGGCCGGGACGCTGATGATCGAGCCGACGGAGAGCGAGGACCTGGCCGAGCTCGACCGGTTCTGCGACACGATGATCGCCATTCGCGGCGAGATCGACAAGGTCGCCTCCGGTGAGTGGAGCGCGGACGACAACCCGCTGCGCAACGCCCCGCACACGGCCGCCGCGCTGGGTGGCGAGTGGGCCCACGGCTACACCCGTGAAGAGGCGGTCTTCCCGGCCGGTGTCACGCCGGCGGAGAAGTACTGGCCGCCGGTGCGCCGGATCGACGGTGCGTTCGGTGACCGCAACCTGGTCTGCTCCTGCCCGCCGCTGGACGCGTACGACCAGTAGGCGGCCGGGCACGCGTCGGGGCCGGTGCGGAGACTTCTCCGGGCCGGCCCCCGTGTTTCCCCGCCCCGCGGTCAGGCGGCCTTCATCACCTGGCCGCTCCTCAGCGGGCGGTGCGGAGCGATGATCTGCCCGTCCGGGAGCAGTTCGCCGGTGTCCTCGAAGAGCAGGACGCCGTTGCACAACAGGCTCCAGCCCTGTTCCGGGTGGTGGGCCATCAGGCGCGCGGCCTCCCGGTCGTTGGAGTCGGCGGTCGGGCAGGGTGGCTGATGCTGGCACATGGGTGGGTTCTTTCGCTGCGTCGATTCGAGTGTCCTGCGGCTGGACGAGGTGTTCATGGCCGCCCCCGTATCAAGTCGGTCCGGTCCCAGTGTTGCCCTACGGGCGTCTTCCCGCAGGGATTTCGCGGCAGCTGCTGTTCTCCTCCCATGACGCGTCACCCGGCCGGACGGTTCGATCCAACTGGGCTGTCCGTTCGGATGGTTCGGGGTGACCTGACCGGACTAGTCCGGACGGGTACGGGCGCGCCCCCGCCGAGCGGCTCGGCGGGGGCGCGTGGAGCGAGAGGTCAGGCGGGCGACCCGAGGAGTCCGGGGAGCTCGGGCAGGTTCGGCAGGGGCGCCGGGGTGACACGGAGCGTCATGACCGGGAGCAGGTCCGCGACCCGGTGCGGACGGTGGGCCGTGATCCCCGGGGGAGCGGGCGCCAGGGGCACCAGCACATCGGTCGGGGCGAGTACGCCGCCGCCGGCGTCGTCCTCGGTGTCGTGGTGCAGCCACAGGGTGAACATGTACAGCTCGGGTACCGACAGCAGCCGCGGCTGGTAGTGAGTCGTCGTCGACTCCGCCTGGCGTACGGCGAGTTCGGTGGAGACGATGTACGGGCCCTCGAAGAAGTGCGAGAAGGTCCAGCCGTCGGCGGTGAGCATGGTGTCCGCGGCGGCGACGGCGCGCTCACCGCTGCGGATCAGGAAGCGCCAGCCGGCGAGGCGGGTGCGCGGTGCCGCCTCGGTCGGCACGATCCGGTCCAGCACGTGGACCGGAAGCGGGAGTTCGGGGCTCAGCGATCCCTGGACGGACCGGAGAGCGGGCGTATGGGCCTCGCGGACGGCGGTCGGAGAACCGAGTGCCGCGAGAACGCTGCGCAGGGCGGGCGCGGGAGCCGGGGAAACATGCAGCGGCATGGTGGGTCGCCTCTCACTTCGGAGACACGGTGGTGCGTGGGCGGGTGCAGACGGCGCTGTCGGCGTGCGGGGCCAGAGGAAGGCCGGTGACGGGGCGGACGGGCCGATGCGTCAACTCTCTGCCTCGTCCGCAGAGTTTATACGACAAATGTTCACACGGTGTTTCGGCTACTCGTCCCGCATATTGCCTGCAAGGAGGATTTCGGCCTTTGAATTGTGCCGTTTCTGTGGATTCCGGTCGCCCTCGACCGGTACCGCCAGGTGCTTTCCCGGCGTGGCGGTAGGCTGAAACTCATCGGTGTTTCCACCGTGCAACCCGACCGGGCACCCTGCATATGCCGCATGCCTTCGGAATGTGCCTCCGGCTCCGGTCACCAGACTAGTGGGTGCCGGTCTGCCGTGGGGACGTTACGGATCATCTCGGCGGGGCATTATCGATCGTGATACGAGCGGCCTGTGCCGCGGGCCGCCCACTCGAGGAGGGACCCTTCGATGGGCGAGAAGGTCGTGGCGGGTGCCTTTGCCGCCTCCGATCGGCAGGCGTACCGCGAGAAGCTCACCCGGTGCCTGACGGGACTGGAGAGGCTCCTGTCGGAGCGGAGGTTCGATCGGCCCAGGAATCTCATGGGGCTGGAGATCGAGCTGAATCTCGCGGGGCCGGACGGCATGCCGAGGATGCGGAATGCGGAGGTGCTCCAGCGCATCGCCAGCCGGGATTTCCAGACGGAACTGGGGATGTTCAACCTGGAAGTAAATATTCTTCCCCACCGGCTGAGCGGCCGGGTTTTCGATCAGCTGGCCGAGGAGTTGCGCACGGGGCTCGCCTATGCGCACCGGAAGGCCGCGGAGGTCGATGCCGGGATCGTGATGATCGGCATCCTGCCGACCCTCGGCCGGGACGACGTGGTTTCGGCGAACCTGTCGGACGTCGACCGCTACACGCTTCTGAACGACCAAATGGCGGCGGCGCGCGGCGAGGAATTCGTCCTCGATATCGAGGGCGTCGAGCGATTGGTCTCGACCTCTGCCTCGATCGCCCCCGAATCGGCGTGCACCTCGGTCCAGTTGCACCTGCAGGTGACCCCGGACCGTTTCGCCGACGTCTGGAACGCGGCGCAGGCCATCGCCTCCGTACAGATCGCCCTCGGGGCCAACTCGCCCTTCCTGTTCGGCAAGGAGCTGTGGCGCGAGTCGAGGCCGCCGTTGTTCCAGCAGGCCACGGACGTGCGGCCGCCCGAGCTGCGGAACCAGGGGGTGCGCCCCAGGACGTGGTTCGGGGAGCGCTGGATCGGTTCGGCGTACGAGCTCTTCGAGGAGAACGTGCGCTACTACCCGCCCCTGCTGCCGATCTGCGACGAGGAGGATCCGCTGCGGGTCCTCGACGCGGGGGGCGTGCCGAACCTGGCCGAACTCGTCCTGCACAACGGCACGGTCTACCGGTGGAACCGCCCGGTGTACGGGCTGGCCGACGGCGTGCCCCATCTGAGGGTGGAGAACCGGGTCCTGCCCGCCGGCCCCACGGTCATCGACGTCATCGCCAACGCCGCCTTCTACTACGGGCTGGTGCGCGCGCTCGCCGACGAGTCCCGGCCGGTGTGGACCAGGCTGCCCTTCGACGCGGCGGCCGAGAACTTCGACGCCGCGTGCCGCCACGGGATCGACGCCGAGCTGCTCTGGCCGCGCCCCGGACGCTCCGGCGGTGTGGCGAAGGTGCCCGCCGTCAAGCTCGTACGGGACGAACTGCTGCCGCTCGCGGCCGCCGGGCTGGACGCCTGGAACATCGAGCCCTCGGACCGTGACCGCTACCTCGGCGTCATCGAGGAGCGCTGCCGGCTCCGCGCCAACGGCGCCTCCTGGCAGGTCGACACCTACCACCGCGCCCTGGAGGCGGGGCTCGAACGGGAGGGCGCGCTCGCGGCGACCACCCGGCGCTACGGCGAGCTGATGCAGGTGGGTGAACCGGTGCACACCTGGCCCATCGGATTCCCCGCCCCCTGAGGAGGACGCCGCCCGGTGTCCCGCCGCACCGGCCCCGTCGGGCAAGCTATGACGACGCATGGCTGACGACAGGAGTGCAGGTGGAGGCGGGGCGCGTGGCTGAATCCATTCCTCATGAGCAGGTGTCCCGGCGGATCCTCCGCTCGGAGACGCTGCTCGTGCTGGCCCTCTCGCTCGGGGCCAGCGGGGTCTCCGCCCTGATCAGCTTCATCGGGTCGCTGACGAAGCCGGGCGGCCTCAAGGACCAGGCGGCGACGCTGAACGGTTCGTACGCCCCGGGGCGGCCGTGGCTGGACCTGGCCTGGCAGCTGTTCGGCATCGCCACGGCCCTGGTGCCGGTGGCGCTCGTGGCCCACCTGCTGATCCGGGAGAAGGCCGGTCTGCGGACCCTCGGCCTCGACCGCACCAGGCCCGGGACGGACCTGGGCCGGGGCACGCTGGTCGCGGCGGGGATCGGCAGCGCGGGGCTGGCGTTCTACCTGGTGGCCCGGACCGCGGGATTCAACCTCACGGTGGTCCCGGAGTCGCTGCCCGACGTGTGGTGGAAGTTTCCCGTACTGATCCTCTCCGCGGTGCAGAACTCCCTCGTGGAGGAGGTCATCGTCGTCGGCTATCTGCTGCGACGGCTGGGACAGCTGGGATGGACGCCGATGGCCGCCCTGGTGGCGAGCTCCGTGCTGCGCGGCTCGTACCACCTGTACCAGGGGATCGGCGGCTTCATCGGGAACATGGTGATGGGCGTCGTCTTCGTGCTGCTGTACAGGCGGTGGGGGCGGGTCGGGCCGCTGGTCGTGGCGCACGCCCTGCTCGACATCGGGGCGTTCGTCGGATACGCGCTGCTCGCGGGGAAGGTGGGCTGGCTGCCCACCCCGTGACCCGGCGGCCCGGCCACGCCGCGCTCAGAGTCCGGTGAGCAGCTCCCCGTCGATCACGGTGACGGCACTGCCGGTCAGGAGCGTGCGCTCACCGCGCAGCGACGTGCGCACCAGGCCCGAGCGGGCGGAGGCCTGGAGGCCGACGAGGTCGTCACGGCCGAACCTGGCCGACCAGAAGGGCGCCAGAGCGGTGTGGGCGCTGCCGGTCACCGGGTCCTCGTCGATGCCCACTCCGGGGAAGAACCCGCGCGACACGAAGTCGTACGCGCTCGTGGGGTCCTCGGCCGCGGCCGTGACGATGACGCCTCGCCGGGAGCAGGAGATCAGCGCGCGGAAGTCCGGCTCCAGGGCCCGTACGGTCGCCTCGTCGGCCAGCTCCACCAGAAGGTCCCCGACGTGTTCCCCCGTGTCGTGGAGGGAGAGCGGTGACGCACCGAGCGCCTCGTCCAGTCCGGGCGGGGCGGTCACGGGTGACAGCGGCGCCGTCGGGAAGTCCAGCGTCAGGGTGCCGTCGTCCTGGACGGTGGTGCGCAGGACACCGGAACGGGTCGCGTGGCGCACCGTACCGCTCGCGGCTCCGGACGTGTGCAGCACATGGGCGGTGGCGAGCGTCGCGTGCCCGCAGAGATCGACCTCGGCGGCGGGGGTGAACCAGCGCAGCGCCCAGTCCGCCTCACCGCCCGGTGGCAGCGGATGGGCGAAGGCGGTCTCCGGGAGGTTGACCTCGGAGGCGATCCGCTGGAGGCGGTCCGTCCCGGGGAAGGACCGGGAGTCCAGGAGCACGACTCCGGCGGGGTTGCCGGCGAAGGGCCGGTCGGTGAACGCGTCGACGATGCGGATCTTCATGAGCCGACCGTAGACAGGGCTGTTCCGCGCGGTCCAAGGCCAATTACGGATACGCGGCTCGGCGCCGCCCGGCTCGTACGCCTGCTTCTGCAACGCTCACGGTGCTTCGGGCTTCCGGGCGAAGAAGGTGCCTACCGCCCTCTTCGCTCCTTCGCCGGGTTCCTCCAGGAGGCGTGCGGTGACGACGAGTCCGGCCTCGCCCAGGAGGGCGGCGATCCGGTCGGGCGGCAGCAGATGGGACGCCCAGGACACGGGGTGGCCGCCGTACGCCTGCGTCGGGCGCAGGACCTCGCCGTTCCCCACGTGGCCGGCCAGCATCAGGTGACCACCGGGTGCGAGCGCGCGCGTGAACCGGGTGAACACCGTGGGCAGCATCTCCGGCGGCGTGTGGTGGGTCGAGTAGTAGGCGAGGATCCCGCTGAGCCTGCCGTCCCCGACCGGCGGCGCGGTCATCGAGCCCACGGCGAAGTCCAGGGCCGGGTGGGCCTGCCGGGCCAGCTCGATCATCTTCGGGGACAGGTCGACACCGAGGACGGACAGTCCCAGCCCCGCCAGATGCGCCGTGACCTTGCCGGGCCCGCATCCCATGTCCGCGACCGGCCCGCGCCCCGACGTACGGACCACCTCGGCGAACGTACCGAGCATCGCGCGTGACAGCGGGTCGAGCTCCGCGGGGGACCTGACGAGTGCCGCGTAGTCGGCGGCGACGGTGTCGTACGACGCGCGGATCGCCGCGAGGCAGGAGGGCTCGGTCATGCGGGCGACCCTAAGCCACCGCGCCGCGGCCCCGAGGGCGGGTGGCCCCTCCGTGCGCCCGCTCACCTGGGGTGTTGCCAGGCGATAGCTTCCGATATATCGTTGAGGCATCGCGACCGTTCAAAGAAGAGTCGCGTGACAACGATGCAGAGAGGAGCGCAGTCATGCGTTCACATGGAGACGACCACGGATGCGGCCCCGGGCGCCGAGGCGCCGGCAGGGGAGACTTCGGAGGCGGCCGTGCCGCGTTCGGCCCGTTCGGACCGCCCTTCGGCGGCGGGCCCTTCGGAGGCGGACGCGGCGGCCGCGGAGGCGGCCGGGGGAGGGCCAGGCGCGGCGACGTACGCGCGTCCATCCTCGCCCTGCTCAAGGACCGCCCGATGCACGGTTACGAGATGATCCAGGAGATCGGCGAGCGCAGTGGAGGGGCCTGGAAGCCCAGCCCCGGCTCGGTGTACCCCACCCTCCAGCTGCTGGAGGACGAGGGCCTGATCACCAGCGCCAGTGAGGGTGGCAAGAAGCTCTTCACCCTCACCGACCAGGGGCGCGGCGAGGCCGAGTCCGGCCCCGAGGCGCCCTGGGAGGAAGCGGGGCGCGGTGTCGACTGGGAGGGCGTGAACGAGATCCGGCAGGCCGGC
The DNA here is from genome assembly GCF_055583745.1 of Streptomyces sp. NPDC104381. Taxonomy (NCBI): domain Bacteria; kingdom Bacillati; phylum Actinomycetota; class Actinomycetes; order Kitasatosporales; family Streptomycetaceae; genus Streptomyces; species Streptomyces sp. NPDC104381. Next base: position 20,380 of record NZ_JBVJNK010000003.1, read on the forward strand.
TTCGGTCTGATGGAGGCGTTCGGCCAGGTCTGGAAGACCGGCTCGGCCGACCAGCGGCAGAAGGCCCTCGCGGTGATCAACGACACTCGTAAGAAGCTGTACCTGATCCTCGCCGACGAGGACTGACCGGTGCCGTACGCACAGGCCGAGCCCGTGCCGTACGACAGACGGAGAAGGGCCCCTCGCGGGGCCCTTCTTCTTTCCCCGGTGCGAGCGGCGGCGGCCTCCGCCCTTCCGTGCGTCAGGGTGCGATGTCATCCCCAGGGATGAGGGGCGGCCCGGTGGTCCCCGCCTTTCGCGGGATGGCGGATGGGCCGCGCCGGGGATGTTTTCGCTTTCCGGGACTGATGGGGTGGAGAGGTGCACATCCGGACGTCAGAGATCCCCGAACAAGCCGCACCGGACCATCCGTGGGCCGGTGCCGGGCCGAGTCCCGCGATGACCGCCGTGGTGACGGGTGCGCGCAGGCGCGCGGTGCGGGACGGCGACCGCCACGTCGACACGGCCCACCTCCTGCACTCCCTCGTCGAGTCCGACCCGGAGGTCCGGGACGCCTTCGACGGTGGGCCGCAGCTCGCCCGGGTGCTCGGATACCTCGTGCAGCGCAGCATCGGCTACGGCCTCCGCTGGCAGGGGACGCAGGAGGACTCGGGCGCTTTCCCGGCCGTACGGGAACCGGCGGGCGAAGGGTGGTCGCCGTCGGCGGAGGCGGCCATGGACCGTGCCCTCCACCGCGCGCTCCTGCGCGGTGCGCGCCACGCCGACGGCCTCGATCTGCTGGCGGCGCTGATCGCGGATCCCCGGTGCCGCGCGGTCGAGGTGCTGGAGCGGGCCGGAGTCGCCGTCGACGCGCTGCGCGGCCGCGTGGCGGACCCGAGGGCCACCGGAGACCCGCAGGGGTGATCACGAACACGCGGCGGTCAGGTGTGACAGGGGTGACGCTGCTGACGCCTGCTGCCATGATGTGCCGATGCACGCGACTCAGGGGAGAAGTGCGGGTCTGGGCCTGGCCCTTGCCTCGGCCTTCGCATTCGGTGGTTCAGGGGTGGCGGCCAAGCCGCTGATCGAGGCGGGGCTCGACCCGCTGCACGTGGTGTGGCTGCGGGTGACCGGCGCCGCGCTCATCATGCTGCCGGTCGCCTGGCGGCACCGGCGGCTGGTGCGGGAACGGCCCGTCCTGCTGGCCGGTTTCGGACTCTTCGCCGTGGCCGGGGTGCAGGCCTTCTACTTCGCCTCGCTCTCCCGCATCCCCGTCGGTGTCGCCCTCCTCATCGAGTACCTGGCGCCCGCGCTCGTCCTCGGCTGGGTGCGGTTCGTGCAGCGCAGGCCCGTCACCCGTGCCGCCATGGTCGGGGTCGTGCTGGCGGTCGGCGGACTCGCCTGCGTCGTCGAGGTGTGGGCGGGGCTCAGCTTCGACGCGTTCGGCCTGCTGCTCGCCCTCGGTGCGGCGTGCTGCCAGGTGGGCTACTTCGTCCTGTCGGACCAGGGCTCCGGCCACGGCAACACGGCGGAAGCCGAACCTCCGCACCCCGTGGGCGTGATCGCGTACGGACTGCTGGCGGGCGCTGCCGTACTCACCGTGGTGGCCGGCCCCTGGGCCATGGACTGGGGCGTACTCGGCGGGAGCGCGGAGATGGACGGGCACGACGTCCCCGCCTGGCTGCTGCTCGGCTGGATCGTGCTGCTGGCGACCGTGCTGGCCTATGCCACGGGCGTCGTGTCGGTACGGCTGCTCTCTCCCCAGGTCGCGGGAGTCGTCGCCTGCCTCGAGGCGGTCATCGCGACCGTGCTCGCCTGGGTGCTGCTGGGTGAGCACCTCTCCGCGCCCCAGCTCGTGGGCGGCGGGGTCGTGCTCCTCGGCGCCCTGATCGCGCAGTCGTCCGCGCCCAGGCCGCCGTCGGGTCCCGTGGCGTCCGGCCCGGGTGTGGCGGTCGCGGAGACGGCGGAGGCGCACGGGACGGCGGGCCCCGGAAGCGAGTTGTTCCGGCCGCCGTCCACGCCGTAAGGTGCCGATCATGCCGCAGACCGTACTTCCGCCTCCCGCCGCCTAGCGCGAGGCGGCACTCCGGACGAAGACCGGGCTCGGGTACGCCCCGAGCGGTTCGTCGCTGCCCGCGCGCGGAGCCGAGCGACCACCACCCCTTCTTCTGGAGAGTCACGTGTCCCACCCTGTTTCCGGCCTGCCCGTCGGGCGGAGCCTTGTCTACCTCGTCGTCGCGGGCCTTGCCTGGGGTACGGCGGGCGCCGCCGCCTCCCTGCTCTTCCGCATCAGCGATCTCGGGCCTCTCGCCCTGTCGTTCTGGCGCTGCGCCGGCGGGCTCGTCCTGCTGGCCGGGGCGCTCGCGCTGCGTCCCCGGCGCCCCCGTACCACCGTCGAGCCGCGCCGCCGGCGGCTGTTGCGCGTCCTGGGGACCGGCATCGGACTCACCGTCTTCCAGAGCGCGTACTTCGCGGCGGTCGAAGCGACCGGGCTGGCCGTCGGGACCGTCGTCACGCTGGGCGCGGGGCCCGTCCTCATCGCGGTCGGCGCCCGGCTGACCATGGGGGAGCGGCTGGGGGTCGGCGGGCTCGCGGCCGTGGCCGGTGCGCTCGTCGGCCTCGCCGTGCTGGTGCTCGGCGGCGAGCCGGCCGAAGTGCGGCCCGCCGGACTGTTCCTGGCCGTCCTGTCCGCCGCCGGCTACGCGGCGATCACCCTGCTGACCCGGTGGCTCGGCCGGGACGGCACCGCGGGCGACTCCCTCTCCACCAGCGCGTGGGCCTTCGGGATCGGCGCTCTGGGGCTGCTGCCCATGGCGGCGGCCGAGGGCCTCGTCCCGCACACCGTCGAGACCGGCCACGTGCTGTGGCTGCTCGTCTACGTGGCGGCGGTGCCGACCGCGCTCGCCTACGCGCTGTACTTCGCGGGCGCCGCGGTGGTCCGCTCGGCGACCGTCTCCGTGATCATGCTCCTCGAACCGGTGAGCGCCGCGGTCATCGCGGTGACCGTCCTGCGGGAGCGGCTCACCGCGGCCACGGTCGTCGGCACGCTGATCCTGCTGACCGCCGTGGCGGGGCTGGCGCTCGCCGAGACGCGCGGCGCGGCGGCAGCCCGTCGCCGGGCCGCCGTGCCGGCCTGATCCGAGGGGGCCGCGTCAGAGTGCGGTGAGGTAGTCCGGCACCTGGACCGAGGGGTCCAGGTCGTCGGACGGCACCGGCGGCGCGTAGGCGGGCGCCACCGGCACCACACCCGCCCAGTACGGCAGTGAGAGGTCCTCGGGGTCGTCGTTCGGGCCGCCGGTGCGGATCTTGGCGGAGACCTCGTCCAGGTCCAGGCGGATGACCGCCGTCGCGGCGAGCTCCTTCGCGTCGGCGGGCCGGGAGTCCTTCGACCGGCCCGGCACGACCTGGTCGACGATCGCGTCGAGGGCGATGCGGCGTTCCTCCGGGTCGGTGACCGTCGTGGCGATGCCGTGGACCACCACGGAGCGGTAGTTCATCGAGTGGTGGAAGGCGGAACGGGCGAGCACCAGCCCGTCCACATGCGTCACGGTCAGGCAGACGGCGAGGCCGGGATCCGAGGCGCGCGTGCTGCGCAGCGGGCGCGATCCGGTCGAGCCGTGCACGTACAGCCGCCGGCCGACCCGGCCGAAGAGCGTCGGGAGGACGACCGGTGCGCCGTCACGGACGAAGCCCAGGTGACAGAGGTAGGCGGCGTCGAGTATCGAGTGGACCGTGGCACGGTCGTAGGAGGCGCGGTCCTTGGCGCGGGTCGGGACCGTGCGCTCCGTCGGCGCGTAGGCGGCGGCCTCGGGGAGGCCGGTGCTGTCGGGCGTGGCGGTGTCCGGCATTGCGTACTCCATTGCACTAGTGCATAATCATGTTTGTGCTAGGAGAGTATCGGATCAGTGGGCGGCGTGCATCCGACATCGCCGCGAGCGTGGAGCGGGGTGTCGCCTCGGGCGATCTCGCGCCGGGTCATGTACTGCCGCCCATGCGGGAGTTGGCGGTGTCCCTGGGGGTCAATCCGAATACGGTGGCGGCCGCCTACCGGACCCTTCGCGAGCGCGGAGTCATCGAGACCGCCGGCCGGCGGGGGAGCCGGGTCCGGCCGAGGCCGGCGAGCACGGCGCGTGGGTCGCTCCGGGTGGAGGCCCCGCCCGGCGTGCGGGACCTGGGTGACGGCAACCCGGACCCCGCCCTGCTGCCGGGCCTCGGGGAGGCGCTGGCCTCGGCGGCCGAGGCGTACGCCCGCGAGCCCCGCCTCTACGGGGACGCGGCCGTGGTCCCCCGGCTCGCCGGGCTCGCGCGGGCCGGCCTGGACGGTGACGGTGTTCCCGCGGGACCGGTGGCCGTCGCCTCGGGGTCCCTCGACGCGATCGAGCGTGTCCTCACCGCACACCTCAGGCCCGGTGACGCCGTGGCCGTCGAGGACCCGGGGTGGGGCGCGCTGCTCGACCTCGTCCCGGCGCTCGGGATGCACGTCGTCCCGGTGGCCCTGGACGAGGAGGGGCCGCTGCCGGGAGAGGTGGAGCGCGCCCTGGGGGCGGGCGCCGCCGCCCTGGTGGTCACCGACCGGGCGCAGAACCCGACCGGTGCGACGATCGGCGGCCGACGGGCCGCGGAGCTGCGATCCGTGCTCGCCGGGCACCCCGAGGTGCTCCTGATCGAGGACGACCACGGCCACGCCATCGTCGACCTGCCCGTGCACCCCCTCGCGGGCGTGACGGAGCGCTGGGCCTTCGTGCGGTCCGTCTCCAAGGCGTACGGACCCGACCTGCGGCTCGCCGTGCTCACCGGCGACGGGCTCACCGTGGACCGGGTGACCGGACGCCAGCGGCTGGGCCCCGGCTGGGTCAGCGGGCTGCTCCAGTGGACCGTCGCGCATCTGTGGGAGACGGGCGCCGTCGACACCGCGGCGGTCTCCCGCGCCTACGGGGAGCGCCGGGACGCGCTCGTACGGGCCCTGGGTGAGCGGGGGATCACGGCGTACGGGCGGACCGGGATGAACGTATGGGTGCCCGTGGGCGACGAGACCGGTGCGGTGACCAGGCTGCTGCACTCGGGCTGGGCCGTGGCCCCCGGGGCGCGGTTCCGGATGGCCTCGCCGCAGGGGGTGCGCCTGACCGTGTCGACGCTGTCCGCCGCCGACATCGGGCCGCTGGCCGACGCGGTGGCGGCAGCGGTGCCACCCGCCCGGCCCGTCAGTTACGGCTGAGGGCCCTCGGGCGGACGACGCGACGGGGCCGGGGGCCGGCGGCGGAGCTCCGGGCCCGGCTCTGGGTGAGGGCCGCGCCCGCGAGGACCACCAGTGCGCCCACCGGGGTGTTCCAGCTCAACTCCTCGCCGAGCAGGGTCACTCCGGCCGCCGTCGCGATCACCGGGATGAAGTAGGTGACCATCTGCGCGGTCGTGGGGCCGACTTCCTGGACGAGTCCGTACTGGAGGAGGACGGCGAGTCCCGTACCGAGCGCCCCCAGGGCGACCACGGCGAGTGTGGGCAGCAGCGGGAAGTGCGCCGGAACCGAGGTGAACGCCGGTACCACTACGGCCAGTTGCACGGTCCCCAGGAAGAGCTGGCTGCCGGTCAGCGCGAGGGTGGACGAACCGGTGCCCGCCAGCGTGCGGCGGACGTAGATCCAGCCGACCGGGTAGCTGAGCGAGGCGAGCAGGGCCATCGCCGTGCCGGTCACATCCAGCCCGGAGAAGCCCTGCCGGGCGCCGAGCACCGTCAGCACGCCGAGGAAGCCCAGACCGAGCCCCGCGACACGACGGCGGGTGGGGCGGTCCTCGGACAGCGCGACCAGGGAGAGCGCCATGCCCCACAGGGGTGAGGTCGCGTTGCAGATCCCGGCGAGCGTGGACGGGATCGTCAGCTCGGCGTAGGCGAAGAGCGAGAACGGCAGCGCGTTGAGGAAGAACGCGGCGACGAAGAGGTGGCCCCAGGTCCGGGCGGAGCGCGGCAGCCGGTCGCGGCGCACGGCCATCGCCACGGCGAGGACCGCCGTCCCGGACAGCAGTCTCCCGAAGGTCACCTGGAACGGGGCGTACCCGTCGGTGCCCACCTTGATCAGCAGGAAGCTGAACCCCCAGATGAGCGACAGCGCCGCGAAGCGCACGCGCCAGTCCAGGGCGGGCCGCCGCGTCGGGGGCGCGGGTGCGGGCATGGCGGAGGGAGGCAGGGTTCTCGGTGCGGCGGGTGCGCTCATGCGACCCACCATGCCGAGTGGAACCGCGTAGGACAAGTGAGACTTCGTTGGCCGCTAGGCGTAGCATCGCTTACATGTTGAATCTGGAGCGGCTGCGGACCCTGGACGCCCTGGCACGGCACGGGTCGGTGAGTGGCGCCGCCGACGGCCTGCACGTCACCACCTCCGCCGTCTCCCAGCAGATGGCCAAACTGGAACGCGAGGTGGGGCAGCAGCTCCTGGCCAAGAACGGACGGGGGATCCGGCTCACCGACGCGGGCCGGCTGCTCGCGGACCACGCCGCGAAGATCCTTTCTCAGGTGGAGGTCGCGCAGTCCGACATCGAGGCCCAGCGGGGGCAGGTGGTGGGCGAGGTCCGGCTCGCGGCCTTCCCGACGGCCGCCCGTGGGCTGTTCCCCGCCGCCCTCACCTCGCTCCGCGCGGACCACCCCGAACTCAGGCTGCGTACGACGGAGTTGGAGCCGGAGTGCGGAATCCGCGCGGTGCTCAGGGGCGACGCCGATCTCGCCGTGGTGCTCGACTGGAGCAACAAGCGCCTGCCGGTCCCCGGAGGTCTGGCCAAGGCGGAGCTCCTCGACGACGCGCCGGACATCGCCATGCCCGCCGGGCATCCGCTCGCCGGCCGGACGGAGGTGGACATCGAGGACTTCGCCGACGACGACTGGGTGTCCTGGCCGGAGGGGGAGTTCTGCTACGACTGGCTGATGTTCACCCTGCGGTCCAAGGGCATCGAGCCCCGTATCGCGCACCTGGCCGGTGAGCACCACACCCAACTCGCGCTGATCGCGGCGGGGTTCGGTGTCTGCGTGGCGCCACGGCTCGGGAGGGGGCCGGTGCCGGACGGAGTGAGCCTGGTGCCCGTACGGCAGCCGATGCGCCGCCATGTCCACGCGGTCTGGCGCGCGGACGCGGACCGGAGACCGTCGATCCGCGCCGCCGTGCAGGCACTGCGCGCCGCAGGACGAAGCCTGCACGCACCGGTCTCCTGAGCCCCGCCCCGGTGCGTCCCCTCAGGCCAGCGCGATGGAGCCGCCCTCCACCCGGATCTGCTTCTCCGGGAGCGGTGCGGTCGCCGGCCCGCCGGTCACCTCGCCGGTCGCCGCGTCGAACGTGCTGTTGTGGCACGGGCAGGTGATGACGCCGTCGGCGACGCCCTTCACCGCGCAGCCCTGATGGGTGCACTGCGACGAGAACGCCTTGAACTCGCCGGCCTGCGGCTGGGTCACCACCACGCCCTGGTCCGCGAAGACCACTCCGCCGCCCTCCGGGATCTCGGCCGTCGTGGCGAGGGGCGCGCCGCCGTTCCCGCCGTTCCCCTCCCCGGCCGGTTCGGCCGAGTCCGAACCCCCGGAGCCCTTCGATCCGCCGCACGCGGTGAGAGCGACGGCGATACCCGTCGCACCGGCCGCGACCACCGCGCGGCGCCCCAACCGGACCTGGATCTCCTGCGCTGCGCTCATGCCGCTGTCCCTTCGTCGGAGTACGGGACGCCGGGTGAGGACGACGTCGGATGAGGATACGGATCAGCGCGGCCGTACGTTCACGGGCGGGCCGAGTCCGTCCGTACGTTCACGGGCGGGCCGAGTCCGTCCGTACGGGCGCCCGGGTGGCCTCTCAGCCGTGCAGCCGCACCGGCAGCGCCCGCACGCTGTTGCCCACGAAGGACGCGTGGCGCTGCAGTTCGGCCTCCGGTACGGCGAGGTCGAGCCCGGGGTGACGGGAGAAGAGCTGGGAGAGCGCGATCGTGCTCTCCATCCGGGCCAGCGGCGCTCCCAGGCAGTAGTGCGCGCCGTGGCCGAGAGAGAGGTGCCGGGTGCCGCTGCCCCTGGTGACGTCGAAGCGGCCGGCGTCCGGGCCGTGGGCCTTCTCGTCCCGGCCCGCAGCCGAGTAACCGGCCAGCACCGGCGTCCCCTTGGGGATCACGGTGCCGTCGAGCGTCAGATCACGGGTGGGGTAGCGGAACGGGAAGAAGCTCACGGGGCTGTCCCAGCGCAGCGTCTCCTCCACCACGTCGGCCCAGCTCGCCCGGCCCGACAGGACCAGGGCGAGCTGATCCCGGTGGGCGCACAGGGCGCGTACGGCGTTGGTGATCAGATTGAGCGTGGTCTCGTGCCCGGCGATGACCATGAGCATCAGGGTGCCGATCAGCTCGTGCGGGCCGAGCCGGTCGCCGTCCGCCTCCCTGGCCGCGATCAGCGCACTGATCAGGTCGTCCCCCGGCTCCTCCGTCCGGGCCGCGGCGGCCGCGCTCAGCACCTCCACCATCTCCCGGTTGGCGGCCACGGCCTCGGCGGGGGCGATGTCCGTGGCGACGATGCGGTTGGAGAGGTGGTGCAGCCGGTCGTGGTGCTCCGCGCCGACGCCCAGGAGTTCACAGATGACACCCATCGGCAGCGGCAGCGCGAAGTGCGTACGCAGATCGGCGACACCGTCGCCCGCGTCGGCGGCCCGGTCGAGACCGTCCAGGAGCGAGGCCGTCAACGCCTCGACGCGCGGCCGGAGTTCCTCCACGCGGCGCGCGGTGAACGCCTTGCTCACCAGGGACCGCAGCCGCCGGTGGTCCGCCCCGTCGGCGGTGGTCATCCCCTGGACCGTCGCGAACGTCCTCAGCGGCCAGCCGTCGGCGATCGCACCCTCCTGGAGCGCCGTGAAGTGCCGCGCGTCCTTGGCGACGTCGGGGTGGGCCAGGAACTCTCTGAGGGCGTCGTGCCCCAGCACCGCCATGCCTTCCACCTCGCCGGGCAGGGTCACCGCGGTGACGGCGCCCCGGTCCAGCAGGCGGGCGTTGGACGCGTGGGGGCAGCCGCCGGACGGATCCATGCGGTGCGGGTCGCCGGGTGCCGAAGTGGCCGGGGACGAGTTCAACAGGGCTCCAGACCGAAGGGCGGACGGGTTGCGGAACGCACCGCGCCCGGTGGCATCACGGAAGCCGACCCGCCACGGGTGCGTCCAACTCGTCGCCGGAACAGCGGACATGGAAAGCCTAGGTCAACCGGCCCGGGACGGGGAGGGGTCCCGCCGGGGGCGCGGCACGACGAGACGAAGGGCGCGTACGGGCGGCCTGCCCCGTACGCGCCCCGGCCGTCAGCTCGTCACGGGACGAGCTTGAGGAGCTTGTTGGGGGAGCCGGTTCCGATGCCCGTCAGGACGTTGGATGTCGCGCCGTTCACGAGGGCCGAAGCCACCGCCGCCGGAGACGCGCCGGGGTGACCGGTCAGGTAGACGGCGGCGGCGCCGGAGACGTGCGGGGCCGCGAAGGAGGTGCCGTTACCGGTGTAGGTGGCGCTGTCCGAGGTGTTCCAGCCGGCCGTGATGGCGGAACCCGGAGCGAAGAGATCCACCGTGGGGCCGTAGTTGGAGTACGTGGCGCGGGCGTCGGTGCTGGTGGTGGCGCCGACCGTGATCGCCGTGGCCACCCGGGCGGGCGAGTAGGAGGACGCGAGGGCCCCCGAGTTGCCCGCCGCGATGGAGTAGGTGACTCCCGAGGCGATCGACCGGCTCACCGCGTTGTCCAGCGTGGTGCTGGCGCCACCGCCGAGCGACACGTTGGCGACCGAGGACGCGACGTGGTTGGCCGTGATCCAGTCGACCCCGGCGATGACTCCGGCCGTGGTGCCGGAACCGTCGTTGCCGAGGACGCGCACGGCGACGATCTTCGCCTTCTTCGCCACGCCGTAGGTGGAACCGGCGACGGTGGTGGCGACGTGCGTGCCGTGGCCGGCGCCGTCCTGGGCGGTGGCGTCGTTGTCGACGAAGTCGTAGCCGTACGAGGCCCGGCCGCTGATCTCCTGGTGGGTGATGCGCACGCCGGTGTCGAGGACGTAGACGGTCGTCCCGCTGCCCCCGGAGTCCGGATAGGTGTACGTGCCGCTCAGCGGGAGGTTCGTCTGGTCGATCCGGTCGAGGCCCCAGGGGGCGTTGCTCTGGGTGGCGATCGAGTGGACCTTCCGGTCCTGCTCGACCGAGGCGACCGCCGGGTCGGCGGCGAGCCTCCTGGCCTCGGTGCTGCTGAGGGTGGCCGCGTAGCCGTTCAGCGCCGAGGTGTACGTACGGCTGATCCGGCCGCCGTAGCCGGCTATCAGCTGCTTGCCGTCGGCCGTGGACGCCTTGAACCCGGCGGTCGGCTTCAGCGTGACGAGGTAACTGCCGGGCACCGCATCGGCTGCTCCCGCGTGCAGGACTCTGCCTTCCGGCTGGGCGGCCTGAGCGGGTAAGGCCGCACCCGCGCCGATGGCCAGCGCCAGAGTCGTCGCGGTCGCGAGCGCCGCGGTGATCCGCCGCCTGGTGTGACGCACTGCTGTCATTCGGAGGTCTCCTCGAACAGCGGCGCGCCAGGGTCCGGCGCGCCGAGGGATGTGGCGTACGGGGTTCGTGCGCCGCATCCGACGATGACGCCGGGCGTTCCGGTGGAGCAAGGATCATGAGGATGATGTCATGACCGCGCCACGCAGTTCACCGTGTGTCAACTCACCGCCACAGAAGGCAATGCGGAGTTCGCACGGATGAGGTGTCCGCGAGCCGCGTCCGGTGGTCCCCCGACGGGAATACGCGTCTCCGTGACCGGTCAGGTCTCCGGCCGCGGCGGTGCGGTGCTGCCTCGGACCATGAGCTGGGTGGCCATCTCCAGCCGCAGTGTCTCCACGTGCTCCCCGTCGATCATCCGCAGCAGGGTGGTGGCCGCCATCGAGGCCATCTCCAGCAGCGGCTGGCGCACCGTGGTCAGGGCGGGATGCGTCCAGCGTGCGACGGGCAGATCGTCGAACCCGACCACGCTCACGTCCTGGGGGATGGCGAGGCCACGGTCCCGGAGGACCTCGAACGCGCCGAGTGCCTGGAGGTCGCTCGCGGCGAAGACCGCGGTCGGCGGTGCTTCGCCACGGTCGGCGGTCGCGTCCAGCAGGCGCGCCAGCTCGGTGCGTCCGGAGCGGTCGTTGAACTCCCCGTACGACACCCACGCGTCCGGCACGGGCAGTTCGGCCCGTTCCATCGCGGCGCGGAAACCGTCGGCCCTGGCCCTGCTGCACAGGAGCTGACGGGGGCCGGCCAGATGGGCGATCCGGGTGTGGCCGAGGCCGATGAGGTGCTCGCAGGCGCTCACCGCACCGGCCCAGTTGGTCGCGCCGACCGTGGGCACCAGGGCGTCCACGCTGCCCACCGGGTCGACCAGGACGAACGGTATGTCCATGGCGACGAGCCGCTTGCGCTGCTGAGGGGTGAGTTCGGAGACGACGAGGATCGCTCCGTTGCTGCGACGGGCCGCCAGCTGGTCCAGCCACTCCCGGGTGTCGGAGCTGCGGCCGTGCACCGCGGAGAGGACCATGCTCGCCCCGGCCTCGTCGAGCACCTCGTCGACGCCGCGGATGATCTCCACGGACCAGAGGCTGTCGAGCTCGTTGAGGACCAGGTCGACCACGCTGCCCCGCCGCCGGGCGGGGCGGCGCCGGTAGCCGAGGTCGTCCATGACCGACTCGACGCGCTCCTTGGTCCCGGTGGACACGTCGGAGCGCCCGTTGAGGACCTTGGAGACGGTGGAGACGGAGACCCCGGCGACGGACGCGATGCTGCTGAGAGTGACTCTGCCCTGGGCGTCGGTGGTGTCCGCCGTCATCCTTGCCGTCCGTTTCGCCTCGTGGAACATCGCTGCCGTCCTGCGAAGACTAACGGCCGGGGGCAGGGCATCCGGTTCATCCGGCGCCGGGAAGGCCGCCGGGGCCCGGACGGTACTCGGCCCAGGAGAAGTCGGTCGTGGTGCCCGCTCCCGTGAGGTCCTGGGCGCACAGTCCGACGAAGGCACCGGTGAAGCCCCAGGACGTGAAGTGCCCGGTGGCCGGGTCCCCCAGGGTGGCGCTCTCGTCGGAGAGCCGTGTGGTGTCCAGCCAGGGGCCGATGTCCTGCCGGCGGGGCGGCCCGGTGCGGCTCCCGTCCTGCCAGGAGAACCGGCCGCGGGCTCCCTCGACGGTCAGCCGCAGTTCGAGGGGTCCGTCCCCGACGGGGACGGGGTCGCAGGGTTCGGTGTAGTGGCCGTGGTCGCAGACCCCCACGCGTAGCACCCGGCCCAGCTCCTCGTCCCGGGTGAGATGGAGATAGTGCCAGAGCGTGGAGTTGTAGTAGTGCACCAGGCCGGACATCTGCAACGGTGAGCGGGGGTCGGCGCGCAGCCGGGTCGCGAAGGTGAAGCCGGGGGCCTGCTGGCGCCGGGCCACCAGGCTCTGGCGGTGGGTCGAGCCGAGCGACTGGCCGCCGCGCAGCCGCAGTCGGCCGGGATGCGCGGTGAGGCTGAGCCAGGAAGGGTCGGGGTGCCGGCGCAGGGTCGACCAGACGGGGCCGAGCTCGGGGGCGTCGAAGTCGTCGCGGGCGGGCTCGGTGGGGAAGGGAGCCGGTTCCAGCGCGGGTCCGGTGACGACGGGCCGGGGGAGTGCCGCCCCGCCGGCCGGGACCGGTGGGGCGCCACCGAGCCGGGGCCATCCCTCGTCGGTCCATTCGATGCGCTGGACGGCGGATTCGCGGCCCATGACGCAGGCTCCGAGGGGGCTCAGCGGGCGGGCCGTGAGGTGGGCCAGGAACCACTCGCCGGCGGGTGTGGCGACCAGGCTGCCGTGTCCGGCCTTCTGGAGCGGGAGGTCCTCGTGGCCGTGGGCGGTCAGCAGCGGGCCGGCGGCGTCGGCCTCGTACGGGCCGGTGAGTTCGCGGGAGCGGGCGACGGTGACCGCGTGGGCCCAGGAGGTGCCGCCCTCGGCGGTCAGCAGGTAGTACCAGCCGTCCCGCCGGTAGAGGTGCGGGCCCTCGGTGTGGGCGAGGGACGTGCCGGTGAAGACGCGATGGAGCGGGCCGGTGACGCGACGGGCGGCACGGTCCCACTCCTGGAGCAGGATGCCGCCGAAGGGGTGCCGGCCGGGCCTGTGGTCCCACTCCATCCACAGGGCCCAGCTGCGGCCGTCGCCGCCGGGGCCGTCGTCGTGGAAGAGGGACGGGTCGAAGCCGTGGGAGGGGAAGGGCGCCGGGTCGGACCACGGGCCGGTGATCGCGGGGGCGGTGATCACGTGGTTGCGAACGTCCTTGAACGCGCCGGAGAGATTCGTGACATCGCTGTAGACGAGGTGGAACAGGCCGTCGGTGTACGAGAGACACGGTGCCCAGACCCCGCCGGAGTCCGGCCGTCCGGCCAGGTCGATGAGACGTTCCTCCCGGAGGAGTCCGCCGAGCGGACGCCAGTGGACGAGGTCGCGGGAGTGGTGGAGCGAGACGCCGGGGAGCCACTCGAAGGTGGAGGTGGCGAGGTAGTAGTCGTCGTCGACCCGCAGGATCGAGGGGTCGGGGTGGAATCCGGGCAGTACGGGATTGACGATCGTCCCGTACGCCGAGGGGTCCGCCCCGGCCGCCCCGTCGGGCTTTCGGCGGCGGGGACGTTCCGGATCGAGCAGACGCTGCGCGGCGGTCATGGGTACTCCGTGGGTTGTCGGGTGGGAGGGGCCGGTCAGCCCTTGACCGCGCCGGCCATCACACCGGAGACGATCCGGCGGGCCAGGAGGGTGAAGACGACGAGGACGGGCAGCACCGAGACCACGACACCGGCGAGCATCAGGGTGTAGTCGGTGTAGTAGCCCGCGGCGAGCTGGTTGAGCGCGATCTGCACGGTGCCGTTCTCCGGAGGCAGGGCGATCAGGGGCCAGAAGTAGTCGTTCCAGGCGAACATGAAGGTGAACATCGCCAGGACCGTGGCCGTGGTCCGTACGCCGGGGACGACCACGTGCCAGTAGGTGCGCAGGAGTCCCGCGCCGTCCATCCGTGCCGCTTCGACGAGTTCGTCGGGGATGTTCTCCTCGACCGCCTGCCGCATCCAGAAGACGCCGATGGCGGAGACCAGGGCGGGCACGATGAGCGCGGAGAGCTTTCCGTACAGCCCCATGTCGGTGACCAGCATGTAGAGCGGGATGATGCCGAGCTGGGTGGGGACCATGACGGTGATGACCACGCACACCAGCAGGGCGTTGCGGCCGGGGAACCGGAGCTTGGCGAAGGCGAATCCGGCCAGCGAGGAGAGCAGCACGTTGCTGACGGCGGTGGTGGAGGCCACGATCAGCGAGTTGCCGAGTGCCTGCCAGAACGCCGAGAGTTCGAAGACCCGCTGGATGTTCTCGATCAGATGCCCGCCGGGAACCAGCGGCGGGGTGGAGCCGGCGAGCACGGAGTTGTCGTCGTGGGAGGCGACGACGAAGCTCCAGTAGAGCGGGAAGACGGAGGCCGCGATGACGGCGGCGAGCAGGGAGTAGGCGACCGGCCCCGCCTGGTCAGGGCGCCTGGGGACCTTGCGCAGGACCGCCCGTGTGCGTCCGTTGCGGGAGCGTTGCGGCGCGGGCGGGACCCGGGTGGGTGTGGTGACAGCCATGCGTTTCTCCTGAAGACCCCGGTGACCGGGTCAGTTGCGGCCGGAACGGCGGGCGAGCAGGAAGTTCACCGCGGCGACGAGCGCGATGACGAGGAAGAGCACCCAGGAGACGGCGGAGGCGTATCCGGCGTCGTTGTTGATGAAGCCGTACTTGTAGAGCATCAGCGTCAGCGTCTGGAACTGGTGCTCGGCACCTCCTTCGGCATTGCCCTGCTGGTCGAAGAGGAAGGGCTCGGCGAAGAGCTGCAGCCCTCCGATCGTGGAGATGACCACGGTGAACACGACGGTGGGGCGGATGGCGGGAAGGGTCACCTTGCGGAAGGTCAGGAACCGTCCGGCCCCGTCCAGCTGGGCCGATTCGTACAGCTCGCGTGGGACGGCCTGCATCGCCGCGAGATAGATCAGCGCGTTGTAGCCGGTCCAGCGCCACATCACCATGAAGCTGATCGCGAGGTGCGAACTCCAGGTGTCGGCGGTCCAGTCGACGGGGTCGTGGATGATCCCGAGTCCTTCGAGGGCCCAGTTGACGATGCCGAAGTCCCGGCCGAAGAGCTGGGAGAAGACGAGGGCGACGGCGACGACGGAGACGTACTGGGGCACCAGGACGAGGGCGCGCCAGACGCTCGGAGAGCGCAGGTGCCGGTCGAGCAGCCAGGCGAGGCCGAGGGCCGCCAGGAGCTGGGGCGCGGTGGACAGGACGAAGATGCTGAGCGTGTTGAACGTCGCGGTGTAGAAGTCGGAGTCCTCCAGGAGGCGGGTGAAGTTCTCGGCTCCGACCCACTGCCCGGGCCCGGCGAGCCGGTCCCAGTCGTGCAGGGACACCCAGAAGGTCTGGAGCAGCGGGTAGAGCCCGAAGATCCCGAAGACGACGAAGAAGGGGGCGATGAACAGGTAGGGAAGCAGATGCCGTTCCGGACGGAGCCGGCCGGTGAGGTGTCCGGATCCCGTCCGGCCCGGAGTGGTGCGGACCTGGAGCGCCATGCGCGTACTCCGTTGGGGGTCGAGTGAGGGTGGGGCAGGGCAGACGTGGTGCGCCGGGTGCCCGGGGCGGTGCCGGACCTGCGGGGAGGCCGGTCCGGCGCCACCACGGGCCGCGCGGTGATCCCGCGACGCGGTGGGGGAGCGGCGGTCAGCGGAGGTTCTTGTCCGCTTCGTCCAGCGCCTTGTCCCATGCCTGCCGGGGATCGGCCTTGCCCTGTTCGACGAGCTGGAGCGCGTTGCCGAAGGGGATACGGGCCTGCTGGTCCTTCGTGCCCCGGTAGTTGGGCTGCAGGCTCTTGGCCGAGGAGGCGAAGATCTTCCCCGTGGGCGCGTCGTTGAAGTAGGGCTGCCGGGTGCCCTGGACCTCGGGGTCGTCGAGTACGGAGGCGAGGGAGGGCAGCGCTCCGACGGGGCCGGTGAAGATCTTCTTCTGGGACTCCGCGGAGGTCAGGAAGTCGGCGAGCTCGGCGGCCTCCTCGGCGTGCTTGCTCTGCTTGGGCACGGTGAGGAAGGAGCCGCCCCAGTTGCCACCGCCGCCGGGGACGGCCGCGATGTCCCACGTGCCGGCGGCGGCCTCGCCCGCGGCGGTCTTGATCTGTCCGGTCATCCACGCGGGGCACGTCATGGTGGCCATCCGGCCCTGCTTGATGCCCGCGTTCCACTGCTGGCTGAAGGGCTGGAGGTTGGCCGACTGCTTGTCCGCGGTCGCTTCGGCGGTGGCGAGGAAGAAGTCGCGCACCTTGGGATTGGTCTTCCCGATGTAGGCGTCGTCCGCGTCGAAGAACCCGAATTCCGTCTGGTTCATCATCGCGGTGAAGATGTTGCCCGAGCTGTCGAACCAGGCCTTGTCCTTGACCTTGCTCCGGAACGTCCTGCCGGTGGCGAAGTAGTCGTCCCAGGTGGGCCAGAGCTTGCCGACCTCGTCACGGTCGGTCGGCAGGCCGGCCCGGGCGAACAGGTCCTTGCGGTAGCAGATGGCGAGGCTGCCGACATCGGTGCCGTAGCCCATCACGAAATCGTCCGAGCCCAGGGTGCCCTGCTCCCACTTCCAGCCGAGGTACTCGCTCTTCCGCCTGTCCGCCCCGTGGTCGGCGAGATTGGTGAACTTGTCCCTGACCGAACGGAACTTGGGCAGGTAGCCCTCCTCGATCGCGACGACGTCGGCGGCCCCGCTGCCGGACGCTATCTGGGTGGAGAGCTGGTTGTGGTGCTGGTCGAACTGCGAGATCCGTTCCTTGATGACGATGTCGGGGTGGCCGGCCTCGTACTCCTTGATGAGCGGCTTGTAGCCGAAGTCGCTGAACGTGGCGACGGTCAGCGTGATCTTTCCCTCCGCCTCCCCCGCGTCCGAGCCGCAGGCGGACAGGGCGACGAGCGAGGCGGCGGCGGCCAGCGCCGCGACGGTTCTGCGGGCACGCGTACGGCCCATGGTGGTCCTCCGGGAGAGGTGCGGGATGAGTGGGCACCAAGGTCGCGGGCCACGAAACGTGTGTCAATAGTTTCGCGAAAACACGCGATAGATTCCCGCTAGCGCGCTGACGCAGGCAGCGTGAAACCGGTAGAAGAGCGACTATTCTGCGAGCTTGAACAAGACATAAGGTGCAATTCACTTGTTCATGGTGTCGACCGCCGGAAGTTTTCGGAAGGTCACCACGGCTGACCTGCGCAACGTTACGAAACTTTCGGCGACTGTTGCCCTGGCCTCCGCTCCGCCCCATCATTCGAGCGCTCACCCACCTCGCGTCGAGCCACAGCGCCGTAGAAGAATCCGGAGCCGCCATGACCGTCCGCTGGCACCAACGACCACTCCACAGAAGTCTCGCGGCGGGGGCGGTGGCCCTCGGGGCCCTCGTCGCCCTCGCCGCACCGAACCACCCCGCCGATGCCGCCTCGCCCTCCGGCCGCGGCGTACCGGCCGACGGCAAGGTCATGCTGGTGATGGGGCAGGACAGCGACACCCTGTCGGACTACCGCGCCGACGTGCTGGACGAGCCGTCGCTGAACGCCCCGGCGCCCGGTGGAGTCACCCTCTACACCAACCTCGTCCTCGGCGGCACGCCGTCACCCCTGGCCGGCATGACCGGCCCGGCCGACTGGGGCGCGGGCACGGTCGACTTCGGCCGCACCCTGCGGGAGTACCCGGACTCCAGCCTCGCCGTGGGCCTCTACCTCTCGGACGCGACCGGCGGCTGCGGCAACCAGCCGCTGCGGGCGATCATCGGCCGCGACGACTCCGATGTCACCTCCGGCAGCCCGAACCTGATCGCGCAGTACAGAGCCAAGGTCGACGAGATGGTCAACCGGCTCAAGGGCTACGACCGGGACGTCCTGCTGCGCATCGGCTACGAGTTCGACGGCCCGTGGAACTGCTACAACGCCGACTTCTACAAGGAGGCGTTCCGCTACATCAAGGGCCGCATCGACGCCCTGGGCGCCACCCGGGTCGCCACCGTCTGGCAGAGCGCCGCCTGGCCGGTCGACGCCAACGCCGACCACCCCGAGTACAAGTACATCGTCACCGACCCGAAGCACTACGACGACTGGTACCCCGGCGACAGCTACGTCGACTGGGTGGGGCTGTCGTCCTTCTACAACTCCCGCTCCGTGCAGTCCCAGTGGGGCTGTGGCAGCTACGACACCGACCCGGTGGGCCTGCAGGACCGACTGCTCGACTTCGCCCGCGCCCACGCCAAGCCGGTCATGGTGTCCGAGGCGGCGCCGCAGGGATCGCGCACCGGGGCGGGGACACGGAGCTGCATCTTCCGCAACAGCCCCGCAGGCTCCAGCGGCCAGGCCATCTGGGACGGCTGGCACGCCGGTTACTTCGACTGGATCGACCGCAACAAGGACGTGATCCGGTCCGCCGCCTACATCAACACCGACTGGGACGCCCAGACGCAGTGGCAGTGCCGGCCCGACGCCCAGGCGGGCGGACCCGGTTGCGCGAACGGCAACTGGGGCGACTCCCGTGTCCAGGCCGACCCGACGGTCCTGAACAACTTCCTCACCGAGATCAGGAAGCCCCTGTGGACGAACGGGGCGAGCGGTCCGGCCCCGACCCCCACTCCGACCCCGACCCCCACTCCGACCCCGACTCCGACCGACCCTGGATCAGGTGACTACATCCAGGGGGTGACCGGTGGTGGTCCGGCAGCCACCGTCTGGTTCGCGCCGAAGGGCTTCACCGCCACCTTCGTCACCGTCCAGTACCGCATCGACGGCGGCTCCCCCCAGAACTACTTCCTCACCTACGACAGCGGTGACAGGCGGTGGGAGCTCCCGGTCACCGTCCCGGCCGGGGCCACCCTCTCGTACTCCTTCAACTACCAGCCCACCGGCGTGACCCACCAGACGACCACTCCCGTCCACACCTGGGTCTCCCGCTGACCCCTGCGTCTCCCGGGTCGCCGTACGGACCGTTCCGGACGTACGGCGACCCGCCCCCCTCTCCCCTCACACCGCCCCCAGGAGGCACCGTGTCCACCGACCGACGCCATCAGCGGCCCCCCGGCCGGACGTCCCGACGCCGCGTACGGGCCGTCATCCACTCCCTGGCCACGGCTCTCGCTGCCGGACTGCTGCTGATGACCCCCACCACCGCAACCGCCGCGGGCACCGCCCCCCACACCACGGCCGCCGCCGCTCCGGAGCTGCTGCTGGGGCAGTCCACCCGGGGCGCCCTCGACGACTTCAACACCTTCGCCGACGGCGCCGACGGCGGCTCCGTCTACTACGAGCTCCGCAAGGGCGACTGGGTGAACCCGGCGCACCGCGCGTTCGCCGAGCAGGTGGCGGACCGGGGCGGGACCGTGCAGGTGGGCATCAGCTGGAAGGACAACCCGCCCGGCTTCGACGGAGGCGACGAGAACGCCAAGGCGGCCCGGTCCCGCGCGGTCACCGCGGAGATCGCGGCCGGTGGCCACACGGCGTCGCTGGAGCGGCTCGTGGCCTTCGCCAACGCCTATCCCCGGGCCACGTTCAAGCTGCGACTCGACTACGAGGTCAGCAGCTTCTACCACTGCACCGACGCGAGCTGCTCCTCCTACAAGAACGCCTTCAACCGGCTGGCCGGCTACCTGGACGGCCGCTCGACGCCGCACAACCTCCAGTTCGTCTTCCATCCGGTGCGAGGCGAGTTCGAGTCGATGTACCCGGGCGACGCGGCGGTGGACTGGGTGGGCGTGTCCGTGTTCGCCCACGAGCTGTGCCTGCCGATCTACGACCGGGGCTACCTCTACAACGGGACGCCACCACAGAATTACGACGTCGGGGCGAGCCAGTGCCGCAACGCCTACATCGGAACCGACACACACGGCAATCCCGCCGCGGTCTGGCGCAACTTCGACCATGACGCGAACGTGCTCAAGCTGGTCAAGTTCGCCAAGGACCACAGTAAGCCGGTCGTGCTCTCCGAGGCGGGAATGATGAACTTCACGGCCGACAACGGCTCCACGGAAGGCGTGGAGCAGGAACGCGGAGACCTGTGGGTGAAGCGGCTCTTCTCCCTCATGAACTACCGGGGCCCCATCCCCAACCTGCCGGGCGAGCACGACCTGCGCGGCGTGATCAAGTCCGTCGTCTACATCAACCTGGACTTCCGGTACGGCTGGGACGGCATCGACGACGGCAGCTTCGACTTCGCTCCCGACACCACGTGGTTCGTCGACGGCAGGCTGTCCCGCTACGCGGCCGCCAAGGCCTCGTTCTGCCAGGGCCTCGCCGAGAACGGCTTCACCGCGCGCTGCCGCTGACCTGGAGCCGCGCGGCCTGAAGGCCCTACGCGCCGGCCCGCTGGTCCAGGGTTGCTTCCTCCTGGCGGGGGAGCTGGGCGTGGATCGTCTTCCCGGGCCCCGGTCCGGGGGTGATCGTGAGGCGGGTCGTGAGGTGGCGCACCATGGGCCAGCCGAAGCCGCCCGCACCGCCGTCGAGATCCGGGGCGCGCTCGCGCGGGGCCGACGGATCGGGGTCGGTGACCGCCGCGGTCACCGTCTCCGGCCCGGCGGACAGCCTGAGGAGGTACCGGCCGCCGCCGTGGCGCAGGGCATTGGTGGCGAGCTCGGAGACCACCAGGACCAGGCTGTCCGCCAGGGCGGGCCCGGGTGCCGGAGTCAGCGATTCCACGAAGTCCCGGGCGGCCTCACGGGCCCGGTGGAGGCTGTCCGTACCGGTGCCTCGCACCTCGGTGCGTGTGGGGGGCATCGAGGTGACGGCGATAGTCGTGCTGTTCATATGCTTACACCTCACCTGTGATTGGTTGCGCCGCTCTGGTGTGACAGCCTTTTGCCCGCCCAAAAGGTGTTCACGCCCCGACCGGTCCCCGCCACCGCATTTTCACTCGATGGTCACCGCGAAACCCGCGTATTTCCCGATCGGGAAATGCACGAGGGCATCGGACTTCGCATTTCCGGGTATCCGTGTCTTCTACGTACGTCTTCTCGGTGACCCGGGGGAGGGGGAGAGGTCGGTGAATCGAAGCCCTGTACGCAGGGGAAATGAGGTGGTGGGGGCCTGCTCGGCCAGATCGAACAACCGTGCATTGCGGGACGACCTTCAGGCCGGTTCCTGGTTCTCGGAATAGATCACCAGCGTTTGCTCCGGCTGTTCGGCCAGATGGAACGGTGCAGGCGAAATCGAGCGCACCGTGCCCCGCTACGAGTTCAGGGCCTCACTCGGCGGCCGCACCGACAGCGGGCCGGGACAGGGGACCCATACCGCGGTGAGCCTGTCCCACAGCCGATCCCCGTAACCTTCGCCCGTGCTGCCCTCGACCCAGGTGATCAAGTTCCCCTCACCATCCCGTCGCCAGGCTCCTGAGGAACGGGGCAAGCCGTTCGGCGATCACCCGGTCATCGTGAGCCGAGGTGTGCCCGTCACATCCGAGGAAGTCCAGGCCCGACTGATCGAGGAACCAGTAGCGGACCCCGCTGTCGCCGGGCCGATCGGGAGAAGTGGATCACCACGGGGCGCAGCCTGCCGTATGTGCTGATGCTGCATCATTCACGCCATGACTGATGACCTTGTCCTGGCCCAACGGGCTGCTCTTGCCGGCGCCTCCGTGGGGCTGCGCTACTTCGCCCGCGTACGTTCCCTCGCTCAGCAGCAGAAGGTGGACGGGTCGGTTGTGACCGAGGCGGATCTCGCCGTCGAAGAGGAGGTGCGCCGCGTCCTGCTCGCCGAGCGGCCTGAGGACGCCTTCTTGGGGGAGGAAACCGGAGAGCATGGAGAGGGCAGGCGTCGATGGATACTCGACGGCATCGACGGGACGCTGGTGTTCGTCCAGGGAGACGATCGCTGGCAGTCCCTGATCGCCCTGGAGGAGGACGGCCGCGTGGTCGTCGGAGTCGCGATCGTCCCCGCCCAGCGGCGGATCTGGTACGCCGTACGCGGCCAGGGCGCGTTCGTTGCCGACGTCGAGGACGGTCAACTGGTCCGTGAGCGGCCGTTGCGGGTCGGTGGGTCGCCGTCCACGCCGGCGGAGTGCACCGTGGGGGTTCTTCCTCCGCTTGAGATGATCCCCGTGGAATACCGGGCTCAGGTCGACAGGCTGGCGGACAAGGTGGTCGTGGCCGACTGGTCGGCACATGCGGCTCTGTTGGTCGCCTCGGGGGAACTGGACGTGGCAGTGCAGGTGGGCGGGAAGATCTGGGACTACGCCCCGCTGTCGCTGATCGTGGAGGAAGCGGGGGGTGCGTTCAGCGGAGACCGCGGACAATCCCACCCGGTCACCGGGACCGCCATCTTCGCCTGCAACAACGCCACTCGGAAGGCCGCTCGCGCCGCACTCGACGGGAGGTGAGGAACTCCGGCCCCGTGTCGACGCTCTCGGCACCACGTAGCGGACCCCGCAACCCTCGAAGGAAGGCGTCCGGCTCCTCGAACTGGCTCGCACCCGGCGCCGACGGACACGGACAGCGCTCCTATGCGACGTCTGGCCGTGTCATAAGCGGCGACCGCACATGCAACTCCAGGCTGGGGCCGGTCAGGGGCAGGGTGCTCCAGGTTGCCGTAGCGGTACCCGCGTCGGCGTCGACGGCCAGCCGAACGCGGTGCGGGGTGGTGATGACGTACAGATCGGCGACGTAGGTGCTGCCCTGCCAGGCGCCGGCCGCGACGATCGGCCGGCCGAGCGGGGTGCTCTCCCGCCAGTCGCCGTGGCCGACCTCGATATCGAGGAGCGACTCGAATCGTACGAGCCATCCGCCGTCGGTGGGATCGACGGTGACCGTCGTTCCGTCGGGCAGGGCCGACCCCTCGGCCGAGGCGTCGAGTTTCGCGCCGACCGCACGCCCCGGGTCGGCCGTACCGGGCACCGGCGGCAAGGAAAGCTGCCGCAGCCGATCGGCGAGGATCTCGTCGTCCCGGGTGCTTCCCGCGTGACCCACGCCGGGCAGCAGGCACTCCCAGACTGCGTCGAGCACGTCCTGTGACTCTCCCTGGGCGGTCACGGCGACGACGAGGTCATGGGACGGGACGACCACGCACTGCTGCGCATAGGAGCCATGGCCGTGGTAGCCGTGACGCGACCTCCAGAACTGGTAGCCGTAGCCGTAGGAGAAGTCCGCCTGGTCCGATCCGTCCAGGATCCACTCGCTGTCGATGTGCCGTCCGGTCGCGAGCTCCACCCAACCGCGTGGGACGAGTTGTCGGTCGCCCCACATGCCTCCGCGTCGCAGCAGTTCGCCGAAGGCGGCGACGCTCTCGGTCGTGAGGTGCAGTCCGTGGAATCCGAAGGCGGCGCCACTGGCCACCCGGTCCCATTCGGCGTGGGCGATTCCCATCGGCGTGAACAGACGCTCGTCGAGAAACTCCGGGAGACCGCGGCCCGTGACTCGTTCCACCATCCGGGCCAGGATGTAGGTGGTCGAGTTGTCGTAGACGTGCCGCGTTCCCTCGGCCGCGGCGAACGGCAGGCTCAGGAAGCCTTTCACCAAGTCGTCGGGTTCGAGCTCCCATGCTTCGGCGAGGCTGTCGGTGGGATGCCCGGCCGTCATGGACAGCAGGTGGTGAACGGTGATGCGGCGCCCCTGCTCCGAGACGTCGACCGGGACGCGGTCGGGCAGCACGTCCACCACGCGGTCGTCCAGCGCGAGCAGCCCGTCGCCGATCGCGAGCCCCACGGCGATCGACGTGAACGACTTGGTCAGTGAGTAGAGCAGATGCGGGCGGTCGGCCGAATACGGCGCCCACCAGCCTTCGGCGACGACGTGACCATGGTGCACGACCATGAGGGAGTGGCTCTCACCTGATCGTGCTTCGAGCCGGTCCAGCAGCGCGCCGATCGAGCGGGACGACAGCCCCGAGGCGGCCGGTGTCGAGCGCGGCAGAAGGGTACGCTGAGAAGCCATCCGGGCACCGTACACAGAATCCCTTTTCGGGCCCCAGCGAATTAAGGGCGACGGTGGTGGACGCCGAAATCCCACTCCGATTCCGGATGGTGTTCCTGCGAAGACGCCGGCTTCGCCGGGTTGTGGGCCGTCCTGGTCACCGCACCGGCCTCGATGCTGTTCCTCGTCGCCGGGCCCGTAGGACCAAGGCTGTCCGAGGCTCACGGCGTGATGCCTGCTTGCATCATCCGAGAGTGATGCGTCGGAAGCGGATCAACGCGAGGAGCATGAACACGCCTGTGATGAGCAAGGCGCACGTCGCGGCGTAGGGGAGTGCGTGCACGACGGGCCAGGCGCTGCTCGTGGGCAGGCCTGCCGGGGGCGGGTTGCCGAAGAGCCGGCGGACAGCGGTGGCCGTGGCGGAGACGGGGTTCCACTCCGCCACGGTGCGCAGGGGGCCGGGCATGGTGTGCGGGGAGACGAACGCCGCCGATACGAAGGTGACCGGGAACAGCCAGATCAGTCCGGCGCTCTGGGCCACCTCGACGCTGCGGGCCATCAGCCCGATGGCCGCCCCTACCCAGGACATGGCGAAGGCGAAGAGCAGGATCAACAGGTAGGCCGCGAGCGCCTCACCCGTCGAGGTGCTGATGCGCCAGCCGACCAGCAGGCCGCACAGGGAGGTGACGACGAGGGTCACCGCACTCATGGTCAGGTCGGAAAGGGTCCGTCCCAGGAGCACGGCCATGGCGGGCATGGGCAGGGAGCGGAATCGGTCGACGATGCCCTTGTCCATGTCGTTGGCGAGCCCCAAGGCGGTGAAGGCGGAGTTGAAGGTGACGGCCTGGGCGAAGATCCCGCCCATGAGGAACGTCCGGTACTCGGCCCCGCCGAGACTGCCGCCGAAGACGTAGGCGAGCAGGAGGACGAACATCACCGGCTGTACGAGCGCCGCGATGATCGATCCGGGAGTCCGGCGCAGGTTCAGCAGGTTGCGCCAGGCGACGATGGAGGAGTCGCGGCCCAGCCTCCGGACGGCGATCATCGCGCACTTCCGCCGACGGTCGCGATGCCGGCAGGGGGTGCTGCCCCGTCCGGCGCGAGGGCACGGCCCGTGAGGGAGAGGAATACGTCGTCCAGCGTCGGTGGGGCCAACTCCACGTCCTGGACACCGATCCCCGCCAGTCGCAGGCAGCCCAGGGCGTACTCCAGGCTCCGTGCGCCGTGGTCGGTGGCGACGGTCAGGCGTCCGGTGCGCTGGTCGAGATCGGGGAGGTGGTCGCCGAGTGTGGCCAGGATCTCCGTGGCGGTGCTGCGGTGCTGCGGGTCCGCGACGGTGAGCGAGAGACGCTCGCCGCCCACCCGTGTCTTGAGCTGAGCGGCGGAGCCGCGGGCCACCACGGTGCCGCTCTCGATGACGACGATGGCGTCGGCCAACTGGTCCGCCTCCTCCAGGTACTGGGTGGTCAGCAGCACGGTCGTGCCCTCGGCGACGAGGTTCCGCACCGCCTGCCAGGTGTCGGCCCGCCCTCGGGGGTCGAGCCCGGTCGTGGGCTCGTCCAGCACCACCACCGACGGCCGGGCCACCAGTGCTCCGGCCAGGTCGAGCCGTCTGCGCATCCCCCCGGAGTACGTTCCGCTCGGAAGGTCGGCGGCGGCCTCCAGGTCGAAGTCGCTCAGCAGTTGACCGGCCCTGCGGCGGGCGGCGTGGCGGCCGAAGCCGTAGAGTCGCGCGACCAGATAGAGGTTCTCCTGCCCCGAGAGCTTCTCGTCGACGGCGGCGTACTGTCCGGACAGCCCGAGGTTGCGGCGTACGGCCTCCGGCTCGGCGAGGACGTCGTGACCGGCCATCCAGGCACGGCCGCTGTCCGGGCGCAGCAGCGTCGACAGGACCCGAACCGTGGTGGTCTTGCCCGCGCCGTTCGGGCCGAGGACCCCCAGCACGGTGCCGGGGGCCGCTTCGAGGTCCACACCGGCCAGCGCCTGCTTCGTCCCGAAGCGTTTGGTGAGTCCCTCGGCGCGTATGGCCGGGCAGGTCGGAGGGGAGGTCATGGATGCCTCTCGTCGTATGTGGAGCGGGCGGGTCCTGAGCGTTGTGCGTCCGTGGAAGCGGGGGCAGGTCACGCCACCCGTACGCGGGCGCTCCTGGGCGTGATGTCGGTCCAGTTGACCTCCACGTACTCCAGACAGGCGGCGTGCTCGGCCGGGCCGAAGACCTCGTCCCAGCCGGCGGGAACCGACGCGAACGACGGCCACAGGGCGTGCTGCCCCTCGTCGTTGACCAGGACGCGGTGCTGGGTGCGCGGGTCGTCGAAGGGGTTCGTCATGAGCGTTCTCCTCGTTCGGTGCGGTGGCCGGCGTCGAGCACGGCCGAGACAGTGGTGCCGATCTGTTCCCGCGCGGCGGGCTGCATCATCTGGGCGTGTGCGCAGGCCACGTCGTGGTTCTCGATGGGGCCGTCGATGTACGGGTCCCACAGGGACAGGGCGAAGGCGTCCCGGGGGCGTCCCTCGGTGGCGGTGAAGAACAGCACAGGTCCGTGGAACACCCGGGGGGTGTACTTCCGCATCAGCCGGGCCTGGCCGGCGAAGTTGTCGACCATCGCGTCGATCGTGGCCGGTTCCAGCGCTCCGAGCGGACTTCCGTTCGCCAGGAACTGATCGCGTACAGCGGCGGCTTCCACCGGCCCGTCGCCGTCCAGGGCTTCCTGGCCGACTCCCATGTTGGAGAGCAGGGCCCGGAAGACGGTGTCCCGGCTCGCGCTGTCCAGGTCGTCCAGTGGGGCCAGCGGGAAGGCATCCAGGATCGTCAGCAGGGCCACCTCCTCGCCCGCCTCCTGGAGTTGGACGGCGACCTCCTGGACGACGTTGCCGCCGAAGGACCAGCCGAACAGGTGGTACGGGCCCTGCGGCTGGACGGCTCGCAGCTCCGCCACGTATACGGCGGCCATCGCCTCGATGCTGTCCGGGAAGGGCGCCGTGCCGTCCAGGTTCGGGGTCTGGAGCCCGTAGACCGGCCGGTCACCGCCCAGGTGGGGGAGCAGCCCCGCGTACGACCAGGCCAGGCCGCCGGCCGGATGGACGCAGAACAGCGGCGGCAGGCTGCCCCTGGTCCGCAGGGGCAGCAGTGTGGCCAGCGGGTTGTCCTGGACGCCGGCGCCGATCCGCTCCGAGAGCGCGGCGACGGTGGGCGCCTCGAAAAGGCTGCGGATGCTGACGTCCGCCCCCAGGGCGTCACGGATACGGCGCATCAGGCCCGCCGCCAGCAGGGAGTGGCCGCCCAGGGCGAAGAAGTCCTCGTCGATGAGGACCTGTTCGCGCTCCAGCACCTCGGCGAACAGGGTGCACAGCACGTCTTCCCGGGGGTTACGGGGGCTGCGCCCCGTGCCTGCCGACGCCGCCTGCGGGGCGGGTTCGGGCAGCGCCTTCCGGTCCAGCTTGCCGTTCCGCGTCAGGGGAATGCTGTCCACGGCGACCCAGCCCGAGGGGACCATGTATCCGGGCAGCCGGGCGGCCGCGTGTTCCCGCAGCTCGTCGAACCGTTCGGCGGGCGGCCGTGCGAGGCCGGCGGGGTGCGCGGCGAGCACCACGTACGCGGCCAGGCGGGAGCCTGCGGAATCCTCACCGTGCGCCACCACCACCGCCTGAACGACGTCGGCGTGCTCCGCCAGCACGGCGGCGATCCCTTCCGGCTCCACCCGGAACCCGCGCACCTTGACCTGTCCGTCGGCACGCCCGGTGAACTCCAGGGCGTCGTCATGCCTCCGCACGGCTCGGTCTCCCGTGCGGTACATGCGCGTCCCGGCGGGACCGTAGGGGTCGGGCACGAAACGGGACGAGGTGACCGCGGACTGTCCGTGGTAGCCGAGGGCCAGACTGTCCCCGGCCAGGTAGAGGTCGCCGGTCACTCCGGCCGGTACGGGCCGGAGGCGGTCGTCCAGGAGTCGTACGGCCGTCCCCTCGACGGGGGCGCCGAGCACCGGCCTTCCGGTCGCCCGGACGTCGGCGGTGAGGGTGTCCACCGTCGCCTCGGTGGGGCCGTAGAAGTTCCAGGCCGTCAGGCCCGGCCGGGCCCGCAGGTCGTCCCAGAGCGCGGGTGGGACGGCTTCGCCCCCGAGAATCACCACGGAGGGAGCCCGGCGGGCCCCGGCGCACAGCCCGGCGTCCAGCAACTGCCGGACATGCGTGGGCGTGGACTCCAGAACGTCCAGACCCAGGACGTCCGCCGCCTCGACCAGGGCCTCCGGGTCCCGCCGCGTCAGGTCGTCCAGCACGTGGAGCCGGTGCCCGTCGAGCATCCAGAGCACCGGGTCCCACGCGGCGTCGAAGGACAGGGCGGCGGTCAGTGCGACGTCGAGCCGGGGCTTTCCGGCCGCCCGTACCGAGGGCCCGAAGAGATGGCGCCGGTGGTGTTCCAGCAGCCGGGCGAGGGAGCCGTGGCCGACCAGGACTCCCTTGGGGCGGCCGGTCGAGCCCGAGGTGTGCAGGAGATAGGCGGGATCGGTGGGACCCGGCCGGGCCTGCTCCCGCAGGGGGACGGTCGCGGTGGCGGAGTCCGGGGAGTCCAGGTTCAAGCGATGCCACCGGGCCGTTGCCCGGGTGTGTGTGACGTCCGCGGTGAGCACGGTGTGCGGGCGGGCGTCGGCCAGCACCGCGTCGATCCTGCCCTGCGGAAGGGAATCGTCGACCGGGACGTAGACGGCCCCTGCCTTGAGGACGGCGAGGAGGCAGGCGATCGAGTCGGTGCCGCGTGGCAGCAGGACGGCCACCCGGTCTCCGGTGACCGCACCGGCCCGGGCGAGCAGCGAGGCGATCCGGTCGGAGCGGGCGTCCAGCTCCGCGAAGGAGAGGCTGCCGTCCGGGCCGGTCACCGCGATGTCGCGGCTGCGGGCCGAGGCCACCGTGGCCGCGAACCGGTCCAGCACCGTCCCGGGAGGTGTGGTGGCGCGGCGGGGCACGCGTGCGCTCTCGCCCAGGCGCAGCAGCCGTCGTTGTTCTTCGGTGCTGGTCAGCGGCAGGTCGCCCACGACCGTGGCGGGCTCGCGTACCGCGTGTGCGAGGAGGAGGGTGAACCGGTCGGCGATCTGTACGGCGGTCTCGGTGTCGAACAGGTCGTGGCTGAACTCCAGGGTTCCGTCGAGGTGGGCCCCGTCGGCCCCGGCGGCTGTCCGCTCGGTGAAGGAGAAGGAGAGGTCGAACTTGGCTCCTCCGGTGGTGACGCCCTCCAGCCGGGCCTCCAGGCCGGGCAGGTCCAGGCGGGGCGGCCGGTGGTTGTTGAGGGTGAGCATCACCTGGAAGAGCGGGTGGCGAGAGAGCGAGCGCTCCGGACGGAGGGCCTCCACCAGCCGTTCGAAGGGCAGTTCCTGGTGGGCGTAGGCGGCCAGGTCCGTCTCCCTCACGCGGGAGATCAGCTCGGTGAAATCGGGGTCGCCGGCGAGGTCGGTCCGCAGGGCGAGGGTGTTGACGAAGAAGCCGACCAAGGGGTCGAGTGCCTCGTCGGTCCGCCCGGCCACCGGCGTGCCGATGGTGATGTCGCTGTCGGCGCCCATCCGGTGCAGCAGCGCGGCCAGGGCGGCGTGCAGCACCATGAAGGTGCTGCCGGCCGTGGACCTGGCCAGCCGGACCACCGCCGCCAGGGTCTCCTCCGGCACGTGTACCGGGACGGTGCTCCCGCGACCGCCCGGTGAGGCGGGCCGGGGACGGTCGCTGGGCAGGGAGGTCTCCTCCGGGGCGCCGGCCAGGCGGTCCTTCCAGAACGCCAGCTGGGCCGAGGCCGCGGAGACGGGGTCCTCGAAACTGCCGAGCAGGTCGCGCTGCCAGAGGGTGTAGTCCGCGTACTGGACCGGCAAGGGGGTCCAGCTCGGCGCCCGCCCGGCGGACCGCGCGGCGTAGGCGCCGGCCAGGTCCTGCGCCAGAGGCCCCATGGACCAGCCGTCCGCCGCGATGTGGTGGACGGTGACCAGCAGGGTGTGCCGGTCCTCCCCGCTCCGGAACAGGACCGGACGCAGGGGCACGTCGTGCGTCAGGTCGAAGGGTACGGCCGCGGCCTGACGCAGTGCTTCGTCCAGCCGCGCCTCTTCGACCGGCACCACCGGGAGTTCCGGCAGCGCGTCGCCGGGGGCGAGCACATGCTGACGGGGGTGGCCGTCGCCCGGCTCGACCACCGTGCGCAGGCTCTCGTGGCGGGTCAGCACATCACCCAGCGCACGCCGCAGGGCGTGCCGGTCCAGGCTGCCGTCGAGGCGTACCGCGAACGCCATGTGGTACGCCGCCGCTCGCGGGTCCAGCTGGTGCAGGAACCACAAGCGTTCCTGTGCGGCGGACAGCGGTGCCCGTTCCGTGCGGGGAGCCCGCCGGAGCGCGGGCCGCGCCGCGCCCGCTTCCTCCAGCCGATCGGCCAGCCCGGCCGGAGTGGTGGACTCGAACAGCGCCCGTACCGGCAGTTCGACGCCGAACGCCGAGCGGATCCGCCCGATGAGCCGGGTCGCCAGGAGCGAGTGGCCCCCCAGTTCGAAGAAGTCGTCGTCAGGGGCGACCTGCTCCTGCTCCAGGCTCTCCGCGAACAGGGCGCAGAGGATCTCCTCCTGGGCGGTCCGCGGGGCCCGGCCCGGCGCCTCCGTACTCGCCGCGGCGGCGGTCTGCGGCAGCGCCGCGAAGTCCACCTTCCCGTGCGGGGTCAGCGGGAGGGCGGCGACCGGCACGATCAGTGAGGGCACCATGTGGGCCGGCAGCCGCCGCGCGACGAAGGCTCGCAACTCCTGGGGCGCCGGTTCCCTGTGACCGGACGGAACGACCCAGGCGATCAGCTGGGCTTCCCTTGAGCCCGAGCCGGAGCCGGAGCGGACCGCTACCGCCGAGCGGGCGATGTCGCTGTGGGCGTCCAGGGCCGATGCGACCTCACCCGTCTCGACCCGGAAGCCACGGATCTTGATCTGCCCGTCGGCACGGCCCAGGTACTCCAGACGCCCTTCGACCCGGCGCACCAGATCGCCGGTGCGGTACATCCGTGAGCCCGGTGCCCCGTACGGATCGGGCAGGAAACGCTCCGCCGTCGCGCCGGGGCGGTTCTCGTAGCCGCGGGCGACGCCCGGGCCCGACAGATACAGCTCTCCCGTCACCCCGGTGGCGACCGGCTCCAGCCGCCGGTCCAGGACCCGGGCCCGCGCACCGGCCACCGGATGCCCGAGGTGGGGCCGCACCCCGGGCAGGACACGGCCCATCACGCTGTCCACGGTGGTCTCGGTGGGTCCGTACAGGTTCCACACCGCAACGTCCGACAGGGTGGCCAGCTCCTGCCACAGCGGTCCGGGCAGCGCTTCCCCGCCCAGTGCCAGCACGCGTGGCCGGGGGCGGCCGGGGGCGAACAGGCCGCAGGAGCGCAGCTGTTCCACGAACGAGGGGGTGGTCTCCACGACATCGATCGCCCGTTCGTGGAACAGGGCGGTGAGCGCCTCGGGGTCGCGGCGAGTCGTGTCGTCCACGAGGTGCAGTTCATGGCCCGCGATCATCCAGAGCAGCGGGTCGAGAGAGGCATCGAACGTCATCGCGGCGGTGTGGGCCACCCGCAGCGGCAGCCCGTTGTTGTCCGCCTCGGCGGGGCCCATCAGCCGGTCGCGGTGATGGGCGAGCAGCGAGGCCAGGGACCGGTGCTCGACCACGACCCCCTTGGGCAGCCCGGTGGATCCGGAGGTGTACAGCACGTACGCGGCGTCACGGCCCCGGGGCGGCGTGGGCAGGAGCGCCGCATCGGAGCCCACCTGCTCGGATCCGTCGAGCAGGAGCACATCGGCCGTGTCCGGAAGAGCCACCCGGGTGGCGGAGGTGGCCAGCACCAGGCGCGGGGCGGCGGTGTCGAGGATCAGCGAGGTGCGGGCCGCGGGCTGCATGGGGTCGAGCGGGACGTACACCGCTCCGGCGCGCAGGATGCCCAGCACGGCGACGACGGCGAGGGAGGTGCGGGGCATCGCCACGGCGACCCGGTCACCGGTGCCGACACCCCGATCCCTGAGCGCGACGGCCAGTCCGTCGGCAGCCAGGCGGAGTTCACCGAAGGTCAGGCGCCTGTCGCCTGCCACGACCGCCGTGCGGTCCGGCTGCACGGCCGCGCGGGTCGCCAGGACGTCCAGCACCGTCCAGTCGTCGTCGGCGGATTCCGTCCCCGCTGTCGCTCCGAGCGCCTGGGGCGCGGTGTGCGGCGGCTCGTCCAGTGCCGCCGCGCGCTGCGACGGGGTCAGGAAGCCGACATCCGTCACCGGCCGGTCCGGCGCGGCGAGCAGGGCGCTCAGGAGGCGGGTGAAGTGCTCGGCGAATCGTTCCGCCGTCGTAGGGTCGAAGAGGTCCTCGTCGTACTCCAGCTCACCGGTGATCCCGTGCGGGCGGCCCTGATCGTCGTGGTGCTCGGACAGGTCCCAACTGAGGTCGAACTTGGAGCCGGACCGCCCCACGGCGGACTCGTGGCTGACCGCGAGACCGTCGAGATGCGGGCGGGGCGCGGGAGTGTTGTTCAGGCTCAGCATCACCTGGAACAGCGGGTGGCGCGCGAGTGAGCGCGGCGGCGCCAGCTCTTCGACCACTCGCTCGAACGGGATGTCCTGGTGGGCGTAGGCCGCAAGGTCCGTACGGGCCACCCGCGCCACGAGCGTACGGAACGCCGGGGAGCCGGAGGTGTCCGCCCGCAGGACCAGCGTGTTGACGAAGAAGCCGACCAGCTCGGTGAGCGCCTCGTCGCCGCGCCCGGCCACCGGGGTGCCGACGGCGAGATCCTCGCCCGCGCCCAGGCGTGACATCAGTGCGGCCAGCGCCGCGTGCAGCACCATGAAGGAGCTCGCACCGCAGTCCACGGCCAGCTTCACCAGGGCCCGGTGCTCCTGTGCCCCGACCCGCACCGGGACGCTGCCACCCTTCCCCGACGAGCGGGCCGGGCGGGGCCGGTCCGTCGGGAACGACGACTCCTCCGGCAGCCCTGCCAGAGACGCGGCCCAGAAGGAGAGCTGGCGGTGCGCGAGACTGCCCGGCGCGTCCGGATCTCCGAGCAGTTCACGCTGCCACAACGCGAAATCGGCGTACTGCACCGGCAGTCGGTCCCACTGGGGCGCGCTGCCCGAGCGGCGCGCGCCGTAGGCGGTCGACAGGTCCCGCATGAGCGGCCCCATCGACCATCCGTCGGCGGCGATGTGGTGCAACGTCACGAGCAGGACGTTCTCCCCGGGGTCCGAGGGGAACAGCCGGGCGCGCAACGGGATCTCGCGCGTCAGGTCGAAGGGGGAGGAATCCTGGCCCAACGGCTCATCGGGCGTCATCACCCGCAGAAGCGGACGCGGCAGCCGCGAGAGCGGCAGGATCTTCTGGCACGGGCCGTCCGGGGTCTCCACCACGATCGTCCGCAGCGCCTCGTGCCGCTCCACGACATCGCGGAGGGCCAGCTCCAGGGCGTCGCGGTCCAGCGCGCCACGCAGGCGCAGCGCCACCGGCAGATGGTACGAGGCACCCGCGTCGCCCAGCGTCTCCAGAAGCCACAGCCGCTGCTGCCCGAACGAGAGCGGCAGCCGCCGCGGACGAGGAACGGCCGCCGTCACCGGCTGCCGGGCCGGGGCGACTTCGCCCAGCGCCGCCACCAGGCCGGCCGGGGTGGGCGTGGAGAACAGGGTGCTGATCGGCACCTCGGCGCCGAACTCGCCGCGGATCCGGCCGATCAGCCGCATCGCCAGCAAGGAGTGGCCGCCCAGGGCGAAGAAGTCGTCGTCCCGGCCGACGCGCGGCACATCCAGGCACGCGGCGAAGACCGCGCACATCCGGGCCTCCTCAGCGGTACGCGGGACACCGCCGTCGGACGCGACCGGCAGAGCCGGAGGCAGGGCCGCCACATCGAGCTTCCCGTTGGGGGTGAGCGGCAGCCGCTCCACCGTCGCCCAGGCCGTCGGCACCAACGGGCCGGGCAGCAGGGCCGCGACCGCGTCGCGCGCCTCCGCGTGAGCGGGCGCACCGGATCCGGTCACCAGGAAGGCTGCCAGCCGCTCGGGGCCGTCCGGCGCCCCGGTCAGGGCGACAGCGGCGTCCTCGACACCGGGCAGAGAACGCAACGCGGCCTCGACCTCACCGGTCTCCACCCGCACCCCGCGCACCTTGATCTGCCGGTCGCTGCGCCCCACGAACTCCAGCGAACCGTCCTCGCCCCACCGGGCGAGGTCACCGGTGCGGTACATCCGGGCACCCGGGAGGCCGAAGGGGTCGGGCATGAAGCGCTCCGCCGTGAGCCCCGGCCGGCCCGCGTATCCGCGTGCCACACCCTCGCCCGACAGGTACAGCTCGCCCACGGCTCCCTGGGGGAGCGGATGCAGGGACGGGTCCAGCACATAGGCCCCGGCTCCCGCGACGGGGCGCCCGATCACGGGGGAGGCACCGGTGATCCGGGCGGTCACGGCGTTGACGGTGGTCTCGGTCGGACCGTAGAAGTTGAAGACCAGCAGTCCGGGATCGGCGGCCAGCTCCTCCCACAGCCCGTCGTCGACGGCCTCCCCGCCCAGGGCGATGACACGGGGCCGGTGCCTCTCCGAGGTGAGCAGACCCGCCGCCAGCATCTGCCGCAGGTACGTGGGAGTCGTCTCGACCGCGTCGACGCGATGGTCGATCACATAGCGCACGAGGGCCTGGGGATCGCGGCGGACATCGTCCGCGATGATGTGCAACTCGTGCCCGGCGACCATCCAGAGCACCGGGTCCCAGGCCGCGTCGAAGGAGGTCGCGGCACTCAGCGCCACCCGCAGCGGCCGCCCCAGAGCCTCCTCGGCGAGAGCATGGGCCTCCTGACGGTGGTGCTCCAGGAGGTTGCTCAGGGAACGGTGCTCGACGACGACACCCTTCGGGCGGCCGGTGGACCCGGAGGTGTAGATGACGTACGCGGCATCCTGCGGCTCCGGCCCGGTCGGCACCGCGCCCGCGACGGGCGGAGCCGTCGAGGGGTCGATGAGCGGGACCGCACCCCGCGGGTCGACCGTACCCGCCGAGGCCGGAGTCGCCACCAGGGCGACGGGCCGCGAGTCCTCGATCATGAAGGCGAGCCGGTCCGCCGGGTAGGAGGGGTCGAGGGGCAGATAGGCGGCTCCCGTACGCATCACCGCGAGCATCGCCACCACGAGATCCGTGGAGCGTGGCAGTCCCACCGCGACACGGGTACCGGGTCGGGCACCGCGTCCGGCGAGCACGCCCGCCAGGCCGTCCACCCGGCGGCCGAGCTCTTCGAAGGTGAGTGTGACGCCGTCGCAGACCACGGCGGTGTCGTGAGGAGTGGTCCGGGCCTGCCCGGCGAACTGCTCGGTCACGGAAAGCGGCTCCTGGGCCTCGCTTCCCGACGGCCGGGCGGCGCCCAGGCCGAGTACCCGCCGCTGTTCGTTCTCGTCGACGGGGCTCACCGCTCCGACGGTCCGCTCCGGGTCCGCCACGAACGCGTCGAGCACCCGGCAGAGGCGCTCATGCGGTCCCACGAGGTCCTGCTCACCGTAGCGTTGGGCGTTGCCCAACAGGTCGACGTGCATGCCGCCGTCGCCGAACGAGGCGTGCACGGCCACGGCCAGGTCCTCCACCGGGCCGATCGACAGGTTGTGCAGCGTGGCCGGGTGAGGGCCGAACCGCAAGGCGTCGTCGAAGGCGAGGATATTGACGGACGGCCCGGTCGGCGCCGTCGTCGTCCCGGTCAGCCCCAGCTGATGACGCAGCGCTTCGGCCGGCCTGCGCTGGTGACGGAGTACGGAGCGGGCTTCGGCGGAGGCCCGGCGGGCCAGATCGGCCACGCTGTCGGCGGGGGAGACGGCGAGCCGCATCGGCAGGATGGAGCTGAGCATGGCCGGCGTCGCACGCGCTGCCGGAGTGCGCCGACCCGTGACAGGCAGGCCGAGCACGACCTCGTCGAGTCCCTTCTCCCGGTGCAGACACAGCGCCAGCGCCGCCATGACGAACGTCGGCCAGCCGGTTCCGGCCCGCTTGGCGGCGGCCTTCAGCCTGGCCGTATCGGCCGGGCCGTACACCCGGCGCACGGCCGCCGTCCCGTACTTCCCTCTCCCACCGGAGGGCGCGGGTACCTCGGGAGGGAGAGCGCCGACGAGGTGCTCCGCCCAGAACTTCGCGTCCGTGGAGCCTTGTTCGGAAGCGAGATAGGCGTCCTCCTCCTCGATGAGCGTGGCGAGAGAACCTGCCGGACGCAGTTCGGGCAGAACATCCGGGGCGAGGACGAGAGCGGTGTAGACCTCGGCGATCCGGGAGAGAGCCAGGACCGCCGCGTATCCGTCGAGGGCCAGGTGGTGCACCTGCTGGTGGAAGAGATGGTGCGAGGGGGAGAGGCGGTAGAGAGTGACACGGACCAGGGGCCCCGCCGATACGTCCGCGGGTTCCGCCAGGCACAGCCGCATCCGCCGCAGAGCCTCCGTCAGTGGATCCTCCTCGTCGGAAAGGTCCACCAACGGCACCGATATGGACGTGCTTTCCTGCACCCTCTGGAAAGGGACCCCGCCCCGCTCACCGAAGGTGGTGCGCAGAGCCTCCATCTCGGCCGCGGTGTGGTCGACGGCACGGCGCAGCAGGTCCGGATCCACAGGCCCCCGGATGTCGGCGTACTCCGCGATGTTGTACGCCGGATCCGCCGGGTCGAGCCGCTGCGCGAACCAGACCCCCTGCTGAGCAGTGGTCAGGCGCAGTGTGCCCGCCGGGATTTCGGTGTGCGGTACGTCGGTCACGCGAATTCACCTCGGTGGGGGAGACCTGCGACGGCATGGGCCGGGGCGAGCATGTGCGGCAGGACGGAGTGGGACGGGGTGGGGCTGACCGCGGGGTTCGCCGGCTCGACACAAGCGCGTGCGGATCGCGATCGCGAAGCATCTACTTCTGTGGCCCGGTGCACGTTGACAGCCTCCGTTGCGCTGATGTCACCCCAACGGGGCCTTCACACCAGTCGTTCGGAGTCGCATCGGCCTTGGATTGCCGATGTGGCGTACGACACATCGACGTGTCGGGCCTTTTGCAGTTCGCTGGCGCATATCAGCCATTCATGGGGCGGCTTTACGCCAGGCACCCATCCGTGGAGGTCTCCGCACCGAAGAGGTGACATCCGGGCGTTCGTTCGGGCACTGCGTTCCCGCGTCCCGGAACTCGAAAGGGAGTACACGATGAAGATCCCAGTTCCCGCTCTGCGGTGGCAGGCCGTCGGAGCCCTGGTCGGCGCTGTGCTGCTGGCGTCCGCTTCCGCTGCCTCGGCCGCCACCTCCTCCGAGATGGCACCCGGCCGGCCATCTGCCGCGCGTGAGAGCGGAACCTCTTCCGGCCCGCTCGCCTCCTATCGGGGCATACAGGGCGGGAACCTCTGCCTGTTGGCCCAGTGCACAGTGGGTGAATCCGGACCCGGTGGCCACACGGGCCCCAGCAACACCCAGGGGTTCAACCTCTGCCTCCTCGCCCTGTGCACCGTGCGGCCCTGAACTCGGCTGGACCTGGAAGCACGACGCTCCCCCGCGCCGATCGGCGCGGGGGAGCGTCGTGCTTCGGGGTCAGTCATGCCCCGCAACATCTGTTGCCAGTAGGGCCGCTTGCCGTCAACGTTGGCGGTGGGAAGAGGCCCCGAGCCGGTGGAGGTGACTCGGGGCTCAACCCAGGGCGCGGGAATGGTCAGCTCTCGGGCATGAGGACGGTGTCGACGATGTAGACGGTGGCGTTGGCGGTGGGGACGTTGCCGCAGACGACCTTGGAGGTGTCGTTGACGGTGTAGTTCTCTCCGGAGCCCTTGGTGGTGAGGGGGGACTTCTGGAGGGTGTCGTAGGTGCCGCTCTCCAGCTGCATGGGGGAGAGCTTCTCGCCGACGACGTGGTAGGTCAGGATGTTGGTGAGCATCTCCTTGTCGGCCAGGACCTTGTCCAGGTCGGCCTTCGGGATCTTGGCGAAGGCGTCGTTGGTCGGGGCGAACACCGTGATGTTCTCGGCGCTGTTGAGGGTGTCGACGAGGCCGGCCTTCTTCACCGCCGTGACCAGGGTCGACAGGGCCGGGTTGTTCGAGGCAGCGGTGGCGACCGGGTCCTGGGCCATGCCGTCGAAGGACCCCGCACCGTCCTTCGGGACGGACGCGCAGGCCGGACCGAACGGGCCGTCCGCAGGGGTCGCGTCTTCGGCGGGCGCGCTCGACTTCTCCTGCGCGGGAGCGGAGCTCGATGCCTTGCCGGCGGCGTCGGAAGAGCTGTCGTCCCCGCCGCAGGCGGTCAGCGTGAGGGGCAGGACAGCGGCGGCGGTGAGGGCCAGGGCCGCGCGGCGGTAGCGAAAGTCGGTCACGGGATTCTCCTGCGTGTTCGGTTGGTGGCGCTGCGTGTTCATCGATGGGTAGGGACCGTCGAGGCGTTCGATGTCCCGCAGTGCTGAGGTCGGGTCAGGTGCCACCCCCGGGTGCGGGGCGGCACGGTTCAGAGCGCTTGTCCGTGGAGCGGGTCGGGGGCGACGTCCGCTCTGTGGCGGATCGGTTGTGCCGCTCTGATCGTCATGTCTGCTATCCGGAGCCGCCGCGCACTCGGATTGGGCGGCGGGGGAAAAATCTTCATCCGGTCGTCCAAGGCGTCCGGTGACCTGCCCGGGGTTAGCCCGACCGGGTGTCGTGCCGGGGCCGACCAATCCGGCGTCCTGGCGGTGGCGAATACCCGATGTGAGCGGCTGTCAGGAGGAGGCGCCGCGCACGACGAGGTCCCGGCGGCTGCGGGGATCCTCACCTCCCTCCCCGCGGTGGAAGGCCGCGGAGGGCGGCTGTTGTGGGGCGCCACTCTCCTGGGCGCCCCACAACGGATCGGCCGTTCGCGCGGCATCCCGTGAGTTCTTCTGGGCCCGCAGAATCCGCAGGCGTAAGGCCGGGGGCTTTGCCCTCCCTCCGGTGACCCTTCGCGCCCGACGCAACCGAGATCGTGCGCGCGTCAGCGCCACCGCCGATCGTGCTGCTCCTGCGGAGAGCATCGGTCCGACGAACTGTCAGTGAGCGTGCACCGGCCGCTGTGCGAGCTTCGCGGTGTACGTGTTCGTCGCAGGCCGCGCAGGCTGCCTCTGGTGCGGGGCTGTGCGACGGCTGGGACGTTCCTCCCGCGACGAGACGAGCCCCGAGGCGTGGAGTCCTGACCTCACCCGTCGGCGGTCAGTGGGCGGCGTCGGGAGCAGGGGTCTGCCGTTCGAGGCCGCCGAGGATGAGCGCGAGGCCGGCCTCGAACGCTGCCTCGTGATCGAGCGCGGGGACGTCGTCCGGCAGGTCCTCCGGGTTCGGCGCATCGGCATCGGCCTGCTCTTCCAGGACGCATCCGACGGTGAAGCGGCTGGCCGCCAGCATTGCCATCTGCGCCTGCCGTTCGGGCACGCCGGAGGTGACCAGGAAGGTCATCTTCCGACGGATCCTTTCCAGATCGCCCGTCGGCGTGCTGCCGGCGTGCAGGCGGGCGCCGTCGCGACGTAGCAACA
Source organism: Streptomyces sp. NPDC104381 (assembly GCF_055583745.1). Lineage (NCBI taxonomy): Bacteria > Bacillati > Actinomycetota > Actinomycetes > Kitasatosporales > Streptomycetaceae > Streptomyces > Streptomyces sp. NPDC104381. Next base: position 59,717 of record NZ_JBVJNK010000003.1, read on the forward strand.
GGGTGCGGCGGAAGCTGCGCGAGTTGTCCAGGAACCAGCTGCGCCAGTCGTCCTCGGGCTCAGGCAGGGCGGCGTCGGCGTGCGGGGCCATGGCCGCCTCCGCCATCGCGGCCAGCAGGTCCTTCTTGGTCTTGAAGTGGTAGTAGAGCGACGGCTGCTCCACGCCCAGGCGTTTGGCCAGTCGCCGGGTGCTGACGGCTTCCAGGCCCACGTCGTCCAGCAGGCCCAGCGCCTCAGCGACGACAGTCCCACGGTTCATCTTCGTCACGTTGACAATCTATCGCTGATAGAAGAACCTGCAAAGACAGAATCAATCACCGATAGATTTTGGAGTGCGGATCATGACGAACAAGATCGCGAAACATTCCCTGCGGATCCTGGTGGCCGGGGGCGGTGTAGCGGGGCAGGCGCTGGCCTTCTGGCTCACGCGCGGTGGGCACGCGGTGACGGTCGTCGAGCGGTCCCCGGCGCTCCGAGCCTCGGGGGCGCAGGTGGATCTGCGAGGGCAAGGCATTGAGGCGGTGGAGCGGATGGGGCTGCTTCAGGAGGTGCGCAAGCGGCTGGTGGACGAGGCGGGCGTGGCATTCGTCGACTCCCGCGGGAAGCCGAAGGCAACGATCATGGCCAACACCTCCGGCAAGGGCCGCCAGACCCTGACCTCGGAATACGAGATCATGCGCGGTGACCTCGTGCACATCCTGCACGAGGCGACGAAGGACGACGCCGAGTACGTCTTCGGTAAGAGCGTTGACGGATTCGACCAGCACGCCGGCCGAGTCACCGCGCACTTTTCTGACGGGACCTCGGGCGAGTACGACCTGCTGATCGGCGCAGACGGGCAGGGCTCACGAACCCGCCGTACGCTGCTGCCGCGCGGCGTCGATCCGTACTGGCGCGTGGGTATCCACATGGCGTACTGGTTCGTGCCGCGGATCGACTCCGACACCAACATTCGCGACACCTATATGGTCCCGGGCGGCCGCCAGATCATGCGGCGCAGCCACAACGCGACCGAGACCCAGGTGTACTTCGTGATGCGGGAGGAGTCGGCGGAAGCCTCCGCGATCCACCGAGCTCCCGTCGAGCAGCAGCAGACCTTCTGGGCCGAGCGGTTCAAGGACGCCGGCTGGCAGACCGAGCGGTTCGTCACGGGGATGAAGGACAGCCCGTTCTTCTACTCCCAGGAGATCGCCCAGGTCCGCATCGACAGCTGGTCCAAGGGCCGGGTGGTCCTGGCCGGGGACGCCGCGCACTGCGCCTCCCCGTACAGCGGCATGGGCATCTCCGGAGGCTTGGTCGGTGCCTACGTCCTGGCCGGGGAGATCAACCGGAACCCGGCCGACCTGCCGGCCGCGCTGGCGAACTACGAGCAGATACTGCGGCCCTTCGTCGAGGAGATCCAGGGAGAGGTCAACCCCCGCATCCTGCGCACGGGCATGCCCCTCAGCAAGCACTCCGTCAGCGCCTTCCAGAGCGTCACCGCGCTGGCCTGCTTCCTGCACATTCCCGACCTGGTCGCCCGCATGTCCACGAAGGACCGAGGCGGCGACTGGCGGCTCCCCGCCTTTTCCGACGCGCTCGCGGCCTGACCGCCGGCCGGGGATGCGCCGCGAACAGGGGAGGGCGAGCCTCGGTCCTCTGCGCGTACGGCGCCAGCGGGATGGCCGGTGTACCGCCATGCTCAGCCCCCTTGGCCTTCCCACGACTACGAGTGGCAGTGACAGCCGACGGCAAGGAACGTGGATCCCGCCGTGCAGCCGAGGCTCACAGCCACGCGCCGATGGCCGGCCACCGCGGGCGCCGAGCTTTCGGCGGTGGCGCGCCTGATCAGCCTTGTTCGGGACAGTGCACCGGATCCCGCGACGCCTTAGGTAGTCGCGATTCTTCCGAGAGGCGTACGCCGTGTCCGCCCGCACCCGGTCGGGACGAACGCGTGGTCGGCCCGGCCCGATGCGACGCACACGCACCTTCTCCAGCACGGCTTCGAACTGAGGTGAGTCTCCCCACCGCCCGGCCGTCACCACGATCGCCATGCGCTTCTGCCGCTGTTCGACGGCCAGGTGCAGCTTGGTGGCCCCATGACCCGTGATCATTCACAACCCAAGATCTACTTTCGATACACGGCCTGGGAGAACCGTGACCAGCCGCCCATGTGTCCCCATGCGTGTATGTGTACTCAACGATAAGGGAGGGCGATATGGAGCCGTTGGAACTCCGTCGCGCAGTTGACGCAGGACGGGCGACCGCTTCGGAGCTGGGCCTTCAGGTCGACGATGTGGTCGTCATCCACCATTCGGACCGCCTCGCGCTGCGCCTGGTCCCTTGCGATGTTCTGGCTCGGGTCGCCCCTCCCGGGCATCTGGCTGATTCCGAGTTCGAAGTAGAGGTCGCTCACCGACTCGTCGACGTCGGCGCCCCGGTCGCTGAACTCGATCCTCGGGTCGAGCCTCGAGTCCATGTGCGTGACGGCTTCGCCATCTCGCTCTGGACCTACTACGAACCTGTGGGATCAGAGATCGCGCCGGCCGACTACGCGGATGTGTTCCTGCGGCACCATGCCGCCCTGCGCCAGATCGATCTCGACGCACCGCATGTCACCGACCGAGTCGCTGTGGCACTGCGAGAGGTGAACGACCGGGAGCAGTCCCCCGAACTGCCCGATGCCGACCGGGAACTCCTCAGCGACACGCTCAGTGGTCTGAGCGCCTCTATCAGTATCGACCAAGCCCGCGACCAGTTGCTGCACGGCGAGCCGCATCCGGGCAACCTCCTGAACACAAGGAGAGGGCCGCTTTTCGTAGACCTCGGCACGTGCTGCCGTGGGCCGATCGAGTTCGACCTGGCCCATGCGCCCGAAGAAGTGGGAAAGCACTACGCGGGCGCTGACCACGACCTGATTCATCGGTGCCGCGCCCTGAACTGGGCGATGTTCTCGGCCTGGCGTTGGCGCCGGGACGACCACATGCCTGACCGGGACCGTTGGAGAGCGGAGGGACTCAACCTGGTTCGTGCCGCACGTGACCGCTGCGGACTGGGCTGAAATCACGGCAGAGACCTGCTGGGCCGGTCCCGATCCGTTGCGCCGTGCGCGGACATCCCGACATGGTGCAGCGGCCGAACTCGACCAGCTGGAGAGGACCTCTCGTCCCCTCGCCGCGTGCTCACAGCAAGGGCCCGGACGCGGAGAACTCCTCGCTCAAGCGGATGGCGTGACCGACGACCACACGCCGAACCACTGCTCGGCGCCGAACTCCTCGAACCGCTCCACCTCGGCGAACCCCAGCTTCGTCGCGAGCCGCATCGAGCGGTCGTTGGCGGTCCGGGTGCACAGCACCACCGGCTCGCCGGGGATTGTGCCGGCGAACCAGTCGAGTGCCGCCGCGCAGGCCTCAGCGGCGTACCCGCATCCCCACGCCCTGGGCAGGAACATGTAGCCGAGCTCGGCCTCGCCGGCATCCGGACGGACGTGGCCCGGACGCTCCGCGTCGCGCCGATCGAGCGAGACCGTGCCGATCATCGCTCCGTCGAGATCGATCACGAAGAGGCCAGGGCGCCGCCCGGGCACCTCGGGCACCGCGCGTTCGAGTTCGTCCCGGGGTCGAGGGCCTCCGAGGTAAGTGCCCACTTCCGGCGATGCGAACAGCTCGATGAACGCCGCACGGTCTCCGGCCTCGGACTCGCGGAGCACGAGCCGTTCGGTCTTTATCGGGACAGGTGGCCAGGCGACAGGTCCGAGTCCGGTCATGGCGGGCAACCTATCGCACGCCCGTGAGAGTGATCTGAAGGAGAAGGCATGGGCGGACGCCTCGACCTGGTGCAGAGAAGCACGGAGCGGTAGCTCGGGCTGTTCCTGGAGGGCCGGCTCGCGGTGCCGTGGCCGACGGTCGGGCGCCCGGCCGCGCAGCCGTCCTGGACAGCCCTCAGTCGGACACGTGAACCGCTTCGGGGGCCGTCGGCTGCTTCGGCGGGCTCAGCTTGTTGGGTCCTTCGGGCACACGCGTGGGTCCGACCGGTAATCGGTAATGCTCGGGCACCCAGCTCCAGCGGATCGGTGGCATGTCCTGTCATCACGGCGCCGGAATCGTGCGTCCCCCGCAAACCCATGTCTCCCGAGCGTCCCGGCCCCAGCCGGCCTCCGGCTTCGGAGGCCGGCTCGGCCGCGATGTCAGAGCCACCTGGCACCATGATCGGTGTGATGGAGACAACTGGTCCTGAAGAGAACGAAGTTGCCGATGCTCCGACCACGCCGGAGGAGTGGCGTGTCTTCCTGGAGCGATACGGCGCGTTGTATGTGAAGGCCTGTGCCGACGAGGAAGAGTTGGTCGACCTGCTGGACGAGGATCAGCTGGAGGCTCTGGATAGGGGCGAGCGGGTTGAGCCGTGGCTGGGTGAAGCCTCTGCCCGTGAGGAGGCACTGACGGCATCCGAGGAGCGGCTCGGCGTGCGGTTCCCGCCCAGCCTGCGGGGATTCTTCCTGGCGAGCGACGGATGGACGCACCTCGACGGCTGGGTGGACGGTGTCCATCCGTGCGACCGCGTCGTGTGGATGCGGGACAGTGCCGCCGGAGAACGCGTGATCGAGATCTACGCCTCGATACCCGACAACGAGGACATAGTCGAGCTGTTCCGCCGTTCCATCGAGGTAGCCCGGGGAGAGGACTTCTGGCTGCTCGATCCGACCGACGTCGGGCCGGACGGCGAGTGGGCGGCCCATGAGTTCGCACCGAAGTACGGCGACACCACGGAATACCCCAGCTTCGCGGCGCTGTTCCACTCCGGTTACGAGAGCATGGCGGATGACCAGGAGGACATGGACTGAGGTGGTCCGTCAGCTTTCACGCCCACATCAGGAGTCACGCGAGGGGGGCTGCCGCAGGAATGGGTGACGCCTGACCTGGACGGTGCCGCGGGGGCCAGGGCCCGGAAGAACGCACCCTCGCGCACCGTGCCCTCTGTGCGGGGACCCGCAGGAAGCCGGTGGCTCCCTGCGGGTCCTCCCCCTCGGTCATCCTTGTGTCAGCACCCGACCGAGGAAACCCCGCAGGTAACCCGCGACGACGTCCAGGTGGCTCTCCAGCAGGAAGTGGCCGCCGTTGACCAGGTGCACCTCCGCGTCCTCGGCGTCGCGGGCGAAAGCTCGCGCGCCGTCCGGGCCGAAGATCTCGTCGTTGCGGCCCCAGACGGCGAGCACGGGGATCTCGCCGGTGCGGAGGAGTTCGTGCAGCCGCGGGTAGAGCGTGCGGTTGTTCGGGTAGTCGCGGAACAGTGCCAGCTGGACCTCGTCGTTGCCCTCGCGGGAGACCAGGGCGAAGTCGTGCTCCCAGGTGTCCGGGTCGACCAGGCTCGGGTCGGGAACGCCGTGCACGTACTGCCAGCGGATGGCGTCGACACTCAGCGCGGCGCGGACGGCGGGTTCGGTGTCGGGGCCGGGGTTCGCTCCGTACGCCCAGACGTCGGCCCAGAACGACTCGACGAAGCCGTCTTCGTAGCCGTTGCCGTTCTGGGTGACGAGGGCGGAGATCCGTTCGGGATGCTTGAGCGCGAGGCGCCATCCGACGGGGGCGCCGTAGTCCTGCACGTAGAGGGCGTAGCGGTCCAGGCCCAGTTGGTCGAGCAGTCCGCAGGTGAGTTCGGCGAGGGCCTCGAAGGTGTAGGCGAACTCCCCTGCGAGGGGGGCGTCGGAGCGGCCGAAGCCGAGGTGGTCCGGCGCGATGACGTGATAGCGGTCGGCCAGCAGGGGGATGAGGTTGCGGAACATGAACGAGCTGGTCGGGTAGCCGTGCAGCAGGACGATCGTGGGGGCGTGGGCGGGGCCGGCTTCGCGGTAGAAGATCTCATGGCCGTCGACGGTGGCGGTCCGGTGGTGCACCGTACTCATGTCTAACCCCTTCGCTGTTCTGATCCGGTTAGTACTTCACCATGCGAGCACGGAATGGGCTAACCTGTCAAGCGACGCAATCCGGTTAGGAGGGAGTGAGGTCCGATGGATGCGCTGCTGGACCTGCTCAACAGCAGGCCGCTGGTCGACGGTGAGGAACGGGACGCGCTCGGTGACCCGGCCGGAGGTATGCGCTGGGCGCGGGAGCGCGGTGGTGAAGGCAGCCTTGCGGAACTGGCGCTGCTGCTGGAGACGCGGGACGTCCTGCGGGACGTGGTGTGCGGAGACGCCTCGCCCGCCGCGTTGAGTCCGCTGCTCGAAGGGGTCCACCGGATCCCGGAGATCACTTCGGACGGTCTTCGGTGGGTGACCGAGACGCCTCCGAGCGCCCGGTTGGCCGTCGAGGTGGTTCTCGGCTGGGCCGACATCGAGAAGCACATGCCCGGTCGGCTGCGCCCCTGCGCCAACGACGCGTGCCGACTGTTCCTGCTCGACCGCAGCCGGGCCAACCGTGCCCGCTGGTGCTCGATGGCCGTCTGCGGCAACCGGGAGAAGGCCCGTCGCCACTACGAACGCAGCCGCTGACCCGTCGCACGCGCCGAGGCGGCGATCCGGGCCGGCGGGCTTGCGTCATTCGCGGCGCGCTCCGGGAGGCGGACACCGAACGCGCGAGGGGCGGCGTCAAGCGGGCTGCGGGGCGCGTACTGCCGGCTCGGCCGCGACCTTGCGGGTCTCCCGCATGAGCAGCAGGCCGCTGACCACCATCAGTGTCGCGGTCAGGCCGTGGACGCCGAACGCGGCGGCCGCGGAGCCGTGGTGGGCGAGCACGTTGGCCATGTCCCCGTACGCGGCGAGGGCCTCCACCAGCATGACCGCTCCCAGCGCCCGGCGGTGGCCCGTCACCAGCAGGACACCCAGCACCAGGGCCATGACGACGTCGCGCGTTCCCTTGACGATCAGGAAGCCGCCGCCGTCGCCGGACGGCCAGGTCGGCAGGCCGAAGCTCGGCGCCACCGTCTCCGGGCGCAGGATGAACTCCGATCCGAACCAGAGGATGAAGAGGATGAAGGCGGCGACCAGGAAGGTGTTGAGCTTCTTCAGCGACATGGTTCTCCCCTTATGGGTGTCGGGATGGGTGTCGGGTCGGCGGTATCGGGCTCAGACGAGGGCGGTGACCATGAAGGCGAAGGCGGCGACGATGACGGCGACGCGGGCGTAGTGGTAGCGGTCCCAGCGGTTCATCTGCTCCTTCCAGTCGGCCGGCCGGTTCTCGGGGGTCCACGTCTTGCCCTGGTTGTTGATCGGGACGAGCAGCAGGACCGACATGATCACGCTGACGATGAGCAGTGCGGCGGCGGTGACCACGAGTCCGGCACCGGAGCTGTCCCATGCGGCGAAGGCCCAGATGGCGCTGAGGACGAGCGACCCGATGTACCAGAACGGCATGAGGGCGCCGAGCATCCGGCCTCCGTGGGCGCGGGCGAGCTGGTCGCTGTCCTCGGGAAGGGCGTTGAAGATCCGGTTCATGACGAAGGCGACGGAGAACTCCACCCCCACCATCACGCCGACGATCACGGTGGTGAACACCTGAAGTGCGTTGAGCATGATGATCCTCCTGGGATCTAGCGTCGCTAGCTGATGAGGCAACGCTAGCGCTTGTGCCGCTCTCTTGTCTAGCGGTGCTAGAATCGAGTCATGTCGGTACAGGAACGCAAGCAGCGCGAACGGGCCGAGCGCGAACGCCTCATCGTGGCGACCGCCCGTGAACTCGCCGAGCAGCAGGGCTGGGACGCGGTCACCACCCGCCGGCTCGCCGAGCGCATCGAATACAGCCAGCCCGTCCTCTACAGCCACTTCCGGGGCAAACGCGAGATCATCGGCGCCGTCGCCCTCCAGGGCTCCACGGAGTTGGCCACGGCGGTGCGTGCCGCGACCGCCGCCGCGGACGGCCCACGCGGGCGGGTCGCCGCACTCGCCCGCGCCTACCTCGACTTCGCCGCACGCAACCCGGCGGTCTACGACGCCATCTTCCAGCTCGACGGCGGCCTGGCGTACGCGCAGGAGGACACCCCGGAGCCTCTCAAGGACGCCTTTGCCGCACTGTTGGAGTGTCTGGGCGAGGTCGCCGGGGACGGTGTCCACCCGGGGCTGTTCACCGAGGTGTTCTGGGCTTCCCTGCACGGCCTCGTGACCCTGACCCGGGCGGGGCGTTTGCTGCCGGAGGATGCCGAGCAGAGGGTGGAACTGCTCGTGGACCGGCTCCCGGTGGCCTGACGCACCGTCCTCTCGCCCTGGCACGCCGCAGTCCGGCCTGACACCGCCAGTCAGAGCCACTCGTCGAGCGGTGGTCGGGCGGGGGTGCGGGGTGCGGGGCGGTCAGTCAGCCGCCCTGGACGCGCCGAGGGGGGAGCGGTGCCGGTCCACGATCCCCCTGACGATCTTCATCAGGCGGTCTCCCGTCCGGTCGATGCTTCCGTTCTGCGTGCTGACCTGCGCCCCTTCGAGTACGAAGGTGATCTCGGCCGCGGCCTGCTCGGGGTCGGACATCCGGGCTTCGGTGCACATGCCGATCAGCCTGCGGGCCTGGTGGGCCTTGTGGTCCTCGATCACTTGCCGTGCCGGATGGAGGCGGTCGGGCAGCTCGGCGAGGGAGTTGATGAACGGGCAGCCCCTGTACGAGATCGACGGCAGCCCCTCGGCGATGAAGCGGGCGAGGCCCAGAATCTGCTCCTCGGGCTGGTCCGGGTACTCGGCTTCCACGCGGTCGAAGGCCGCCTGGTAGTCCGCTGCGACGATCCGCAGCCACTCCGCGACCAGCGCGTCCTTGGTGTCGAAGTGCCGGTAGATCGCCATCTTGGTGGTCTCGGCCTGGTCGGCGATCGCCTGGACCCCCACCTGCCGGATCCCTTCCCTCTGGAAGAGCTCTTCGGCCGCATCGAGAATGCGCTCACGAGGTGGCAGCTTCGCCACTCTGCTTGGCCTGCTGAGGGCCGATGCCATGACTACTCCGTCCCCCGGTCGATCGTGCGGTTCACAAGTTCTCCCACGGTACCAGTCCGACCCATACGATACCGTCGGGTATCGTCCGGTACTCAAAGGTATTGCTCGTGTGGGGAGTGGCAGTGAAAGTTTCTGAGTACGTGAGCTTCGACGCCGTCGGGCTCGCGGAACTGGTGGCCAAGGGCGAGGTGCTCCCGGCCGAGCTGGAGGCAGCCGCGCGCGAGGCCGTGCAGGCAGTCGATCCGCAGATCAACGCCGTCGTGGAGACCTGGCCGACCGACGACAGGCCTGTCCCCGCCAGCACGCCACTGGCCGGCGTCCCTTTTCTGATCAAGGACATCGCGGTGGCCATGGCCGGGAGGCGGATGGAGCTGGGAAGCCGCCTGGCGGCCGGTAACGTCGCCGGCGCCGACTCCTCGCTGATGCGGCGCTTCCGGCACGCGGGCCTCGTGACCTTCGGGCGCACCGCGACACCGGAAATGGCCTACGGCATCTCGACGGAATCAGCGTTGTACGGCGCGACCCGCAACCCGTGGGATCCGGAGCGCAGCGCGGGCGGATCCAGTGGAGGCGCGGCCGCCGCTGTCGCCGCCGGGGTGGTTCCGGTCGCCCATGGCACCGACGCGGCCGGATCGCTCCGTATCCCCGCCGCCTACAACGGCCTCTTCGGGATCAAGCCCACCCGTGGCCGGGTGTCCATGGGGCCCGACGCCGACGAGGTCTTCAGCGGCCTGGCCGTGCACGGCAGCGTCAGCCGCACCGTACGGGACAGTGCGGTACTGCTCGACCAGATACGCGGCCCGGAACCGGGCGACCCCTACTTCGCCCCGCAACCGTCACGGCCGTACGCGGAGGAAGTCGCCCGTCATCCGGGCTCGTTGCGGATCGGTGTCCTTGCCCAGGCGTGGGGCGGACGCCGTACCTCCGCGCCGGTGACCGACGCACTCTCCCGCACCGCGCGGTTGCTCGAATCCCTCGGTCACCAGGTGGAGGAGGCCGAGGTCGACCTCGGCGCCGACTGGGAGGAATTCGTCCAGGCCACCGCCCGACTCATGACGGTGAACCTCACCACCCTGGTCGACGGGCTGGCCGCCGCCTTCGGCCGTCCCGTCGACTCCTCGACCCTGGAACCGACGACCCTCGCCGGCTACCACTACGGGCGGCGGGTCGGCGGCGCGCAGTTCCTCACCGCTCTCGCGATGCGGAACCGGGTGGCCCGAAGCCTGGGGCGGTACTTCGACGCGTACGACATCCTCCTCACGCCGACCCTGCCGGAGCCCCCCGTGCTTCTGGGCACTCATACGGAGGGTGCGGAGGAACTGGACGGCCTCGGCTGGATCGAGCGCATCAACGACCTGTCGCCGTTGACCCTGCCGTTCAACATGGCGGGCACGCCCGCCATGTCCGTACCCGTGACGGCCGACGCCGGGACCGGGCTCCCGGTCGGTATGCAGTTCGCCGCCGGATACGGCCTCGAAAGCCAGCTCTTCCGCCTCGCCGGACAACTCGAACAGGCACGTCCGTGGTCAGGCCGAATCCCCACGGTATGGGCGGGGAACCACCCCGCCCGCTGAAGAACGCTCCTGGTACGCCGCCGCGAGACATCGACGGATTCTTGCTGGTCCCAGGACCGTCGTGACCTTGGCGCGGTGGACGGACACTCCTCACCGGCGATCACTCCTGGTTACTATGCTCACTTCATGCCGGAGGCCGGCAGCAAGGGGCGCGGCACCATCGACGGTCTGGTGGGACGGGCGGGGCATCGGCTTGCCGGCCGGAACTCCCCGGATTCTCCCCAGTGCCGTCGACCGGCGATTCCCGCCTCTACGCCCCGAAGGAGCCCTCCGTTGATTGCAAGGCTGAAAAGATGGGTGGCCTGGGAAAGTGTTGGATGAGGTAGTAGCGACTCGCTATGTCACGCCTTTGCGTGAAGGCGGCTCGCTCCCCGGCATCGTCGAGGCCGACGACCTGGGTACGTACGTCATGAAGTTCACCGGGGCCGGGCAGGGCCGTAAAACCCTGGTCGCGGAGGTCATCTGCGGGGAGCTCGGCAGGAGGCTGGGGCTGCGGGTGCCGGAGCTGGTGACCATCCAGCTCGACCCCGTCATCGGCCTCGCCGAGCCGGACCAGGAGGTCCAGGAGCTCCTCAAGGCCAGCGCGGGGCTCAACCTCGGGATGGACTTCCTGCCCGGGTCGCTCGGGTTCGACCCGCTCGCGTACGAGGTCGGGGCGGCGGAGGCCGGCAAGGTCGTCTGGTTCGACGCGCTGATCAACAACGTGGACCGGTCGTGGCGGAACCCCAACATGCTCGTCTGGCACGGCGAACCGTGGCTGATCGACCATGGGGCCACCATGATCTGGCACCACAACTGGCCCGGCGCGCAGGCCTCGGCGGCGAAGCCGTACAACGCCTCCGACCACGTCCTCGCGCCGTTCGGCCCGGACATCGCCTCGGCGGCCGCCGAGCTCGCCCCGCTCGTCACCGAGGAACTGCTGACCGAGGTCGCCGCCGAGGTGCCGGACGAGTGGCTGGCCGGTGAACCCGGCTTCGACACCACGGACCAGCTCCGCCGGGCGTACGTGGAGCCGCTGCTCGCGCGTGCCGGGAGCATCCATGAGCGCATCCTGATGGACGAGCCCACCAGGACCCGGCCCTCCCAGGCGCCCGGCTGGCTCACCGACCACCTGACCCCCTGGCCGCACCCCACCAAGAAGGACCGGGACGCGCCGACGGCCGCCGGACCGAACAGCAAGGACGGCGGCCGATGAGCACGCGCGATGTCTTCGAATACGCCGTTCTGCGCGTCGTCCCCCGTGTGGAGCGGGGTGAGTGCTTCAACGCGGGCGTACTCGTCTACTGCCGTGCCAAGTCCTTCGTGGCGGCGCGGACACACCTGGACGAGCACAAGCTCAAGGCGCTGGACCCCGGTGCCGACGTCGTCGGCGTACGGGCCGCCCTGCGTGCGGTCGAGGGGGTCTGCGGTGGTGGCGAGGCCGCAGGCCAGGCGTCCGGCGACGACGCGGGGCGACGCTTCCGCTGGCTGATCGCGCCGCGCTCCACGGTCGTCCAGCCCGGGGTCGTGCACAGCGGCCTGACCACGGATCCGGCTGCCGAGGTCGAGCGGCTGCTCGACCTGCTGGTGCGCTGATTCCGGGGGCGGTGCCGGCGCCCGGGACGTACGGGGCGGCGGCGCCGTCCGGTGTGACATGCGCCCACGCCCCCGTGTGCCGTTGACACCGGGTGCCAGGGCTTCTAGCGTCTCGTCTGCTGAAGGTACTAAGCGGTTGCTCAGTTATCGGGAACTTCCTGACGTCCGCTGAGCCGCGATCCAAGGGCGAGGAGAACCAAGCATGTCCACCACCGAGCAGCGCGTCGCCATCGTGACGGGAGCGGCACGGGGCATCGGCGCCGCCACCGCCGTACGCCTGGCGGCCGAGGGCCGCGCCGTCGCCGTACTCGACCTCGACGAGGCGGCGTGCAAGGACACGGTCGAGAAGATCACCGCCGCCGGGGGCAAGGCCCTCGCCGTCGGCTGCGATGTGTCGGACAGCGCCCAGGTGGAAGCCGCCGTCGCGCGCGTGGCCGCCGAGCTGGGCGCGCCGACGATCCTCGTCAACAACGCGGGTGTGCTCCGCGACAACCTGCTCTTCAAGATGAGCGAGTCCGACTGGGACCTCGTGATGAACGTCCACCTCAAGGGCGCCTTCCTGATGGCCAAGGCCGTCCAGTCGCACATGGTGGAGGCCAAGTTCGGCCGCATCGTCTCGCTCTCGTCCTCCTCGGCGCTGGGCAACCGGGGGCAGGCCAACTACTCCGCCGTCAAGGCGGGCCTCCAGGGCTTCACCAAGACGCTCGCCAAGGAGCTCGGCAAGTTCGGCGTGACCGCCAACGCCGTCGCCCCGGGCTTCATCGTCACCGAGATGACCGCCCAGACGGCCGCGCGGGTCGGCATGGGCTTCGAGGAGTTCCAGGCCGCCGCCGCCACGCAGATCCCGGTGCAGCGCGTGGGGCACCCCGAGGACATCGCCAACGCCATCGCCTTCTTCACCGGCGACGACGCGGGCTTCGTGTCCGGACAGGTCATGTACGTCGCCGGCGGACCGCTCAACTGACCCCGGAAGGGCAACGGACACCATGACTGCGCAGGACAGTGGCAAGGTCGCGCTCATCACGGGCGCGAGCAGGGGCATCGGCTACGGCATCGCCGAGGCGCTCGTCGCCCGGGGCGACCGGGTCGTCATCACCGGCCGTGGCGAGGACGCGCTGAAGGAGGCCGTCGAGAGGCTCGGCGCCGACCGGGCGACCGGCGTCGCGGGCAAGGCGCACGACGAGGCGCACCAGGCCGCGGCCGTCGAGCGCGCCATGGAGGTGTACGGGCGGGTCGACTACCTGGTCAACAACGCGGGGACGAACCCCGTCTTCGGGCCGATGGCCGAACTCGACCTCAACGTGGCCCGCAAGGTCTACGAGACCAATGTGATCTCGGCGCTCGGCTTCGCCCAGCAGACCTGGAAGGCGTGGCAGCGGGAGAACGGCGGTGCGATCGTCAACATCGCCTCGGTCGCGGGCGTTTCCGCGTCCCCGTTCATCGGTGCCTACGGCATGAGCAAGGCCGCCATGGTCAACCTGACCCTCCAGCTGGCGCACGAGTTCGCGCCGGTCGTGCGGGTCAACGCGATCGCCCCCGCCGTGGTGAAGACCAAGTTCGCGGAGGCGCTGTACGAAGGCCGTGAGGCCGAGGCGGCCGCGGCCTACCCGCTGGGCCGGCTCGGTGTCCCGCAGGACATCGGCGGGGCGGCGGCGTTCCTCACGTCGGAGCAGTCCGACTGGGTCACGGGGCAGACACTCGTGGTCGACGGCGGTATTTTCCTGAATGCGGGTGTGGGCTGAGAGAGGCCTGCGCCAATTTGGCCCTGATTGACTCAAGTGCCCCGCCGGGCCAGCGGATTGATCCGGTGGGGCACTGCGGTATGGTCTGCCGACCCCAAGGCTGATCGAGGAGCGTGCACGTGTTCTACCGGGCCAGTCTGCAGGCCGCTGCAGCCCTTGCTTCCCTTTCTCTGCTGGCCGGTTGCGGTCTGCTGTCCGACAGCAGCTCCGAGGCGGACCAGAAGATATCGGTCGGAACGACGAGCTCGCCCTCGACCCTTGATCCTGCGGCGGCGTGGGACGGTTCCTGGGAGTTGATGAGGAACGTCTTCCAGACCCTGGTCAGCTTCCCGACCGGCAGCACCAGCCCTGAGCCGGACGCGGCGAAGGAATGCAGGTTCACCGACGCCACGAGCATGGCCTACCGGTGCACTCTCCGTTCGGGTCTGAAGTTCTCCAACGGCGAGAAGATCGACGCCGAGGCCGTGAAGTACTCCATCGACCGGATCACGAAGATCAAGGTCAAGGGTGGCCCGGCCGGCCTCCTCGGATCGCTCGACCGGGTGGAGACCAAGGGGGACGACACGGTCGTCTTCCACCTCAGCAAGGCGGACGCGACCTTCCCCTTCATCCTGGCCACGCCCGCGATGTCGATCGTCGCTCCCGGCGACTATCCGGCGGACAGCATCCGCGACGACGGCAAGGTCACCGGTTCGGGGCCGTACGTCATGGACTCGTACGAGCCGGGCAAGCAGGCCGAGCTGACCAAGAACCCCAGCTACAAGGGGTTCGCCGACCGGAAGAACGACGCGGTCACCATCCGCTACTTCGACGACTCCACCCCCATGGTGAAGGCGCTGAAGGACAAGGAGATCGACGCCACCTACCGCGGTCTGACCGCCGAGGAGGTCGTCGCTCTCGAGGACAACCAGGAGGACAACAACGGCCTCCAGATCGTCGAGTCGGTCGGCGCGGACATCCGCTTCCTCGTCTTCAACCCCAAGGACCCGGCCGCGGGCAAGCTCCCCGTCCGGCGCGCCATCGCCCAGCTGGTGGACCGCGACGCGCTGGTCGCCAAGGTCTACCGCGGCACCGCCGAACCCCTCTACTCCATGATCCCGAAGGGCATCGCCGGCCACGCCACCAGCTTCTTCGACACCTACGGCGACCCGGACGTGGCCAAGGCCCGGCAGATCCTCACCCGGGCGGGCATCACCGAGCCGGTCGACATGACCTTCTGGTACACCACGGACCGCTACGGTTCCTCCACCGCCCCCGAGTTCGCCGAGCTGAAGCGCCAGCTGGAGGCATCAGGCCTGTTCCGGATCACCGTGAAGAGCGCGCCCTGGAAGTCCTTCCAGGAAGGTTTCACCAAGGGCGAGTACCCGGTCTTCGGACGTGGCTGGTTCCCCGACTTCCCGGACCCGGACAACTTCGTCGCTCCCTTCGTCGGCCAGGACAGCGTCACCGGCACCCCGTACCTGACCAGCGAGATCACCCAGGAGCTGCTGCCGTCCGCGCGTAAGGAGAGCGACCGGGGCGCGGTCTCGGACCAGTTCAAGCGGGCCCAGGAGATCCTCGTCAAGGACGTGCGGCTGCTGCCCATGTGG
The DNA here is from genome assembly GCF_055583745.1 of Streptomyces sp. NPDC104381. Lineage (NCBI taxonomy): Bacteria > Bacillati > Actinomycetota > Actinomycetes > Kitasatosporales > Streptomycetaceae > Streptomyces > Streptomyces sp. NPDC104381. The sequence continues at coordinate 75,075 of NZ_JBVJNK010000003.1, forward strand.
CAGGGCAAGCTCTACGTGGCCGCGGGCGAGGACATCGGCGGCGGCGAGCGCGCCCTCGACCCGCAGACGGTCATGCAGATGTGGGAGCTGTACCGCAAGACCAGCTGGTAGCAGGGCGGTGAAGGGCTCGGCAGGTCCGTTGTCAGTGGTCCCCGGTAGGTTCTGTGGTCAAGAACCGATTGCTTACCGGAGGTTGTGCACGTGACCGACACCGACCTGCTGCCCGAGTCCTGGCGCGGCGTCCTCGGCGAAGAGCTGCAGAAGCCCTACTTCAAGGAGCTCATGGACTTCGTCGAGGAGGAGCGGGCCCGGGGGCCGGTGTATCCGCCGCGCGACGAGGTCTTCGCCGCGCTGGAGGCCACACCGTACGACCGGGTGAAGGTGCTCGTCCTCGGTCAGGACCCGTACCACGGCGAGGGACAGGGGCACGGCCTGTGCTTCTCGGTCCGGCCCGGTGTGAAGACGCCTCCCTCGCTGCGCAACATCTACAAGGAGATGAACGAGGAGCTCGGCCTGCCCGTCCCGGACAACGGGTATCTGATGCCGTGGGCCGAGCAGGGCGTCCTGCTGCTCAACGCGGTGCTGACGGTCCGCGGCGGCGAGGCGAACTCCCACAAGGGCAAGGGCTGGGAGAAGGTCACCGACGCGGTGATCCGCGCCGTGGCCGAGCGGCCCGACCCGGCCGTCTTCGTCCTGTGGGGCAACTACGCCCAGAAGAAGATCCCGCTGATCGACCAGGACCGCCATGTGGTGGTCAAGGGCGCGCACCCCTCGCCGCTCTCCGCCAAGAAGTGGTTCGGATCCCGCCCCTTCACCCAGATCGATGAGGCCGTCGCCGCGCAGGGCCACGAGCCCATCGACTGGCGGATCCCCGACCTGGGCCTCGGCACGACCCGGCCGGCGGCCTCGGCCCGCGCCTGAGCGCGATTGCCGGTGGCTGCGGCTAGCGTCTGAGCCACCGGAACAGGCCGGCGGTGATCAGGGAGACCTCTGTAGTGGAGCAGCGGGAAGTGCTGGGGGACGCCGTCATGACCAGGATCGGCCAGGCGGTCATGCTGCTCCACGCGGGGGACCGGGAGGAGGCCCGCAACCGGCTCGGTGCCATCTGGTCGGAGATCGGCGAGCGCGGTGCCGCCCTGCACCGCTGCACCCTCGCCCACTACATGGCCGACACCCAGGACGATCCCGGGGACGAGCTCGCCTGGGACCTCCGCGCGCTCACGGCCGCGGAGGGGCTGACCGGGGCGGGCGACACGGACCCGGGTGGCGGGGACGCGACCGCCGTGCGGGTCCTCGTGCCCTCGCTGCACCTCAACCTGGCGGCGGACTATCTGAAGCTCCAGCGCTTCGCGTCCGCCCGGATCCACCTGGACCGGGCCTGGGACGCCGTCGGGGTCCTGGAGAACGACGGCTACGGCGGCGGGATCCGGGCCGCCATCGGTCGTATGGAGCAGCGCATGCGGGGGAGCGCGGCGGGGGAGTGAGCCCGGCCGGCTCGCCGTAGGGGATCCGGCGGCACCTGCCGGCTCACGGCGCGGCTCACGTGGTGCGGCCCGGCTCGCCGGAGGGCTCCGCCCGGGCCGTGCCGAGCATCCCCCGCAGCAGTTCCGCGCACCCCTGGCGCAGCTCCCGCTCGGTCGGTACGGCCCGGTGGTACGAGCCCACGGCGCAGGCGAACATCATGCCCTCCGCCCAGGCCACGACGGACAGCGCGTGGCGTTCCGGCTCGGCCGACCCCGCCGCGGTCATCAGGGCGACCAGCGGTTCGCGGAACCTGCGGCCCGCCTCGTCGTAGAACGTCCGGAGGGCGGGGCGGCGGGTGGCCTCCAGGGCGAGTTCGTAGCGGCACACCAGGAGTTCGGTGGAGCCGGTCAGATAGCGGTGCAGGGCGTGTGCCAGTGCTGCGGCGGCCTCCTCCGGGCCGCTGCTCGTGAGCATCTCCCCGGGTGCGAGGACCCGTGCCTCCAGCTCGGCGAGCCGGCGGACCGCGGCCTCCAGCAGGGCCTCCCGGGTGCGGGCGTGGTTGGACGTCGACCCCTGGGGGAGCCCGGCCCGCTCGTCCACCGCCCGATGGGTGAGGCCCCTCATCCCGCGCTCGGCGAGCAGGGCGAGCGCGGCGTCGGAGATCAGCTCGGCGCGCGAGGGAGCCGCCGGAGGCCGGGCGTCGGGGGCGCTCCGCGCGGGCTCGGGGCCGGAACGGTCAGGGCCGGAACGGGTGGGCGCGGAACGGCCGGGTGTGGAACGAGTGGGCATGAAACCAATCTACCGCCGCCACTACACCTGTAGTAGCGTGGAGCGTGCGTACTACAGATGTAGTTCCGAGGGTGTTCCGAGGAGGAGTCGGTCATGACGACGTCCCGAGCGGTGGTCATCGGCAGCGGCATCGGCGGCCTCACAGCCGCAGCCGCCCTCCACCGCAGCGGCTGGCAGGTCACCGTGCTCGAACGGGCCGCCTCGCTGGAGCCCGTCGGCGCGGGCATCAGCCTCGCCCCCAACTCCCAGCGCGCCCTCGACGTCATCGGGCTCGGCGACGAGGTCAGGGCCCTCGCCGCCTGGCAGGGCGACGGTGGCATGCGGACACCCTCCGGGCGCTGGCTCGCCCGCACGGACAGCACCGCCGCCGCCGAGCGGTTCGGCGGTCCGCTCGTCCTGCTGCACCGCTCGGCGCTCGTCGACCTGCTCCGCTCCCGGCTCCCCGAGGACGCCGTGCGCACCGGCACACCCGCCCGGCTCGTGGACCGGGGCCGGGTAGGAGGGAGCCCCGCCCTCGTCAGGACGGACACGGGCGACATCGAGGCCGACCTGGTGATCGGCGCCGACGGCATCGGATCGGCCGTACGCACCGCGCTGTTCCCGGACCACCCCGGCCCCTCGTACAGCGGCTTCACCACCTGGCGCGTCCTCGCACCCGGCGTGGGCCACCCCTTCAGCTCGCACGAGACCTGGGGCCGCAGCGCGCTCTGGGGCAGCCACCCGCTGAAGGACGGCGGGATCTACGCCTACGCCGCGGCGCTCGCCCCCGCCGGAGCCAGGGCCGCCGACGACGAGAAGGCGGAGCTGATGCGCCGGTACGGCGACTGGCACGACCCGATACCCGCGATCATCGCCGCCGTCGAGCCGCACCAGGTCCTGCGCCACGACGTCCACCACCTGACCGACCCGCTGCCGGCGTTCCACCGGGGCCGCACGGTGCTCGTCGGTGACTCCGCGCACGCCATGGTGCCGTTCCTCGGCCAGGGCGGGAACCAGGCCATCGAGGACGCCGTCGTGCTCGCCCACCACGTCACGCCGGGCGGCGACCTGGGAGCGGGCGTGGCCGCCTACAGCGCGGCCAGGCACCCCCGTACGACCGCCATGGTCCGCAAGGCGGCCCAGGTCTCGCGGTTGACCGGCCTGACCGGCGCCCCGGCCGTCGCCCTCCGGAACGGCCTGATGTCCGCGGTCTCCCGCCTCGGCCCCGGGCTCGTCCTGCGCACCTTCGACGGCATCTGCGACTGGCGGCCTCCGCAGCGCACGTATGCTGCCGGGACCAGGGGAGGACAGAGGACGCGACCGTGACCCGCCCCTGGTCAAGGCGACAGGGAGAACCTCGTGAAGGTCGGCTGCATCGGGCTCGGCGACATCGCGCAGAAGGCGTATCTGCCGGTACTGACGACTCTGCCCGGCGTCGAACTGCATCTGCAGACCCGCACCCCGGCCACCCTGGAGGCCGTCGCCGGGACCCACCACATCCCCGCCCGGCAGTGCCACGAGGATCTCGACGGGCTGCTCGCGCGGGGACTGGACGCCGCCTTCGTGCACGCGCCGACCGCGGCGCACGCGGAGATCGTGGGCCGGCTGCTCGAAGCGGGCGTGCCCACCTACGTCGACAAGCCCCTCGCGTACGAACTCGCCGAGTCCGAGCGGCTGGTGGCCCTGGCCGAGGAACGCGGCGTCGCGCTCACGGTCGGATTCAACCGCAGGCTCGCCCCGTCGTACGCGCAGTGCGTCGAGCACCCCCGCGAGCTGATCCTCCTCCAGAAGAACCGGGTGGGACTGCCCGAGGACCCGCGCACCATGGTGCTGGACGACTTCATCCACGTCGTCGACACCCTGCGCTTCCTGGTCCCCGGCCCCGTGTCCGGCGTCGTCGTACGGGCGCGGATCGTCGACGGCCTCATGCACCACGTGGTGCTCCAGCTGTCCGGCGACGGGTTCACCGCCATCGGCATGATGAACCGGCTCAACGGATCGACCGAGGAGATCCTCGAGGTGTCGGGCCAGGACACCAAGCGCCAGGTCCTCAACCTCGCGGACGTCGTCGACCACAAGGGACAGCCGACCCTGCGACGGCGCGGCGACTGGGTGCCCGTCGCCCGTCAGCGCGGCATCGAGCAGAGCGTGCTGTCGTTCCTGGACGCGGTACGGGCCGGAGAGGTGCTCAGCGCCCGGGACGCCCTGGAGACCCACCGGCTGTGCGAGCGGGTGGTGCAGGAGGCTTCGGAGCAGGCGACCTGAGGGACCGCAGCCCCGCCGCCCCCAGGAAGACGGCCAGCACCGCCAGCGCGCCGTACACCGGCCAGGCCCCCAGCCGGACGTAGAGAGTGGTGCCCCGGGCCAGCGGTACGTCGTACACGGCGGCCTCGCTCGCGTCCGTACCGAGGGGTGCTCCCACCCGCTCGCCGCGCGGGCCGTACACCGCGCTCACGCCGGTGAGCGTGGCGTGCACCATCGGGCGGCCCGTCTCGGCCGCCCGCAGCGCCGCGAGCGAGGCGTGCTGGGCGGGCGCCCAGCTGTGCTGGAACGTCGAGGTGGACGACTGGGCGACCAGCACCTGGGCGCCGTCCTTCACCAACTGCCGGCTCATGTCGGGGAACGCCGTCTCGAAGCACACCAGCGGGCCCACCCGCAGCCCGTCCGCCAGCTCCATCACCACGGGGCCGCTGCCGCGCAGCCGGTCCTCGCCCGCCGCCTTGCCCACCGAGGTCGCCCAGCCGAGCAGCGCGCGGGCGGGGACGTACTCCCCGAACGGAACCAGGCGCATCTTGTCGTAGCGGTCCCCGGTCGGGCCGTCCGGGCCCACCAGCACCGCGGACTTGAAGATCCCCGTACGGTCGGGGCCGTCGGTGCGCCGGGCGTCCATGTTGACCAGCACCTCGGCTCCGGTCAGCCGCGACAGCGCCGCGACGCGATCCGTCATCTCCGGGTCCTTGTTCAGGTTGACGCCCACACTGCTCTCGCCCCACACCACGAGGTCCACGTCCCGGCCCGCCAGACCGCGGGTCAGTTCCTCGCCGCGCGCGAAGCGGCGCTCGACGCTGCCGGGGCCCTCGACGACACCCGGCTGCACCACGGCGATCCGGGCCGTGCCGGTCTCCTCGGGGCGTGGCGCCCAGAGCGCCGTCGCCCCCACACCCAGCGCACCCGCCACCAGACACGTGGCCCCCGCCGTGCGGGCCGCGGGGACGGCGATCAGCACCGTGACGGCCGTGTTCGCGGCCACCACGGCCAGACTGACCAGCCAGACACCCCCCACCGAGGCGACGCGCAGCGCCGGTGGGACGTCCCACTGGCTGGCGCCCAGCAGCCCCCACGGCCCGCCGAGCCCCTCCCAGGAGCGGACCAGCTCGATCATCAGCCACCCGGAGGGCACCACGACCACCGCGGCCACCGCACGGCGTACGGACGGCGGGCCACCGAGCAGCCGGGCCACGAGGAGACCCCAGGGAGCCCACAGCAGCCCCAGCAGGGCCGCCAGCACCAGGATGAACACGTGGAGGCTCGGCATCAGCCAGTGGTGCACGGCGAGCATGAAGCCCGTACCGCCGAGCCAGCCGTCGACCGCCGCGCGGCGCCCCGTGCCCGCCGTCCGGATCAGCAGCAGCCAGGGCACCAGGGCGACATAGGCGAACCACCAGAGCGAGGGCGCGGGAAACGCCAGGGCGGGAAGCGCACCGGCGCACAGGGCCGCCGCGCCGCGCCCCGTGCGGGAACCGAGCAGCCACCCGTACGGTTGCGCCCCGTCCTCACCTGCCGGCCTCGCGGGATGCCGCCCGCGCCACATCGGCATGCGTGCCCTCCTCGCCGGTCGTGCGCTCGATCCCCGCGCATGATCGCTGCTCCTGATCCGTGCTCCTGACCCCAGTGTGGTGCAGAAGATCAGCAGCGCACAGGGGGCATGCCGCTGCCACCGGGCGTACGTGCGCTCCCGACGGCCGTACCGCCGCGCGGACGCGCGCCTCGGCGGCCGATGATCAGCCGGCCGTCCCTCCGGGCGTGTACCGCCATTTCCGGTGGGCCGTGACGGTCCGGATCCGCCAGCCCGGTTCCGTACGCCGCAGTTCGAAGACGTACCGGCCGCCGGTGAACAGGGCCGGAGCGCTCTCCCCGTCCCAGGGCTCCGGCCCGGCCGGGCCGAGGTAGTCGGCCCGCACCTGTGCCCGGTCCCCGGGATAGCCGCCCAGATCCTGGAGATCCAGCCGCCGGTTGACGATCAGGTGCTGGCGGGCGGGGAAGGGCCGCAGGCTCTCGGCCAGCCACCGCGCGGCCTCGGCGGCCGGCCCCTCGGAGCCTCCCGCGTCGCGGTAGTCGGCGCGCCCGTCCGAGGTGAACAGGGCGCCGTAGTCGTCCCAGGCCCCGTCCGCCACCGCCACGGCGTAATCGGTGATCACTGCGTCGATGGAGAGCCGGTCCATCACCGTCGCGAGAGCCACGCGCTGTGTCATCGCCCAAGTCTCGGCCGTCGGGAGCCGCACGCCAAGGGGCGCGTACGGCCCGGGGCCGGGCATGGGGGACCGGTGTCAGGTGGGGACGACGGCCACGGGGCCGAGGGCGTGCGTCACCGTCGTCTGCGCGACGGGAGACAGGCCGAGCCCGAGGGCCTCACCGCCCCTGCGCCGCCCGACCACGGTCAGCGCGGCGGTGGCCGATGCCGTGACGAGGGTGCGGGAAGCCGAGCCCCGGACGGGTTCGCGCACGACCTCCACCTGCGGGTACTCCTCCTGCCGCCCCGCGGTGAGCTCGGCGAGCGCACGGGCCGCCGAGGCGGCCGCCGCCTCGCTGTCGAACACCGGGCCGCCGGACAGCATCGACGAGAACATCGTCCAGCCGTGCACGAGCCGCAGCCGTGCGCCCGGCCTGGACGCGGCGGCCTCGAAGGCGAAATCCAGGACCGCACCGCTGCTCTCGTCGGCGGCGACGCCCGCGACGACGTCCGGAAAGGCGTCCTGCGGCTCCGCCCCGCCCTCGTCCGCCCCACCGGTGTGGGCGACGACGACCGGGCACCGGGCCATCGAGGCGGTGGCCAGACTGTTGGATCCGATCATCAGCGAACGGAACCCGCCGAGACCACGGGATCCGACGACCACCATCGAGGCGTCACGGCTGAGGGAGGTCAGCGCCGCCGAAGGGAAGTCCAGCGGGGTCAGCGTCGAGGTGGGCAGCTCCGGAGCGAGCCGGGAGGTCCGCAGCACGGCCTGCGCGAGCAGTTCCTCGGCCTCCCGCAGCGCTCTCTCCTCCTCCGCACGCCGGGCGGGCGTCCGGACATGCACGATCAGCAGCGGCAGACCCGTGCGCACCGCTTCGGCGGCGGCCTAGTCCAGCGCCTCCCAGCCGTGCTCGGAACCGTCCACCGCGGCGATGACGGGAAGGTCGTCGGCGGTCATACAAGCCTCCATCGCGGTCGGAGAGCTCCGGGCCGGGTCGGGACAGCCCCAGAACCGTGATTATCACCCGGTCGTGCGCCCGGGGCCCGGCGGGGCTCGTCGGCATACCAGCGGAGGCGGGCGCCCGTCGGCGTACGGCGGCCTCACCGGCGTAGGGGCCTCACGGGCGTACGGAGGCGACTGTGCAGCGGACGTAACCACGCCTGATCGCCCGGCGTGACACCCGGGAAACGGACGTTTCGTACGGTCGCGGGGTCCGCGTCCCCCATGAAAGGCCGTCCATGACCGTGCCGAACCCGCAGCCGGACACCCCCGCCCAGGTGCGGACGGTCTGCTCGTACTGCGGTGTCGGATGCGGGATGGTGCTCGACATCGGCAGGGGCCCCGACGGCCGGCGCACCGTCCTGAAGGCCACGGGCGACAAGGCGCACCCCACCAACCGCGGGCGGCTCTGCACCAAGGGGGCGACGAGCGCGGAGATGCTGGCCGCCCCCGGCCGGCTGACGACGGCCCTGGTGCGGGCGGACCGCAGCGAGGAGCCCGCGCCGCTGTCCATGGAGGCCGCCGTCGCGGAGACCGCGCGGCGGCTGCGCGCGGTGGTCGACGAACACGGGCCCGACGCGCTGGCCCTCTACGTCTCCGGGCAGATGACGCTGGAGGCGCAGTACCTCGCCAACAAGCTGGCCAAGGGCTTCGTCCGCACCAGCTGGATCGAGTCCAACTCCCGTCTCTGCATGGCCAGCGCGGGCAGCGGCTACAAGCTCTCGCTGGGCGCCGACGGCCCGCCCGGCTCGTACGAGGACTTCGAGCACGCCGACACCTTCCTCGTCATCGGCTCGAACATGGCGGACTGCCACCCCATCCTCTTCCTCCGCCTCATGGAGCGGGTGAAGGCCGGCGCGAAACTCATCGTCGTCGACCCCCGGCGCAACGCCACCGCCGACAAGGCCGACCTGTTCCTCCAGATACGCCCCGGCACGGACCTGGCCCTGCTCAACGGTGTTCTGCACCTCCTCGTCGAGAACGGCCACACCGACCCGGAGTTCATCGCCGCGTACACCGAGGGCTGGGAGGCGATGCCCGGCTTCCTCCGGGACTACCCGCCCGCCGCCGTGGCCGCGATCACCGGCATCCCGGAGGCGGACATCCGCCTCGCCGCCCGCTGGATCGGCGAGGCCGGTGAGTGGATGAGCTGCTGGACCATGGGCCTCAACCAGAGCACCCACGGCACCTGGAACACCAACGCCCTGATCAATCTGCACCTCGCCACCGGAGCGCTCTGCCGCCCCGGGAGCGGCCCCTTCTCACTCACCGGCCAGCCCAACGCGATGGGCGGCCGCGAGATGGGCTACATGGGCCCGGGCCTGCCCGGCCAGCGCGTCCTCCAGTCCGACGAGGACCGTACCTTCGTCGAGGAGCTGTGGGGGATCGCGCCGGGGACCCTCCGTACGGAGGCCGCGGGCACCGGGACGATCGACATGTTCCGGCGCATGGCCGAGGGCGAGATCAAGGCCTGCTGGATCATCTGCACCAACCCGGTGGCCTCCGTGGCCAACCGCCGGACCGTCATCGAGGGGCTGGAGGCGGCGGAGTTCGTCGTCACCCAGGACGTGTTCGCCGAGACCGAGACCAACGCCTACGCCGATGTCGCCCTGCCCGCCGCGCTGTGGGGCGAGGCCGAAGGCGTCATGGTCAACTCGGAGCGGAACCTCACGCTCGCCCGGCAGGCCGCCGATCCGCCCGGGGAGGCCTGGCCGGACTGGCGGATCATCGCGCGGATCGCCTGCGAGATGGGGTACGAGGAAGCGTTCTCCTACAGCGGCGCCGAGGAGGTTTTCGAGGAGATCAAGCAGGCCCACAACCCGAAGACCGGGTACGACCTGCGCGGAGTCAGCTACGAACGGCTGCGCCGGACGCCCGTCCAGTGGCCCAGTTCCGCCCCGGACGGCCCGGAGCGCAACCCGGTCCGCTACCTCAACGACGGGACCGTCCGGCCCCGGTCCGTACGCCCCGACGGGAGCGTGCCACGGCTGGAGTTCCCCACCGCGAGCGGCCGCGCGGTGTTCTTCGCCCGCCCGCACCTGCCGGCGGCCGAGATGCCCGACGACGACTTCCCCTTCGTGCTCAACACCGGCCGCCTGCAACACCAGTGGCACACCCTCACGAAGACCGGAAAGGTCACCAAGCTCAACAAGCTGAACCCGGGGCCCTTCGTGGAGATCAACCCCCAGGACGCTGCGGCCCTCTCGATCGCGGAGGGCGACTCGGTCGAGGTCGCCTCGCGGCGCGGCCGGGCCGTGCTGCCGGCCGTCGTGACCGACCGGGTGCGGCCCGGGGACTGCTTCGCGCCGTTCCACTGGAACGACCTCTTCGGCGAGTACCTCAGCGTCAACGCCGTCACCCACGACGCCGTCGACCCGGTGTCCTTCCAGCCGGAGTTCAAGGTCTGCGCCGTGACACTGGCGAAGGTCGCCGCCGTCGCACCGGCCGCCGCGGAGCTCCCCGCCCCGGCATCGGCGGACGCCGGAGTGGCGGCTCTCGCGGGGGTGTTCGGCATCGCCGGCACCGCACCGCCCGCGTTGGCCGAGCACGAACGGCGCTATCTGTCCGGATTCCTCGCGGGCCTGGGCCCGGGGGCCGCGGGCACGCCCGTACTGCCGGAGCACGCGCCGTTCGCACCGGACCACGCCCTCTGGGTCAACGGGGTGCTGGCCGGCATGTTCTCCCGAGTGCCCGGCGGCGTCTCCCCGCAGCCGAAGCCGGAGCCCGTCGGGACGGCGCGGGAAGCCGGCGCCGCGCCCGGCCGGCAGATCGTGGTCCTGTGGGCCTCGCAGACCGGGAACGCCGAGGAGGTCGCCGCCGCGGCGGCCCGGCGTCTCACCGCCGAAGGACGGACGGCGACGCTCCTCGGGATGGACGACCGCCCCCTGGACAGCCTTCCGCGCCCGGCCGATCTGCTGGTCGTCACCAGCACGTTCGGCGACGGCGACGCGCCGGACAACGGCTCCGGGTTCTGGGAATCGCTCAACGCACCCGACACGCCCCGGCTGGAGGGGGTGCGCTACGCCGTACTCGCCCTCGGGGACTCCTCGTACGACGACTTCTGCGGGCACGGCAGACGGCTCGACGAACGGTTCGGGGAGCTGGGCGCCGTGCGGCTCGTCCCCCGCACGGACTGCGAACCGGATTACGAGGAGCCGGCCGGGCGGTGGCTCGACGACGTGTTCGCGGCACTGGGCGCCCAGGCCGCCACCGCTGCTGATCCCCGTGCTGCCGGCCCCGCCTCTCCGGCCCGCTCCACCCGGGCGGCGACGGCGGCGACCGGGCGGCTCGTGGGCAACGAACTGCTCAGCCTGCCCGGCGCCACCAAGGAAGTGCGCCGGTTCACCTTCGACACGCAGGACAGCCCCGTCCCGCTCACCTACGAGGCGGGAGACGCGCTGGGCGTGGAGGCGCTCAACTGCCCCGGCCTCGTGGCGGAATGGCTCGCCGTCACCGGACTCGACCCCGCCGCCCCCGTCGATGTGTCAGGCGTCGGATCCGTACCCCTGGGCGAGGCGCTCCACCGCCACCTGGACATCGCCCGGATCACCCCGGGGCTGCTGCGCCTGGTCGCCGAACGCACCCACGACCGCACCCTCAAGAAGCTCCTGCGCCCCGACAACAAGGGCGAACTCGCCCAGTGGACCTGGGGCCGGCAGGCCGTGGACGTCATCGCCGAGCACTCCGCCCGCGCCACCGCGGCCGAGTGGACCGGGGCCCTCACACGCCTCCGGCCGAGGCTCTACTCCATATCCTCCAGCCCGCTCACCGACCCCGCCCGCGTGAGCCTCACCGTCTCCGTCGTCCGCTACGAGAACCGGCACGGCGCCGTCCGCAAGGGCGTGGCCTCCACCTTCCTCGCCGACGCGGAGGAGGGCAGCTCCGTCCCCGTCTTCGTCCAGCGCGCCCCGCACTTCCGCCCGCCGGCCGACCCCGCCACCCCGATGGTGATGGTCGGCCCCGGGACCGGGGTGGCCCCCTTCCTCGGATTCCTCGACGAGCGCCGCGCGCTCGGCCACCGTGCCGCCAACTGGCTGTTCTTCGGCGAGCAGCGCCGCGCCACCGACTTCTACTACCGCGACGAACTCGACGCCCTGCGCCGCGACGGCACCCTCACCCGGCTGGACACCGCCTTCTCCCGCGACCAGCGGGCCAAGATCTACGTCCAGGACCGGATGCGCGAGCACGGCGCCCAGCTGTGGTCGTGGCTCCAGGAGGGCGCCCACTTCTACGTCTGCGGAGACGCCTCCCGGATGGCGAAGGACGTGGACCGGGCCCTGCGGGAGATCGCCGTGGCCCACGGAGGACTCCAGGAGGACGCGGCCGGCGCGTACGTGAAGCAACTGGCCGCCGACAAACGGTACGTGCGCGACGTGTACTGAGCGGGGTCCGCGCCTCCGCTCAGCCCGCGAGCGAACCCAGGACCTCCCAGGTCCGGAGGCGGTCGGCGTCCCCGGCGATCTCCGTGCCCGAGAACACCACCTCCGTCGCCCCGGCGTCCCGGTAGCGCCGTACCTCCTCGGCGATCCGCCGCTCGTCCCCGATCACCGCCACATCGGCGGCCCGTCGGCCGCCCGAGAGCTCGATCACGCGGGCGTAGGAGGGGATCTGCTCGTAGAAGGCGAGCTTCTCGGTCACCTTCTCGTGTACGGCGTCGACGTCGTCGGTGACCACCCCGTTCACCAGGGCGACGATGCGGGGCACCGGGCGGCCGGCGGCCCGGGCGGCCGCGGTGACCGCCGGAACGATGTGCTCGGCGAGGGCGCGCGGGCCGGCGAGGTAGGGCAGGATCCCGTCGGCCAGTTCACCACTGGCACGCAGGGCCTGAGGCCCCATCGCCGCGACGAGCAGCGGCACGCCCGCGTCCGCACCGGGCACCCGGGCCGGCACGGGCGTGCCGACGGTGAGCAGCTCGCCGTGGAAGTCGGCGGCGCCCGTCGTGGTCAACTGCCGCAACGCGGTGAGGAACTCCCGCAGACGGGCGACGGGCCGCTCGAAGGGAATACCGAACCCGCCCTCCGTCAGCAGCTTCGTCCCGAGGGCCAGCCCGAGGTGGTAGCGGCCGTGCGTGGCCGCCTGAGCCGTCTGGGCCTGGCTGGAGACCACCAGGGGGTGCCGGCCGAACACCGGGATGGCGGACGTACCCACCTGAAGGCCGGGTACCTCCCGCCCGACGATCGCCGCGAGCTGCGGTGAGTCCGCCCCGAAGGTCTGCCCGAACCAGGCCGACCGCAGCCCGGCCTCCGAGGCCTCACGCGCGAGCCGCACGCTCGCGTCGACCTGGTTCTCCGTGTCGTTCGCCTGAAGCGTCACGCCTGTAGTCATGTCATCGAGAACGGACCGTGGCCATCGGCGCATTCCGTTCCCACGTGACAGTCGTCTGTCAGACGTGTGAACGGACAGGGGCCCGGCGGCCGGGCCCCTGTCCCCGTCATCCGGCGGATTCACCCGCGTGAGGGCTCAGCACCCCGGCCCCGATCAGGACGAACAGCAGGATGCCCAGGAGTACGCGGTAGATCACGAACGGCATGAAGCTCTTGGTGGTGATGAACTTCATGAACCAGGCGATGACGGCATATCCGACAGCGAACGCGATGATCGTCGCGAAGATCGTCGGACCCCAGGAGACATGGCCCTCGCCCGCGTCCTTCAGCTCGAAGACGCCCGACGCCAGCACCGCCGGGATCGCCAGCAGGAAGGAGTAGCGGGCGGCCGCCTCGCGGGTGTAGCCCATGAGCAGACCGCCGCTGATCGTCGCGCCCGAGCGGGAGACGCCCGGGACCAGGGCCATCGCCTGGCAGAAGCCGAAGATCAGGCCGTCCCTGACGCCCAGCTCCTTCAGCGACTTGCGCTCCTTGATGGCCCGGTGCTTGCCGCCGGTCTCGTCGCGGGCGGCGAGCCGGTCCGCGATGCCGAGGATGATGCCCAGCACGATCAGCGTCGTCGCGATCAGACGCAGGTCGCGGAAGGGGCCCTCGATCTGGTCCTTGAACGTCAGGCCGAGCACCCCGATGGGGAGGGAGCCGATGATGACCAGCCACCCCATCTGGGCGTCGTGGTCACTGCGCATCGAGGAGTTGGTCAGGGACCTGAACCAGGCCGAGATGATCCGGACGATGTCCTTGCGGAAGTAGATGAGGACCGCGGCCTCCGTGCCGATCTGCGTGATCGCGGTGAACGCGGCTCCCGGGTCGTGCCAGCCCGCGAAGGCCGCGGTCAGCCGCAGGTGCGCGCTGGAGGAGATCGGCAGGAACTCGGTCAGTCCCTGAACGAGGCCCAGGACGAATGATTCGAACCAGCTCATGGGGCTTAGGCCATCCCGGAGGTACTCATGCAACGGCCGACGGGCGCGAGGGCCGTCGGCGGCGTGCGGATGCGGTCAGAAAAGGGGACGGGACGCCACGGCCCCGGACATCCTCTGTCGGTTGCGCGCAGCGTATCGCCTACAGGTGAACAGACTGCCGCCTGCCCCTGGCTACGCCGCGCCCGCCTCCGGTGCCGCCCCGGCGCCGAGCCGGTGCCGCCTGCGCCAGGCCACCAGAGCCGCACCCGCTCCGGACACCACGATGAAACCCATCGCCGCCAGGAACACCGGTGAGGTCGGGGAGGACGCCGTGCTGCCCGCGATGACGTACGCGGCCGTGTTCGGGATGGAGCCGAGCCCGGTGGCCAGCAGGAACGGCGGATAGCCCATACGGGAGGTCGCCGCACAGTAGTTGGCCGCGGCGAACGGCACCCCGGGGAAGAGCCGCAGCGCCAGCATGGACCTGAACCCGTGCCGGCTCAGCAGACCGTCCGCCGCCTTCAGGTACTTGCCGCGCAGCAGCGTACGGAGCGCGTCCTGGCCCAGCACCCTGCCGAGCAGGAAGGAGACGCCCGCGCCGAGGACCGTTCCGGCCAGCGCGGCCGCGAGTCCGGCCTGCGCACCGAAGAGCGCTCCGGCGGCCAGGTTGAGCAGCGGGCGTGGCACGAAGGCCACGGTGCACACGCCGTACGCGAGCCCGAACAGCATCGCGGCGGCGGAACCCGTGAGTTGGGGTGGCCAGCCGGAGGCCAGCAACCGCTGTGGTTCGAACAGCAGCATCGTGGTGGCCGCGGCCAGGAGCATGGCAACGAGCAGGGAGAACCGGGACCAGGGGGAGAGCAGCGCCCTCGTACAGCGCACTGCGAGGCCACCGGAGGGCCGTGTTGCGGAGACGGGGTCGAACATCTGGGGAGCGTAACCGAAACATGTGTGTGATCGCCGTAATGTGCACCCCATGAGTCCCTCGGCACCCTCCGCCCCCGTGGCCCCGGAGAGCGCGCTCGCCGACACCGTGCTCGACCGCCTCACCAGGCTGTATCCCCGGGCCGCGGACCCCGGACGGGCGGCCGGGGCGGCGGCGTACATGAAGAACGTCACTCCCTTCCTGGGCATCCCGACGCCGCGGCGACGGGTGCTCTCCCGGGAGGTCCTCGCGGGTACCGGGCGGCCGGACGAGAGCGACTGCACCGCGATCGCCCTGCGCTGCTGGGAGTTGCCGGAGCGCGAGTACCAGTACTTCGCGACCGACTACCTGCGCCGCCACGTGGCCCGCTGCTCGTCCGGATTCGTGCCGGTCCTGCGCCATCTCGTCACCACCGTGCCCTGGTGGGACACCGTCGACCTGCTCGCCGCCCATGTCGCGGGGCCGCTCGTGAGCGCAGACCCCACGCTCGGGGCGGTGATGGACCGGTGGATCGAGGACGACAGCATCTGGGTCGCCCGTACGGCGCTGCTCCACCAACTGCGGTACAAGGAGCACACGGACGCGGAACGGCTCTTCCGCTCCTGCCTGCTCCGCGCGGACCACCCCGACTTCTTCCTCCGCAAGGCGATCGGCTGGGCCCTGCGGGAGTACGCGAAGACCGACCCGGAAGCCGTACGCGACTTCGTCGACGGAGCCCGGGACCGCCTGTCCCCGCTCTCCGTGCGCGAGGCGCTCAAGAACATCTGAACCCGGGCCCGCGGCACCGGAAAACCATTCGACGGCCCCGCCCCGCTCCGCCATGATCAGAGGCATGTTCCGGTACGCCTTCCTCGCAGCGCGGTCCGCAGTCGCGGACACGCCGAAGGCTGCCGTGAGCCCTGCGGCCGCGGCCGCAGCAGCAACTGACGCAGCGTTCACCGCTGCGGCGGCGCCCTTCGGCGGCGCCCGAAGCTGACCCTCCCCCGACAGTCCGGCGGACCCCGTGAGGGGAGGGTCGGCGGGGCCTTGGGGTCTTCTCTTCTCAGCTTCGAATTCCGAGGAACGAGCCATGCCCAAGACGGCATACGTACGCACCAAGCCACACCTCAACATCGGCACCATGGGCCACGTCGACCACGGCAAGACCACCCTGACCGCCGCCATCACCAAGGTGCTCAGCGACCGCGGCACCGGCACCTTCGTGCCGTTCGACCGGATCGACCGGGCCCCCGAGGAGGCGCAGCGCGGCATCACCATCAACATCGCGCACGTCGAGTACGAGACCGACACCCGGCACTACGCCCACGTCGACATGCCCGGCCACGCCGACTACATCAAGAACATGGTCACCGGCGCGGCGCAGCTGGACGGGGCGATCCTCGTCGTCTCCGCGCTCGACGGGATCATGCCGCAGACCGCGGAGCACGTCCTGCTGGCCCGTCAGGTCGGCGTCGACCACATCGTCGTCGCCCTGAACAAGGCCGACGCGGGCGACCCCGAGCTGACCGACCTGGTCGAGCTGGAGGTCCGCGAGCTGCTGACCGCGCACGGCTACGGCGGGGACACCGTGCCCGTCGTACGGGTGTCGGGGCTCGGCGCGCTCCAGGGCGACCCGCGCTGGACCGCGTCGATCGAGGGACTGCTGGACGCGGTCGACACGTACGTGCCGATGCCGGTGCGCTACACCGACGCGCCGTTCCTGCTGTCCGTCGAGAACGTGCTCACCATCACGGGCCGCGGCACCGTCGTCACCGGCGCCGTGGAGCGCGGCACGGTGCGTGTGGGGGACCGCGTGTCGGTCCTCGGGGCGGACGTCGAGACGGTCGTCACCGGTCTGGAGACCTTCGGGAAGCCGATGGAGTCCGCGGAGGCCGGGGACAACGTCGCGCTGCTGCTGCGCGGGGTCGAGCGCGACCGCGTCCGCCGGGGCCATGTGGTCGCGGCGCCCGGCAGCGTCACCCCGAGCAGGCGTTTCACCGCGCAGGTGTACGTCCTGTCGGGCCGGGAAGGAGGCCGGACCACGCCGGTCACCACGGGCTACCGGCCGCAGTTCTACATCCGTACGGCGGACGTCGTCGGCGACGTCGACCTGGGCGAGGCGGCCGTGGCGCGGCCCGGTGAGACGGTCACCATGACCGTCGAGCTCGGCCGTGACGTGCCTCTGGAGTCCGGCCTCGGCTTCGCGATCCGCGAGGGCGGCCGCACGGTCGGCGCCGGTACGGTCACCGCCCTGCTCTGACGGACCAGGTGCGGCCCGTCTCCTCCACCCCGGGGGAGGCGGGCCGCGCTCCGTGCACCAGACTGGGTTTCATGGCAGACACAGCTCTTGTACTGGGTGCCGGAGGCGTCACCGGCACCGCCTGGGAAACGGGCATCCTGCACGGCCTCGCCAAGGCGGGTGTCGACCTCTCCACCGCCGATCTGATCGTCGGGAGCTCGGCGGGGGCCATCGTGGGGGCGCAGCTCGCCTCCGGACTCGTCGCCGTGGGCGACCTCTACGAGCGCCAGCTCGCCGAGCCGGAGAGCGAGAAGAGCGCGGCGGGCCGGCTCGGCCCCGTCACCGTGCTGCGCTACGCGCGAGCGATGCTCTCTTCCCGTACGCCCGACGAGTACGGACGCAAGCTGGGCGCCCTGGCCCGTGACAGCGGGCCCGGCGCGGACGCCGCCGGACGGCGCGCGTCGATCACGAGCCGGCTGCCGTCACCCGAGTGGCCCGAACGCCACCTGCTGATCACCGCCGTCGACGCGACGACCGGCGCCCTGCACACCTTCGACCGGACCGGCACGGTCGCGCTCGCCGACGCGGTCACCGCCAGCTGCGCGGTCCCCATGGTCTGGCCCGTGGTCAGCGCGGGGGGCGGGAGCTGGATCGACGGGGGAGTGCACTCCCCGGCCAACGCCCAGCTCGCCTCCGGCTACGAGCGCGTCGTCGTGATCGCCCCCACCGCCGGCGGCGGCAAGGTGGTCGCCTCACCCCGCGCGCAGGCCGCCGAACTGGAGGCAGCCGGCGCCCGCGTCGAGGTCATCACCCCCGACGCCGGGACCCGTAAGGCCATCGGCCGCAACTCCCTGGACCCCGCACGGCGGGCCGCGGCGGCCAGGGCCGGACTCGCCCAGTCCGCCGCCCACACCGAGGCGGTCGCCGCCGTGTGGAACGGCTGATCCGGCGGGGCGCGGGTCCGGCTGCCGTCACAATGGGGGAGTGAACGAGCCGATACCCGTCATCCGCGACACCGACTGCGGCACCGCCAGGCTGCTGCCCGACGTCGACCGTGACCGGGCCTGGCTGCTCACGGTCGACGGCGCCCCGCAGTCCTACGTCGATCTCGACGAGCCGGAGCACCTGGAATTCGAGTACGTACGGAGGCTCGGCCATGTGGTGGACCGGGCCGCCGCGCCGGGAACACCGCTGGACGTGGTGCATCTCGGCGGCGGCGCCCTCACCCTGCCCCGCTACGTCGTGGCCACCCGCCCCGGCTCGCGGCAGGACGTGGCGGAGGCGGACCGGGGGCTCGTCGACCTGGTTCGCGAGCATCTGCCGCTGCCCGGGGGAGCCGGTGTCACCGTGCACGCCGGTGATGCCCGCGGCTGGCTCGAAGAGGCACCGGAGAGCTCGGCGGACCTCCTGATCGCCGACGTCTTCGGTGGCGCACGGGTGCCCGCCCACCTGACCTCGCTGGAGTACGCGCGGGCCGCCGGACGCGTCCTGCGGACGGGAGGCGTCTACGCGGCCAACCTGGCCGACAGTGCCCCCTTCACCTTCCTGCGCTCCCAACTGGCCAACTTCGCGGAGGTGTTCGACGAGCTGGCCCTGATCGCCGAGCCGGCCGTCCTGCGCGGCCGTCGCTTCGGCAACGCCGTGCTGCTCGCCTCCCGCGCCCCGCTCGACATCGGACCGCTCACCCGGCTGTGCGCCGCCGACGCGTTCCCCGCGCGGGTCGAGCACGGTGCCGGGCTGACCCGGTTCATCCGTGGCGCGAAGCCCGTGCGGGACAGCGAGGCCGTGGCCTCACCCGAGCCCCCCGAGGGAGCCTTCAGCATCGGCTGAGGCCCGGGGCCGCTCCGGGACGCTGACCTTCGCCACCGTGCCCCGGCGCGTCAGATTCCGTACGTCCGGGACGAACAGCACCCCCGCCGTCACGAGCACGATCAGGCCGGCACAGCCCCACAGGGCCGCGCCGCGCCCGACGAGCGTCTCCACCGGGCCGGCCACGGCCGTGGCCAGCGGCACCATCGCCACCGAGCCGAACCAGTCGTACGCCGCCACCCGGGACAGCTTCTCCTCGGGGATCTCCTGGTGCAGGGCCGTCATCCAGGACACCCCGAACACCTCGATGGAGACACCCGTCACGAACATCACCGCGCAGAGGCCGGCCACCGGCAGCGGGATCGCGAGGCCGGCGGACGGGAGGGCCAGCGGGAAGACGCAGAGCGTCCCGGCCAGCAGCAGCCGCCGGGGCTTCCACCGCATCATCAGCAGCGCCCCGCCCAGCGTGCCGACCCCGAACGCCGCGAGGGCGAATCCCCAGGGCCGGGCGCCCCCGAGCTCGTCCCGCGCCACCAGCGGTCCGTACACCGCCTCGGCGGCCCCGACGACGGCCACGACCACGGAGAACTGCAGCACGACGGCCCAGAGCCAGGGGCGCCCGACGACCTCGTGCCAGCCGTCCCGGAGATCGGCGAGCAGCCCGCCGCCCGGTGTGCGCGCGGGGATGTGGCTGACGTCCAGGAAGGCCCGGAGCACACCGGCGACGGCGAACGCGGCGGCGTCGACCGCCAGCACCCAGCCCGGGTCCATGGCCGCGATCATGGCGCCGCCGAGCGCCGCGCCGCCGATGGCCGCGCCGTGCATCGACATCCGGAAGAAGGCGAAGGCGCGGGCCGCCTGTTCACCGCTGACGCTGGACATCAGCATGCCCTCGGCGGCCGGGCCGAAGAAGGCCTGCCCGGTGCCGCAGAGCGCCGTCAGTAGCATCATGTGCCACAGCTCGGCGCCGTCCGTGAGCACCAGCCAGGCGAAGGCCGCCTGGGAGACGCAGTTCAGCGTGTTCGCGGCCACCATCACCCGGTGACGCGGCAGCCGGTCCGCGACCGCGCCGCCGATCAGCAGGAAGAGCACCAGCGGCGCCGTACGCGCTGCGGCGACCAGGCCGACGTCCCCCGCGTCGCCGCCCGACTCCAGCACGGCGAACGCCGCCGCGATCAGCGCGCCGTTGGTGCCCAGGCTCGTGATGATCGCGGCGGCGGTCAGCAGGCCGAAATTGCGGCCCGCCGGGAGGGAGCGGAGGTCCGGCGAGGGGGAGGAGGCGGCGGAAGTCACCAAGGGACTATCCCCGCCCCGGCCCCCTCCCGCCAAATGGGCGGTCCCGGCCGGACGCCCCGGAGGCTCAGGACGTGGCGTCCGCGCTCTCCGCCAGACGTACCGTGCTGAGGATCTTCTGGATGGTGGCGTCCGGGAGTTCGTCGTCGACCCCGGCGTTGGCGTAGAGGATCCAGGACGAGAACTCGTCCTTGCCGTTCTTGAAGGTGAACGCGATCGACTTGCCGTCGGTGTCGCACTTGTTCTTGTTGGCCAGTCCGGTCGCGGTGGCCGTGACGACGCTGCCGGACAGGCCCGACTCGGTCGTGTACGGCTTGGGCTTGCCGATCTTGACCTTGTCCTTCGGGTCCTCCTGGGCGTAGGCCGCCCAGACCCAGTTGGCGGCCTCGTTCGTCGCCGCCTGGTCCGCCGTCTTGGCGCCCTGCGCGCCCTTGGTCCCGACACCGGCGAGGCTGGTGTCCTCCTGCTTGCCGTCCTTGTCCGAGTCGTCGCTGCACCATTTGGTCTTGAGGTGCGCGGGAGCGGAGAAGCCGACCGCCGGCGGGCCCGTGGGGTCCTTCACGTCCTCGAAGCCCGAGATCACGCCGGTGCCCGAGACCTCCCAGTCGCCGGGCACGTCGAACTGCGTGCCCCACTTGGGGTTGGTCACGACCTTCCAGCCCGGGACGGTCGGCGCGGCGTCCTCACCGCCCCGCGGGTTCGCCGCCGGGGCGGACGAGGACTCGGAGGCCTTCGCCGACGGGGACGAGGATCCCTTGCCCTCGGCGACGTCCGAGCCGCCCTTGCCGTCGTCCTTGTTCATGACGACGACGCCGGTGACGACCGCCGCCACGACGACCACCGCGGCCGCGACGACGGCGACGATGGTCGTCTTCTTCTTGTCGTCCGGCTGCGGACCGCCGGGCCCGCCCGGTACGGCGTACTGCGGCACGGTGGGCTGCTGGTACGGGTTGGGCTGCGGGTAGCCCGGCTGACCCTGCTGCTGATATCCCGGCTGCTGATAGGGATTCGGCTGTTGGTACCCCGGCTGCTGGTACGGGTTCTGGTTCTGGTCCTGCGGGTTCTGCTCGCCCCCGGGCGGCTGCTGTCCTGGCCACATGGCCAGTAACCATAGAGGGGCGCGGGGTGTGCTGCTACGGGCACCCCTGTGAGGGGATGGTCAAAGACTGCTACCCGCTAGTAACATCGCCGCCATGAGCACTGAAGAGATGACAGTCGGCGAGATCCTGTCCGCGAGCGTCCCGATGGTCCGGACCCTCGGCATCACCTACCTCGAGACGACCGCGGAGCGCGCCGTCCTCTCGCTCCCCGACCACGCCGACTACCACAACCACCTCGGCGGACCCCACGCCGGAGCGATGTTCACGCTCGCCGAGTCGGCGAGCGGCGCGATCGTCGTCGCCGCGTTCGGCGACCAGATGGCCCGCGCCGTGCCGCTGCCCGTCACCACGGAGATGTCCTTCAAGAAGGTGGCCATGGGCGAACTCACCGCGACGGCGGTGCTGGGCCGCCCGGTGGCCGAGGTGGTCGCCGAGCTGGACGAGGGGAAGCGCCCGGAGTTCCCCGTGGCCGTCGAGATCCGCCGCGCCGACGGCGCCGTCACCAGTGAGATGAGCGTCGTCTGGACGCTGCGTCCGAACCGCTGACCCGCACCGGCCCCGCGCGCCCCGGTCCGGGGGCCGCGGCGGCCGCTCCGGTCGTCCGGCCCGGTAGGCTGCCCGCCGTGCACCCCCCGTGGTGCGCGGCCGCCAGATCTCTTCGGGAAGGACCCGCCTTGCACGTCCAGGAGTGGCTCGAGACCGTCCCCGCGGTCAGCATTTACCTCCTGGTGGGGGTCGTCATCGGACTCGAGAGTCTGGGTATCCCCCTGCCGGGCGAGATCATCCTCGTGAGTTCGGCGCTCCTCGCCTCCCAGCACGGCGACATCGACCCCGTGGTGCTCGGCGCCTGTGCGTCGGCCGGTGCGATCATCGGTGACTCCATCGGCTACGCCATCGGCCGCAAGGGCGGACGCCCCCTGCTCGCCTGGCTCGGCGGGAAGTTCCCCAAGCACTTCGGGGCACCCCAGATCGCCCTGGCGGAGCGGTCGTTCGAGAAGTGGGGCATGTGGGCGGTCTTCTTCGGCCGCTTCGTCGCGCTGCTGCGGATCTTCGCGGGGCCGCTGGCCGGTGTCCTGCGCATGCCGTACTGGAAGTTCCTCATCGCGAACGTGCTCGGCGGGATCGTCTGGGCCGGCGGCACCACGGCCGTCATCTACTCGGTGGGCGTCGTCGCCGAGGCGTGGCTCAAGCGCTTCTCGTGGCTGGGGCTGCTCGCCGCCGTACTGATCGGCGTGGTCTCGATGCTGGTGCTGAAGAGCCGGGCCAAGAAGGCCGCGGAACAGGCCGGGAGCACGGCGCCGGCGTCCGAGCCCGACGTGGTCCCCGCGGCCGACTGAACCGGCGCGGCCCCGCCTTCGGACGGGTCCGCCTGATCACGAGGGCCCCGTGCGGCAGTGTCCGCCCGGGGCCCGTTCCGTACGGGGACGTCAGTCCTCCTGGTGCGTCTCGCGGTGGGCCTTCGCCAGCTCCACGTAACCGGCCGCGTTGAGGGCGATGCCCTCACGCTCCTCGGCGGTCAGCTCCCGCTTCACCTTGGCGGGCACTCCGGCGACGAGCGACCCGGGCGGCACCCGCATCCCCTGCGGCACGAGCGCCTGCGCCGCGATCAGGGAGCCCGCCCCGATGTGCGCGCCGTTGAGCACGGTGGCGCCCATGCCGACCAGGACGTCGTCCTCGATCACGCAGCCGTGCAGCACGGCGTTGTGGCCGACCGAGACCCTGGCCCCCACCGTCAGCGGGAAGCCCGGATCGGTGTGCACGCTGCAGTTGTCCTGGATGTTGCTGTCGGGGCCGAGGGAGATCGGACCGCAGTCGGCGCGCAGCACGGCGTGGTACCAGAGGCTGGAGCCCGCGGCCATCGAGACCTCGCCGACGACGACGGAGGTCGGTGCGAGGAAGGCGTCCGGATCGATGTCCGGCTCCTTGCCGCCGATACCGGTGACCAATGCCTGCTGTGCCATCGCCTGTTCCTCCGGTGGGGTGTGCTCGGGGCTCCTCGTTCCGCACGAACCGTAGTGGACGGTCCCCGAGCTCCGGGCAGGTGGGGTGAACATCACAGCTCGCCGCGGGGACCCGCTCCGGCCGGTCCGACTACCGTGAGCGGGTGCCGAAGAACCGCAACTCGTTCTCCTCCCTGGCCCTCCGGCGGCGCGGTGTCATGTCCCGCGTCGTCCACCGCGCCTGGGCCTGGGTGCAGGAGACCGGCGCGGTCACCGCGCAGCACCCCGGCCGGCTCCGCTTCCGCCGCATCGGCACGGGCACCCGGCTCGCCTTCCCGCAGGGCACCGTCTTCGGGGAGCCGTGGATCGAGCTCGGCGACCACTGCATCATCGGGGAACAGGTCACCCTCACGGCAGGCCTGATGCCCGATCTGGACCTGGGTTCCGAGACCGTTCTGACCCTGGGCGACGGGGTGGTGCTGGGCCGGGGCAGCCATGTCATCGCCGATACGACGGTGTCCATCGGCTCGGACACGTACTGCGGCCCGTACGTCTACATCACCTCCACCAACCACAGTTACGACGATCCCCGCGAGCCCGTCGGCAAGCAGTGGCCGCGCATGGAGCCGGTCGAGATCGGGCCGGGCTGCTGGATCGGCACCGGGGCGGTGATCCTCCCGGGAGCCAGGCTCGGCCGCAACGTCGTGGTCGCGGCGGGAGCGGTCGTACGCGGCGAGGTCCCCGACCACGCGGTGGTGGCGGGTGCCCCGGCGAAGGTGGTGCGCAGCTGGGATCCGGAGAAGGGCTGGCAGCCGCCGCTGCGTACCCCCGCGCCCGTCCCGATCCCCGAGGGGGTCACGCCCGAGCAGCTGGCCGCCGTGGCGCTGCTGCTGGAGGACGCGGCCGAAGGGGCCTGACCCCACCCGGGCGTTCAGGCGCCCTTGCGAGCAGGTCTCTCAGCCCGTCGCCAGCAGAAGCGTTCCGAGGAGGGCCAGGCCGGCGCCCGCCGCCTGGACCCCGCGCAGCCGCTCGCCCAGCACGCCCCGGGCCGCCAGCGCCGTCACCACCGGGTAGGTCGAGGCGAGGACGGCGGCCACGGTGACCGGGCCGTGCTGGGCGGCGAGCGCGTACGTACCGTTGGCGG
The DNA here is from genome assembly GCF_055583745.1 of Streptomyces sp. NPDC104381. Lineage (NCBI taxonomy): Bacteria > Bacillati > Actinomycetota > Actinomycetes > Kitasatosporales > Streptomycetaceae > Streptomyces > Streptomyces sp. NPDC104381. The sequence continues at coordinate 99,472 of NZ_JBVJNK010000003.1, forward strand.
CGACATCGGCGAGACCGACGAAGGCCAGTGAGGGCAGCGCGGCGCGTACGACGCCGATGCCGGCCTCCTCGGGAAGTGCCCGGCCGCCCCGGCGCACCGAGACGTACAGGGCCGCCCCTCCGACGGCGATATTGGTGACCCGCTGGACGAAGAGGGCGAGGAAGAGGCCGGTCACCGTGGTGGACGCCTCCGAGATCAGTGCCATCACGGCCCCGAAGCCGAAGGCGGCCAGCAGGGTCAGCACGACCGCCCGGCGCTGCACCGGCGCGCCGCGCAGCTGCGGTCCGCCGGCCAGGACGATCCCCACGACGGCGACCGCGACCCCGGCGAACTGCGGCAGCCCAGGCCGTTCGCCGACGAGCAGGCCCACGCCCACCGGGACCGCCACACCGAGGGAGCCCAGCGGGGAGACCACGCCCATCGGGCCCAGCGCCAGGGCCTTGTAGAAGCTCAGCATCGCGACCGGCCCGACCACCCCCGCCGCGACCGCGAACCAGAGGCGGGCGCCGGCCTCGCTCCAGCCGCCGGTCGCGATCACCACGGCCCCGAGGACCACGGCGGCGATGCACTGCGACGCGACCACCACCGTGAGAGCGGGCATGCGCCGGGTCAGCAGCCCGCCGCCGAAGTCCGCCAGCCCCCACATCAGGCTCGTGGCCAGGGCGAACAGTGCTGTCATCGGGCGCCTCGCAGTACAGTGCGGTGGTCGGGTGGGTGCACCACACCGTAGTGCAGTATTTTTGACTCTGTCATCCAGAATATTGGACGGAATGTGTCTGACCTCGATCAGCTCACCCAGTCGCTCGCCCGCAACCTCAAACGCTGGCGGGGCGAGCGCGGCTTCACCCTGGACGCCCTCGCGGCCCGAGCGGGGGTCAGCCGCGGCATGATCATCCAGATCGAGCAGGCCCGTACGAACCCGAGCGTCGGCACCACCGTGAAGCTCGCCGACGCGCTGGGCATCAGCATCACCACGCTGCTCGACTACGAGCAGGGCTCCCAGGTGCGGCTGGTTCCGGAGAGCCAGGCGGTGCGCATGTGGTCGACGGAGGCGGGGAGCTCGACCACGCTGCTGGTGGGTACCGAGGCCAGGGGGCCGATCGAGCTCTGGTCCTGGCATCTGATGCCCGGCGACAGCAGTGCCTCGGACCCGCACCCCGAGGGAACGGTGGAGCTCCTCCACGTCACGGCGGGTGAACTGACCCTGATCGTCGACGGCGAGGCCCACACGGTGCCCGCCGGCACCTCGGCGACGTTCGAGGCCCACGTACCGCACACCTACCGCAACGACGGATCCGAGCCCGCGGACCTGACCATGGCGGTCTCGATCCCGCCGGTCCGCCGTGAGGGCAAATGAGCCGCTCCCGGGGGCTGTTAGCGTGACCGGTATGCGAGCTCTCCTGGACATCTTCAGCGATGCCTCTCCCGCCGCCGGCCGGCTGGATCTGCTCACCCCGCCCGTCGCGAAGGCGGTCGAAGCCGGCTGGGGCGGCATCCCCGCCGAGTCGGTCGTGCACGTCGACACCGACCCCGAGATCGCCGACACGGCGGTCTTCACCGAGCACTACGGCCCCGAGCTGCTCGATGCCTCGGCCAACTGCGTGGTCGTCGCCGGCAAGCGCGGCGGGGAGACCACCCTGGCGGCGTGCGTGGTCCTGTCACGCTCCCGCGTCGACGTGAACGGGGTGGTGCGCAGGCACCTCGGGACCCGCAAGGCGTCCTTCGCCCCGATGGACACGGCCGTCAGCGAGACGGGCATGGAGTACGGAGGGATCACCCCGATCGGCCTCCCGGCGTCCTGGCCGCTCCTGATCGACCCCGCCGTGGTGGACCAGGACTGGGTCCTCATCGGCAGCGGCAGCCGGCGCGGCAAGCTGATCGTCCCGGGCAAGGCACTGGCGGCGCTGCCGGGAGCGACCGTGCTGGAGGGACTCGGCGTCTGAGGAAGACGCTCCGTAGGGGGCGGAGCGCTCAACAGCCGCCCGGCCGGTGCTCCCCGAGCCACTCCGTGGCGAAGTCCACGGCCGTACGGAGGCGGAACAGACGGCTCGGCGCGGCGGCCACCCGGCCGGCGCTGACCGCGCCGGTCCGCGCACGGCCGAAGTCCGCCCCGAGGGCGGCGAAGTCGCTGTCGTCGAGGGCGATGTCCTCGTACTCCCACCAGCGCCGCCCGAGCCCCGAGGCCACCACACAGCGGTAGCGGCGGCGGGGCGGCGCGGGGCGGCGGTACTCACCGAGGTGGAAGGCGGTGCACCTGTCGTAGCCCGTGCCCAGCAACAGGACCTGGGCATCGGCCTCGTAGAGCCGGGCGAGGGGGGAGTCCTCGCCCAGGTGGCAGTCCTGCCGGTGGCCCGAAAGCAGCGAGGTGGCTGCCGGGCCGAGCGCGGCGAACGAGGTCTGGGGATGGCCGCTGCGCAGCGCGCCCGGACTCAGCCGCACCGTCTCGGCGAGCGTGCCCATGGCCGGAGCGGGAGACGTCGCCGGGTCGAAGGCGGGCATCGACGCACGCACCTCGGCACGGGCCTCGTCGCTCAGGCCCCGGACACGGTCCAGGTAGGCGCGCGAGGTGTCCGAATTCTCCGGGGTGAAGGCGGGGACGACCAGCGTCCCCGCCGGGCCCACGGCCTGGCGCAGCGCGTCGGCCATGCTTCCGGCGTCGCCGCCCGCCGAGCGCATCGAGGCGTGCACCAGCAGGACGCCGCCCCGCCGCACGCCCAGCTCGCGCAGCTGGCTGGCGACGCGTCCGCCTCGGAGGAGGAGATGCTGTGTCACACCGGGCATTGTCCCCGCCGCAGGCCGTCCGCGACACCACGCCTTCGAGCCGGCGACCGTCAGCGGCGGGCGTCCAGGCGGGGTATCTCGATCGCGGGGCAGCGGTCCATGACCATGTCGAGACCGGCCTCGCGCGTGCGCCCGTACGCCTCCTCGTCGATCACGCCCAGCTGGAACCAGACGGCCTTCGCGCCGATCGCCACCGCCTCGTCGGCCACAGAGCCCGCCAGATCACTGTTGACGAAGACGTCCACCACGTCGACGGGGAAGGGTATGTCCGCCAGTGAGGCGTACCCCTGTTCGCCGTGGACGGGCTCCGCCTTGGGGTGGACGGGCACCACGCGCTTGCCGAAGCGCTGGAGGACCTCCGCCACCCCGTAGGCCGCGCGGGAACGGTTGGTGGACAGGCCGACCACCGCCCAGGTGTCACCCGTGTCCTGGAGGATCCTGCGAACCGTCTCATCGTCTGCGTACATGCCCGGACAACGGACGGTCCGCCCGCACCATTCCCCACGGGAGGGTGAAAGTGGGGGACGGAGCGGCGCATAAGGTGGACCGATGCAGGAGCAGTACCGGACAGTCGCCCGCGCGGGTGTGCACGAGACGGAGATCAGCCGATCGCGTTTCCTCTGCGCGCTCGCCCCCGCCGCCACCGAGCAGGAGGCGCAGGAGTTCGTCGCGCGCGTCCGCAAGGAGCACCCCACCGCCAACCACAACTGCTTCGCCTATGTCATCGGCGCCGACGCCTCCGTGCAGAAGGCCAGTGACGACGGGGAACCCGGCGGGACGGCCGGCGTCCCCATGCTCCAGATGCTCATGCGCAGAGAGGTGCGGTACGCCGTCGCCGTCGTCACCCGCTACTTCGGCGGCGTCAAGCTCGGCGCGGGCGGACTGATCCGGGCGTACGGAGGCGCGGTCGGCGAGGCGCTCGACGCGCTCGGCACGACCATCCGCCGCCGGTTCCGCCTCGCGACCGTCACCGTGGACCACCAGCGCGCGGGCAAGCTGGAGAACGATCTGCGGGCCACCGGACACGCGGTCCACGACGTGACCTACGCCGAGGCGGTCACCTTCGCGATCGGGCTGCCGGACGCCGATGTCGAGAGCTTCAGGGCCTGGCTGGCCGATGCCACGGCGGGCTCCGCGACGCTCGAACTGGGCGGCGAGGCGTACGGGGACGTACGGGGCGGATGAGGGGTCCGGGGCCGCGCGGCACTAGCGTGGGCGGGCCGGACAGGTCGGGTCACGGGGGCGGAGGAAGTGGGACATGCAGGTCGGAGCGAGGTCGGGCGGAGTGATGTCATGAGGATCCTGCACACCTCGGACTGGCATCTGGGACGGTCGTTCCACCGCGTCTCCCTGCTCGACGCCCAGGCCGCCTACCTCGACCACCTCGCCAGGACCGTGCGCGAACACGCCGTCGACGTCGTCGTCGTGGCCGGCGACGTCTACGACCGGGCCGTTCCGCCGCTGTCGGCCGTCCAGCTCTTCGACGACGCGCTGCACCGGCTCGCCGCCGCCGGGGTGCCGACCGTCATGATCTCCGGAAACCACGACTCGGCCCGCAGGCTCGGCGTGGGCGCCGGACTGATCGCACGGGCCGGCATCCATCTGCGTACCGACCCGGGCGCGTGCGCGACCCCGGTCGTCCTGCACGACACACACGGCGATGTGGCGTTCTACGGGCTCCCCTATCTGGAACCGGCGCTCGTCAGGGACAGTCTCGGCGCCCCCAGGACGAGCCATGAAGCGGTGCTCACCGCCGCCATGGACCAGGTGCGGGCCGACCTCGCCGGCCGCCCGGACGGCACCCGCTCCGTGGTCCTCGCCCATGCCTTCGTGGCGGGAGGCGAACCCAGCGACAGCGAGCGCGACATCACCGTCGGCGGGGTCGCCGCCGTCCCCGCGGGAGTCTTCGACGGCGTCGACTACGTGGCGCTCGGTCATCTGCACGGCTGCCAGACGGTCACCGAGCGCGTGCGCTACTCGGGCTCCCCGCTCGCGTACTCCTTCTCCGAGCACACGCACCGCAAGACGATGTGGCTGATCGACCTGGGGCCCGGGGGCGAGGTGGCCGCCGAGCGCGTCGACTGCCCGGCACCGCGCCCGCTCGCCCGGCTCCGCGGGCGCCTCGGCACGCTCCTGGAGGACCCGGCCCTGGAGCGGCACCGCGATTCCTGGGTGGAGGCCACCCTCACCGATCCCGCGCGGCCGGACGAGCCGATGGCCCGTCTCACCGAGCGCTTCCCGCACACCCTCAGCCTGGTCTTCGACCCGGAGCGCTCCCCGCAGGACCCCTCCGCTTCGTACGCCCAGCGGCTGGAGGGCCGTGACGACCATCAGGTGGCGGAGGACTTCGTGTCCCATGTACGCGGCGGAAACGGGCCCAGCGCACAGGAGCGGACGGTACTGCGCGCCGTCTTCGACGACGTACGGGTGAGTGACGGGGTCGACGAGGTGTCCCGGTGAGACTGCACAAGCTGACCCTGACCGCGTTCGGTCCCTTCGGCGCCGCGCAGGAGGTCGACTTCGACGCGCTGTCGTCGGCGGGCATCTTCCTGTTGCACGGTCCCACCGGCGCGGGCAAGACCTCCGTGCTCGACGCCGTCTGCTACGGCCTGTACGGGGCGGTGCCCGGTGCCCGGCAGAGCCCCGGCACCTCCCTGCGCAGTGACCACGCCCCCGTGGACCGGCCGACCGAGGTGCGCCTGGAACTGACCGTCGGGGGGCGCCGCCTGGAGGTCACCAGACGGCCCGCCCAGCCCCGCCCCAAGAAGCGCGGCGGCGGCTTCACGACCGAGAAGGCGCAGAGCTGGCTGCGCGAGTACGACCCGGAGCACGGCTGGAAGGCGCTCAGCCGCTCCCACCAGGAGATCGGGGAGGAGATCGGCGGGCTCGTCGGGATGAGCCGCGACCAGTTCTGCCAGGTGGTCCTGCTGCCGCAGGGTGACTTCGCGCGGTTCCTGCGCGCCGACGCGGAGGCGCGCGGAAAGCTGCTCGGCCGGCTCTTCGACACCCGCCGGTTCGCGGCCGTCGAGGAGCGACTGGCCGAACTGCGCCGGTCCGCCGAGGCCCGGGTCAAGGCGGGGGACGAGCAGATCCTCGCCCTGGCCCAGCGCATCGCCCAGGCGGCCGGCCCCGCCGCGGACGAGGTGGCCCCGCCCGAGGAGCGCCCGGGCGAGCCCGGGCTCGCCGAGGGGGTCCTGCGGTGGGCCGCCGTCGCGCGCGGCGGAGCCCGTGAACGGCTCGACATCGCCCGGTGCGTCCTGGCCGGGGCCGAGGAGCGGAACACCGCCGCACGCCGGGCACTCGAAGCCGAGCGTGAACTCGCCCGACTCCAGCAGCGGTACGAGGAGACCCGACGTCGCGCCGAGGGCCTGGAGGAGCGCCGCGCCGAACGCGACCGCTGCCACGAGCAGCTGGCCCGGGCGCGCAAGGCGGACCTCGTCGCCCCGGCGCTCGACCTGCGCGACGAGGCCGAGCGGGCCCATCGCACGGCCGTCGACGCCCGCGAACGGTCCCGCGCCGGGCTGCCCGCCGAGCTGGCCGACGCGGGCTACGAGCAGCTGGCCGGCGAGGAGCGCGGCCTGCGGGCGGAGCTGGGCGCGCTCGACGCCGCGCGCCGGGCCGAGCGGCGCAGCCGTGAGATCGACGACGAACGGTCGGGCCTTGAGCGGCAGTCCCGTACGGACGACGAACTGATCCAGGAGGCGACGGAGTGGCTGGCCGGCTGGGACACCGGCCACCGCGCCCTCAAGGAGCGCGTCGAGACGGCCCAGGACGCCGCGACCCTCGCGGAGCAGCTGGCCGGCCGACTGGGACCCGCGCGCAGGAGGCTGGAGGCGGCACGCCGCCGCGACGCCCTCGGCGCGGAGGAGGCGACCGCGTCCGCCGCACTGACCGCCGCCCGTGAGCGTGCGATGGACGCGCGCGAGACATGGCTGACGCTACGGGAACAGCGACTGCGCGGAATCGCGGCGGAACTCGCGGGGCAGCTCGCCGACGGCGTGCCGTGCGCGGTGTGCGGCTCGGCGGAGCACCCCGAGCCGGCGCGTGCGGAGGCCGGCCATGTGGACCGGGCCACCGAGGAGGCCGCGCTCGCCGCCCACCAGCGGGCCGACCTGGCCCGCGCGGAGGCGGAGAGCGCGCTCGGGGTCCTGCGCGAACGTCTCGCCGCGGCGCGGGCGGAGGCGGCTGACCCGCACGAGGCGACCGGCGGCCCGGAAGCGGCGGACGCGACGGGCACCCGTGAAGCGACGGAGGTGGACCGCGATTCCGCCTCCGTGCCCGCACTGCGGGCGGTCGTCGACCGCCTGTCCAGGGAGCACCAGGACGCGCACCGCCTGGCCGCGGGAACGCACGCCGCCAGGGAGGCCCTGGCCGCCGCCGAGCGTGAGCACCTCGGCCGCCTCGACGACCGGCAGCAGGCCGAACGGCGGGTCGCCGCCCGCACCTCGCAGCGGGAAGCGCTCGACCGGGAACAGCTCGGGCTGGAAGCGGAGTTGGTGCAGGCCCGGGGCGGCTGCACCTCCGTGGCCGAGCGTGCCGGGCTGCTCGAGCGCCGAGCCGGGAGGCTGGCCGAGGCCGCCGAGGCGCTCCGCGCCGAGCAGGACGCCGCCGTGCGACTCAAGGACGCCGACGGCAGGCTGGCCGACGCCGCCTTCCGCGCCGGGTTCGCCACCCCGCAGGCCGCTGCGGCGAAGCTCCTCGACGACGTCGCCCAGCGGGAGCTCCAGCACCGGATCGACGCCTGGCAGACGGAGTCCGCGACGGTCGCCGACCGGCTCGCCGAGGAGGACGCCCGGGCCGCCGCCGACCGTCCCGCCGCGACACCGGAGGCCGCCCAGGAGGCGTACGACCGGTCCGTGCGGGCCCTGCGCGACAGCTCCGCCGGGCACGCCGCCGCGCAGGAGCGCGTCGCGGAGCTCGGCAGGCTCTCCCGCCGCGCCGAGGAAGAGGTGCGTGCCCTGGGCCCGCTGCGCGAGGAGTACGAGAGGGTGGCCCGTCTCGCCGGCCTGACCGCGGGCATCTCGGCGGACAACGAGCGCAGGATGCGCCTGGAGTCGTACGTGCTGGCGGCGCGTCTCGAACAGGTGGCCGCCGCCGCGACGGTCCGGCTCCAGCGGATGTCGGCGGGCCGCTACACGCTGGTCCACTCCGACGAGCGCAGCGGGGGCCGCAGGGCCGGGCTCGGGCTGCACGTCGTCGACTCCTGGACCGGCCGGGAGCGCGACACGGCCACCCTGTCCGGCGGGGAGACCTTCTTCGCCTCGCTCGCGCTGGCCCTCGGCCTCGCCGACGTGGTGACGGACGAGGCGGGCGGCGTCCGCCTGGACACGCTCTTCATCGACGAGGGCTTCGGCAGCCTGGACGACCAGACGCTGGACGAGGTGCTCGACGTCCTGGACTCGTTGCGCGAACGCGACCGCAGCGTCGGCATCGTCAGCCACGTGGCCGACCTGCGCCGCCGCATCCCGGCCCAGCTCGAGGTGGTCAAGGAGCGGCACGGATCGGCGGTCGTCCACCGCGCGGCCGACGCGCTCAGCGGCTGATCGCCCGCCGGGGGAGGGGCGAGGAGTACACGACGCTGGTGGTCACCGAGCCGAGGGCGCCGATCCGACCTGTGACCTCCTCCAGGTGACGCATCGACCTCGCGGTCACCTTCAGGACGAAGCAGTCGTCCCCGGTCACGTGGTGCGCCTCCACGATCTCCGGCGTGGTCTCCGTCAGATCGTGGAACGGCTTGTAGTTGCCGTTCGGATAGCGCAGCCGTACGAGGGCGAGGATCGACAGGCCCAGTCGCTCCGGGTCCACCACCGCGGCGTATCCGCTGATCACCCCGAGCTCCTCCAGGCGGCGTACGCGCTCCGTGACGGCGCTCGGCGACATCGCCACGGCGCGGGCCAGTTCGGCGAACGTCGCGCGTCCGTCGCGTTGCAGGACATCGAGGATGCGCCAGTCCGTGGCATCCGGGGAATAGTCGGCCATGGGAGCAGGTAACAGGGGAATCCCCTGCCGATCAAGCGATGTGCCGTGGATCACCGGTTCCGGTGCGGGCGGGCCGACCGTAGATTTCAGGCCATGACCTCACAGCATCTCCTCACCGGTAACCCCGTCCTGCGTGTGCCGCCGGCCTCTCCGGCAGCGGCAGCCGCCTACTTCGGCGCGTCGCTCGCGTTCCACACCGACGTGTCCGATGTGGCCACCGCCCTGGCGTCCGGCGACGACCCGGGGTTCGTCGTACTGGACTCCCGGTCCACCGCGTCCTGGGACCAGGGCCACGTCCCGGGTGCGGTGCACCTGCCGACCGCCCAGATCGCGGCGCATGCCGCCGGACTTCTCGACCCGGCGGTTCCCGTGGTCACGTACTGCTGGGGGCCCGGCTGCGACGGTGCGACCCGGGCCGCCCTGGCGCTCGCCGGACTCGGCTACCGGGTCAAGGAGATGCTCGGCGGATTCGAGTACTGGGTGCGGGAGGGATTCGCCTTCGAGACCTGGGAGGGGGCGCGGCGACGCCCCGCCGACCCGCTCACCGCGCCGGCGGACGCCGCCGACTGCGGCTGCTGAAAAGGGGCTGCCCTAGGTCCAGGCGCGCACCGGGCAGGGAAGCGCCGGAGCGCTCACCGGCCGAGGAGCGCGCCGAACAGGTCCTCGCCGTCGTCGCCCTCGGGCAGTCCGCTGACCTGTCCGTCACCGACCTCCACCACCCGCCACACCCCGTCCTCCCGCAGGGCCATGTCCGTGGTCACCCACCGGCAGCCGAGAGAGCGCACCGCCTCGCCGACGGCGTCGAGGGCGGGCTCAGGGGCCAGGCGGGGCGTGTCGGGATGTGCCGTCACCCGCACCGGTTCGCCGTCCACCCACCACACCCGTGCCTCACCGCCCGGCACGAACGGCTCGTACGCGCGCAGCACCACCCCGCCGGCCAGGAACTCCCCCTGAAGTGCGAGGAACCGGCCGACGACGCCCGCGAGCCGTACCGGGTTGCTCAGCTCCGGCACGAAGCACGCCTCATGCCACTCGTGCTTACGGGACTTCACGAAGTCCTTCACGATGCCCGGGCCCGGGCCGAGGCCCCCGGCGAGCTCCGACCACACCGAAGGGTCCGGCAGGGGCTCACCCGGGGTGAGGGAACGCCAGACGCTGTGCGGGGTGAGCCGTTCGAACGCCTCGTACCAGCCGGGGAGTTCATGTGCGGTGCGGTACGCGGAGGAACCGGTCAGCAGCGAGCAGCCACGGGCGAGAAGGGCACGCTCCAGGTCCGCGTAACGGTCGGGCGGAATCATCCAGCCCCGGTACCAGTACGGCCCGGAGTCCCTCCGGACCCGGCCGACGGCCGTCTCCGCGTCCCCGGCGAGCAGCGCGTCGTGGTCGATCAGCCCCGTCCGCGCACCCGCGCGCCGTGCCGCGGCCGCCTCCTCGGCGAACCCGGGGTCGGTGCGGCGCGCCCCCAGAGGATCGGAGCAGAAGAGGAAGCCGGGCGGAACCATGCGGAGACCGTCCTTCGGTTCATCGGCGGGGGAGAAGCGGGGCGCGGGAGCGTGCGGGGGCCGGTGGCCGCGCCCCGGCCCCCGCACCGCCTGGATCAGAGCCTGGACAGCTCGTCCACCAGGTCGTCCAGGCCGAGCGATCCCTGCGACAGGGCCGCCATGTGCCAGGCCTTGAGGTCGAACGCGTCGCCGTGGGCCTTCCGGGCGTTCTCCCGGCCCAGCAGCCAGGCGCGCTCGCCCAGCTTGTAGCCGATGGCCTGGCCCGGCATCGACAGATAGCGGGTCAGCTCGCTCTCCACGAAGTCGGCGGGCCGCCCGCTGTGGCTGCCGAAGAACTCCTCGGCCAGGGCGGGCGTCCACCGCTCACCGGGGTGGAACGGGGAGTCGCCGGGGATCTCCAGCTCCAGGTGCATGCCGATGTCGACGATCACCCGGCAGGCGCGCATCATCTGCGCGTCGAGATAGCCGAGGCGGCGCTCCGCGTCGGGCAGGAATCCCAGCTCGTCCATGAGCCGCTCGGCGTACAGCGCCCAGCCCTCCGCGTTGGCGCTGACCTGGCCGACCGACGCCTGGTAGCGGGAGAGGCTCTCGGCGACGTGCGTCCACTGCGCGATCTGCAGGTGGTGGCCCGGAACGCCCTCGTGGTACCAGGTCGACACCAGGTCGTAGACGGGGAAGCGGGTCTCGCCCATGGTGGGCAGCCAGGTGCGGCCCGGCCGCGAGAAGTCCTCCGACGGCCCGGTGTAGTACGGAGCGGCGGCACCGCCCGCCGGTGCGATCCGGGACTCCACCTTCCGTACCCGCTCGGCGAGTTCGAAGTGGGTGCCGTCGAGCGCCTCGATGGCCTCGTCCATCAGGCCCTGCAGCCAGACCCGGACCTCGTCCACGCCCTCGATGTGCTTCCCGTGCACATCGAGGTGGGCGAGCGCCTCCCAGGGACCCGCGCCCGGAAGGATCTTGTCCGCCTCGGTCCTCATCTCGGCCAGCAGCCGGTGGTATTCGGACCAGCCGTACGCGTACGCCTCGTCGAGATCCAGGTCCGTACCGTTGAACTGGCGTGCCCAGCGGGCGTAACGCTCCCGGCCCACCGTGTCGGGGGCTCCCGCGACGGCGGGGGCGTACACGTCCCTCATCCAGTCCCGAAGCGCGACCAGGGCCGCGGCGGCCCGGCCGGCCGCCTCGTCCAGCTCCGGGCGCAGCGACGCGGGTCCCTCGGCCACGAAGTCCTGGAAGAAGCCGGGGCCGTCCGCCTCCCCGGCCCAGGTGCCCAGCTGGCCGATGAACGTAGCCGTCGGGCGGGGGCCCCCGTACAGCTTGCGCTCCAGACCGAGGGCGAGCGAGGCGCGGTAGCCCTCCAGGGCCGCGGGCACCGCCCGCAGCCGGTCCGCGACCGCGGCCCAGTCCTCGTCGGTGGCCGTCGGCGTCGCCGAGAAGACGTCACGGAGGCTGTGCGCCGGGGAGTGGATGTTGGAGACGGCCCGCAGCCCCTCCTCGGCCTCATGGACGGCGAGTTCCGCGGTCAGGCGCTCCCTCAGGAGCCGGGCGCAGCGCCTCTCCTCGTCGGCGTCCGCTCCGGGCACCTGCTCGGCGGCGTCGAGTTCCACGAGGGTGCTGCGGATGAGCCCGGCCATGGCCTCCTGACCGGCGGGCGAGAAATCGGGCAGCCGGCGGGAGCTTTCAGCGACACCGAGATAGGTACCTGTGATCGGGTCGAGTTCGATGTACGCGTCGACGTAGGCGTCGGCGACCTGGCGCGGCAGTGCGCTGCTCGATGTGTCTGACATGGGGGACATCCTCGTACGGCGAGGGGCTCCCCGTCACGGGGGAACGGGACTTCGGCCGGAGGAAGATCCTTTATGGCGCGGAGCTGCCGGGGCACTCCGGGGCGGCGACGGGACCGCCCCCGCCCGATCCCGGCGGCATCAGCGGGCCGCATTCCCACTGCTGGAAGATGAGCCGGGTCTCCACCCTTGCCACCTCGCGGCGTGAGGTGAACTCGTCCAGCACCAGGCGCTGAAGATCCGCCGGGTCGGCGACGGCCACATGCACCAGATAGTCGTCGGGGCCCGTGAGGTGGAAGAACGCCCGGGACTCCGGCAGGGCCCTGATCCGCTCGACGAACGGGCCGATCAGTTCCCTGCGGTGCGGCCGGACCTGGACCAGCAGCAACGCCTCCAGACCACGGCCGAGCCGCGCGGGATCGAGCCGCAGCCGATGCCCGAGGATCACACCCGACCGCCGCAGCCGCGCCACACGGTCCAGACAGGTGGACGGAGCCACTCCGACCTCCGCGGCGAGCTCCCGGTACGTCGTCCGCGCATCGTTCTGCAGGAGACGCAGAATGTGCAGATCAACCGGATCGAGAGCGACGGATTCAGGCATCGGGCGAACGTAGCACGGCGTTCCGGCACCCTGGGCCGGTTCCTGTTCAGGCTGGTGACATGGACACCGAAGCCTCTTCGCTGACATCCCAGCCCTCCTTCCGGTCCAGGGCGCTCGCCACCGAAGCCGTGCACGCCGGACGCGACGATCTCGCCTCCCTCGGTCTGCACGCCGCGCCCATCGATCTCTCCACCACCTATCCCTCGTACGACTCACGGGGTGAAGCCGCGCGCATCGACGCCTTCGCCACCACCGGGGCCAGGCCCGACGGCCCGCCCGTGTACGCACGGCTCGACAATCCGACGACGAGCCGCTTCGAGACGGCGCTGGCCCGGCTGGAGGGCACCGACGACGCGGTCGCCTTCGCCAGCGGGATGGCGGCGCTGACCGCCGTGCTGCTGGCCCGCGCGAGCCTGGGGCTGCGCCATGTCGTCGCGGTGCGCCCGCTCTACGGCTGCAGCGACCACCTCCTGGGCGCCGGACTGCTGGGCACCGAGGTGACCTGGACGGATCCGGCGGGCATCGCCGACGCGATCCGCCCGGACACCGGTCTGGTGATGGTCGAGACGCCCGCCAACCCCACCCTCGCCGAGATCGACATCCGGGCCGTGGCGCACTCCTGCGGCTCGGTGCCGCTCCTCGTCGACAACACCTTCGCGACACCGGTGCTGCAACGGCCCGTCGAGGAGGGGGCGCGGATCGTGCTGCACAGCGCCACCAAGTACCTCGGCGGTCACGGCGACGTCATGGGCGGTGTCGTGGCCTGCGACGAGGAGTTCGCCGCGACCCTGCGGCAGGTGCGCTTCGCCACCGGAGGCGTGCTGCACCCGATGGCCGGCTATCTGCTGCTGCGCGGCCTCTCCACCCTGCCGGTACGCGTACGGGCCGCCTCGGCCTCCGCGGCCGAACTGGCCCGCAGGCTCTCGGCCGACCCCCGCGTGGCGCGCGTGCACTACCCGGAGGTGGGCGGCGCGATGGTGTCCTTCGAGGTGTTCGGGGACCCCCACGGCATCATCGCGGGGGTCCGGCTGATCACGCCCGCCGTGAGTCTCGGCAGCGTGGACACCCTCATCCAGCATCCGGCCTCCATCAGCCACCGCATCGTGGGTGAGGGAGACCGGAGGGCCGCCGGTGTCGGTGACCGTCTGCTGCGGATGTCGGTCGGCCTCGAGGACGTCGAGGACCTCTGGGCGGATCTCTGCCAGGCGCTCGGCGACGGAGGCGCTGCCGCGCCCGAGGCGCGGCCTACTGCTCGGCCCGAGGCACGAGCCGCGGTTCCGTCCGGGACGCGAGCTGCTGCGCGGGAGCCGCGGCCAGCCGCGCGGTGATGACCAGGGTGCCTTCCTCGATCTGGTAGTCGAGCGGCAGCGAGAGCGCCCGCATGGCGGCCACCATCCCCGTGTTGTGGGCCTGGGTCACCGCGTAGACGCTCTCGCAGCCCGCCTCGACGGCCAGGGCCACCAGCCGGGCGAGGAGTTCGGAACCGATCCCCCGACGCTGCCAGTCGTCCTCGACGAGGAGGGCGACCTCGGTCTCGTCCCCGTCCCAGAGCAGGTGCCCGAGCGCCACCAGCCGCCCGGAGGCCGTCTGCACGGCCAGCGTGCGGCCGAAGCGGGGACTCAGCAGGTGGTCCAGATACCGGTCGGCGTCGCGCACCGGGCCGTGGTAGCGCAGGCCGAGGGTCTGCTCGGAGCAGCGGTCGTGCATGGCGAGGGCCGCGGCGCGGTCGCCGCCGTCCGCGCGGCGCACGGTGATCTCGTTGCCCTCGGGCAGGGTGAGGACGTCCTCGCTGCGCGGCACGCGCGGGCCGAGCCGCGCGTCGAGCTCGACGAGGGCCCGGGCGCGGGCGAACTCGGTCGGGGTGAACGGGAGGTAGGGGCGCTCGACGGTGATGACACCGCCCGACGGATCCCGCAGCCGCATCACGGTGTCCTCCAGGACGCCCTCGACCGGTGCGCTCTCCCCGGTGGGACGGCCCGTGATCGACAGGGCGGGCAGCGAGTGGATGGTGCACCGGCCCAGGAGCTGACGCAGGGCCAGCGGGAGCTCGGCCGCGTCCAGGGCCGTGCGGGTGGCGAGACCGAGGACCCGGGTGGGCGCGTCCACCAGGTCATGGGCGTCCGCGCGCTCGATCCAGGTGGCGGAACCGCCGGCGGCGGCGATCTCCCGTGTGAGCTCCTGGGCCGGCAGCGACGCGGGCGCCCGCAGCAGGAACTCGTCGACGGTTCCTTCGGCCAGCGGATGGGTCTGCAGGGTCAGGATGTCGATCCGGTGCCGCGCCAGGGCGATGCAGAGGGCGGCCAGGGTGCCGGGGGCGTCCCGTACGGTCGTCCGCATCCGCCACAGCACGGTGCCGGCGGCCTCCTCGGTCGTGACCGAGGACGCCTCCGGACCGGTGCCGGTATCGGTGCCCGGCGGCGGTGCGTGGCTGTGGCGTCGTGCCCACCATGTGTGGAAGGCGGCCGTGGCCACCAGGGCCACGGCCGAGGCCATGAGCAGATAAGGGCCGTCGGGCTGGTGCCCGATCAGATTCGCGATCGCGTCCGCCACGGCCACGGCCGTGAACAGGGCGGCAAGCTCGATCAGGTCCCGCCGCCAGTGGTGCGGACGGCGGGCACTCTTCGCGGATGTCACATCAGTCATGGATCCACTGTGACCGAACGGTGTTGCCTGATCACGAACACATTGTGACTGATGGGTTACGTGTGGATCTGGTCGCGTTCAGGGCGTTATCCCATGGATCACTGGCCGGTGCGCCCCGGCTGCAGCACCTTGCTGAACAGGACCGTGCCGCCCTGCGCCCGGAGCCGTACGGTCAGCTCGCCGCTGTCCCCGTCGATGTCGACCTCTCCGAAGAACTGCGGCTGTTCCATGGGGGACACGTTCTGCCGGTCCGGTGCCCGGACGAAGACCCGGTCCGGGCCGAACGTGCCGTCCAGCGCGTTGGCGGGGAAGCTGCCCGCGGCCAGCGGACCCGACACGAACTCCCAGAACGGCGCGAAGTCCTTGAAGGCCGCGCGCTCGGGGGCGTAGTGCTGGGCGGAGGTGTAGTGCACGTCCGCCGTCAGCCAGACGGTACCGGTGATCCCCCGGTGCTTGATGTGGCGCAGCAGCTCGGCGATCTGCAGCTCACGGCCCAGCGGCGCGCCCGGGTCGCCCTGGGCCACCGCCTCGAAGTCCGTGGCGCCGTCCGGAACGACCAGCCCCAGCGGCATGTCGGCGGCGATCACCTTCCACACGGCACGCGACCGCGACAGTTCCCGCTTGAGCCAGCTCAGCTGCTCGGCGCCGAGGATGCCCGTGGTGTCGTCGGGCTGCCGTCCGGGGGAGTTGGCGTTGCGGAAGGACCTCATGTCCAGCACGAACAGATCGAGCAGCGGACCATGACGCACGACGCGGTGCATGCGCCGCTCGGCCGGCGACGCCTGCAGCGTCGGTACGGGGAAGTACTCGCGGAACGCCCGCATCGAACGCGCCGCGAGCAGGTCCACGTTCTTCTCGGTGTAGCGGACGTCGTCGAGGATCTGCCCCGGGTACCAGTTGTTGCGCACCTCGTGGTCGTCCCACTGGATGACGGAGGGGACCTGCGCGTTGAACGCCCGCAGGTTCTCGTCGAGCAGGTTGTACCGGAAGTTCCCCCGGTACTCGTCCAGCGTCTCGGCGACCTTCGACTTCTCCACGGTCGTGATGTTGCGCCAGACCCGTCCGTCGGGGAGCGTCACGCTGGGCTCCAGCACCCCGTCCGCGTAGATGTTGTCGCCGCTGCACAGGAAGAAGTCGGGGTCCAGGCGGCGCATCTCGTCGTACACCCGGTAGCCGCCGATGTCGGGGTTGATGCCCCAGCCCTGCCCCGCGATGTCCCCGGACCAGAGGAACCGCACCCCGTCACGGCGGCGGGCCGGAGCCGTGCGGAAGGTCCCGTACACCGGCTTGCCGGTGCGGCGGGGGTCGTGCGGGTCCGCGAGCGTGACCCGGTAGTGCACCTGCTCGCCGGCCGGCAGCCCGTACAGCGGGGTCGTCCCGGTGAAGTCCGTACGGGCGCCGATCAGCGGGCCGTGCCAGGTGCGGGCCCGGCGGAAGGACTCCGTCGCGGAGGTCTCCACCACCATCCGGGCCGGGCGGTCCGAACGTACCCACACCAGGGCCGACGACGCCGTGACATCGCCGACCTGCACGCCCCACGACGCGCTCGGCCGGCCCGACAGGGCGAACGCGGGGGCGGCGGTGACCGCAGCGGGCACGGCGACCGAGGCCGAGACCAGGAGCGAGCCGCGCAGGACGGTGCGGCGGCCGGGGGCCGGGACGGGCGGGCGGTTCGACATCGATGCGCCTCCAGGGGCGGGAGCGGCTGCCGGGACAGCGGGGCGTACGGCTGACTGCGGACGGCCGGCACGTACGGGCCCGACCGCAGACCCATGCCTAGTCCCCGGCGGCGGCGGGCACCCCAACCGCAGATGAACAACCGGTCGGTCCGCCCTCGCGTGCCCCCGGCCCGCAGGACGCTCCCGGGGCCCTCCCGGGCCCTCAGCCGGCGTGCCCCGGGCTGTCACGGACCGCCTCGGCGAGCAGCCGGACGCCGTCGTCGATGGCGGCGGGCGCCAGATGCGCGTAACCGAGCACCAGCCTGACCGTGCCGTCCCCCGCCCCGTCCACCGTGCAGTCGCTCAGCGGGCGCAGCGCGATACCGGCGGCCGAGGCCCGGCGCAGGAACTCCTCCTGCGGGCCGAACCGTTCGGGCAGCCGGGCGATGATGTGCAGACCCGCGGCGATCCCACTGACCTCCGTCCCGGGGAAGTGCGCGTCCAGCGCCCCCGTCATCGCGTCGCGGCGCTCCCGGTACGCGCGCTGGCAGCGGCGCAGCTGCCGGTCGTAGCCGCCGCCGGTGACGAAATCCGCCAGCACCGCCTGGTCGACCGACGGATTGCCCAGGTCCATCGTGCGTTTGCGGGCGACGATGTCGTCGGTCATCGACGCCGGGGCGATGAGCCAGCCGAGCCGCAGCCCCGGAGCGAGGGACTTGCTGACCGAGCCGGTGTACACGACGCGCTCCGGGTCCAGACCCTGCAGCGCCCCGACCGGCGCCCGGTCGTAGCGGAAGTCGCCGTCGTAGTCGTCCTCCATGATCACCCCGGAGGTGCGCCGGGCCCAGTCGAGCAGTTCACCGCGCCGCTCGGAGGAGTACGCGATGCCGGTGGGGAACTGGTGGGCCGGGGTCGTGACCACGGCGCGCACGCCGGAGCGCAGCAGCGGTCCGACCGCCAGCCCCCCGTCGTCGAGCGGCAGCGGGACCGCCGTCAGGCCGGTGGAGGCGAACAGCGAGGCGTGCTCGGGGCTTCCGGGGTCCTCGACACCGACCGATTCGGCGCCACGCTCGCGCAGGACGAACCCCAGCAGCGTCGTCGCCTGGGCCACTCCCGAACACACCACCAGCCGCTCAGGATCCGCCACGACACCGCGGCGCCTGGTGAGGAGGGCGGCCAGCGCCACCCGCAGCTCAGGCAGACCGCGCGGATCCGGGTAACCGAGGGAGCTGTGCGGCAGCCGGTCCAGGACCGTCCGATGAGTCGCGGCCCAGGCGGTCCGGGGGAAGAGGGCGAGGTCCGGGGTGCCCGGACGGAAGTCCACCCGCGCCCCCGGCGCACGCGGTGACAGATCCCGTGCCCCCCGGGCGGCGGGACGTACCGCACCGCTCACCCAGGTGCCCGACCCCCGGTCGGCGCGGAGGTAACTCTCCGCCGTCAGCTGCTCGTACGCCTCCGTCACCAGGCCGCGTGACACCCCGAGATCGGCGGCGAGTTGCCGGCTGGCGGGCAGTCGGGTGCCGGCCGGCAGCCGGCCCGAACGCACGGCGTCGCGGAGCGCCGACCGGAGCGCGCGTCCTCGCCGGCGGGCGGGGGCGGAGGCGGCGGGAAGCAGCAGTTCCCAGGCGGCGGAGGCGTTGCCGTCCTGCGCGCTGCCGTCGCGCGAGGGCGGGCCGGATTGCGAGGTGGCCGGCGGGACGGGCGGAGGAACGGCCGGACCGGTCGGATTGGTCCCCGAAGACGTCATGGAAGTGGACCTTAAACGGGACCGGTCACCGGCCTAGCGTCGCCCTCATGAACGCAACTCCCTTGCGCGGGGCCCTCCTCGCGGCCTTCGCCTGCACCCTCGTGGGCGCCTCCTTCACGGCGAACAGCGTCCTCGGCGACTATCCGTACGCGGGCGGCCAGGCACTGCGGTACGGGCTGGCCGTCCTGCTCCTCCTGCCGCTCCTGCCCTCCGGCGGGCCCCGGCCCGCCGTCGCCCTGAAGGCCCTCACCCGAGGGCAGTGGGGCCGCCTGGCCGCCCTCGCCGCGATCGGGATGGTCGGCTTCAACCTGGCGGTCCTGGCCGCGGAACGCACGGCGGAACCCGCGGTACCGGGCGTGCTCGTCGGCTGCGCCCCCATCGTCGTCGGCGTCCTCGTGCCCGCCCTGGAAGGGCGCCGCCCCGCCCGGGCCGTCCTGTACGCGGCCGGTCTCGTGGCCGTCGGCGCGTTCACCGTCCAGGGCTGGGGCCGCACCGACCTGGCGGGTGTCCTCTACTCGGTGGGCGCCCTGGGCGGGGAGGTCGGCTTCGCGGTCCTCGCCGTGCCGGTGCTGCGCCCGCTCGGACCGAAACTCCTGTCGGCGACCGTGTGCGCCGTGGCCGCCGCGGAATCCGTGCTGCTCGGTGTCCTGCTCGACGGCGGCGGCTTCCTGCGGGTGCCCACGGCGGGGGAGGCCCTCGCGCTGCTCTGGCAGGCGGCCGTGGTCACCGTCATCGGCTTCGTGTGCTGGTACAGCGGGATGCGGCGGATCGGGGCCGAGCGCGCCACGCTCTTCTCCGGGCTGATCCCCGTCTCGGCCGCGCTGACCGCACCACTGGCCGGCACGGGGACGTACGGCGTGAGCCAGGGCGCGGGAAGCCTTCTGGTCGGCCTGGGGGTGGCGCTGGGCTCAGGCGTGCTGCGCCGGGGCGGAGGCAGCGGCAGGACGGCGGCTCGTGTCGAGGATGACGCGCGCCACGGCGGCGGGGTCGTCGTTCATCGGGACGTGGCCGCAGCCGGGAAGGCGCACGAGCCGCGCCCCCGGTATCGCCCGCTTGGCCCTGACGCCCTGCCGGGGTACGAGCAGACGGTCCTTGCTGCCCCAGGCGATGCTGACGGGAACGTCCGGTACGTCGTCGGTGAACTCCACGGCCCGGCCCGCGTCGAGAGTCTCCCGGAAACCCGTGGCCTCGCGCAGGGCGACCGTCTCCGACACGACCGCGCCCGGTGAACGGCGGCCGGGGCGCGCGTAGATGGTGCTGGTCAGCACCGTTCGTCCGGATGAGCTCCGGGAGAGCCGCTCGATCACCGGCATCGGCATCGAGAGCGCCGCCCCGCGCATCGCCCGCAGCACTCCGAAGGCGTAGCGGCGCTCGCTCCGCGTCCAGAACCCGGCGGGGGAGAGCGCCGTCACCGACCGTACGAGCCCCTCACGGCCCAACTCCAGTGCCAGCAGACCGCCCAGGGAATTGCCCGCCACATGCGGCCGTACGACGCCGAGCGCGTCGAAGAGCGCGCCGAGCACCGGGACCATGGTCCCCAGGTCATGCGTGAGCCCCTGGGGGAGCGCCGGTGACGCGCCGAATCCGGGCAGGTCCACCGCTATGACGTCCCGTTCGAGCGCCAGGATGCGCAGGACCGGATCCCACGCCTGACGGTGGTGGCCTATGCCGTGCAGCAGCACCAGCGGCTCGCCCGAACCGGACCGCTCGTACGACACATCGACCGTACGACGCCCTGCCGGAGAGCCGACTGCGAACGAAACCGTGGTGGCCATGCTGCTCCTCGGGACGGTCCTGCCGGGCGGCGAGGCGCGGACGGAACGAGACGCCTCGGCACGCCCCGTCAGCTCCCGCACCCATGATTACCGCCGGGTAGCCTGGAGTTCAAGGGCGAGCGCGATTCCCGCTGGACACCCTCGGGCGCGTCGGCTGGGATGGAAAAGTGACTGCCGACACCGTGACCGAGCTCTTCGAAGAACACCGGCCCTTCCTCACCGGGGTGGCCTACCGCATGCTCGGCCGCGTCGCCGACGCCGAGGACGTCGTGCAGGAGGCCTGGCTGCGCTGGTCGTCGGCGGAGCGGGAGGACGTGCGGGAGCCGAGGGCCTTCCTCGTACGGATCACCACGCGTCTGGCCATCGACCGGCTGCGCCACCTGAAGTCCCGGCGCGAGGCGTACGTGGGACCGTGGCTGCCCGAACCCGTGGTCACCGAATTCGGCCCGGCCGTCCCCGACTCAGCGGAGCGCGCGGTGCTCGCCGACTCCGTGTCCCTCGCCGTACTGGTCGTGCTGGAAAGCCTCTCTCCGCTGGAACGTGCCGTCTTCGTCCTGCGCGAGGCCTTCGGCTTCCCGTACGCGGAGATCGGTGCCGCCCTGGACCGGTCCGAGGCCGCGGTACGGCAGCTCGCCGGCCGGGCCAAGCGTCATGTGGAGGAGCGCAAGCCCCGGTACGACGTGGATCCGGCGGTGCAGCGCGATCTCACCGAGCGCTTTCTCGTCGCCGCTTCGGGCGGCGACCTGGAGCAACTGCTCGCCCTGCTGGCACCCGACGTGCGCCTCGTCAGCGACAGCGGAGGCAAGGCGAAGGCGCCGAGGCGGATCATCGAGACCGCCGACAAGGTCGGCCGCTTCCTCATCGCGGTGAGCGGTGAGCGGTCGCCCCGTACGGAGGTGCGGATCGCGGAGCTCAACGGCAGCCCCGCTCTGGTGTTCAGCGTGGACGGCGCGGTGGACGCCGTCTTCCAGGCGGAGGTCGGCGACGGCGTGATCCGCTGCGTCTACATCCACCGCAACCCGGACAAGCTGACCGGTCTGCACCTCGGTTAGGGCCTCCGGCCCACACCCCGCCCACGAGCCCCATGGTCGCCAACGGCCGTGGGGCTTCGTGTTGCCGTGGCTCACGGCCGCGCGAACGTCCCGTGAACGCTCTGCGGCAGGACGCCGTTCCGCTGCGTGACGGACGAGGATTGGTCTCGGGGATTGGTCTTGACCAAGGTGGTTCGCCGCCCTAAGGTCTGAACGATAAGGCAGGAACCTTTAATAAATAACGTCGCGGAAAACAAGCCACCGGCGGATGCGGAGGACAGGGTGGGGACCACGCAGCTGGAATCGGTGCAGGAGCCGAAGTACTGGCACCTCAAGACCGTGCTCAGTGAGGCACTCGACTCGGACTTCGCGGTCGGAGAGGTCCTGCCCAACGAGCGGGACCTCGCGGCGCGCTTCGGCGTCGCCCGGGCCACGCTCCGTCAGGCGCTGGAGCAGCTCGAACTCGAAGGAAGGCTCCAGCGACGGCGCGGTGTGGGCACGACCGTCGCCCCGCCCCGGGTGGGCGTGGCCGTCGCCACCGCACAGCACGGCTGGGCGGGAGGCGACACCGACGAGGCCTGGCAGCCCGTCGGGTGCACCGTCGACACCGCTCCCGCCGCGGTCGCCGCCATGCTCGGCACGGAGGCCGGGGAGTCCGTGCACGTGGTGCGACGCATCCGTGTCGCCCAGGGTCAGGCCGTCGCGGCGGAGCTGGTGTACGTACCGACGTCGTCCGTGCCCGAACTCTCCGCCATCGAGGCGGCGTCCGGGCCCGCCAGGGCGCGTGGGGTCCTGAGGGAACTGCACCGCCTCGACCTGGACGGGCAGGACCGCTCGGTCGAGCTCGGTTCGGCCCGCGCGGACGACGCCAAGGAACTCGACAGGCTCCCCGGGGCCCCGGTCCTCGTGGTCACCACCCGGTACCTGGCCGCCGCCGGCACCGCGGCGGTCTCCGTCGCCACGTACAGGGCCGACACCTGCCGGCTCACCTTCGGGGATTCCGGCGCGCTGGAGATCAGCCACGACGATCAGGAGCGCAAGGCCTCGTGAACGAACCCGCGCAGGCCTCGCTTTCCACGGCCTCGCGGACCCTCACACCCTGAGGCTCCCGCCTACCGGAGCCCTGCGGCCCGTCGCTCTCAGCGGCGGGCCGTCACCGTGCCGTCCACGGCGAAGAGCTGTTCCTCGACGTGGTCGAGCGCCAGCCGCAGCGCGCCGGTGGCGACGGCCGCCTCCCCGAGGAGCGACAGGGTCACCCGGGGCGGCCGCAGGCAGTATCGGGCGAGTTCGTCGCGGAGCGGATCGAGAACTCCGTCCAGTCCCGCCGCCCAGCCACCGATCACCACGAGCTCCGGATCGAGTGCCAGCACCAGCGCCGCGACATCGTGCACGAGCCGCTGGATGAACCGGGCGACGGCGGCCTGCGCCCCGGCGTCGCCATGCTTGGCCTTGGCGAAGACCGCGGCGACGGCGTGCTCGTCGAGGGGGTCGAGCGGGGTGTCCGTCGTGGAGAGCAGGTGTTCCGGTGTGACATCGCGGCCGAGGAGGTGCAGCGCGCCGATCTCCCCGGCGGCGCCGCCGAACCCACGGTGCAGCCGGCCGCCGATCAGCGACCCTGCACCGGGACTCAGGCCCGCCAGGACGAAGACGATGTCATCGGAATCGGTCGCGGCGCCCTTCCAATGTTCGGCGACGGCGGCGGCGTTGGCGTCGTTCTCCACCAGGACGGGGCACCGGAAGGAACGCCGGAGCCTTTCGCCCAGCGCGAGACCGGTCCAGTCCGGCAGCGCCGTGCCCAGCCGCACCGTGCCGTCGGCCTCCACGATGCCGGGGCTTCCGACCCCGACCGCCCGCAGGCTGCTCCGCTGTACCCCGGTGCGCCGCAGCACATCGGCGATCATGCCCCTGACCTGGTCGAGCCTGTCATCCGCGCAGGCGGTCTCGGAGACGTCCCGTGAACCCGCGCCGACGATCCGGCCGTCCAGTCCGGACAGCAGGGCCGAGACCCGGTGCGGCCCGATCTCGATGCCCAGCAGGTACCCGGCCTCCGCACGGAACCTGAACCGCCGGGCGGGCCGCCCCTGGCGCCGGGCCCCGCTGTCGTCGGGCAGAGTCTCCACCACCAGGCCCGCCCCGATGAGCCCCTCCACGACACCTTCGACCGTGGGACGCGACAGGCCGGTGATCCGGGTCAGGTCCGTGAGCGTGGGCGAATCCGCCCCTCGCAGGGCGTGCAGCACCACCGCGGAATTGATCCTCCGCAGCAGAGACGGGTCCCCACCGGTCAGCCGGCCCACCGTGTGTCCTCCCAGGTCGTGCCCATGTCTGCCGGATCGTACTCGCTGGCCCCGGCCTCGGCGACCGGCAACCGGAGACCGGCAACCGGAACCGTTTCCGGAGCGGACAGCGGCCCCGGTCAGCGTGGGGCGACGAAGCCGGACTCGTAGGCCGCGATCACCGCCTGTGTGCGATCCCTGGCCGCCAACTTCGCCAGCACCGAGCTGACATGTGTCTTCACGGTCTCCACCCCCACGACGAGCTCGGCGGCGATCTCCGCGTTGGAACGGCCCCGGGCCATCAGACGGAGTACCGCCGCTTCGCGGTCGGTGAGCGCCGCCCGGTCCATCGCCTCCCGCGCCTTGCTCGTCCCGTAGTTCGCGGCGAGCTGCCGGACCGCGGCGGGGAACAGCAGGGACTCGCCCTCCGCCACCAGCCTCACCGCGTGGACGATCTCCGCGGGCCGGGCCCGCTTGAGCAGAAAACCGTCCGCCCCGGCCCGCAGCGCCTCGTACACGTACTCGTCGTTCTCGAACGTGGTGACCACCAGGATCTTCGGCGGATCGGCAACAGTGCGCAGCACCACCCTGGTCGCCTCGATACCGTCCATCAGCGGCATACGCACGTCCATGGCCACGACATCGGGCCGGAGGCGATTGACGAGAGGGATCACTGCCGCACCGTCCGCGGCCTCGCCCACCACCTCGATGTCGTCCTGTGCTTCCAGGACCGCGCGGAGTCCTGCGCGCACCAGAGGTTCGTCGTCGACCAGAAGTACGGTAACCGGCATCCGGTCAGGGTATGCGGTCCAGCGGAAGGGTCGCCGACACGATCCATTCCCCTTCGTGGGGGCCGGTTCTGGCCCTGCCGCCCAGCAGAGCCGCCCGCTCCCGCACACCTCGCAGCCCGCTGCCGCTTCCCGGGCCACGGGAGGACGCCGCAAGAGGGTTGGTCACTTCGAGCTCCAGCCTTTCCTGCGCCACGGCGATCCTCACCCGTACGGGAACGGCGCCGGCGTGACGCAGCACATTGGTGAGCGACTCCTGCAGGATCCGGTAGCCCTCGCGGGACACCGGGCCGGGCACCAGGTCCAGTGGCCCGGTCATCTCGACGTCCAGCTTCACTCCGGAGCCGCGGGCCGAATCCAGCAGCCGGTCGGCCTCCACCAGGGTGGGGCGCGATCCGACGGGACGGTCGGGCGACTCCCTCAACACGCTCAGGACACGCTCCAGATCGTCCAGCGCGGTGCGCCCCGTCTCCTCGATGGCGGCGAGGGCACGTGCCGTGAACTCCGGGTTGCCCGCCGTCCTGGCGGCCCCCGCCTGCACCACCGCCACCGTCAGCGCGTGGCCGATCGAATCATGGAGCTCACGCGCTATCCGGTTACGCTCCAGCAGTTGTTCGGTGCGCTCCTCCAAGGTGGTCAACCGCTCGGTGGGTGACGGTCCCAGGAGCCCGCGCGCGGCAGCCGTGGCCACCTCACCGCACAGGATGACCCACCCGAGCAATAGGAGAATCGGCAGGGGTGCGAGCAGAGCACACAGCCACCGCACACCGAGGAAGTCCGTCAGCCAGTTCACGCTTGGATCCGCACCGGCCGCGACACCGATGAGGTCGAACGTGGTGGTCGGCAGCCACACGGTGGCGAAACCCGCCGCGACGGTGAGCAGCAGCCTGACCTCGAGCCAGGCCACGGTGCGCCAGCGGTCGGCCCATGTCTCCGCGGGGGTGGAGGAGATCGAGGGGTCCGGCCGGCCGCGTTCCCCGGGCGTGAGGAGAAGCTGCGCTTGTATCCCTTCCACGAGGCGGATCGAGGGCAGGAGCCCGGCCGGCACCGCGAACACGAAGGGCATCGGCACCCATGGTGTGTCGATGGCGATGAACATCCACACGCTGACGCCCGCCGCCGGAATGAGCAGATGCAGCCAGCGGCTGTACGTGACGGGCGCGGCCAACGGCCGCAGGAAGTGGCGCATGCCGCCATCGTCTCAGCGTGGGGCGGCTGGCGGCTCCCCCGAGCGAGGGAGACCAACCACCCTGCCGGGGGAGGCCACAGACGATGGCCGGGAGCCAGGCTTGGCCCATGACCAGTATCGACGTCCACGGACTGACCAAGGACTACGGGCCCACACGCGCCGTGGACCAGCTCACGTTCAGCGTGAGGCCGGGCCGCGTGACCGGCTTTCTCGGCCCCAACGGCGCGGGCAAGTCCACCACCATGCGACTCGTCCTCGGCCTGGACCGGCCCACGGCCGGCAGCGCCACCATCGGCGGAGTGCCGTACACCTCGCTGCGCAACCCGCTGCGCCGGGTCGGGGCTCTGCTCGATGCCCAAGCGGCTCACGGATCGCGCACCGCACGTGACCACTTGCTCGCGCTCGCGGTGAGCAACGGCATAGCCGGCACCAGGGCCGACGAGGTTCTGGAGGAGACGGGGCTGGCGGCGGTCGCGAGACGGAGGATCAAGACGTTCTCCCTCGGGATGCGGCAACGCCTCGGAATCGCGGCCGCGCTCCTCGGAGAGCCGGACGTGGTGATGCTCGACGAACCGTCGAACGGGCTGGATCCGGAAGGCATCATCTGGATCCGTGAGCTGATGCGCGGCATGGCACGCGAGGGCCGCACCGTCCTGGTCTCCAGCCACTTGATGAACGAGACCTCCTCGTTCGCCGACCACCTGATCGTCCTCGGGAGGGGACGGCTCCTCGCCGATCTGCCCATGCGGGAATTCCTCGACTCCCAGACCCGGCCCGGCGTCCGGTTCCGCACCAGCGAGGCCGCTCGGCTCTGCCAGGTCCTGATGCGCAGGGGATTCATGCCGGTGCAGGAGGACGACGGGGGCTGGATCGTCGACGGGGCCAAGGCGGAAGAAGTCGGAGCCGCAGCCGCTGCGTCCAACATCCCCCTGCTGGAACTCACCGATCTGCACACGACCTTGGAAGAGGCGTATCTCACCCTCACCACGGACGAGGCCCAGTTCGCAGCCGCTTCGTCGCCCACCGCACACCAGGAGGTCCGACCCGCGTGAACACGTCGACGACGGCGGTACTGCACTCCGAATGGATCAAGATCAGATCGGTGCGGTCCGTATCGTTCTCACTGATGGCGATATGCGCCGCCACGCTCGCCGTCACGGTGCTCGCGTTCGCCACCGTGGGGCAGGCGGAGGCCGACAGTCCCGACTACGAGCCCCTGTTCTCCGCCTTCTACGCGCTGAACTTCGGTCAGATCGCGGCCATATGCTTCGGGGCCACGGCTCTGTCCTCGGAGTTCCTGAACGGCGCTCTGCGCATATCCTTCTCGGCCGTCCCCCGACGGGGTCTCCTCTACGGAGCCAAGGTGTCGATGGTCGGTGGACTGGCGCTCGTCATGGGGCTGGTCACCAGCTTCGCCACCTTCCTGGTGGGGCAGATGTTCATGGGAGAGTACGCGATAGGTCTGGGGGACCCCGGAGCGCTCCGCGCCTCGTTCGGCGGTGGTGTCTACCTCGCGCTCATCGCCCTGTTCGCCGCAGGTCTGACGGCAGTGCTGCGCAGCGCCGTCGCCGTGCTCAGTACGCTCATTCCCTTCCTGCTGATCGTCTCCTTCGTCGTAGGGGACGTCGCTGGAGACATCGCCCGGTATCTGCCCGACCAGGCAGGCCAAGCAGTGCTCCATCAGAACCCGGAGGGCAGCCTCGGCCCGTGGACGGGCCTGGCGGTGACCGCCGGTTGGGCCGGGGCCGCCCTGCTCGCCGGCTGGTGGGCCCTCCGGACGAGGGACGCCTGAGCGGAGGGAGGGAAAGACCCGGCGAAACGCCATGTGTCAGTGCGGGGAGGTTTACTGACGGTATGACCACCGCACATCACCTCCGCCTCATCGACGGGATGCGCACCGAGGACTTTCCCCCGGAGCGCGGTCCGTCGGGCTCGGGAATCAGCGGACCTGGCTACCACACGGCGCTCCTCCTCGGCGAGGACGACCGCGAGGACGGAGACGAGGCGGACCGCCTCGAACTCCGGGCGCAACGCCTGGCGGAACACGACGCCCTGCTCGCGCTGCTCACGCTGCGCTGGGGGGAACCGCAGCTGGTCAGCCTGTGGAGCGCACAGGAACGGATGATGGCGGGGGAGGTGATCGCCGAACCATGGGCCGACCCCGTCGCGAGTTGCGGGCATCTTCAGCTCTGGCGGGCGGATGACAGGTGGATAGCAGTAGTGCTCTACCTGGAGGAGGACGGTCCGGGCTGCGAGTTGGGCGTGGTGGTCACGGTGATAGACCCGCCCTGAGAACGGCTCAGCGCGCGGCGCCGTTCGTACTGGCCGGAGACCGGACGCGGATCTATGTCCGGGCCTGTCGAGGGGCGGTCCCGTCGACCGCTGCCGACAGACGGGCGTACTCGTCCGCCATGGTGCTCACGGTCCAGTGCGCGTTCAGCCCACTCGGGTTGGGCAGCGCCCAGACGCGGGCGCCGCCGATCGTCCGCTCCTGCGGGCCGATCCGCGCGCGCCGGTCGCCGAAGGCGGTGCGATAGGCGGTGACCCCCACGACCGCCAGCCAGAGGGGGTTCAGTCGCTCCACCTTGGCCGACAGCACTTCTCCGCCCTCACGGAATTCCTCCGTGCTCAGCTCGTCCGCCCGTGCCGTGGCTCGGGCCACCACGTTGGTGATGCCCAGGCCGTACTCCAGGAGCTGGTCCTGCTCCGAGGGTTTCAGCTGCCGCGCGGTGAAGCCCGACCGGTGCAGCACCGGCCAGAACCGGTTGCCGGGGTGGGCGAAATGGTGCCCCGTGGCAGCGGTCATGAGGCTCGGGTTGATTCCGCAGAACAGCACACGCAGGCCGCCCGCGACCACGTCGGGGACGACGCGGTCGCGGGCGGCCAGTAGCTCTTCGGGGGTCATCCGGCGAGTGAGCCGGCCGTCAGAGGATGGAGCCGGGGGCGTACGCCGCGGCTTCCGGGTGCTGCTTGGCAATCTCCTCGATCCTGGACACCAGTACGGCGACCTGATCGCCCGCGGCACCGGTGAACGAGAGCTTGTCCGCCATCAGGGCATCGAGCTGGGCTCGGTCGAGCGGGATGCGCTCGTCGGCGGCCAGCTTGTCCAGCAGCTGGTTGCGCTCGGCACCCTGCTCCCGCATCGCGAGCGCCGAGGCGACCGCGTTCTCCTTGATGGCCTCGTGCGCGACCTCGCGGCCGACCCCGGCCCGTACCGCGCCCATCAGCACCTTCGTCGTGGCGAGGAAGGGGAGGTAACGGTCCAGCTCACGCGCCACGACCGCGGGGAACGCGCCGAACTCGTCGAGCACGGTGAGGAACGTCTCCAGCAGACCGTCGAACGCGAAGAAGGCGTCCGGCAGCGCCACCCGGCGGACCACGGAGCAGGACACATCACCCTCGTTCCACTGGTCACCCGCCAGCTCGCCCGTCATCGACGCGTAGCCGCGCAGGATCACCATCAGGCCGTTGACCCGCTCGCAGGAGCGCGTGTTCATCTTGTGCGGCATGGCGGACGAGCCGACCTGGCCCGGCTTGAAGCCCTCGGTCACCAGCTCGTGCCCGGCCATCAGCCGGATCGTCTTGGCGACCGACGAGGGCGCGGCGGCCAGCTGGACCAGCGCGGTGACGACGTCGTAGTCGAGGGAGCGGGGGTAGACCTGCCCGACGGAGGTGAAGGCGTGCGCGAAGCCGAGGTGCGTGGCGACACGCTGCTCCAGGTCGGCGAGCTTGTCCGCGTCGCCGCCGAGCAGGTCCAGCATGTCCTGCGCCGTGCCGACGGGTCCCTTGATGCCACGCAGCGGGTAGCGGCCCAGCAGGTCCTCCAGCCGGCCGTACGCCACGAGCAGTTCGTCCGCGGCGGTGGCGAAGCGCTTGCCCAGGGTCGTCGCCTGCGCGGCGACGTTGTGCGAACGGCCCGCCATGACCAGCTCGCCGTACTCCCCGGCCAGCTTGCCGAGCCGCGCCAGAACCGCCACCGTGCGGTCGCGCATCAGCTCCAGCGAGAGCCGGATCTGCAACTGCTCGACGTTCTCGGTGAGGTCCCGGGAGGTCATGCCCTTGTGGACCTGCTCATGGCCGGCGAGGGCGTTGAACTCCTCGATCCGGGCCTTCACATCGTGCCGGGTGACCTTCTCTCGCTCGGCGATCGAGGCGAGGTCGACCTGGTCGATCACGCGCTCGTAGTCGGCAAGCGCGGCGTCGGGCACCTCGATCCCGAGGTCCTTCTGAGCGCGCAGCACCGCCAGCCACAGCTGACGTTCCAGCTTCACCTTCTGCTCGGGGGACCAGAGGACGGCCAGCTCCGTAGAGGCATAGCGGCCGGCCAGGACATTGGGGATGCGAGGCTTCGCAGACACAGCAGTCACGTGTCCGAAGTTTACCGGGCGTCCCTACGGGTTCCGAACCGTCCACGGACTGTAGGAACCTCCAGGTCAGGGGATATGCGTCACCCCTCCGTCGTACCCCCTGTCACGCCCCCGCCGCACCGCTGCTGCCGGACTTCTCGTGCGGTCCGCCCGGAGGGGACACGACCGACTGCCCGCCTTGACCGGTACGGACAGGAAGCCCGCGAAGCAAGGTCTCGAGGAACGCCTCGAACGGCGGCTCTTCGGGTCCGCTCCCGGCGGCCGCCAGCCACCGCACCACCCCGACCCCGAACACCTGCCAGCTCAGCTCGGCGTCCTCCTGTCCCGCACCGGCAGCCCGGAACGCCGCGACGGCCCGCTCCCGCAGTCGCCCGAACGACTCCGGGTGGTGCCGGTGCGGGCGAGCGACATGAGCGGCGTACCCCGGTACGGTCAGGAACTCGTCCCGCATCGAACGGGCGAGCCGCGCCAGCCACTCCCGCCAGTCGCCGGGCCCCGGCTCTCCCTCGGGCAGCAGCCGCTCGACCATGACCTCACTCACCAGATCGAGCACGCCGTCCCGATCGGCCACCCACCGGTACAGCGACGAGTGCGACACCCCGAGGCGGGACGCCAGCTTCCGCATGGTGAGCGTCTCCATGTCACTCCGCAGCGCGGCCTCGACGATCAGTTCGCGACTGAGGCGCGCGGGCCGCCCGGGCCCGTTCGTGGCCGTGTTCTTCGCCTTCGTGGTCATCGCGGCAAGGCTATCGATTCGGGGAGCGATGGAACCGGGTCCTCGGCCGTGACGTGCAGGCCGTCTGTTCCACGCTGCGGCTCGCGTCTCCAGTGCCCGCCCGGTGACCCAAGCGGCCCGAAAAATCGTGGACCGTCCGACCCGTCTCGGCCATCATCCTGCCGTGACCGCCTACCTCGAGTCCGAGCGGCCTGATCCTGCGCCCCTTCGCCACCGCTGATGCGGACCTGCTGATCGAGCTGGACAGCGACCCGGCGGTGATGCGCTACCTGACCGGCGGTGCTTCGACCCCGCCGGAGGAGGTCCGCGACCTGGTCATCCCCAGCATGCTCGCCGGCTACGAGCGCTGGGATCACCAGCTCGGCCTGTTCGCCGCGTACGAGAAGGACGGCGGCGCGTTCATCGGCTGGTTCTGCCTGCGTCCACTGCGCAGCGGCCCGCGCGAGGAGGCCGAACTCGGCTACCGCCTGCGTCAGGCGGCCTGGGGCCGGGGCTACGCCACGGAGGTCTCGCAGGCGCTGCTGACCAAGGGGTTCGCCGCGCTCGGCATCCGCATGGTCTGGGCCGAGACGATGACCGTGAACGGCGCGTCGCGCAACGTGATGGAGAAGCTCGGCATGACGCTCGCGGAGAGCATCCCCACGCCCGACGACATGATGGCGGTGGAGGGTTCCGAGCACGGGGGTGTGCGGTACGAGATCACGAAGGAGCAGTGGGAAGGGCGGCAGGCCCAGGCGGTGCGAGGCGCGGCAGGAACCCGCGCTGTCGGCCCCGCCGCGCTCCAACCCGCCGCTTCTCGAGCCGTCTGCCGGTCATATTAGTGACCACTGGTCGCTAATTCCTCTACACTCGCCCCCATGGATGCACGAGAGGCACAGTCGCGTGTGACAGCGGTTCACGAGATCGATGTGGCCGCGCTGCCCATACCCGAGGCCCAGGATCTGATCCTGCGTGAACTGCGCACCCTCACCGAACAGGCCGCCCCGTTCGTCGCCGTCCTGGTGATGCCCTCGCCGGAGGAACGCCCCGCCGGCGCCCCCGCCACCGACCGCATCCGCGCCCTCAAGGAGCTCCGCCCCGGTCTGACGGCCCACTGCCGGGGCCTCGCCTTCGTGGCGCCGGCCGACATCCCGGAGGAACGGGCCAAGGCGATCCACAGCAGCGACACACTCTGGGGCTGTCCGACGACGGCCACCCAGGATGCGGAGGCAGCGCGCGCCTGGGCACGGAGCCGGTGACCCCGGCGGACGGCGCGCCACTGTCGGAACACGCACCAGCCCGAGGCCCCAAGGGCCCAGGGGCCGCGACTGGCCCGCCCCTGTCCTTCAGGGCTTGGCGGCCACGAAGCCCCACTGGTCCACGGGCTCGCCCGTCACAGGCTCCTCCGGGCGCCACAGGCTGATCGACCCGAATCCCGGTTCGACGAGATCGAGGCCGTCCGCGAAGGAGCGCACGGTCTGCCGGGGCCGCGAGATGTAGGGCATCGCGCCGCCGTCGGCGTACTCGTCGGAAGCCGCCGCGGTCTCCTCGGTCTCGATGGTGTCGCACAGCATCAGGTAACTCCCGGAGGGGACCGCGTCGAGGTAGCCGCGCAGCAGGGCGGCGGCCTCACCGTCGTCGGCGACATGTCCCAGAGTGGAGAGCACCATCAGCGCCACCGGCCGGTCGAGGTCCAGCGTCGAGGCGGCCGCCCGGAGCACGGTTCCGGTGTCGCGCAGATCCGCGTGTACGTAGTCCGTGGCGCCTTCGGGGCTGCTGGTCAGCAAGGCACGGGCGTGGGCCAGCACGATCGGGTCGTGGTCCACGTAGACGACGCGGGCCGTGGGGGCGACGGCCTGCGCGACCTCATGCGTCGCGTCCGCCGTCGGCAGGCCCGTGCCGAGGTCGAGGAACTGCCGGATCCCGGCCTCCTCGGCCAGATAGCGCACAGCCCTGGCCTGGAAGCGGCGGGAGGCGCGGGCGATGTCGATGATCTGCGGATAGAGCTCCGCCATCGTCGCGCCCAGCCGGCGGTCCGCGTCGTAGTTGTCCCTGCCGCCCAGCCAGTAGTTCCAGACCCTCGCCGAGTGCGGCGTGCTGGTGTCGAACGTCTCCGCCGGGCCTTGGACGTCAGATGCGCCGCTCATGGGAACTCCCCGTTCCGGTGCCCAGGGTGTCCCTGTGCGAGGGACACCCATCCTGTCGCATCAGCCCGACGTCCCACAGCGGAACTGTCGAAGCCGTCTCAACTCGCGCCGACCCGCAGGCGGGAGCAATCTCGGCCGTCCGGCCGACGCGAGCCGGTCAGGCGGTCAGGCGGTCAGCAGGATGGCCGCCCACGGAGCACGGCGCAGGCCCGTCAGCCGTCCAACCGGCGCCACCCGGTCACCGGACCGGGCTCCGCCACGTCCTCCGGTGTGATCCAGAACGCCTTCCCCAGCCCCGCGTCGAACTGCGCGCCGGCCCGGCCGTCGCCGGACGAACGCCCGGTCAGGCGCCGGCCGATCCAGGGCAGCAGATGCTGCCGGGCGAACCGGACGTCGTCGATCCGTCGCTGTGCCCATCGCGCCGGTGCCGACTCCGGCATCGGCTTCTGCCAGTCACTCTCCGCGGGCAGCCCCAGCGTCTGCCAGACCGCCTCCGCGACCCTGCGATGCCCCTCGGCCGTCAGGTGCAGCCGGTCCACGTCCCACATCCGGGGGTCTCCCAGCGACGCCGCCCCGTACAGGTCGGTCACCACC
Source organism: Streptomyces sp. NPDC104381 (assembly GCF_055583745.1). Lineage (NCBI taxonomy): Bacteria > Bacillati > Actinomycetota > Actinomycetes > Kitasatosporales > Streptomycetaceae > Streptomyces > Streptomyces sp. NPDC104381. The sequence continues at coordinate 133,046 of NZ_JBVJNK010000003.1, forward strand.
GCGCCATGGCGCTCGGCGAGATCACCGACCAGCGAGAACAGCTCCTCCATGCGCGGACGGAAGCGTTCCATCACCGGGCCGTTCCGGCCGGGGCTGCGCATCAGCACCAGCGTCTTGCAGGAGGGTGCGAGGCGTTCCACCGCCTCCTCCAGCCGGCCACGGACCATGCCCATGTCGCACTTCGGCCGCAGGGTGTCGTTGAGGCCGCCCACGAGCGTGATCACGTCCGGCTGCAGCGCCGCGGCGATCGGCACCTGCTCGTCCACGATCTGGCCGATGAGCTTTCCCCGTACGGCGAGATTGGCGTACCGGAAACCGGGTGCGCCGGGCCCACCCGGCGTACGGGCGGCGAGGCGGGCGGCGAGGACGTCCGCCCAGCCGCGGTAGGACCCGTCGGGCAGCAGATCCGACATGCCCTCGGTGAAGGAGTCGCCGACCGCGACGAAACTGGTGTAGGAGGCATTCAATTCCATGGCGTTGTTGATCGTACCGCGACGCACCCCGTCCGCAGCGGCCACCGGAGTGCGAGGGAGCGGTGCGACGGGGAGGCGCGAAGGAGGCACGAAGGAGGGGCGCGGCACCGGGCCGCGCCCCTCCCTCCGTACTCCCTGCGTCCCTGTCACCGGGAGCGTGCGTCAGCGGGCCTGCGGCCTGCCCACCAGCTCACGCAGGACGTCCTCCATCGTGATCATGCCCGCCAGCCGGCCGTCCTCGTCGAGTACGGCCGCCAGGTGCGTACGGCTGCGCCGCAGCGCCGTCAGTACGTCGTCCAGCGGTGTCGCCGCCCGCACCCGGGCGATCGGCCGCAGGGCCGTCACCGGGAACGGCACGTCGCGCGGCATGGCGTCCAGGGCGTCCTTCACATGGAGGTATCCGATGATGCGCTGCTCGCTGTCCATCACCGGGAACCGCGAGAAGCCGGACTCGTGCGAGAGCCGCTCCAACTCCTCCGGCGTCGTGCCGACCCGGGTGTACAGCACCCGGTCGACCGGAAGGAGCACGTCCCGGACCGGGCGGCGGCCCAGCTCCAGCGCGTGGCGCAGACGGTCCGCCGAACGGTCGTCGACGAGTCCCGAGTCCTCGGCGTCCTTGACGAGGCGTGCCAGTTCGTCGTCGGAGAAGGTCGCGGAGACCTCGTCCTTGGTCTCCACCCGCAACAGCTTGAGCAGCGTGTTCGCGAAGGCGTTGATCGCGAAGATCACCGGCTTCAGCGCCCTGGCGAGGGTCACCAGGGGCGGACCGAGCAGCAGGGCGGTACGCGCGGGCTCGGCCAGCGCGATGTTCTTCGGCACCATCTCGCCCAGCAGCATGTGCAGGTACGTCGCCACGGTCAGGGCGATGACGAAGGAGATCGGGTGCACCAGTCCGTGCGGCACCCCCACCCCGTCGAAGACGGGCTCCAGCAGATGGGCGATGGCGGGCTCGGCGACGATACCCAGGACCAGCGTGCAGAGGGTGATGCCCAGCTGCGCCGCCGCGAGGAGCGCCGACACGTGTTCGAGGCCCCAGATGACGCTGCGGGCCCGCCGGTTGCCGGCTTCGGCCTCGGGCTCGATCTGACTGCGGCGTACGGAGATCAGCGCGAACTCCGCGCCGACGAAGAACGCGTTGACGACCAGGGTCAGCAGGCCGATGAAGAGCTGGACGGCGATCATCGTTCGTCCTCCGCCGGCTCGTCGCTGCCGGGAAGCGGCGCGTGCAGCAGCGCACGCGCGGCGCGGTGCCCCGAGGCGTCGACCACGTCGATGCGCCACCCCGTGAGCTCCACGGAGTCGCCGACCACCGGGATGCGGCCGACCTCCGTGGCGATCAGACCGGCCAGCGTCTCGTAGGGCCCGTCCGGGACCCGCAGTCCGATGGTGCGGAGCTGGTCCGTGCGGGCCGCCCCGTCGGCGGACCACAGGGTGCGGCCGTCCGCGTCCTCGCCGGCCGCCGCCAGGTCGGGTGTCTCGTGCGGGTCGTGCTCGTCCCGCACCTCGCCGACGACTTCCTCCACGATGTCCTCCAGCGTCACGACTCCCGCCGTGCCGCCGTACTCGTCGATGACGACGGCCATGGCCAGCTTTCCGGAGAGCCTGTCCAGCAGGCGGTCCACGGTCAGCGTCTCGGGCACGAGCAGCGGCTCGCGCAGCATGTCCGACACCCGCTTGCGGGGCCGCTGGTCGGCGGGGATCGCCAGCACGTCCTTGATGTGCGCGACGCCGACGACCGTGTCCAGGCTGCCCCGGTAGACCGGGAACCGGGAGAGTCCGGTGGCCCGGGTGGCGTTCGCGACGTCCTCGGCGGTCGCCTGCACCTCGAGGGCGGTGACCTGGACGCGGGGGGTCATCACGTTCTCCGCGGTCAGTTCGGACAGGTTGAGCGTGCGTACGAAGAGCTCGGCGGTGTCCGCCTCGAGCGCGCCCTCCTTGGCGGAGTGGCGGGCCAGGGCGACCAGCTCCTGCGGGCTGCGCGCGGACGCCAGCTCCTCGGCCGGCTCCAGGCCGAAGCGGCGCACGATCCGGTTGGCGGTGTTGTTCAGGTGGCTGATGAAAGGCCGGAAGACGGCGGTGAACGCGCGCTGCGGCGCGGCGACCGTCCGGGCCACGGCCAGCGGGGAGGAGATCGCCCAGTTCTTCGGGACGAGCTCACCGACGACCATCAGGACCACCGTGGACAGCGCGGTGCCGATCACGAGGGCCAGTGAGGAGGACACGCCGGGCGACAGCCCGGTCGCCTCCACCGGGCCCCGGATCAGCTTGGAGATGGACGGCTCGGAGAGCATGCCCACGATCAGGTTGGTGACGGTGATGCCGAGCTGGGCGCCGGAGAGCTGGTAGGTGAGGCTGCGTACGGCCTTGAGAGCTCCCGCCGCACCCCGTTCACCCCGCTCGACGGCCCGTTCGAGGTCGCCGCGCTCCACCGTGGTCAGCGAGAACTCGGCCGCGACGAAGGCACCGCAGGCGAGGGCCAGCAGGAGCGCCACGAGGAGCAGGAGCACTTCGGTCATCGGTTCACCTCCGTCCCATGATCGGGCAGGGGCAGGAGGACCGCGCGATGTCGGCGGTATCGACTACTGGGGGGCTCGCCCATGGGCGGACGCTCACACCTTTCGGAAGGGTCGGACGGTCGAGGATCCATAGTAAAGGATCGGCAAAATGCCCTGGGTGGCGGACGGCTTGCGGAGGGTCATGGCCCTCTGGAGGCGCCGGAGGCGGTCACAAGGACTTGACCCAGCGCCGCCAGTGGTCCTCGCGATGGTAGCCAGCCGCGCCCCACGCGTGGTGGGCCCGCTCGTTGGACTCCAGGACCATGGCGTCGACCCGTCGCCCGCCGAGCGCTACGAATCGCCGCTCCGCCGCGTCCAGGAGCGCGGTCGCGATGCCCTGCCTGCGGCAGTCGGGGTGCACGGCGAGCCGGTACGCCGAGCATCGCCACCCGTCGAAGCCGGCTATGACGGTGCCGGTGATCAGTCCGCCGCGCTCCGCGAGGATCAGCGCCTCGGGGTCCCGTGAGATCAGCCGGGCCACCCCTTCGTGGTCGTCGGTGATGCTGGTGCCCTCCGCGGCCCGGCACCAGAAGTGCAGCACGGCGTCGATGTCGGCGGGGGTGGCGTGGCGGATGTCGAGATCGGTCATGTGCCGAGCCAATCAGAGCGCCCCGGCGAACGGCGAACCCCTTTCGCGCCGGTGCGCCCGCGCCGTCCCGCTCCCCTTGCGGGTGCTAGCGCACTCGCGCTAGCGTGAGGGCGTGCCCAAGACTCAGCTGAACGTCCGAGTGGATGAGGCCACCGCCGAGGCGGCGCGACAGCGCGCCCTGCAGCGGGGGATGAGCGTGAACCGCTACATAGAGGAGCTCGTCAAACGGGATGCGGGCGAGGTGGGACACACCTTCGTCGAAGCCGCGGCCGACTTCATGAAGCAGTACGAGTCGGTGTTCGCCGAGGAGTTCGGCCCGGAGCGCAAAGGCACCCGTTGAACCTGCAGATCGACCTTTCCTGGCTGCTCATGGTCGCCGAGCACAAGACGCCCGGTGATCCGCAGGTCGTCGACTGGGGTGCGCTCGTCGCCGCCGTCAGCCGGCACGAGGCGGAGATCTTCGGCAGCCCCGTCTACAGCGACCCGCACGCGCGGGCCGCCGCCCTGTTGCAGCTGCTGCTCCATGTGCCCGCGCTGGAGCACTCCAACGCGATGTTCGCCTCCGCCGTCGCCTACGGCTACCTCGTCGCCTCCGGGCTCAAGGTCATCACCTCTCCCGAGCAGGTGCGCGACCTCGCCCGGCTGGTCAAGGAGGGCAAGGCCGACGTCAGGACCATCGCCGACGAGCTGCGCCGCTGGAGCCTGTGACCCGCGCTCCTCAGCCGGCCTCCGCCGCACGGTCCACCACGGCGGACCTGCGGGCCACGCCGAGCACGCACGGGGAACTCGGCAGCCGCACGCCACGGGCCGGGATACGGAACCTGCGGTGGACCCCCAGCTCGAAGCCGGCCTCCTCGATCGCCGCGAGCGTGTCCCGCGCGGTGTGACAGCCCCCGAAGAGCAGCGGCCACACGGTGCGGTCCGCCGCCCGCTGCGCCGTCGCCAGCGCCCGGCCGGGAGCCAGGGTGTGCTCGAAGAAGCGCAGCTCACCGCCCGGCCTCAGCACCCGCTTGATCTCGGCCAGCGCCCGCGGCAGGTCCCGCACGGTGCACAGGACCAGCGAGGCCACCGCCGCGTCGAACGCCTCGCTCTTGACCGGCAGGGCCTCCGCCGTGCCGGGCACCACGTCGACCGGCACCTCCGCGTGGAGTCCCGCCCCGGCCGCCATCTGCCGCAGGCTGCGTTCGGGCTCGATCGCCACCACCTCCGACACGGATCCGGGGTAGTGCGCGAAGTTGAGACCGTTGCCCGCGCCGACCTCGATGACCCGGCCGGAGAGGCCGCTGAGAAGCTCGTCCCGACGGTCGGCCACACCCCCCTTGAGGTCGGCCGCCACGCTCATCCGGGCGTAGAAGCGGGCGAAGACCGGGTGGTGCACCGCGTCCCGGGGGACTGGTGCGCTGCGCCGAAGCATGATCGGACCTCCTCGGAGGGCACGTGAATACGGCTCTCCTCGGATTCTCCCCCGTACGGGCCCCGCTCAGCCGCTCAGCCGGCGGTTCGATTCCCGCCGAGCTCCGGTGCCAGCCAACCCGCCGCCCGGGCCCGGAAGTCGGCCGGGTCCAGCGCCCCCGCACCGGCCGGTACCGCGCCGAGCAGCGGGACGCCCGCGGAGACCGGAAGGTCGTCGACGTTGCACCGTGAGGCCAGGTCCGGCTCGGCGGGCATGCTCCCCACCACCACGCCGGGGCAGGCGAGCCCGCGCGCACGCAGCGCCTCGGTCGTCAGCGCCGTGGCGTTGAGCGTGCCCAGACCCGCCGGGGCCACCACGAGCACGGGCGCCGCCATCAGCCGCGCGGCGTCCGCGAGCGTGGCCCCCTCTGCGTCGTAGCGGACCAGCAGCCCGCCCGCGCCCTCGACCAGCACCAGGTCGTGCTCGGTCGCCAGCTTCTGGGCCGCCTCGGCGATCTCGTACGGACGTACGGGGGCGAGGCCCGCCCGCCGTGCCGCCGTCTCCGGGGCCAACGGCTCCGGGAAACGGGCCAGTTCGACCGCCGTCACATGGGAGCCGGCCAGCCGCGCCACCTCGGCGGCGTCCCCCGGTTCACCCGGCGCGAGGCCGGTCTGGGCGGGCTTGAGCACCGCGACCCTCAGGTCCCGGTGAGCCGCCGCCACCGCCGCGGTCACGATCGTCTTGCCGATCTCGGTGCCCGTACCGGTCACCACGAGGACCGTCATCTCATCCCTCCTTCGCCGCGGCGCACACGGCCCGGCAGATCCGTGCCACATCGTCGTCCCCGGTCACGTACGGCGGCATCGTGTACACGAGATCGCGGAACGGGCGCAGCCACACACCCTCGCGGACCGCGGCCCGGGTCGCGGCCTCCATGTCCACCTCGTGATCGAGCTGTACGACGCCGATCGCGCCCAGCACCCGGACGTCCCGTACACCGGGCAGACCGGCGGCCTCCGCCAGCCCCTGGCGCAGGCCCGCTCCGATCCGCTTCACCTCCAGCTCCCAGTCCTGGCCCAGCAGGAGGTCCACGGAGGCGCAGGCGACCGCGGCGGCGAGGGGATTGCCCATGAACGTCGGCCCGTGGGCCAGCACCGGCACGTCCCCGCTCGAAATGCCCTCCGCCACCCGCGAGGTGCACAGCGTGGCCGCCAGCGTCAGATAGCCGCCGGTCAGCGCCTTGCCGACACACATGACATCGGGTGACACCCCGGCGTGGCCGGCCGCGAACAACTGCCCGGTGCGGCCGAACCCCGTCGCGATCTCGTCGAACACCAGCAGTACGTCGTTCGCGTCGCACGCCTCGCGGAGCACGCGCAGATAGGCGGGGGAGTGGAAGCGCATCCCGCCCGCCCCCTGCACCACGGGCTCCACGATCACCGCGGCCAGCTCATCGGCATGGGCGGCCACCAGCTCGCGCAGATGGCGCGCGTACGCGTCGTCCGGCTCGGCGTCGAAGCCGTCCGGAGGGGCGTCCGCGAAGACCTGCCGGGGGAGCGAGCCCGACCACAGCTCGTGCATCCCGCCCTCGGGGTCGCACACCGACATCGGCTGCCAGGTGTCCCCGTGGTACCCGCCGCGCCAGGTCATCAGCCGCTGCTTGGCGGGCCGTCCCGCCGAACGCCAGTACTGCAGGCACATCTTCACCGCGACCTCGACGGAGACGGATCCCGAGTCGGCGAGGAAGACGTGCCGCAGCGGCTCCGGAGTGATCTCCACCAGCCGGGTCGCCAGCCGGACGGCGGGCTCATGGGTGAGCCCGCCGAACATCACATGGCTCATCCGGTCCAGCTGGCCGCGGGCGGCCTCGTTGAGCACCGGATGGTTGTAACCGTGGACCGCCGACCACCAGGACGACATGCCGTCCACCAACTCGCGTCGCCCGTGGGCGGGTTCGGCGAGCCGGAGACGCACCCCGGACGCGGACTCCACGACCAGCGGCTCCTGCCGGCCCGGCATCGGGCCGTAGGGGTGCCAGACATGGGCCCGGTCCAGGGCGCGGAGTTCGGCGGGGCCGAGCGGATCAGGCATTGGGCGCGAGGTCCGTCCCGGCACCGCGACGGCGCACCGCCACCAGATCCGTACGCGCAGTCAGGGCCTCCGACGGTTCCGCGGCGGCCACGGGAGCGACGGCCTCGGGCGCCGCCTCGGGGGCATCGCCGCACGGTCCGCAGGAGCCCTCGTGCGAGCCGCAGCCGCCGCCCGCCGGAGCCCGGTGCTCGGGAAGCGTCGTGGTGTCCGCCCCCTCCACCTCGAACCCGGCGTCCTTGATCATGTCGAGGTCGGACTGGCCCGACTGGCCCTCGGTGGTCAGATAGTCGCCCAGGAAGATCGAGTTGGCCAGGTTCAGGGCGAGCGGTTGCATCGAGCGCAGATGGACCTCGCGCCCGCCCGCGAGCCGTACCTCGACGTCCGGGCAGACGAACCGGACCATCGCCAGGATGCGCAGGCACCGCTGGGGGGTGAGGTGCCACTCCTTGGCGAGCGGGGTGCCCTCGATCGGGATCAGGAAGTTCACCGGCACCGAGTCGGGGTCCAGCGCGCGCAGCGAGAACACGACGTCCACCAGGTCGGCGTCGGTCTCACCCATCCCCGCGATCAGCCCCGAGCACGCCGAGAGCCCGGCGGCCTGGGCCTGCTGCACGGTGTCCACCCGGTCGGCGTACGTGTGGGTGGTCGTGATCTCCCCGTACGTCCCCTCCGACGTGTTGAGGTTGTGGTTGTACGCGTCGGCGCCCGCGGACCTCAGCCGGTCGGCCTGGCCCTGCGAGAGCAGCCCGAGGCACGCGCACACCTCGACGTCCTCGTGCTCCCCCTTGATCGCCTCGATCGTCCGCGACACCCGGTCGACGTCCCGGTCCGTCGGCCCCCGGCCGCTCGCCACCAGACAGACGCGCTTGGCGCCACCGGCGACCCCGGCGGCGGCGGCCTTCGTGGCCTCGTCCGGCTTCAGCCAGGTGTACTTGAGGATCCCCGCCTCGGAACCGAGCCGCTGCGAACAGTACGAGCAGTCCTCGGGGCAGAGCCCGGACTTCAGGTTCACCAGATAGTTCAGCTTCACGCGCCGCCCGAACCACTGGCGGCGTACCTTTCCGGCAGCCGCCACCACGTCGAGCAGTTCGTCGTCGGAGGTCGCCAGCACGGCGAGCGCTTCGTCACGGGTCGGCAGTTCGCGCCGCAGCCCCTTGTCCACCAGCGTATTCAGCAGGTCCATGGCGTTGATCCTGACGTACGGCACCGCCATCGGCCAAGGAGGAACCGGACAGTTAAGGCTGCCGATGCTGTGGGTATTGCCACACCCTGGCCTGTTGCGCACCCGGTTAGGGTCTGTGAGCTGCCTACAAAAAGGGACCCGCCCATGCCCTACGCCCCGTTCGACTGGATCGACGACGAGGCCCGGCGCCGCGCCGACGCCGGACTCGTCCGGACGCTCCGCCCCCGGCCCGCCGGGACGGAACTCCTGGACCTCGCGAGCAACGACTACCTGGGGCTGAGCCGGAACCCCGAGGTCACCGGCGCGGCCGCCGATGCGGCCCGGACCTGGGGCGCGGGGTCCACCGGCTCGCGGCTCGTCACCGGCTCCACCGCGCTGCACGCCGAACTGGAGCGGGAACTCGCGGCGTTCTGCGGGTTCGAAGCGGCACTGGTCTTCTCCTCCGGTTACGCGGCCAACCTCGCCGCGCTCACGGCGCTCACCGGACACGACGCGTTGATCGTGTCCGACGCCGGCAACCACGCCTCGATCGTGGACGGCTGCCGGCTCTCCAGGGCCGCCACCGCCGTCGTCCCGCACGCGGACCCCGAGGCCGTGCGCAAGGCGCTCCTCACCCACGACGGACCGGCTCTGACGGTGACCGACTCCGTCTTCTCGGTGGACGGCGACGCGGCCCCGCTCGCCGGACTCGCCGACGTCTGCCGCGAGGCGGGCGCGGCCCTTCTCGTCGACGACGCCCACGGGCTGGGCGTCCTGGGCGAGGGCGGGCGCGGCGCCCTCGCGGCGGCCGGACTGGCGGGCGACGAGGGCGTCGTCGCCACACTCACCCTCTCCAAGTCCCTCGGGAGCCAGGGCGGGGCGGTGCTCGGCCCCGCCCGCGTCATCCAGCATCTGGTCAACACGGCCCGTACGTTCATCTTCGACACCGGTCTCGCCCCGGCCGCCGTCGGCGCGGCGCTGGGCGCGCTGCGTCTGCTGCGCCGCGAACCGGACCGCGCGGCGAGGGCCGGGGCGGTCGCCGCCGAGCTGCACGGCCGGCTCACGGCGGCCGGGCTGACCGCGGTGCGCCCCGACGCCGCCGTGGTGTCGGTCCGCGCCCCCTCCGCGGAGTCGGCGGTGCGCTGGGCCGCCGACTGCCGCGCCGCGGGTCTCGCGGTGGGGTGCTTCCGCCCGCCGTCGGTGCCGGACGGGATCTCCCGGCTTCGGCTGACCGCCCGCGCCGACCTGACGCACGATCAGATCGCGGCCGCCGTGGGCACGGTCGTCGCGACGGCACCGCTGTCCGCCAGCTGAACGGGCGCTCGCCGAGGAGCGGAGCCGCGGTGGACCCGTGTCCCCTCCGGGCGTGAGGCCGGCGCGCGGGAGCGGGGACGGGGTTCACCGTAACGAGCGACAGATATATGCATATCTTGGTGGATCGCCGTCATCGCGGGCGGCATCGGTGGCACTCTGGCGCGAAGCACAATCCAGGCTCGGTCACAGGCCGGTCGGGCCGGGAAAGGGACGGCGTCGCCATGGCAGACCATCAGGAAGCATCCGTCACCCTGCCGAGCGATCCGGCCTCGGTCTCCACGGCCCGGAGACATGTGGCCCGGGTGCTCACCGAATGGGGCCTCGCCGAGGACGGCGACACCGCGGACACCGTCCGGCTGATCGTCTCCGAACTCGCCACCAACGCGGTCCAGCACACCTTCGGCCAGTCGCCCACCTTCACGGTGGACCTCCGTCTCGACCGGGACGTGGAGCTCTACCTCGGCGTGACGGACAGCCACCCGCGCCGGCCCCAGCGGCTGCCCGCCGCCGTACGCCAGGACAACGGGCGCGGCATGGTGATCATCCGGGCCCTGACGAAGGAGCACGGCGGCCGGCTGAGCGTCAGTCCCACCGCCGACGGGGGCAAGACCGTGGCGGTGGCCCTTCCCTGGCCGGTTCCCGCCCAGGCCTGACGCGGCGGACGCGTGCCGGCCGCGGGAGCGGGGCCCTGTGCGGAGCGGCTCCCGGATGGATCGGCCCCTGCGTGGAGCGGGCCGGTCCTCAGCCTGCGGAGGCCCGGCCGAAGCCGCTGCGCAGCAGCGCCATCAGCGTCGTCGCCGCCGGGGTGTTCCGGTCCCCGCGGTGCACCACGGAGATCGTCCGCCGGAATGCGGCGGGTTCCAGCCGCCGGACGGCGAGTGGCGCCGGGGACATCGCCGCCACCATCTCCGGCACCACCGCCACGCCGATCCCCGCACTGACCAGGGCGCAGACCAGGGCGTAGCCGGGCGACTCGCACACCACCGCCGGGGTGGCACCCGCCTCGGCCAGCGCCCGCTCCACCCCGCGCCGCGGCGGATGGTCGGGGGCGCTGCTGATCAGCGGACGGCCCGCGAGTTCGGCCACCGGCAGCGGGCCGCCGCCCTCGGACAGCATCTGCCCGAGCGCGGTGACCAGCACCAGCTCCTCGACGAGCAGCGGCTCGGCCGACAGCCCGGCCGGCAGCGGCTGGGGAGCCGCGGGCTCGTACGCATGGGTCAGCGCCAGGTCCACGTCACCCGCCGCCACCGCGGTGACCCCGGCGGGCGGCTCGTAGTCCGTGACGGCCAGCTCCACGTCGGGGTGGGCGCGCCGGAAGGCCGTGAGCACGGGCGGCAGCAGATGGATCCCGGCCGTCACGAACGTACCGACGCGCAGCCGGCCGCCCGACAGCCCCGCGAGCCCGGCCAGCTCGTGCCGCGCCTGCTCCATCTCGTCCAGCACGCGTCTGGCCCGCCCCGCCAGCAGCTCACCCGCCGCCGTCAGCCGTGCCCCACGGTGATGGCGGACCAGGAGCGCGGCCCCCGCCTCCCGCTCCAGCTTGGCCAGCTGCTGCGAGAGCGCGGGCGCGGTGTAACCCAGCCGCGCCGCCGCGCGCGTGATCGAGCCGGCCTCGGACACCGCCACCAGCGCGGCCAGCCGCGTCGGGTCGTACATTAAGCATTCCTTTCGGCAGACCCAGAATATTGCAAGTACATGCTAAAGGGCCTGAGCGGCCAAGGTGGACCCATGGACGCACAACTGCTCGCCTTCGTCGCCGTCGCCGCGGGAATGGTGGCCCTCCCCGGCGCCGACTTCACGGTCGTCGTACGCAACGCCCTCGCATCCCGGCGGTCCGGGCTCGCCACCGCGGTGGGGGTCGCCGGAGGGCTGCTGGTGCACACCGCGCTGGCCGCCGCCGGACTCGCCGCCGTCCTCGTGACGATGCCCGTCCTGTTCCGCACCGTGCAGCTGCTCGGCGGCGCGTACGTGCTCTACCTGGGGCTCAGCGGTCTGTACGCGATGTGGCGCCGGGCGGCCACCACCGGCGCGGGCGCCGAAGCCCAGGAGGAGGACCCGGGCCGGGCGCTGCCGGGACTCGGACGCTCGCTGCGCCAGGGCTTCCTGACCAACGCCCTCAACCCGAAGGCCCCCGTGCTCTTCCTCAGCCTGCTGCCCCAGTTCGTCCCCGAGGGGCGGTCGGCGCTTCCCAGGACCCTGCTGCTGGCCTCGGTGGTCGTCGTGCTCGCGCTCGTCTGGTTCTCCTCGGTGGCCCTGCTCGTGGCCCGGCTGGGGCGGTGGCTGCGCCGGCCGCGTGCCTCCCGCGCGATCGAGGGGGGCAGCGGCACGGCGCTCACCGCGTTGGGGCTCGTACTGGTGACGGGCCCCCTGCTGCGCTGAACCGGAAGGGGGAGGGTGTCAGGCGACCCTCCCGTACCAGACGTTGCCGGACCAGATCTTCTCCAGCCGGACCACGGCGCCTGTCTTCGGTGAGTGCCAGATCTTGCCGCTGCCGGCGTAGATGCCGACGTGGTACACACTGCTGCCCGCATGGAAAAAGACCAGGTCGCCGCGTTTCCGCTGCGACCTGGAGATATGGCGGGTCTTGTTGTACTGCTGCTGAGCCGTACGGGGGAGTTTCTTGCCGGCCTTCTTGAACGAGTAGAGCGTGAGACCGGAGCAGTCGAACCGATGGGGGCCGGTGGCTCCCCATCTGTAGGGCGACCCCTTCTTCGAGGCGGCGATCTTGAGCGCCTTCGTCGAATGGGTCGCGGCCTCGGCGTCGTTCACGAGACCGGGGGCCATCATGGTGGTGCCTACGGCGAATGTCAGAACCGAAGCCGTACCGACACGGGCGAACAGAGACGGGACATGAACCTGCGCAGTCATGCGCAACCCTTCGTCAGCCGCCTGTGAAGGATGACCTGTCGGGTTCGGGCTGGCGAAGTTGCCCGGCCGCGTGGTGCGGCTTCACCCCGAGGGCCGTCCGGTTGCCCGGCCGGCCCGTTGTGCTCGGGTCCTCCACTCCTGCCGATCCACTTCTGTCGACCAGGCATCCGGACGGCGGCAGGACTCGGCGTCCGCCCGGACCGCCCCGCCGCGGTGGCGGGGGCTTGTCGTCCCAGGGATCTTTACGCACGCACTGCCGGATTTCCTCGCTGAAGTGGCGATATGTGAGAGTCGTCACGACTGATCCGATCGGGTGGACGCGGCCACCCGGGAGCCGTGACGACCGGGCCGGACCAGCCGCGTACCAGCGGCGGAACAACGGATTCCGCTCAGCGTCCGCGCCCGTTGCGCAAGTTGGGCTGTCCCTCGGGCGGGGTAGCTTCTACGCCGATCGAGCGAGCAAAACTCATCGGCCCGCCGGGCGTGTCGAGAAGAGGCGCCGAAAGGCGGGTTCCGCGACCGGTGGTGAGGCGTTCAACTCGACGGCGCGGGTGGCACGGCGACCCGTGCGGCGCGACGCTCGCCGTCCAGCAGCCGCAGTGCCCTGGCCAAGGTGTCCGCGTGGATCTGCGATTCACCCCGCTCGTGCATCAACACCAGCGCGTCCCGGAGGGCGGCGGCCTTGGACGCGAGCGCCTGGGCCGCCCGGAGCGCCCCGTACGTGTCGCTGCCACGGGCGGGGTTGATGCGGCCGAGCTGGTCGAGCGCCTCCAGGTAGCGGTCGATGAACTCGGCCTCGGCGCGGGTCAGGGCGGGAAGCGGCGGGAACTGGGGTGGGAGCATCGGGCGTTCACCTCGCGGGTGCGGCGGCCGGGACGGTGCGCGGTTCTCCATGACGTGGTCCACCGGCCCGAACGCCGGGGCGGCCGGGGCGTCGAGGAAGGTGTCCCGTTCGATGTCGGCGCTGATCTCTTGTGGGGAGCGCCCGTGCGGTGGGCCGGCACGGCCGTGAGCGACAGGTGTTCGCGCGTCAACTCGCGGGCCCGGGTGCCGAGATCGGAGGGCAGGCCCCGCAGCGGCTCCTCGGGGCGGGTCGCTGAATGACTACCCGGGTGCCCGGCAGGGCATGTCGGCGGCCGGGGGCTCCTGCCCCGAGCCGCACCGCGGCGCGGGAGGGCGCGGCCGGCCCTGTTCGCGCACGATCGTGGCACGGCGGGAGCCGCGCCCCCGCCAGTCCGGCGAGGGCGCGGCTCGTCCGGGTGGTGTCCCGTCAGCCGGCGAGGGCGGGCTCGGGGTGCCCGGCGGAGGAGGGGGACGGAGCGTCCGGCTCCGGGCGCCGGCGGCCGCCGGCCAGTACGGCGGCCAGGCCGACGGCCGCCCACACGGCCAGGGTCAGCGCGCCGCCGCCCGCCGCCGCGCCGTCGAAGAACGCGACCGACCGCAGCAGCGAGCCGCCCGCCCCCGGCGGGAGCCACTGACCGATCGCGCCGACCGGTTCGGGCAGCAGCTGAGGGGCGCTCGTGACACCCGAGAAGGAGTTGCCGAGCAGCACCATCAGCAGCGCGCCCACACCGATGCCCTTCGGGCCGAGCAGGGTGGCGAGCCCTCCGACGGCCGAGGCGATGGCCAGCACGGTCAGCCCGATGGCGCCGGCCTCCGCCCACCAGTCACCCGCCACCACGCCCAGCCAGCTGTGGGCGATCGCGGTGGCCGCGACACCGACCAGGGCCGATGCCGCGACGAGGGTCACGGCCGCCCTGGCACCGCGCAGTCCCATGACGGTGACCAGCGCACCGGCGGCGACACCGGCCAGGGCCAGCGGGAGGATGCTCGCGCCGAGCGCGGCGCCGCGCGGATCGGCCTCGGGCGCCGCGACGACATCGGTGACCGGTATCGCCGTGCCGGCGGGGGCCGAGGCCTTGACCGCCTCGGCCAGCAGCTGGGCGACGACGGGGCTCGCCGCGGAGGCGGTCAGCAGCTGCGGGCCCTCTGCGGTGACGACGACGGCGCCGTATACGACCCGGTCCTCGATCGCGGCACGGGCCGCGGCCTCGTCGGCGTAACGGTGGATGTCGAAGGCGCCCTCGCGCTGTTCGAACCGGCTCTGCACCTGCTCGGCCGCCGGGGCGGTGCCCGCGACGCCCACGGGCAGGTCGCGTGGGGCGATCCGGGCGGCGGGCCAGGAGAACGCCCAGAGGCTGAGCGTCACGATCAGCGGGACGAGGAGGATGACCGCGAGCGCGCGGCGGTTGGGCGCAGCAGGCATGACGACTGCCTCAATTCAAAGAGAAGGATCGTTCGTTTTAGTTAAGGCGGCCACTGTCCCCCCGGGTCCGGACGCTTGTCAAGAAGGAACGTTCGTTTTAGATTGGGGCCATGGCACGCGTATCCCAGGAGCACCTCGACGCCCGCCGCCGGCAGATCCTCGTCGGTGCCGCGCACTGCTTCGCCCGTAACGGCTTCCACGGCACCTCGATGCAGGACGTGCTGAGGGAGGTCGGACTGTCCGCCGGGGCCGTCTACCGCTACTTCGCGGGCAAGGAGGACCTGATCGCCGCCATCGCCGACGAGGCGTTCGTCAGCATCCGGCGGGCCTTCGAGGAGGCCGCCGAGCTCACCCCGCCGCCCACCCCCGACATCCTGCTGGGCAGGGTGGTGCGCGGGGTCTTCGAGGACCAGGTGTACGGGATGGAGCGCCGCACGATCGCCGCGCTCATCGTCCAGGTGTGGGCCGAGACCATGCGCAACGAACGGCTGGCCAAGACCCTCGACGACGGCTACACCGGCATGCGCGCGGCCTGGGCGAAGCTGGTGGACGCCTACCGGGCGGCCGGGCTGATGCGCGCCGACGTTCCGGCCGACGACGTGGCCCGCACCCTGATCGCCACCGCCCAGGGATTCATCGCCCAGGAGGCGCTGTTCGGCGGGGTCGAGCCGGACGTCCTGGAGAACGGCCTGCGCGGCCTGATGTCCATGGATCCGTCAAGGATCAGTTAACGCGCCGGAAAAACTTCCGCCCTAACGTTCCATACCTGGTCGCGGAGCCCTCTTCACCGTTCAACAGAGTGTTGAAGGCGGGATAGGGTCCCGCTGCGCCCGGGGCAGGTACCGGGCGGGAGACGAAGAGGGTGGAAGCGTGCAACTGACTCCGCACGAACAGGAACGCCTGCTCATCCATGTGGCCGCCGACGTCGCCGAGAAGCGCCGGGCGCGCGGGCTGCGGCTGAACCACCCCGAGGCGGTCGCGCTGATCACGTCGCACCTCCTGGAGGGCGCCCGCGACGGCCGGACCGTGGCCGAACTGATGGCATCCGGCCGGAAGATCCTCACCCGCGAGGACGTCATGGACGGCATCCCGGAGATGATCCACGACGTCCAGGTCGAGGCCACCTTCCCGGACGGCACCAAGCTGGTCACCGTCCACGAACCGATCGTCTGACGGGGGAGCGGCCGATGATTCCCGGAGAGATCCTGTTCGCAGAGGGGCGGATCGCGCTCAACGACGGGCGCCCCGTCACCCGCCTCACCGTCCTCAACGCCGCGGACCGGCCCGTCCAGGTCGGCTCGCACTACCACTTCGCCGAGGCCAACCCCGGTCTGGACTTCGACCGCCACGCGGCCCACGGGCTGCGGCTGAACATCGCCGCGGGAACCGCTGTGCGCTTCGAGCCCGGCATCCCCGTCGACGTCGAACTCGTCCCGCTCGCAGGTCTGCGCACCGTCCCCGGCCTGCGCGGCGTCACCGGAGGTCCCCTCGATGCCTGAGCTCAGCCGTCCCGTGTACGCCGATCTCTTCGGGCCCACCACCGGCGACCGTATCCGGCTCGCCGACACCGACCTCGTCGTCGAGATCGAGGAGGACCGCTCCGGAGGCCCCGGACGGGCCGGCGACGAAGCCGTGTTCGGCGGCGGCAAGGTGATCCGTGAGTCGATGGGCCAGGCGCGGACCACCCGCGCCGAGGGCGCACCCGACACCGTCGTCACCGGCGCCGTCATCATCGACCACTGGGGCGTCGTCAAGGCCGACATCGGCATCCGCGACGGCCGGATCACCGGCATCGGGAAGGCCGGCAACCCCGACACGATGGACGGGGTCCACCCCGAGCTGGTCATCGGTCCCGAGACCGAGATCATCGTGGGGAACGGCAAGTTCATCACCGCCGGAGCCATCGACGCCCACGTCCACTTCATCTCGCCGACCCTCGTCGACCAGGCGCTCTCCTCCGGGATCACCACACTGGTCGGCGGCGGCACGGGACCGGCCGAAGGGACCAAGGCCACCACGATCACCCCCGGCCCCTGGCACCTCGCCCGGATGTTCGAAGCGCTCGAGGGCTACCCGGTCAACATCGGTCTGCTCGGCAAGGGCAACACGATGTCCCGCGAGGCCATGCACTCCCAACTGCGCGCCGGAGCGCTGGGATTCAAGATCCACGAGGACTGGGGCGCCACCCCCGCCGTCATCGACGCCTGCCTGGGCGTGTGCGAGGAGACCGGCGCCCAGCTGGCCATCCACACGGACACGCTCAACGAGGCGGGGTTCGTCGCCGACACCCTGGCCGCCATCGCCGGCCGGTCCATCCACGCGTACCACACGGAGGGCGCGGGCGGCGGGCACGCCCCCGACATCATCAGCGTGGTCTCGGAGCCCTACGTCCTGCCCAGCTCCACCAACCCGACCCGGCCGCACACCGTCAACACCATCGAGGAACACCTCGACATGCTGATGGTCTGTCACCACCTCAACCCGACCGTGCCGGAGGACCTCGCCTTCGCCGAGTCCCGGATCCGGCCCTCCACCATCGCGGCCGAGGACATCCTGCACGACCTCGGTGCCATCTCGATCATCTCCTCGGACTCCCAGGCGATGGGCCGTATCGGCGAGGTCGTCCTGCGGACCTGGCAGACCGCCCACGTGATGAAGCGGAGGCGCGGCGCCCTGCCGGGCGACGGCCCCGCCGACAACCACCGGGCACGTCGCTATGTCGCCAAATACACCATCAACCCGGCGGTGGCGCAGGGGCTGGACCGGGAGATCGGCTCCGTCGAGACCGGCAAGCTCGCCGACCTCGTGCTGTGGGACCCGGCGTTCTTCGGCGTCAAGCCGCAGACCGTCATCAAGGGCGGCCAGATCGCGTACGCGCAGATGGGCGACGCCAACGCCTCGATCCCCACCCCGCAACCGGTCATGCCCCGGCCGATGTTCGGCGCCGTGGGCCGGGCCCCCGCGGCCAACTCCCTCAACTTCGTGTCCGGGGCGGCCGTCGAGGCCGGGCTGCCCGAACGCCTCGGACTCGGCAAGGAGTTCGTGCCGATCACCAGCACCCGGGGCGTCACCAAGGCGGACATGCGGGAGAACGACGCCCTGCCCCGGGTCCAGGTCGATCCCGACAGCTTCGCCGTCACGATCGACGGCGACCCGGTCGAACCCGCGCCCGCCGCGGAACTCCCCATGGCCCAGCGTTACTTCCTCTTCTGAGGGCGGGACAGCACCTCATGACGACGCGCGCAGCCCTGCTCGTCCTCGCCGACGGCCGGTTCCCCGCCGGTGGCCACGCCCACTCCGGCGGCGCCGAACCGGCCGTCAAGGCGGGACGCATCCGCGACGCCCGGGACCTGGAGGAGTTCTGCCTGGGCCGGCTCCACACCACCGGGCTCACCTCCGCCGCCCTGGCCGCCGCGGCGGCCCAGGGCCTCGACCCGCTCGCCCTCGACGAGGCGGCCGACGCCCGGACCCCCTCGCCCGCCCTCAGGAACACCGCCCGCAAACTCGGCCGGCAGTTGATGAGAGCGGCCCGGGCCACCTGGCCGAGCGCCGAACTGGCCGCGCTCGCCGAAGCCCGGCCACGCGGCGCCCACCAGCCCGTCGTCCTCGGGCTCACGGCGCGCTCCGCCGGCCTGGAACCCGCCGACGCCGCACACTGCGTCGCGTACGAGACGGTCAGCGGCCCCGCCACCGCGGTGGTCCGCCTGCTGTCCCTGGACCCCTTCGAGGCCGCCGCCGTCCTCGCCCGGCTCGCCCCCGCCCTCGACCGGGTCGCCGGGCAGGCCGCCGAAGCCGCACGCCACGGCATCGACGCGCTGCCCGCCGCCTCCGCCCCGCTGCTCGACATCTCGGCCGAGGCCCACGCGGCCTGGCCGGTCCGCCTCTTCGCGTCCTGAACACGCGCCCCGCCCCACCGCCCTCACCAGGAGCCGCACCATGCACCTCGACCACACGCACACCGGTCCGGCCGCCGTCGGCGCCGACTCCACACGCCCCGACGGGACCCGCCGCGCACTGCGGATCGGCCTGGGAGGGCCGGTCGGATCCGGCAAGACGGCCACCGTCGCCGCCCTCTGCCGTGCCCTGCGCGACCGGATCTCCATCGCCGTCGTCACCAACGACATCTACACCCGCGAGGACGCCGCCTTCCTGCTCCGCAACGCCGTCCTGCCGCCCGAGCGCATCCAGGCCGTCGAGACCGGCGCCTGCCCGCACACCGCGATCCGCGACGACATCTCCGCCAACCTCGAAGCCGTCGAGGACCTGGAGGACTCCGTGGGCCCCCTCGACCTCATCCTCGTCGAATCGGGCGGCGACAACCTCACCGCGACCTTCTCCAAGGGGCTCGTCGACGCCCAGGTCTTCGTGATCGACGTCGCCGGCGGCGACGACATCCCCCGCAAGGGCGGCCCCGGTGTCACCACCGCCGACCTGCTCGTTGTCAACAAGACCGACCTCGCCCCCTACGTCGGCTCCGACCTGGGCCGGATGGCACGGGACGCAGCCGCACAGCGCGGTGACCTCCCCGTGGTCTTCACCTCGCTGACCGGCGCCGACGGTGTCGCACCGGTCGCCGACTGGGTCCGGGAGCGGCTCGCGGACTGGACCGCATGAGCGTCACGGCCACCGCCCGGATCACGGCCGCCGCCGACGGACGGGGATCCACCGCCCTCCCGGTCCTGGAGAGCGAGGGCCCGCTCGCACTGCGCCGGACCAGATCACCGGATCCCGCGTACGCCCGCGTCACCGTGGTCGGCGCGATGAGCGCCCCGCTGGGCGGCGACCGGCTCGCCGTCGAGGTCCTGGCCGGGGACGGCGCACGGCTGACCGTGGACTCCGCAGCCGCCACCGTGGCACTGCCGGGCGCCGGCCCGGACGCCGTACCCGCCTCGTACGACGTACGGCTCGGCGTGGGGGAGGGGGCCGAACTCCGCTGGCTCCCCGAACAGATCGTCTCCGCGTACGGCAGCGAACTCGACCTGACCACCCGGGCCGACCTCGCCGCCACCGCACGCCTGGTGCTGCGCGAGGAACAGGTCCTGGGCCGGCACGGTGAACGCACCGGCCGGCTCTCCACCCGCCTGACCGTCCGCAGGGCCGGGCGGCCACTGCTCGACCAGCAACTGGCGTACGGCCCGGGGGCCCCCGGAGGCTGGGACGGTGCGGCCGTCCTCGGCGGCCACCGTGCCGTCGGGCAGCTGCTCGTCGTCGACCCGGCCTTCGAGGACGGCCTCCCCGCGCCCAGGCCGCTCGGACCCCGCGCCGCCCTCACCCCGCTGGCCGGGCCCGCCGTCCTGGTGACCGCGCTCGCCGCGGACGCCCGGCTGCTGCGCGCCGTGCTGGACGAGGCGCTGGAGAGCCTGTTGAAGGAGACAGAACCGCTCCAGGAAGCGTGAGTTCGCTCAGCGGGACAGAGAGCACCGGTTATTGGTTCGGTAAAGAAACACGTGTACGCCCTGTTCTCAGCAACCTCACAGACGAAAGGATCCTCCTGGACTGATGAACCAACGCGCCGCCACCGTCGGCGCATCACGCAGGGGGAGGTTCCACTTGAGACGCACAGCGGTGCTCGGTTCGGCCGGCACTCTGATCGCGGGCACGCTCATAGCAGGGGCGATAGCCGCACCGGCCGCCGGTGCCGACAGCAGGCACCACGGCGACCAGGAGGCGCGCGGCGTCCAGATCGCGGCGGCCCGGGCAGCGAGGACCGGAATCGACTGGGCGGACTGCCCGGCGGACTGGGCGATCGCCGCACCCATCCAGTGCGGGTGGGTGAGCGTTCCGCTCGACTACGCCAAGCCGAACGGCAAGCAGGTCAAGCTCGCGGTCGACCGGCACGTCAGCACGGGCACGAAGAGCGAGCGCCAGGGCGCACTCGTCTACAACCCCGGCGGCCCCGGCGGCTCGGGCATGGCGTTCCCCAAGCGCATCGTCACCAAGAACCCGCTCTGGACGAAGACCGCGAAGGCGTACGACTTCGTGGGCTTCGACCCGCGCGGCGTCGGCCACTCGGCGCCGATCTCCTGCATCGACCCCCAGGAGTTCGTGAAGGCTCCGAAGGCCGATCCGGTGCCGGACAGCGAGGCCGACAAGCGGGCCCAGCGCAAGCTCGCGGCGGAGTACGCCGAGGGCTGCGCCGAGCGCAGCGGCGACATGCTGCCGCACATGACCACGCCCAACACCGCCCGCGACCTGGATGTCATCCGCGCCGCGCTCGGTGAGAAGAAGCTCAACTTCCTGGGCGTCTCCTACGGGACGTACCTGGGCGCGGTCTACGGCACGCTCTTCCCGTCGCACGTACGCCGCATGGTCGTCGACAGCGTGGTCAACCCGGCGAAGAGCAACATCTGGTACGAGGCCAACCTCAACCAGGACATCGCCTTCCAGACGCGCTGGAACGACTGGAAGGCCTGGGTCGCCAAGAACGACGCGGCCTACCACATCGGTGACACGCCCGAGAAGGTCGAGAAGGCGTGGCTGAAGCTGCGTGCCGAGGCCAAGAAGAAGCCGATCGGCGGGGTCCTCGGCCCGGCCGAGCTCATCGGCTTCTTCCAGAGCGCGCCGTACTACGACTCCGCCTGGGCGCCCACCGCCCAGACCTGGAGCGACTACCTGGGCGGCGACACCCAGGCGCTGATCGACGCGGCGGCACCCGACCTGTCGGACACCGCGGGCAACATCAGCGCCGAGAACGGCAACGCCGTCTACACGGCCGTCGAGTGCACGGACGCCAAGTGGCCCACCAGCTGGAAGAAGTGGGACCGCGACAACACACGGCTGCACCGGGACAACCCGTTCATGACATGGGCCAACGCCTGGATGAACCTGCCGTGTGCGACGTGGCCGGCGAAGCAGCAGACCCCGCTGGACGTCCGTACCGGCAAGGGCCTCCCGCCGGTGCTCATCGTGCAGTCCACGCGCGACGCCGCCACCCCGTACGAGGGCGCCGTCGAGCTGCACAAGCGGTTCAAGGGCTCCCGTCTCATCACCGAGAAGGGCGCCGGATCGCACGGTGTCACCGGTCTGGTCAACCCCTGCGTCAACGAGCGGGTGGACACCTACCTGCTCACCGGGAAGACCGACCGGCGCGATGTGACGTGCACCCCGCACGCCACGCCGACGCCGTGATCACCACCTGACGTGAGCGGGCGGCCGATGAAGTCCGGCGGCCGCCCGTTCACCCCCTCGGCCGGTGCGACGCGCGCTCACGCCTTCCCGTCGTACCGCTCCAGCCAGGCGTCCTCCGCCGCGTAGTCGAAGAGGCTCTCGCCGTAGCTCCGCAGCATCTTGGGGAAGGCCTCCCTCCAGTCCCGTCCGTCGAGCCGCGCGGCGAGCCACTCGACCGTCCGCGGCAGCGACTCGGCATACCCCGTCACCGGGCGGTAGCCCAACTCCCGTTCGGCGGAGGAGATGTCGAGGACCACGGGATGCGCGCCGCCCCACGGTGTCTCCCCGACGCCCCCCTCGGACGGCGGCCCCTCCATCAGTACGGTCCGGGTCTCCACACCCAGCACGGCGTCCACGGCCTCCGCCGTCCCGGCGACGGTCGGTGCCTGCGGATCCCCGGCGTTGAGGACCCGGGAAGCCGGCCGCCGGGCGGAGAGACGGATCAGCTCGGCGACGTTGGACACATGGACCGGGTGGAAGCGGCTCCGCCCGCCGTACGCCAGGACCCTGCGGCGGCGCCCGTCCAGCAGGCGCTTGACGAAGTACAGCTCGCGCGGGGTCCGGCAGTGCGGACCGTGCACCGCGCCCGCCCGGAGCAGTGTCACCGGCAGCGCGTCACCGGCCGCGAGCAGCTCCTGTTCCAGGGCGACCTTCCTCCTCCCGTACGTCGAGTCCCCGGGCACGACCGTGCGCTGGGTCTCCCGTATCGGCACGGGATACTCCGGGAAGCCGTCGGGCTCCTCCTGGGTGTCGAAACTCCGGCCCCGCTCGTCCTCGTACACTGCGGCGCTGGAGATGACCACGGCGGAACCCACCCGGCCGGCGAGACCGGTGAGCTGCGCGGCGTGTTCCCGGCCGAAGGCGACCATGTCGACGAGGACATCGCAGCCGTCGCCCAGCGCCGCCTCCAGCGCCCCCTTCTCCTCGCGGTCCAGCACGACGGAGCGGACGTCCGCGTCCCAGCCGTCGTCCCGGCCGCCTCCGCGCGAGACCGCGGTCACCTCCCAGCCGTCCTCGGCCAGGGCCCGCACCGCGGGCCGGCCCATCTGTCCCGTGGCGCCCAGTACGAAAGCTCGTCCTCTGCTCATACGGCAGACGCTACGGCGGCCTCACCGGCCGGACCAGGGTGATCGGCCCTCAGCAGATTCCCCGCTCAGCGTGGCCGGCGCGGGAACTTCCTGGACTCCTCGGCCTGTGCGGCCTTCTTCGCCTTGACCGCGTACTCGTCGACGTACTCCTGGCCGGAGAGGCCGAGGACGGCGTACATGATCTCGTCCGTGACCGCCCGGATCGCCGCCTTCTGGTTCTCCATGCCGGCGTAGCGGGAGAAGTCCAGCGGCTCCCCGAACCTGATCGTGACCCGCTTGATCTTCGGCACCTTCTGTCCGGGCGGCTGGATCTCGAACGTGCCGACCATCGCGCAGGGGATGACCGGGACGCCCGCCCTGATCGCCATCACGGCGACCCCCACCTTGCCCTTGTACAGCCGCCCGTCGTGCGAGCGGGTGCCTTCGGGATAGATGCCCAGCAGCTCGCCCTTCTCCAGCACCCCCAGGCCCTCGCGGATGGCCGCCTGCCCCGCCTCCTTGCCCGACCGGTCCACGGGGATCTGCCCGATGCTGTGGAAGAACGCCGCGGTCAGCTTGCCCTTGATCCCGGGGCCGGTGAAGTACTCGGCCTTCGCGAGGAACGTGATGCGGCGCTTGAGGATCGCCGGCATCAGGAAGTGGTCGGAGAAGGAGAGATGGTTGCCCGCGACGATGGCGGCACCGTCGTCGGGGATGTGCTCGAGCCCTTCGATGCGGGGCCGGAACAGCAGCCGGAGCAGAGGTCCCAGCACCGCGTATTTCAGGACGTAATAGAACACAGCTTCTCTCCTAGCCTTCCGGACCGGGCTGTTGGCCGCGTTCTGCCAGGTCGCGCACAGCGTGATGAACTCGTCGGCTCTTTCAGGTGATCGATCGTAGCCGTGTTACGGGTGTCTCCGGGAGGCCGTGTGCGGCGGGAGTCGGGCTCGCCGGCCTTCGCGGGGACGCTCCGTGCTGAAGGCTCATCCGAAACATCAGACGTCTGATCTTAGGTAGGGTCACCTCCAGGACCGTGAACCCAGGGGGCGAGATGGCCGTCGCGAGTCGGAGCAGTCACGGGGCGCCCGTGCCCGGCGACCTGCTGCCGACCGAGACCGAGCTCTTCCACGCGGCCGTCACGGCGCACTACGACCCCATCGGCAAGGCGCTCGGCGTGACGACGCCATGAATCGGAGACCCCACACACCATGCACACGGAACGACCGGTCGCCCTCGTGGGCGCGTACGCTGCGCTGCCCTCACGGCGCGCTGACCAGGAGCACTTCTACGAGGGCCTGGCCGGCCGGGGGCTCGCCGACGGGCTGGAACTCCCGTTCCGCGACGGCCTCGGTGCGGACGTGCGATGGCTGGCCGCACAGATGCGGGGCCGCTTCACCCGCTCGGTGATCACCCTGATTCCCGGCACGATGACGCGCGTCGGGGCCTCGGGCGCCTTCGGGCTCGCCTCGGGCGACCACGACGGCCGGCAGGCCGCGCTCGCCTTCGTCGGCGAAGCCCGGGCCGCCGCAGAGGAGTTGAACCAGCTCACCGGCGAGCGGTCGGTCTCCGCCCTGCACGTCCACACCGCGCCCTCGACGACCGCCGTGGGAGAGATGTTCGCCCGGTCCCTCGAAGAGATCGCGGCGAGCGCACCGGCCGGGGGCGCCTGGTCCACCCGGCTCGTCCTGGAACACTGCGACGTGTACACGCCGGCCTTCCCGGGCGAGAAGCGGTTCCTGTCGCTGGAGGAGGAGATCCCCCTCGCGCGTGAGGCCGGGATCGGCATCACCGTCAACTGGGGCCGCTCGGCGATCGAGGCGCGGGACCCGTCCCGGCCGCTCGCCCAGATCGTCGAGCTCGCCTCCGAAGGCCTGCTGGAGGGCGTCATGTTCTCCGGCGCCGGCCCCACCGCGAACCGGTACGGGGGACCGTGGGCGGACGCGCACCTGCCCCTCACCGAGGACGAGCCCACCTCCCTCATGGACGCCGAGGAGGTGCGCCGCTGTCTCCGCGCGGCCGGGGGCGCGCTCTCCTACGCGGGGGCGAAGATCCAGGCCCCCGGCGACGCCACGGTCGACGAGAGGCTCATGACGGTCGGCCATGTCATGCGGCTCCTGTCCGAACGTGGGACCGCCCCGGCGCCCGTACGGGGGTGATGGTCACCGTTTCGTGCGACCTGTCCCGTTCATCCGCCACACTGGGCCGAGGATCCGACGCCCCGACGCCGCCGCCGGCCGGACGATCGCGATCCAGGACCGGAGCCTCAGGAGACCGATGGCCGCAATGACCGCTCTCACCACGCTCTGCCCACCCCCGGGCAGAACCACGAACATCCACTGGGGGACCGTCGAGGCGAGCCTCGGCATGCCGCTGCCGCAGGACTACAAGGAGCTCGCCGACCGCTACGGGCCCGGAGCGTTCGGCGGCTTCGTCCACCTCTACCACCCGCACGGCGCGACGGAGTACACCGACCTCACCGGCCCCGTGCCCGGCCGGATCCGGGCGCGGCTGAGCAAGGACCGCGCCCAGGGCACGCACCCCGTTCCGTACGATCCCGAGACGCTCTTCGCGTGCGCCGTGACCGACAACGGCGAGTACCTCTTCTGGATCACGGACCCCGCGGCGGAACCCGACCGCTGGCGCATCGCGGTCAACCAGGCCCGTGGCCCGGACTGGTTCACGTACGACGGAACCCTGACCGCGTTCCTCGCCGCCGTCCTCGGCGGGCGGATCGAGGTTCCCCTGTTCCCGGCCGGCCTCCGCGGGAGTCCCGCCGGCTTCACACCGGCCCGCCCCGTCCCGCGGCAACCCGGCCCGCACCCCGCGCCCGTCCCCGACCACCGTCCCGTCGACACCGGGTCGATCCGCTCCTGGGCACGGGCCCTCGGTTACGACGTACCGCCTCGGGGGCGGATCCCGCTGGAGGTCAGGGAGGCCTGGGAACGCAGGAGCCCGAAGGGGTGAGGCCGGGACCGTGATCCCGCCTTGGCCTCGGCGCGGGTCAGTCCCGG
Source organism: Streptomyces sp. NPDC104381 (assembly GCF_055583745.1). NCBI lineage: Bacteria > Bacillati > Actinomycetota > Actinomycetes > Kitasatosporales > Streptomycetaceae > Streptomyces > Streptomyces sp. NPDC104381. The sequence goes on from NZ_JBVJNK010000003.1 coordinate 159,002, forward strand.
CCGGACTCCGGACGCCGGGCGCGCCACACGAGGAGCCCGCCCGCGGTGCCGTACGCGAGAAGCACCGCGCCGGTCACCGCGTCCTCGCGCCGCTCCGACGACTGGACCCGCCGCTGCTGTTCGAAGGTGCGCGTGCCGAGCGGGACGTCGCCGTCGAGCACCGCGCACCGGGTGTCCCCGGGCCGCATGGGGCCCGGATGCTCCTCCCCGTCCGCGCGCACGTTCTCCCCCGGGCACACGATGTCGGTCGACGCCGTCAGCGCGCTTCCCAGGGTGGCCGCTCCCCAGAGGCCCGGCACGACGAAGAGGATCACCAGGACCACACTGTGCTTCACGGGACTCCTTCGCGCCGGATCCGGAACGGGAGGTCCGCGCCCCACCCCGACGCGACACCCCGGCTTACCGTACACACGTCCGAAACTTGACCTTGTCACCGTGGCAAGGTCTTCAGTGGGGCCGAGGAGGTGGTACCGATGACCCTGCCGACGCAGGACACGGATATGACGCGCGCCCTTCAGGGGCTGGAGGCCGACCGCCCGGCGGTGCGGCTGCGGGCGGCGATGGCGGTCGGCACGACGCCCGACCCCCGCTTCGTCGGAAAGCTCCTCGAACGCTGCGCGGCCGAACCCGACTTCCAGGTCCGCGAGATGCTCACCTGGGCGCTGACCCGCCACCCGGCCGCCGTGACGGTCCCCGCACTCGTCGGCGAGGTCCGCTCGGAGCATGACCAGGCGCGGAGCCAGGCCCTGCACACCCTGTCCAAGATCGGGGACCGGCGGGCGTGGCCGGTGATCACGCGGGCTCTGCTGTCCGACGCGGAGGACGAGGTGGCGCGGAGCGCCTGGCGGGCGGCGGTCGTCCTGGTGCCGCCCGGCGAGGAGGGCGAGCTCGCGGACACCCTGGCGACACAACTCGGCCGTGGCGGACGGGAGATGCAGCTGAGCCTCAGCCGGGCGCTGATCGCGCTCGGTGAAGCGATCCTGCCCGCCCTGCACACGGCGGCGGCGCACCCCGACCCCGGTGCACGCGCCCACGCCCTCGCCACGGAACAACTGCTGCGGGACCCGGACGCCGGTTTCGGCTTCGCGATCGAGGAGGCCAAGCGCGTGGTCGCCCTCGGCACGGACGGGGCTTTCGGTACGGACGGGGAGGACGGGGAGTAGAGCGTGCTGATCGGTGAGGTGGCGCGGCGGTCCGGGGTCAGCGCCCGCATGCTCCGGCACTACGAGTCGCTCGGGCTGCTGCGGCCGACGGGGAGGACCGGGGGCGGCTACCGGGAGTACACGCACGACGACATCGGCCGGATCTTCCACATCGAGAGCCTGCGGTCGCTCGGGCTGTCCCTGCGGGAGGTCGGCCGTGCGCTGGACGATCCCGGCTTCACACCCTCCGGGCTCGTCGAGGACCTGATCCGGGGGACCAGGGAGCGCATCGCGCAGGAGACGGAGCTGCTCACACGGCTCGGCAGGATCGGTGCCTCACGGCCCGCCGGCTGGGAGGACGTCCTGCGGACCGTGGCTCTTCTCCAGGGCCTGACGTCCGAGAGCGCGGGGCGCCGCCAGCGCGCCGCCCTGTCCTCGGTCGACGACGCCGTGCCGGTGGAAGCACTGGTCGAGGCGGCGTTGAACGAGGCGGACCCGCATGTGGCCGGTGCGTTCCGGTGGGCCCTGGCGCGATCGGGCGACGACGGACCGCGGCTGCTGGCGGAAGGACTCGCCTCACCGGTCGCCGACGTACGCAGGCGCGCCGTGCAGGCCCTCGCCGAGATCCCGGGGGACGAGGTGACCGTACTGCTGCGGAGCGCTCTCGCGAGCGAGGACCCCGCCGTCCGCGGACACGCGGCGCTGGCGCTCGGGGCGCGCGGGGAGGCCGAAGCGGTGCCGACGCTCCTCGACATGATCGTCGAGGAGATGCGGGACGTCGACGCGGCCGACGCGCTGAGCGCGCTGGCCGGTACGCCGGACCTGGCGGACCGGATCGCGGACGGCCTCGTCGGCCGACTCGCCCGTCCGGACGCCGGTCCGGCGGTACGCCGACGGCTCACCCAGGCACTGGCCGACATCCCGGGCGCAACGACGGAACGCGCCCTGGAGGAGCTGGCGCACGACGAGGACCGCGGGGTCGCGGTCACCGCGGCGTACCTCCTCGGGAGGCGCGCCGCGCGATGAGCGGCCCGCCCGCGCGCACCCGACTCCTCCCGGAAGGCCGGGACATGCCGCCGCGCCCCACCCGAAACCGGCGGGCCCGGAGTGTCCCGTGACGCCTCAGGTGTCGCGGGTGGCGACCATCCCCAGTGTGGCCAGCCCGAGGACCACCCAGCCGAACCAGAGCCAGCCGTTGCTCCCCAGCGCCACCGTGTACGCCGTCACCGCGACCAGCGCCCCGACGGTGAGCACTCCCATGGTTTTTGTGGATCCAGGCATGAGCGCACGCTCCTCACCCGGCCGCACGGCCGGTGAAGCCATGGTCACCCCTCGAGCGTGTCCGGCGCTACTGCCCGCGCGTCTGCAATGAGGCGAGATAGGCGTTGTACGCCTTCAGCTCCTGGTCGCCGTCCCGGTCGGCCGCACGGTCCGAGCGCTTCGCCGTGCGCTGGTCGGACCGGTACCACTGGAAGACCAGCGCGATCAGCACCAGTACCGAGGGGATCTCGCTGAACGCCCAGGCGATGCCGCCGGCCGCCGACTGGTCGCCCAGGGCATCGATGCCGAGCGAGGCCGGCGGATTCTCGTACGCCTTCACCATGGGCTGGCTCGCCATCATCAGGGCGATCCCGAAGAACGCGTGGAACGGCATGCCCGCGAAGAGCTCCAGCATCCGCATCACGTAACCGGGCCGGTGCGGCCCGGGGTCGACGCCCATGATCGGCCAGAAGAACACCAGCCCGACCGCCAGGAAGTGCACCATCATCGCGATGTGGCCCGTCTTCGACTCCATGAGGAAGTCGAACAGCGGGGTGAAGTAGAGCCCGTACAGGCTGGCGATGAACAGCGGGATCGTGAACACCGGATGCGTGATGATCTTCATGTAGCGGCTGTGGAGCAGCTTGAGGAGCAGCTCGCGCGGACCCGTCCGGTCCCGCCCCGCCACGGGCAGCGCCCGCAGGGCCAGCGTCACCGGGGCGCCCAGGAGCAACAGGATCGGCGACACCATGCTGATCATCATGTGCTGCACCATGTGCACGCTGAACATGACCATGCCGTAGTCGTTGAGACCCGTGCACATCACCAGGGCGATGGACAGCACACCGATGACGAACAGCACGATCCGGTTCACCGGCCAGCTGTCGCCCCGCCGGCGCAGCCGCACGACCCCGTACCCGTACAGGGCGAGCGCGACGGCGCAGCCGATCAGGAAGAACGGGTCCGCGGAGAACTCCAGTCCGCGCCCCAGCGTGAACGGCGGCAGATCCATGTTCATGCCGTGCCCGCCGTGATCCATCGCTTCACTCCCGCTGGGGTCGTCCCCGTTTCGTGCCGGTTGTCCGGTCCAGACTAGAACCGCCCCCGGCCGCGGGTGCGGCCGGGGGCGGTCCGGGGAATGTCGCGAGGGGTCAGAGCACGACCTGCGCCTCGGCGTAGCGCTCGGCCGGGACCGTCTTCAGGGTCTCCACGGCCGCCGCCAGCGGAACCATCGTGATGTCCGTGCCGCGCAGCGCCGTCATCATGCCGAACTCACCACGGTGGGCGGCCTCCACCGCGTGCCAGCCGAAGCGGGTGGCCAGGACACGGTCGTACGCCGTCGGGGTGCCGCCGCGCTGCACATGGCCGAGGATCACCGGTCGTGCCTCCTTGCCGAGGCGCCGCTCCAGCTCACCGGAGAGCTGCGTCGCCACACCGGCGAAGCGCTCGTGGCCGTAGATGTCCTTCGTGCCCTGGGCGAACTCCATGGAGCCCTCGCGGGGCTTGGCGCCCTCCGCCACGACGACGATCGCGAACTTCTTGCCGTCCGAGAAGCGCTTGCCGACCAGCGCGGTCAGCTCGTCGATGTCGAAGGGGCGCTCCGGTACGACGATGGCGTGCGCACCGGCGGCCATGCCCGAGTGCAGCGCGATCCAGCCGGTGTGCCGGCCCATGACCTCGACGATCAGCACCCGCTGGTGCGACTCGGCCGTCGTCTTCAGCCGGTCCAGCGCCTCCGTCGCGACGCCGACGGCCGTGTCGAAGCCGAAGGTCACATCGGTGGAGGCGATGTCGTTGTCGATGGTCTTGGGCACACCGACGATGGGCAGACCCGCCTCGGAGAGCAGATTGGCGGCCTTCAGCGTGCCCTCGCCGCCGATCGGGATGATCGCGTCCAGACCGAGGTCCGCGACATGGCCCCGTGCGCGCTCCACGCCGTCACGCAGGTGCGCGGGCTGGACCCGGGAGGAGCCGAGGATGGTGCCGCCACGGGCGAGGATGCCGCCGACCGCGTCGAGGTCGAGCTTGCGGTAGTCGCACTCGAGGAGGCCCTTCCAGCCGTCGTGGAAGCCGATGACCTCGTCGCCGTGGTCGACCACCGCACGGTGCACGACGGAACGGATGACGGCGTTGAGGCCGGGGCAGTCGCCGCCGGAGGTGAGCACACCAATTCGCATTGCCCGGGAAACCTTTGCAACGTGGGCCGACGCCGGACCACGTCGTCCGGTTGGATCCCCGCCACCCTACCGGCGCGGGGTGGCCGGACCGAACCCACTGTCCGACTGCTGGACGTCCACGGGATGTACACCCGCCACACACGTACGGACCGGCCCCCTCGCAGGGGCCGGTCCGTACGGGAGGGACACCTCAGGCGGGCTGCGTCGCCGCGGCGATCCGCTCGGCGCGCAGCGCCTCGTACCACCGGTCGTCGCTCGGCGGCAGGGCGTTCACGTCCAGGGCCAGCTTCAGCAGGTGGTCCGCGATCAGCGGGTTACGCGCCAGGACGGGCCCGTGCATGTAGGTGCCGAAGACCGTGTCGTTGTACGCGCCCTCCGTCCCGTCACCCGTGCCGTTGCCCCGGCCGAGACGCACCCGGGCGAACGGGCGGGCCGACGGACCGAGATGGGTGACGCCCTGGTGGTTCTCGAAACCGGTCAGCGGCGGCAGCCCCAGGTTCGGGTCGATGTTGCCGAGTACGTCGCCGACGCACCGCTCGCCCTCGCCCCGGGTCGAGATGACGTCGAGCAGACCGAGGCCGGGCTCGCGCTCGCCGAGGTCGTTGATGAACTCGTGGCCCAGGATCTGGTAGCCCGCGCAGACCGAGAAGATGATCGCGCCGTTCGCCGCGGCCCTGCTCAGCCCGCCGTCACGGCGCAGCCGCTCGGCGGCCAGACGCTGCGGCCGGTCCTCACCGCCGCCGATCAGGTAGATGTCGCCCGACGTCGGGATGGGCTGGTCGCTGCGCACGTCCACGCGCGACACGTCGAGACCGCGCTGGCGGGCCCGGCGCTCCACCACCAGGGCGTTGCCCTGGTCGCCGTAGGTGCTGAGGAGGTCGGGATAGACCCACACCAGCCGCAGGCTGTTGTTGCTCATGCTTCGTCCTCTCCGGGGGTTGCCCGCGCGGGGGTCAGTTGCCGACACGACGGCGCAGATCCTGGAAGGCGGTGTAGTTGGCGATGACCTCGATGCGACCGGGCGGGGCCATCTGGACGGCCTCGTCCAGCGTCTCGCAGACACGGAAGTCCAGTCCGGCCACCTCCAGCCGGACCGCGAGGTCCAGCTTGCGGTCACCGAGCACGAAGATCGGGTGACCGTAGAGCTGGGTGTAGTCGACGTCCCACAGCCAGGAGGTGTCCGTGCCGTCGGCGCCGCGCGCGTTGACCGAGAGGATCACCGGGGTGGGCGGCGGGTCGATCAGGGAAAACGTCTCGAGCCAGCCCGCCGGGTTCTTCGCCAGCAGGAGCCGGAGCTCACGGCCGAGGAAGGAGACCACGTCGTAGCGGCCCGCCACCGCCTGCACCTGGTACATGCGCTCCAGGGCGACCTGCGGCGGCACGCCGAAGACCGCGGCCACGGCGGCGGAGCTCGTGGCGTTGGCCTTGTTGGCCCGGCCCGGCAGCTGGAGGTGGATCGGCCACGCGGAACCGTGCGGGTCGAGGACGTAGTCGCCGTTCAGCGCCCAGCTGGGCGCGGGCCGGCGGAAACCGCACTCGCCGCAGAACCAGTCGTCACCGGGGCGCTGCATCACGCCGCCGCAGGACGGGCAGGACCAGGCGTCGTCCTTCCACGCCTGTCCCGCCGCCACCCACACCACGTTGGGGGAGGACGAGGCGGCCCACACGATCAGCGGGTCGTCGGCGTTGGCCACGATCACGGCCTTGGAGCCCGACAGGCCCTCACGCCACTTCTCGGCCAGCATCCGGGTCTCCGCCGCGCGGTCCAGCTGGTCGCGGGAGAGGTTGAGCAGCGCGATCACCTTCGGGGTGGTGTCGCGTGCCACACCCGCGAGGTACTTCTCGTCGACCTCGATCACGCCGTACCGTGCGTCCGAGCCGCCCGCCAGCGCGGAGGTGATCCCCGCGGGCATGTTGGCCCCGAGCGCGTTCGACACGACGGGCCCGGCGGCCCTGAGGGCCTCCGCGATCAGCCGGGTCGTGGTCGTCTTGCCGTTCGTCGCGGACACGAGGATCACGTCCAGGTGCTGCGCCAGCCGCCCGAGCAGGTCGGGGTCGAGCTTGAGCGCCACCCGGCCGCCGATCACCGATCCGCTGCCGCGCCCCGCAGCGCGCGACACCGCCGCCGCGGCCTTGCCCGCCGTCACGGCGAGCTTGGCCCGCGGCGACAACGGTTCCGTGTTGCCTGCCATCGTCCTAGATCCTCCTTGCGTAAGTCCGCGCCCAGCCTATCGATGTCCGGCGGGGCGACCGCACCTCGGCACCACGGGGAACGTGGAGGTCACGTGGAACGTACGCTTCTCCCCATGCGAAACCGCCCGATCCCCGGCAGTTCCGGACGCGTTCGTGCCATGAGTCTGCTCGGAGCCCCGGTCCTCCACAGCCCGTGCGACGACGTCACCGACTTCGGCCCGTCGCTCGCCCGCCTCGTGGAGGACATGTTCGCCACGATGTACGCGGCGAACGGGGTGGGGCTCGCCGCGAACCAGATCGGCGTCCCCCTCAGGGTGTTCGTCTTCGACTGTCCGGACGACGACGAGGTCCGGCACCTGGGCCACGTCGTCAACCCGGTCCTCGTCGAGGCCGACGGGATCACCGTACGCGGGGCGGAGGGCTGCCTCTCGCTCCCGGGCCTCGAAGCGGGCACCCCGCGCTTCGACCACGCCGTGGTCGAAGGCATGACCATGACGGGCGAGCCGCTCCGGATCACCGGCACCGGCTGGTTCGCCCGCTGCCTGCAGCACGAGTGCGACCATCTCGACGGCCGGGTCTACACCGACCGGCTGACGGGACTGCGCCGCTCCAGGGCGCTGCGTGCGGCCCGCAGGGCGCCGTGGGGACGTACGGCCGCGGACGGCTGACCCGGGACGGCTGCCGGGGGCGCTCAGAACCCCTGGCCGCCGGGCAGGTCGCGGGCCTCGGCCAGCCTGCCCCACAGCAGGTCGGCGAGGCTGCGTACGAGCTGTTCACGCGAGCACGGCCGGTCGCCCAGCCACCAGTCGCCCGCCGCGTGCATCATGCCGACGATGCCGTGACCCCAGATGCGGGCCATCTGCTCGCTGTCCGGCCCCAGGTCGACCCGCTCCGCGATGACCTTGCCCAGCTCCTCGCCGAGGCGGCGCAGCAGCGGAGCGGAGTGCCGGCCGACGTCGAAGCCCTGTTCGGGGGCGGGGGCCGCGTCGTCGGACGGGTGCATCAGGAAGCGGTAGACCTGCGGGCGCGCCTCGATCGCCGCGAGGTAGGTGTCCAGCGTCGCCTCGACCCGTTCGCGCCGCTCGGAGGGGGCGTCGAGCGCGGCCCGCAGGGCGCTCAGCAGGGCGTCGGTGTGGCGTTTGGCGAGCGCCCGGTAGAGGCCGCCCTTGTCGCCGAAGTGCCGGTAGAGGATGGGCTTGGTGATCCCGGCCTCCGCGGCGATCGCGTTCATCGACGCCTTCGGCCCGTCCCTGAGCACCACCCGGTCCGCGGCTTCCAGCAGCTCCCGGCGGCGCCGTTCGGCCGCCGTCCGCTGCCGTTCGGCCCCTCTTGCGGTCTCCATGTCGTTCTCTCCCGCCCCACCCAGCTGTCCTGCGATCTCGTCACGCCCGGGCAACGTAACACCCTGGTCCGCGCGGCGCGGAGAGGCGGGCTGAGCGGTTGACAGAGGCTACTTGCTGGTAACAGACTGTTGTTACCGCTAGTAACGGGTTTTCCGGAAGTGCATGGAGGGAACATGGCCGAGTTCACGCTCGAGCTCAACGACGACCAGAAGCAGGTCCGTGACTGGCTGCACGGATTCGCCGCCGAAGTGATCAGGCCGGCCGCTTCGGAGTGGGACGAGCGTGAGGAAACGCCCTGGCCCGTCATCCAGGAGGCGGCCAAGGTCGGGATCTACTCCCTCGACTTCTACGCCCAGCAGTTCTTCGACCCCACGGGCCTCGGCATCCCCATGGCCATGGAGGAGCTCTTCTGGGGCGACGCGGGCATCGCCCTGTCGATCGTCGGTACGGGCCTGGCGGCCGTCGGCGTCCTCGCCAACGGCACCGAGGAGCAGATCGGCACCTGGATCCCCCAGATGTACGGGGACGCGGACGACGTCAAGGTCGCGGCCTTCTGCTCCTCCGAGCCTGACGCCGGATCGGACGTCGCCTCGATGCGCACCCGCGCGGTCTACGACGAGGCCAAGGACGAGTGGGTGCTCAACGGCACCAAGACCTGGGCGACCAACGGCGGCATCGCCAACGTCCACGTCGTCGTCGCCGTGGTCGACCCGGAGCTGGGCTCGAAGGGCCACGCCTCCTTCATCGTCCCTCCGGCCACCCCCGGTCTCTCGCAGGGGCAGAAGTTCAAGAAGCACGGCATCCGCGCCTCGCACACCGCCGAGGTCGTCCTGGAGGACGTCCGCGTCCCGGGCCACTGCCTGCTCGGCGGCAAGGAGAAGCTCGACGAGCGCCTGGCCCGGGCCCGCGAGCGCGCCAGGTCCGGCGGCGAGCGCGTCAAGAACGCGGCCATGGCGACCTTCGAGGCATCCCGCCCCGCCGTCGGCGCCATGGCGGTCGGCACCGCGCGCGCCGCCTACGAGGTCGCCCTCGACTACGCGAAGACGCGTACCCAGTTCGGCCGCCCCATCATCGACAACCAGGGCATCGCCTTCCAGCTCGCCGACATGCGTACGCAGATCGACGCGGCCCGGCTGCTCGTCTGGCGTGCCTCCTGGATGGCGAGCGCCGGCAAGCCGTTCACCGCGGCCGAGGGCTCGATGTCGAAGCTCTACGCGAGCGAGACGGCGAAGTCGGTCACCGCCCAGGCCGTACAGATCCTCGGCGGCAACGGATTCACCCGCGAGTACCCGGTCGAGCGCATGCACCGGGACGCCGCGATCTACACCATCTTCGAGGGCACCAGCGAGATCCAGCGCCTGGTGATCGCCCGCACCCTGTCGGGGATGCCGATCCGCTAGTCACGGACAGCGGCGGGGCCGGACCGTACGCACGGTCCGGCCCCGCCGCCGTGCCGCTACCTCGGCAGCTGCGCCTCGATGGCCGCGACGACCTCGGGGGCGTCCGGCTCGGTGCGGGGGCGGATCCGGGCGACCGGCTCGCCGTCGGGGGAGATGAGGAACTTCTCGAAGTTCCACTGGACGTCCCCGGCCGTGCCCTCGGCGTCCTCCAGCTTCGTCAGCTCCGCGTACAGGGGGTGCCGGTTCTCGCCGTTGACGTCGGTCTTCTCCAGCAGCGGGAAGCTGACCCCGTACGTCGTCGAGCAGAACGTCCGGATCTCCTCCGCGGTGCCCGGCTCCTGGCCCGCGAACTGGTTGCAGGGCACGCCGAGCACGGTGAAGCCGCGGTCCGCGTACTCCTTCTGCAGCTTCTCCAGACCGGCGTACTGCGGCGTGAGCCCGCACCGGGAAGCGACGTTCACCAGCAGGACCGCCGAACCCTTGTGGGCACCCAGGGTGGTCGGTTCGCCGGTGAGCGTGCGGAGCGGGATGTCGTGCAGCGTCATGGGATGTCTCCTCGGTCGCGTGGCGTCCCCCTCATTGTGACGGCCCCTGCGACGGCGCCTGCCGCGGGTCCAGCGCCCGGTAGTAGAACGTCGTCGCCCTGAGCGCGCCGTACGGGTCCGCCGCGTAGTCCGGTACGGAGCCGCAGGGTGTCCACCCCGCCGCGCGGTAGAGCCGCTCGGCGTCGCTCCCCGTCTCGGTGTCCAGGACCAGCAGCGACAGCCCCTCGGCGGCGGCGGACCGTTCGACCTCGGTGAGCAGGGCCCGGCCGACGCCCCGGCCCCGGGCGGAGGGCCTGACCACGAGCTTGGAGACCTCCGCGCGGTGGCGTGCGTTGGGCATGGGCGCTCTGACCAGGCCGATCGTGCCGGCCAGCCGCTCGTCGTCCCGGGCGATCCAGACCTGGTGGCTCCCCGCCTCGACCGCGGCCGCCCGCTCCCGCCACCAGACGGCCGCGGCCTCCCGGTCCAGCGGGGCGAGGAACCCGACCGAGGCCCCGCCCTCCACGGACTCGACCAGCAGGGCGGCGAGCTCATCGGCGTACGTGATCAGTTCGGGGCCGGACACGGGGGCGATCTCGGTCATGAAGCGGGTCCTTTCACGTTCACGGCAGGACGATCATCAGTACGTAGCGGACCCGCGCCGGGCCCGGACAGCGGAAGTGCGAGGGGCCGCGCAGCCGGAAGCGCAGGCAGTCGCCCTCGTGCACGGTGTGCGCGGTCCCCCCGACGGTGATCTCGACGGTGCCCTCCAGCACCCAGATGTGCTGCTCGACGCCGGGCACCGGTGCGTTCTCGTACGACAGGGCGGCGCCGGCGTCGAGTGTTCCCTCGACGACCTCGGCGCGCAGGCCCGGGTGGGGCGGCGAGACGGAGCGCCGGACGAACCCGGCCCGCTCGTCCCGCCACACCGGCTGCCGCGCGGCCGGGACCAGCTCCGGGGGCTCGGCCTCCACCTCCGTCAGCAGCCGCGACATCGTGCGCCCGTACACCGTGCACAGCCGGCCGAGCACGGCTGTGGTGGGGCTCAGCTCCCCGCGCTCCAGCCGCGACAGGGTCGAGCGGCTCACACCGGCGTGGCGGGACAGCTCGTCCAGCGACCAGCCGTGCTCGGCGCGGAGCGCGCCCAGCCGTGCCGCGAGGCGGTCGTCCACGCTGTCGGGCGGAGCTGGCTCTCTCATATGCGGGATGGTATCTCTGTTTCGAGAAGGGTGCCGATCGGGTGATGCCGTGTCAGGCTGATAAACGGAACATAAGCCGTGAAGCGCCTCGGTCGAGCCGCTCATCGGCTGGACCCGAGGAGGCCGGCATGGCTGGAAGTGCGAGCGATACGAAGGCGGGGTACGACACCGGCCGAGGGAGCGCGGCCCAGTCGGGGTGGACCGTCTTCGCGGCGGTGATGATGATCTTCGGTGGGGCGATGGCCATCCTCGAAGGCATCGCCGCCATCGCCAAGGACGACCTGTTCGTCTCCACGCGCAACTACGTGTTCCAGTTCAGCCTCACGGGCTGGGGCTGGGTGCACCTCATCCTGGGCATCGTCGTCGTCCTCGCCGGCTTCGCCCTCTTCAGCGGCGCCCTGTGGGCGCGTGCCGTCGGTGTGGTGCTCGCCGGGCTCCTGGTGGTCGCCCACTTCCTGTGGCTCCCGTACTACCCGTTCTGGTCGCTGGTGCTCATCGCCATCAACATCTTCGTCATCTGGGCGCTGTGCGTGGGTCCGCAGAAGAGCGTTCGAGCCTGAGCACGAGCACGTAGGAGACCACCACCGCCACGATGACCAGCGGCATCACGGTGATCCCCTCGGAGCCCAGCAGCAGTGTGGCCAGCAGCACCGAAGTCATCGGCAGCCTCAGCATCGCCACGCACATGGCCCCGATGCCCATCGCGAAGCCCGACGTGGGGTCGAGTCCGGGCAGGTGCGAGAGCGCCAGCCCGCCCGCCGCCCCGATGAACATCGACGGGAAGATCGGCCCGCCCCGGAAGCTGCTCAGCGACGCGCAGTACGCGAGCCCTTTGCAGACGGCCAGGATCAGCAGGGTGGCGACCGACAGCCCCGCGTCCGAGGAGAGCAGCGGTCCGAGCGCGTCCTGGCCCGAGAAGAGCACCTGGGACGCCTCGTGGCCGGTGCTCTCCGCGTACAGGAGGGCGAGGACCCCGACGGCCAGGCCCATCACGACGGCGGACGACACCGTACGCCGTCCGGTGCGTTCCTGGAGCAGCAGGGCCAGCCGCTTGATCCCGGTCCCGGCGAGGGCGGCCGCGACCCCCAGCACGACCGCCCAGCCGAACGCGGCCAGGGTGGGATCGTCGGCGTGCGGGACACCGGGCAGTTTCAGGGAGTACGTCCCCAGCCCGGTCCACGAGCCCAGCCCGATGAAGATGAGTGAACCGATGCCGGAGGCCAGCAGCCCCGGGACGAGCACCAGGCCGAGCGTCATCCCGGCGAGCCCGGATGCCTCCATCAGCAGGAACGCGCCGAGCAGCGGAGAGCCCAGCAGGGTGCTGACGGCGGCGAAGCTCCCCGCCGCCGCCACCATCGCGGCCGCGCTCTGCTCGATGCGGGGCCTCACCAGGCGCACCGCGCAGACGGCCAGCCCGCCGCCCAGCGCGATGAGCGGTGCCTCGGGTCCGAGCGCCGCGCCCAGGGCCAGCGACGTCAGCGCGGCGAGCGCGATCCCCGGGAGTTCGACCGCCGCCGGCGCTCCCGCGTGCGACATGCCCTCGGCCGGGTTGCTCCCGCCCCGCCCAGGGAGCAGGCGGATGGTCAGGCCGGTCAGCAGACCCGCCAGGGCGAGCAGGGGCACCGGCCACCACGACGGTGTGCCGTCGAACCCCAGGGCCCGGGGCAGATCGTCGTAGGTCAGCGACTGGAGCTCATGGACGAGCGCCAGGAAGCCGAACGCGGCCGCTGAGATGGGGACTCCGAGCAGCGCGACCATGACCAGGAGGACCAGGTACTGCCGGGTGCGCACCACGGCGAGAGGGTCCGGGTGCCCGGTCCCGGGCGCTGCCCCGGCTTCGGCAGGCATCGTCATGGTCTCCTCGGTGTCGGATCCCGCCCGGGACAGGCCGTCCCGTCGTGATCCTCACGGTGATACCACGATGTTGCGTTCTGTCCGTGATGTACCCGCTGGTGGCGAGGCGGTGAATCCGGCCCCGCTAGGGCCTCTCGTTTGGATCATGCCGGGCTCGCGGGGTCTGGCACGCACATCTGCGGCGTTGTCGTCAGTCGGCAACGCTCCGCGTTGACTCCCTCCTCCGCCTTGCAGCTGCACGCACCAGACCCCGCTCCCTGATCCGGCCTGATCCAAACGAAAGACCCTAGCTCCCGCCCTCACCGGCCGCGGGAAGGCGGCCGGCGGCCACCGCGTCGACGAGTGCCCGGTGATCCCTCTCGTTCTGGTCGGCGTACCGCTCGGCGAACGCCTCCAGCGCCCGGTCGAATACCTCGCCGTGGCCGAGATAGGCCGCGATGGCGATGCGGTCGCCGGACCGCGCGTGCGCACGGGCCAACGTCGCCCCGCACAGCTCCCCGAAGGCACCCATGCCACGCGGCACCATCAGCTCCGGTTCCACCACGCCCTTCCAGTCGCGCAGTTGGCGTACGTAGAAGTCGCGGCGCTCTCCGTCGAACCCCTCGACCCGTTCCCAGCCCAGGAAGATGTCACCCGCGGCCTGCATCAGCCGCTGCCCCGCCACCACCCGCTCGCCCTGGTTCCGGTACGCACTCGCCCCGGCGTAGGGGGCGAGCACCGAGGAGTCCGCCTCCTTGGCCTGGAGGAAGAGCGGGTCCCCGCCGTCCCTGCCCAGCAGGAGGAAGATCCAGCAACGGGTCCCCACACTGCCCACGCCGACGACCTTGCGGGCCATGTCCACCGGCTGGAAGTCGGCGAGCAGGGACCGCCGGTCCGAGGGCAGACTCCGGCCGTAGCGTCGGAGCAGCTTGCGGAACTGCCTCTCCGTCGCGAGGCGTTCCGCATCGGGCAGCAGATCCGCGACGGGCACCACCAGCGGCGGATCCGGCGCGATGCGCACCCGCCCGCCGCGCACCTCGGTGAGCTTCGCGAACGCCTGCAGACTGTCCCGGGTACGGGCCCTCGCCGTCGCGCCCGCCACACGCTTCCGGCCCCTGGCGGCCAGCCTGCCCGCGGCCATGGCCTTGAGGCGGTCCTCGTCGGTCTTCGCGTACCAGACGTCGAGGTTGCGCATGTCCGCGAACCGGATCATGGACTCCCGGTACGCCCGTACGGTCGCCCGTACGACGCGCGCCCGCTCCTTGCCCGAGAAGCCGTTGGCGCGCCCCGCGATGACGAGACTGGCCGCCAGCCGTTTGACGTCCCACTCCCACGGCCCCGGCAGCGTCTCGTCGAAGTCGTTGATGTCGAACAGCAGATGACGTTCGGGGGAGGCCAGCAGCCTGAAGTTCATGAGGTGGGCGTCACCGCACAGCTGGGCCCTGATGCCGGAGACCGGAGTGTGTGCCAGGTCGGAGGCCATGACCGCCGCCGCGCCCCGGTAGAAGCGGAACGGTGACTCCGTCATCCGCCCGTACCGGAGGGGGACGAGCTCCCGCACCCTGGTCGCCGACTGCGCCTCCAGGAGGGCCAGCGGGTCCGGCCGGCCGGCGGGTGGCTCGTACGCGTCATGGCTGGACCTCGGGACCCGTTTGCGGGCCGCCCTGCCGAGCGCGGCCCGTTCCTCCGGCGTGGCGCCCCGTACGGCACGGAGCTGTGCGGCGCGTTCCTGGGGCATGGGGCGGCCCTCCTGACTGCGTCCGGGGCCGTGCGGCCCTCGTCTCCCATCATCCCGGGCGGGCGGCGTTCCGGCCGCTCGGCGACGGCCGCGCGCCCGGTCCGGCGGCGGGCGGCCCCCGGCCCTCAGGTCTGTCCGCCGCCCCGGCCCTGCCTCAGGCCCACGCGCCGCCAGATCGCCCGCTGGGCTCTGAGCGCGAGGGCCCCCACGACGATCAGCACGACGATGTTGACCAGGAGCTGGACGAGGGAACCCCATGCCTCCGGCCAGCCGGCGAAGGCCGTGGAGACGCTGATGGCGGCAGCCGCCGGGATGGTCGTCACCGAGATGAAGACCCCGAGCAGGGCGCTCGTACGGGCCTCGGTGAGCGACACGATGCCGACGACACCGGCCAGGGCGGCGACGGCGAAGGAGAAGAAGTTGGGGGTGTTGATCAGGTTGGAGACGGGCCGCAGCCCCCGGTCGAACGCCTCCGACTGGAGGCCGAAGCCGCGGATGAGCAGAGCGAAGAGAAGCGTGACCGCGATCGTCAGCAGGAAGCCCCTGAACAGGGCGGACAGTCCGGCGCGGACCATGCTCCGGTCCCTCCGGTCGAGCCCCAGGGCCACGGCGACGATCGCCCCGTACTCGGGGCCGACGACCATCGCGCCGACGATCAGGATCTGCGAGTTGGTCACGATGCCGACCGAGCCGATCAGGCCCGCGATGACCAGATAGAGGTAGAAGCTCGGCGCGTACCTCCCCCCGGACCTGATGCGTGCCTCCACCTGCTCCCAGACCGGCGTGCCGGTGAGAGCCCCGAGCCTTCTCGCCGCGCCTTCCGAGGCCCGCCCCGGAAAGACCATGTCGACCGGCTCGACGACCACGGACCCGAGGAGGTCGACCCGCAGGTCCCGCAGGCCGCGCAGGACCTCGTTCGCGGCCCCCGTCAGCACGTCGCACGCGACGGAGTCACCGTCGGGGTGGCGCGCGGCACCCCGACGCACGATCAGGTTCAGGACGTACGGATCGCTCGCCAGGAACTCCTCGACCCGCTCGGTGAGGTCCGGCGGGCTCACGGCACGGACATGGATCATGTCCACGCGGCACCTCCGCGAGGCCGGGAGATGCCGGAAGAGCGGTGCGTTTCAAGGGGGTATGACAGGGAACGGGCGGTCATGGACCGATACCTTCCCACAGCGGCACACGGTCCGGCGGGCGACCTGCGCACGGGGGCGCCGGTGTCGCGGGAGGAGCGGCCGACCGGTTCACCGCCCGGCTTGAGAGGATCTCCGTGTGGAGAACCCTGAGCCCTTTTCCGGCTTCCCCGAACCGCCGGCCGAGCCGGACCGGCCGGCGGTCCGCCGCCCCGTGCGCTGCGCCCTGTGCGGGCGCCCCCTCACCGGCACGGAGTCACGCCGGGCCGGGCTCGGCCCCGCCTGCGACGCCAAACTGCATCCGGCGGGCCCGGACATCCGGACCCGCCGTCATGAGGTCGACCAGGACCCGCTGCCCGGCACCTGAACGGCCCCGGGCGAGCGGGCTACACGCCGTCGAGGCGGCGGAACAGCCCCTCCTGCACCACGGACACCAGCAGCTGCCCCTGACGGTCGTAGATCCGCCCCCTGGCCAGCCCACGGCCACCCGTGGCGATCGGCGACTCCTGGTCGTACAGGAACCACTCGTCCGCCCGGAACGGCCGGTGGAACCACATGGCGTGGTCCAGCGAGGCCATGTCGAAGCCGCGCGGGCCCCACAGCGGCTCGACCGGGATCCGTACGGCGTCCAGCAGCGTCATGTCGCTCGCGTACGTCAGCGCACAGGTGTGCACCAGGGGGTCGTCGCCCAGCGGGCCGACCGCGCGCATCCACACCGCGCTCCGCGGATCCGCGTCCTTGATCTCCTCACGCGTCCAGCGCAGCCGGTCGACGTAACGGATGTCGAAGGGCTGGCGCCGGGCCATCCGCTCCAGGGCCTCCGGCAGACCGCCCAGGTGCTCGCGGACCTCGTCGGCGACCGTCGGCAGCTCCTCCGGACCGGGCACGACCCGGGCCGGCGGCAGCTGGTGCTCGAAGCCCGCCTCCTCGGGACGGTGGAACGACGCCGTCAGATTGAAGATCGTCCGGCCCTGCTGCACGGCCGTGACCCGGCGCGTGGTGAACGACCGGCCGTCCCGCACCCGCTCCACGTCGTAGACGATCGGCACTCCGGGACGGCCCGGACGCAGGAAGTACGCGTGCAGGGAGTGCACCGGACGGTCGCCGTCCGTGGTGCGGCCGGCCGCGACCAGCGCCTGGCCCGCGACCTGCCCGCCGAAGACCCGTTGCAGGGACTCCTCGGGGCTCCGGCCACGGAAGATGTTGACCTCGATCCGCTCCAGGTCGAGCAGGTCGACCAGGCTGTCGGCGGGGTTCGTCATGCGGTTCTTCTCCACTCTTCGGGCCGGTGCGGGCGGTTCGCCGTCACAGCTGGCCCACGGCCGTGACCCGGACGACCGCCCGGCCCTCCTCGTCGGAGGCCGCGAGATCGACCTCCGCACGGATTCCCCAGTCGTGGTCGCCCGCGGGGTCGGCGAAGGCCTGCCACACCCGCCACAGACCGTGCTCCTGGTCCTCGTCGATCTTCAGCAGCTTCGGGCCGCGCGCGTCCGGACCCGTGCCCAGGTCCTCGTGCGCGTCCCAGTAGGCGTCCATGGCCTCGCCCCAGGCGTCCTCGTCCCAGCCGGAGTCCGCGTCCAGCTCACCCAGGTCACGGACCCGGTCCAGCGCGGCCAGCTCCACCCGGCGGAACATCGCGTTGCGCACCAGCACCCGGAAGGCACGGGCGTTGGCCGTCACCGGCTTGACCTCGTCGGCCCGCTCCTGCGCCTGCTCGGCCGTCTCCACCTCCGGGTTGGCCAGCTGCTCCCACTCGTCCAGCAGACTGGAGTCGACCTGCCGCACCATCTCGCCCAGCCAGGCGATCAGATCCTCCAGGTCCTCGGACTTCAGGTCGTCCGGGATGGTGTGCTCCAGCGCCTTGTACGCGCTCGCCAGATAGCGCAGCACGATGCCCTCGGTGCGCGCCAGCTCGTAGTTCGACGTGAACTCCGTGAACGTCATGGCCCGTTCGTACATGTCCCGGATCACCGACTTCGGCGACACGGGGTGGTCACCGACCCACGGGTGGCTCGTGCGGTACACGTCGTACGCGTGCCAGAGCAGCTCGCTCAGCGGCTTGGGGTAGGTGACCTCCTGGAGCCGCTCCATCCGCTCCTCGTACTCGACCCCGTCCGCCTTCATCTGCCCGACGGCCTCCCCCCGCGCCTTGTTCTGCTGCGCGGCCAGGATCTGCCGCGGGTCGTCGAGCGTCGACTCGACGACGGAGACCATGTCCAGGGCGTACGACGGGGATTCGGCGTCCAGCAGGTCGAACGCGGCCAGCGCGAACGTCGACAGCGGCTGGTTGAGCGCGAAGTCCTGCTGGAGATCGACGGTCAGCCGCACGATCCGGCCCTCCGCGTCGGGCTTCTCCAGCTGCTCCACCACACCGCCGTCGAGCAGCGAGCGGTAGATCGCGATGGCCCGGCGGATGTGCCGCAGCTGCGCCCTGCGCGGCTCGTGGTTGTCCTCCAGCAGATGCCGCATCGCCTCGAAGGCGTTGCCCGGGCGGGCGATGACCGACAGCAGCATCGTGTGCGTGACCCGGAAACGGGAGGTCAGCGGCTCGGGCTCGGACTGGATCAGCTTGTCGAAGGTGGTCTCCGACCAGGCGACGAAGCCCTCGGGCGCCTTCTTGCGGACCACCTTGCGCTTCTTCTTGGGATCGTCGCCCGCCTTCTTGACGGCCTTCTCGTTCTCGATGACGTGCTCGGGGGCCTGCGCGACCACGAAGCCCGCCGTGTCGAAGCCTGCCCGGCCCGCACGGCCCGCGATCTGGTGGAACTCACGGGCGCGCAGGGTGCGCACCCGGGTGCCGTCGTACTTGGTGAGGGCGGTGAACAGCACCGTACGGATGGGGACGTTGACCCCGACGCCCAGCGTGTCCGTGCCGCAGATGACCTTCAGCAGACCCGCCTGGGCGAGCTTCTCCACGAGACGCCGGTACTTGGGGAGCATCCCCGCGTGGTGCACCCCGATGCCGTGGCGTACGTAGCGGGAGAGGTTCTGGCCGAACTTGGTGGTGAAGCGGAAGTTGCCGATCAGGTCGGCGATCTTCTCCTTCTCCTCCTTGGTGCACATGTTGATGCTCATCAGCGACTGCGCCCGCTCCACGGCCGCGGCCTGCGTGAAGTGCACGATGTAGACCGGCGACTGCCGGGTGTCCAGCAGCTCGGTGAGCGTCTCCGTGATCGGCGTCAGCCGGTACTCGTAGCTCAGCGGCACCGGACGCGTCGCGGAGCGCACCACCGAGGTGGGGCGGCCGGTGCGGCGGGTCAGGTCCTCCTCGAACATCTTGACGTCGCCGAGGGTGGCCGACATCAGGACGAACTGGGCCTGCGGAAGCTCCAGCAACGGGATCTGCCAGGCCCAGCCGCGGTCGGGCTCCGCGTAGAAGTGGAACTCGTCCATCACGACCTGGCCGATGTCCGCGTACCTGCCGTCACGCAGCGCGATCGAGGCGAGCACCTCGGCGGTACAGGCGATGACCGGGGCGTCGGCGTTGACCGAGGCGTCGCCGGTCAGCATGCCCACGTTCTCCGTGCCGAAGAGCTTGCACAGGTCGAAGAACTTCTCCGAGACCAGCGCCTTGATCGGAGCCGTGTAGAACGTGACCTTGTCCTGGGCCAGCGCCGTGAAGTGCGCACCCGCCGCGACCAGGCTCTTTCCGGAGCCGGTGGGGGTGGAAAGGATCACGTTGGCCCCGGAGACCACCTCGATCAGCGCCTCCTCCTGAGCCGGATAGAGGGTGATGCCCTGTGATTCGGTCCATGACGAGAAGGCCTCGAAGAGGGCGTCCGGGTCGGCGGTCGGGGGCAGCTGATCGATAAGGGTCACGCCCCCATCTTGCCTGTCTCCGGCCCGGATGAGGGAACCGGACGATCCGGCGAAGATCACGGACGATACGCTTCCCACTCAACTCGGCTGCCTCGCACAGGCAATGGCGGCCCGGCCTGGACACACGGCCGAATCACGATGGGGGCGGGAACAGCCATGATGGGACCGGCACACTCACTGTCCGGGGCAGCGGCCTGGCTGGGGGTGGGTGCCGCCGCCGCGGCCGCGGGCCACACCATGCCCTGGCCCGTCCTGGTCGTGGGAGCCCTGATCACCGCGGGCGCCGCGCTCGCCCCGGACCTCGACCACAAGTCGGCCACCATCTCGCGGGCCTTCGGACCGATCTCCAAGGGCCTCTGCGAGATAGTCGACAAACTCTCGTACGCCGTCTACAAGGCGACCCGGGGGCCCGGCGACCCGCGCAGGAACGGCGGCCACCGCACCCTCACCCACACCTGGCTCTGGGCGGTACTGATCGGCGCCGGAGCCTCGGCCGCGGCCGTCTTCGGCGGCCGGTGGGCGGTCCTGGGCATCCTCTTCGTCCACCTCGTCCTCGCCGTCGAGGGACTGCTGTGGCGGGCGGCCAGGGTCTCCAGCGACGTCCTCGTCTGGCTGCTCGGCGCGACCAGCGCATGGATCCTCGCGGGCGTCCTCGACCAACCGGGCAACGGTTCCACCTGGCTGTTCGAGGCACCCGGCCAGGAGTACCTCTGGCTCGGGCTGCCGATCGTGCTCGGCGCGCTCGTCCACGACATCGGCGACGCCCTGACCGTCTCGGGCTGCCCGATCCTGTGGCCGATACCGCTGGGCCGTAAGCGCTGGTACCCCCTCGGGCCCCCGAAGGCCATGCGGTTCCGGGCCGGCAGCTGGGTGGAGCTCAAGGTGCTGATGCCCGCCTTCATGATCCTCGGGGGACTGGGCGGCGCGGCGGCGCTCAACGTCATCTGACACACCCGGGCCGCCCGCCCGGGGGCGGTGCGCCCGTCGGCGTAGCACCATGGCGGCATGCTGCTCGCCAGGCTCGCCCATGTGTCCCTGGAGGTCGCCGCGACCTCGGCCCGTACCCGGAAGACCGCCCTGCTGGCCGGACTCTTCCGGGAGGCGGGCCCCGACGACGTCCCGGTCGTCATCCCGTACCTCGCCGGCCGGCTCCCGCAGGGGCGGCTCGGGATCGGATGGAGCGCCCTGCGGCACGAGGTGACGCCCGCCGAGGTGCCCACGCTGACCGTGACGGACACCGACGCCGAACTGACGGCGATCGGAGCCCTCACCGGACCTGGCTCCCAGGCCGCCCGCAAGGAGCGCCTGGCCGGGCTGCTGGGCGCGGCCACCGCCGACGAACAGCGCTTCCTGCGCGCCCTGCTCACCGGCGAGGTACGGCAGGGAGCCCTGGACGCCGTCGCCGTCGACGCCCTGGCCGACGCCGCCGGGGCACCACCCGCGGAGGTGCGGCGCGCCGTCATGCTCGCCGGGTCGCTCGGCCCCGTCGCCCGCACACTGCTCGCCGAGGGCCCCGGTGGCCTCGCGTCCTTCCGGCTCACCGTCGGAAGACCGGTCCAGCCCATGCTGGCGCACACCGCCCGCTCCGTGACCGAGGCGATCGGCCGGCTGGGCCCCTGCGCCGTCGAGGAGAAGCTGGACGGCATTCGCGTCCAGGTGCACCGGGACGGGACGCGGGTGAGCCTCTACACCCGCACGCTCGACGACATCACCGACCGGCTCCCGGAACTGGCCGCCGCGGTGACCGCCTTCCGCGCGGACCGGTTCATCCTCGACGGCGAGGTGATCTCGCTCGGGGCCGACGGCAGGCCCCGGCCGTTCCAGGAGACCGCCGGCCGGGTGGGCTCCCGGCGCGACGTCGCCACCGCGGCGGGCGCCGTCCCCGTGGTCCCCGTCTTCTTCGACGTGCTGTCCGTCGACGGCCGTGACCTCCTCGACCTCCCCTCGACCGAGCGCCACCGGGAGCTGGCCGCGCTGGTTCCCGAACCGATGCGCGTACGACGTGTCGTCGTGGACGACCCCGCCGACGAGGCGCAGCGCGAGGCCGCGGAGGCGTTCTTCGAGGAGACGCTCGCCCGTGGGCACGAGGGCGTCGTCGTCAAGGGCGGCACAGCCGCGTACAGCGCCGGCCGCCGGGGCGCCTCCTGGCTGAAGGTCAAGCCCGTGCACACCCTGGACCTCGTGGTGCTCGCCGCCGAATGGGGTCACGGCAGACGCACCGGGAAGCTCTCCAACCTGCATCTGGGGGCGCGCCGGGAGGACGGCACGTTCGCCATGCTGGGCAAGACCTTCAAGGGGCTCACCGACGCGCTGCTCGCCTGGCAGACCGAGCGCCTGGGGGAGCTGGCCACCGGCGACGACGGGCACGTGGTGACCGTACGCCCGGAACTCGTCGTGGAGATCGCCTACGACGGGCTCCAGAGCTCCACCCGCTACCCGGCCGGCGTCACGCTGCGGTTCGCCCGCGTCCTGCGCTACCGCGAGGACAAGCGGGCCGATGAGGCGGACACGGTCGACACCGTCCTCTCCCGCCGGACATGACCCCGGCCCCCGCCCGCGCGGCGGAGGCCGGGGGAGGGGGCCGGAACACGCGGGTCAGCGGTGGGCGTCCGCGCCGGCGGTGTGCGCGCGGAGCTCCTCCGGCGTGAGATAGGCGTCGGTGTACTCGAAGTCGCGCAGGGTGGCCTGCTTACGGGCCTGGAACCCCGTCCGTACGAAATCGTCGCCGGCGATCGCGTTGAGCAGCCAGTTGGTCATCACCCGGGTCTTCGCGACGTTCGTCCGCAGCGCCGCCCAGTGGTAGCCGCGCGCCGCCGCCTGGGCCGGCAGGCCCTTCAGCTCGATGCCCAGCGGCTTGGACACCGCGTCCCGGCCACCCAGGTCCACGACCAGCCCGAGGTCCTTGTGCACGTACGGCTGGAGCGCGCGCCCGCGCAGCGAGGCGATGATGTTGTCCGCCAGCCTGCGGCCCTGGCGCATGGCGTGCTGCGCGGTGGGCGGGCAGATCGCCCCGTCGCCCTTGGCCAGGTCCGGCACCGCCGCCGCGTCGCCGAGCGCGAACACGCCGTCCCGGCCGGGCAGCGTCATCTCCGGGGTCACGGCGAGCCGCCCGCGCACCGTCTCCGCGTCGAGGGTCGCGATGAGCGGGCTCGCCGCGACACCTGCGGTCCAGATCAGCGTGCGGCACGGCAGCACCCGGCCGTCCGTGAACGTCACCTTGTCCGGCCCCGCCTCCGCCACGGAGACACCGAGCGAGACCTCGATCCCGCGCTTGCGCAGGACCTCCAGGGCGCTGAGGCCGAGCTTGTCACCGAGCTCGGGCATGAGCTTCGGCGCGATGTCGATCAGATGCCACTTGATCAGCTTCGGGTCCAGCCGGGGGTAGTGCTTGACGGCGTTGCTGGTGAGCAGCTGCAGGCAGGCGGCCGTCTCCGTACCGGCGTACCCGCCGCCCACCACCACGAACTGCAGCCGCGACGCCCGCTCCTCCTCGTCGTGACTGGCGTCGGCCAGATCGAGCTGGGAGATGACGTGGTCCCGGATGTAGGCGGCCTCGGCCAGGGTCTTCATGCCCCGGGCGTTCTCGACCAGGCCCGGGATGTCGAAGGTCCGGGTCACGCTGCCCGCCGCCAGCACGATGTAGTCGTACGGCTCGTTCACGATCTCGTCCGTGATCTTGCGGACCACGCAGACCTTCGCCTTCGTGTCCACCCCGATGGCCCCGCCCGGCACGATCCGGGTGCGGTGGCGCCGGCTGCGGCGCAGGGAGACGGCGACCGACTGGGGGGTGAGCACCCCGGACGCGACCTGAGGGAGCAACGGCAGGTAGAGCTGGTACGAGAACGGGGTGACGAGCGCGATGTCCGCCTCGCCGGGCGCGAGGGTGCGCTCCAGCCGGCGCACGCACTCGACCCCCGCAAAGCCGGCGCCGACAACGAGAATCCTGGGTCGTGCCACGGTGTGCGTCCCTTCTCGGGTTTACGCGGTCATCGCTCGCCTGCCCCGGATCCGGGGCCAGTCACTCCTCATCCTTACCGGAGGGGACCGAGTTCGCCTCTCGTGGCCCGGAGTGCCGCTGTCCGGGCGGGGCGGGTGAGACGCGGGTGTGACGCTCCGTCGAGGACGCTCGGGCGGAATCCGGCCGCTTCGCCGCGGACAGCCTGTACTGCCCCGGCGTCATACCGAATTCCCGGCTGAACGCGTGGGAGAGGGCGTACGGGGTGCCGTAGCCGACCCGGCGGGCGACGGTGGCCAGTGGGTCGCCGGTGTCGCGGAGCAGTGTGGCGGCGAACGTCAGCCGCCACCAGGTGAGGTACGCCATCGGAGGGCGGCCCACCAGGGTGGTGAAGCGGCGTGCCAGGGTGGCGCGGGAGACGCCGGCTTCGGCCGCCAGACGGTCGGCGGTCCACGGGGCGGCCAGGTCGGAGTGGAGCGCCCGCAGGGCCGCGGACGTGACCGGGTCGCCCAGAACGGCGGGCCAGGTGCCCGTTCCCTCGGCCGCCCAGGACCGGATCATGTAGACGAGAAGCAGGTCCAGCAGGCTGGGCACCGCGACGCAGGCGCCAGGCCCCCGGGTGCCCAGCTCGTGGCCGAGCAGATCCACGGCGGAGCGCAGCTCGCCGTGGGCGCCCACGCGGTTCGGCAGGTGGACGGCCTCCGGCATCTCCGCCAGGAGCGGGTGCATGTGGACGCGGTCGAGCCGGTACTTGCCGCACAGCATCTCCACCGTGCCGGAGGCAGCCGACGGCCGGCCCGGCGTACGACCGGCGGACCACTCCTCGAACGAGGTGGCCCGCCGCACGGTCGCCTCGTCGGCGGGGGAGTCGGCGATCACATGGCCCGTCCCGTGCGGCAGCAGCACCACGTCACCCGGGCCGAGCCGGACGGGAGAGCCGCCGTCGGGCAGCAGCCAGCAACTGCCCTTCAGCACCACGTGGAAGCCCGCGCCGTCGTACGGGTCGAGCCGCGCGCACCAGCTGCCGCTCACCCGCACCCGGTTGGACGAGGGGCGGCCGATACGTATGGCCGAGACCGCGTCGCTCACCACATCCATCGAGGCAGGATACCCACACCCTCATGAGTGAGACGTCTGCGTATCCGAGTGAGCCGAACAGGCATTGATCGGCTCACCCGCTCTTCCTAGGGTCGGATCCATGACGAATAGGCACAGCAGGCAGAGCATCGTGCTCGGAGACGTCGAGATCGTCCGGGTCATCGAGTGGCAGCAGGCGTTCGCCCCCGCACGCGACCTCGTTCCGCAGTCCGGCGAGGACATCTGGAAGGGCAACGCGGAGTGGCTGGCGCCCGATCACTGGGAGCCGGACAGCGACAGGGCGGTGCTGGCGCTGCAGAGCTGGGTGCTGCGCAGTGGTGGACGGACCGTCCTCGTCGACACGGGTGTGGGCAATGGGCGCGAGCGGCCCGGCTCGGCGCACTTCCACGACAGACAGGGCGACTTCCTCGGTCTGCTCGACCGGGCCGGATTCCGTCCGGAGGACATCGACGTCGTCGTCAACACCCACGTCCACGCGGATCACGTCGGCTGGAACACCCAGGGCGTGGACGGGGGGTGGGAGCCGACGTTCCCCAACGCCCGGTACCTCGTCCCGGCCGCGGACGACTTCTACTTCGGCCCGGACAACGCCTACGGAAACGGCCGCAGTCAGGACGACCGGCTGGTCTACGAGGACAGCATCGCGCCCGTCCACCGATCCGGACAGGCCGTCCTCTGGGAGGGCACCCACCGCATCGACGAACACCTCACCCTGGAGTCCGCGCCGGGCCACACGCCGGGTTCCTCCGTGCTGAGGCTCGCGTCCGGAGGCGACCGGGCGGTCTTCGTCGGCGATCTCCTGCACAGCCCCGTGCAGATCCTCGCCCCGTCCCGCAGCAGCTGCTTCTGCCTGGACCCGGCACGCGCGGCGGCCACCCGGCACCGGATCCTCGGACGGGCCGCATCGGAGAAGGAGTTGGTGGTGCCCGCGCACTTCGGTGGTGCGGGAGCCGTGGAAGTCCGCAGAGAGGGGGACGGGTTCGCCCTCGGACGGTGGGCGGCCTACGGCACGCGGTAGGCCGCGTCACCGTGGCCGGCGCCCCCGCCCCCTCACCCTCCGGGGAAGGGGGTGGGCGCCCCGCCTCAGCCGTGCCAGGAACGCCACAGGGCGGCGTAGGCGCCGCCCGCGGTGACCAGCTCGTCGTGGCTGCCCAGTTCGGTGATGCGGCCGTTCTCCACGACCGCGATCACATCCGCGTCGTGCGCCGTGTGCAGCCGGTGGGCGATGGCGATCACCGTACGGCCGTCCAGCACCCGGGCCAGGGAACGCTCCAGGTGCCGGGCCGCCCGCGGGTCGAGCAGCGAGGTGGCCTCGTCCAGCACCAGCGTGTGCGGGTCCGCCAGCACCAGCCGGGCCAGGGCGATCTGCTGCGCCTGCGCCGGGGTCAGCGAGAGCCGGCCCGAGCCGACCTCGGTGTCCAGGCCGTCGTCCAGGGCCCTGGACCAGCCGTCCGCGTCGACCGCCGCGAGCGAGGCCCACAGCTGGGCGTCGTCGGCGTCCGTACGGGCGAGCAGGAGGTTGTCCCGGAGCGAGCCCACGAACACGTGGTGCTCCTGGTTGACCAGCGCCACATGGTCACGCACCCGTTCGGCCGTCATCCGGGACAGTTCGGCCCCGCCGAGCGTGACCTCGCCGCTGCGGGGCGCGTAGATCCCGGCCAGCAGCCGGCCCAGTGTGGACTTGCCCGCCCCGGACGGCCCGACCAGCGCCAGCCGCGTACCGGGGGCGACGTCGAGCGACACCTCGTGCAGGACGTCGACGCCCGCGCGGTAGCCGAAGCGCACCTCGTCGGCGCGCACGTCCCGGCCGTCAGGACCCACCCGGTCGTCCCCGGCGTCCGGCTCGATCTCCCGTACGCCGACGAGCCGGGCCAGCGACACCTGGGCGACCTGGAGCTCGTCGTACCAGCGCAGGATCAGCCCGATGGGGTCCACCATCATCTGCGCCAGCAGCGCCCCCGTCGTCAGCTGCCCGACGGTGAGCCAGCCCTCGATCACGAACCAGCCGCCCAGCAGCAGCACCGCGCCCAGGATCGTGACGTACGTGGCGTTGATGACGGGGAAGAGCACCGACCGGAGGAACAGCGTGTACCGCTCCCACGCCGTCCACTCCCGGACCCGCCGGTCCGACCGCTCGACCCGGCCGGCCCCCAGGCGGTGGGACTCCACGGTCCGCCCGGCGTCCACCGTCTCGGCCAGCATCGCGGCGACCGCCGCGTACCCGGCCGCCTCCGACCGGTACGCCGACGGCGCCCGCCGGAAGTACCAGCGGCAGCCGACCAGCAGCACCGGCAGCGCGACCAGCACCGCCAGGGCCAGCGGCGGGGCGGTGACGGTGAGCGCGCCGACCAGCAGCCCCACCCACACCACACCGATCGCCAGCTGCGGCACGGCCTCCCGCATCGCGTTGGCCAGCCGGTCGATGTCCGTCGTGATCCTGGACAGCAGATCACCGGTACCGGCCCGCTCCAGGACACCGGGCGGCAGCCCGACCGACCGTACGAGGAAGTCCTCGCGCAGATCGGCGAGCATCTCCTCACCGAGCATCGCCCCGCGCAGCCGCATCGTCCGCGTGAACACGGTCTGCACGACCAGTGCCAGGGCGAACACCGCGGCGGTGCGCTCCAGATGGAGGTCGGTGACTCCGTTCGAGAGATCCTCGACGAGCCCGCCGAGCAGGTAGGGGCCCGTGATCGACGCGATCACGGCGACCGCGTTGGTCCCGATCAGCACCGCGAACGGTCTGCGGTGACGCCGCAGCAGGGAACGTACGTACGTCCGTACGGTCGTCGGCGTACCGACCGGCAGAGTCGTCGCCGACGTCGGTGCGGCCGGGTCGTACTCCGGTGGTGCCAGGCCGATCATGCTCGCTCCTCGATTTCCTCGACCGCACGGGCCGGCCGCAGGCCGTCGATCGCGGTGGTCCCGTCCTGTGCCATGGCCTCGGCCTCGTCTTCGGGCTCACGGGTGACGACCGCCCGGTACCGCGGTTCGTCCCGCAGCAGTTCCCGGTGGGTGCCCGCCGCCACGACCGTGTCCCCGTGCAGGAGCACGACGCGGTCGGCGAGATCCAGCAGCAGGGGGGACGACGAGAACGCCACCGTCGTCCGGCCCTCCCGGAGCCGCCTCACACCGGCGGCGACACGGGCCTCGGTGTGCGAGTCCACGGCGGACGTCGGCTCGTCCAGCACCAGGGCCTCCGGGTCGGTCACCAGGGAGCGCGCCAGCGCCAGCCGCTGCCGCTGGCCACCGGAGAGGGAACGGCCGCGCTCGGTGATCCGGGTGTTCATGGGATCGCCGTCCGCGTCGACCGACGCCTGCGCCAGGGCGTCCAGCACATCGGCGCACTGCGCGGCGGCCAGGGCGTCGTCGGCGGTCACCGCCCCCGACGAGGGCACGTCCAGCAGCTCGCGCAGCGTCCCCGAGAGCAGCACCGGGTCCTTGTCCTGCACGAGCACCGCGGTCCGGGCCGAGTCGAGCGGCAGTTCGTCCAGGGCCACACCGCCGAGCAGCACCGAGGGGGCGGGACCGGAGGCGTCCTCGTCCGGTTCGGCGTGGCCGCCGAGCCGGTCCGCGAGCCTGCCCGCCTCGTCGGGGTCGCCGCAGACCACGGCGGTGAACAGGCCCCGGGGCGCCAGCAGTCCGGTCACCGGGTCGTAGAGGTCGCCCTCCGGGACCCGGGCCTCCAGCGTGGACGCCTGGTCGCTGCGCTTCAGCGACAGCACCCGGACGGCGCGCTGCGCGGACGGCCGGGAGAAGGAGTACGCCATGGCGATCTCCTCGAAGTGCCGCAGCGGGAAGAGCATCAGCGTCGCCGCGCTGTAGACGGTGACGAGCTGACCGACCTCGACCCGGCCGTCGTGGACCAGGGCGGCCCCGTACCAGACCAGTGCGATCAGCAGTACGCCCGGCAGGAGCACCTGGATCGCCGAGATGAGGGCCCACATCCGCGCGCTGCGCACGGCGGCCTCGCGGACCTCCTGGGAGGCGCGCCGGTAGCGGCCGAGGAACAGTTCCTCGCCGCCGATCCCGCGCAGCACCCGCAGGCCCGCCACCGTGTCGGAGGCCAGCTCGGTGGCGTGGCCCGCCTTCTCGCGCTGGACGTCGGCCCGCCGGGTGGCCCGGGGGAGGAGCGGCAGGACGGCGAGGGCGAGGGCGGGCACGGCGACCGCGACCAGCAGACCCAGCGAGGGCAGGTAGAGGACCAGGCCGACGCAGATCAGGACGAGGGCGAGTGCGGCGGCCGCGAAACGCGACAGCGCCTCGACGAACCAGCCGATCTTCTCGACGTCGCCGGTGGAGACCGCGACGACCTCACCGGCCGCGACCCGACGCGTCAGCGCCGACCCCAACTCGGCTGTCCTACGGGCCAGCAGCTGCTGCACCCGGGCCGCCGCGGTGATCCAGTTGGTGACCGCCGTCCGGTGGAGCATGGTGTCGCCCACCGCGATGAGGACGCCGAGCGCGACGATGAGCACCCCGGCGAACGCGAGGTCGCGGCCGGAGCGTTCGACGACGGCCTGCACCGCGAGCCCCACACCGAGCGGGAGCCCGGCGATCGCGCACTGGTGCATCAGCCCCCAGGAGAGGGACTTGAGCTGGCCGGTGAGCTGACCGAGACCCAGCCAGAGGAGGAAACGTGGGCCCGACCTGACATCGGGGTCGCCGGGATCCGAGTACGGAAGATCGCGAATCTGCATGACGTCCCAAGGATCGGAAGGAGCGGAGACCCGTAGGGATCTCGTGGAACAGGAGGGAGCAAACCGTGCAAGGTTCGCTTCCCGCCCCTCTCCGAGGCAAGCGATTTAATCGGCGCGACGGCCGGTCCGCCGGTGGGACCGTGCCCGTGCTTTCCCTGCCCGCCGCCGGTTCCGTTCCGGGGCCGGGCCCCGCCGCCGGGCGGACGGCGGGGCACCGGACGCGCCTACTCCGCGGGCTCGGTGGAGTCCACGCCCGAGCGGGCCTTCTTCCACTCACCACGGGTGAAGTCGGGAATCGGCTGCGGTGCGCCCTTGGCCTTGATGGAGAGATGGCTCAGCGGTACCGGCGCGGTCCAGGTGGCGGCGTCGTACACGTCGAAGTCGGGGGCGAGCCCGAGACGCATGCACTGCATCAGCCGGAAGACCAGCATGTAGTCCATGCCCCCGTGGCCGCCGGGCGGATCGGCGTACTTCTTCCACAGCCAGTGGTCCCACTCGGCGTACGCGCCGAAGTCCGCCCACTCGTCGTTGGAATGGTCCGGTTCGAGGTAGATCCGCTCGGGGTAGTCCTCGAACACCCCCTTCGTACCGCCGAGGCTGTTGATCCGTGAGTAGGGGTGAGGCGTCGACACGTCGTGCTCCAGGCGGATCACACGGCCCTTGGCGGTCTGGACGAGACTGATCGTCCGGTCGCTCTCGATGTACGTCTCCTTCCAGCTCGGGTCACCGGCCGGCATGTGCTCCTTGCGGTAGGCGGCGAGGCCGAGCGAGGGAGAGCCGACACTCGTGATGCTGACCGCGCGGTCGCCCCGGTTGACGTCCATGTAGTTGGCGACCGGGCCGAAGCCGTGGTTGGGGTACAGATCGCCGCGGAGCCGGGTGTGCCACAGCCGCCGCCAGGGCCCCTCGTAGTAGTCAGGGTCGAACATCAGGCCGCGCAGGTCGTGGTTGTACGCGCCCGCGCCGTGCAGCAGATCGCCGAAGAGTCCCGCGTGCGCCATCCGCAGGACCCGCATCTCGTTGCGGCCGTAACAGCAGTTCTCCAGCTGCATGCAGTGGCGCCGGGTCCGCTCGGAGAGGTCGACCAGCTCCCAGAGCTGGTCCAGCCGCAGGGCGATCGGACACTCGACGCCGACGTGCTTGCCGTGGAGCATGGCCGTCTTCGCCATCTCGAAGTGGAAGTCCCACGGGGTCGCCACATAGACGAAGTCGATGTCTCCGCGTGCGCAGAGATTCTCGTAGTCGTCCTCCCCCTTCGTGTAGACGGCGGGCGCCGGCTGACCCGCCGCCGTCACCTTCGCGGCGGCCCGTTCGGCCTTGTCCTTCACCGGGTCGCAGACGGCGACGACCCGCACCCCGTCGACGGCGAGGAAGAGGTCGATCATGCTGCCGCCTCGGTTGCCGAGGCCCACGATGCCCACGCGTACGGTCGAACGCCGGTCGAAGCGGACTCCCGCCATGGTGGCGCCCTTGCGCGCCGGAACGGCCTGGGGGTCGGCGGCAGCGGCGTGTTCGGCGGCCGAGGCCGGGCCTGCGCCGAGCGCGCCGAGTCCGAGTCCGGCGCTCGCGGCTCCCACCGCGCCGGCTGTGGTGCGAAGAACGGAACGACGGCTCAGCGAGCCGTCGTCCATGGTCTGCGGATCCTGCCCCTGGGGGTTCTGGTCCTGTGGTGCGTCGTCATTCATCGGGCCTCCAGAGAGGGGGATTTGACGGTGCGCGTACGGATCCCGGGGTCCGCCTGGTCATGGCGGACCCCCGAACCTCGGTAAGGACCCTGGACGGTGGGGCTGTTCCTACGCAAGGGACGCGATTGGACTCCTGTGTCTAAACCATGGACTTCCATGAGCTCGCCGCATGGCCGGGTGCGGTCACTCGGCCATGCGGGCGCGCCAGGAGACGGCAGGGCGGGGAAAGCGTGGGAAGGCGGGGCCGGGCCCCGTGTCAGAGCACCGGGCGGGTGGCCCACTCCAGCTCGATCAGCGCCGAGCGGTAGCGGTGGCCCGTCGCCCGGTCCATCCCGATCTCGCACGTCCGGTTGGCCGACAGATAGGCGTCGTACGTACGGGTGTCGACCTCCGCCGCCTCCTTGGCGGTCGCCGAGTCGGTGAGTTCCTTGTGGAGCAGGCCGCGGTCGCCCGCGAACCCGCAGCAGCCCGCGTCGTCCGGCACGACGACCTCCTCCGCACAGGCCCCCGCCACCGTGCGCAGATGCGCCACATCGCCCAGATGCTCCATCGAGCAGGTGGGGTGCAGGACGGCGGAATCGGCCCGGCGGAACACCGTCAGATGCGGGAGCAGCTCGTCGGCGGCCCAGACGAGGGAGTCGACGAACGTCATCTCCCGGTGCAACGCCCGGTTGTCCTCGGTGAGATACGGAACCACCTCGTGCGCCAGACCCAGCGTGCACGACGACGCGTCGACGACCAGCGGGAGCGTGCCGCCGGCCGTCCAGCCCCAGGCCGCCTCCACGACGCGGTTCGCCATGACCGCGTTGGCGGTGTCGTAGCCCTTGGAGTGCCAGATCGTCGCGCAGCAGGTCCCGGCGACGTCCTCGGGGATCCAGACCGGTTTGCCCGCCCGCGCCGACAGGGAGACGACCGAGTCGGCGAGCGGCAGCGTCCCCTCGTCGTCCGGCCCGGCGAAGATGCGGTTCACACAGGCCGGGTAGTAGACGGCGCTCGCCCCCGCCCGTGAGGTGGGCGGCAGCCTGCGGGGGGCCGCGCCGGGGATCTCGGGCAGCCACTCCGGCAGCAGATCCGGACGTACGGCCTTGCGGGCGAGCCGGGTCACGGTTTGCAGCACCCGGTCCCCGGCATGGCGGGTGACGGCGTCGGCCAGGCTCAGGGCGACCCGCGCCGACGCCTCCACGACCTTGAAGTGCTGTGCGGTCAGAGCCGCGACCCGCTCCTCGCGGGGGGAGTGCCGGTGATGGCGGAAGTCCTTCATCATCGCCCCGGTGTCGATGCCGACCGGGCACGCCAGCTTGCACGTGGAGTCGCCGGCGCAGGTGTCCACGGCGTCGTAACCGTAGGCGTCGAGCAGCCCGGACTCCACCGGGGACCCACTCGGCTGCCGCATCATCTCCCGGCGCAGCACGATCCTCTGACGCGGCGTCGTGGTCAGGTCCTCGCTGGGGCAGGTCGGCTCGCAGAACCCGCACTCGATGCACGGGTCCGCGACCGGCTCGACCTTGGGAATGGTCTTGAGCCCCCGCAGATGGGCCTTCGGATCCCGGTCGAGGACGATCCGGGGCGCCAGCACCCCGTCCGGGTCGATGGCCTGCTTCGTACGCCACATGAGCTCGGTCGCGGCCGGGCCCCACTCCCGCTCCAGGAAGGGTGCGATGTTGCGGCCGGTGGCGTGCTCCGCCTTCAGCGAACCGTCGAAGCGGTCGACGACGAGCGTGCAGAACGCGTCCATGAACGCGGCGTACCGGTCGACGTCGGCCGGTTTCGCGGCGTCGAAGGCGAGCAGGAAGTGCAGGTTCCCGTGCGCCGCGTGACCCGCCACGGCGGCGTCGAAGCCATGGACGGCCTGGAGCGTGAGCAGTGCCTCGCAGGCCTCCGAGAGCCGGGACGGCGGGACGGCGAAGTCCTCGGTGATCAGCGTCGTGCCGGAGGGGCGTGAGCCGCCGACGGCGGTGACGAACGCCTTGCGCGCCTTCCAGTACCCCGAGACCGTGGCGGCGTCCCGGGTGAACTCGTTGGTGACGGAGACGGCCGGCGTCACCAGATCGAGGTCCGCGACGACCGCGGCCGCCGCCCGCTCGCAGGCGGCGAGCGCGCTCTCGTCCGGGGCGCGGAACTCCACCAGCAGGGCCGTCGTCCCCTGCGGCAGCCCGGCCCAGTCGGACGGGACGCCCTCGACGCGCACCGAGGCGCGCAGGGTGTTGCCGTCCATGAGCTCCACCGCGATCGCACCCGCCTCGTTGAACCTGGGCACCGCCGCCGCGGCCGCCGTCAGCGAGGGGAAGAACAGCAGCGCGGAGGAGACATGGCGGTCCAGCGGCAAGGTGTCGAAGACGACCTCGGAGATGAACCCGAACGTGCCCTCGGAGCCGACCATCAGGCCCCGCAGGATCTCCACGGGCGTCGATCCGTCCAGGAACGCGTCCAGGCGGTAGCCGTTGGTGTTCTTGATCTCGTACTTGGCGCGGATCCGGGCGGTGAGCCGCTCGTCGGCCTCGATCTCCGCCTTGAGGGCCAGCAAGGCGTCGCACAGGCGCGGCTCCGCGTGGCGCAGCAGCTCGTCGGCGCCGTCCTCGGCCGTGTCGACCACCGTGCCGCTCGGCAGGACGAAGGTCATCGAGGAGACCGTGCGGTAGGAGTTCCTGGTGGTCCCCGCGGTCATCCCCGAGGCGTTGTTCGCCACGACTCCGCCCACGGTGCAGGCGATGGCGCTGGCAGGGTCGGGACCCAGGATCCGGCCGTGCCGGGCGAGCGTGGCGTTGGCCCGCATGACGGTGGTCCCGGGCCGGATCCGGGCCCGGGCCCCGCCGTCCAGGACCTCGATCCCCGTCCAGTGGCGTCGTACGTCGACGAGGATGTCCTCGCCCTGCGCCTGGCCGTTGAGACTGGTGCCCGCGGCGCGGAAGACGACCCCGCGGCCGTTGCCGTGCGCGTACGAGAGGATCGCCGAGACGTCGTCCAGGTCCTCGGGGACCAGCACCACCTGGGGCAGGAAGCGGTACGGGCTGGCATCGGAGGCGTACCGCACCAGGTCGGAGACCTTCCACAGCACCTTCTCCGGGCCGAGCAGAGCGGTCAGGCCGGCCCGCAGCTCCGCCGGAGTCCCGGACGCCTTCCAGCCGGGCACCCGATCGGGCGACGGCGCGCGTCCCGCACGAGGACGCAGGGCTTCCGGCTTCGGCTCCAGCAGCGGCATGTCAGGGTCCCCTCGACGGTGCGGTGCGGTGGCCGCACCACGTGCCTCAGCAGCGGCGGCGCTCCGGCATCCCGTCGACCAGAGCGGTGAGCAGCCCGCCGAGCACCTCGCGCTGCTCGGTGGTCAATGGAGCCAGGATCTCCTCCGCGGCGGCCTTGCGCGCGTCGCGCATCGAACGGAGCACCGCCCTGCCCTCCTCGGTGATCTCGATACGGATCACGCGGCGGTTCTCCGGATCCGGGGCACGCCGCACCCGGCCGCTCGCCTCCAGGCCGTCCACCAGGGTGGTCACCGCGCGCGGGACGACGTCCAGACGCTCGGCGAGATCGGCCATCCGGGGCGGGCCGTCGTAATGCGCGGTCGTGCGCAGCAGGCGGAACTGGGCCGGCGTGATGCCTATCGGCTCCAGCTGTCGGCTCTGGATGCGCTGGAGACGGCGTGTGAGCCGCAGCAACTGCTCGGCGAGCATGCCGTCGGAGTCGGGGGAGTCCATGAGGGAACAATATCAGGAGCTTGTTCATTGTGAATAGAGGTAACAGTGAGCTAAGCTCTCGAAGCAGACTCTTCACGTCACTCTCTCGAAGTCCGTCTTTCTCCGCACGCTCTCGAAGGAGCCCATGAAACCCGACGAACCCACCTGGACACCTCCGGCCGCGGACGCGGCCCAGCCGCCCGCCGAGCTGCGTCGCATCTTCCGGCTCTTCCGGCCCTACCGGGGCAGACTCACCGTGGTGGGCCTGCTGGTCGGCGCCTCCTCGCTGGTGTCGGTCGCCTCCCCGTTCCTGCTCCGCGAGATCCTGGACACCGCGATCCCGCAGGGGTGCACGGGGCTGCTCACCCTCCTCGCGCTCGGCATGATCCTCACCGCCGTGATGAACAGCGTCTTCGGTGTCCTGCAGACCCTCATCTCCACGACGGTCGGCCAGCGCGTCATGCACGATCTGCGCACCGCCGTCTACACCCAGCTGCAGCGGATGCCGCTCGCCTTCTTCACGCGCACCCGCACGGGCGAGGTCCAGTCCCGCATCGCCAACGACATCGGCGGGATGCAGGCCACGGTCACCTCCACCGCGACCTCCCTGGTCTCCAACCTCACCGCCGTCATCGCCACCGTGGTCGCCATGCTGGCGCTCGACTGGCGGCTCACCGTCGTCTCGCTGCTCCTGCTGCCCGTCTTCGTCTGGATCAGCCGCCGTGTCGGCCGCGAGCGCAAGAGGATCACCACCCAGCGCCAGAAGCAGATGGCCGCGATGGCGGCCACGGTCACCGAGTCGCTCTCGGTCAGCGGCATCCTGCTCGGCCGGACCATGGGCCGCTCGGACTCCCTCACCCGGGCCTTCTCCGAGGAATCGGAGCGCCTGGTCGATCTCGAAGTGCGCTCCAGCATGGCCGGACGCTGGAGGATGTCGACCATCGGCATCGTGATGGCCGCCATGCCCGCCGTCATCTACTGGGCAGCCGGCCTCACGCTCCGGTCCGGTGTCACGGCCGTCTCCATCGGCACGCTGGTCGCCTTCGTCTCGCTCCAGCAGGGGCTGTTCCGGCCCGCGGTCAGCCTGCTCTCCACCGGTGTGCAGATGCAGACGTCCCTCGCCCTGTTCGCGCGCATCTTCGAGTACCTCGACCTCGAGGTGGACATCACCGAGCCGGCGAAGCCCGTCAGGCTGGAGAAGGTCCGCGGCGAGATCGCCTTCGAGGACGTCACCTTCAGCTATGACGAGAAGGGCGGCCCGACGCTGAGCGGCATCGATGTGACCGTGCCCGCCGGGAACAGCCTGGCCGTCGTCGGTCCCACCGGCTCGGGCAAGTCCACGCTCAGCTATCTCGTGCCGCGGCTGTACGACGTCACGGGAGGACGGGTCACCATCGACGGCGTCGACGTCCGCGACCTGGACTTCGACACCCTCGCCCGGGCCGTCGGCGTGGTCTCCCAGGAGACCTACCTCTTCCACGCCTCGGTCGCCGAGAACCTCCGCTTCGCCAAGCCGGACGCCACCGACGAGCAGATCGAGAGCGCCGCCCGCACCGCGCAGATCCACGACCACATCGCCGGGCTGCCCGACGGGTACGACACCCTCGTCGGCGAACGTGGCTACCGCTTCTCGGGCGGTGAGAAGCAGCGGCTGGCGATCGCCCGTACGATCCTCCGGGATCCGCCCGTGCTGATCCTCGACGAGGCGACCAGCGCCCTCGACACCCGCACGGAACACGCCGTGCAGCAAGCCATCGACGCACTGTCGAAGGGCCGCACCACACTCACCATCGCCCACCGGCTCTCCACCGTCCGGGACGCGGACCAGATCGTCGTCCTGGACGAAGGCCGGGTGGCCGAGCGCGGCACGCACGAGGAGCTGCTCGCGCAGGACGGACGCTATGCCGCCCTGGTCCGCCGCGACAGCAGCCCGGCCCCCGCGCCCGTCTGATGCGCCCGGGCCGGAGGGGGCGGGCACACGGCAGCGCCGCCGCTCCCGTGGGACGGGAAGCGGCGGCGCCGTTGTGCAGAGACGGTCAGACGAGCCAACCCACGAAGTGGACGACGCCGGCAAGCAGGTTGGTCAGGAAGTTCATCTGGTAGTTCTCCTTGTGCGTGGTGCATCTCTGGGACATGCGCAGTCGCGGTCTGCAGCCCGTCGTGTGCGCTCAGTAATCATCAGCCGCAGTGCGCTCGTTGAGCAACAAATCCCGGAACGACCACGCGTTCGAGCGAACATCCGCTCCCGTGTTCGTGTGTTCTCGTGTCGCCCTGGCCGCTGACGCCCGGTCAGGCCGGCACGCTGTCCAGCAGCCGGGTGACCGAACGGACGGCCGCCCGGCCGGCCCGGTTGGCCCCGATCGTGCTGGCGGACGGCCCGTAACCGACGAGATGGACCCGCGGATCCCGCACGGCCCGGGTGTTCTCGACGCGGATGCCACCGCCCGGCTCCCGGAGTCTCAGGGGGGCCAGATGGTCCACGGCGGCACGGAATCCGGTCGCCCAGAGGATGACATCGGCTTCCACGGTGCGGCCGTCGGCCCAGGCCACCCCGCTCGGCGTGATCCGCTCGAACATGGGGAGCCGGTCGAGGACGCCCTGCTCGCGCGCGCGACGGACGGCGTCGTTGAGCGGCAGCCCGGTCACACTCACCACGCTCTGCGGCGGGAGCCCGAGACGCACACGCTCCTCCACCATGGCCACCGCGGCCCGCCCCTGCTCCTCGCCGAACGGCCCCTCCCGGAACACTGGCGGGCGCCGCGTCACCCAGTACGTCTCGGCCGCGACCTCGGCGATCTCCATCAGGTGCTGAGTGCCCGACGCGCCCCCGCCGACCACGATCACCCGCAGCCCGGCGAACTCCGCGGGCCCGGGGTAGCCGGCGGTGTGCAACTGGCGCCCGCGAAAGGTCTCCTGACCCGGATAACGCGGCCAGAAGGGCCGGTCCCAGGTGCCGGTGGCGTTGATCAGCGCACGCGTGGCGTACGTACCCTCGGAGGTCTCGACGCTCAGCCGGCCGCCCTCGCCCTCACGCACGGCGCTCACCTCGACCGGCCGGTGCACCCGCAGACCGAAGCGCCGCTCGTACGCGTCGAAGTACGCGCTGATCACCTCGGACGAAGGGCGGCTGTCGTCCGCGCCCGTCAGCTCCATCCCGGGCAGCGCGTGCATGCCGTGCACCTTGCCGTACGTGAGCGAGGGCCAGCGGAACTGCCAGGCACCACCGGGCCCGGGCGCGTGATCCAGAACGACGAAGTCCCGGTCGGGCTCCAGGCCGGCGCGCGCCAGGTGATACGCGGCGGACAGCCCGGCCTGCCCGGCGCCGATGACGACGACGGCCGGTTCACTCACTCCGAAGTTGTTCACGCTTCTACCAACCCTGGGTGCGCCCCGGATCTTCCCGGTGGGCGCGGTCCGCCCCGGCGGCGGGAGAATGGAGCCATGTCCGACACCTTTGCCACGCACGTGCTGACCCTCACCACGGGACGGACCGAAACGGTCATGGACCTGACGGAGGACTGCACGCAGTTTCTCGACCGCACCGCTCACGGGCGGGACGGCCTGCTCAACGTCTTCGTCCCGCACGCCACGGCCGGGATCGCGATCCTGGAGACCGGAGCCGGCAGCGACGACGACCTCCTCACGACCCTGCAGACCCTCCTCCCCGCCGACGACCGCTGGCGCCACCGCCACGGCAGCCCCGGCCACGGCCGAGACCACGTACTCCCGGCCCTGGTGCCACCGCACGCCACCCTGCCGGTGATCGGGGGGAGGCTGGAACTGGGGACATGGCAGTCGGTGTGCCTGGTCGACACGAACGTCGACAACAGGGACCGGCAGGTGCGGCTGAGCTTCTACGGATAGCGGAGCAGCGGGCTCAGCCCCGGAGGGATCTCAGGAGCGCGTCGTGGACGGACGTCCCGTTTCCAGGAGGTCAGCCATTGCCGACACCATGGGCAGACCCGTCTCCGCCTGAAGCCACGCCCATTGACCCGACGGGTTGCATTCCAGGAACCACCAGGCGCCGTGGCGGTCGATCGCGAAGTCGAAGGCACCGAAGACCAGCCGGAACTGCGACAGGTAGGCGTGGAGGGCTTCGCGGATTCCCGGTGGCGGCTCGACCACCGCATAGGACAGCCGGTCGTAGCCGGTGCGCCAGTCCAGCAGGCCGGAGTCGATCCGCACGCAGAACACACGGCTCCCGATGACGGTCACCCGTACGTCGGCGATCTTGTCCACACGCTGCTGGAAGAGGTGCGCCGTAGCGCTTACGGCGTCATCGATCTCGTCCACCGTGACGTCGGCGACGTTCACCGTACGGGAGGATCCGTCGGGGCTGTCCGGAGGCGCGGACAGGGGTTTGTACAGCACCGGGCCGTGCCGGCCGATGAACTCCCTCGCGGCGTCCGGGGAGGAAGTGATCAGCGAGGGCGGTACGGCCAGCCCGACGCCGACGGCTGTGGCGAGCCCGGACGGTTTGAACTCCGCGTCCCCGATGCGGTGCGGATGGTTCACGTACAGACAGCCGGGCAGCGAGGCCAGGACTCCGCCGAGTCCGTAACGGGCCTCGGTGACCGCGAATCGGGCGGCCCGTGCGTCCAGTCCCGGGAAGGTGAACCCGGACGGCCGTCGGTAGTACAGCGCGCGCACCGAGGCCAGGTCTGCGACACGGCTCGGTGTGGACAGCGTGCCGCTCAGCCCGTCGCCCGTGATCGTCACCGCGACCGCCGACGTGGTGGGAAAGTCCCCGGGGTCGAACCGCACGACCGGGACGCCCCGGTCGTGCAGCTCGGCGATCACGAGGTCGGCCGTCGGGTCGTCGATGCTGGTGACGACCAGCACCGAACCGGTGCTGTTCACTGATCGCCGTGAGCACCGGGATCGACGTCGTCGCCGTTGGCCGAACCGCGCACACTCATCGCGACGGGTCCGCCGTCGGCATCCGAATAGCGTGCGCTCTGGGAGGCCGGGTCCAGTTCGACGCGGGCGTACCCGGGTGCGACGGCCGGGGTCACGGTCATACGTCGCAGCCCCCACGGGGTTACCGCTGCGTCATTCCGAGAGCGTGTTGCACTACCGGTCGGGAACCGGTTCGAATGAACGTACATGGGTGGGTGGTTTCCCTTTCGCTTTCTGCCAACCGGACTCGGTGGCGCCTCATTTCGAGGTTCTCACCGGCCCCGGCGAAGCCACATTCTCCTGATGCTAGGGGTTCTCGAGAGCTCTTCGATACTCCCGCAGGCGTTCCTGACCCTTCCGCGTCCACGGATGGGTCGGGCCCAGCACCTGGGACCGGCCCACCGCTGCCAGTTCGGCCTGTCCGACGGCCTCGTCGTAACGGCCGGTCTCCGCGAGGATGACGCTGAGCTGTGTGCGGGCCGCCAGCGTGTACGGGTGCGCCGGTCCGTAGTGCGACTCGTTCGACACGACGTTCTCCCGAGCCAGCGGAAGTGCCTCGCCGGTTCGTCCGGCGCGGCGGAGAAGGTCAGCCTGATTGAGCTCGGCCGTCAAGGTGATGGAGTTCCGCCTGCCGAGAGCCTGCCGGCATTCGGAGACCAACTCGTGTCCGACGGGGATCTCTTGGTCGAATTCATGCTCGGCAGCCACCTCCAGGACATACGTGCGTGCCAGAAGCGTCAGCGGATGCAGGGGGCCGAGAACCTCGGTCCGACCCGCCACGGCTCGTCGGATGAGCGGAAGTGCCTCGGATCCGCGGCCGAGTTGCCAGAGGGGAAGAGCCAGACCCAGACAGCTCTCCCATGTGTCCACGTGCTCAGCGCCGAATACGCGTTCGCAGTCGCCGAGCACCTGCCGGGCCAGGGACTCGGCCTCCTCGAACTGCCCGAGTCGGTAGACGGCCCTGCCGGCGCGCTGACGCAACCTGAGAAGCTGCGGGTGGTCCGCGCCCGGACTGCGTTGCGCGAGTGCCGCGGCCGTGGTCGCCGCCGCGAGAGCCGAGGCGTAGTCACCGAGACGGTCCAGCAGGTCCACGAGCCGCCAGGCACACTCGGTGGCCGAGGCCGCGACACCCTGAGAGACGTCCCAGTCCACCGTCCGGCGCAGCAGGGCCAGGACGTGCGGGGCGAGCAGAGCGATGTCGTCACTCGGCGCCCCGTGGTCGTCGGGGTCGGGCAGCAGAGCCATCAGGAGCCGGACACCGGTCCCGGTGAGTGCCTCCCGCTGGTCCTCGGGCGTGGCTCGCGCCACGCTGCTGAGCAGCACGCCGTGCGTGCGCAGGCAGCGCACGCCGCCCGGCAGCAGTTCGGTCAGCGAGTGTTCGAGCAGCCCGCGCAGAGCCGATTCGACCCGGTCAGCGGGGAGATCGCCGCCGACTTCCGCGCCGGACAGGAGTTGGAGGGGCAGCGGGTCACCGGCCCAGCAGGCGAGCAGACGCAGAAGCGGAGTGGACTCCGGCAGCCCACGGGTGTGAAGCGCGTCCAGCGAGAGCTGCCAGGTACGGCTGACCAGGTGGCGGGAGTCGCTGCTGCTCGACAAGGCGCCCTGGTCGATCAGCTCGATGGCGTCGACGGAGGGGGTGCTGTCGAGCTTGTCGCGGTAGTCGTCGAGTGTCCAGGGAGCGATCACCTGATGGGCCAGGAATCCCCCGGCGAGGGTCAGCGCCAGAGGTAACCGGCCGAGACGGTCGGCCACTTCGGCCGCGTCCTCGACCGACCCGGCGTGTGGTGCGAGGTCATGGAGGACCTTCGCGGCATCGGCACGGGGGAGTACGCCGAAGTGGACGAGGTCGGCACCCGGCCACCAGTGTCCGGCCGGCTGCCGGGTGGTGACGACGACAGTGCCGGACGGACTGGTGCGCAGCCATCCGCCCTGAAGAACAGAGGGGTCGTCCGCGTTGTCGAGGACCAGCAGCCAGGGCTCTTCGGAGTGATCGAGGTAATGCCACACCAGGTCGGCGGCGGGCCGGAGCCCACTGCGCGCGCCGATCAGTTCGCCGTCGGAGGCACCTCGGTCGGCTGCGACAGCGAGCATGCCGGCGCGCAGGGAGGCGAGATCGGAAGCGTTGACCCAGAGACCGACGCGGCCGGCCTGACCGGTTGCGTGCTGGAACAGGGCGTACGCGACAGCCGTCTTGCCGCAGCCGCCCATGCCATGGAGGACATGGACGCTGTTGCCTGCCCCGGGTTCGACAGCCGCGCGCAGCCGGGCCATCTCCGCGGTCCGGTCGCGCAACACCAGAGGGGGGCGTCCGACAGCGGGCCGACGGACCGAGTCGGGACCCGACCAGTCCGGCGCGTGATGGTGATGCTCGACGATGTGCTGGTCGCCGGAGGCTTGATAGATCCGGCTCCGGCCCTCGGCCCGTGCGTTCTGTTCGCTCAACGTTGTACGAAGGTCTGGTTGTTTCCGGCCTGATAGATCCGGGAGTCTCCGGAGGCCGTGGCCTGCTGGTTCACCGACGGGGGCAGGGGCACCGACGGATCCAGCCGGCCGATCAGCTCCCGCAGCGCATCGGTCTCCTCGGGGTGTGCCACGAGCAGTCGCCGGATGCGGCCCTGCCACTCGGCCCCCAGCTCGTCCCTGGTGTCAGGATCACCATCGGCCTGCGCGGCAAGCAGATCGCTGCGAGTCGTATCCAGCTCGGCCGATATGGCGTCGACGCGCTCCGGCTGGGCCCGGCGCCACAACGAACAGAATCCGTTCCTGGCTTGCTGCCACGTCTCCGTCGTCAACAGCCCCACCAGGGTCGTCCCTGCGGTACCCGCCAACAAAGCCAACTCCGGATCCACGAGCCCGCCCCCCCTTCGTCCACCACTTCGCTGCTCCAGATTAGTGGAGCCTGCCTTCGCTCGTGGGCACCTTGGAACTTGGCGTACCCCTCGTCCCGGTGCCGGAGTCGTCCGGGCTCCGGTGAGGCCAGGCACCGGCGGCCTACCGGGCGTCGCGCCGCCGGCGGGCGCGCTCGAACTCGGCGACGTCCGATATCCAGGGGCCGTGCTGTTCGAGTGCGGCACAGCCGCCGCGCACGAAGGCGCCGACCAGGGTCCGGTACCCGCCGATCCCGTCGACCAGGCTGTACTCGACCCGGTACTCCGGATCCGCCCCGCCCTCGCCCTCGCGCACCGTCGTGATCCGGGCGATGGAATCCGCGTAGAAGTGGAGCTGGATCCCTTCGCCCATCTTCTCGTCCTCGATGGTGAACACCTCGTTGTCCCCGGCGGAGCGGTCGCCGACGAACTCCCAGAACACCGCGGTGGCGGTCCGAGGGCCGCCGGCGCGCCACTTCTTCTCGGCGCCCTTGTCGTCGGTGAACGACAGGATCGTCTTCCTCGCACTCCCGCCGACGCCGGAGGGGCCGCCGGCAGTCTCCTCGTCGTCCTCCATGGGCGTGTTCCTGGAGCGGTCCGCGGCCTCCGAGCACATCAGGAAGCTCACCGTACGTACCGCGTCGTCGACGAGCCCGGGGTGTTCACGGCGCACGGCCGCGTCGACCGTCGTGGCCATCCGCTCCCAGTCGCGCTTGTCCGTGGCGCGCTTTCCCCGTCGTGGATCGCGGCCGATGCGCATCCCGGCGCACGCCTGCTCCGCGGTGGCGATCACCCGCATGACCTGCGGAAGCAGGGCGGCGTCGACAGCGTCGGGCGACCGCCTCGGAACCGTCGCGCCGTGCAGGTACTGGCCCGTGTACCGCAGAAGCGCGGCGTCCAGGGGGCCCAGCACCGTTCCGCGTGCGGCGCGACGTCGGTTCGCGGCGTACTCCTGAGCGCGTTTCCCGTCGGACGTCTCCGTCGCCGCGCGCATCGCCGCGCAGACCTGACCGCGCTCGAGCAGACCGATGTCGGCCCCATGGGAGATGAGCTGCCCCCTGTCCCACCGGATGCGCCGGAAGAGCGCGTCGACGTCCGGGGGCGCGGAGAGAAGGACCGGGTCCAGGAGCGCCACGGCGGCGTTCTCGTCGAGGCGGCCCCGGGTTCCGGCGGCGTCGCACAGCGGAAGGACCGCGCTCCACAGCAGCAGGTGTCTGGCCAGGTCCTCCTGGATCACCGCGAGATGGGCCTCGTCGATCGGGAACGTGAAGGTGCGGGGCTCGTGGTTGGCGTCGGCCCCGGCACCGAGCATCAGCTTCAGCTCACCGTCCTCGCGGATCACGTTCGGGATCCAGCTGCTCGCGCGTGTGAAGACGATGTCTCTCATGGGCTCAGTCTTCCCCATCGGGCGGGACGAGTGAGCCGGGCCCGTACCGATCCGACCGGGGAGCGGTACCCGCAGGCGTGCCCCGTCGTCCCCCGGCGTGTGCTGGGC
The DNA here is from genome assembly GCF_055583745.1 of Streptomyces sp. NPDC104381. Classification (NCBI taxonomy): domain Bacteria; kingdom Bacillati; phylum Actinomycetota; class Actinomycetes; order Kitasatosporales; family Streptomycetaceae; genus Streptomyces; species Streptomyces sp. NPDC104381. The sequence continues at coordinate 203,136 of NZ_JBVJNK010000003.1, forward strand.
GCTGTCGGTGGTGTCGTGCGTTTTGATCTGTGGGGGAGTGGGCCGCCCCGTCAGCGTGCGGCCGGGCGGCAGATCGTCGAGGGAGTGCTCGGTATGGCTGAGGCGGAGTCAGGTGTCACCCACTGGCTGTTCGGCGATCAGCTCGGTCCCCATTTCGTCGATCCGGCGCGGGGCGGGCCGGGCCGGGGTACACCGCTGTTGATGATCGAGGCCCGCAGTGTCTTCCGGCGGCGACGGTTCCATCGGGCGAAGGCCCATCTGGTCCTGTCCGCGATGCGGCACCGGGCCGCCGAGCTGGGTGACCGTGTGCGGTACGTCAAGGCGGACACCTACCGTCAGGGCTTGCGCGAGGCGGTGGGGGACGGTCCGGTGACCGTGCACCACCCCACGTCCCACGCGGCCCACGCCTTCGTACGGTCGCTGCCGTCCGTGAGCGTACTGCCGGCGCGCGGTTTCCTCGTCACGCACGACGAGTTCACGCGCTGGGCCGACGGCCACGGCGAGAAGCACCTGCGGCAGGAGGACTTCTACCGCTGGGTCCGTACCACGCACGACCTGCTGATGGAGGGCGACCGTCCCGTCGGCGGCCGGTGGAACCTGGACCACGACAACCGGCAGCCACCGCCGCGCGGCGCGGGTGACCTGGGCGTTCCGGCGCCCTACCGGCCCCGGGAGAGCGACATCGACGCCGAGGTGCGTTCCGACCTCGACCGCTGGTCGCGTGACGGGGACGTCGAGTTCGTCGGCGAGGACGCGCCGCGCGGATTCCCCGCCACCCGCAGGGAGGCGCTGGCCGCGCTCCGCCGTTTCGTGGAGCACCGGCTCGCCACGTTCGGCGCGTACGAGGACGCGGTTCTCGCCGGGGACGCGACGATGAGCCACAGCCTGCTCTCCTCGTCGCTCAACCTCGGTCTGCTGGACCCCGCGGAGTGCGTCGAACGGGCGGAGGCGCAATGGCGATCCGGTGAGGTGCCGCTCAACAGCGCCGAGGGATTCGTGCGGCAGATCGCCGGATGGCGTGAGTTCGTCTGGCACGTCTACTGGTACTTCGGTCCGCGATACCGGGAGGGCAACACCCTGGGCCACCACGAACCGCTGCCGGACTGGTTCAGTGAACTGTCCCCGGACGGCACGGAGGCGAACTGCCTCAGCCACGTCCTGGAACAGGTCAGGACGACCGGCTGGACCCACCACATTCCACGCCTGATGATCCTGGGCAGCTTCGCCCTGCAGCGGGGGTGGGATCCCGGGGCCGTCACCGACTGGTTCCACCGCAGCTTCGTCGACGGCTACGACTGGGTCATGGTCCCGAACGTGGTGGGCATGTCGCAGTACGCGGACGGCGGCCGGATGACCACCAAGCCCTACACGTCCGGAGGCGCCTACATCGACCGGATGAGCGACTTCTGCGGCTCCTGCCGGTACAAGCCGTCCGTACGGGTCGGTGAGGACGCCTGTCCCTTCACCGCCGGATACTGGAACCTTCTGCACCGCCACCGCGACCGGTTCGAGCACAACGCGCGGATGGTCCGGGCGGTGCGGGGGCTGGACCGGCTCCGCGATCTCGACGCCCTGCTGGACCAGGAGCGCGGCCGCCACGAGTGACGGCCCTTCGGTATGAAGCAGTCAGGGAGAGGAGAGGGACGTGCCGCAGCCGCCACCCGGAGCCGCCCCGGGAGAGCCTGAGCAGCAAGCGCTCTTCGGGTGGTCGGACATCGCGGGGGAGCCGGACACGCACCTCGGCTTCCGGGACGGCCCGGAAGCCCGCCGCATGCTCGACGTGAGGGAGGTCTACGCGGAGCCCGCCGCGCTCGACTCCCCGCGCGGCCGACAGATCATGGCCCGGCTGCCGGACGTGCGCGTGACCGAGGTCGCGAGCCACTGGCGCATCCCCTCCCTCCACGGCAACGACGGCAACATCGCCCGCTGGGTCCGTATCAAGTCCGGGACGCTCGTCCTCGGGACGAAGCAGACACTCCGCACACGCCCCAACGGCAGGTCGGCCGACTGGATCGCTCCTGGCCCCTCCAACGGATGCGCGATGGCCTGCGCCTACTGCTACGTCCCCCGTCGCAAGGGCTACGCCAACCCCATCACGCTGTTCACCAACATCGAGGCGATCGTGGCCCACGTCCGCCGCCACGTACGGGCCCAAGGCCCCAAGACCGAGCCCAACCAGTGTGACCCCCAGGCGTGGGTCTACGACATCGGTGAGAACGGTGACTGCTCGGTCGACGCCCTGATCTGCGACAACACGGCAGACCTGGTGGCCGCCTTCCGGGGCATGCCGACGGCCAAGGCGTCCTTCGCGACGAAGTTCGTCAACCCCGACCTGCTCGCACTCGACCCCCGGGGGCGCACCCGGGTGCGCTTCTCCCTCATGCCGGCCGACGACGCCCGGCTGCTGGACATCCGGACCAGCCCGGTCGACCGGCGCATCGCCGCGGCCGCCGACTTCCTCGACGCCGGCTACGAGGTCCACTTCAATCTCTCACCCGTCGTCCTGCGCCCGGGATGGCAGCGGGACTGGGCCGACCTGCTCGCCCACCTCGACGACGTCCTGCCCGCCCGCGTGAAGCAGCAGGCCGCCGCCGAGATCATCATGCTGACCCACAACGAGTCGCTCCACGAGGTCAACCTGGGCTGGCACCCACGCGCCGAGGAGGTGCTGTGGCAGCCGGCCGCCCAGGAGACCAAGCGCTCGCAGAACGGAGCCCTCAACGTCCGCTACTCGGCTGACGTCAAACGGCAGTCACTGACGCACCTCCGGCAACTGATCGCCACGCACGCACCATGGCTGCGTGTCCGGTACGCCTTCTGAGGGCGGGCCCGCGCGCCGTCGTCCTCCACCTGAGCCCTCCTACGCGGCCTACCGCCCCCAGTCGAGGCGGAGCACGGCGAGGTCGTCGGAGTGGCGTCCGGCGTTCAGCTCGCCGGTCTCCTTGATGAGGAGGTCGACGTGGCGGGCCGGGTCCGCCGGCGGCAGGTTCTCGATCAGGGTGAGCAGTCCTTCGACGCCGAGCCGTTCGCTCGACGCCCCGTTGTGCCCTTCGGTGAGGCCGTCGGTGTAGAGGGTGAGTGCCCCGGCGGCGGGGAGCGGGACGACGGTGGAGGGCCAGCTGCGCAGCTCGGGCACGATGCCGAGTGCGATGCCGTGCGCGGCGGTCAGCTCCCGGGTCCCCTCGGCCGTGGTGAGGAGGGGTTCGTGGTGGCCGGCGAGGTGGAGGGTGGCGGTGGCGGCGTCCTGGTCGATGGTGAGGAGGGTGCAGGTGGCGAACAGATGGTGGCTGCCGCGTTCGGCGATCAGGATGCGTTCCATCAGGTGCAGCAGGTCCTCGCCGCGGTGCCCGCCCAGTACGAGCGAGCGCCAGGCGATGCGCAGGCAGACACCGAGCGCCGCCGCGTCGGGGCCGTGCCCGCTGACATCGCCGACGACGGCGTGCAGGAGCCCGTCGTCCCCCTCCACCACGTCGAGGAAGTCCCCGCCGAGCAGGGCCATCGCGGCCCCCGGCAGATAGCGGGAGGTCACCTTCACCGAGGAGGTGTCGAGCATCGGCCGGGGCAGCAGGCCCCGCTCCAGGCGAGCGTTCTCCTCCGCCCGGACCTGGGCGACCTGGGCCAGGGCGCTCGCGCGTTCGGTCCGGCTGCGGTAGACGGCGTAACGCACCGTGCGGTGCAGCAGGTCCGCCTCGACCTTGCCCTTGACCAGGTAGTCCTGCGCTCCCGCGGCCATCGCCTCCGTACCCGCACGGGCCTCGGACAGTCCGGTCAGGACGATGACCGCGGTGTTCGGCGCCAGGACCCGGACCGCGGCGACCGCCTCTATGCCCGAGACGTCGGGCAGGTGCAGATCGAGGAGGATGCAGTCGATCGGGGCGAGAGCCAGCTCGGCGCGGGCCTCGGCCAGGGTGGTCCTGGTGGTCAGCTCGAACCGCAGGCCGGTGTCGTGCAGGAGTTCCTCGACCAGGAGGGCGTCCCCCTCGTCGTCCTCGATCAGCAGGATGCGGTACATCGGCTCGTCGGCCGCCGCCTCCGCGGCGGCCGTCATCGCTGTGGTCAACTCGTCCGCTCCGCGCCCGGGCGGATGGCCTCCGGCACGGTGGACAGGCCAGGATTCTCCGGTGGCTCCGGCGCCAGGGTGAAGGTGATGCGCGTGCCTTCCTGGTACGCCGTGTCGACGGAGATGGTGCCGCCGTGGAACTCCACGACCTTCTTGCACATCGCGAGGCCGATGCCGCTGCCGGAGTAGACATCCTTGGTGTGCAGCCGCTGGAAGATCACGAAGACCTTGTCGGCGTACTCCGGTGCGATGCCGATGCCGTTGTCGGTGACGGTGAACCGCCACAGATCGTCTTCCCTGGCCGCCGTGACATGGATCTTCGGCGTCTCGCCCGGGCGGCGGAACTTGACGGCGTTGCCGATCAGGTTCTGCCAGAGCATGCCCATCTGGGTGGGGTCGGCGACCAGCGTCGGCAGCGGGTCGTGGGTGATCGACGCGCCGGTCTCCTCGATGCCGACGCTCAGGACGGACAGCGTCCGCTCCAGCGATTTGCCCAGGTCGAGGCTCTGGTGCGTGTGGTTCACCCGTCCGACCCGCGAGAATTCGAGCAGGTCGTTGATGAGGGTCTGCATGCGGTTCGCCCCGTCGACCGCGAAGTCGATGTACTGGTCGGCCCGTTCGTCGAGCTGGCCGCCGTAGCGCCGTCGGAGGAGCTGGGTGAAGCTGGAGACCTTGCGCAGCGGCTCCTGGAGGTCGTGGGAGGCCACGTACGCGAACTGCTCCAGCTCGGCGTTCGAGCGCTGGAGGTTCGCGGCCTGCGCGTCGAGCCGCTGACGTGCGTCCTCGCTGAAGGCCAGTTCCCGCACGAGACGGCGGCGCATGAAGTCGATCTCGCTGCTCAGGTGCCTCAGGTCGGCGGGCCCGGTCGGGACGATGGGGTGGTCGAAGTCACCGCCGGCGATGATCCGGGCGTCCGTGCCGAGCTGTTCCAGCGGCCGGTTGATGCCGCGCCGCAGTCCTTCGAAGACGAAGACCGTCAGGACGACCATCAGGATCGCGATGGCGCTGAAGACCCCGTTGCGCAAGGCCATCGTGGCCTTGAGGTCGTCCTTCACCCGGACGACCTCCGAGCGCAGCCGGTCCTGCTGCCTGCTCACGGCCGCGCGTACCCCGTCGAAGGTCTGCTTGCCCTCCGCCGCCCGCTGGGTCGCCAGCGGTGAGGGCGAGCCGACGGGTGCCGCGGCGATCGGCCGTGCGATTCTCTCCTGCCACGTGGCCGTGGCGTCCTGCACGGCGTCGAGGTCGTCGAGGCCGGCCCGGTCGTCGCGCAACAGCCCGGTGAGCTCCGCGACGACGGCCTTCTGCTCGGCGAGGCCCTCCTCGTAGGGAGTGATGAACTCCCGCGAGCCGGTGAGCCCGTAGCCCCGGATGCCCGTCTCCTGGTTGAGCAGGGCCGATTCCAGGCGGATCGCCTGTGCCAGTGCGGGGGACCGCACATCCACGAGCTCGCTGCTGATCGACGCGCTCCGTGCCAGAACCCATGCCCCGGTCGTGCCGAGGAGCGCCAGCACGGCGAGGGAGACAGCCGCCCCCGCACGGAGCCACCGCCGGGTCGTCCACGTGGAAAACCACCGCGTACGCGGTGGTTTCGTATTCCCGGTCATTCTCGGTGGACTCCTCGCTGCGGCGGCCGCCCGGACGAGCGGCCAGCACACTCTAATAGGTGACAACGATTGTTGTCACCGAGAGCTCCGAGGCCCTAGAGTGCCGGACATGCCAGGCAAGAACTTCGAACTGCGGACCACGCCGGAGGAGACGGCCGTCATCGCGGACGCAGAGGTCGACAGTCTTGCGCAGCGCCTTGCTCGCCGTTTGTCGGACACCTCACCGCGTTCGGTGTCGGACGACCCGGCGCCGGCTCTGGCTCTGCTACACGTGCTGGAACACCTCCAGCAGGCAGCTGAGCGGCTCCAGCGGGAGGCAGCCGTGGCTGCCGCCCGCGCGGGTGCCGGGTACCCCCAGCTCGGTGCCGCCTGCGGGATGAGCCGGCAGGGCGCACGGCGCCGCTGGCCGGGCCTCTTCCAGCACTCCGACGAGAAACCCACGGAGCATCCGATGATAAGCACCACCCCCTCCCGTCCGTTCGACGTTCTGCTCGTCGAGGACGACATCGCCGACGCCATGCTCATCGAGGAAGCCCTCGCCGAGCGCGGGGCCCGCAATCTGGTCCAGGTCACCGACGGTGTCGCCGCTCTGGAGCACCTGCGCGCCCCGGGCAACTCGCGCCCCGACCTCATCGTCCTCGACCTGAACATGCCGCGGATGAACGGCCGTGAGCTGCTGAAGGTCCTGAAGAACGACGAGGACCTGCACACCATCCCGGTGGTCGTCCTCACCACGTCCACCGCCCCGGACGACGTGACCGGCGCGTACAGCAGCCACGCCAACGCGTACGTGACCAAGCCGGTGAACCTGCAGGAGTTCGAGCAGGCCGTCCAGAGCATCGACGCCTTCTACCTCGACACCGCGACGCGGCCGCGCCCCTGAACCACAGCCGTCGGGGCCCGGACCGCGTCACGCGGTCCGGGCCCCGACGCGTGCCGTGTCAGCTCCGTGCGGTGTCGTCGGCCGGTGCCGAGCCCGTCTTCTCGCGCATCTTGCGCACCAGCTCCGCCTTCTGGTCGGCGGCGCCCCGGCGGTCGAGGTTGCGGTGCGGGCCGTTGTTCTGCCGTTCCTCGCGGGACAGCCTCTTGCGCTTGCCGCCGCCCATGCCCACGGGGTTGTTGATGTTCTTGCTCACGGTCATGGGTTCTCCCGGTGCTGAGGTGAAGTGATCTGCGGATTCGTCCGGTGGGGGACCGGCTCCCGCTGACGTCGAAGGACGTACGCGGCGGCCCGTCGCGCTCTCACTCGTTGGTCGACGCCCGGAAGAACATGCCGAAGACGTTACCCGGTCCCGTCGGCCCCGCACACCAGCCCGACCGGGGCCCTCAGGCCGCGGGAACGGCGGGCACCTCCACGTTCACCTCGCCGCAGCCGACGCGCTCCGCCTCCGCCTTCACGTACGACGGCAGAACGGCGAGGGCGAGCGGCCTGTCGTCGTACGCTCCGTCGTCCGTCCCCGGCTCCTGCGCCACGAACGCGACCCGGCCGGACCGGCAGTCCGCCGTCCAGACGCTCAGGCCGCCCGCGTAGGCTCCCTGCCCGTCGCCGCCGAGAGGCACCGCACGGTTGTCGAGCACCCGAGAGACGACGGCGGCCAGCTCCGGTTCCGCCACGGTCATCAGCCGGAGCCTGTTCGGCCCGAAGGGCTGCCGCACGTCGCAGGCCCGGACCGCGTCCGCCCCCGGTGCTCCCGGCTTCGTGCCCGGCGTGGTGCGCACGGCCTCGGCCCCGGACCCGCGAGCCCACCCGGGCAGCCGGAGACCCTGGATGCCGCAGAGCCGGTCGGCGTCGACGGCCGGCAGCGCGTTGCCCTCCGGGGCGATGGGGAGCCTCGGCGGGTCGTCGTACCGGCTCCCGCAGCCGTACCGTTCCATCACGCCGTTGGCCAGCCGCACGACCGCGCGGGACATCGCGTCGAGGCCGCGCCGCGCGTCGACCTCGTTCTGGCCGTCCGGGTCGGCCTCGTCCGAGGCGAGGGTGACCACACGCAACGGCGGCTTCTCACCCGGCTCGTACGACCGCTCCTCACAGCTCGCGGGGAGCGCCACCCAGGCGCGTGTGGAGGACGCCATGCCGACGACGCCGTCGCCGAGCGGTGTCATACGTGAGGAGAGGTACTCCTCCGTCCAACTCCACGCCCGCGCGCCCCGCAACCCGCCCAGCGTCCGCACCGACGCCGTGACCTCCGACTCCAGCTCGTCGGCCCCGAACCCCTGCATGCTGCACTCCGTGTGCATGTGGTCCTCCGTGGCCCGGCGCAACGGCAGCTCACGGCTGCGTACGTCGGTGTCCGTGAACAGGGCGTGCGCGACGTCGGGCGAGAGCGAACCCCAGCACACGTCCCGCTCCACGAACGGCAGTTCGTCGGAGCGCCACGCCATGACGCCCCATCCCAGCAGCGCCCCGACGAGCGCGCCCACGAGGGCGACCCCGATCCGGCCACGGAGCCCGTCCGGCATCTCGTCCTTCCCCTCCGGGGGTGCCCCGGTCACCTCGCCCGGTGCCCCGGCCCGGCAACTCCCCACTCCCCGCTCGTCATCGACAGTCCGAGGAGGCTATCTTCCGTGCCGGCCGCCGTCGGCCGTGGGGGCCACCGGCTGAGCCTGAGCGATCAGCAGCGCGACATCGTCGTGGTCGCCCGGGTGCCGCAACTGCTCCAGGAGGCGCCGGCAGGTCGCTTCGAGAGGGCGGGGTGGTTCGTCCAGCGCCTGGAGCAGGGCGCCGAGCCGCACGTCGATGGGCTGGTCGCGCGTCTCGACGAGGCCGTCGGTGTAGAGGAGGAGCCGGTCCCCGGGCAGCAGGTCGAAGCCGGTGGTGTCGAACCGGACCCCGCCCACGCCGAGGGGCGCCCCGGCCTGGAGGTCCAGGAGCTCGGGGCTCCGGCCCGGGCGCGCCAGGACCGGTGGCAGGTGCCCGGCGTTGGCCACGTGGCAGCGGTGCCGGTGCGGGTCGTAGACGGCGTACAGACAGGTGGCGATGGACTGCCCGAGCCCGGCGGTGAGCTTGTCGAGGTGGCGCAGGACCTCGTCGGGCTCCAGGTCGAGGTCGGCGTAGGCGCGGGTGGCGGTGAGCAGGCGCCCCATCGTCGCAGCGGCGTCGATCCCGTTGCCCATCACGTCGCCGACCACCAGGGCGGAGTTGTCGCCGGACAGGGGGATGACGTCGTACCAGTCCCCGCCGATCTCGCTCGACGCCTGCGCCGGCTGGTACAGCGAGGCGACCTCCAGGCCGGTGAGCCGGGGAGCGTGGGTGGGGAGCACACTGCGCTGGAGGCTCTCGGCGGAGTCGCGCACGCTCTGGAACCAGCGGGCGTTGTCGATGGCGACGGCGGCCCGGGCCGCCAGCTCCCTGACCAGCAGGAGATCGTCCTCGTCGAAGGGAGCCTGGTTACGCGCCCGGATGAGGTCGAACGCACCGAGGACCTGGTCGCGGGCGATCAGCGGCACGGCGAGATAGGAGTGGACGCCGGCCCGTGCCAACGCCGCGGCGGCGTCCTGGTCACGTGCGATGCGCAGCAGGTCCTCGGGGCCGGTGCGGGCTACGAGGACCGGCCGGGCCGTGTGCACGCACCGGGTGATCAGCCGGTCCGGGCCGTACGAGGCGACGCTGCCGACCGCGTCCGCGGCGCCGGTGGCCTCGTTGGGGTAGGCGGCGGCGACCGCGAGCGCGCGGAACAGCTCGGGGCCGTCACGGTGGTCGTCGGTCCGGCGGCAGGCCAGGACACTGTCGAGGACGTCGACCGCCACGACGTCCGCCAGCTCCGGTACGGCGATCTCCGCCAGCTCCCGCGCGGTGCGCTCCACCTCCAGCGTGGTCCCGACGCGTGCGGAGGCGTCCGCGATCAGTGCCAGCCTGTGCCGGGCCCGGTCCGCCTCCGCCGCCGCCCGGTGGCGCTCGGTGACGTCGACGACGGAGTTCGCCACACCGACCACCCGCCCGTCGGGCCCGTGGAGCCGGTAGTACGACACCGACCACGCGTGGTCGGTGTCGGGATCCGCGGGGGTGCGGCCCACGAGGTACTGGTCGATCATCGGCGTACCGGTGGCCAGGACCTCACGCATCACGTCCTCGACGGCGCCGACCGCGGGGGAGCTGTGGATGTCGTGGGGGTGCCGCCCCAGGTGGTCGGCGGCGGGGACGCCGTTGATGCGTTCCAGCGCCGGGTTCACCATGAGATAGCGCAGATCGGTGTCCAGCAGGGCGATGCCGACGGGTGCCTGGGCCACCAGCTGCTCCGACAGCGCCAGCTTGTTCTCCACCTGCTCCAGTACGCGCTGGTCGGCGGCGATGCCCAGGGCGTACACATCGCCTCGGTCGTCCTGCAGCCGCACGTTGCGGAACTCCACCAGCTGGGTGCTGCCGTCCTTCCGCAGCACGGGAAACGCACCGGCCCAGCTCTCCCCCGATCGCATCACCTCGGCGAACAGCCCTGTCGCCAGGTCACGGTCCTCCTCGCGCAGCAGGAGCCGAGCGGCGTACCTGCCCAGCGCTTCCTCCGAGGAGTAGCCGAAGACGTCACCGGCCTGCGGGCTCCAGAACACGATCCGGCCGGTGCCGTCCAGCACGATCGCCGACACACCGAGCAGATCGAGCAGCCCTCCTGCCGACGACGACCAGGCCTCGGGGAGTCCGGGCCCCGGTCCCCGGTCCTCGGGGGATGCGCGGCTGCTCATGCTCCGGGCCCCTTCCTGCGGTGACCCCTGATGGTCCGCGTCAGCGGCTCATCCCTCCATGGTGCTCTCGGCACCGCTCCGGCACGAACCGGGCCCCGCGGCGCCCGCCGGCTCCACTGCCACCTCCACCGTGGTGCCGTCGAGAAAGGCCAGCGTGACCGGTCCGTCGCCGTCGGCCCGCACGGAGACCGCGTGGCGCAGCGCCTCCGGATGCAGCGTGTCGCGGGACAGCGCGACGAGGGACACCAGAAGGCTCCGGCCGCCCCGACGGCCTTCCAGCCGCAGCCCGGGCGTCGCCGAATGCGGTCCGTACGCGTTGGACTCCACGTCCCGGGCCACCCGCGCCGTCGACCCGTCCCAGCCGTGCAGCGCCACCACCGCGCTGCTCAGCCCCTCGGCCGTACGTGCCATGGCCCAGCCGGGTCCGGACGTCGCCTCCGGGCGGAGCGTGTGCGCCACCGTGTACCCGCCCTCCTGGACCGCCGCCCCGTCCGGCGCGTCGATCCGGTGGACACGGATCTCCCACGGGCCGTGCAGCACACTCGTCGTCCCGATCCGGAAGACCCGGTCGTCTCCCGGCAGCCTCGCCGCGTACCAGGAGCCCGCCGTACGGCCCGCACAGTGCGTCCTGTGGATGCGGCCGCGCCGGGTGGGTGTCCCGTCCGGCGCCAGCAGCGCCAGGTGGTTGTCGATCCCGCGGGCCGCCGCGTGCGGGGCGGATTCGGGGGCCGTCGCCGTCGAGTAGGCGAACCTCGCGTAGTGCGGGTCGTCCTCCCCGTCGGGCCGGCCGGCGCCGGGGTCCTCGGGCGGGTTGTGGTCGCTGCCGTGGTTCACCAGCCGGACGATGCCGTCGTGCCGGGTCCCGTGCAGCAGCCAGCCCGGCGCCGGCAGCGCCGTGTACCGGTCGCCCTCCTCGACCGGCAGCGGGAGCTCCCGCTCCGTCCACACCGGGTGGTCCGGCGGGAGCAGCAGGCCGAGGAATCCCTTGCTGGCCCAGTACGGGGAGGCGGGACCGGAGTACGGCTGGGTGGCCGGCAGGAAGGTGTCGTACCAGCCCAGGGTCAGCAGCCCCCTCCCGTCCGGCACCCCGCGCTCGGCGAAGTGCCGCATCGTGCCCGAGGCGAGCCGGCGGGTCAGGCCGGGGGCCAGCGGCGTGCAGTCCGCCAGCGCCCCCATCCACACCGGGGCCAGGGCCGCGAAGCGGTACGTCAGCGAGCGCCCCTGGTGGACCGGGGCCCCGTCGGAGCCGAAGAAGTGCGGATAGTCCTCCAGGAACCGGCTGAGCCGCTCCCGGTAGGCGGCGGTGCGGCCCCCGTCGTCGGGACCGGCGATGCGCGACCACAGCAGCGGGTACAGGTGCATCGCCCAGCCGATGTAGTAGTCGAAGTTCTGGCCGTCGCCGTCCGTGTACCAGCCGTCACCGACGTACCAGTCCTCGATCCGGTCGAGCCCGGACTCGATGTCCGCACGGTTGTACGGGGCCCCGACCGAGGCCAGGAACTGTTCGGACACCACCTGGAACAGCCGCCAGTTGTTGTCCCAGGTGCGCCCGCCGACGAACCCGGAGAACCACTCCACCACCCGCTCCCGCACCCCGGTGTCCAGCCGGTCCCAGATCCACGGCCGCGTCTCGTGCAGGGCCACGGCGATCGAGGCCGCCTCGACCATCTGCTGCGAGCAGTCCGTGATCCTCGGCCACGCCTCGGCGCCGTCCGGGTCCGTGCCGGCCGCCAGGCCCGCCGCGTACCGCTCGGTCAGCGCGGGCTCCACGGCCCCGCCCGCGCCCGCGATCCGGAAGGCGGCCAGCAGGAACGACCGGGCGAACCCCTCCAGCCCGTCGCACACGATCCCCGACCAGCTGGACCGGCCGGGCAACCGGTACTGGGCGAAGCCGGGGGTCGCGTACGGCACCAGCGCGTCCAGCATCCGGTCGGCCGTCACCTCCCAGTGGTCCCGGGTCCACCCGGTACGGGAGGAGAGCAGCCGGTCGGGCGGCGGGAGACGCAGATACGGGGCGACGGACATGGCGGGTGCTCCTGGGCGATCGGGCTACTGGACGAGTTCTGCGCGATGGGTGTGGCCGCGGGAACCACCGACCGCGACGGTCAGCAGCGTCCGGCGGCCCGGTGCCACGCTCACCGTGTCGTCGGCCCGGCTCACGGTCCGTACGCGGAACGGGAGCTCCACGGTGAGCGAGGCCTGGGTCCGGCCGGGGTCCGCCACGGCCACCGAGACACGGGGCCCGTCGCGCCGCACCAGCACCGAGCAGGCCCCCGAGGCCGTGATCCCGCCGACGCTTCCCCCGGCCCAGAAGTTCACCGCGGTCAGCCCCTGCCGGCGGGCCTCCACCGCGTGGGCGCCGGCGTCGTGGGCCAGCACGCGGACCGGCTGCGAGAGGGACCAGAGGGCCGTCGCGGCGGCCGACGCGCCGGGCAGCAGCACATAGGCGTAGCCCGCGTCGGTGGGGGAGACACCGTGATCGACCCAGAGGGTGAGGTAGCGGCGGGTCAGCTCGACGGAGGAACCACCCGTGTCCGCACCGGTGTTGACGGAACGCCAGGTGCCCGTGCGCTCCTCACGCACCGTGCGCAGCGTGCTCCTGTCGAGCAGGACGTAGCCGCTCACGCCCTCGACATGCGCCCAGCGGGCCCGCTCGAAGCGTGCCGACCACCCCTGGACGACGGGCTGCGGGAAGCCGTCCACGGTCAGCCGGTGCCGCCCGCCGGTGCCGAGGTTGCGGTTCTCCAGCACGGTCTCGACCCCGTACCCGTCGGCCGAGGTGATGCCCGACCCCAGCGCGATCACCGCGTTGTCGAGCAGGAACCAGGACTTACGGGCGCGCAGGGTCGTGCCGGGCGCTCCGGTCAGCTCCATCGCCGCGGAGGTGTAGCGGCCCTGGAGGACGGCCCCGCCCGCGACCGCGTTGGCCGGCCGGTAGGTGGAGGTGCCGCCACCGGTGCCGAGATCGGCGCGACGGCGGGTGTCGACGGTGGTGCCGGGCAGCCGGTACGGGTCGACCGTGGGCCAGAAGCCGTCGTTGAACTGCCCGAGGTCGTCGGCGTCGTAGAGGTACGTCATCCCGTCGCCGGTGTACCAGCCGTGCAGGTTCTCCCCGTTGCCCGCCTCGTACGCCGAGATCCGCCTCGACGACATCGACAGGGTGCAGGCCCAGCCGGGCCGGCGGTGCACCACGCGGTCCATGTCCGCGAACACCGCCGAACCCGTGGTGCGCGGCTCGGCGTGGACCGCCGGGTCGCCGAGCACCTCCTTGGCCAGGGCGATCTGGGGGAGGGTGGCGAGGGACGTGAACGGGGTGGTGCGGTTACGGGTCAGCCAGCCCTTGACCACCGCACGCCAGCGGTCCGCGTACGCGGCCGGTGCGCCCGTCGCCAGCAGCAGGATCGCGGCGACCGCCGCGGCCCCGTCCCGGTGGTCGCCGGCCCGCTCCCGGGAGACGGCGCGGCCGCGCACCGCGTCCATCATCAGCCCGTCGAAGACCACCGGGACGAAGGAGCGCTCGACGGCCTCGTACATCACCGAGACCTTCGGATCGGTGACCGCCCACGGCGAACCGGCCAGCAGCGCCAGCAGATACGCCGCCCCGCCGAGCAGCACCGTGCCGTACGAGCCGGTGTACGCGACCACGTCGTGCTGGACGAAGGAGCCGTCCTCGTAGAATCCGTCGCCCGAAGTGGCGTACCGGAACAGGCTGTTGCGGCCCCCGTCGCGTACGTCGGAGAGCGCGTCCCTCGCCGAGGCGAGCTTCGCCGTGTCCTGGCCGAGCAGTCCCCGCAGGGCGACGGTCACCGCCTTGTCCGTACGGTTCGCGCCGGTCTCGGCCAGAGCGGGGGAGTTGGTGCGGCGGTCCGCGTCCGGGCAGAACCGGTCGACGACCGCGAGGTAGGCGGCCAGATCGGCGGCGGGCAGCCGGTCGCGCAGCAGCACACAGCAGTCCATCAGGGCCCGTGGCGCGCCGATCTCCCAGAACCACCAGTTGCCCGCCTCCGGCAGCCCGGGGTGATAGGCGGTGTCGTGGACGAAGCGCAGGGCCGCCACGAGTGCGTCCGCCACGTCCGGGGCGGCGGCGAGCGGAGTGCCGGGGGTCGCCCAGGCGAGGGCGAGGGTCCGCAGCCGTGTGTAGCTCTGGCCGAAGTTGCCCGCGTCGGTGACCGGTGCCAGATCGGCCCAGAGCGCGGTCCGGCCGGCGTCGCGGTCCAGCGTGTCCCACAGGCCGCGCGCGGTGTCGCCGAGTGCGGCGAGGGCCTGGGCGAAGTCCGGGTCGGCGGGATCGAACGCGCCGCCCGTCAGCAGGGTTCCGGCACGTTCGAGGAGGGCGGCGGTATCGGCGGCCGGCGGTGCGCCGGGTGTGGTGTCCGCCGGCCGCGGGGCCGCCGACACCGGACCCGTCGTGGCGACGAGGGCGGTGGCGGCCGTGGCGCCGGTGGCGGCGAGGAGGGATCTCCTGCTCATGTCCATGGGGGCTCCGTCGCGTCGGGTCAGTCGGTCAGGGTGCTCGGGTCGACGGGCGGCTTCGGAAGACCGAGCGCGGCCAGCTCGGCCCTCCCGACGGCGTCGATCGGGAAGGCCCAGGTCCCGATGAAGAAGTCGCCGAGGTCATGGCCCGCGACCCGGCTGGAGTACGTCGCCAGCGCCCGGTAGCGCTTGGCGTCCTCGGTGGCGCCGGACTGCGGGTTCTCCTCGCGCACCAGCCGGTGCAGCCGGGGCCAGAAGTCGTCGCCGAAGGCCAGCTCCAGCTGGCGGAGCGGGACGAGCTTCTCGTAGGCGCCGAAGGACTTCTCGTACGTCAGCCCCGCCGTCCCGAACTTGGCCTGCGCGCTTCGGAACGGGTTCAGGCCGGTCGCGGGGTCGACGGTGAGGAGGTTGGAGGGCTGTCCCAGGGCGCGCTGCGCGGCCAGGGAGTAGATGTTCACCGTGACCTCGGTGAGGCCGCCGGGCTTGTACGCCATCTGCTGGTGGAGGTGACCGAGCTCGTGGTAGAGCCCCCACCCACGGGTGCGCAGCCCCTCCACGGTGGTGGCCCGGTCGAGGTAGGCGCGCGGGAAACCGTTGTAACCGTGTGTGGCGTAGGCGCCGACACCCGTGGGCACCTTGCTGACCTCGGTGAAGTGGTACGGGCCCGCCTTGCGGCGGTGGACCGGCCTCGAACCGTCGAGACCGCTGATCGCGGCCGCCGAGTCGATGATCTGCTCGACCAGGCGCAGCAGCGCGGCGTGGTCCTCGTCGCGGTGGAGCAGCGCCCCTTCGCGGGTGAGCGTCATGATCGTGCGCGGGGCATGGAGTTCGACGTACGGGACGTCGGGGGAGGTGTCCAGCATCCGCTGGTACGCGGCCTCCGTGGTGCCGTCCAGGGTGAAGACCGGCATGGCGGCCGAGCCGGACCGGAGGACCACCTCCGCACGCTCGCCGGCCCCCGCCAGGGTGAGGTACGCCGGACCGCCGTGCGGGTCGGTGACGGTGTTGTCCCCGGCCGTGAGGGGGTAGCGGCGCGGCTCGGTGACTTCCCCGTAGTAGTCCCAGGCGCCGATCCACAGTGTGGGCAGCGGGCCGTCGTACGACCGGACCGTGAGGACCAGCGGGGTGTTCGGCGGGACGTACCGGCCGGTGGGCTGGAACTCGCTGCCGCGCAGCGCCTGGGCCAGCCGCAGCCGTTCCGCCTCGGCGGCGGGACGGGCGACGACCGGGACCGTCACCTCGCCGGCGCGGGTGGCCGGGGTGCGCGCGGGGGCGAGGGCGGCGGCCGGGGTGGCGGCGGTGCCGAGAGCGGCCAGGGCGCCGGCGCCCACCGTGGCGGCGAGGACGGAGCGACGGGCGACCGGGACGGAACCACGGGCGGTGGGCGGGGGATCGACGTGCGGAGTGGCGTCCGGAGCTGCTGGGGCCTCCGAGGCGGAGAAGCGCATGCGGAACTCTCCCTGCGGAATCGAGTGAGGGGCACGAGCGGCGGAACCTGCCCGCCAGCATGTAAGCGGTTGCTATCGAACCGCAAGGGGATCACGGAAGTTACTACGATTTACTATGACGGCAGCGGGCCGCCGCACAGGAACCGCTTACGCCCGGCCGCCGCGCACGGACCTCGGCGCCACGGAATCGCGTACCACGATGTGGGTGCCCAGCCGCAGCGCGCCCGTCGTCGGTTCGCGCCAGTCGTCCTCGTCCCCGCCGGAGACGGCCAGCCGCACGGCCTGCCGGCCCATCTCCTCCAGCGGAACGTGCACCGTGGTCAGCCGGGGGCGCAGTTCCTGGGCGACGGGGATGTCGTCGTAGCCGACCAGCGAGATGTCCTGCGGCACCCGGATCCCCGCCTCCTCCAGGGCCTGCGCGGCGCCCGCCGCCACCATGTCGTTGGCGGCGAAGACAGCCGTGAACTCCAGCCCCTGGCGCAGGAGTTCGGTGAGCTTCAGATAGCCGAAACCGCGGCTGAAGGCGCCCGGCTGCGTGAGATCCGGGTCATGGGCCACCCCTCGCAGCTCCAGGGCCCGCACGTGCCCGGCCAGCCGGTCGCGGGTGGTGGAGAGCCTGGGCGGGCCACCGAGGTACAGGATCCGCTCGTGCCCCCGCGTCAGCAGGTGGTCCGTGATGGCGAAGGCGCCTCCCTCGTTGTCGTACTCCACCGCCATCGTCGGCGCGGGTTCGCCGAGCGGGGGTCTGCCGCACAGCACGAGCTTGGAGCCGCCGGCGTCCAGTTCGCGGGCCCTGCGGGCGAGTTCGGAGGTGTAGCCGCGGTCGGCGATGCTGCCGCCGACCACGACGACCGCGTCGGCGCGGCGCTCGTGCATCAGGTCGATGAAGGCCAGTTCGCGCTGGGGGTCGCCCTGGGTGCAGCACACCAGGCACAGACGGCCGCCGAGGGCCGCCTCGCGCTCCACACCCCGGGCGATGTAGGCGTAGAACGGGTCGACCACCTCGTTGACGATGATGCCGACGGTACGGGCGGAGACCCCGGCCAGCGCGCGGGCGTGGGCGTTCACCACGTAGCCCAGCTCCCGCATGGCGGACTCGACCCGCTCCCGGGTGGCCTCCGCCACGGGGTAGTTGCGGTTGAGGACGCGCGAGACGGTGGCGGTGGAGACCCCCGCGTGGCGGGCCACATCGGTGACCGTCGCACGCCGTTGCCCGTCCGTGGCGCTGGTCTGCCGGCGCATCCGGCTCACCCCCTGCTGGCTGATGTGTGATGCCGAGCCTAGAGCCTGTGGGGCGGCCGGGTTCACGCGATCCGCTCCAGGTCGGACCGGTGCACCGGGTGCGCGAAGGGCGACCCCGCCGCGTAGCGCGCCAGCTCGTCCGCGGCGAGCGCGCCCAGGCGTCCCACCTCGTTGCCCTGCGCCCCCGCCAGGTGCGGGGTGATCAGGACGTTGGGCAGGTCCCACAAGGGGTGGCCGGGCGGGAGCGGTTCGGGTGACGTCACGTCGAGGACCGCGTCCAGCCGCCCGCTGACCAGGTGCCCGGTCAGCGCCTGGGTGTCCACCAGCGCGCCGCGCGCGGTGTTGACCAGCAGGGTCCCGGGACGCATGAGGCCAATCCTGCGGGCGTCGATCAGCCCTCTGGTCCGCGGGGTGTCCGGGGCGTGCACGGTGACCACGTCACTGGTCGCCACCAGGGTGTCCAGATCGACCGGGGTGACGCCGAGGAGCTCGGCCTCGGCCGCGTCGACGTACGGGTCGTACAACAGCACATCGGCGTCCAGCACCCGCAGCAGCTCGATGACGCGGCGGCCGACACGGGAGGCGCCCACCACACCGATGGTCAGCCCGTGCGCACCGATCCAGTGCTGCCGGTCCAGGTCCGCGCCCGTGCGGTGGGTGCGCCGGGTGCGGAACAGGCCGGCCAGCGGGAAGACCCGCTTGGCGCCCATGATGATGGCGGCCAGCGTGTACTCCGCCACGGGGACGGCGTTGGCCGCCGCCGCCGAGGAGACGACGACGCCCCGGTCGAAGACCTCCGGCGACAGGAACGTCTTCACCGTCCCGGCCGCGTGGATCACCGCGCGGAGCCGGGGCGCCCGTTCCAGCAGTGCCGCGTCGACGGGCGGGCAGCCCCAGCCGGTCAGCAGGACCTCGGCCTCGGCCAGTGCGGCCGACGCCCCGGGCGAGTCGAACTCGCTGATGACCGACGGATGCCGGAAGTCCGCCGCCTCCTCGATCCGGGCCCTCACGGGAGGAGGGAAGACATCGTCCAGCAGCCCGGGACGCATCACCAGGACCGTGCGCGGCCGCTCGGGGGCCGGTGTCGGGGTGTCGGCCCCGGACCGAGCCGGTGCCTCTTCGGTGGTTCGCACCCTGCCTCCGGACAGTAATCGTGTTCTACGGAATGACCGGCACGCTAAGGAGCTGAACCGTCGAGCGTCAAGCGGGTAGGGGCCCCAATTCGCCTTTCACGAGCCATTTTTGCCGTTCTGGCGCCATGGATTGGCGTCGTGGGAGCTCTCTGTGAGGCAGTCATTTTCCTGGATCCCTTGACCGTGGGGTTAACCGCTTACTAACTTGCCGCCGCAGAAGGCTCACCATGCGCCACCCAGCCGAACAGGACGCACTATGGCTGACACAGCACGCCCGCTGCCGCGGGAAAAGCGGTCGAAACGCCGGAAGGGGGTCGATGAATCCACGCCGGCGAGCGCCTCGCCGCACCGCCCGGCGGCGAGCGGCCACCACCTGACGTTCCGTCAGCGTCTCAAGCGCGACCGGGTGATGCTCCTGCTGACCCTGCCCGGCCTGGTGTACTTCGTCGTCTTCCACTACGTCCCGCTGCTGGGATACGTCGTGGCGTTCCAGGACTACCAGCCCTACCTGGGCTACATGCACAGCGTCTGGGTCGGCCTCGCCAACTTCACGGCGGCGTTCGGTGACGCGGCCTTCTGGTCCGCGACCTTCAACACCCTGGAGATCGCCCTCGTCCAGCTGGTCTTCTTCTTCCCCGTGCCGATCGCGCTGGCCCTGCTCCTCAACAGCATCGTCAGCGAACGGCTGCGCCGCTTCGTGCAGAGCGTCGTCTACCTGCCGCACTTCATCGGCTGGGTCATCATCGTCTCGATCTTCCAGCAGATCCTGGGCGGCGCCGGTCTCCTGCCCGACGTCCTCGGCGGTCTGGGACTGCCGCGCTACGACATGATGAGCGACCCGGACGCCTTCCCCTGGCTGCTGACCCTCCAAGTGGCCTGGAAGGACGCGGGCTGGGGCACGATCATCATCCTCGCCGCGCTGCTGAACATCGACAAGCAGCAGTACGAGGCCGCCGCGATCGACGGAGCGGGGCCCCGGCGCCGGCTGTGGCACGTCACCCTGCCCGGGATCGCCCCGGTGCTGATCCTGCTGCTCATCCTCAACCTCGGGCAGATCCTGTCCGTCGGCTTCGAACAGATCCTGCTCCAGCGCGACGCGGTCGGCCCCGACGCCGGCGAGGTCCTGGACACCTACGTCTACTACCACGGCATCAAGGACAACGACTGGGGCGTCGCCGCAGCCGTCGGACTCGTCAAGGCGGTCATCGGCACCGCACTCGTCCTGGGCGCGAACAAGCTCGCCCACCGCCTCGGCCACGAAGGGGTGTACCGCGGTGCTGACCGCTGAGAAGCCGCCCGCCACGTCCGTCCCCACGGCACCGGCGAAGAAGAAGAGGACCCGCGCCGACCGCACCCCACGGTCCGACGGGCGCCCGCCGTGGATGGAACGGTCCACACCCCTCGGCCGGTCCGCCAAGGGACTCGCCCTCGTCGTCGTGGTCGCCGCCGTCGCCTACCCGCTGCTCGGGGTCATCGGCACGAGCTTCGCCTCGCAGTCCGACATCATCCGCTCGACCGGCCTGGTGCTGTGGCCCGACCACCCCACGCTCGACGCGTACCGCACGATCTTCACCGGCGGGGTCGTCACCCGGGCCCTGTTCGTCAGCATCGGCATCACGCTCGTCGGGACCCTGGCCAGTCTGCTGGTGACCGTGGGCATGGCCTACGGGCTCTCCCGCCGGGATGTCACCGGGGCGCGCCCCATCCTGATGATCGCCCTGTTCACCATGCTCTTCAACGCGGGCATCATCCCCAACTTCCTGCTCGTCAAGGGCCTCGGTCTGTACGACACCTACGCGGCGCTCGTCATGCCCACCCTGGTCAGCGCCTTCAACCTGGTCGTCCTGCGGTCGTTCTTCATGAACCTGCCGGAGGAGCTGTACGACGCCGCGAAGGTCGACGGGGCCGGCGACTTCCGCATTCTCGTGCGCATCGTCCTGCCGCTGTCCAAGGCCGTCCTCGCCGTCATCAGCCTCTTCTACGCGGTGACGTACTGGAACGCCTTCTTCAACGCCCTGCTGTACCTCAACGACTCCGACAAGTGGCCGCTGCCCATGGTGCTGCGCACCTACGTCCTCCAGGGCCAGAGCCTCAACAGCGCCTCCGCGGGCGAGGTGCTCGCGCCGCAGCAGGCCGTCCAGATGGCGGTCCTCGTGATCGCCGTCGTGCCGATCCTCGTCGTCTACCCCTTCCTCCAGCGCTACTTCACCAAGGGCGTGCTCACCGGCGCCATCAAGGGCTGAGCGCCCCGCCCCGGCCTGTCGGCCCCTTCTCCCAAGGAGATCCAGTGTCGAGCACCACCCCCATCAACCGCCGGTCACTGTTCCGCATGGGCGCGGGTCTCGGTCTCGGGCTGGCCGCCGCGCCCCTGCTCGCCGCCTGCGGCGACGGCGGCACCGCAGCCCGGGCGGAGGCCAAGAGCGCCTCGCTCCTGCCGGACACCGCCGTCCGCAACATCGGTCTCAGGCCCGACCTGGCCGGGACCGCCACGGGAGTGCCGCAGGGCTTCTTCGGCTACCCGGCGAAGCCGCTGCGGGCCACGGGGAACACCCCGCTCAAGGGCGCGGCCCCGATCACCGCCACCATGGAGACCTTCTCGCCGCCCCCGCCCCGCCGGGGCAGGAACGCGGCCTGGAAGCGGATCGAGAGCCTCCTGGGCGCCCGGGTCGACATCACCGCCGTGCCCGCCGACGACTACGGCACCAAGTTCTCCACGATGGTGGCCAGCGACAGCCTTCCCGACCTCTTCATGTACCCCGAGGTCGGCGGCGTCGACAACAAGGCCTCCTTCCTCCAGGCCACCTGCGCCGACCTCACCCCGTACCTCGCCGGGGACAAGGTCAAGGACTACCCGAACCTCGCCGCCATCCCGAAGGCCGCCTGGCAGGCCGCCATCTTCGGCGGCAAGCTCTACGGCATCCCGATCGCCCGCACCGGGACCGGCGGCGCCGGCTTCTACCGCCACGACCTGTTCGAGGAGGTCGGCGTCACGAGCCTCGACCAGATCGACGGCCTCGACCGGTTCGTCGAGGTGTGCAAGGAGCTGACGCGGCCCGCGAAGGACCGGTACGCGATCATCGCGGGCGCCACCAGCATGCTCGCCATGTCCGCGGGGGCGCCGTACTACTGGCGCCTCGACCCCGCGACCGGAAAGTTCACCATCGACCTGGAGACCCCCGAGTACCGCACGGCCGTCGAGACCGCCCGCGCGCTGTACAAGGCCGGATGCTTCTACCCCGGCACCCTCCAGATGTCCGGGGCGCAGAAGGCCCAGTACACGGACATGTTCAAGAACGGAAAGGGGGCGTACGTCTACGACGGCGTGCCCACCTACCTCGCGCCCGGCGTCGGCTACGTCGCCGCCATGAAGGCCATCGACCCGGCGTACGACCCGCGCCCCTTCGTCCCGGTCGGCAAGGGTGCCGTCTCCTGGACGGACAACGTCAAGCTGGAGAACACCCATGTGAAGAAGGCGTCCGGGGAGCGGGTCCGGCAGATCCTCGCCCTGGCCGACTTCGCCGCCTCGCCCTTCGGCAGCGAGGAGTACACCCTGATCAACTACGGCGTCGAGGGAACCGACTTCACCCGTGACGACAAGGGCAACCCCGCCCTGACCGAGCAGGGCACCCAGGACGTCACCGTGCCGTGGAAGTTCATGGCCTCCGCCGTCCCCGCGATCTACAGCGCCGACTCCGAGGACGGCGTCCGCCACGTCCACGAGGCGTTCACGAAGATGATCCCGATGATGGAGCAGGACCCCACGCTCCAGTACTCCTCGCCCACGTGGGACTCCAAGGGGTCCGGCAGCCTCTACGCCCTCAAGCAGGACGCCCTCAAGGACATCATCGCGGGCCGCAAGCCCATGTCCGCGTACGACCAGCTCGTCAAGGACTACCTGGCCAAGGGCGGCGAGCAGGCCCGCGGCGAGTTCGAAGAGGCCTTCCAGAAGGGGAAGAAGTGACCACCAGACGCACCGTCCTGCGCCTCGGCGCGGCCGCCGCCACCGCCTCGGCCACCGTACCCGCACTCGCCGCCCCCGCCACCGCCCGCCCGCACCGCTTCGACCCCGCACCCGGCTCGGACGGCGTCGGCGACCCGCTCTTCCCGACCCTCGGCAACGGCGGCTACCAGGTCCTCCACTACGACCTGACCTTCGACTTCACCCCGGTGACCTACGACTTCACCGGCGCCGTCACGATGCGGGCCCGAGCCACCCAGGACCTGTCCGCGTTCAACCTGGACACCGACGGCCACACCATCGAGGCCGTCACCGTCCAGGGGCGCGCCGCCACCTGGCAGCTGACCCCGGGCCGGAGCGGACAGGAACTCACCGTCACCCCCGCCCGCCCCCTGCGCGACGGCCAGGCCTTCACCGTCGCCGTACGCTACCGGGGCAACGGCAAGGCGCCCCGGCTCGGTCTCACCGGCTGGAACTTCGGCACCGACGGCGGATTCGCCTCCGCCGCCCAGTCCTCCCGCGCCGACACCTTCCTGCCCTGCAACGACACCCCGTCCGACAAGGCCACCTGGACCTTCCACATCAGCGCCCCCGAGGGGTACGTCGCCACCGCCAACGGCGAACTCCTGCACCGGACGCGGCGCCCCGACGGCTCCACCGTCCAGCACTTCGCACTCCGCGAGCGGATGGCGACCGAACTGATCGGCATCGCCGTCGTCAAGGGCACCTACCTGTACGGAACCGGCCCCCGCGGGCTGCCGCTGCGCCACATCGTCCCCCAGGGCCAGGAGGACACGTACGCCCCGATCGCCGCCCGCACCGCCGACCACCTCGCGTGGTGCGAAGCGCGGTTCGGCCGCTACCCGTTCTCCGTCTACGGCGTGCACATCTACGACGGCTACACCGACGCCCTGGAGAACCAGACGCTCTCCCTGTTCTCCACCAACTGGTTCAAGCCCCGCCCCGACGGCCGCCCCGCCCACGAGACCACCATGGTCCACGAACTGGTCCACCAGTGGTTCGGCGACAGCGTCACCCCCGCCGACTGGCAGCAGGCCTGGCTGAACGAGGGGCCCGCCGTCTACTACGCCGCCGTCTACGCCGAGGAGCGCGGCTGGTCCGTCCTCACCGACAAGATGAAGACCGCGTACGAGAAGCTCGACGCGGTCCGGGCCGAGGACGGCCCGCCCGGACGGCCCAAGGCGCTCGGCGGCACCAACATCTACGACGGCGGCGCCCTCGTCCTGTACGCCCTGCGCCGGCGGACCGGCGACCGGAGCTTCGACCGGGTGATGCGGCTGTGGCCCGAGCGGTTCAAGGACGGCAACGCCTCCAGCGAGGACTTCATCCGCCACACCGTCGACGTCACCGGCGACACGTCGCTCGACCCGTTCCTGCGCGACTGGCTCTTCGGAGCCGTGAACCCTCCCATGCCCGGTCACCCCGACTGGAAGGCCAGCACGTGAACCGCACCGCGAACGCCCTCCGCGCCGCCGCCGCAGCCGTCACCACCACCTTCCTGGCCGCCCTCCTCGCCGCACCCGCCGCCCAGGCCGCACCGGCGGCCCGCACCCTGTACACCGCCCCCAACGGCCGCGGTCACTCCTGCACGGCGGCCCGGCCCTGCGGCGTACAGGAGGCCCGGGACCTCGCCCGGACCGAACACCACCGCGACGTACGGGTGCTCCTCACCGGCGGTACGTACCGGCTCGACGCACCGCTCACGCTGGACGCGCGGGACTCCGGGGGAGACGGCCGCACCGTCACCTGGACCGCCGCCCCCGGCGCCCGGCCGGTGCTCTCCGGCGGCCGCGACCTCACCGGCTGGAAGCGCGGCGCCGAAGGCACCTGGACCGCTTCCGTGCCCGCCGGTGTCACCCCGCGCCAGCTGTTCGTGGACGGCGAGCGGGCCGTCATGGCCCGGGGCGAGGCGTGCCCGGCAGCTGTCTGCGACGCCACCGCGACCGGGATGACCGGTGCGACGGCGACCGGGATCAGCCGCTGGCAGCGCCCCACCGACGCCGAGGCCGTGATCAGGATCCGCTGGCGCAACTACCACTGCCGGATCGCCGGCGTCGACGGCGACACCGTGACCTTCGTCCAGCCCTGCTGGGCCAACTCCGCGGCCGGAACCGGCCGCACCGGGCCCTCCTGGGACTCCACCACCGTCGACTCCGCGCGCTACGCCGGTGTCGCCTTCTTCGAGAACGCACGCGAACTACTGGACCAGCCGGGCGAGTTCACCTGGGACTCGGCCGCGCGCACCGTCACCTACCTGCCGCGCCCCGGCGAGGACATGCACCGCGCGCGCGTGGTCACCCCGCACACCGAACAGCTCCTGGTCCTGGACGCGGTCCACGACGTCACGGTCCGAGGCATCGGCTTCGCGTACGCCGCCTACCGGCAGCCCGGCACCGACGAGGGGTACGCCGGGACACAGGCGGGGCTCACCCTGACCGGGGCGAGCGGGCCGGTGGACCAGGCGGGCCGGCACTACACCAAGCCGGCCGCCGCCGTCACCGTGCGCGCGGGCCGGCACGTCACCGTCGACCGCGCGGCGTTCAGCCACCTCGGCGGGGCCGGAGCGGTCCTCGAAGCCGGCACCAAGGACACCTCCGTGACCCGTTCCTCCTTCACCGACCTGTCCTCGGGCGCGGTGTACGCCGGGGACACCGAGCCGATGCCCGTGGCCGCACTCCGAGGGGAGCGCAACACCGTCGCGTACAACACGATCCGCCGCACGGGCGTCGAATACACCGACGCGGTGGGCATCTGGGCCGGTTACGAAGCCGGTCTGACCGTCGACCACAACACCCTGGAGCACCTGCCCTACTCGGGCATCTCCGTCGGCTGGGGATGGAACCAGCCCGAGGCCCGCACCTCCGTCCTGCGCGACAACAAGGTGACGGGCAACCGGATCACCGACGTCATGGAGGTCGCGAGCGAACAGCACGACGGCGGCGCGATCTACACCCAGGGCTCCCAGCCCGGCACCGTCCTGTCCGGGAACTACATCAACCGCTCCGCCTACGGGAACACCGAGCGCGACGGCAACGGCATCTACCTCGACGAGCAGTCCTCCCACATCCTCGTCGAGAAGAACGTCATCACCCGCATCGGCTACAAGTGGGTCTCCAACTGGGCCGACTACGGGATCGCCAACACCGCGCGCGGCAACTGGACCGACACCGCCGCCCCCGCCCTCGGCGGCACCGGCTCCGTCATGACGGACAACCTCACCGGACTCGACCGGCTGCCCGCCGCCGCCCTCGCCGTCGCCTCCCGGGCCGGCGCCCACGGCGGACCGGTCGAACGACTGCGGACCGACCTGGCCCGCCTCGGAACGGCCACCCAGTCCTCCACGGACGGCGCCGCCACCGCCGCCCTGGCCCTGGACGCCGACACCAACACCGACAGCCGGACCCTGTCCGAGCCGGGCGCGTGGTGGCAGGCCGACCTCGGCGCCGAACGGCACATCCGCCGGATCGAGGTCTGGAACGACGCCTCGTCCACGACGGCCGGCTTCGACGTCGTCACGGACGACCGTACGGTCCACATCAGCGGCAAGGCCCTGCGCCCGACCGTCGTCGACCTCGACAGCCGCACCCGGACGGTGCGGATCGAGGCCCGGGGGACCGGACGCGTCGCCCTCTCCCAGGTGCTCGTCCACCCCTGACCACGCCGGCGCACACCCCCTCGCCCCGCGCACCACCGCACAACGAAGGACATCCCATGACCGACCTCCGTATCGGCGTGCTCGGCTACGGCCTGCGCGGTTCCCTCGCCCGCACCGCCCACCGGCCCGGCTCCGGCGCCCGCGTCACGGCACTGGCGGAACCGGACCCACGCGCCCGTACGGAGGCGGCACGGGCCTTCCCCGAGGCCCGCACGAGCGCCGACCACCGCACGGTCGTCGAGGACCCGGACATCGACGCGGTCCTCGTCCTCACCCCCGACCACACCCACGCCGACCTCGCCTGCCAGGCACTGCGCGCGGGCAAACCCGTGTTCGTGGAGAAGCCCCTCGACATAGACATCGAGCGGTGCGACACCATCCTGCGCACCGCCCACGAGACCGGCACCCGGCTCTACATCGGCCACAACATGCGCCACATGCCCGTCGTCCGGCTGATGCGCGACCTGATCCGCGACGGCGCCGTCGGCGAGGTCAAGACCGTCTGGATCCGCCACTTCGTCGGCTACGGCGGCGACTGGTACTTCAAGGACTGGCACGCCGAACGCCGCTGCACGACCGGCCTGTTGCTCCAGAAGGCCGCGCACGACATCGACGTGCTGCACTGGCTGGCGGGAGGATACGCGCGCGACGTCCAGGCGCTGGGCGACCTGATGGTCTACGGGGACAACCCGCACCGCCGCGCGCCGGGGGAACCCAAGGCCGACGACTGGTACACCAAGGACGGCCACTGGCCCCCGCACACCCAGCGTGCGCTGAACCCCGTCATCGACGTCGAGGACGTCTCGCTGCTCAACATGCGACTCGACAACGGCGTCCTCGCCTCGTACCAGCAGTGCCACTTCACCCCCGACTACTGGCGCAACTACACCGTCATCGGGGACGCCGGGCGCCTGGAGAACTTCGGCGACGGCCCCGGCGGCCAGGTGAAGGTGTGGAACACCCGGAGGTCCGGCTACCGCGCGGACGCGGACCAGGTCCACGACATCCCGGCCGCCGAGGACAACGCGGGGCACGGCGGCGCCGATCCGCTGCTGATCGACGAGTTCCTGCGGTTCGTCAGGGAAGGCGGCCGTACCGACACCTCACCGGTGGCCGCCAGGATGGCGGTCGCGGCGGGGGTCCGGGCCACGTCCTCCCTGCGCTCGGGGGGCACTCCGGAGCGCGTACCCGTCCTCGACCCGGAACTGGTGGCGTACTTCGAGCGGGGCCAGATCCGGGGGTGATCCGCCGCCGGCCACCTCGTGGGCGCACGCCGCCCCGGAGCCCGCGAGGACCTGTACGGGAAGCCACCCGGAGAGGGAAAACGCAACTTCGACAAGGCGCGCGGGGGCGGCTACCTTCACCTGGTCCCCGGCGATCACCCACCGCGCCCCACGCACCCTCGCCCCGTGCGTGAGCCCGGGCCGGGCCCCCTCAGGCACCCCCGACCAGGGAGAGACGCATGCCCCAACTCGCTCTGTACACCTTCGGCGTCCTGACGTCACCTCTCGCCGATCCCGCGCCTCTCACACGCGAGTTCTACGAGATCGGTGAGGCCGTCTACCGGGAGTTCGGCCGCCACCCCGGGTACCTCGCCCGTGCCGAAGCGGTGGACGGTGAACCGGGGGTGCTCTTCGGGGCGGACTGGGGCGCGTGGGGGGAGTTCGCCGTGCCGGCCTGGTACGACAAGGGCCGTACGGCGGACACCACCGCCCTGGCCACGACCCTCTCCCTCTGGACCGGCCTGCGCCCCGCCTTCGAGGCCGTCTACACCGGTCTGCACCGCACCGCGCTGAACAGGCGTTACGACTGGTTCGAGAGGACCGGCCACCCGAACTACGTGTTCTGGTGGGTCCCCGGCGGTGTGACACCCACCTGGCAGGACGGGGTCTCCAGGCTGCACCACCTCCAGGACCACGGCTCCGCGCCGCACGCCTTCACCTTCCACGACCCGTTCACCCCGGAGGGAACTCCGGCCACGGTCAAGGACGTCGGGCCGAGAGGTGACCGGGTGCGCTGACGAGGGAGCCTGAACGCACCCGGCCCGTGGATCAGCCGCAGTTGGTCGCGTACCGGATCACGTACTGCTCCGGCGCGGGGCCGATCGCGCCGGACCAGTCGATGCAGGCCCCCTTGCCGCTGATGTACACGGGTCCGGCGTAGCTGGTGTACGTCCCGTGGTCGTCCACGGCGGTGTTCCCCTGGTCGGCGAGCTGGAATCCCGCGTAGATGTAGACGCCCGTACCCGGGGTGTTGCGAATGGTGACGATGCAGTTCTTCCCCGTGGCCGCGCTGTAGGTCAGATACGTCATCCCCCGGGTGCCGACCGCGCCCGAATTGACGACGGAGTATCCGGCCCCGCAGGCGCCGTTGTACGCCGCCGCCGCGGAGGCCGAGGGTGCGGCGACGAGACCGGCCCCCAGGAACGTCATCGAGAGAGCGCCACCGGTGACCGTACGCCGCAGTGAGGGACGCATGAATACTCCTTCAGGGACGACCGCGGGGGCCGTGGACCATTATCAAGATCATCAGAGCATCGGGGTGCGTTCACGTCAACTCCCCGGTGCGTCCAACTCCTCTGCACATCAGTGGAGTTCGCTCTGACCGGCCGGCCCACGGACGGTCCACCGCCGACCCCGCTCCCTACAGGTCCTCGTCGTCCAACTCCCGTACGACCGCGTCGGCTTCCTCCGTGCGGCCGAGTATCCGCAGTACGTCGGCCTTGGCGTTGAGCACGGTACTCAGGTCCGTCGCGTAGGTGTCCGGATCCGCCGCGAAGAGTCGGCGGCAGAGTCGCACCGCCTCCTCCGCGGCCTCCAGTGCCGCGGCCGGGCGCTGTTCCTTGTGCTCATCCGCGATCACCCACCAGCTGCGCAGCAGTTCAGGTTCATGGAGGGCGGGGTTCTCCGCCGCGAGCCGGCGCAGGACGGCCGTCGACTCCGCGGACGCCTCGGCCGCCTCCTCGGGGCGACGGGCGCGTATCAGGAACACACCGAGATTGCCCAGCCCGCTCGCCAGATCCGCCTCGTGGGCCGCCGGGTTGACCCCGGCCAGGCGCCGCAGGACCTCCACGGCCTCCCGGCCCGCCGTCAGGGCGTCCTGGAGGCGCTGGACCTGGTACAGATGCGCACCGAGGTTGCTGAGTGTCCACGCGAGACCGGGTTCGTACGCGGCGGGGTTGGCCCGCGCGAGCCGGCGCTGGATCGCCACCGCTTCCTCGGTCGGAGGCACGGCGTCCTCCAGGAACCCGGCTCCGGCCAGGTGGGCGCCCAGATTGGCCAGTGCGTCCGCCAGATGGGACTCGTAGACCGCCGGGTTGACGGCGGCCAGCCGGCGTTGGATGGCCACGGCCTCGCGGGTCGGGACGTGCGCCTCCTCCATCCGGTGGGCCTCCCACAGATGAATCCCCAGGTTGCTCAGCGCGGTGGCGAGCTGCGGTTCATGGGCGGCACGGTCCTCGGCCGCCAACCGCCGCTGGATGGCGAGGACTTCCTGCCCGATCTCCAGCGTCTCGCTCCTGTGTCCTGCCTGGGCGAGGAAGCTGCCGAGATTGTTCAGGGCGGCGGCCAGGCCCTCCTCGTACGCCGTCGGGTTCGTCGAGGCCAGCCGCCGGCGGAGGGTCACGGCCTCCGTCGCCGCGCTGACCGCCTCCTCGCGCCGGCCCACGTCGGACAGCCGGATCCCGAGTTCGTTGAGCGCCGTGGCGAGGTCGTCATCAGCCTCGGTGCGCACTTCCGTGCCGCCGTCAGCGTTGTTGCGCGCTTCGGTGCCGCCGTCCGGGTCGGAGACGATCGCCTCCGCGACGCGGCGGCAGATGCGCACCGCCTCCTGCGCCGGGGCCACCGCCTCTTCGCGCCTGCCCACCCGCGCCAGGCGGATCCCCAGATCGGTCAGCGCCCCGGCCATCCCGGTCTCGTGGCGTCGCGGATCCGTCGTGACGAGCGATCGCCATGTCTCCAGCGCTTCCCGGGTGCGTTCGAGGGCCTCGCCATGCCGGCCGGCGAACCCCAGACGCGCGCCGAGCCGGTCGAGCTCCCGGGCACGGGTCAGTGGATCCCGGGTCAGGGGCAGCCGGCGTACGGCGAGTCCGTGGACGAGCGCGGCGATCCCGGTGTCCAGGTCCGTGTGGCTGCCCGTGGGAAGCCGCTCCTCGACGGCCTCCAGGACCCCGGTGTCGAGTTCGGCCGCGGCGAGAGCCGTCAGCGCGGCGCCGCCCGCATCGAGGGCCAGCAGAGGATCGGCACGCAGGATCTCCTCGACGTATCCCGTGAGATGGGGCCAGCGGTCGGGTGCGGCAGCCGACGCCAGGAACGTGAGCACACGGGCGAGATGCGCCGGTGCCGCGCCCTTCCCGTCGCGTACGGTCAGCAGTCGGCCGGTGGGGGCGGCCCAGGCCTGGGCGGGATAGTCCGTGACGGAGTGGCCGGGCAGGGTGAGGGCCAGGAAGTCCTCGGCCAGCCGGTCCGGGTAGAGCGGTTCCAGGACGGTGCGGTCGCCGGGCTCCGCGGCGGGATAGCAGAGCGCGTGGTCGGCCAGCACCTGGTCCGCGCGGTGCGGCGAGGCGTCGCAGATACCGGAATCACGCAGCACCGCCCGCCCCAGGTCCCGGGTCTGCGGTCCGGCGAGCGAGGCGACGAAGACGGTGTGGTTCATGACCTCCGGCGGAGTACGCGGAGCGCCCCGGGCGGCGCCGACGCGGTGCGTTCCGCCGTCGGCCATCCGCGACCAGTGCGCGTGCTCACGATCGAGCAGGTACACCGTCAGCCCGGCCATGTCCGCGGGCGCCCGCCGACCCGAGACGTGGGTGTCCACGGCGACCAGCGCCGCCACGTGCAGCGCCAGGGTGAGCCCCATCCCGGCGGAGTCCAGCGGCACGGCCGGGACGACGGCGGGTGGTTCGGCGAGTCCGTAGTGCCGGGCGAATCCGTCCCGAGCCGCGCCGAACATCTCCGTCCGGGCCGCGACCGTGGCCGGCAGCGCGTCGAGCCGTTGCCGGGACGTCGCGGCTCCCCGGTCCGCCGCCGCCTCGGCGACCGGGAGCCAGGCGTCGTCGGTGCGGGCGAGCAGCAGCACGCGGACGGGTGCGCCCGGCTGCCGCAGGAGCGAGTTGCTGAAGAGCCAGCCCAGATGGGACAGCGGCCAGCGATCCGCGTAGTCGACGATGATCAGCAGACCCGTGTGGCCGTCCGAGCGCAGGTCGTGCGAGGCCGAACGCAGTACCGACCCGGGGCCGTGCGTCGCGACGACGGTCTTCCACCCTCTCGCGCCGGCCTCCAGGGCCAGTTGATCGGCCAGCCGGGTCTTGCCCATCCCGCCGGCGCCGTGAAGCCACCTCATCGACAGCCGCGTGTACTCGGTCAGCCACGCGTGCAACGACCGGCGCTCGTCATGGCGTCCGGAGAACCCGACCACGGCGTTCCGGGCGTTGAGCATGCGACTGGGCAGCTCCCGGAGCCATTGCGCCGGCGCCGGCGCGGCCGGGCTCCAGTTCCCGAGGAGGTAGAGGGGCATGCCGTCGCCGAGGACGTGGAGGTCCGCGCCGATCACCCCGTACGCGAATCCGCTCTCCGCGCGGACGCTCTGGTGGGCGGGTGGAACCGTGCTGTCCGGTGCGGCTGACATCGACGGCGCTCCTGGGAGTCGACGGACGGTCGGACGAACGTACAGCCCGGCCACCACGGCCACGCAGAAATACGCAAAGCCAGGTACGGACGGGCATGACCGCACATAATCGGACGTCATGCCGACCACCTCGGGCCCGGACCCCGGCGGCGAACCGTGTCCCGCCGACACCCAGCACATCGTCGCGGCGGGCGGATTCGCCTACGGCACGATGCACGCGCACATCCATGTCGTCGCCGACGGCTCTCCGGCGTATCGGTTGGAGCGCTGGCCGGAGCGTCGGCCGGACACCTCGTCGTCCCGTCGTGCCCCGCTCCGTACCGACGTTCCCTCCACGGCACAGGACCGCCTGCGCGAGTGGCGCGACAGCGGGCCGGCGCTCTCGGGGCGCTGGCTGCACGGACCCGATGACGACCGAAGGGACGGGCTCGCCGCTCGGCTCGCCGCCGAGTCGGCGGAAGCCGGGTGGGAGGTGATGACCGCCTCCCACGGCCCCGGGCCCTCCCCGGCCGCGGCGATGGCCCCCGAGGGACGTCCCGGCGCGCCCGCGGGGGTCCTGCTGATCGTGGAGCACGCCGACCGATGGCCCCAGAGCCATCTGACGTGGCTCCTCAGCAACGCCCTGCTGGAGCGCGCGGGCACCCCGGTGAGAATGCTGTTCCTGTCGGCCCGGCTCGATGCCTGGCCCGCGATACGCGCGTCCCTCGCCGGGCGCCGGGCGGCGCACTCGGCCCAGGCTCTTCCCTGACGCGATGACGACGGCCCCGCCGCACAGGCTCCCCGTGTGGGGTGCGGGGCGGCGGACCCGCGTCAGCCGATCTGTTCGGCCAGGGCGACGATGATGCCCGCCGGGCCGCGAAGGTTGCAGAGCCGGTAGACGTTCTCGTACTGCGCCACCTCGCCGAGGAGTTCGGCGCCGTGGGTGCGCAGGCGGGCGATGGTGTCGTCGATGTCGTCCACGGCGAACATGACGCGGTGCAGGCCCAGCGTGTTGGGCGGAGGGTTCCTCGGCCCGGCTTCGGAAGCCGCGGGGGTGTGGAAGGTGGTCAGCTCCAGCTTGCTGTGGCCGTCCGGGGTCCGCATCATCGCGATGCTGCTCCGTACGCCGTCGAGTCCGGTGGTGTGGTCGGCGTACAGGCCTTCGATCTGCGCCCTGCCCTCCAGCTCCATGCCGAGCTCGGTGAAGAAGGCGACTGCCGCGTCGAGATCGTCGACGACGATGGCGACGTTGTCCATCCGCTGGAGAGTCATGTCGCCGAGCCTAACGACTCGGGGCCGGCACAGCGGGAACTCAGCCGTGTGCGCCCTGTTCCGGAGCTCCGGGTCCGGTCATGGTGCGCCGTCCTCGCGCTCGGCGGCGGAGCCCGCGTCGGTGTCCGCCGTGGGCAAGGGGGCCTGGTGGAGGTGGACGTTGCCGTTCAGCGCGGCGACGGCCATCCCGCCGTACGAGACGATGGTCTGCTGCACGGGTGCGGCCGGCCCCTGCGGGGCCGCGGCGGCGGGTGCGGTCGGGGCTTCCGGAGCCCGGGCCGGAGCCGTCGCGGGGGAGGGGGACGCGGAGACGTCACGGGCGGGCAGGTGGGGCCGAGGGCCGAGCGGCGTGACCGTTTCGTACGGCTGGCCGAGGAGGTAGCGCAGAAGCCCCTCGATGCCGGGCCGGTCGAGGGTGGGGACGTCATGGACGGTGACGGCCCCTCCGGTCATGAACGAAGGCAGGTCGTCACTGTTCTGGCCGGGCAGGACCACGCCCAGGACGCGCAGGTGCCAGTCGTCGGGGTTCCGGTGCACGATCGCGCGCAGTTGACGGGCCTCCCAGGCCACCCCCCTGCCGACCCCGGCCTTCTCCTCGCCCTCCGCGCGGCGACGGTACGCGGGTGACGCGATGACGAGGATGTGGTCCGCCTCGCGGATCTGGCCCGTCATCCACATCGGCCAGTCCTGGGGCTGTTCCGCCGCCGGCAGGTCGATCCGCGCGTCCACATGGTGCTTCCGGAGAAGTGCCCACAGGCACCGGACCCGTTCCGTGTGGGCGTTGTCGTCCTGGGCGTACGAGATGAAGACGCGAGGGGCGGACGGGGGATCCTCTGCCGTCGGCAGATCAGGTTCGGTCACCGTTCCACGGTACCGAGCAACGGCCCCCGGGCGCCCCGTCATCCGCGCTTCCCGGCGGCTCCGCGGCGGTGGCGAAGCTGTCCGGGGCTCATGGCGCGCGCGCACCCGCGTCGGTACGATCGTCGACGCGCAGGTACCAGGGGTTCGTCGACGCGCTAGCACCGGGGGATCGTCGACGCGCGAGCACCGAGGGGGAGAGCCATGACAGCAGTGAGTGACGGGCCGGACACGCCTGTTGTGCGCCGGCCTCTCGACGCCGACCGGATCAAGCATCTCGAATTCATCCAGGCCGTCGTCACCCGCCTGGGCACCAACTCGTTCCTGATCAAGGGGTGGGCGCTCACTCTGGCTGCCGCCTTCCTCGCCCTGTCCGCGGGCCGGCTGAACTGGCCGCTCGCCCTCGCCGGAGCTGTGCCGCTGATCTGTTTCTGGTCACTGGACGGCTACTTCCTCCGCCAGGAGCGGCTGTTCCGCCATCTGTACGAGGACGCCCGGCGCCCCGCGAGCACGGTCGAGGTCCTGTCGATGAACATCGGCCCGTACACGGAACGGGTCCTGTGGAGACACGTCGCCTTCTCCGGCACACTGCTGCTGTTCTACGGCGCTCTGCTCGTGGCGCACCTCGCGGTCGTCGCTCTCGCTGTGTAGCTCCGACGACCGGCCCCCGCGTTCAGGGCGCGACGCTCCGGCACTCCACGGAGATCCGGCGGGCCAGGGCGTCCAGCTCCGCGTCGTCCTCGGACGGGCTGCCCTTCGGCGGCCAGATCGGGCCCATCGCATCTCCGGGCCACCGGGGTACGAGGTGTGTATGGCAGTGGAAGACGCTCTGCGAGGCCGCGGTCCCGGCCGAGTTGACGACGTTCATCCCCTCCGGCTCCAGCGCCGACCGCAGCGCTCTGCCGACCGTCAGTGTGGTCCGTGTCAGATGCTGGACGGACAGCTCGTCCATCTCCCACAGATCCGCGAAGTGTGTGCGGGGGACGACCAGGGTATGACCCCGGGTCGCGGGCGCCAGGGGGAGAAAGGCCACCGTGTGCGGGTCCGAGAACACCACGCGGGCCTTGCCCGGATCGTCGATGATGGCGCAGAAAACACAATCTTCCATCTGCTTCTGGTCCGTTCGGCCGGAAATGGGGCGAAAGCGAGCGAAGGGAATGCTGCGGGTGATTCCGGCGGTCAGGATAGCGGCCGTCGCCTCCGGTCCGTGCGGTCGCGGGCGGCTCCGGAGCCCGTGTACGTCACCCGCTTCGTCCTGCCGTACCGCACTGCGGCTAGTTTGGGTGCAGGACAGATGAGCAGGACAGATGAGCAGGCCCGTGGTGGCAGAGACGCACGGGGGACGGGAGGTCGGGAAGAGTGTCGCTGCGCGGAGGTGATCCAGCCGAGATCGGCGGTTATCCGCTCGAGGCGCGGCTCGGCTCGGGTGGCATGGGCACGGTCTTCCTGGCCCGTACGAGCTCGGGGCGGCCCGTCGCGATCAAACTCATCCACCAGCAGTTCGCGGGGGACGACGAGTTCCGCATCCGCTTCCGGCAGGAGGTGGCGGCCGCGAGACGGGTGAGCGGCGCGTTCACCGCCGCCGTGGTCGACGCGGCCCCCGAGGCCGACCAGCCGTGGATGGCGACGACCTACATCGAGGGGAACACGCTCGCCCAGCACATCGCCGCGAACGGCCCGCTGGACGGGGAGGAGCTGCGGAGGCTCGCCATCGGGCTGGCCGAGGCGCTGCGCGACATCCACCGGGTGGGGGTCGTCCACCGTGACCTGAAGCCCTCGAACGTCGTGCTCTCGCCCGAAGGCCCCCGCGTCATCGACTTCGGCATCTCGCGCGCCGTGGACCAGCAGACGCTGACGATGACGGGGCGGGTCATCGGGACGCCGCCCTTCATGTCGCCCGAGCAGTTGCAGGCGCCGCGTGGGGTGGGGCCGCGGTCCGACGTCTTCTCGCTGGGGACCCTGCTGGTGTACTCGGCGACGGGCCACGGGCCCTTCGACGCGGACAGCCCGTACATGACGGCGTACCAGGTGGTCCACGAGGAACCCTCGCTGGACGCCGTGCCTGCGGCTCTGCGCGCGGTCGTCGAGCCGTGCCTGGACAAGGAGCCGGAGGGGCGGCCCTCGGCCGACGAGCTCCTCGTGCTGCTCAGGGACCTGCCGGCCGACCTCGGCGGGACCGAGGTGAGCGCGGCCGGCGCGGGACGCACCCGGGACATGATCACCCAGCACGACGTCGCGGCGCGGGCCACCCCGACGCCCTCAGACCCGGCCACCGGCGCGGGTACGGAAGGGCCCGGTACGGAAGGCTCCGGTACGCAGGACACCGGCACCGCCCTCGGCCGCCGGCTGCGCGGCCGGTGGCGTCCCGTGCTCGCGGCCGCGGTCGCGGTGGCGGCGATCGGCGGCGGAGTCACCGCGCTGAAGGCGGGCGGTCTCGGAGGGAACGACGGCGGCGACAAGGGCAGCACCGTCGCGGCCCCGGGCGCCACGCTTCCGTCCGGCTTCCAGCCGTGGCACACGACCGTGCCGGGCGGGGACGAGGGCATCCCCGACGAGCTGCGCTGCGTCGCCCGCGAGGACGCGCTGTTCTGCGGGGGCGGGGGA
This sequence comes from Streptomyces sp. NPDC104381, assembly GCF_055583745.1. Lineage (NCBI taxonomy): Bacteria > Bacillati > Actinomycetota > Actinomycetes > Kitasatosporales > Streptomycetaceae > Streptomyces > Streptomyces sp. NPDC104381. The sequence continues at coordinate 239,739 of NZ_JBVJNK010000003.1, forward strand.
GTGGTCGCGACCCGGGTCAGCCTCCTGGACGGCTCGCGGGCGTGGACGGCGAAGAGCCCCGGCGTCCCCGTCCAGGGCAGGCACCTCGTGGGCGCCACCGACGACACGGTGCTCGGATACCGCTTCGCTTCCCAGGACGACCCGCAGGGACCTCCCGAAGAGGTGGTGGCCGTCGACGCCGACACGGGCCGGGAGCTGTGGTCCGTACCGTCGGGCGCCCAGTCGACGGCCGTCACGGGCCGGTCCCAGGACGCCCTGCTGACCGGCTCCACCGTCGTGACGGTCGACGCCTCCAACTCCCGCTTCGAGGCCCGGGACGCACACAGCGGCGACGTCGCCTGGAAGACGTCGTTCCCCGACGGCACGCGGTGCGCTCCCGTCCCGGCGGGCCCCCGGCTCATGGCGATGTGCGCCACCGACGCGGAGCTGGACGACTCGGAGGTGCGCGACCCCACCCTGTACGCGATGGACCGGGCGTCGGGGGAGCTGGGCAGGCCCATCGCGGTCGACGGCCCGGCCGTGCCGGTGGGAGCCGCCGACGGCAGGCTCGTACTCCTCCAGGAGCACCGGGACGGACCGGCGCTGAACGGCTACGACGGGGTGGCGCGGGTCGACCCGGCCTCGCGGAAGGTCACGTACTCCCGGCTCGCGAAGACGTACGACGGGACCCCCGGCATGGCCGGCGGCACCGTCTACGTGAGCGGGCAGACCGGTCGTGTGACGGCGCTCGACCCCGCGACCGGCCGCAACAAGTGGTCGCGGCAGACGGCCGTGGAGGGCGCGTCCGGGCCCGTGGCGGGAGCCGGCGCGCTGTACTTCAGCTCGGCCACCGGCCGGGTCGTCGCGCTGTCGCCGGACGACGGCACCCTCCTGTGGACGACGGACCCGCAGGCCGACGGCCTGACGGGCGAGCAGGGCGCGAGCCCGCGTGTGACGGTCGCGGGGCGCGCGGTGGTCGTGGCCGGGGACGGGAACACCCTGTTCGCCTTCGACACCCGCAAGCCGCCGAAGTCGGGCTGACCGGGGCGCCGCCGCGCACGCGTCACACCGCTTCCGGTGCGCCCGTCGCCGCCGCGTGGGCCGCGCGGCGGCGGTTGGCGTCCTCGTCGGTCCCCGCGTCGTACGTCAGGAGCTTCGGCAGCGCGGCGGCGAGCAGGCCCACCGAGGCCAGGCAGGCGATGCCGCCGGTCCAGATCGCGGGGCGGGCACCCGTCCAGCCGGCCATCGCACCCGCGCGCACCTGGCCGAGCTGGGGGCCGACGCTGTAGGAGAGGACCTCGATGCCCGCGAGCCGGCCGCGCAGTTCGTCGGGGATGGTCTGGTTCCAGATGGTCGAACGGCCCAGGCCGCTCAGCATGTCGCCCGCCCCGGCCAGGCCCAGGCACACCAGCACCAGCCAGACGTCGGTCAGCCAGCCGGCCGCGGCGATGGCCAGACCCCACCCGGCCGCGCCGCACACGACCAGGAGCCCGTGCCGCCTGACCCGGGACACCCAGCCGCTGGTCAGGCTCACCAGCACCGAACCGACCGACCCGGCCGTGTACATCAACCCCAGGGACCAGTCGGCGTCGAGGTCGTCGGCGAGGAAGGGGAAGATCGTGTTCGGGAAGGCGAAGAACATCGCTGCCAGGTCCACCGCGTAGGTGCCCAGCAGGACCGGGCGCGACCAGGCGTAGCGAGCGCCCTGGGCGATGCCGCGCAGGGACGGCCTCTCCGCGTTCTCGGCGGGCGGCACGGGGGTGAGCCGGAGACACATCGCGACGGACACGGCGAAGCAGGCGACCGTGGTGGCGTAGGCGGGGACGTTGCCCGCGTACGCCACGACCAGGCCCGCCAGCGCCGGACCGGCGATCGCACCGGCCTGCCAGCGGAAGGCGTTGAGCGCGGCGGCCGCCGCGAGCTGGTCGTGCGGCACGATCCGGGCCAGCAGCGAGTCGAGCGCGGGCCGCTGGAGACCGGCCAGCGCCGCCACCCCGGCCGCCACCACGTAGAGCGGCCACAGCATCGGTTCCGGCAGCATCGCGTTCACCAGCAGGACGGCCGCCAGCAGCCCGAGCCCGGCCTCGGTGAACAGGATGACCTTGCGCCGGTCGACCGCGTCGGCGAGCGCCCCGCCGTACAGACCGAAGACGATCAGCGGAACCAGCTCGACGGCGCCCATCGCGCCCACCGCGAGCGGGGACCCGGTCAGTTCCTTGATCTGGAGCGGCAGCGCGACCAGGGCCATGAAGCTGCCGAAATTCGTGATCAGCCCTTGGACCCAGAGGAGCCGGAAGTCACGTGAGGAACGCCAGGGGGAGAGATCGGGCAGCACCGCGGACAGTTTTGACGTCATCGCCGGGAGCCCGCCCTGGGCGCGCATGATCGGGACATGGTGGAACTCCACGTTCTGTGGTGCCGGGGGTGCGTGTTCACGGTGTTCGTCGACCCGGGCACCGGGGCATTCCCGTGACATGTGAAGCGGCCGCACGCCCCGGAGACATATCAGGTAAGGCCAGCCTTATTTCTGTGGCAGTTTATGGGCGTCCGGACCGTGTCGCAATCAAGATAATGGGACAGCGGATGTAGCGGTCAGGACACGTCGTGGGCCGCCGGAGGGGCCCTCGGTCATGAATCCCGCCCGCCGGGCTGCCAGTTGTGCACCTCGATGTCGGCGTACCGGTCCGCGGTCAGGAGGGCGCGCGCCGCGTCCGGGCCGGGTGCGCGGACCAGTGCCGCCGTGCCCACCCAGGTGGTGCCGTCGTCGGCCAGCAGCGGCCCGTACGCGATCAGTTCGTCCCGGCCGGGCGGCACCGCGAGGTCGGCGGCCTGCCCCGAGCCGAGGCCGATCACCAGGTAGCGGTTGCCCTCTGCCGCACCGCCGGGGAAGTCCCACATGGTGCGCCCCAGCAGGTTGCGCCACCGTCGCAGCAGCACGTCCCGGTAGGCGCCCGCCTGGTAGTTGGGCTCGTCGAAGGCGAACGCGCGGGCGGCGGCGGGATCGGGCAGGTCGAGGATGTGGACGCTTCCGGTCGGTGTGTCGCCGTCGTCGGCGAGGGTCGGACCGCGGGCGATCATCTCCTTCGCGTACCCGTCCATGTAGGACCAGTGTGCTTCCAGCAGTTCGGCGCGCAGCGGGAGGGATCCGGGCCGGTCGCGGTGGTAGCAGAGGAACTCCATGCACGAAGCATGTCCCGTGGAGGTGATCAGGTCGAGAGGGTTTCACCGCGTCCGGCCGGCCGCCCGGGGTCGGTGGTCGGGGTCCCGGTGGCCCGGGTCCCGGTGGCGCCCGTGTTCCGCACGCCGGAGCGGAACACGGGCCGCCTTCCCCCGGGGACGGGGGGCCTTACTGCCGGGCGGCCTCCGCGGCCTTGTCCAGGAAGGTGTCGAGCACACCGTCACCGACCTTGGGCCGCACCTTGCCCCAGGAGTTGCGCGGCGGGTCGACGAGCAGGGCCCGGGCCCGGCCCTGCAGTTCGGCGGACTCGGCGAGCAGCCGTTCCGCCGCCTTCGCGTTCCCGTCGTCGTGGGCCGCGAGCGCGTCGAGGGTCTTCACCATCGCGCCGCCCCACAGCTCGGTGGCGTCCAGCCACGGCGCGGCGTCCACGGTGAAGCCCTTCTCCACGTCGCCGCCGCGGATGGTGGCCGGGGCCTTCCGGACGGCCGTCGCGTAGGCGCGCAGGGACTTCAGCGCCTTCACGCGATCGCCGCCGTCCTCCCAGGCCGACCAGAACTCCGCGACCCGCCGACCGAGTTCCGGGGCCTGGGGCTGCCAGGGCTCCGCGCCGAAGGTCGGCGCCATGTGCTGCAAATCGCTGAAGACCAGCAGTGCGCCGGTCGCCGCGCGGTCCCCGCCGGCGAGGTAGGACATCACTCGCGGCCAGCTCTTCCCCGCGTCGTACCCCTGGTCGTTCCAGGCGAAGTCGGCGGCGCCGAAGACGGCGACCTTGCTGGCGTACGGCTGGTTCATGGGGTTGGCGACGATGCCGGAGAGGTGTTCCGAGAGGCCGGCCTCACGCTTGTCGTACGGCGCCAGCAGCAGGCGTCCGGCGGTGTTGCCGAAGTCGTTGACCGGATAGTTGTCCCAGACGAAGACCCGGCGGCCGAAGAGCTCCGAGATCCGGTCCGCCTCGTCGTTCGTGATCTGCGGGGGCACGACGTCGGTGCCGGTCCACATCACCACGACCTCCGGATCCAGGGTGTCCCGGATGATCTTCTTGTACGGGCTGTCCCGCAGGTCGCCGTACTCCGTGGGCACCATCTGCAGCGGCTTCGCGCCGTCATGGCCCGCGATGAAGTCACGCTGTACGTCGTTCAGCAGGTCGACCTGGGCCTTGGCGGCGGACTCCTGGCCGGGCTCGCCGTACGCCGCGCGGTCCGCCTCGCAGTTCCAGCTCGTGTAGTTGATGTCGTCGAGCGGGATCGAGAAGGCGCGGGTGCCCAGGTCGTACAGCGCCTGGAGCTTGGCCTTGAGCGTCGCGCGGTCACCGGCGTCGGAGTAGCAGATCGACTCGCCGGGGGACACGGCGAAGGTGAAGCGCACATGGTTCGCGGTGGCCCGGCCGACCAGTTCGCCGAGCTCGGTGAGCTTGTCCGCGGGGTAGGGCTCGCGCCACTTGCCGCGGTGGTACGGGTCGTCCTTGGGGGCGTAGATGTACGTGTTGGCCTTGACGTCCCCGTAGAAGTCCATCTGGTCCAGGCGCTCCTGGTGTGTCCAGGGCTGGCCGTAGAAGCCCTCGATGGTGCCGCGCAGCGGCATCGACGGGTGGTCGGTGACCTGGACTCCGGAGATGGTCCAGCGCCTGTCGGCCCGGAGGAAGAGCTGGCGCAGGGTCTGCACGGCGTAGTACTGGCCGTCGGCGTCGCTGCCGCCGAGCGCGATGTTCCCGGCGCCACGGGTCCGGTTCACCCGCAGGGCGTATCCCTCGGCCCGGTCGGGCGCTTCGGTGTCCCCGAGCGCCCTGGCGATGTCACCGCGGTCCGCCGCGCCGAGCCGCACGGTGAGGTGGCGTACGGCGTCCCCGGGAACGTTTCCGGGGGCGACGACCTTCACCTCGCGGGCGCCGTGGTCCCTGAGCTCCCGGACCAGCCGGTCCCGGGCGGCGGCGTCCGTGGCGTCGTCGGCCACGACATAGACCTTGCCGGTCACCTGGACGTCGCCACCTGTGCGGCCGATGTTCTGCGGGGTCGGGGAGACCGGCGGTGTGGTGGCCGCGCTGCGGGGTGCGTCGGGGGCGGCGGTGGCCGGCAGGGTCTGAAGCAACAGACCACTTGCGAGTGCGAAGCATGTGCCGACAGCAAGTGTGGTGTTTCTGCGACGTCCCACGTCATCTCCTCAGTTGGTCCGGTCCAATAACTTCCCTGGTTCTCTTCGATGCTGGACCAGGAAGCCGGAAGGCATAAGACGTATGGGGTCTAGACCTCTTGGTGGCAAGCCTTTACTCTGGCCAACACTTCCCGGCCGGGTCTGCCCTTGGCATGCTCCGGCCATTCTGCCCGCCGGGCCGTCGCCCGGCCCGGCGCGCCGCATGACCCCTGCCCCAGAGGAAGCATGGAAGGTGATCATGAGATCCGGAAGACGCCGCAGTACCGCCGCAGCGCTCGGCGTGGTCGCGGCCGTCGCGGCCGCCCTGCTCCCGACAGCCCCCGCCGGAGCGCGGGAAGGCGGTGCCGCGGCGCCCCAGGTGCTCCCCGCGCTGCGTGCATGGGAGCCCGGATCCGGTGAGTTCCGCTTCGGCGCGGGCAGCCGGATCGTGCTCGACGACGCCGACGCGCGGACCACCGCCGACGCGCGCCGGCTCGCGGGCGAGCTGCGCGAGGTGACCGGGCGCGCCCCACGGGTGGTCGAGGACCGGCCCGCCGGCCCCGGCGACATCGTGCTGAGCCAGGACACCGGCCGAAAGGACGACCTCGATGACGAGGGGTACCGCCTGGAGTCCGGTGCCAGGCTGACCGTCACCGGCGCCACCTCCACCGGGATCTATCACGGGACCCGCACCGTGCTGCAGCTGCTCCGCGCGGGCGGCGCGGTCCCGGGCGGCTCGGCCACCGACGTGCCGGAGTACGAGGAGCGCGGCGTGGGTGTCTGCGCCTGCTACATCCACATCTCCATGGACTGGTTCGAGCGGCTGATGCGCGACATGGCGTCGCAGAAGCTGAACCAGCTGTGGATCGAGGCCAAGGTCAGGAGCGACGTCGACCCCGAGTCCGCCTTCTGGGGGTACTACACCAAGGACGAGGTGCGACAGCTGGTCAGGATGGCCGAGCGGTACCACATCGAGCTGATCCCGGAGATCAACTCGCCCGGCCACATGGACACCTACCTGGAGGACCACCCAGAGCTCCAGCTCAGGGACAAGGACGGCACGCCCTCCCCGGCGCGCCTGGACATCACCCGGCCCGAGGCGTTCGCGTACTACACCTCGCTGGTGGACGAGGCGCTCGACGTGTGGGACACCCGCTCCTGGCACATGGGCGCGGACGAGTACATGATCGGCACCGCCTACCCGGACTTCCCGCAGATCCAGGAGTACGCCACCGAGAAGTTCGGCGCCGGAGCCACTCCCGATGACGCCTTCGTCGGTTTCGTCAACCAGGTGAACGACCACGTACGCGCGGACGGCCGCACGCTGCGGATCTGGAACGACGGACTCCTCGGCCGTAACCGCCTGGTCCCACTGGACCGGGACATCGCCGTGGAGCACTGGCTCGGCGGCGGTGATGTGCGGAAGCCGTCCTCCCTGATCGCGGAGGGCCGCGAGGTGATGAACTCCTCGTACTCGCTCTACCTGGTGCGCGGCGGCTACACCATGCAGACCGCGAAGCTGTACGACTCCGGCTGGAGCCCGCTGAGCTTCGAGGACGAGACCCTCGCGTCCAGGCCCGCGAACCTCACCGGCGCGAAGATCACCATGTGGCCGGACAGCGCCGCGGCGGAGACCGAGAACGAGGTCGAGGCCAAGGCGTTCATGCCCCTGCGGTTCATCGCCCAGGCCACCTGGGGAGGCCCCCGCCCCGCCCCGACGTACGGGGAGTTCGAGACGCTGGCCCGCAGCGTCGGGCACGCGCCGGGATGGGCGAACACCGACCGTGAGCCGCTGCGCGCGGGCACGTACCGGCTGGTCGCCACCGGCGGTAAGGAGCTGGCTCCCGCGGGACGGGCCGGGGGCGACCTCGTGGGCTTCGTCGCCGGCCGTGAGGCGGCCTGGGAGGCCGCCGTCACGGCGGACGGCTACTACACGCTCCGGTCGGCGGGGACGGGCCTGTGCCTGGACGTCGAACGCGGCAAGCGCTACCTGGGCGCCCCCATCGAGGCCGGTGCTGAGCTCACCCAGGAGACGTGCGCGGCGGACAAGCGCACCCAGCGCTGGCAGCTGTCGGCGGACGGGGGCGCTCTGACGATCGTGAACGCCATCTCCCAACTGCGGCTGACGGCACGGGCCGGGGACGGGGTCGCGACGCAGACCGCGCCCGACGGGGCGGGGCCGACCCGCGTACGGGCCGTCCCCGCGCATCCCGGGAGCCCCGCCGACCGCCGGTCCTGACCGCTCCGGTGGACGCGCGGGCGACGGTGCGGCCGGGGCGGGCGATCCCCGCCCCGGCCGCACCGTGCCGCCTCGCACCCCGGGGCGGCCGGCGCCCGTCGTTCAGGCCCGGCGCAGTGCGGAGCGGCCCGCGTAACGCGCCGAGTCGCCCAGCTCCTCCTCGATCCGGATCAGCTGGTTGTACTTCGCCGTACGGTCGGAGCGGGAGAGCGAGCCGGTCTTGATCTGACCGCAGCCGGTCGCCACCGCCAGGTCCGCGATGGTGGTGTCCTCCGTCTCGCCCGAGCGGTGCGACATCACAGCCGTCCAGCCCGCCCGGTGGGCGGTGTCCACCGTCGCCAGCGCCTCGGTCAGCGTCCCGATCTGATTGACCTTGACCAGCACCGAGTTGCCGACGCCGGTGCGGATGCCCTCGCGCAGCAGCGCCTCGTCGGTGCAGAACACGTCGTCGCCGACGAGCTGGCAGCGGTCGCCGACCCGGGCGGTCAGCTCCCGCCAGCCCTCCAGGTCGTTCTCCGCCATCGGGTCCTCGATGGAGACGACCGGGTAGGCGTCGATCAGCCCGGCGAGGTGGTCGACGTTCTCGGAGGGGGTGCGCCGCACCCCCTCGCCCGCGTAGTCGTAGACCCCGTCGCGGAAGAACTCCGAGGACGCCGGGTCCATGAGCAGGCCGATGTCGGCGCCGGGACGGTAGCCGGTGCGCTCGATCGCGGCCATCACGAAGTCGAGGGCCTCCTCGGCGGTACGGAGCGACGGCGCGAAGCCGCCCTCGTCCCCGACGCCCGTGGAGTGCCCGGCGGCCAGCAGATCGCGGCGCAGGGTGTGGAAGACCTCGCTGCCCATGCGGACGGCCTCGGCGAAGCTGTCCGCCCCCACCGGCGCGATCATGAACTCCTGGAAGTCCAGCGGGTTGTCGGCGTGGGCACCGCCGTTGACGATGTTCATCATCGGCAGCGGCAGGAGGCGCGCGTCGGCGCCGCCGAGGTGGCGGTGGAGGGGCAGGCGGTGGGCCGCCGCGGCGGCCTTGGCGGCGGCGAGGGAGACGCCGAGGATCGCGTTGGCGCCGAGCCGGGACTTGCCGGCGGTGCCGTCGAGGGCGATCAGCGCGGCGTCGAGACCCGCCTGGTCGGCCGCGTCCAGGCCGCGCACGGCCGCCGCGATCTCGCCGTCGACGTGGGCCACCGCGCGGTCGACGCCCTTGCCGTGCCAGCGCGTGGGATCCCCGTCGCGCAGCTCCACGGCCTCCCGGGCGCCGGTGGAGGCGCCGGAGGGGACGGCCGCGCGTCCCAGGGACCCGTCCGTCAGGACGATGTCGACCTCGACCGTGGGGTTGCCCCGGCTGTCGATGATCCGGCGGGCGGTGACCTTCTCGATGGCGGTGTCCGGGCCTGCTGACTGTGCGGACATGGGAGGTCCTTCCCGTTGTCGTGTGCCGTGGCCCCCGGCTGCGACAACGCTGGCGCTGAGCCCGACGGGAAAAACCATACAGCAATGCTGCTCAGTTTGGCTGTACAGCATTGCTGTGCAGGTCAGCTGTGCAGCCCTCCTGGCCAGCGGGGTAAAGTGCCCTATGCCCACCTCGGAAGCCGCCGCCATCGCCGCCGAACTGCGTACCGCGATGGGCAAGCTCACCCGGCGAGTCAAACACGAGGACCGCATCCCGCTGGGCCAGGTCGCCGTGCTCGGCGTGCTCGACCGCGACGGCGCCATGACCACCAGCGACCTCGCCGCCGATCAGCGCGTACGCCCCCAGTCGATGGCCCGCGCGGTGGGACTGCTCATGGAGCAGAACCTGATCACGCGCCGGGCGCACCCCACGGACGGCCGTAAGTCGCTGGTGGAGCTGTCGGACGCGGGCCGGGCCGCCCTCGAAGCGGAGCGCGGCCGCAGGGCCGGCTGGCTCGCGCAGGCCATCGAGGCCGAACTCACCGATGAGGAGCGGACGTTGCTGGCGCGGAGCGCCGCCCTGCTGGAGCGGCTGGCCACCCGGTGACACGCTCCGTGCGGGCCGGCGCGGACGCCCGGGTGCCCGCCGGCCGCGCCGCGCGTACTCCGTACGGCGCCGGGAGCCCCGGCCATGCCGCTTGATCGTCCCCGGGCGGGGTAGCGAACTGGCATGGCCACTGACAACACATCCACGGATCCGAGCGGTTACGTGCAGCCCGAGGTCGACGTCCGGGCGCTGACCGAGGTGCTCGACGGCGAGTACGCCGAGATCCGCGACCTCGTCCGGACCAACCTGGTGAAGTACGCCTCCGTGCTGGAGGAGGCCGACGAGCTCGGCATCGACGCGTTCCGCGAACGGGTGCGTGAGGTCGTGGTCGAGATGGCCGCGACGGGCCAGACCGGCATGGGCTTCCCGGGCGCGTACGGCGGGGGCGGTGACGTCGGGGCTTCCATCGCCGCGTTCGAGACGCTCGCCTTCGGCGATCTGTCGGTGCTCGTGAAGGTCGGGGTGCAGTTCGGGCTCTTCGGCGGCGCGATCCTGCACCTGGGCACCGAACGCCACCACGACGCCTATCTGCCGGACCTGATCACCGGGAAGCTGATGGGATGCTTCGCGATGACCGAGACCGGGCACGGCTCCAACGTCCAGGCGCTCGGCACCCGCGCGAGGTACGACGCCGCGGCCCAGGAGTTCGTCATCACCACCGACGGCGACCAGGCGCGCAAGGACTACATCGGCAACGCCGCCCGCCACGCCGAACTGGCGGTCGTCTTCGCCCAGCTGGAGGTGGGCGGGAAGTCCGAGGGCGTGCACGCGTTCGTCGTGCCGGTCCGGACCGGCGGTGAGGTGGCGCCCGGCGTCCGCATCGAGGACGACGGCCGCAAGATGGGCCTCAACGGCGTGGACAACGGCCGTATCTGGTTCGACGGCGTGCGGGTGCCGCGCGAGGCCCTGCTCAACCGCTTCGCCGACGTCACCGCCGAAGGCGTCTACGAGAGCCCGATCGACAACCCCGACCGGCGCTTCTTCACCATGCTCGGCACCCTGGTGCAGGGCCGGGTCAGCGTCGGCGGGGCCGGGGTGAACGCCGCCAAGGTCGCCCTCACGATCGCCACGAAGTACGCCGTGCGGCGCAGGCAGTTCGAGGCGGCGTCGGACACCGAGGAGCAGCTGCTCCTCGACTACGGGCTGCACCAGCGCCGTCTGCTGCCGCTCGTCGCGCGCACCTACGCGCTGCACTTCGCGCAGGACGTGGTGCGCACGCAGCTGCACGAGGTGTTCTCCGGCATCACGGACGACGAGCAGGCGCGGCGCCGGCTGGAGTCACGGGCCGCCGGGACCAAGGCGCTCGGGACCTGGCACGCGACCCGGGTCGTCCAGGAGTGCCGCGAGGCGTGCGGCGGCGCCGGGTACCTCGCCGTCAACCGCTTCGCCGCCCTCAAGGCCGACAGCGACATCTTCACCACCTTCGAGGGCGACAACCACGTCCTGCTCCAGCTCGTGGCCAAGGGCCTGCTCACCCATCACGCCAGTGAGTTCGAGGACCTGGACCAGCTCGGCATGGTCCGCTACGTCACCGGCCTCGCGGTGGAGACGGTCATCGAGAAGACCTCGGCCCACAAGCTGCTGGAACGGGTGCGTGACCTGCTGCCCGGCGGTGACGAGTGGGACCAGGAGGCGGGCCTGCTCGACTCGGAGTACCAGCTCGCCATGCTCCGCCACCGCGAGGAGCACATGCTCGCGGGCGTGGCCCGCCGGCTCAAGCGCGGGATCGACCAGAAGCGCAACCCCGGCGTCGTCTTCTCGCAGGTGCAGGACCATGTCATCGCGGTCGCCCACGCGCACGTCGAGCGGCTGGTGCTGGAGGCGTTCGTCGACAAGGTGCGCGCGCTCCCCGAGAGCGGCGACAAGGTGGCGCTGGGCCTGCTGTGCGACCTGTTCGCCCTGTCGACGATCGAGGCGGACCGGGCGTGGTTCATGGAGCACGGCAGGCTGACGATCCAGCGTTCCAAGGCGATCAGCCGTGAGGTGAACGATCTCTGCCGCAAGGTCCGGCCCCTCGCGGTCGACCTCGTCGACGCCTGGGGCGTCCCGGCCGAGATGCTGCGCGCGCCGGATCTGCTGGGCTGAGTCACGCCCTAGGTGTATTGCCTTGTGAGGTTGGGGACCCGTGCCCGCGCGCGGGCGAGCAGACCGGCCGCGTCCGGTTTCGCCTGGAGGGACTTGAGCGTCAGCAGCCACCACTGGTCGAACTGCTCCCACCGGTCGCGGCCGGCCGGCAGGTCGTCGGTCAGTGTGCAGAGCCCGAAGAAGGCGGACACGAGCGGCACGGCCGCGGCCGACGGCCTCACGTCGGCCGCGAGTTCACCCCGCGCGCGGGCCTGGGCGAGAAGCCGGGTGGCGGCCAGGGCCCAGGCGTCGAACGGCGTGGGCACGGCTGCCTCGATGCCCCGGCGCTCCGCCCAGAGCCGGGCGCCGGCCCGCGCCACGACGTCCTCGCTGAGGGAACGCGCGACACCGAGGCTGAGGGCGACCAGCTTCTCCAGCGGAGGAATACCGGGCGCGGCGTAGGGGGCGGCCAGCTGCGGCCAGGTGGCGAACTGTTCCCTGGCCACCGCCAGGGCCAGCTTCTCCTTGCTCGAGTAATGGAAATAGATCGCGCCGCTGGTCTTTCCCGAGTGATCGCTTATGTCATTGACACTCGTTCCCGCATATCCACGTTCGACAAATAGATGTGCTGCTGATTCCAGCAATAGTTTTCGGGTTGCCCGGGCTCTGTCCTGCACGTACGTTCCACCTTCGCTCGCATGTTCTGTCGCTACGGCGAGAGAATGCGGACCCTCTCCCTGGGGGCGCAGTCGCATCGCGCGAAGATCTTATTATTCGTCAGCCGCCCCCATGTGGACGCGTGTTCACACAATCTCCCGCCCGGCTGGGGAGAAACGTTTCGTGTGGGCGTCATGACTACGCCTCCCGTGGTGTCGCACGCGACCGGGAGCGCCGCTCACCAGGCGTGTTGACCGCCCTCCGCGCGCGCCGGGCCGTTTCACCGGCCCGTGCGTGCGCCCCTGACGCCGGCGGCCGGGGCAATTCCATGCACTCGAATTGGTGATTGCGGAAATCGGAGAGGCCGAAATAACGTAACGGCCACGATGTTTTCGGCTCGGGCCGAAAACGACGATCCACGTCCGCCACGACGCGCTCAGCAACGTGCACGCGGTCGCAGCAGCCGTGCTCATGCGCACGGTTCCCTCATTGCCGCGCATTCGTCATCCGCATCCCGGCACCTCTCTGCACCCGTGCACGAAACGGTCGGCGCAGTCTCCGAGAACGGCAGTTACATGACAGCTCGTAACATCCTTGCCTGGTCCCCGTCAGCCATCGTCTTCGACTGCGACGGGACCCTGATGGACACGGAACGACACTGGCAGGAGGCCCGGAACGCCACCTTCCGGGTGTTCGGCCTCAAGCCTCCGGCCGGATTCGCCGACCGTGCCAAGGGCGTGCACTACACCGAGTGCGGCGCGCTCATGGCCGAGGAGACCGGGAAGCCGGATCTCGCGGACGACCTGGCGGCCACCCTCCTCACCACCTTCACCGCGCTGGTCGACGAGGACCCCGTCACCATGCCGGGCGCCGCCGCGCTGGTGCGGCTGGCGGCCCGGCACCTCCCCCTCGCGGTGGCGAGCAACTGCCCCCGGGAGACGGTGGAAGCGTGCCTGGACCGGGCCGGGCTCCTCGGCTCCTTCAGCCATGTCGTGGTCGCCGGCGAGGACGTACGGCCGAAGCCGGAACCCGATGTCTACAGCGTGGCCGTCCGTCTCTGCGGCGTCCCGCCCGAGAAGGCTCTGGCCGTGGAGGACTCGCTCACGGGCATGGAGTCCGCCCGCCGGGCGGGCCTCCGCGTCATCGGCCTCGGGCCCTGCCCGCCGGGACCGGACGCGGAACAGGCCGACCTGTGGGTCGACAGCCTCGCCGACCGGGAGCTGGTGGGCTGGGCCCGCAGCCGGATCGGGGAGTAGCGCACCCCGCTGCCCCGGGCGCGGGTCCGGTCAGCCGGTGGGGCGCAGATGGGGCCCCAGGGCGGGGACGGCGCCGGCGGCGGAGGCGAAGAACAGGGCGATCCCCACCGCGCCGGGATCGGGGATGCCGGTCGCCCGTTCGCCGAGATAGCTGGCCCGGCCCATGCGCGCCGACAGGTCGGCGGTGTCCCGTACGCCACGCCAGGCGCCGTCCGCCGCCGTGGCCAGGGCGGTCGCGGGCGGTGCCGTCCCCGCCGCCCGCAGTGCGGCGGCGGCCGGATCCAGCGCGTCGACCAGCGTCTTGTCGCCGGGGGCCGCATCACCCACACGGCGGATGGCGGCGAGGCCCTGGGCCGTGCCTTCGGCGAGGGCGGTCGTCGTCAGCCCCGGACCGGAGTCCGCGGCGGCCCTGCTCAGCGCCTGGAACAGCAGGCCGAACAGGGGGCCGCTGGTCCCGCCGATCTCGTCGAGGAAGGCGGTGGCCATGGCGCCCAGGGTCTCCGCGGGCCCGGCCGACCCGTCCGTACGGTCGAGCAGCCGCCCGGCGGCCCGGACCCCGGTCGCGAGATTGGTCCCGAAGTCGCCGTCCCCCGCCCGCTGGTCGAGCGCGGTCAGCTCGGCCTCGGTCGCGTACACCGAGTCGGCGAAGCGGCGTATCCAGTCACGGGTCTGTGTCCCGTCGAAAGCGGCAGTCGTCATGGGGCCGTCCTCCTGCTCCTGTCACGGGCCGCCGGGGCGCAGGCCCGCGGGCCGCTCACCATCGCAACGCCGGGGTGCGGACCGGCGCATCGTAGAAGCCCAGGGTGTCGTGGTCGGCGACCATCAGGGTCAGGGAGAAGCCCCGCATGTCGAGCGCGGTCACGTAGTCGCCGACGAGGTGCCGGACGAGCCGCACACGCCGGGCGTCGAGGACCCGGCCGAGTTCACCGAAGATGCCGTACAGCTCGAGCGAGGTGACCGACCCCAGGCCGTTGACCAGGGCCACGACCGGGTCGTCGGGGCCGGGGCGCAGCGCGTCCAGCAGGGCGCCGGTCATGTCCTCCACGAGCGCGCCCATGCTGCCCTGGCTCCTGGTGCGGTCGGCGCGCTCGCCGTGGATCCCGACGCCGTACTCCAGTTCCCCGGGCAGCAGCCCGAACGCGGGCTCACCGGTGGCCGGCGCGTTGTGGGCGGCGGAGGCGGCGGCGAGCGTCCGGCACCGGCCCGCGAGGGAGGTGCCGAGGTCCACCAGCGCGTCGAGCCCCATCCCGGTGTCGGCGGCGCCGCCCAGGACCTTCTCGACCAGCATCGTGGCACCCGTGCCCCGGCGCCCCGCGGCGATCTCCTCGGAGTCGGAGGCCAGGTCGTCGTCGATGAGGACCCGCGCGCAGGTGATGCCCGCGTCGGCGAGCCGCTCGGCCGCGATGCCGAAGTTGATCCGGTCGCCGGTGTAGTTCTTGACGATGTGCAGCACGCCCTCCGGCCCCGCCACCGCACGGGACGCCCGGTAGATCTGCCGGTTGTGCGGGGAGGCGAAGACCCTGCCGGGGCAGGCGGCGTCGAGCATGCCCGCGCCGACGTATCCGGCGTGCAGGGGTTCGTGCCCCGAGCCGCCACCCGACAGGAGCCCCACCCGCCGGGCCGGTGAGGCCTGCCGGGCGGTGAAGAACCCGTCGCGCGGGTCGTACGCCACGAGGTCCGCGTGGGCACGGGCGAAGCCGGACAGCGCGTCGGGGACGAGTTCGCCGGCGTCGTTCTCGAAGTACCTGGCCATACGCCGAACCCCTTCCGTCCACGGCTGCGGGGCCGGGCGGGCCGGCCTCCGGACGAGACCTCCATGGTGGGGGTGACCGAGCGCATGCGGCAACTCGCGGACCGTATCGGCGGCTGCCGCGGTGACCGAGGGGCCCCGGTCAAGGGCCGCCCGCATCGGAATTCCGATTCCTGGAATCGGATTCCCTATTGGTCCTCCCGCGGCGTGCGGCCTAACGTCATGAGGTCGCCGGGGCGTCGCCGCGGGCGACGGCGCGGGCCGGAACCATTCGAGGAGAGACATG
Organism: Streptomyces sp. NPDC104381; assembly: GCF_055583745.1. Taxonomy (NCBI): domain Bacteria; kingdom Bacillati; phylum Actinomycetota; class Actinomycetes; order Kitasatosporales; family Streptomycetaceae; genus Streptomyces; species Streptomyces sp. NPDC104381. The sequence goes on from NZ_JBVJNK010000003.1 coordinate 255,268, forward strand.
TCGAAGATCGTTTTCGTGATGACCGGCGCCGATGAGTGGACGCAGGCCGACGGCGGCAAGCGTCGCACCGGCTTCTGGGCCGACGAGGCGGTCATCCCCTACGAGGCGTTCAAGGCCGCGGGGCACGAGATCACCGTGGCCACCCCGGGCGGAGTGGTCCCGCCCGCGGACCCGACCAGTCTCAGTGCGCAGGCCAACGGGGGAGAGGCCGGGGCCGCGGCGGTCCGGGCGGCGCTGGACTCCCCGGAGTTCCGTAACCCCTCGGTCCTCGCCGCCGTGCGGGTGGAGGACTTCGACGCGGTGTACGTTCCCGGCGGCCGGGGCCCGATGGAGGACCTGGCGGTCGACGCGGACTGCGGCCGTGTCCTGACCGAGGCCGTGGAGTCCGGTCTGCCGGTGGGTGTGGTGTGCCACGGCCCGGCGGCGCTGCTCGCCGCCGTCAAGGAGGACGGCACCAACGCCTTCTCGGGCTACCGGATCACCACGTTCAGCAATGCCGAGGAGCGGCTCAGCGGCTGCGCCGAGATCTCGAAGTGGCTGCTGGAGGACCGGCTCACCGAGGCCGGCCTGAAGGTCGAGGTGGGGGAGCCGTGGGCGCCCTTCGTCAAGGTCGACCGCAACGTCGTGACCGGCCAGAACCCCGCCTCCTCCGGTCCGCTCGCCACCGAACTGCTCAAGAAGCTTGCCTGAGCCGGCACGGGAGGGCCCTGCTCCGGGGGCCCCGCTGAGATACCCGTCTCAGCATGTGGCGCAAAAGTTTGACATTAGATGAGCTTATGGTCAATAAAGGTGATGCTTTGGCCACTTATTCACGTCCCGTCACCGGGGTCGTGAGGCCTGTCCCACCTAGCGAATGAGTACCGCCGTGTCCCACTCCGCCCCCGACCGCGCATCCGTCGATCCCGCGGAGGAGTGGGACGCCTGGCGCGCCGAGCGCCACCGCGCGCTCACGGCGCCCACCGGCAACCTGGCCCTGGTCGAGACCCGCTGGGCCCCCGCCGGTGAGGTCCCCGACGTGGCGGAAGCCCGCGAGGGGCAGCCCGACACCGTCACCGTCACGACGCTCCGGCGCACCGACCTGGTCAGCGGCGAGGCCGAGCACGGTCTGCGCTTCTGGGACGCGGACGCGCCCGCCATCCGCCACTTCGACCGGGTCGACACCTTCCCGTACGACCCGGCCTGGGTCCTGGAGGCGTCGTTCACGCCCGTCCCCGGCGCCCGGCGCATCGCCTTCGAGCACATCCGGGACAACGGAGGCAGCCGCGACCTGGTCGTCCCCGGCGACATCACGCTCACCGTCGACGGCCGCGCGTACACGCTGAGCGCCTTCGACGACGACGGGACCCTGCTGCTCGTCTTCGGTGACCCGACCAACGGCGACAGCACCTACGGGGCGGGCCGCTTCCTCTTCGTCCGGCGTACGGACGACGAGAGCCGGGTCGTCCTCGACTTCAACCGGGCCTTCGTGCCGCCCTGCGGATTCTCCGATCAGTACAACTGTCCGATGCCGCCGCGGCAGAACCGCTTCCACCTGCCCGTCGAGGCCGGCGAGAAGCTCCCCCTCCTCCGCGACGGCTCCGACGCCCAGCACTGATCACCCCCGCAGCTCCCCGCACCGAAAGAGCCCCACCCCATGCGCACCAAGAAGAACATCTCGTACGCCATCGCCTCCGCCGCCGCTCTGGCCGTGACCCTCACCGCCTGCGGCGGATCCGGCGGCTCCGACGCCTCGGGCGGCACCTGGGACAAGGACGCCGTCGTCAACATCGGCTCCCTCTACGAGCCGCAGAACCTCGACAACACCGCGGGCGGCGGCCAGGGCGTCACCGAGGCGCTCAACGGCAACGTCTACGAGGGCCTGTTCAGACTCACGGACGACGGCAAGGTCGACAAGCTCCTCGCCCAGGACTACGAGACCAGCGCCGACGGCCTCACCTACACCTTCACCCTGCGCGACGGCGTGAAGTTCCACAGCGGCAAGGAACTCACCAGCCAGGACGTCAAGTACAGCCTCGAGAAGGTCACCGCCGACGACTCCCAGTCGGCCCGCAAGAGCAACCTCGACGTCGTCAAGGACATCGCCACCCCCGACGCACGGACCGTGAAGGTCACGCTGTCCAAGAAGTCGATCTCCTTCGTCTACAACCTCTCCTACGTCTGGATCATCAACTCCCAGGCGAAGAACCTGAAGACCACCGAGGACGGCACCGGCCCCTACACCCTGAACAAGTGGAGCCGCGGCTCCGCGCTGTCCCTGAACCGGTTCGCCGGCTACTGGGGCGACGCGGCGGCCAACAAGCAGGTCGTCTTCCACTACTACAAGGACGCCACGGCGCTGAACAACGCGCTGCTGACCAACGCCGTCGACGTCGTCACCAGCGAGCAGTCGCCCGACGCCCTGGAGCAGTTCAAGAGCAACGGCTCCTACAAGGTGAACGACGGCGACTCCACCACCAAGCTGCTGCTGGCCTTCAACGACAAGGCCAAGCCCTTCACCGACGTCAAGGTGCGCCGGGCCGTGTCCGCCGCCATCGACGACAAGAAGCTCCTGGAGTCCGTCTGGGGCGGCTACGGCAAGGAGATCGGGTCGATGGTCCCGCCCACCGACCCCTGGTACGAGGACCTCACCGACGTCAACGCCCACGACGTGGCGAAGGCCAAGAAGCTGCTCGCCGAGGCCGGTTACGCCAAGGGATTCAGCTTCACCCTCGACACCCCCAACTACGACCCGCACCCGACCGCCGCGACCTTCATCAAGTCCCAGCTCGCCGAGGTCGGCATCACCGTCAAGATCAACACGATCACCCCGGACGAGTGGTACACGAAGGTCTACAAGAACCACGACTTCACGGCCACGCTCCAGGAGCACGTCAACGACCGCGACCTCGTCTGGTACGGCAACCCCGACTTCTACTGGGGCTACGACAACCCCCAGGTCACCAAGTGGGTCGAGGAGGCGGAGGCGGCCTCCAGCACCGCCGCCCAGACCGAGCTCCTGAAGAAGGTCAACCGGCAGACCGCCGAGGACGCCGCCAGTGACTGGCTGTACCTCTATCCGCAGATCGTCGTCGCGAACGACAAGCTGTCCGGCTACCCGCTCAACGGCCTGAACTCGCAGTTCTTCGCCTACGACATCAAGAAGACGGGCTGATGGCGCGCTATCTGCTGCGCCGGCTCGCCTTCCTCGCCGTATCGCTGGCCCTGGCGAGCGTCGTGCTGTTCGTGCTGCTGCGCATGCTGCCCGGCGACCCCGCCAACGCGCTCACCGCGGTCGGCGCGAGCCCCGAGCAGATAGCCGCGGCCCGCCACTCCATCGGCTCCGACCGGCCGCTGCCCGAGCAGTTCACCCACTGGCTCGGGCAGCTGGCGAGCGGCGACCTCGGCACGTCGTTCGTCAGCTCGCTGCCCGTCGGACCCGAGGTCGTCGCCCGGCTGGACGTCACCGTGCCGCTCACCCTGGCCGCGTTCGTCCTCGCCGTCCTGGTCGCCGTACCTGCCGGGTTCACCGCCGCGTACAAACGGCACACCTGGTACGGGGCGCTGCTCAGCGGGGTCTCCCAACTGGGCATCGCGATCCCGGTGTTCTGGCTCGGCATGATCCTCATCGCGGTGTTCGCGCTGAACGCGGGCTGGCTGCCCTCCGGCGGCTTCCCGCAGGACGGCTGGGACGCCCCCGCCGAGGCGTTCCGCGCCCTGGTCCTGCCGGTCGTGACCATCGCCCTGGTGATGAGCGCGTCCCTGATCCGCTACGTCCGGTCCGCCACCCTGGACGTGCTCGGCAGCGACTACCTGCGCACGGCCCGCGCCCTCGGCTCGTCCTTCGGCAGCGCCATGTGGCGCCACGGACTGCGCAACGCCTCCGTGCCGGTGATCTCCGTCCTCGGCATCGAACTCGCCTCGACGCTGCTCGGCGCCGTCGTCGTGGAGTCGGTGTTCGCGCTGCCCGGCCTCGGCTCCCTGCTCGCCACCGGCATCGCCCAGCACGACTACCCGGTCATCCAGGGCGTGCTGTTCGTCTCCACCCTCGCGGTCCTGATCATCGGCTTCCTCGCCGACCTGGTCCAGCGGTTCATCGACCCGCGGCTGCGCGGCCGGCTCTCGGGAGGCGCCCGATGACCGGGACGGACCTGCTCACGCCCACCGAACTCCCGTCGAAGCGCCGCTCCCGGCGCTCGGCCACCCTGGCCGTCGGCTGCGTACTCGCCGGGCTGATCGCCCTGCTCGCCCTCGTGTCGGTCCTCTGGCTGCCCTACGACGCCGAGGACACCTCCGGCGGACGGCTCGACGGCCCCGGCGGCGGCCATCTCCTCGGCACCGACAAGCTCGGCCGCGACCTGCTCACCCAGGTGATGACCGGCTCCCGGATCGCCGTCGAGGCGGGGCTCGGGTCGGTGACCATCGCCGCCCTCATCGGCGTCACGCTCGGTGTGCTCGCGGCCTTCGCCCAGGGCTGGCTGGACGACACGCTCTCCGCCTTCCTCGACATCCTCATCGCCTTCCCGACGCTGCTGCTGGCGATGCTCATCGTCGCCGCCCGGTCGGCCACGCTCGGCTCGGCGGTCCTGGCGATCGGCCTGGCGCAGAGCGCGGTGGTGGCACGGCTGGTGCGCATCCTGGTCAAGCGGGTCCTCGCCCAGGACTACATCACCGCCGCCCGCACCTCCGGCACCTCCTGGCCGCGTACGGTCCTCTCCCACGTCCTGCCCAACATCTGGCCCACGCTGGTGGTCAACCTCGCCCTGCAGTTCGGCCTCGCCGTGCTCGCCGAGGCCGGGCTGTCCTACCTGGGCCTCGGAGCGCCGCCGCCCAACGCCTCGTGGGGCCGCATGCTCCAGGAGGCCCAGGCCACCTTCACCACGGCGCCCGCCGGGGCGCTCGCACCCGGCATCCTCCTCGTCCTGCTCGTCATCGGCGTGAACCTCGTTGCCGACGGCCTGCGCGACACCCTCGACCCGGCCACCCGGCGGAGGCGCTCGTGACTCTCCTCGACGTACGCGGACTCACCGTCCGCGCCTCCGACGGGCGGACCCTCGTCGACGACCTGTCCTTCGGCGTGGCCGGCGGTGAACGGCTCGGCCTCATCGGCGAGTCCGGCTCCGGCAAGTCCCTCACGACACTCGCCGTGCTCGGGCTGCTGCCCGACGGCATGACCTCGGCCGGCAGCGTCGAACTGGCCGGGACACAGACGGTGGGCGCCCCCGAGAAGCGGCTCACCGCCGTACGCGGACGGGACGCGGCCGTCGTCTTCCAGGAGCCCCTGACCGCGCTGGACCCGCTGATGCGACTGGGCCGCCAGATCGCCGAGCCGCTCGCCCGCCGCACCGGCCTCAAGGGGAAACCGCTGCGCGAGGCCGTGCACCGGGCACTCGAACAGGTACGGCTGCCCGAACCCGGCCGTATCTCCCGCGCCTTCGCACACGAGATCTCCGGCGGCCAGCGCCAGCGCGTCGCCCTCGCGATGGCCCTGGCCTGCGAGCCGAAGCTGCTCGTCGCCGACGAACCCACCACCGCCCTGGACGTGTCCGTGCAGGCCGAGATGCTGGAGCTCATCGACACCCTCGTACGGGAACGGGAGATGGCCGTGCTCTTCGTCAGCCACGACCTCGCGGTGGTCTCCCGGGTCACCGACCGGGTGCTGGTCATGAAGGACGGCCGTGCCGTCGAACAGGGCGCGGTCCACGACCTCGTGCGCGACCCCCGCGAGGAGTACACCAGGACGCTGGTCGCCAGCGCCCGGAAGCTGGAGTCCGCCCTGGACCTGAGGAGCCCGCGATGACACCCGTGCTGGAGCTGAGGGACGCGGCGGTCCGCTACCGGGGCACCGCGGCCGACGTGGTGCGGGACGTGTCCCTCGCCGTCGAGGCGGGCGAGAGCCTCGCCCTGGTCGGCGAGTCGGGGGCCGGCAAGACGACGCTGCTGCGTCTGCTGCTGGGCCTGGCCCGCCCCACGGCCGGCACGGTCCGCTTCGACGGCGCGGACCTGAACCCGCGCGACCGCGAACAGATGCGCCGCTTCCGGCGGGGCGTCCAGTGCGTCTTCCAGGACCCGTACTCCTCGCTCGACCCCAGCCGGCGGGTCGGCGCGATCGTCGCGGAACCGCTGCGCTCCCTCGGCCTCGACACCCGCGCCACCGCGGCGCCCAAGGTGGCCGCGGCCCTGGAACGCGTCGGCCTCCGGGCCGACGCCGTCGACCGCTACCCGCACGAGTTCTCCGGCGGCCAGCGCCAGCGCATCGCCATCGCCCGTGCCACGGTCTGCGATCCACGAGTCCTGCTGGCCGACGAGCCGGTCAGCGCCCTGGACGTCACCACCCGGGTCAAGGTCGTCGATCTGCTGGCGGAGCTCAAGGAGGAGCAGGGGCTGACGCTGGTGATGGTCTCCCACGACCTGTCGGTCGTGGCCTCCCTGTGCGAGCGCACCGCCGTGCTGGAGCGCGGCCGGGTCGTCGAGCAGGGCGCCACCTCCCAGGTGCTCGGTGAACCCGCGCACGCGTACACCCGCAGGCTGATCGCGAGCGTCCCCCGGCTGCCCGTCTGACCCCCTCCCCCCACGGCCGCGGCGACTCCGGACGCGGCCTCCCGGATTCCTCACCCGCCGCGAGCAGGGCCCGCACCGTTCCTCAGGTGCGGGCCCTGCTCGCGGGTCGAGCACACGACCGGGCGTGTTCAGGTCCATTCGGGTGAAGTTGGATGCGCGCGGCGGCCATCCCGTTTCCCCCCGTGGCGACCGGTGGTTGTCCATCCAGGGAGAGCGGCCGGTGCGTCCCGTGGGAAGTCCCACCAGCCCGGCGGCTCCGGGGCGGGTCGAACGGATCTCCGTTCTCTGGACTTTGGAGTTACTGAACAGTGCGCGTCGCTCTCACCGGGGCCACCGGGTTCCTGGGACTACGTCTGGTCCGCGAGCTGTTGGAGCACCACGACTCGCTGACGGTCCTCGCGCACGCGGGGTCGGGCTGCGCGCTCGGGAGGATCACCCGCTTCCTGGAGCTGACCCACGCGCCCGCCGCGCTGATCGCCGGCCTCCCCGGCCGGATCCGCGTCGTGGAGACCGACCTGAGCCGCCCGGCGCTGGGGCTGTCCGCCGCCGCGTTCCGGCGACTGGCGGACGAGCTGGACGTGATCTGGCACAGCGCGGGCAACATCAACCTCGACGACGACCTCGCGGACCTGCGCCGCGTCAACGTCGAAGGCACCCGCAACATGCTGGAGCTGGCCGCCGCGGGCAGCCGCCGGCCCTCGTACCACCACATCAGTACCGCCTTCGTGGGCGGGACGCGCCACGAAGGCGTCGTCTACGAGGACGAGCTGGACGGCCGGTACGGATTCGAGAACGGCTACGAGCAGTCCAAGTACGAGGCCGAGGTGCTCGTGCGCGACTGGTCACGGACCCACGGGCGGTCCGTCGTGATCATGCGGCCGAGCATTCTGGTCACCGACCTGCCCTCGTACGCCGAACTGCCCCAGCACCCGTTGCAGTTCCTCGCCCGGATCGTGCGGGCGTCGCTGGGGGAGGGGAGACCGGACGCCGTGCCCGACGAACACAGGCCGGTGGTCCGGGTGGCCGGCCGCCCGGACGGGCACCTCAACCTGATGCCCGTGGAGCACGCGGCCGCCGTCATGGTCCGGCTGGCGGGCCGGCCGCCCTCGGGGCGGGCCGACGTCTACCACGTCGTCCACGACCACGATGTCGCGACCACCGTCCTCGCGGCCCTGGTCGAGCGGATCGTGCCGGTGAAGGTGCGGCTCGTCGCCCGGAAGCCGGACGACCCGGCCCCGATGGAGACGGCCGTGGACCTCCACCCCGGATTCACGCCGTACCTCAGCCATCGCCGTCGCTTCGACGACACCCGGGTACGGAGCCTGCTGGGCCCGCGCCCCTCCGGGATCCGCGTCGATCTCGACTACCTGGCCGCCGGCCTCACCCCGGGCCGGCCCGCCTCCACCTCCGGGGCGCCCTGAGCGGCACCGCAGCCCCGCCCGGGCCGCCACCCCAGGAATCAACCCCCTCCTCCCGACGGGAAACCGACCCTTGTCCCTTCTGGCACGCCCGGACGCAGCCGCCACCGGCTCACCGGTCCTCGCTCCGGAACACATCGCTGCCTGCGTCCGGCAGATCAGGCACCCCGCGCACATCGTCGCCGACCCCACCGGCCGGGAACTGGGCCTGGTCACCGGGGACAGGCCGCCGGGTGACGTCGTCGGCACGCTGCCGCCGCTCTACCCGGAGTGGCTGGGAGGGCGGACCTTCTGCGAGGCCCACGGGGTCCGCTTCCCCTATGTCGCCGGAGAGATGGCCAACGGCATCGCCACCACCCGCATGGTGACGGCGATGGCCCGGGCCGAGATGCTCGGGTTCTTCGGCGCCGGTGGTCTCGTCCTCGACGAGGTGGACCGAGCCGTACGCACGCTGGCCACGGAACTGTCCGGCCTCCCCAACTGGGGCGTGAACCTCATCCATTCACCGAACGAACCCGGTCTGGAGCACCGCGTCGCCCAGCTGCTCCTCCGGCACGGCGTCCCCTGCGTCTCGGTGTCCGCCTACATGGAACTCACCCCGGCCGTCGTCCTGTGCGCGGCCGCCGGTCTCCGCCGGGACCCGGACGGGCGGATCGTGCGGCGCACCCGCGTCCTCGCCAAGGTGTCACGGCCCGAGGTCGCGACCCGCTTCCTCTCACCGGCGCCGCCCGAGCTGCTGCGCCACCTCGTCGGGAACGGGGAGCTCAGCCCGGAGGAGGCCGAGCTGGCCGCACTGGTGCCCGTGGCCGAGGACCTCACCGTGGAGTCCGACAGCGGGGGCCACACCGACAACCGCCCCCTCGGCGCCCTGCTGCCGCGCATGCTGCTCCTCCGGGACGAACTCGTACGCCGCCACGGGTACACCCGGGACATCAGGATCGGCGCGGCCGGCGGGCTGGGCACCCCGGACGGAGTGGCGGCCGCGTTCGCGCTCGGCGCGGCCTACGTGGTGACGGGGTCGGTGAACCAGGTCGCCGTGGAGGCGGGCATCTCGGACGACGCGAAGGCCATGCTGGCCGACGCCGACATCGCCGACGTGATCATGGCCCCCGCCGCCGACATGTTCGAGGCCGGAGTGAAGCTCCAGGTCCTGCGCAGAGGAACCCTGTTCGCCCAGCGGGCCGGCCGGCTCCACGAGGCGTACGATGCCCACCCCTCCCTGGACGGGCTGCCGCCGCAGCTGCGCGCCAAGCTCGAACGGGAGGTGTTCCAGGCCCCGCTCGACGAGGTGTGGGCGCGGACCAGACGCTTCTGGCAGCAGCGCGACCCGGCCGAGGTGGACCGCGCGGAGAAGGACCCCAAGCACCGGATGGCGCTGGTCTTCCGCTGGTACCTGGGGAGTTCCAGCCGCTGGGCGATCACCGGGGACGCCTCCCGGCGCAGCGACTACCAGATCTGGTGCGGGCCGGCGATGGGGGCGTTCAACCGGTGGACCGCCGGCAGCTTCCTCGCGGACCCGGCCCAGCGGTCGGTGGTGCAGATCGCGCTCAACCTGCTCGAAGGCGCCGCCGTCGTCACCCGCGCGCACCAACTCCGCACGTACGGGGTGCCGGTGCCGTCCTCCGCCTTCGCCTTCACCCCGCGCCGCCTCGCCTGACCCGCGTACCTCCGTCCTTCGCGCGTACCACCGACCAGCAAGGAAGTAAGCGAGCATGCCCACCTCTCGCCCCCGACAGGTCCCCATCGCCGTGGTCGGCGTCGGCGCGCTCATGCCCGGGGAGCACGGCGCCGACGGGTTCTGGCGCACGGTCCTGGCCGGCCGTGACCTGATCACCGACGTCCCTGCCGCCCGCTGGCTCGTCGAGGACTACTACGACCCCGACCCCACCGCGCCGGACAAGACCTACGCCCGCCGGGGAGCCTTCCTGCCCGACGTCGGCTTCGACCCGATGGCCTTCGGGATCCCGCCCAACACCCTCGCCGCCACGGACACCGTCCAGTTGCTGGCCCTCACCGTCGCCGAGCAGGTGCTCGCCGACGCGGGCGGTCTCGCCGGAGCGGACCGCGACCGCGTCTCCGTCATCCTCGGCGCGGGTGCCACGGAACTCTTCACCCACATGACCGCGCGGATCCAGCGCCCGGTCTGGATCAAGGCCCTCCGGGAGAACGGGATCCCCGAGGACGAGGCGCAGGCCGTCTGCGACAGCATCACCGACCACTACGCCCCGTGGCAGGAGTCGACCTTCCCCGGCATGCTCGGCAACGTCATCGCGGGCCGGATCGCCAACAGGTTCGATCTGCACGGCACCAACCACATCACGGACGCGGCGTGCGCGAGCTCCTTCGCGGCGCTCTCGGCGGCGGTGGGCGAACTCTCCCTCGGACGCGCCGACCTCGTGATCAGCGGAGGCATCGACGCCTCCAACGACGCGGGCACGTTCATGTGCTTCTCCAAGACGCCGGCCCTCTCGCCCAGCGGCGACTGCCGGCCCTTCTCGGACGCGGCCGACGGCACGATGCTCGGCGAGGGCATCGCCATGTACGCGCTGAAGAGACTGGAGGACGCGGAACGCGCCGGAGACCGGATCCACGCCGTCGTCCGGGGGATCGGCACCTCGTCCGACGGCCGCAGCGGTGCCATCTACGCCCCGCTGCCCGAAGGCCAGGCACGCGCGCTTCGACGTACGTACGAGGAGGCGGGCTACGGCCCGGAGACCGTCGAACTGGTGGAGGCGCACGGCACCGGGACGAGCGCGGGGGACGGCGCGGAGTTCGCCGCGCTGCGCCAGGTGTACGAGGAGTCGGACCGGCGGGACCGGCAGTGGTGCGCTCTCGGCTCGGTCAAGTCCCAGGTGGGCCACACCAAGTGCGCCGCCGGTGCGGTCGGCCTCCTCAAGAGCGTCCTCGCCCTGAGCCACCAGGTCCTCCCGCCGATGATCAAGGTGGACCGGCCGGACCCCGCGATGCGGATCGACGACAGCCCGTTCTACGTGAACACCCGGACGCGCCCGTGGGTGCGCTCCCCCGACCGGCCCCGGCGGGCCGCCGTGTCCAGCTTCGGCTTCGGCGGCAGCAACTTCCACGTGACCCTGGAGGAGTACACACCCTCCGCCGGCTCCGGCGGGCGTACCGCCCGGCGCACCAGGTCCGCCCCCACCGAACTGGTGCTCCTCAGCGCTCCGTCGGCGGCCGCCCTCCTGGAACGGACACCCGGCAGCGGCCGGCCGCTGTCCGAGACCGCCCGGGAGAGCCAGCGGGCCTTCCGCACGACCGACCCCGTGCGTCTGGCGATCGTCGCGGCGGACACCGCGGATCTGTCGGACAAGCTCGCCCAGGCGTTCGCGCTGATCGGCCGCCAGCCGGACACGGCGTTCTCCACACCGACCGGTGTCCACTACGCCACCGGCGCCGCCTCGGTCGGCCGGATCGGATTCCTCTTCCCCGGACAGGGCGCCCAGTACGTCGGCATGGGCGCGGACGTGGCCATGCTCTCCCCGGCCGCCCAGGCGGTGTGGGACCGGCTGGGCACCGTGGAGTTCGGCGGGCGCCCGCTGCACCGCGTGGTGTTCCCGCCGCCCGCCTTCAGCGACGGGGAACGGGCCGCCCAGCAGGCGCTGCTGACCGCGACCGAGTGGGCGCAGCCCGCGCTCGCCGTGCAGAGCCTCGCCCTGGCCGAGGTGCTGCGCGGGCTCGGGCTGCGCCCGGACTGCGTGGCGGGCCACAGCTTCGGTGAACTGGTGGCGCTGCACGCGGCGGGGGTCCTGGAGGCCGAGCCGCTGGTGGGCCTCGCCCGCCGGCGCGGGGAGCTGATGCGCGAGGCGGCGGAGGTGCCGGGCGCGATGCTGGCCGTGGCGGCCGGGCGCGACCGCATCCAGGAGGTCATCGCCGGCTGCGGGGTCACGGACGTCTGGCCCGCCAACCACAACGCACCCGCCCAGACCGTGATCTCCGGGGCCTTCGAGTCCGTGGGGATCGTCGAGCAGAAGCTCGCCGCCGAGGGGATCACGACCCGACGGCTGGAAGCCGCGACCGCCTTCCACAGCCCGGTCGTCGCCGGGGCGGGCCGGCCCCTTCTCGCCCATCTGCGCGAGATCCCGGTCGGCGAGCCCCGGCTGGAGGTCTACGGGAACGCCGACGCCGCGCCCTACCCGCCCGGCCCCGAGGAGATCCGGCACCGGATCGCCGGTCATCTCGCCTCACCCGTGCTGTTCGACGAACAGATCGAGGCGATGTACGCCGCGGGGGTGCGGACGTTCGTCGAGGTGGGCGCCGGTGACACGCTCACGGGCCTCGTCGCGCAGATCCTCGGCGACCGCAGGCACCTCGCGGTCGGCCTGGACCGCAAGGGACGTGACGGAGTCACCTCACTTCAGGACGCGCTCGGCCGGCTCTCCGTGTGGGGCGTCCCTCTCGACCACGAGGACCTGTGGGCGCCGTACGCGCCGCCCGCAGCAGCAGCCGAGGAGCAGAAGCCCAGAATGACCGTGCAGATCAACGGCAGGAACCAGGGGCGGGTCTACCCGCCCGCCGGAGGCGCCGCCGCCCTGCCCGCCCCCAACCCGCCCCGCCGGGCCGTGGCACCCGCCGTACAGGTCCCGGCCCCGGCAACCACCCCACCCACGAGGGATGTTCCGGTGACGCCCGTTCCCGCAGCCGCAGAGCCCGCCCCGGCCGTACCCGCCGCTTCCGCACCCGCTGCCGCGGTCACGGACCCGGGCTGGCTCACCGTGATCGACAATGTGCAGCGCTACACCGCACAGGCCCATGAGGCCTGCCAGCGCATGCTGATCGACAGTCACCTGGCCTTCCTGCAGATGACGGAGACGACCTTCAGCGCGATGCTGGGCGGCCAGTCCGGCGGGGACACGGGCGCCCAGGCGGTGTCCACCCCGCCCGGCGCCACGGTCGCGCCGGCCGCCCTGCCCGCCCAGGCCGTACCCGCTGCCGCTGCCATGCCCCCGGCTCCTCCCACGGCCCCCGTGCCCTCGCCGACGCCCGCCGTGCCCGCCGGGGCGGCCGTGCCCAACGCGGCCTCCGTGCTCCAGGAGGCGCCGCCCGTCCAGGCCCGGACCGCCCCCGTCGCGGCCCAGGAGCTCACCGCCGAGGCGTTCGAGGAGCTGCTGCTCTCCGTGGTGGCGGAACGGACGGGGTACCCCGTCGAGATGCTGAACGTCGACATGGAACTCGAGTCGGACCTGGGGGTGGATTCGATCAAGCGGGTGGAGGTCCTGTCCGCCGTGCGGGAGCGGGTCGGTGACCACGGGAGCGGTGATGTCGGGGAGCTCCTGAAGCTCCGCACCCTCCGCCAGATCGTCGAGGCGTTCACGGCCGCCACCGCACCGGCCGCCGCGGCCACCCCCACCCCCAGCCCCGCCCCCACCGCCCCCGTCACGGTGCCCGACGCGGAGAACGCGATCCCCGCGCCCCGGCACGAGCCGGTGCGCACGGCCGAGCCGGCCGCCGAGCTGACCAGGCTCGCCGTCCGCGCGGTCGAGACCCCCGCACCGGGGCTCACCCTGGCCGGTCTCGGGGACGGGCCGATCGTCGTCACCGAGGACGGCGAGGGCATCGCGGAGCGGGTGGTGGCCGGACTGACCGGTCGCGGCCTGCGCGCCACCGTCGTGACCAGCGTCCCCCCGGACGCGCGGGCGGTCGTGCACCTCGGGGGTCTCGCCCCGGCCGGCTCGCCCGAGGCCGCGCTGGAGATCCAGCGGGGCGTCTTCGACGCGGCCAGGTCGCTCGCGCCGCAGTTCACCACCGCCGGCGGGGTGTTCGTCGCCGTGCAGGACACCGGCGGCGACTTCGGGCTGCGCGGCAGCCACCCGGTGCGGGCCTGGCTCGGAGGCATCGCGGCGCTGGCCAGGACGGCCGCCAGGGAGTGGCCCACGGCCGTGGTCAAGGCCATCGACTGCGAGCGCGGCGGACGCGACGCGGACGCCGTCGCCGAAGCGGTCGTACGGGAACTGCTCGACGGCGGACCGGCGGCGGAGGTCGGCCTCCGCGCCGACGGCACCCGCACCACCCCGGTCACGGTCCGCGTGCCGGTGGAGCCCGGGACCGGCGCACGCATCGGCACGGACTCGGTCGTCGTCGCCACCGGCGGGGCCCGGGGCGTGACGGCGGCCGCGCTGCTCGACCTCGCCACGGCCCACCGGCCGCGCATCGTGCTGCTCGGCCGCACCGAGCCCGCCGAGGAACCGCCGGGGCTGGCCGCGGCGACCGACGAGGCCGCGCTCACCCGGGCCCTCGCCGAACGCACCGGCGGGACCACCCCCGCCGCGATCGGGGCCGAGGCACGACGGATCCTCGCCGCCCGCGAGGTCCGGTCCACCGTGGCCGCCCTGGAGAGCGCCGGATCCAGCGTCCGCTACGTGGCGGTGGACGTCCGGGACGGCGGGGCGCTGGGCGCCGCGCTGGAGGAGGTACGCCGCGACTGGGGCCCGGTCACCGGGATCGTGCACGGCGCCGGGGTGCTGGCGGACAAGCTGATCGCCGAGAAGACCGACGAGCAGTTCGACCACGTCCTGACCACCAAGGCGGGCGGTCTGCGCGCGCTGCTCGCGGCGACCGAGAGCGACCCGCTCGACACGATCGTCCTGTTCTCCTCCGTGGCCGCCGTCTTCGGGAACGCCGGACAGAGCGACTACGCCATGGCCAACGAGGTGCTCAACCACGTGGCCTGCGCCGAACGCGCCACCAGGCCCGACTGCCTGGTCCGGTCGGTCTCCTGGGGCCCGTGGCACGGAGGAATGGTCACGCCCGCCCTGGTCGCGCACTTCGGCCGGTCCGGGGTGCCGCTCATCCCCGTAGGACAGGGTGCCGCCGCCTTCACCGCCGAACTGTGCGCTCCGGGCGACGACACCAGGGTGGTGCTCATCGCGGCCGGGGACGGGCCGGACGTCTCCGACCCGGCCGCGGCGCAGGTGCGCGTCGACGCGCGGACGCACCCGTACCTCGCCGACCACGACATCGCCGGTGTCCCCGTCCTGCCGGTGGCCGTCGCCCTGGACCGGTTCGCCGGCGCCGCCGCGGCCTGGCGGCCGGACGCCGGCCACCTGGTGCTGCGGGACCTCCGTGTCTTCAGCAAGGTCGCCCTGCCGCACCTGGACACGGAGGGCCACCGGCTCACCCTGAGCGGCCGCCGCGCGGCGACCGGGTCCCCCTCGGCCGTGGAGGCCGAACTCGCGGGGGAGGAGGGCACACCGCACTTCCGCATCCAGATGGACTTCGAGGCGGAACCGCCGCGCGCGGAGAGCTGGGACACCCCCCGAGGGCTCACCGCCCCGACGGGCACCGACATCTACGACGGCCGGGTCCTGTTCCACGGCCCCCGGTTCCACACCCTGCGCTCCGTCCACGGCGTCGGCGCGGAAGGAGCCGAGGCGACGGTGGCCGGCCTGACCGAGCTCGGCTGGGGCGGTGACCACTGGCACCTCGACGCGGCCGCCACCGACGGCGCCCTGCAGCTCGCGCTGCTGTGGGCGGACCACGCGCTCGGTGACGCCACCCTGCCGATGGCGGTCGCGGAGTGCCGCGTGCACCGGCGTGGCCCCGTCCAGGGCCCCGTGCGCTGCGTGGTGCGGGCCAGGAAGGTGCACGACACGGGGGCGCGCTGCGACGCCGCCCTCCTCGGCCCGGACGGCTCCCCGTGGGTGGAACTGCTCGGCGTGGAGCTCGTACGGCGCCCTTCCTGACCCCGTATCACCCGGATCGTCCGTGTTCGTGAAATGAGACCGGTATGGCATTCGACCCGATCGCCGTCGTCGGCCGGGGGTGCGTCTTCCCCGACGCCCCCGACCCCGACGCCTTCTGGGACAACATCGCCGCGCGACGGTGCAGCCTGTCGCCGGTCCCGGACGGCCGGTGGCGGCTGCCGCACCGATGGGCCATGGGCACCGTCGACGACCACCTGGACCGTACGTGGACCGATGTCGGCGGCTACGTACGGGACTTCACCCAGGTGTTCGACCCGACCGGCTTCCTCGTGGACCCCGAGGAGATCCTCGGCCTGGACCCGCTCTTCCACTGGGTGCTCCACGGCAGCCGGCAGGCACTGCGGGAAGCGGGACACGACGGGCCGTCGCCGCGCACCGGACTGGTTCTGGGCAACCTCTCCTACCCGACGAGCGCGGGGTCGGCCTTCGCCGAGCACGTATGGCTGTCCGAGGGGGCGCCCTCCCTGCTGCCCGCGGCCGTACGGACCAGGCCCGACGCCCGCAACCGCTTCTCCTCGGGGCTTCCCGCCCACTTCGCAGCCAGGGCCCTGGGGTTGGGCGCTGGGGCCTTCGCACTCGACGCCGCCTGCGCCTCGTCCCTGTACGCCGTCAAACTGGCCTGCGACCGCCTCCACGACGGGACCGCGGACCTCATGGTCGCCGGTGCCGTCAACCGGGCCGACAGCCTCTTCCTGCACGTGGGGTTCTGCGGCCTGTCCGCGGTGAGCCGCACCAGCCGCAGCCGCCCCTTCCACCGGGACGCCGACGGCCTCCTCCCCGGTGAGGGCGCCGGGTTCGTCGCGCTGATGCGCCTGCGGGACGCCCTCGCGCAGGGTTCGCCGGTCCTGGGGGTCATCAGGGGGGTCGGGCTGTCCAACGACGGACGCGGCAGGGGACTGCTCAGCCCCGCGCGGGAGGGGCAGGAACGGGCGATGCGTCTGGCGTACGCCATGGCCGGCGTCGCACCGCAGTCCGTCTCGCTCGTGGAGTGCCACGCGACGGGCACACCCGTCGGGGACGCGGAGGAGGTCCGCAGCATGGCGCGGGTCTTCGCGGAGAGCTCCGATGTGCCCATCGGTTCGGTGAAGTCCAACGTGGGGCACCTGCTGGCCTCGGCCGGTGCGGGCGGGCTGCTCAAGGTGCTCGGCGCGATGCGGGCGGGCGTCCGTCCCGCCACGCTGGCCGCCGAGGAACCGCTGTCCGAGCTGCGCGGCACACCGCTGCGGGTTCTGGGCGAGTCCGAGGAGTGGTCCGGCCTGCGCCGGGCCGCCGTCAGCGCCTTCGGGTTCGGCGGCACCAACGCCCACCTGATCGTGGACGCCTGGGACGGCACGGGACGTACGCGCGGAGCCCCGGCAGCGCCCCGGCCCCGCACCCCGCGCCCGGCCGAGGGGCCCCTGGCGATCGTGGCGACGGCCGTCCGGGCCGGCGCGGGTGCGGGCACCCACGACTTCCACCGCGCGGTGCTCGAAGGCCGCACGAGCGGCCCGGCGGCGGAGATCGAGGTGGCCCTGCCGGGCCTCTGCTTCCCGCCCCTCGCGGTCGGACAGGCCCTGCCCCAGCAGATCCTGATGCTCGAAGCCGCACGGGAGGCGGCACGGAACACCCCCCTGCCGCGGGACCGGACCATGGTCCTGGTCGGCACCGGCGTGGACACGGAGAACAGCCGTGCCTCCGCGCGCTGGCGGGCCCCCTGCTGGCTGGAGGACGCCGGGAAGCCCACCGGACCGGAACCGGCCGCGCGGTTCCGGGACGCCTTCTGCGCCCCCATGGGCGCGGAGAGAGTGGTCGGAACCCTGCCGAACCTCGTGGCCAACCGGATCAACACCCAGCTCGACCTGGCCGGTCCGGGATACACCGTGTCGGCCGAGGAGGCCTCCGGCACGGTGGCACTGCGCCTCGCGGCACGCGCGCTGCGGTCCGGGGAGGCGGACGCGGCGCTCGTCGGCGCCGTCGACCTCTCCTGCGAACCGGTCCACCGGGCCGCCCTGGACGAGCTGGGACGACGGACCGTCACCGGCGACGCCGCCGTGGCGGTCGTCCTCAAACGTCTCGACGACGCCCGCCGGGACGGCGACCCGGTACTGGCGCTCCTCGACGACGCGGCCACCGGAGAGCAGCCGGACGTGGTCATCGGTGACGGCCCGGACGCCGGGTTCGACCCGGCCGCGCTGTTCGGCCGCGCCCACGCCGCCCACGGTCTGCTGGCGGTCGCCACCGCGGTGACCGCCCTGCGGCACCGCGCCCTGCCGAGGACCGGAGGCCCCGCCGAGCCCGCCCCCGCACTGCGTACCGCGGACGTGGTGGTGACACCGCTGGAGGCGCCCCCGCTGCGGATGCGGCTGCGGGCCGCCGACGCCGGATCCTGGGCTCCCGGCCCCGCGCCGCGGCTGCACGTGTACTCCGGGCGTGACCGCCACGAGGTCCTGGCCGCACTGGAGTCGGGCACCGAGTCCCGCGAAGGGCCCGCCCGGCTGGCCTTCGTGTGCGACGGAGACCCCCGGGCGCACCGGGAGGCCGTACGCGGCTGGCTCCTCGGCGACGGAGTCGGACCGCCCGGCGCGGTGTACCGCGCCGCACCGGTGGAGGGCGCGACCGCCTTCGTGTTCACGAACGGGTCGGCCGCCTACCCCGGCATGGGCCGCGAGGTGCAGCTGGCCCTGCCGTCGCTCGGCGACACGGTCGCGGCCACGTACGGGAGCGCCGTGGGGCGGCCCGGATCCGATGGCGCGCCGACCGTACTCGACCGGATCTGGGGAGCCGCCCGGCTGGCCGCGATCCACGCGGAACTGACCCGGGGCGTGCTGGGGCTGCGGCCGGACGCCGCCCTCGGCTACTCGTCCGGGGAGTCCGCCGCCCTGGTCGCCCTGGGGGCCTGGGGTGACGTGGACGCCCTGCACCGGGACACCTGGGAGAGCGGTCTGTTCACCCGTGAACTCACCGGCGAGCTACGGGCGGTGCGCCGTGTCTGGGAACGGCTCGGTGTGGACGGCGACCGGTGGTCGAGCTATGTGGTCACCGCACCCCTGGACCGGGTCCGCACGGAACTGGCGGAGGAACGCGCCGTCCACCTGATGGCCGTCAACGCCCCCGGCGTGTGCGTGGTCGGCGGTGAAGCACGGGCGTGCGAGGCCGTCGTGCGGAGGCTCGGCGCCGCCCACGCGATCCCGGTCGACTACGACCTGGCCGCCCACGCCCCCGAGCTGTCCGAGGTCCGCGACCGGTGGTGGAAGCTCCACCACCGCCCCACCCACGCTGTGCCCGGGGTGCGGTTCTACAGCGGGGCGACCACCCACGCGTACGTCCCCACGGCCGAGCGCGCGGCCGACGCCGTCACCGCGCAGGGCATGGGGACGATCGACTTCGTGGGCACGGTCGAACGGGCGTGGGCCGACGGCGTCCGGGTGTTCGTCGAGCACGGGCCGCGCGGCCTGTGCACCGGATGGATCAAGCGGATCCTGGGCGACCGCGACCATGTGGCCGTCGCGCTCGACGCCCAGGACGGAGGGCTGCGCCCGCTCTGCCTGGCCGTGGCGGAACTCGTCGCCGCCGGTGTGCCCGTCCGCACGGAGGCCCTCTTCGAGCAGCTGCGGACCGCCGTGCCCGCACCGGCCGACGACGGGCCCGCCCTCACCGTTCCCGCCCACTGGGAGATCACCTTGCCGTCCCTGGAAGAGCCCGCGGTGATCATGCCGAGGGCGCCCCGGCTGTCCCCGGTCCCCGCGCACCGGCCGGTCGAGCCCGCCGCACCCGTAACCGTGCCCGTGTCGGTGCCCGCCGCAGCACGCGTGCTCGCCCCCGCGCCCGTGCCCGCCCCCGCGCCCGCAGTGCCCGCCCCCACCGCCGTGGAACCGCAGGCGACGGACCTGCGTACGCTCGTCGCCCAGCAGACCGGCCGCGTGGTCGCGCTGCACCAGGACGTCCTTGCCCGGCACCTGGCGATGCATCAGAGGTTCCTGCGGACCAGGGCCCGGCTCGCCACCGCCCTCGTCAAGGGAGCGACGGGAAGCGCGCCGCCGGCGACCGCACCCGCAGGTTTCCCGGGCGTCACACCCGCCCCCGTTCCCGCCGGGCAGCCGGACCCCCTGCCGGTCACCGTGTTCGACCGGGCGCAGCTCGAACACCTCGCCTCGCAGCCGGTCTCCACCCTGTTCGGGCCCGCTTTCGCCGCGCAGGACGCGTACGCCCTGCAGACCAGGATGCCCGGGCCGCCCATGCTGCTCACCGACCGGGTCACCGGCATCGACGCCGTCCCCGCCGCCCTCGCCCAGCTCGGCCCGGACCACGCCACCGGCACCATCCGCACCGAGACCGACGTCCGCCTCGACAGCTGGTACCTCGACTCCACCGGCCGTATGCCGGCCGGCCTCATGATCGAGGCGGGACAGGCGGACCTGCTGCTGATCAGCTGGCTCGGGGTCGACCTGCTCAACCGGGGCACCCGGGCCTACCGACTGCTCGGCTGCGAACTGACGTACCACGGCAGCCCGCCCCTGGCGGGGGAGACCCTGCGGTACGAGATCCACATCGACCGGCACGCCGAGCACGACGGCGTCCGTCTGTTCTTCTTCCACTACGACTGCTACGTCGGCGACGAACTCCGGCTGAGCGTCCGCGACGGCCAGGCCGGTTTCTTCACGAAGGCCGAGCTCGACGGCACCGACGGCGTCCGCCGGGACCCGGCGGGCCGGCCACCGGCCCAGGACCTCCCGTACGACCCCCCGGCGGTGAACGGCGCACCGTCGTCCTTCACCGCCGAACAGGTGCGGGCCTTCGCGGCGGGCCGGCCGGCGGACTGCTTCGGCCCGGGCTGGGACATCACCCGGTCGCACGTGCGCTCACCCCGGCCCGACGACGGCCGGCTGCTGCTCCTGCGCGAGGTCACCGCGTTCGAACCGGCCGGAGGGCCGTGGGGCCGCGGCTACCTCCGCGCGGAGACACCCGTGGCACCGGACGACTGGTTCTTCGAGGGGCACTTCGAGAACGACCCCTGCATGCCGGGCACCCTGATGCTCCAGGCCGGTCTCCAGGCGATGGCCTTCCACCTGGCCGCCCTGGGCTTCACCGCCGACCGGGACGGATGGCGCTTCGAGCCGGTCACCGGGCGGGCCTGCACCGCCCGGTGCCGGGGGCAGGCCACCCCCGCCAGCCGGCGCATCGTGTACGAGGTGTTCGTACGCGGTGTCTCGGCCGGCCCCGAACCGACGCTGTACGCCGACATCCTGGGCACCGTCGACGGGGTCAGGGCCTTCCACGGCGAGGACGTCGCGCTCCGGCTGGTGCCGGACTGGCCCCTCTCGCACTGGCAGCAGCTCGGTGCGCACCGGGAGCAGACCAGCGGTGTCCCGGTGCCGCTCGCGTCCCTCGGGGGGCTCGTCGGTCACCGCGGGGCCGAGGTGTCCGCGCGGTCCGACGGGCCCGTGGCCGACTACCCGTCCTTGCTGGCGTGCGCGTGGGGCAGGCCGAGCGCCGCGTTCGGTGAGGCGGCGCGGATGTTCGACGGCACGCGCAGGATCGCGCGGCTCCCCGGGCCGCCGTACCACTTCATGACCCGTGTCGCCTCCGTGGACGGCCCGCCGCTCGGCATGCGCGAGGGCACCCGGGTGGCCGCCGAGTACGACGTACCCGACGAGGTCTGGTACTTCGAGCAGAACGGTGCCCCGGTCATGCCGTTCGCCGTGCTCATGGAGGTCGCCCTGCAGCCGTGCGGGTGGCTGGCCGCCTACACGGGCTGTCCGCTGACCGCCGACATCGACCTGCTCTTCCGCAACCTCGACGGGAAGGGAACGGTCACCGGCGAGGTCACACCGGCGACCCGCACCGTGCGTACCGAGGCGGAGTTGACCTCGATCTCGCGGACCGGCGAGATGATCATCGTGTCGTTCTCGATCCGGTGCCTGGCCGACGGCGACGAGGTCTTCACCCTCTCCACGGTGTTCGGGTTCTTCCCACCGTCCGCCTTCGCGCACCAGCCGGGGCTGCCCGTCCGGGAGGCCGACCGGGCCGCGCTGGACGCGCCGTGCGCGCGTACCGTCGATCTCACCACGCGCCCCGCCCGCTTCTTCGCCGGCCCGGCCGCGCTGCCGGGCCCGATGCTGCTGATGATCGACAGGATCACCGGGTACTGGCCCGAGGGCGGCAGTGCCGGACTCGGGCGGCTGCGGTCGGAGAAGGACGTCGACGCGGGGGAGTGGTTCTTCAAGGCCCACTTCTTCCAGGACCCGGTCCAGCCGGGCTCGCTCGGCATCGAGGCCATGTGCCAGCTGCTCCGGTTCTTCCTGATCGAGCGGGGGCTCACCGACGGGGTGCCCCGCCCCCGCTTCGAGCCGCTCATGTCCGGCCGGGAGGTGGTCTGGAAGTACCGCGGGCAGATCACCCCCGCCAACCGCCTCATCAGGATCGACCTGGAGATCACGGAGGTCGGCGGGGACGAGCGGGGCCCCTACGCACTGGCCGACGCCAGGCTCTGGGGCGACGACATCTGCCTCTACCACGCCCGCGGACTCGGCGTCCGGGTCGTGTCCGGGGACGGCCCGTCCGGCGTGACGGAGACGACGCTCGACCCGGCGGTCGACCGCTGGACGGGCGACCACCGTCCGACGTGGACCGTGCCCGCGCTGCCCATGATGTCCGTCGTCGACCGGCTCGCCCGAGCCGCCGCCGACCACACCGGCCGTCAGGTGGTGGCCGTGCGCGACGTCCAGCTGCGGCGCTGGATCCCGCTCGCCGGGCCGGTACGTCTGCGGACGGAGGTCACGGCGGCCGGAGCGGTTCTGGAGGTCACGCTGCTGATGTGGCGTGAGGCGGCGACGCCCGCGCTGTCCCGGTTCGAGGAGGTGGCGGGCGGCACCGTGCTGGTGGGCGACCGGCCGGACGACCGCCCCGCGCGGTTCGCGCCGCTGCCGGACGCCGTGGTGCAGCCGGATCCGTACGCCTCGGCCGAACTGTTCCACGGCCCCGCCTTCCAGTACCTGACCTCCCTGGCCATCGGGGCGACGGGCGCCTCCGCGGTGGCCGACACCGCCCGCGGTTCGGTGCCCCGGGGATGTCTGCACCAGGGAGTCATGGACGCGCTCGCCCAGGTGATCCCGTCGGCCGGCCTGCGGCGATGGTCCCCGCAGATCGACGAAGGCATGGTCGGCTACCCCCTCCGGGTGGTCCGGCTGGAGCTGTTCGAAGCGGTACCGGACACCGGCGAGGTCGAGATCGAGGCGCGCTTCGGCGGGCTCGTCACCGACCGGACGGCCCCCGGCCCCCTGATCGCGATCGACGTCCAGCTCTGCGTGCAGGGGCGGGTCGCCGTCGAACTCCGTCTGCAGAACGTCCTGTTGCCCGTCGGCCCGCTCACCCGGGCCACACTCGCCGAGCGCCGGGACTTCCTGCTCCGCCGTGGTGCCGCGCCCGGGGTGGGACTCTGCAGGTACGCCGACGGGGCGACGGAGCTCCTCGGCGACGAGATCGACGCGGTGGACTGGCTCAGGGGCACGGTCGCGCACGTCGTGGGGCTGCCGCCCGGCTCCAGGGCGAGGGACCACCTGGAGGTGATCGCCGTCAAGGACCACGTCGGCCGGCTGGCCGGTGTGCATCCGTACACGGTGGAGGTCGCCGAGGACCTGCGGTCCGCCCGCACCGCCTCGGGAGAGCTCCACCCCGTCCAGGTCGTCCGTAACGGCGACGGGGTCACCGTCCGCTCGGCCGGTGAGCGATGACCGGGACGCCGGAGGACCACCCCGTGCCCCGGGCGCGTACGGCGCGCCCCGAGCGTCCGGTACGTCAGCCGTGGAGACGGCGGTACGTGTTCCTCGCGCTGACCGTGCTGGTGACGATCGCTCTCGGGGCCCTGGGCACGGGCGTGTTCGGCAAGCTCTCCGGTGGCGGATGGACTCCGGCCGACGCGGAGTCCGCGCGGGCCGACGAGGCGCTGCGCGCACACTTCGGGTCCGGCACACCCGACCTCGTCCTGCTCGTCGCCGCGCCCGGCCCCCTCGACGAGCCGCGAGCGGCGGCCGCCGGTCTCCGGCTGACGGACAGACTGCGTGCCGACACCCGTGTGCAGCACCTCGACTCGTACTGGCCGCAGGGCGACCCGGCCCTGTTGTCCCGCGACCGGCACACCGCACTCATCGGTCTGCGGCTGCTCGGCGGCGAGCGCGAGGCCGCGGGGGCGGCGCAGGACATCCGCCGTGAGGTGGCCACCGGCACCGGGCCGCTCACGGTGACCGCGGCCGGGCGCGCGGCGGCCAAACGCGACCTGGAGGAGCAGAGCAGGCAGGACCTCGTACGGGCGGAGCTGATCGCGGCCCCGCTCGTCCTGATCATCCTCGTCCGGGTCTTCGGCAATGTGCTGAGCGCCCTGCTCGCGCTGTCCGTCGGGGGCATCGCGGTGGTGGGCACGCTGGCACTGCTGCACGCCCTCACCGCGTTCACCGAGGTGTCGGTGTTCGCGGTCAACCTGACCACGGCGCTGGGCTTCGGACTCGCCATCGACTACGGCCTGTTCATCATCACCCGCCACAGAGAGGAACTGGCCGCGGGCCGTGACGTCCGGGCTGCGGTCCTGGTGAGCGTGCGCACGGCGGGCCGGACCGTGTTCTTCTCCGCCCTGACCGTCGCCCTGTCGATGGCGGCCCTGCTGGTCTTCCCCCTGTACTTCCTGCGCTCACTGGCCTACGCGGGCATGAGCGTGGCGGCCCTGGCCGGGCTGACCGCCGTACTCGTCCTCCCGGTGTGCCTGCTGGTGGCCGGTGACCGGGTCCGTGGCCGGCGCGGCGCTTCACCGCAGGCCGGGGAGGGCCCGGACGGCGCCGGGCCGCCGGGAGGCGTCTTCCACCGCACCGCCCGTACGGTCATGCGCCGGCCCCTCCTCACCGTTCTCCTGGTCGCGCCCGCCCTGCTCTGTCTGGCCGCTCCGTTCCAGCGCGTCGAGTTCGGCCTGCCGGACGACCGGGCGCTGCCCGCGTCCTCACCCGTGCACCGGGCCACCGACGTGGTGCGTGAGGAGTTCGAGTCCCGCGCCACGGCCATGGCGAGCATCGTGCTGCCCGGCCTCACGGGCCCCGCGTCGACGAGCCTCTCCGACTACGCCCGCCAGGTCTCCCTGGCCCCTCATGTGGTCAGGGTGGACACCGCGACGGGCTCCTACACCGGAGGGACCCTGAAGGCCCCGCCCGTCCCGGCGTCCGCCCGCTTCTCCGGCCCGTACGGCAGCCGGCTCTCGGTCGTCACCGACGCCGAGCCCTTCTCCGCCGAGGGCGGCGAACTCGTCGACGGGCTGAGGTCGGTACCGGCCCCCGTCCCCGCACTCGTGGGCGGGGACGCGGCCGCACTCGTGGACACCACGGCCGCCGTCGGCGCACGGCTCGTACCGGCCGCCGCGATCATCGTGCTGGTCGTTCTCACCCTGCTGTTCCTGTTCACCGGAAGCGTCCTCATCCCCGTCAAGGCCCTCGTGCTCAACCTGCTCAGCCTCACCGCCACGTTCGGGGCGATCGTCCACGTCTTCCAGGAGGGGCATCTGCGCATGCTGGTGGGCGACTTCCAGGTCACCGGCACCACGGACACGCTGCTGCCCGTGCTGATGTTCTGCATCGCCTTCGGGGTCTCGATGGACTACGAGATGTTCCTGCTCTCCCGGATCATGGAGGAGCACCGCCGCACGGGGGACACCACCACCGCCGTGGCCTTCGGACTCGCACGCACCGGCCGGCTGTTCACCGCGGCGGCCCTCGTGCTCGCCGTCACCATGGCGGCGATGGCCACCAGCGGCCTCACCCCGCTGAAGCTCCTGGGAGTGGGGCTCACACTCGCGGTGGTGCTCGACGCCACGCTGGTGAGGATGCTCCTGGTCCCCGCGATCATGAAGTTGGCCGGCCGCGCGAACTGGTGGTGCCCGAAGCCCCTGCGGTACGTGCACGCCCGGTTCGGCGTCTCGGAGACCGGGGCGGACGCGGGGGCGGTGGCCGGGCCGTTTCCGGCCCCGGCCTGTGAGTCGGACCATAGGCCGCAGATCACATACGACGCGCGGTAGTAGGGGGCTTCGCCCGCTCGGGCGCGCCGACCGGCCCGCCGGCCGGGCGTTACGTAAGGGCCTAGTAGCAGGGGTCGTTGCCGCCGTCCCGAGGTGCCGCTAACCATGGTTCGAGTCGCGGGAAGCCGTCCGCCGGCACCGCGCCGTCCCTGACAGCAGCACGAGGAGAGTGTTCTATCCGTACGTCCGTCCAGTCCCTGGCCCCCGCCGCCCGTACCGCCCGGATCCGCAGGTTCTCGGTCTCCGGTCTGTGCGCGGCCGGAGCCGCAGCAGCGGCCCTGACCCTCGCCCCGTCCCCCGCACACGCCTCGGAACCGGCCTCGCACAGCGCGACCGCGTCGGCAGCGGGCCCGGCGGCAGCAGTGGCCGCTCAGGCGGACACCCTGGCCGAGAAGGCCGCGAAGGCACCCGCCGCCTCGGACAAGCTGGACACCTGGATCCACAAGTCCCTCAAGATCATGAAGGACAAGGGGATACCGGGCACCTACGAGGGCCTGCACCGCAACATCATGCGCGAGTCGGGCGGAGACCCCGATGCCGCCAACGGCTGGGACGTCAACGCCCAGAACGGCACGCCCTCCAAGGGTCTGCTCCAGGTGATCCAGCCGACCTTCGACGCCTACCACGTCGCGGGCACCAAGAAGGACCTGACCGACCCGGTCGCCAACATCACCGCGGCGGCCAACTACGCGGCCGACAAGTACGGCTCCATCGACAACGTCGACTCCGCCTACTGACCGGCACCGTCCGCCCACGGCCCGGCCACGCCCCTCCCGGGGGGCGTGGCCGGGCCGTTTCCGTGCCCGGCGACGCCCCCGCGAGGGCCGGACCCCACCCCCCACTACGCTCGTGAGGGTGAACGACATACGCCCCGTGCCCCCGTTGAACAGCGACTTCTTCGCAGGACTGCTGCACCGCACCCGCCTGGCCGCCATCGTCCGCGGACCGGATCCCGACGCCGCCCTGCGCACCGTGCTCACGCTCGCGGAAGAGGGTGTGGCCCTCGTCGAGGTCTCCCTCAACACCACCGACGCCCTCGGAGTCATCCGCCGCGCCGCCGCCGAGGTGGGGCCCGGAACCGTCGTCGGAGCCGGCACCGTGCTCACCGAGGACGACGTCGCCCGCGCCCAGGACGCCGGGGCCGGCTGGATCGTCACTCCCGCGCTCACCGAGTCCCTGGCCGCCTCGGTCCGGGCCGGACTGCCGGTCCTGGCGGGCGCCCTCACCCCCACCGAGGCCGTCGCCGCGCGCCGCGCGGGCGCCGACGCCGTCAAGCTGTTCCCCGCCTCCCTCGGTGGCCCCGCCTACCTCAAGGCCCTGCGCGACCCCTTCCCCGACATGCCGTTCGTGCCCGTCGGAGGCGTGGACCTCGACGGGGCGGAGCAGTACCTCGCCCATGGCGCGGTCGCGGTCGGCGTCGGCTCCCCGCTGGTCGGCGACGCCGCGCAGGGCGGCGACCTGACCGCCCTGTGCGCACGCGCCCGCCGCTTCGTCGCGCTCTGCGCCCGGGACGAACGGGAGGACGCATGAGCACCGCCCCCGGTCCCGTGGCCGCCGCACCCGCCGACGTACTGACGTTCGGCGAGACCATGCTCGCCGCCCAGCTGCCCGGCACCCTGGCGGTCGGCGCCCAGGCCTGTACCACCGTCGCCGGAGCGGAGTCGAACGTCGCCATCGGCCTGGCCCGCCTGGGGCACCACGCCGTCTGGGCCGGCCTCGTCGGCGACGACGAACCCGGCCGGCTCGTCCTGCGCACGCTGCGCGGGGAGGGCGTCGACATCACCCGTGCCGGAACCCACGCCACGGCCCCCACCGGTGCGATGCTCCGCGAGCGGCGCGTCGCGGACCTCGCCCGGGTCCACTACTGGCGCGGCCACTCCGCGGCCTCGCTGCTCACCCCCGCCGACCTCGCGCCCGCCCTCGGCGACGACGCCCGGGTCCTCCACCTGACCGGCATCACCTGCGCCCTCGGCCCGGGCCCGCTGGAGGCGGTGCGTACGGCCGCCGCCCACGCCCAGGCGCGGGGACGGACCGTCACCCTGGACGTCAACCACCGGCAGCGGCTGTGGACGGCGGAGGAGGCGGGCCGGGCGCTCCGGCCCCTGCTGCCGCACATCACGGTCCTGATCGCCTCGGACGACGAGCTCCCGGTCGTCACCGACGTGCCCGCCGGGACCCCCGACGGAGAGGAGCGAGCCGTCGCCGCGCTGCTGGACGCCGGTGTGCGGGAGGTGGTCGTCAAGCGCGGGGGAGAGGGCGCCGCGGTCAGCGACCGGCAGGGCACCCGGCACTCCCTGCCCGCCCTGCGGGTACCCGTACGGGACACGGTCGGGGCGGGCGACGCCTTCTGCGCCGGGTATCTCTCGGGTCTCCTCGACGGGCTCCCGCCGGCCGGGCGCCTTGCCCGCGCGAACACCCTCGGCGCGTTCGCCGTCGCCTCCGACGGGGACTGGGAGGGTCTGCCGCGCCGCGACGAACTGGGCCTGCTCGACGTGGCACCGGGCAGCGCGATCCGCTGACCCGGGACGGCCCGGGACGGCGTCCGTGCCCGGTCGCGGCACGGACGGCGGAGGTCACCAGGGTGACTGGCCCGCCGGATCGCCGTCCGGGCCGTCGAGCAGCGAGATCTGTACGCGCACCCGCTTGCCCACCGGCTCGCGGCGCACCTCGAAGCTCTGGCAGACCGCGAGAACGATCTCCAGGCCGTGCTGCCCCGCGCGTGCGGGGTCACCGTGCAGGGCACTGGGGAGCACCGAGCCCGAGTCCCACATCGTGATGTCCAGCATGCTGCCGTTCACCTCGAGGTCCAGCAGACACGGGCCCGGCGCGTACTTGCAGACGTTCGTGGCCAGCTCGCTCACCACCAGCTGCGCGACCTCCTGGGCGCGCGCCGGAACGTCCACACCGCGCAGCGACCGCGCGTCGGACAGGAAGTCGCGTACGAACCCACGGGCCAGGGAGATCTCCTCCGAGCCCATGTCGTACGCGGCACTACCGGCCACGACGGCCCCGCCGCCCTCCGGCCCGTTCCGTTCGGTCCCGCACCTCTTCACCAGCTGTTCCATGCCACAACCCCCGTCGGTCGGCTGCACCACGCAGCTCATTCACCGCCCGCCTACCCCCCGTCACACGTTTCAGGCCGGGGAGGGCGGCGAAAACCGTTCGGTTCCGCCGCCGGGCAGCCGGTCAGTCGGTGAGGCCCAGCGCCCCGGCCGCCTGGATCGCCAGCCAGACCTCGGCCAGGGCGCCCGTCGACGTCAGATCGCGGTGCGCGAGGGCACCGAAGCGGCGCAGCCGGTAGGCCAGGGTGTTCGGGTGGATGTGGAGCGCCGCCGCGGCCGTCTCCGTACGGCGGTCGCGCTCCATCCATGTACGGGCGGAGACCAGCAGGTGCGAGTCGTGGGCCTCGTCGTACCGCAGGACGTCGCCGAGCACATGCTCCACCAGCGCCGTCAGCACCGCGGGGTCGTCGGGCAGCCACCGGCCCGTCGCGTCGTCGCCGTACCGGACGACCGGGCGGCCCGACTCCACGGCCTTCGACACCGCCCAGAGCGCCTCGCGCTCGGCGACCTTCAGCGCGACCCCCGGCGCGAAGGGGCGGCTCATCCCCGCCGCCACGGCCGGCAGCTCGCCGACCGCCTCCGCCAGGTCGGGCGCCCCCAGGACATAGCGGTCCTCGCCCCAGGTCAGCAGCAGGTGCGGGCGGCCCTCCAGGCAGTGCAGCAGCGCCTCGTCCGTGGTCCGGCGGACCACCAGCAGCACGGCGTCGCCCTCGATCGCGTGCCGGGCGAGCCGGCGGCGGGCGGCCTCCGGATCGAGCACCTCCTGCAGCAGCTCGGCCAGGGTCTCCGCGCCCTCGCGGCGCAGCACCTCACGCTCGTTGCGCACCATCGCCAGCCGCAGCGCCGCCACCGTGGCGATGTGCTGGACGACGGCGAGCCCGGCCGGCTGGGCGCCCTGACGCTCGTACGCCACGAGGAAGCCCGCCGGGCCGCCGGGCGCGGGCACCGGCAGGACGAAACCGCCGGGCACCGTCGGCGGGGCGTCGACGGACGCGGGCAGCACACCCGGGTCGGGGGTGGGGACGCCCGGCAGCAGCGGGCGGCCCTGCGGTGTGCAGAGGCGGACGTCGTAGCCCGACAGCGCTTCGAGACGCCGCAGCAGCGCGGGGGTGTCGAGATCCTCGGCCACCAGCCAGCGCAAGGAGCCGAAGACCTGGAGCTGTGCGCCCAGCCGGTACCGCGCGTCCTCCTGGACCGAGGCCGCGACCTCCTGGGCGACGGCGATGAACGGGACGGCGAGCGGCACCTCGAGGACCGGGAAGCCCCGCTCCTCGGCCGCCTCGAAGAACGCGTCGTGCAGGGGCGGCATGTGCAGCTGCGCCGAGAGCGCGAGGGCGGACACGCCCGCGTCGTCCAGCCGCTCCAGATAGGCGCGCTGTCCGGCCGCGTCCCGGGGGACCGCCAGACCCGCCGTCATGATCACCTCGGCACCCAGCAGCCAGGGCGTCGGATCGGCGAGCTCGCTGGCGTGCGCCCAGGACACGGACCGGCCCAGGCCTCCGCCGCCGGCCTTCACCGAGAGCTGGAGCGCCGGGAAGGTGAGCAGATCCTCGACGGTGAGTTTGTTGCCGGCCACAGTCGGGAGCGTACATCTTTGTGGCGGACACAGTTGTCGCTGATCATCCGGGGGCCACAGACTGCTGGGACGCCGGGGACGGACCCCAGCACGCCCCTGCGCAAGATCGGAAGGTGGAGCGTCCGTGACGACCTCGATCACCGAAATCGAGACCTATGGTGTCGAGCGGATCCCGGACCAGGACCGCACGGCCCGCCCGCTCGACCTGTTCCGGCTCGCCTTCGGCGGCGCCAACACCTTCGCCACCTGTGTGCTGGGGGCCTTCCCGATCCTCTTCGGCCTGTCCTTCCTGCAGGGCCTCGCGGCGACCCTCCTCGGGCTCGTCGCCGGTGCGCTGCTGCTCGCCCCGATGGCCCTGTTCGGACCGGCCAACGGCACGAACAACGCCGTCTCCTCCTCCGCGCACCTCGGTGTGCACGGCCGGGTCGTCGGCTCGTTCCTCTCCCTGCTCACCGCCATCGCGTTCTTCTCGATCTCGGTGTGGTCCTCGGGGGACGCGCTCGTCGGCGGCGCGCACCGCCTGGTCGACGCCCCCGAGTCCGACCTCACGTACGGGCTGGCGTACGCGCTCTTCGCCGGGCTCGTCCTCGTCGTCTGCGTCTACGGGTTCCGCTTCATGCTGCTGGTCAACAAGATCGCGGTGCTGGCGGCGTCGTCCCTCTTCGTCCTCGGCGCGTTCGCCTTCGCCGGCGACTTCGACCCCGGCTACGCGGGAACCTTCGCCTCGACCGCCGACCCGCTGTTCTGGCCGTCGTTCATCGGCGCCGCGCTGATCGTGCTCTCCAACCCGGTCTCCTTCGGCGCGTTCCTCGGCGACTGGTCCCGCTACATCCCGGCCGGAGCACCGCGCCGCCGCGTCATGGGCGCCGCCTTCCTCGCCCAGATCGCCACCCTGCTGCCGTTCCTCTTCGGCCTGGCCACCGCGTCGATCATCGCGTCGAAGGCCGCGAAGTACGTCGATCCCGCCGCTCCCAACTACGTGGGCGGACTGCTCGCGATCTCGCCCGGCTGGTACTTCCTGCCCCTCTGCCTGATCGCGCTGATCGGCGGCCTCTCCACCGGCACGACCGCCCTCTACGGCACGGGCCTCGACTTCTCCAGCGTCTTCACACGCTTCAGCCGCGTCCAGGCCACCTTCTTCATCGGCGTCCTGTCCATCGCGTTCATCTTCGTCGGCCGCTTCGCGCTCAACCTCGCGCAGTCCATCTCCACCTTCGCGACGCTGATCATCACCTGCACCGCGCCCTGGATGATCGTGATGGCGCTCGGCTACGTCACCCGGCGCGGCTGGTACGACGCGGAGGCCCTCCAGGTCTTCAACCGCCGGCAGCGCGGTGGCCGTTACTGGTTCACCCACGGCTGGAACTGGCGGGGCATGTCCACCTGGTCCGTCTCGGCCGTCGTGGCGCTGCTCTTCACCAACCTCCCCGGCCAGTTCGTGGGCCCGCTCGGCGGCCTCGCCAAGGGCGCGGACATCTCCCTGCCGGTGGGCCTCGTCCTCGCGACCGTTCTCCACCTCGCCCTGCTCACCCTCTTCCCCGAGCCGCGTGCCGTGTACGGCCCCGACGGCCCCCGCTTCGTCCGGGCCTCGGACGCCCCGGTGCCCCCGATCACGGGTGGCGACGGGGAGACCGTCGCGGAGCCCGCGGTCGCCCACTGACACCTCGCCGGCCGTTCACCGGACCGCCGTCCACGAGCACCCGTTCCCGCCGCACCATCGCCGTACCACCGCTGCACCGATCGCCTGACCAGGAGAGACGTTCCATGAGCACCACCTTCCGCAACTACATCGACGGTGCGTTCACCGACGCCTCGGACGGCCGTACGCTCGACGTGGTGGACCCCACCACGGGAGAGGTCTACGCGACCTCGCCGCTCTCCGGCCCGGCCGACGTCGACGCGGCGATGGCGGCGGCCGCCGCCGCCTTCCCGGGCTGGCGCGACACCACACCGTCCGAGCGCCAGCGTGCGCTGCTCAAGGTCGCCGACGCGATGGAGGCACGGGCGGACGAGCTCGTCGCCGCCGAGAGCCGTGACACCGGCAAGCCGCTCCACCTCCTCCGCAGCGACGAACTCGCCCCCGCCATCGACCAGGTGCGCTTCTTCGCGGGCGCGGCGCGGATGCTCGAAGGGCGCTCGGCCGGCGAGTACATGGAAGGGCTGACCTCCATCATCCGCCGGGAGCCGGTCGGTGTGTGCGCCCAGGTCGCGCCGTGGAACTACCCCCTGCTGATGGCGGTGTGGAAGTTCGCGCCCGCGCTCGCGGCGGGCAACGCCGTCGTCCTCAAGCCCTCGGACACCACACCGGCGTCCACGGTGCTCCTCGCCGAGATCATCGGGGAGATCGTGCCCAAGGGCGTCTTCAACGTCGTCTGCGGCGACCGGGAGACCGGCCGCGCGATGGTCGAGCACCCGGTCCCGGCGATGGCCTCCATCACCGGTTCGGTACGGGCCGGCATGCAGGTCGCCGAGTCCGCGGCCAAGGACGTCAAGCGGGTCCACCTGGAGCTCGGCGGCAAGGCCCCCGCGGTGGTCTTCGAGGACGCCGACCTCACGAAGGCGGTCGAGGACCTGGTGGTCGGCGGCTACTTCAACGCCGGGCAGGACTGCACGGCCGCGACCCGCGTCCTGGTCCACGAGTCGATCCACGACGCGTTCGTCTCCGCGCTCGCCGAGGCGGCGGCGGACACGAGGACCGGCCTCCCGGACGACGAGGACGTCCTCTACGGCCCGCTCAACAACGCCGGCCAGCTGAAGCAGGTCAGCGGCTTCATCGAGCGCCTCCCCGCGCACGCCACGGTGGAGGCGGGAGGCCACCGGGTGGGTGACAAGGGCTACTTCTACGCCCCGACCGTCGTCTCCGGACTCCGCCAGGACGACGAGATCATCCAGAACGAGGTCTTCGGGCCCGTCATCACCGTCCAGTCGTTCACCGACGAGGCCCAGGCCGTGGAGTACGCCAACGGCGTCGAGTACGCCCTGGCCTCCTCGGTGTGGACCAAGGACCACGCGCGGGCGATGCGGATGTCCAAGAAGCTCGACTTCGGCTGCGTGTGGATCAACACCCACATGGCACTCGTCGCCGAGATGCCGCACGGCGGGTTCAAGAAGTCCGGCTACGGCAAGGACCTCTCCGCGTACGGCTTCGAGGACTACACCCGGATCAAGCACGTCATGACGTCGCTCTGAGCCCGGCACCGTCACCCGGCCCGGTACACCCCGGCCGGGTGACGGACCCGCCACCCGGACCCGACGCCGCCGCACCCGCCATCTCCCGTACCCCGGCGGCGATATGGACCTACGATCCGGACCATGACGGCTCCCGACTGTTATGTGTGCGGCAGAGAAGCCCGGTTGGTCGAAGGGGACAGGGCGTATTCGGTCCGCTCGGCCGTCCGGAGGCCGAGCGGGTCACGGCCGGCCGCGCGGATCAGCTGGCACAGTCTCTCCGAGTCCACCTCGATGAGGGCCCGTTGCACTAGCGTTGCCGGTGTGGACCTCTTCTCACGCTCGTGGACGGCGTTGCGCACAGCCGTCGCCGAACTCCCGGACGCGGACTTCGCGAAGCCGTCCGGCTGCGCCGGATGGCTCGTACAGGACCTCGTGTGCCATCTGGTCATCGACGCCCAGGACGTCCTGATCACCCTCGCGACGCCCGCGGCGTCGGAGCCCACCTGCGACGCGGCGACCTACTGGGACGTCACCCGGACACCGCCGAGCGGTGACGACCCCCTCGACGCGCTGACGGTCCGGCTCGCCGCCGCGTATCAGGAGCCCGGCCTGCTGAAGTTCCACCTGGACGACGTGGGGTCCGCCGCGGGCCGCGCCGCCGCCCTCGCCGCACCGGACCTCCGGGTCGGCACCCGCGACGAGGTCCTGACCGTGGCCGACTACCTCACCGCGTACGTCCTGGAGTGGACGCTGCACCACCTCGACCTGATCGCCTGCCTCCCCGACGCCCCGGCACCTCCCGAGGAGACGCTCGCCCGGTCCCGCCGGCTGCTGGAGGAGATCGCCGGGACCGCGTTCCCCGCCTCGCTCCCCGACACGGACGTGCTCCTGGTCGGCACGGGACGGCGTCCCCCGACCGGCGCGGAGCGGGCCGAACTCGGCGAGCTGGCCGCGCGACTTCCGTACGTCCTCGGCTGACCCCGCCGGACGGTTCCGAGGGGCTCCGCAGGGTGACACCGGTGGCCGGCGGCCCCGTGGTTCAGGATTTCGGCCCCTCGGGAAGGCATGCTGGTGGCCGTGGACGGGGCGCTCTCCGTGGGCTCGCCGCGGCGCCCGGACCAGGGGCGAGCGACGTCCGCCGTCCCGTCACGGGCGAAGGGAACCAGATGGCGGACGACCGGCGGCCGGGGCCGCCGTCCGAAGCGGCCACGGGCACGCTGGCGGACCGGCTCAAGGAGCGTATCTACGCCACGATCACGATGATCGCCGTGGTGGTCGGCCTCTCCCTGAGCGAGGCCGGCACCACAGGCGCCCTGGCCACGGTCCTGACGACCGCGCTGGGACTGTGGCTCGCGGCACTGGTCGCCGACCAGCAGGCGCACCGCACGGTCCACGGCCACCTCGCCACCGGCCACGACCTGCGCCGCATGCTCTACGTCAGCAGTCCGCTGCTGTCCTGCGCGCTGGGCCCCGGCGTGATGATCGCCCTCGCCGCCCTGGACGTCCTGTCCCTGTCCACCGCCCTGACCACGGCGGCGTGCGTGGGTATCGCCTCGCTCTTCGTCTGGGGCTGCGCGGGAGGACTCCGCATGGGAGGCGGTGTCCTCCTCGCGGTGCTGGCCGGTCTCACCGACGCCGTGATCGGCGTCGCGGTCGCCCTGGTGAAGGCGGCCGCCGGACACTGACGCACGGCGGTCCCGGCGCCGACCCCGAGCGGTCAGGCGCCGCCCGTGCGACCACCCGGCCCGTGCCCTTCCCCCGTGAGCCGGCGCAGCGCGCGTACCAGCGCCTCGACGCCCGTCACCGCCTTGGACCGGGGGCACCCGACGTTGAGCCGGACCCGCCCCGGGGAGCCGTACGCCGCACCCGGCATGATGGCCACCTTCTCCACCTCGACGAGCTCGCGCTGCAACGCCTCGTCGTCGACGCCCAGCGGCCGCAGGTCGATCCAGGCGAGGTACCCCGCCTGCGGAGGTTCCCAGCCGAGCTCGGGGAACTCCTCGCGCAGCCGGCCGGCGACCATCGCGAGATTGGCCGCGAGGTACGTACGCAGGGCGTCCAGCCACGGCGCACCCTCCCGGTACGCCGCGATGTGCCCGACCAGCGACAGCACGGCGGGGGAGGAGAGACCGTCGGCCTCCTTGAGCTGCCTCAGATAGGCGTCCCGCGACGCGGGGTCACCGATGATCCCGTAACTGCCTGTGAGCGCGGGGATGTTGAACGACTTGGACGCCGAGGTGATCACCGCCCACCGCCCCTCGCCGCCGTGCAGGGCCCAAGGGCGGTGGACGTACGGGGCATGGGCCAGGTCCGAGTGGATCTCGTCGCTGATGACGGCCACCCGGTGTTTGGCGCAGAGCCGCGCCATCCGGTCCAGCCCGTCACCGGACCAGACCCTGCCCGTCGGGTTGTGCGGCGAGCACAGCAGCAGCACGGCGGTGTCGGGCAGCGCCAGGAGCCGCTCCAGCTCCGCCCAGTCGTCGAGCGGGCACTCCAGGAGCCTGCGCCCGTGGGCGGCCACGGTCTTCGGGAACGCGTCGTACATGGGGGTGTGGGCGACGACACCGTCGCCGGGCGCCGACCACAGCCGGAGCAGTTGCGACAACTGGTAGATCACGGACGGCGCGTAGACGACCGACCCGGGATCGACGGCCGTCGCGTGCCGGGTCGCGTACCAGTGGACGACCGCGGAGAGGAAGTCGTCCTGCCGCCACCGCGAGTAGCCGAGCACACCGTGGTCCAGCCGGCCTCGGAGCGCCGCGACGACCTCCGGGGCGGTCTCGAAGTCCATGTCGGAGATCGTGAACGGCAGCAGATCCGGCACGCCGAAGCGGTCCTCGACGTAGTCCCACTGCGTGCACCAGGTGCCGCGCCGGTCCACCACGGTGCCGAAGCCGTACGGATCCGGCGCCGCCGCCCCGGAGGCCCCGGGAACAGGGCCGGAGGAGAGGGGAGCCATGGTCAGCCCACCGGGATCATGGTGGCGATGGCGTCCTTCACCGACTGGACCTGCGGCCCGATGATGACCTGCACGGTGTGGCCGTCGAGCTTGATCACGCCCACGGCGCCGAGCTTCTTCAGCCGCGTCTCGTCCACCCGCGCCGCGTCCTCCACCGTCAGGCGCAGACGGGTGATGCAGTTGTCCAGGGTCCGGATGTTGTCCGCACCGCCGATCGCGTCGAGGATCGCGACGGCGTCGTACTTGCCCGCGACCAGCTCACGCGCGGGCTCCGCCGGGTCAGGGGCGGGGGACGCGTCGTCCGCCCCGTCCGGCTCCTCGTCGCGGCCCGGGGTCCTGAGGTCGAAGCGGGTGATCGCCCAGCGGAACAGGAAGTAGTACACCGCGAACCACACCGCGGCGATCACCGGCACCAGGTACCACTTGGTCGTCGACCCCTGGAGGACGCCGAAGACCAGCCAGTCGATGACGTTGCCGTCCGTGTTCCCGATGAAGACGCCGAGCACCGCCGCCGTCAGGAAGCCGAGCCCCACCAGGACCGCGTGGATGGCGTACAGCCACGGAGCGACGAAGAGGAACAGGAACTCCAGCGGCTCCGTGATGCCGCCGACCACGCAGGCCACGACACCGGAGACCAGCAGGGCCTTGATCTCGGGGCGCATCTCCCGCTTCGCGCAGTGGTACATCGCGAGGGCCGCGCCCGGCAGACCGCCCAGGTAGGACGCCATCTTGCCCTGGGACAGGAAGTGCGTCGCCCCGGTGACCTCGCCGTTCGGGGCGCCGGCGCAGTCCAGGTGCGCGTAGAACAGGTTCAGGGCGCCGGAGACATGGTCGCCGCACACGGCGCCCGAACCGCCGACGTCGGTGAACCGGAACATCGCCACCAGGATGTGGTGCAGCCCGATCGGCCGCAGCAGCACCTCTCCCATGCCGAAGAAGAACGGCCCGAAGACACCGGTGTGCCCGATGCCCCGGCCCACGGAGGTGATCCAGCCGTTGAAGGTCGGCCACACCAGCGGGATGAGCAGACCGAGCACGCTCAGGACGAGGGCGGAGATGATCGGGACGAAGCGGAGGCCCCCGAAGAACGCCAGCGCATCAGGCATCCGCTGGGTACGAAAGCGCTGGTGGAGCAGGCTGACAACGATGCCAACGGCCACGGCTCCGAGGAGTCCCGTATCGATGGACTGCACACCGAGCACGTCGGCTATGCCGTAATGCTCGATCGCGGCCTCGTCCTCGAGGTCCACGCCCTTCGCGGTGAGGAAGAAGTTGACCGCGAGGTTCATGGCGGCGAAGCCGACGAAACCCGAGAAGGCGGCCACCCCCTTGTCCTCGCGGGCGAGACCGAGCGGAATCGCCATCGCGAAGAGGACGGGCAGGAAGGTGAAGGCCACCAGCCCCGTGTTGGCCATCCAGGTGAAGACGAGGTGGAAGCCCTCGGCCTTCAGGAAGGGCAGGTTGTCGGTGACGGCCTCGCTGGAGAGCGACGAGCCGATGCCCAGCATGATGCCGCAGAACGCGAGCAGGGCCACCGGGAGCATGAACGTCTTGCCGAGCCCCTGGAGGAACTCCCAGAGTGCGGCTTTGGTCTTCTGCATGTGTACGGAACTTTCGAGCCTGGGGGGACGGACCCGGGCGCTCGCCGTGGCGATGCGGGGACCCACGGGTGATCGAGCGGCGGACGTACGACGCGGGGGCCGGGGCCGTCCTCGCGCGACGCACCCGGGGATCGCCCGGTGAGCAGCGCCAGGTGCGGCCGTTCCGCCGAACGGATCACATCACAGCAGGTCGACGACTGTCCATGGAGGCCCGGGCGCCGGCCCGTTCCGGGGGAGGGGTGGGCGCGCGGAGTGAAACGGCTGTCGCACGCTGTGACGTACGCCACCCTTCCTGGGTCCCGGGGGGTGTTTGCCGACGCCACGGTGGGTAAGGGGCTCTGTGGCCGCCGGGGCCGACAATCCGGTGGATAGTGTGCGAGAACTACCGACTCAGGAGGTTCGATGTCCTCGAAGCGACGTCGCAAGAAGAAGGCCCGCCGCAAGAACGGCGCGAACCACGGTAGCCGTCCGCAGAGCTGAGGGCGCACGCCGACAGGACCGGGGGACGGCACGTGTGCCGTCCCCCGGTCCTGTTTCCGGTACCGCCTTCCGCACCGTGGGCAGGGGCGGCCCCGCGCGTCAGGTGAGCAGGTGGTTGCGGTGGGAGGCGCGCCGGGCGGCGGCCAGCAGCGCGTGGATCTGGGGGCCGGCCTGGTCGAGCCGGGCCACGGGCTTCGCGAACGGCAGCCGCACATCGCGGTGGGCGCGGGGGTACTCCAGGCGCAGGGTCACCCCGTAGCGGTCCATCGCCAGCGGGAGGACGCGGGTCACGCCCTTCTCCGGCTGCGGGTGCACGAGGCGCAGCAGCAGCGGGACGAGCTCGCCGTGGTCGTCCACGAGATGGGTCAGCATCGACGCCTCGCTGGTGGCGATCGGGTCGGGGACGGTGTCCTGCAGCGTGTCCAGCGTGACGAACGCGCGGCCCCTGTGGTCCTCGAAGACCGCCTGGCCGAACTCCATGCAGGTGCTCTCGGCCGCGTCCGTGCTGTACGGCGCCGACAGCAGGCCCGTCACCGTGACGCGGGCGCGCGTACGGTCCCGTACGGGCGTGGGGGCGATGTCGGTGAACTCCAGCCGGACGGGGATGCGCGGTCCCGGCTGGGGCGAGCCGGCCTCGGACGGTTCGTGCAGGTGGATGTGGCCCATCGCGGCCGTGCCGTCGAGGCGGTGGACCTCGACCGGGTCGAGCCCATCGCTCACCACAGTCATCGAATGGGCTGCGGTCAGGATGGACAGCACGCGTTCGGCGGGGGTGGGCTGTGTGACGCGGGAGTGGAAAGGACGCATCCAAGTTCTCCAGAGGAGCGGGCGGGGAGACCTCATTGCAGTTACTTAGGTATGCCTAACCTAACCCATGCGGCGGAGATCGGGTAGCTCCGCGCACTCCCGACGGGCGTTCGAGTGCGCGGCAGGGGGAGTGAATCGGCCACCCGGGGGCGTGGACGCCCCCGGGCCGGTCCGCCCCCGAAGAGGTGGGCGCGCCGGACCGGGGGCCTCCCTGAGGAGCTTTCAGCAGGGCGTCACTTGCCTGAACCTGAGTACGGGAGCAACGCCATCTCCCGTGCGTTCTTCACCGCCGCGGCGACCTGGCGCTGCTGCCGCGCCGTGATGCGGGTGACCCGTCGGCTGCGGATCTTCCCGCGGTCGGAGATGAACTGCCGCAGCAGATCGGTGTCCTTGTAGTCGACGTACGTGATCCCCGCGGCGTCCAGCGGGTTCGGGCGGGGCTTCTGCGGTTTCCGGACTTCCTGGCGGCGTGCCATCGGTTCTCCTCCGAAGTCGTGGGGGTGGTCAGTGGATCGGGTCGAGGAGGGGCCCGAACGCGGCGGGCAGCCTCTTCCACGCCTCGCGGCCGGCCTCGTACTCGGCGGCGGTGAGCAGGCAGGACTCCAGCAGCGCGGTGAGGCCGTCGCGGTCCAGGCCGGGGGAGACGAACACCAGGTGCTGGCAGCGGTCGCCGACGTCGGGGTGCCAGTCGAGCGCGGCGGCGGCGCGGCGGAACGCGGGCACCAGGTCCCAGGCGGCATCCGGCAGGGACGCCAGCCAGGGGCCGCTGTTCTCGACGCAGAGCGCACCGCCCGCCGCGTCCCAGGACAGCAAGGTGTCGGGCCGGTCCGCGAGCCAGAAGCGGCCGCGGCTGCGGGCGGCCGCGCAGCTCAGGTCCTCCAGTGCCTCGAAGAGGCGCTCGGGGTGGAACGGGCGGTGCGCGTGCCACACCAGGGTGCTGACGCCGGCCTCCTCCGCCTCCTGCGGGAGGAGGGCGCATGCCGGGTGCTGGGCCGCGCCCGCCGCCTCCACGTCGAAGCCGGCGAGGGCGGACGCCACCAGGGCGTCCGACGCGGCGGGGACCTGGGGCGCCGTCGGGTGCAACTGCCCGATGAGAGCCCGGTCCTGGGCGTCCGCGTCCTGGCTGTCGACCAGGGCGATGACGGACGCGTACTCCAGCTGCCGGGCCCAGGTGTCGCCGACCGTGCGCTGATCGGCCGGCGCCGCCGCCAGCCCCGCCTCGGCCAGGTCGTCGCCGTCGGTCAGGCAGGGCAGGACGAGGGCGGGGTCGACCGCCGTGATCACGCCGGTCACCTCGGCCCACTCCCGCCCGTGCGCCGCGATGACCTCCGCCATCGTCCTCGGCTCGACGGAGTCCCATAGTTCGACGACGGCGAGCCCGGTGAGACCGAGGGAGGCCAGCCGCTCCAGCTCCGGGAGCAGGTCCTCCCTCAGGGCGCAGCAGGCGCAGTCGTTGACGAGGGGTGCCTCACCGTGCGACAGCTCGCCGGAGGCGTCGCGCACCGTCCGGAGGACCGAGCCGTTCCCCGCGCCGCTCAGGTCGTGGTGCAGGGCGACGCTGCGGGGCACCCGGCGGAGCAGCTCGTCCACCACCTCGCGCCGGGCGTCGGAATGCAGCCCGCCGACGAGGGCCACGGGCAGCTTCCGGCCGTCGCCCCTCACCGGTCCTCCCGTCGGCCGTACCGGCGTTCGAACCGCTCGACCCGTCCCGCCGTGTCCAGGACGCGCGCGGTGCCGGTGTAGAAGGGGTGGCTCGCCGAGGAGATCTCGACGTCCACCACCGGGTAGGTGTGGCCGTCCTCCCACTCGACGGTGCGCTCGCTGGTCAGGGTGGAGCGGGTGAGGAAGGCGTAGTCGGCCGCCTTGTCGCGGAACACGACGGGGCCGTACGCGGGGTGGATGCCCGGCTTCATGATGCGGTCCTCCGGATCGGGGTGGCGTGGGTGAGGTGTGCGGTCAGCGGTCTTCGCGGAAGTCGACATGCCGGCGTACGACCGGATCGAACTTGCGCAGCACCAGGCGGTCGGGGTCGTTCCGCCGGTTCTTGCGGGTGACGTAGGTGTAGCCCGTTCCCGCGGTGGAGCGGAGCTTGATGATCGGGCGTAGTTCGTTGCGAGCCATGGCGCTACTATATGGCAATGGTTTCCATTTTCAATATGGGGGCCCACGTCCACACGAGAGGCAGGTAGACCCATGTCCGCCCACTGCCAACTGACCGGCTCCCGGCCGGGGTTCGGCAACACCATCTCCCACTCGCACCGGCGCACCTCGCGCCGGTTCGACCCGAATGTCCAGCGCAAGCGGTACTGGCTGCCGAGCGAGGGCCGTCATGTGCGGCTGACGCTCAGCGCGAAGGCGATCCGGACGATCGACACCATCGGCATCGAGGCCGCGGTGGCCCGCATCAGGGCGCGGGGGGTGAAGGTCTGATGGCCAGGAAGAGCAAGATCGCCCAGAACGAGAAGCGCAAGGCGACCGTCGAGCGCTACGCGGCCCGCCGGGCCGAGCTGAAGGAGATCATCCGCGTCTCGGAACCGCGGGACCCGGCCC
Source organism: Streptomyces sp. NPDC104381 (assembly GCF_055583745.1). NCBI lineage: Bacteria > Bacillati > Actinomycetota > Actinomycetes > Kitasatosporales > Streptomycetaceae > Streptomyces > Streptomyces sp. NPDC104381. The sequence continues at coordinate 297,171 of NZ_JBVJNK010000003.1, forward strand.
GCCGGGCGGCCGTCGAGGAACTGCGACGCCAGCCGCGCGACGCCAGCGCCACACGCGTCCGCAACAGGGACAGCGTGGACGGGCGCCCCCGGGGGCATCTGCGGAAGTTCGGGCTGTCCCGCGTACGGATGAGGGAGCAGGCCCACGCGGGCTTCCTCCCGGGGGTGACCAAGTCGTCCTGGTGACGCACTTCTTGGTCCGGGGCGGGCGTCACCCAGCAGGCCACGTGACGGCTGCCCCGTCCTGCCCGGGAACGGCGCGCTCGCGGCCGGTACTTGATGGACTGGCCGCATGAAGATGATGTCTCCCCGCGTTCTGCGTGCGCTCGAACGGTTCAACGCCACCTATCCGTGGGACCACAACGCCCACTACCACCGCTGGATCCTCCGGCAGCTGCCCGGCCGCTTCGGCAGTGCCCTGGACGTCGGCTCCGGAAGCGGTGAGCTGGCGAGGCTCCTCGCGGCTCGCGCGGCAGCCGTCACGGCCGTCGACTCCGATCCGGTGATCACCGCCCGGGCCCAGGAGCTGACTCCCGCCGCGCTTCCGGTGGCCTTCACCGTTGCGGACGTGCCGGCCGGGCTGCCTGACGGTTCGTACGACGTCATCACCTGCGTCGCCGCGATCCATCATCTGCCCTTCACCCAGGCGCTCGTCTCCCTCCGCCGACATCTGGCGCCCGGGGGCACCCTGGTGGTCCTCGGTCTGTTCCGCGCCCGGACCCCGGTGGACCATCTGCTCGGCTTCCTCGCCGTTCCTGCCAACGCGGCCATGGGCTGGCTCAGGAACAGAGGCCGCCCCTCGCGGCGGCCCGTCTCGATGACGGCCCGCACCCGCCCCGCCGGCATGACCTTCGACGAGATCGTCAGGGAGGCCGGGGGAATCCTCCCCGGCGTGCGGCTGCGGCGACGGCTGTTCTGGCGCTACTCGCTCGTGTGGCATCAGCCCCGGGCGGAACCGGCCAGGTGCGGCCCGGGTGACTCCGGCCGTTCGGGCGTATCGGGGAACGGGCGCCGTGGGGAGGGTCGTTGACCGGGTGGGCGGGCGCTCACGCGTGTGGGGTCTCCACGGCCTCGGTCCTCTCCGAGCCTTCGCGGCGCATGCGGTCGATCCCCCAGGCGCCGAGCGGTTCGAGCGCCTTGTTGAGCGTGCGCCCGTGCTCGGTGAGGGAGTACTCCACGCGGGGCGGCACCTCGGCGTAGACCTTCCGGTGCACGAGGCCGTCCGCCTCCATCTCGCGCAGGTGCTGGGTGAGCATCTTCTCGCTCACTCCCGGCAGCCCGCGGCGGAGTTCGGCGAACCGGCGTACGCCATGGGCGTCGAGCTCCCAGAGGATCAGCCCCTTCCACTTGCCGCTCACCACGTCGAACGCGGCGTCGATGCCGCAGATGTAGGGCCCGCGTCTCGGTGCCTTGGCCATCGATGGATCCCTTACTTGAAGGTAAGTACCGCAGTAAACAGTGGGTACTTCCGAGATTAGTGGTGCTCTCCCACGATGAAGGGGTGAACGAACAGACCCGTAGCAACGCGCAGGACGACGCTGTCACCGTGATCGGGCTCGGCCCGATGGGCCGGGCGATGACACGCACCCTTCTCACCGCAGGCCGCCCCGTCACCGTCTGGAACCGCACCGCCGCCCGTGCCGACGGCGTCGTCGCCGAGGGGGCGACGCGTGCGGCGACACCGCGCGAGGCCGTGGAGGCGAGTGGCCTCGTGATCCTCAGCCTCACGGACTACCGGGCGATGTACGACGTCCTCGACGGCGCCACCGGTTCGCTGGCCGGCCGGACGCTGGTGAACCTGAGCTCCGACACCCCCGACCGCACACGCGAGGCTGCCGCCTGGGCGGCGGACCACGGGGCCGCCTTCCTCGCCGGCGGGATCATGGTCCCGGCACCGATGGTCGGCACGGAGGCGTCCTACGTCTACTACAGCGGCCCCGGCGCGGTGATGGAGAGCCGGCGAGCGGCGCTGGCGCCGCTCGGGACGCCGAGGTACCTGGGCGAGGATCCGGGCCTCGCCCAGATGATGTACCAGGCCCAGCTCGCGGTGTTCCTCACCACCCTCTCCGCGTTGATGCACGCCACAGCGATGCTGGGTACCGCCGGGATGAAGGCCCGGGAGACGCTCCCGGAGCTGCTGGCCTCCGCCGACACGATCAGCGACATCCTGAGGGCCGGCGACGAGCGGCCCGGCGCCGCGCTCGATGCCGGCGAGCATCCCGGCGATCTCAGCACGGTCACCATGATGGGCGCGACGGCCGACCACATCGTCGAGACCAGCGCCTCACTCGGACTCGATCTCGCGCTCCCGCTGGCCGTGCAGGCCCACTACCGGCACGCGATCGAGGACGGGCACGGCAGCGACAACTGGACGCGCATCATCGACAGGATCCGGGCGCCACGCTGAGCTCACGCCCGCGCCGTTCCGCCTGTTCGCCGAGAGGTGACCTTCCGCACTTGCATTCGGTTTCGATCGGCGGGAAAAATTGGGGCAAGGTGGACGGGTATTGACTCTTCGGGGCCACCCGGCCGGCCGGGCGGACAAGGACCTGTCGAGCACAGGTCCGGCGGCACCGAGGTCGTGAGGTGATCTCATGGGCAGGATGGTCTCCGCGCTCCAGCAGCTGCGCGGGCGGAAGATGGAAGCGGACGGCAAGGCCCTGCAGGACCAGCGCCTGCGGGACGAGGGCCGACGCCTCCAGGACCAGGGGCGCGGGCAGCGGTAGCGGCCCGCCCCTCTTCCCTTTCACCCGGCCGGGTTCAGGCCCCGGCCCCGTACACGCCCTGTTCCGGCAGTCCCGTCGGTTCGAAGGTGTGGACCGAGAGCCCGCGTGCGGTCGTACGGTGGCCGACGAGCCGCAGGCCGGCGGGGGCGCCGCCGTCCGGGAAGAGCCTGCGGCCCCGGCCCACCACGACCGGGGCGATCACCAGGCGCAGCTCGTCGACCAGGCCCGCGGCCAGCAAGGAGCCGGCGAGCCGGGCGCTGCCGTGGATCTGCAGTTCCCGGCCGGGGCGGCTCTTCACCTCGGCGACCTGGGAGGGGACGTCCCCGTTCAGGACGGTCGTCGGATTCCAGGTGCCCGTGGTCAGGCTGTGGGAGGCGACGTACTTGGGCAGGCCGTTCATGACGGGCGCGAAAGGATGGTCGGTCATCGTCGGCCAGTCCCGGGCGAAGTTCTCATAGGTGCGGCGGCCGAACAGCAACGCGTCCGCCGCTCCGAGCCAGCCGGCGGCCATCTCCTCGAACTCCTCGTCCAGGTGGGGTACGAACCAGCCGCCCCCGTCGAAACCGTCGCTCCGGTCCTCGTCCGGGGACCCGGGGCCCTGGGAGACACCGTCCAGTGACAGGAACTCCTGTACGACCAGCCTCATCACGCACCACTCTCTTCCGCCGTCCGCCACGGTCCCCCCGGCCCATCGGACACGACTGTGCCACCCCTGGGGCACCGCGGCAGGTGAAGACGCGTCAACCGGCCTCGCCCAGCGCCGTGAGCACGGCCAAGGGGGTCGCCGCCGCCCAGGCCTGCGGGGAGCAGGAGTGGGGGTACGGTACCGGGCGCGGGTGCTGGTCGCGGGAGTAGCCCGCCATCACCTCGGGCAGCCGGTGACCGTGGTGGGCCGACGCCTCCAGCAGACCGAGGGCGACCCTTCGCGCCTCCTCCCGCAGACCGCACCGCGCCAGGCCGAGCAGGATCACCGCGTTGTCGTGCGGCCACGACGTGCCCCGGTGGTACGAGAGCGGGTGGTACCCGGGCCGGCCGGACGCCAGCGTGCGGATCGCCCAGCCCGAGAAGAAGTCGGGCTCCAGCAGGCGCCGGCCCACCCGTGCGGCGTGCCGGGCGTCGAGGATGCCGGACCACAGCAGATGTCCGGCGTCCGAGGCCAGCGAGTCGACCTGCCTGCCCCGGCCGTCCAGGGCGAGCGCCGGGAAGTCGGGGCCCGGCATCCAGAAGTCCCGCAGGAACCGCTCCCGCAGATCTGCGGCGGCGCCGTCGAGCCGGTCGGCGTACGCGGGGTCGTCCCACAGCGAGCGGGCCAGCCGCGCGGTGCGCACCAGCGCGTCGTAGGCGTACCCCTGGGCCTCCACGACGGCGATCGGGCCCTCGGCCTGGGAGCCGTCGAGGAAGCAGATGGCGCCCTCGGAGTCCTTCCAGTTCTGGTTCACCAGGCCCTGCGGGTCGGGCGAGTAGACCAGGTAGCCGCTGTCGTCCAGACCGCCGTCCCGGAACATCCACGCCACGGCGGCCCGCGCGTGGTGTTCGAGGCGGGTGGCGAGCGCGCGGTCACCGGTGGCCTCGGTGTAGCTCTCCAGGAGGACCAGGAAGAGCGGGGTGGCGTCCACCGAGCCGTAGTAGCGGCCGTACGGGACCTGGCGGAAGTGAGCCAGTTCGCCGTGCCGTATCTCGTGGACGATCCGCCCCGGCTGTTCGCCCCGGCCGGCGTCGTACTCCGTGCCCTGGGTCGCGGCGAGGGCGCGCAGGGTGCCGTCGGCCAGCTCGGGCCGGTACGGCAGCGCGAAGAGCGACGTGAACAGGGAGTCCCGGCCGAAGAGGGTGAGGAACCAGGGGATCCCCGCCGCCGGTACGCGGACGTGCTCGCCGTCCGGGCCGGTGGCCGGAACCCGCAGCGCCGCCAGGTCGCCCAGCCCCCGGGCGCACGCGGCGGCCAGACCCTCGGGCGCCTCCGGCGGCACGGGCAGCGGCGCGTCCGTGAAGGCCGAGGTGTCCGCCGCGCGCCCGGCCACGGCCTCGGCGGGCGTGCCGACGAGGGCCGGCGCGGGGGCGCCGTGCGCGTACGCGGTGGCCGTGAGCAGGAGTTCGGCGGTGCCGTGGGCGGGCAGCTCCAGGTGCCACTCCAGCCGGTGCGCCGTGTCCTGCGGGTCCACGGGCCGTACGGCGCCCGGGGCGGGGGAGGCGCACACCGCCGTACGGGACAGCCAGGCGCCGCGCTCGTAGGTGAAGGTGACGCCCTCCGTGTGGATGCTCGCCGTGCGCAGGGCACCGGGCTTCTCGTACCGGCGCTTGTCGGAGCGCAGTTCGAACTGGTCCGCGAAGTCGGCGTCCACGGTGAGCGAGAGGACGGCGGTGACCGGCGCGGGGCGGTTGTTGACCAGTCGCAGACACTCGGTCAGGACACCGGCGTCGACGGCCTGTTCGCGGAAGACGGTGTAGGCGGCGGGCTCGTCCCTCGTGCCCGGGGGCGTGAGGACGCACAGGGCTGACTCCTCGCCGTCCGACGGCACCAGCACGGCCGGCTCGGTGCCGTCGACGGTCAGGGTCCACCGGCTCAGGTGCCGGGCGTCGCGGTGGAAGAGACCGTCGGGGGAGGTGCCGCGCCGTCCGCTCACACCGCCGTCGGCCCCGAGGACGGCGAAGGTGCCCGCGCGGACCAGGGTGGTGTCCGCCGTGCCGTTCATGTACGTACTCCGATCGACGCGTCGGTGGTGCCGTCGTCGTCCGCGGGCCGGGACGCCGCCAGCAGGTCGAGGGTGAGGGCCGCCGTCCATCCGAAGGCGCCGGTCCCCCGGGCCTGCGCCGTGAACGGGTCCACGTACTCGGCGAAGGAACTGGCGCCCGCCGCGTCGAGCATCGCCGTGCGCAGGCCGTCGGCCGCACCGTCCTGCCCGTAGGCGCGCAGACCGCGTTCCAGCAGCCAGTTGGTGTTGAACCAGGCGGGACCGCGCCAGTAGCGGGAGGGGTCGAAGGCGTGCCCGGTGGTGTCGTACGACGGTGCCATGGGGACCTCGCCGAGGCGGAAACCGGGGCCGGTCACCGTGCCGAGCAGGGCGTCCACGACGTCCCGGGGGAGCCCGGGCACGACGAGCGGAACGAGCCCGGCGACGCTGCGCTCGGGGATCAGCTCGCCGCCGACCAGGTCACGGCTGAGGAACATGCCGTCGGCGGGCGACCAGAGCCGCTCCACCAGGGCCGAGGTGAGGCGTGCGGCCCGCGCCTCGTGGGGGGCGGGATCGGCGCCCGTCTCGGCGGCGATCCGGGCCAGCGCGTGCTCCGAGACGATCAGCAGCGCGTTGACACAGGGATCCTCGACCGCGAAGGCGTGCCCGCCCCGGACGTCCGCGTAGCCGCTGTCCCGGTAGTCGGCGGCGAGCCGCACATAACGGCCGTAGTCCAGGTCGGTCGGGCGTTCCGCGGCCTGCCCGTGGTCGAGGTCGGCGCGCCGGTACGAACCGGGGGCGGCCGGCTCGACACGCGCCAACGGGCCGTCCCAGCAAGGGCTGTTGTCCATGCCGGGCTCCCACGGGTGCACCATGGCCGCCAGCCCGCCGCCGCCGAGGTCGCGGGGGCCCGTGAGGTAGTCGTGCCAGGCCACCAGCCGGTCGTACACCCGGGGCAGGAAGCCGCGCTCGCGCGATGTCTCCGGGTCCGCCCGGTGGACGAGCCAGGCGGCGAGCGCGTGGACCGGGGGCTGCACGATGCCGGAGGTCTCGGTGCCCGCCGGGGCGCCCGCGGGGGCGCCGGCCGTGGAGGAGCGCCAGAAGTCGGGGCTGGGGAAGTACGCGTCGAGCGGCACCGAGGGGCTGAACACGATGTGGGGGACGCGCCCGTCGGCCCACTGCGCGCCCAGCAGGCTCTCCAGCTCGCGCTGTGCCCGGCGCACCGACAGATGGCGCAGCCCGATCGCGATGAAGGCCGAGTCCCAGCTCCACTGATGCGGATACAGGCCGTGCGACGGGACGGTGGAGAAACCGGTCCAGTTGGTGAGGAGTACCCGTGCCGCGCCGCGCCGAAGGGTCAGGTGATCGGCGGCGGCGGGCACGGGGGTCGTGAGCAGCGACGTCACGCGCCGGACCTCCGGAGGAACGCGGGGACGGAGCGCACGGCGGTGACGGGGTCGCCGGTCAGCCGGCATTCGGCGGCCAGGTAGCCGTCGTAGCCGATGCTGTGCAGCGCGCCGATCCAGGCCGGCCAGTCGAGGTGGCCGGCCCCCGGCTGGAACCGGTTGGAGTCGCTGACCTGGGCGTGGCCGATGTAGGGCGCCGCCGCGAGGATCGAGGCCGAGGGGTCGGCCTCCTCGATGTTCATGTGGTAGCTGTCGATGCCGATACGGACCGAGTCCAGGCCCACCGTGCGGATCAGGTCGACGGCCTGCTCCAGCCGGTTGACCATGTGGTCCTCGTACCGGTTGAGCGGCTCCAGGTAGAGGGTGACGCCCTCGGCGCGCGCGTGCTCGCCCAGTTCGGAGAGGCCGGACAGCAGCACCTCGCGGTCCTGCTCCTCGGTGCGCGGCGGCTCGAACGGGGGGAGCCTGCGCGAGAACATCCCGTACGACGCCGGGGTCTGCACGCCGAGCGCCCCGATCTCGGCGGCGACCGAGAGCTGCGACTTCATCTGCTCCAGCGCGTCACGGCGCAGGCCGTCGTCGAACGCGGCGAAGAAGTGCAGCATGTCGACGCAGACGGTCGGCATGACCACACCGTCGGCCACGGCCTGCTTGAGCTCCGGCAGACGGTCGCGGAAGTGGAAGTCGCCCTTGGACCGCAGCTCCACGGCGTCGTAGCCGGCGTCCTGGGCGAAGGCCCATTTCTCCTGGAGCGTGTCGCCGGGGAGGAGCTGTTCCTGGCAGGCGGTTTTCAGCATGGGGTGCCTTTCGGCGCCGGGGTACGGCGCTCGGGAGTTCTGGGGGTGGTCGGGCCGGGTCGCGGAGGTCAGAACTCCAGGACGACCTGGAGGGCGTCGGCGGGCGTCTCGTCGAGCAGCACATAGGCGTCGGCGGCCTCCGCCACCGGCACGACATGGCTGACCAGCGACTTCACGTCGACCTGGCCCTCGGCGACCAGGGAGAGGAAGGTCTGCTGGAGGCGTTCGACGGTCCAGCGTCCCGCCAGCTGCGGGGGCACCCCGCCGATCTGGGAGCAGATCAGCTGCACCCGGTTGTGGTGGAACTCGTCGCCCAGGCGGAGGCCCGCGCCGTCGCCCTGGTAGAAGCCGGACGCCACGACCCGGCCGCCGACGGTGACCGAGCGGACGGCCTCGTGCAGGGCCGGGTAGACCCCGCTGATCTCGATCGCGACATCGGCGCCGGCCCCCGCGGTGGCCTCCCGGATGCGTTCGGCGACGCTGTCCGTACGCGCGTTGAGGGTGTGCCGCGCCCCGTACTCACGGGCCGTCGCGAGCCGGCCGTCGAGGGCGTCGACCGCCGTGACACGGGCGCCGTTGAGCTGGGCGAGGCGGGTGGTGAGCAGGCCGATGACGCCCTGGCCGAAGACGGCGACGTCCTCGCCCAGGTGGATGTCGGCGGCCAGGATCGCGTTGTACGCGATGGCGCCGACCCGGGCGAAGGCCCCCGCGAGCGGTTCGAGACCGGCGGGCAGGGTGTGGCCGACCATGCGCTCCGCCGGGACGATGCCCTCGCTGCGGTGGCCCCAGATGCCCCAGACCAGATCGCCCGGGACGGGCATGCCGGGCGTGCCGACGAGCTCGGGGGAGACCTCGGTGACCTCGCCGACCTCGGAGTAGCCCCAGCCGGCCACCGGGTACTCGATCCCGGCCGCCCCGTCACGGAAGATCCGGGCCTCGGCGTCCCAGGTGCGCGTGAGGTACGGGTTCGTACCCCGGTAGGCGGTGAGTTCAGTTCCTGCCGAAATGCCCGAGTAGCGGGTCCGGACCCGCAGATGTCCGGCGGGCAGCGGAGCGCTCTCGTGCTCGGCGACTTCGACCTGACGGGGGCCGGTGAACTGGACGACGCGTTCCACGGGAGCTCCGGTAGCGCTTGAAGGGGTGTTGCTCGCTGACTTCAGTCGAAGATATCTCAGAGTTATGTCTTGTCAACAAGCAAAAGTGATGCTGAGATGCATCAGGAAAATGCGTAAGTGGCGTGAGGACGGAGCATGGTGATGAAGACCCGACGGTCGAGGGCGACCCTGTTCGGGCTCGCCGCGACCCTGGCCGGGGGCCTGCTGACCGGCTGCTCCGGCAGCCCGGACGCGGAGCGGCACGACAACAGGATCACGGTGTGGTCGCAGGAGAACCTGCCGCCGCGGATGGCGGCGACCGAGAAGGTCATCAGCCGCTTCGAGAAGGAGAGCGGGGTCAAGGTCGACCTCGTCGGCGTGGACGAGGCCCAGCTGCCGCAGCTGATCATGTCCGCGGCGGCGGCCGGCAAGCTCCCGGATGTGATCGGGGCGGTCCCGATGGGCCAGGTCTGGCAGATGTACGGCAACGGCCTGCTCGACACCGAGGTCGCCGAGCGCATCGTGAAGGACCTGGAGCCGGGCACGTTCAACAGCAACGCACTGGCGCTCACCTCCGACGGCGGCACCAGGCTCGGCGTCCCCTCCGACGCCTGGCTCCAGATCCTCGTCTACCGCAAGGACCTGTTCGCCAAGGCCGGACTCGACGCACCCGACGACTACCCGAGCGCCCTGAAGGCCGCCGCCGCGCTCGACAAGGGCGGCCGGGACGGCATCTCGCTGGCCACCGATCCCTCGGACGTCTTCACCCAGCAGAGCTTCGAGGACCTGGCGCTGGCCAACGGCTGCCAGCTCGTCGACGAGGCGGGCGAGCCGGCCCTCGACTCCCCGGCTTGCCGCACCGCCTTCAAGGCGTACGACACCCTCGCCCGCGAACACGGCGCGCCCGGCACCCAGAGCGTGGACACCACCCGCGCCACCTACTTCGCCGGCAAGTCGTCGATGATGGTCTGGTCGTCCTTCCTGCTGGACGAGCTGGCGGGCCTGCGCTCGGACGCGCTGCCCAGCTGCCCGGAGTGCAAGAAGGACCGCAAGTTCCTCGCCCGTAACACCGGTGTCGTCACCTCCCTGAAGGGCCCCGACGGCAAGGAACCCGCCCAGTTCGGCGAGATCACCTCCTGGGCCGTCACCAGGACCGCCGAGACGGACGCCTCCCGGAAGTTCATCGAATACATGATGGGCAAGGGGTACGCCGACTGGTTCGGCATGGCTCCGGAAGGCAAGATCCCCGTCCGCACCGGTACGGCGCAGAAGCCCGGCTCCTTCGAGCAGGAGTGGCGCGCCAGCGTCATGGGCGTCGACCACCGGGAGTCCATGCAGAGGGCGTATCCGTCCGGGCTCCTGGACCAGCTCGTCACCGGGGTCGGTGGCATGCAGCGATGGGGCCTCACCCAGGGGCAGGGCGCCCTCGTCGGCGCCACCAACGGCGAACTCCCCGTCGCCAAGGCCATCGGGGCGATGACCAGCGGCCAGCTCTCGCCCGACGAGGCCGCGAAGGAGGCCGACGACGAAGTCACCGCCCTCCAGAAGTCCCTCCAGTAGCCGCCCGCCGCCCCCTCACGAGGTATCCGACCGATGAGCACAATCACGAGCGGCGCGAAGAAGCGCCGCGTCCCACCGCAGAGTTCGAGCAGGCGGGAGAACCGCGCAGGGCTCGCCTTCGTGACCCCCACCTTCCTCGTGGTCCTGGTCGTGGTGATCCTGCCGATCCTGTGGACCGTCCTGCTCGCCTTCCAGAACGCCAAGCTGGTCGACATCCAGGAGAACGGCCTCTTCGGCCGCTGGACCGTGGACAACTTCTCCCAGGTGTTCGGCTCACCCGGCTTCTGGAGCAGCCTCGGCACCACGCTCCTCTACACCGTCGGCGCCACCGCCGGCTCCGTCGTCCTCGGACTGGTCGCCGCCCTCGCGCTGCGTAAGCCCTTCCGCGGCCGGGGCGCCCTGCGCGCCGCCATGCTGCTGCCGTACGTCGCCCCCGTGGTCGCCGTCTCCTTCGTCTGGGAGGTCGCGCTCAGCCCGCAGTACGGCATCGTCAACGAATGGGGACGCAAGCTCTTCGGGTGGGACGACCCCATCGCCTTCCTCTCCACCCGCTCCTACGAAGTCGGCCTGTTCGGCGTCCACTTCGACATCCCGCTGGCTCTGCTCACCGTCATCGCCTTCGAGACCTGGCGCTACTTCCCGTTCGCCTTCCTCTTCATGCTCGCCCGTCTCCAGGCGGTACCGGCCGGCCTGGAGGAGGCCGCCGAGGTCGACGGAGCCACGCTGTCCCAGCGTTTCCGGCACATCCTGCTGCCCCAGCTGATGCCGGTCATCGCCCTGCTGTCCGTCCTGCGCTTCATCATGACGTTCAACAAGTTCGACGACATCTATCTGCTCACCGGCGGCGGTTCCGGCACCGACGTGGTGGCCGTCCGCGTCTACGACTTCCTCACCTCGCGCTTCGACGTCGGGGCCGCCTCCGCCCAGGCGCTCGTCCTCGCCGTCGTACTCATGGCCCTCCTGGGCGTCTACTTCAAGTTCTTCGGCAGGAAGATGCAGGAGGAGTCGGCATGACCGCCACCCCGACGATGACCCGCGAACAGGCGGAGCGCACCGCCCGCCCGCTGCCGGCGCCCCGGCGGCCCCGGCTCACCCGCGCCCAGTTCGAGGAGCGGTTCTTCGGCGTCCTGCGCTGGGTGGTGATCGCCTTCCTCGCGGCGATCACGATCGTGCCCTTCTACTACATGCTGATGCTGTCGGTGAAGCCCATCGACTCCCTGCTCCTCGACCCGGGCAACCTCTGGGTCTCGGCGAAGGAGTTCACCCTCGGCACCTACGAGAGCGTCCTCAAGTCCTCCGAGGACGGCGGCCAGGGCTTCCTCGGCATGCTGCTCAACTCGGCGCTCGTCGCCGTCGCCACGGTCCTGCTCACCCTGGCCGCCGCGGTACCGGGTGCCTACGCCGTCAGCCGGCTGAAGTTCTTCGGCAACCGCCAGGTCAGCGCCCTCTTCCTGGCCGTCTACCTCTTCCCGGCCACCCTGCTGGCCGTGCCGCTCTTCGTCATGTTCGCGAAGATGGGGCTCTCGGGAAGTCTCGTCGGGCTCGCCATCGTCTACATCGCGCAGACCGTGCCCGTCTCCATCTACATGCTGAAGAACTACTTCGTCACCATCCCGTTCAGCATCGAGGAGGCCGCCGCGATCGACGGGGCGTCACGGCTCCAGACCGTACGCAGGATCATCCTGCCGCTCGCCCTGCCGACCCTCATGGCCACCGGGCTGTACGTGTTCATGATCGCCTGGAACGAGTTCCTGTTCGCCCTGCTCTTCCTGGCCGCCGACCCCGAACGGTGGACGGTCTCCCTGGGACTCCAGCAACTGGCCAACGGCATCGAGGTGTCCAAGACGGTGCTGATGGCCGGTTCGGTCGTGCTCACCATCCCTGTGGTACTCCTGTTCTTCTCCGCCGAACGGCTCCTCACCGAGGGCCTGACCAGCGGTGCGGACAAGGGCTGAGGGCGAGGACGGCGGGGATGGCAGGAAACCAGGCCAGCGCGGGGCATCTGCTGCGGCTCATCCGCAGCGGGGAGGCCACCACGCGTGGCGAGCTCCAGCAGGCGACCGGGCTCTCCCGCTCCACGGTGGGACACCGGCTCGACCAGCTCTTCGGGGCGGGCTGGCTGCGCGACGTCAGCGGCACCTCCACCGGCGGACGCCCCTCAGCCCGGCTGGAGTTCGACCCCGCGCACGCCGTGGTGCTCGTCGCGGACCTGGAGACCCGGCATGCCCGCGTCGCCGCGCTCGACCTCTCCGGCACCGTCCTCGCGGAACACACCGGCACCCTCGTCATCGCCGACGGCCCCGACCGCGCCCTGGACCAACTGGCGCGCTGGTTCGGGCCGCTGCTCGCCGAGGCGGGGGTGGGGGCCGAGCGGGTCTGCGGCATCGGCCTCTCCGTACCGGGGCCGGTGGACTGGGAGTCGGCCCGGATCGTGCAGCCGCCGATCATGCCCGGCTGGGACCGCTTCCCCGTACGGGAACGACTCCGCGAGGCCTGGACCGAGCACATCGGCCCCATGCCGGCAGCGGGGCCCCTGCCCGTGTTCGTCGACAACGACGCCAATCTGATGGCCCTGGCGGAACAGCGGGCCGGCCACCCGGACTGCAGCGCCTTCGTCCTGGTCAAGGCGTCCACGGGGATCGGCGCCGGCGTCGTCGTCGGCGGCGAGGTCTACCGGGGCATCGACGGAGGGGCGGGCGACATCGGCCACATCCGCCTGCACGACCGCCCCGACGCCCTGTGCATGTGCGGGTCCTACGGATGCCTCGCCGCCGTCGCCAGCGGCCGGTCCATCGCGGGCCAGCTCACCGCGGCCGGTGTGCCCACCGCGTCGGGATCCGACGTACGCGAGCACCTCGCCGCCGGCCAGCCGGACGCCGTGCGTCTCGCCCGTGAGGCGGGTCAGCGTGTCGGCGAGGTCCTGGTCACGGTCGTCACCCTGCTCAACCCCGGTGTCCTGATGCTGAGCGGCGACCTCGCGGGCACCCCCTTCCTCACCGGGGTCCGCGAACTCATCTACCAGCGCGCCATGCCCCGGACCACCGCCCACCTCCAGGTCGTCACCTCCGCCCTGGGCGACCGCGCGGCCCTGGCCGGCGCCGCCCGCATGGTCGTCGACCACCTGTACGCACCCGAACGCGCCGACGCCCGCCTCGCGGCCCTGGCCCGCACCGGCGCCTGAGCGCACCGCCCCCAGCAGAACGACGGAGAGCACCATGTCCACCGCCCCCCTCCCGGAAACCCGGCCCCACGAACCGGTCCGCGTCGGCCTCGTGGGCGCGGGCCCGTGGGCCCGCGCCATGCACGCCCGCATGCTCGCGGCCGGGCCCGAGACCTCACTGACCGCGGTCTGGGCACGCCGCCCGGAGGCCGCGGCCGAGGTCGCCGACGCCTACGGGGCCCCGGTCGCCGCCTCCTTCGAGGAACTCCTCGACCGGTGCGAGGCGGTCGCCTTCGCCGTGCCGCCCGCCGTGCAGGCCGCCCTCGCCCCACGTGCCGCGGCCGCCGGGCGCGCCCTCCTGCTGGAGAAGCCGCTCGGCTCAGGCCTCGACGAGGCGCGCGCCGTCGCCGACGCCGTCGCCGAACACGGGGTGGTCTCCCAGCTCGTCCTGACGAAGCGCTACCATCCGGCCACCCGCGCCTTCCTCGCCGAGGCGGCCGGCCGCGAGGTCACCGGAGCCCGCTCCTGCTATCTGCACGGGGCGTTCCTGGGCGGGGAGTTCGCCACGTCCTGGCGGCTGGAACACGGCGCCCTGCTCGACCTCGGCCCGCACCTCCTGGACATCCTGGACACCGCGGTCGCCCCCATCGTCTCCGTACGGGCGACCGGGGACCCGCGCCGCTGGACCGAGCTGACCTGCGAGCACGAGAACGGCGCGGTCAGCCAGGCGTCCCTCTCGGGCTGCGTCCAGCTCCCCAGGGCCAGGACCCGGGTGGAACTGTTCGGTCCCGGCGAGGAGTTGGTGTACGACACGGCGGGCATCGACCACGAGGAGTGCTGGCCGGTCCTCCGCCGCGAGTTCGCCGCCGCGGTCCGTACGGGGAAGGGCACCGGCATCGACGCCGCCCACGGCCTGCGCCTGCAGCGGCTGCTGGACATGGCCGCACGCACGGCCGGCTGAGCCGCCACTCGTCCACGGCTGTGACCGCACGGCCGCGACGGCCCTCAGACGACGTCGAACTCGTTGCCCTCCGGGTCCTGCAGGGCGGCGGCGTAGACCCCCGCGTACGGCTCGTCCTTGATCCGCACGACGGTGGCACCGGCCTCGACCAGCCGGTCCACCGCAGCGTCGACCCGCCGGGCGCGGACGTCCAGCGGGACGTCACGGCCCCCACCGACCTTGAGGTCGAAGTGCCACCGGTTCTTGGCGGACTTCGGCTCCGGGACCTGTTGGAACCACACCCTCGGTCCTCGCCCCGCGGGGTCGACGATCGACTCCGGTATGTCCCCGGCCCCGGCCGGCAACTCCGCCTCGGGCACGCCCATCGACGCCCAGTAGGCACGCCACGTGGCGTGTTCGCCCGGCGGAGGCTCAGGCACATAGCCCAGGGCCTCCGCCCAGAACGCCACCATCCTCTGCGGATCGGCGCAGTCGATGGTCAGTTGCAGCGTCATCTCCATGCCGAAAGCGTCTCAGACGGGTCTGACAGCCGGCGCTCCGTGACGGTCACCGGCGAGCGGCCAGCACTGCAGTGAGGCCCTCCCGCAGATCCTTGACGAAGTACTCGGGCACCTCCAGCGACGGGAAGTGCCCTCCGGCCGCCGGTGAGTTCCACCGGACGATCCGCCGGTACCGCTCCTGCGCCCAGGGACGCGGGCACTTCTCGACGTCGCGGGGATACATGGTGAGCGCCGCCGGGACGTCGACCCGGAGTCCGGGGTCCAGCGCGTTGTGGCTCTCGTGGTAGATGCGGGCCGCCGATGCGCCGGTCCGCGTCAGCCAGTACAGGGTGACATCGTCCAGGACGCGGTCCCGGGAGATCGTCTCGAACGGGCTGTCCTCGGTGTCCGACCACTCGGCGAACTTGTCGAGGATCCAGGCGAGAAGCCCGACGGGTGAGTCGACCAGCGAGTAGCCGATGGTCTGCGGCCGGGTCGCCTGCTGCTTCGCGTACGCCGCACGGTGGCGCCAGAAGTCGCTGGTCTCCTGCGCCCACTTGCGCTCGACCGCCGTCAGCCCGTCCGCCGTCAGCCCGGGCGGTCCCTCCGCGAACGTGGTGTGGATGCCGAGCACGTGCGCCGGGAACCTGCCGCCGAGAACCGTGGTGATGTTGCCGCCCCAGTCGCCGCCGTGAGCCACGAACCTGTCGTAGCCGAGCCTTCCCATCAGCTCCACCCAGGCGGCCGCGATCTTCTCGGTTCCCCACCCGGTGGTGGCCGGTCTGTCGCTGTGGCCGAAGCCCGGAAGCGAGGGGACCACGACGTGGAACGCCGGTGCGTCCGCGTCCTTCGGATCCGCCAGCTCGTCCACCACGTCGATGAACCGGACGACGCTGTCCGGCCAGCCGTGCGTCAGGATCAGAGGAACGGCGTCCGCGCGGGGGGACCGGCGGTGCAGGAAGTGGATTCCCAGACCGTCGATGGTCGTGCGGAACTGGCCGATCGCGTCCAGGCGTGCCTCGAACGACCGCCAGTCGTACCCGGTGCGCCAGTAGTCCACGACGTCGACGAGGTCGGCGAGAGGGACGCCCTGCTCCCATCGGCGAGGGCCGGGCGCGGCGTGACGGACCGTCTCGGCCTCCGGCAGCCGCGCCGCCGCCAGTCGCGCGCGCAGATCGTCCAGTTCGTCGTCATCGGCACGGGCTTCGAAGGCTTGCACGTCGCTGGTCGGTCGGGGCATGAGACCTCCTGGCCGTCGTGGAGCCGGCCACGCTCGTCGGAACCGGCAATGACGGTTCTAGCAGTTCTCCGAGCCCTGCTGCAACCGGCTATGGTGGTTCCATGTGTGCCGCGTACCCTGACTTCCGCCTCGGCAGTGTGCTGGCGACCAGCTTCACGGGGACCCTGTCGGAGCGTCAGGGGAGCCCCGTGGAACGCATTCCGGTGCCGGGCCGGCTCGTCGACTGGCTGGCGGTGTACGGCCTAGCCGTGGACTCCTGCACCACGGCCCAGCTCGATCTCGCCCGGGAGCTGAGGGAGTCGATCCACGCCGCCGCGACGGCGGCCGCGATCCAGGGCGCCCTCCCCGCAGCCGCCGTCCGCACCATCAACGACCGCAGCGCTCAGGGGCGGGCCGCGGCGATCCTGACGCCCGAGGGCGGACGGCGATGGCGGCTCGGCGCGGATTCCGGCGTGGAGGACGCCCTCGGTGTGATCGCCGCCGACGCGATCAGCGTCATCGCGGGCGAACGGGACGGCCGGTTGGCGCTGTGCGCGTCACCGACCTGCCGAGCCGCCTTCTTCGACACCAGCCGGAGCCGCACCCGCAGATGGTGTGACATGAACACATGCGGGAATCGTCAGAAGAAGGCGCGCTTCCATGCCGGCCGGCGCGAAAGCACCGGATCGGCGCCCTGATCGTCACCCGCGGTACGTCCGAGAGGGCTCACGGCCCAGCTCACCCCCGGCTCCCGCCGCACAGAGCGGCGTCCACCGCACCCTGGAGATGGGCCAGGGGCTCGCCCTCGGCCGCCCAGGTCGTGGTGTAGACGGTCACGGTCCCGCGACCGCCCGTGGCCCGGCCGCCGCCCACCGAGCCGCTGGGCAGGTCGCCGCCGTGCCCCCAGTAGGCCCCGCCGCAGCTGAGCGGGACCGAGGCGACGCCGTAGCCGTAGCGGCTGCCCGCCGGGTAGACGTCCCTGCCCCCGATGTCGGTGGTGTCCCCGGTCATCAGGCGCAGCGCCCAGCCCGGCAGCAGCCGGCCGCCGAACAGGCCGTCCCAGAAGGCGTTGAGGTCCTCTGGAGTGGAGACGAGCCCCCCGGACGCGCCGAACTCGTACCCGGGAAGCTCGGTCACGTCCACGACGCCCGCCTCCGGCCGCGCGGGGTGCACTCCGTAGTTGCGGGCGTGCGGTCCGCGCAGGGTCAGCTCGCCCGGTGCGGGCCAGTAGGTGCCGTCCAGGCGCAGCGGACGCAGGATCGTACGCTCGACATACGTACGGAAGCCGACGCCCGAGACCTCGTCGATCACCATGCCCAGCACCAGGTAGTTGGTGTTGGAGTAGCCCCAGTCCTCCCCGGGCTCGAACACGGGCCCCGCGTCCAGCGCGAGAGCCAGATACTCCTGCGGCGTACCCGCCCGGGACCAGTCGACCAGCGCGGAGTACTCCGGGAGCCCGCTGGTCTGCTTCAGCAACTGCCGTACGGTGACGGCGCTTCCGGCCAGCTGGGGCACGTAGGCCCCGGCGCGGTCGTCCAGGTCCAGCCGCCCGTCCGCCACCAGGCGCATGACGGCGGTCGCGGTGAACGCCTTGGTGTCGCTGGCCAGCCGGAACCGGCCCTGGGCGCCGGGCATCCGGCGGCCCGACACCAGATCGGCGACACCGGCGGTCCTCGTCACCTTTCCGTCGTACGCCAGGGCGCCGGGCACGCCGTCGTGGTCCACCAGCAGATCCAGCTGCCGCCGCACGGGGTCCGAGGGGCGGGCCGCCGCGACGGGAGCGAGTGCTCCGGTCAGGGTGGCGGCGAGCAGGACTGCTGCGGCGAGGCGCTTGCGGTGCATGGGTCTTCCCCCTGGGTCATGGCCCGGATCCCGTGGGCCGGTCGGTCGCTCACCGACGACCCTGCCAGGCTCCCCGCGGAAGATCAGTGCGGCCCGGACCCGTATCGGAGGTGTCGTCAACCCCCCTTGTGCCGTGGCCCGTCGTATGGTTCAGCCCGGTTCGGAGGTGTCCCTGACGGACGTGTCCTCGATGCGGGAGCCGGGCGCGCCACGGTTGGCGGCGGCCGGGCTGTGGGCGTGCTGCGCCGGCGCCTCACCCGTACCGGCGCCGACGCCGGCCGCCGGGGTGCGCAGGACCAGCAGGGCGACGTCGTCGCCGCTGGGGCCGATACGCCGCAGGAGCTCGTCGAGGAAGTCCTCGATGTCACGGCGGGCCAGGGCCGCCGCATGCCGGCGCAGCGTGTCGAGGCCGGCCTCGATGTCACGCGTCCGGCTCTCCACGAGCCCGTCCGTGTACAGCAGGAGCGTCGACCGGGGCGGCAGCTCCGCCTCGGCGTCGGGCCATCCCAGCCCCATGTGCAGGGCCGAACTGAGACCGAGCAGAGGGCCGTGGCCGGCTTCGAGGAAGCGGGTGCTCCCGTCCGCGGTGATCAGGAGGGGCGGCGGGTGCCCGGCGTTGACCCAGCGGAGCCGCCAGGGACCGCCCTCGGCACCCTCGATACGGGCGAAGACGCAGGTGGCCATCGGGGCGTCACTCGTATGGGTCATGGCCTCGTCCAGGCGGCGCATGATCAGGCTGGGTGGCTCCGTCCGGTCCCAGGCCAGGGCGCGCAGCATGTTGCGGACCTCCGCCATGTGGGCGGCGGCCTTGAGGTCGTGGCCGACGACGTCCCCGATGACCATCGTCAGGACGCCGTCACTGAGGAGGAACGCGTCGTACCAGTCCCCGCCGATCTCCGCGGCGCTCTCGGCGGGCAGGTAGCGCGCCGCCAGCTCCAGGTGGTCGACCTGCGGCAGGGGGGTGAGGAGCTGGCGCTGCATGGTCTCCGCGACATGGCGCTGCTGCTCGAACAGCTCGCCGGCCTCCATGACCAGGCCGGCCCGGCGCGCGATGTCGGCGAGCACGAAGAGCTCGGCCTCGGAGTACGAGGAGCCGGGCTCGACCCGGGCCACGGTCAGCGCGCCGAAGACCTGCCGCCGGGTGTACAGGGGCACCACGACGGCGCAACTGCCGCCCAGCCGGTCGAAGAGCTCCCGGTGGGCGGAGGCGAGCGGGCTGTCCGGCGCCTCCGCGAGGGCGGAGGCGTCCAGGGAGACGGGCTCGGCGCTCCGCAGCGCCTGGACCAGGGCCGAACGGGTGGACTCGGGCAGGGGCGGCAGGGGGCCCCTCAGAGCGTCCGCCGTACGGGGGTCGTGAGGGGCATGGACGGCGACGCGCCGCATCTCGCCCGAGTGCCCTCCGCTGCGTACGTCGACGGCGGCCCAGTCGCCCATGTCCGGCACGAGCATCCCCGCCAGCCGGTCCAGCATCTCCGGCGTCTCCAGGGTGGAGATGAGGACCGTCGACACCTCCGCCACCATCGTGAGCCGCGCGGTGAGCCCCTCCAGGGCGGCGAGGTGGGCCGCGGTCTGTTCGGCGGCGTCACGGTGCAGGCTGAAATCGTGGAAGACGACCACCGAGCCTTCCATCCGCCCCTCGTGCCGCAACGGGGTGGCCGCCCAGATGATCGGCACCAGAGTGCCGTCCCCGCGCAGGAACAGCTCCTCGCTGCCCTCGGCGGGCCGGCCGCTGTCGAGGACGGCCAGCATGCCGCACCCGCTCCGCGGGAGCGTGCCGCCGTCCGGCCCGCGGTGCAGCAGATCGTGCAGGTCGTGGCCGAGCATCGCCTTCTGCGGACGGCCCAGGAGCTGCTGCGCGCGAGGATTGCACGCGGTGAGCCGGCCGGTGAGGTCGGTGACGAACACCCCCGCGCCCAGACTGTCGAAGACCGTGCGCATGAAGCCGATCTCCAGCAGCCCCTCCGCGGACCTCATCGAGCGGCCCCCGCCGTCCCCGGGCGGACCGCTCCGCCCCCGCTCGCCGTCCTCCCGCACCACGGACCGCCCGGCGGCAGCCGCACGGGCGGCGTCGGGCGCGCCGCCGGAATCACGGTCTGGGAGGTCATGCCGTCCATCATTCATCCGGAGGGCGCGTTCCGCCGCTCGGGAGGGGCCCCTTCCTACCTCTCCGAGGTCCGCTCGGCCGTACGGACCGGAGCGGCCGTCCGCTCCAGGACCTCGGCTGCGGTCACCCCGGGGGCGGTCTCCACCAGGACCAGGCCGTCCGGGGTCACGTCGAGCACGGCGAGATCCGTGATGACGCGGTCGACGCACGCCCTGCCGGTCAGCGGCAGGGTGCACTCCTCGACGATCTTCGGGCTGCCGTCCTTGGCGGTGTGCGTCATGGTCACGATCACGCGCCGGGCGCCGTGCACGAGGTCCATCGCCCCGCCGATGCCGGTCACCATCTTCCCCGGCACCGCCCAGTTGGCGAGGTCGCCCCGGGCCGACACCTCCATGGCCCCGAGGACGGCGGCGTCGATGTGACCGCCGCGGATCATGCCGAAGGAGAGCGCCGAGTCGAAGAACGAGGCGCCCGGCCGTACGGTCACCGTCTCCTTGCCCGCGTTGATCAGATCGGGGTCGACATCCTCCTCGTACGGGAAGGGGCCGGTGCCCAGGATGCCGTTCTCGGACTCCAGGACGACGTGCACGCCCTCGGGCAGATGGTTGGGGATCAGCGTGGGCAGCCCGATCCCGAGGTTGACGTACTCGCCGTCGCGCAGCTCCGCGGCCGCCCTGGCCGCCATCCCGTTCCTCGTCCAGGCCATCAGTCCCGCGCCTCCCGCTCGGTGATCGTCCGCTTCTCGATCTTCTTGTCCACGGCCTGACCGGGGGTCAGCGCGACCACCCGCTGTACGAAGATGCCGGGCAGGTGGACGTGGTCCGGGTCGATCTCGCCCGGCTCCACCAGCTCCTCGACCTCCGCGACGGTGATGCGGCCGGCCATGGCGGCGAGCGGGTTGAAGTTGCGCGCGGACCGGTGGAAGACCAGGTTGCCGTGCCTGTCGCCCCGCGCCGCCCTGACGAGGGCGAAGTCCGTGCGGATGCCGTGCTCCAGGACGTACTCGGTGCCGTCGAAGTCGCGCACCTCCTTGGCGGGGGAGGCCAGGGACACCCCGCCCTCGCCGTCGTAACGCCAGGGGAGCCCGCCGTCGGCGACCTGTGTGCCGACCCCGGCGGGCGTGTAGAACGCGGGTATCCCCGCCCCGCCGGCCCGGAGGCGCTCGGCCAGGGTGCCCTGGGGGATGAGTTCGAGCTCCAGCTCACCGCCGAGGTACTGCCGGGCGAACTCCTTGTTCGCGCCGATGTACGAGCCGGTCACCCGGCTGATGCGGCCCGCGGAGAGCAGCACCGCGAGACCGGTGTCCATCGCTCCGCAGTTGTTGGACACGACCCCGAGCCCGCCGACCCCGCTCGCGTACAGCGCGTCGATCAACACGTTCGGCACACCGCTGAGGCCGAAGCCCCCCACCGCCACCGACGCGCCGTCCGGCACGTCGGCGACGGCCAGCGCCGCCGACGCGACCACCTTGTCCATGGGACCGTCCATCCAGTAGTGTTCGCATGGTGAAGTTTCCTTCACCATGATGCGAGGAGTCTGCCGCCCGGTCCGGAGCTCTGTCAACGGCCCGGGCGCCTGCCCGAGGGAGGAACGGATGCCGACGAGCCGGACCACCGGACGCGGCGCGGAGGTGCCCGCGGAGGCCGTCGCGCCCCTGATGCGCGGCATCGCCGTCCTGCGCCGGCTGACCGAGGCCGGCGGCTCCCTCGCCCTCGGCGACCTGGAGCGCGCCACCGGACTGGCCCGCTCGACCGTCGACCGGGTCACGCTCACGCTCGCCCGCACGGGATACGTCCGTATCGACGGAAGGACCGTCACCCTCGCACCGCGCCTGATGGAGCTGGGCAACGCCTATCTCTCGTCGGTCCACCTGCCCGGCCTCCTCGGCGACCGGGCCGACGCACTCGCGGACGAGCTCGACGAGACCGTGTCCCTCGCCGTGCCCGACGGCGACGGGATCCGCTTCGTGCACCAGGCCACCCGCCGGCGTGCGATGTCCCTGCGCTTCCGCATCGGCGACCTGCTCCCCGTCGAACGCACCGCCCCGGGCACGCTGTTCGCCACCCTCTGGGGGGCCGGGGAGTGGCAGGCCTGGCGGGAGCGGCGGGCCTCGGACCCGGAGGGCGAGGGCTTCCCGTCCCTGCCGAAGCGCCCCTGCCCGGCGGACGACCGGTTCGAGGAGCGGGTGGCGGCGGCGCGGGCCGACGGCTGGGCGGTGGACGACCAGCTGATCGAACCGGGCCTGCTCGCCCTCGCCGTCCCCGTACGGGATCCCGCCGGAGGCTTCGCGTGTGTGCTCAGCGTGGTCAGCCACACCAGCAGGCACACCGCGCGGGGGCTCCGCGAGGATCTCCTGCCCCGGCTGCGCGACGCGGCATCGGCGATGGAGCGCCGGCTGGAGGACCCACCGCCCGCCGGCACCTCGCCCTCCGGGGGAGCCCTCGCCTCCTGGACCACCGCCTCCAAGCAGGAGCTGGGCCGGGGGTTCGTCGAGTCCCTCGCCCGGGGCCTGACCGTCATCACCGCCTTCGGCGACGGCGGCCCGGCCCTGACGCTCAGCGCCGTCGCCCGCGCGACGGGCCTCTCCCGCGCCTCCGCGCGCCGCGCCCTGATCACCCTCGAACACCTCGGCTACGTCACGGCCGACGGCCGCGACCACCGGCTGACCCCCCGCGTCCTGGCGCTCGGATACCCCCCGCTCTCCCGCACCACCCTGGCGCGCATCGCCGGCCCGCACCTCTCCGCGCTCGCCGGCCGGATCCAGGACTCCGCGTCCCTCGCCGTCCTCACCGACGACTCCGTGCAGTACGTGGCGCGCGCCGCGACCCACCGCATCATGGACGTCGACATCACCGTCGGCACCCGCTTCCCCGCCTACGCCACCTCCCTGGGGCGCGTCCTGCTGGCCGACCTGCCCCCCGCCGAACTGGGACCCCTCCTCGACCACGCGGAGCTGCGCCCCCTGGCCCCGCACACCCTGACCCGGCGCACCGAGCTCGAAGCCGCGCTGGAGCGCGCGTGCGCCGAGGGGTACGCCCTGGTCGACGAGGAGCTCGAAGCGGGCCTGCGCTCGATCGCCGTACCCGTCCGGGACCGGGCCGGCTCGGCCGTCGCGTCCATCAATGTGGCCATGCACAGCAGCAGCCGGACGATCGACGCGTGCCGGGAGGAGGTGCTGCCCCAACTGCGCCTCACCGCAGGGAACATCGAGTCCGAACTGCACATCGCGGCCCGTTTCGCCCAGGTCCCGTTGATGTGAGCCGGCGCGGTCACGGCTCCGGCAGGCGCTCGGCCGGACCGGCCGGCGCGTGGGGTGTTTCCGTGGGTCACGATGTTCCCGGGGGTCACGCCTCGACGGAGGCGAACATGTCGAGAAGCGGCTGGGGCGCCCGGGCGTCGAACAGCATGTCCTGACTCCTGGCGGATTCGGCGGCGGTCCGCTCGCTCCGCGGGAACAGGGCCGACTCGTAGACGGACAGCGCGGTCCCGGTGTCCGAGGGGTGCGCGGCCAGGGCCTGGCCCAGCTCCGCGCCGTCGATCATCGCGAGGTTGGCGCCCTCCCCGGCGAACGGGGACATCAGGTGCGCGGCGTCACCGAGCAGGGTCACCCCGGGGACGCGCTGCCAGTGGTGGCCGACGGGTAGCGCGTGGATGAGCCGCGGGGTCAGCGGCCCGTCCGCCTCGGTGATCAGCGCGCGCAGCCCGGGCGCCCAGTCCGTGAAGTGCCCCAGCAGCGTGGCCTTGGCGGCCTCCGTGTCGGTGAAGTCGATCGTGGACAGCCAGTCCTCGGCCGCGCGCAGGGCGGTGTAGACGTGCAGGCTGCCGTCCGTCTCGCGGTGGGCCAGGAACCCCTTGCCGTCACCGAGGGCGAAGAACATCCCGCCGCCGATCAGATCGGCGGACCCGGGGTGGCGGTCGTCGGCGTCGAAGAGGTCCAGCTCGACGAAGGAGATGCCGGTGTAGGCGGGCCGCGCCGGCGAGAGCAGCGGGCGGATCCGCGACCAGGCGCCGTCCGCGCCGATGAGCAGACCCGTGGTGAACGTGGTGCCGTCCGCGAGGGTCACCGCGTGGCGCCCTCCGTCGAGCGGCACGGCGTCCGTGACCTTGCCGCCCCAGCGGACCGTGCCCTCGGGAAGGGCGTCGAGCAGCAGGTCGCGCAGATCGCCCCGGTCGATCTCGGGACGGGTGCCGTCGCCGTCGTCCTTCTGCTCCAGCAGGACGTCGGCCCGCTTGTCGAGTACGCGGAGGGCCTCGCCGCCGGGATGCACCCTGGCCCGGAACTCCTCGTACAGCCCCGCCGCGCGCAGCGCGGCCTGACCGGTCTCCTCGTGGATGTCGAGCATGCCGCCCTGGGTGCGCGCGTGCCGGTCGGCGTCGAGGTCGAACACGGCGGACCCGATGCCGTGCACATGGAGGACCCTGGCGAGGACCAGACCGCCGAGGCCGGCCCCGACGATGGTGACGGGGTGATGGGTGGTGTTCATGGTGGTGCCTTCGCTTTCTGCCGGGAGCCGGTGGCGGGGCTCAGCGGGGGGTGGTGGCCGTGCCGTTGACGACCGCCCGGAAGATCCAGGCCAGACGCTGGTGCGGGGAGCCGGAGACCAGGTCGCCGCCGAGCGCGGCGATACGCGGATGGGTGCGTGCCGACGCCTGGCCCAATGCCTCGACCAGCGCGTGGTGTTCGTCCTCGGCGTCGGGGGCGTCCGCGCGCGCGGACTGCTCGGCCGCGGTGGCGGTGGCCACCTGGAGGAGTACGTCGACCCCCCAGGCGGCCTGCCCGTCCGGGACACCGCCCTGGTGCAGGAGGTCGAGGACCGTCTCCACGAGCGCCAGGTAGTGCGGCCCGGAGGGCCGGGCCACCAGGGCGGAATGGGCGAGGCCCGGATGGTCGAACAGGACGCCGGTGTACGAGAGCAGCACCCGCGCCAGCCGGTCGCGCCAGTCGGCCTCGCCGGTCGCCGGTGAGAGGTCGACCGCGCCGAGCAGTTCCTCCAGGATCGCGGCGTGCAGTTCGGCGGTGCCGGCGACGTACACGTACAGCGAGGCGGGGCCCGTGTCGAGCTCCTGGGCGAGGCGGCGCATGGTGACGCGCTGGAGTCCCTCGTCGGCCATGACGCGGAGCGCCGCGTCGACGATGGCCTCGTGGGTGAGGGCGGGCTTGGCCGGCCGTTCGCGACGGCTGCGGGGGGCTGGGGTTCGCGGGGTCACCCTCCGACCATAACGAACATGTTCGTAACGAACAAGTTCGTCATGGTCCGGCCGGGCGCACACACGTCGGCGCGTGCCTGCCGGGCCGCGGGGTAGGCGACCGCTCGACGGGCCCACGGCACCGTCACCCGCGCCGGGCGCCGGACCGCCCGTCGCGCATCGCGGGCCTCACCGCACCGCCGGGCCCTCTCCGGGTGCGGAGGGGAGCGGGGGAACAGAGGATGCGAGGGGTGGCGAGCCGCACCGGCCCCGTCGTACCGAGAAGCGACGTCCGAGGAGACAACACCATGGCGCCCGAGCGATCCTCTTCCGGCAGCACAGCACCGCGGGACCCCGGCCTCGCCCGGCCGCTGGCCGAGCGGGCGGGTTGGAGCGACCTCGACGTGCGCGCGGTGGACACCGTACGGGTGCTCGCCGCCGACGCAGTCCAGAAGACGGGGAACGGCCATCCCGGCACGGCGATGAGCCTGGCCCCGCTCGCCTACCTGCTGTTCCAGCAGGTCATGCGGCACGACCCCGCCGACGACCAGTGGCTGGGCCGGGACCGCTTCGTCCTCTCCTGCGGCCACACCAGCCTCACCCTGTACATCCAGCTCTACCTCGCCGGCTACGGCCTGGAGATGGCGGACCTCGAGGCGCTGCGGACCTGGGGATCGGCGACCCCCGGCCACCCCGAGTACCGGCACA
The DNA here is from genome assembly GCF_055583745.1 of Streptomyces sp. NPDC104381. Lineage (NCBI taxonomy): Bacteria > Bacillati > Actinomycetota > Actinomycetes > Kitasatosporales > Streptomycetaceae > Streptomyces > Streptomyces sp. NPDC104381. Next base: position 323,082 of record NZ_JBVJNK010000003.1, read on the forward strand.
CCCGCGGCGTCGAGATCACCACCGGCCCGCTGGGCCAGGGCATGGGCGCCTCCGTCGGGATGGCGATGGCCGGACGCCGGGAGCGGGGCCTGCTGGACCCGGACGCCGCGCCGGGCACCAGCCCCTTCGACCACCATGTGTACGTGCTGGCCTCCGACGGCGACATGATGGAGGGCGTCGCCTCCGAGGCCGCCTCACTCGCCGGCCACCAGCAGCTCGGCAACCTCATCACGTTCTACGACTCCAACCACATCTCCATCGAGGACGACACCGACATCTCGTTCAGCGAGGACGTCCCGGCCCGCTTCGCCGCGTACGGCTGGCACGTGCAGACCGTGGACTGGACCCGTACCGGTGACTACGTCGAGGACGTCGACGCCCTGCTCGCCGCGATCGAGTCGGCGAAGGCGGAGCGGTCCCGGCCCTCGCTGATCATGCTGCGGACGATCATCGGATGGCCCGCACCGACGAAGAAGAACACCGGCAAGGCGCACGGCGCGGCGCTGGGGGACGACGAGGTCGCCGGCACCAAGCGGCTCCTCGGCTTCGACCCCGACACGTACTTCCCCATCGAGGACGAGGTCCTCGCCCACACCCGCGCCGTGGGGGAGCGCGGCAGGGACGCCAGGAACCGCTGGCAGCGGGCCTACGAGGACTGGCGGGCCGCCGCCCCGGAGCGGGCGGCCCTGCTGGACCGGCTGCGCGGACAGGACCTGCCGGAGGGCTGGACAGACGCCCTGCCGGAGTTCCCGGCCGACGCCAAGGGCATGGCCACCCGCAAGGCGTCCGGCGAGGTGCTCACCGCTCTCGCACCGGTCCTGCCCGAGCTCTGGGGCGGCTCCGCCGACCTCGCCGGCAGCAACAACACCACCATGGAGGGCGAGCCGTCCTTCATCCCCGCCGACCGGCAGACGGCCGAGTTCTCGGGAGGCCCCTACGGGCGCACGCTGCACTTCGGCATCCGCGAGCACGCCATGGGCGCCGTGCTCAACGGCATCGCGCTGCAGAGCCTGACTCGCCCGTACGGCGGCACGTTCCTGACGTTCAGCGACTACATGCGCCCCGCGGTCCGCCTCGGCGCCCTGATGAAGCTCCCCGCCACCTATGTGTGGACCCACGACTCCATCGGCCTGGGCGAGGACGGTCCCACCCACCAGCCCGTCGAACACCTGGCGGCCCTGCGCGCCATCCCCGGGCTCGACGTCGTACGCCCCGGTGACGCCAACGAGACCACCGTCTGCTGGCGGACCATCCTGGAGCACACCGACCGCCCCGCCGGACTCGTCCTGACCCGCCAGAACCTCCCCGTGCTCGACCGTGCCGACGGGGTCCACGCCTCCGCCGAGGGCGCCGCGCGCGGCGCCTACATCCTGGTCGAGGACGCCGGGACCGTCCCCGACGTCATCCTCGTCGCCACCGGGTCGGAGGTGCAGATCGCCCTCGACGGCCGCAAGCTCCTGGTCGACGAGGGGCTGTCCGTACGCGTGGTCTCGATGCCCTGCCGCGAATGGTTCGCCGAGCAGCCGCTGTCCTACCAGGACGAGGTGCTGCCCCCGGACGTCCGCGCCCGGGTCAGCGTGGAGGCCGCCGTCGGCCAGGGCTGGCGCGAGGTGGTCGGCGACGCCGGCCACATCGTCAGCCTGGAGCACTACGGCGCCTCCGCCGACTACCAGCGGCTGTACGACGAGTTCGGCATCACCGCCGAGGCCGTCGCCGCGGCGGCCCGCGCCAGCATCCGCGACGCGGTGGAGCCCCCGGTACCGGGCGGGCGCCGGGCCTAGGGCGGGAGCCCTAGGGTCTTTCGTTTGGATCTGGCCGGACCCCGCGAGCCCGGCAAGATCCAAACGAGAGGCCCTAGCTCATCTGACGCCGGACCAGTTCATGGAGCTGCCCGCCCGTGTCCGCGAGGAGCTCGGCGGGCGGCCCCTGCTGGACGACACGCCCTTCCGCCATGACGATCACACGGTCGGCGTCCATGACCGTGGACAGCCGGTGCGCGATCACCACACGCGTGGCCCGCAGGGCCTTGGTGCTCTCGATCACGGTGCGCTGGGTCTCGTTGTCCAGCGCGCTGGTGGCCTCGTCGAAGAACAGGATGCGGGGGCGCCGTACGAGCGCCTGGGCGATCATCAGCCGCTGGCGCTGCCCCCCGGAGATCGAGCCGCCGCCGGAGATCATCGTGTGCAGCCCCATCGGCATCCGCTTGATGTCCTCGGCCAGCCCCGCCATCGCGGCGGCCTCCCACGCCTCCTCCTGCGTGAAGACCTCGGCCCCGCAGATGCAGTCCAGGATCGACCCGGACAGCGGCTGGGCGTTCTGCAGGACGACCCCGCACTGGCGGCGCACGGCCGCCGGGTCGAGCGCCGTCAGGTCCTGGCCGTCGTACAGGACGCCGCCCGAGACCGGTTTGTCGAAGCCGATGAGCAGCCTCAGCAGCGTCGACTTGCCGCACCCGCTGGGACCCACGATCGCCACGAACTCGCCCGGCCCGACCGTCAGCGACACATCGTCCAGGACGACGGGGCCGTCGTCGGAGTAGCGGAACGACACACCCCGGGCCTCGATCTCCCCGGACAGGGTGCCCGGCTGGGTGCTGGAGCCGCGCACCTCGGGCGCCTCGTCGAGCACCGGCTTGATCTGCTCGAACATCGGCAGCACGGCGGCGGCCGAGACGAACGCCCCGGTGAGCTGGGTGACGGCCGTCAGCAGCATCGTCACCGACGTGTTGAACGTCAGGAACTCACTGGCCGTGAGCGAGCCCTTCGCCGGGCCCGCCAGCAGCATGAAGATGATCAGCGAACAGAGCGGCAGATACACCGCGTTGAGGACCGTCGTCAGATTCTTGATCCGGCCGGCCCGCTTCTGCAGCTCACGGCTGCGCGCGAACTCCGCCGCCCACGCCCCGTACGCGAAGCTCTCCGCCGCCGCGACCCGCAGCTTGGGCAGTCCGCGCAGGGTCTGGAAGGCCTGGTTGTTCAGCTTGTTGCCCAGCACCACCAGCCGGCGCTGCCAGCGGAGCTCCCACATGCCCATGGTGAGGAACACCCCGGCGATGACCACCAGCATGGCCACGGCGGTGAGCGCGAGCGGAACGCTGAACCAGAGCAGCAGCCCCAGATTCATCGCCCCCAGCGTGCCCGCCTGCACCACGACGGGACCGGTGCCCGACAGCACCCGGCGGATCGCGCTCACCCCCATCGCCGCGCTCGCCAGCTCACCCGTGGACCGCCCGGAGAAGAACTTCGTCGGCAGCCGCAGCAGCCGGTCCCAGACCGCGGGCTGGAGCGTGCTCTCGATCCGGCCCTCCATCCGCAGGATCGTGAGGTTCTGCAGCAGCATGAAGGCCGCCGAGACGACCCCGGAGATGATGACGGCCAGCGACGCCTGCACGATGAGCGCGTTCTGGGCGTTGGGCACGTACACGCCCAGCACCTTGCCGGTCGCGATCGGCACCAGCGAGCCCAGCGCCACCGTCACCAGGCCCGCGGGCACCAGCCTCCGCAGATCGCCCCGGGTCCCGAACAGGCCAAAGCGCAGCAGCTGCCACTTTCCCAGCGGGCGTTCCGGCAGCGGCCGGTAGAACATCACGGCGCGCTCGTCGAACTCCTGCGCGGAGGAGCTGTCGACACGGCTGCGCCGTCCGGTCAGCGGATTGACCGCCTCGTAGCGGCCACGGCGCCACAGCAGGGCCACCGGTGCTCCGGACGCGGCGCGGTGGCCCACCAGCGGGCCGGAGTTCTCCCTCCACCAGCGCCCCGCGAGGCGCACCGGGCGGGTGCGGACGCGCGAGGCGACCGCGACCCGCTCGACGGGGTCGATCCGGTCGCTCACCGCCCCGCCCGCGGCAGGTTCGGCGAGGACGATCCCGGAGTCCCTGGCCACCAGGAGACAGGCCGCGTACACCGCGTCGTCCGAGGCCCCGGACGACGGCGAAGCGCCTCTGCCGGACCGGCCGATCGAGGTCAGCAGCGCCTGGTCGGCCTCCTTGCGGACGGCCTCGCCCGCCTTCATGCCCGCGGCGGTGCGGTCCTCGTGGGCGCGCTCCAGCTGCTCGATCCAGCGGTCCAGCGCGGAGAGCAGGCGGTACTGCTGATTGACCATCCCCTGCCACATCGCCGGGTCGACGAGCAGGTCGCCCGCCGCCTCGGCGCTGAACGCGGCGCCGTACTGCACACTGCCCGGCGAGACCGGCAGCCACAGGATGTCGTCGTCGCCCACCGTCTCGTCGAAGGTGGTCCGCCCGTCCAGCGGGGCCTCGAACAGCACCCGCTGGCTGCGGCCCACACCGAGCGAGAAGGCGTGCTCCAGCAGGCTCAGCGTGGCGTCCCCGGTGTCGTAATGGCTGCGGTACTGGCCCTCGTACGTCCCCTGGCCGGCGTACTCCGGACGGTAGAGCTCACGCAGCGGGATCCGGCGCAGCACGCACTCCTGGAGGGGGCGCCCGACCAGGGTGTGCTGCGGGCCCTCGACCGGGCCGAGGACGAGCGTCCCCGGTTCGAGCCGGCCCAGGAAGTGCCAGTGCCCCTGCTCCACCGCGTCCACCGCGAACAGGTCGAGGGCGCCGCCCACGACGAGCCACAGCACCTGGGGGCCCTCCAGCGACAGGCTCCGCAGACCGGTGCAGTCGACGGGCTCGCCGAGGGCTCCCAGCGCCCCGATGACGGGGTCCTGCCCGGGCGCCTCCGTGCCCGCGAGGGGATGTACGGATGCCACGTCAGTGCTCCCTGACCAGATCGGCGTACGCGCCCCCGGCGGCCACCAGGTTCTCGTGCCGGCCGCGCTCCACGACCGTCCCGTGGTCCAGGACCACGATCTCGTCGCTGTCGCGCACCGTGCTCAGCCGGTGCGCGATCACCACGCAGGCGCAGCCGCGCCGCCGCAGGTTGTCGATGATGATCCGCTCCGTCTCGGCGTCCAGCGCGCTGGTGACCTCGTCCAGGACCAGGATGCTGGGGCGGCGTACGAGCGCGCGGGCGATCTCCAGGCGCTGGCGCTGCCCGCCGGAGAAGTTGCGGCCGTCCTGCTCCACCCTGCTGTGGATGCCGCGGGGGCGGCGGGCGACGACGTCGTACAGGGCGGCGTCCCGCAGGGCCTCGGTCACCGCCTCGTCCGGTACCGAGGGGTCCCAGAGCGCCACGTTGTCGCGGACCGTCCCCTCGAAGAGGAAGACGTCCTGGTCGACGAAGGACACGGACGCGGCCAGCGCGCCCCGGGGTATGTCCTCCAGACGCTGTCCGTCGATGCGGATCGTGCCCTCCCACGGGCTGTAGAGCCCCGAGATGAGCCGGGAGACCGTCGACTTGCCGCTGCCCGAACCGCCGACGAGCGCCACCTGCTGCCCCGGGCCCACCGACAGCGAGAAGCCGGTCAGCAGCGGCTTGTCGAGCGGGCTGTAGCCGAAGGTGATGTCCTCCAGCGTCACATGGCCCTTGAGCCGCCGGGTGCTCGCGGCCGGTTCACGGCGCGAGTAGAGCGGGTCGACCGGGAAGGCCTCGACATCCTTGAGGCGGGCCACGTCGGCCGCGAAGTCCTGCACCCGGCCCGCCACCCCGTTGAGCCGGGTCAGCGGCGCGGTGAAGCGGGTCACCAGGGCCTGGAAGGCGACGAGCAGACCGATCGAGATGTGCCCCTCGACGGCCCGCAGCCCGCCGATCCACAGGATCAGGGCGCTGTTGAGCGTCGCCAGGGCGGGGGCGACGATGCCCAGCCAGGCGCTCGGCACCCCGAGGCGCTGCTGTTCGTCCAGCGTCGTCGCGTGCTGCCCGGCCCACCGCCGGAAGTAGCCGTTCTCGCCCCCGGTGGCCTTCATCGTCTCGATCAGCTGGAGACCGGTGTACGAGGTGTTCGTCAGCCGCGCGCTGTCGGCGCGCAGCTTCTGGGTGCCGGTGGCCCGCAGCCGTACGACGATGCGCATCGCGACGACGTTGAGCAGCGCGATGCCGACCCCGATGACGGTCAGCTGCGGATCGTAGGTCCACAGCAGGAAGGCGTAGAGGAGGACGACGATGCCGTCCACACCGGCCGCGGTGAGGTCCCGGGCGAGTGTCTCGGCGACCGCGTCGTTGGACTGGAGGCGCTGGACGAGGTCGGCGGGGCTGCGCTGCGAGAAGAAGGTGACGGGAAGCCGGAGCAGATGCCGGAAGAAGCGCGCGCTGCCGAGCGTGGACGAGATGATCCGGCCGCGCAGCAGATTCGCCTGCTGAAGCCATGTCAGGACGACCGTGAGGGCGACCATCGTGCCCATCGCGGCGAAGAGCACGCCCAGCAGCGAGGTCTGCTCGCCAATCATGAACATGTCGATGTAGGTGCGGCTGAGTGCCGGGAGCGTCGCCCCGACGGCCACCAGCAGCAGGCTGGCGAGCAGCGCGACCAGCATCGTGCCCGTGGTGCCGCGCAGCCGGGCCGGCAGCGCCGACATGACACCCGGCTTCCGGCCGCCGCGCTCGAAGTCCTCGCCGGGTTCGAGGACCAGGACGACCCCGGTGAAGCTGGTGTCGAAGTCCTCGGCGGGCACGAACCTGCGCCCCTTGTCGGGGTCGTTGATGTGCACCCCCCGCCGCCCGAGGCGGCGCCCCACGCCGTCGTACACGACGTAGTGGTTGAACTCCCAGAACAGGATCGCGGGCGCCTGGACCTCCGCGAGGGCCGCGGGCTCCATCTGCATGCCCTTGGCCTGGAGACCGTAACCGCGCGCCGCCTTGAGCACGTTGCTGGCCCGTGAGCCGTCGCGCGAGACACCGCAGGCGATCCGCAGCTCCTCCAGCGGCACATGGCGGCCGTAGTGGCCGAGCACCATCGCCAGCGAGGCCGCACCGCACTCCAGGGCCTCCATCTGGAGCACGGTGGGGGTGTGCACGGTCCTCGTCCGCCCGGGCTTCGGCGCCGGCCGCGACCGCCGCCTGTTGCCCGGGGCGCCCTCCGGGCGGTGCCGGCCGCGGCCGGGCGGCGGCAACTGCTGGGCGGCGGGGGACGGGTGCGGTGCGGTCACGGGAGCAGCCAATCGATCGGGCGCTGGTCGGCGAGACGGACGGAGCCGGTGGCCAGGGTCATGGAGCCGATCGCGTACGGGGGGCCGTCGGCGGACGACCAGCGGTAGCCCGACTCCGTGGAGGACGAGCGTTCGATCTTCACCAGGACCGCCAGCGGCCGTCCGTGCTTGGAGAACTGCTGGCCGAGCTGGGCGTCGCCGAGGAAGCGGGTGATCTGCTGCTGGGTCTGCGCGGCCCGGCCGACGGCGGCCACCTTGCCGCGCAGCACCCCGTACTGCTGGGCGGGCACGGACTGGACGGTGAGGTCGACGGAGGCGCCCACCGGCACCGAGGCGGCGCTGCCGCCGGACACGTACAGCATGACGACCAGCGGGTCCTCGGCGCCGTCGATCCGTTCGACGCTCGCCACGTCCGCGCCGGTGGTGACCACGGCGCCGATCGTGGCGGTCACCGACGTGAGCCGGCCCGCGTCGATGGTGCGGACGACGCGTTCGCCCTGCTCCGTACGGACCTTGAGCAGGGGGGCGTTCCGGGGCAGGGTCCGGCCCTCCTCGGCGAGCACCTCGGTGATCTGGCCGGACACCGGGCTCTGCAGGATGTAACTGCCGCGCGCGTGCGTGAGGATGCCGGGGGCGTCCAGGGTGCTGGCGACGGAACCCGTCACGGCCCAGACGCAGGCGGCGGCCATCACGGCGACGGTGACGACGAGCACGAGCAGGCCCTGCGGGCGGGCGAAGCGCACCGGCAGATCGAGCTGTTCGGGCGACTGCAGCTTGGAAAGGGCCTGCTGGCGGAACTGCACGGAAGTCTTGCCTCACCTGTCAGCGGTCGGCACCGAGCCCCGGAACCGTCGGGTTCCGGGGCTCGGTGGGGTCCTGCCGTGTCTCAGAGACCGGCGGTCAGGCCGGAGGCCAGGCCGGTGACCGCGCCCGTGTTCACGCCGGTGGCGGACTCGACGAGACCGGTGACCGAGCCGACGACGCCGGAGACCGGGACGATGCCCTCGACGGTGCCCGTGACGTTGCCCACGAGGCCGCCCACGAGGCCGCCCGAGACGTTGTCGAGGTCGCTGTCGGAGATCTCGGCGGTCTCGACCTGGGGGGTGTAGTTCATGATGAGCGCTGCCCTTCGTATGGAAATTGCCTATATACGGAAACCCGTGGTGCGACCTCCGTATGGGCCAGGATCAAAGCACGCCTGCGCCTCGTACAGCCAATCGAACTGAGGCGGATCTGTGGTTATCGGGCCGCTGGAACCGACGTACGTGCAGAAGCGTTCATTTCGTGGCGGCAGATCCTTCACGAGCTTCACCGGATGAATTCCGTGTCGGCGCAACTTCACGCCCCGCAAGTAGGGCACTCCTGCCCCAATCGACCCACGGGGCGGTCTGGACCTGGTCTTCTGTCCCGAGTCGCGTGATCGGTGTGCGCACGCCGTGTGCAGGTTTCTTCGATACGGAAGGACCGGTGCAATTCTGCGCCCGGGTGCTGCGGATCATCGCGGGATGTTCGGCGGGTATCGGTATTCACGCTACCGTGAAAGATGAACACGTCTCTCTTTTCTCCGTGTTCCGTCCGCGAATGGACGGCGCATTTATGAAGCACTTTCCGGGTGCGCGTGTTCCTCGTGTCACGCGGTCTCCCGGTATATGGAGAAGGTGTGCCGTCCTTCGTGGCTCCCGTGGACGGTGTGGGCGTTCGTGCGGCCGGTCGGCCGTCGAGGGGCGACGCTCGGGCCGATTCATCCGATGAAACGACTGCACCGCCCTTCTGTCGAGGGTCGGGCGGCGCTACCATCGGGGTGCCTTTTGGGAGCGCTCCCACCCCTGTCGGCCCCGCACCGCCCCTCAGAGGCGGACCAGCTCGGAGAGGACGTTTCCGTGCGCCTGAGCGCCAGACCGATCGCCGCCCTCGTGGCGGCACTTGCCCTCACCGCCGGGTTATCGATCACCGGAACCCCGGCCGTGGCACGCACCGACGACAGGCCCGCCGCGGCCGAGGCATCGGATGTGTCCATCGCCGCGGACACGTACACATGGAAGAACGCCCGGATCGACGGCGGCGGCTTCGTGCCGGGCATCGTCTTCAACCGGTCGGAGAAGAACCTGGCCTACGCGCGTACCGACATCGGCGGCGCCTACCGCTGGGACCAGTCGGGCAAGCGGTGGACACCGCTGCTGGACTGGGTGGACTGGGACCGGTGGGGCTGGTCCGGGGTGGTGAGCCTCGCCTCCGACACCGCCGATCCCGACAACGTGTACGCCGCCGTCGGCACGTACACCAACAGCTGGGACCCGACGAACGGCGCGGTCCTGCGCTCCTCGGACCGCGGCGCCTCCTGGAAGGCGGCCACGCTGCCCTTCAAGCTCGGCGGCAACATGCCGGGACGCGGGATGGGCGAGCGGCTCGCCGTCGACCCCAACAAGAACTCCGTGCTGTACCTCGGCGCCCCCAGCGGCAACGGGCTGTGGCGGTCGACCGACTCCGGGGTCACCTGGTCGGAGGTGACCGCCTTCCCCAACCCGGGGAACTACGCGCAGGATCCGTCCGACACCAGCGGCTACGGCAACGACAACCAGGGCATCGTGTGGGTCACCTTCGACGAACGCTCCGGCAGCGCGGGCAGTGCCACGCAGGACATCTACGTCGGGGTCGCCGACAAGGAGAACACCGTCTACCGCTCCACGGACGGCGGCTCCACCTGGTCGAGGATCGCCGGCCAGCCGACCGGATACCTCGCGCACAAGGGCGTACTCGACTCCTCGACGGGCCACCTCTATCTGACGCTGAGTGACACGGGCGGCCCCTACGACGGCGCCAAGGGGCGAATCTGGCGCTACGACACGGAGTCCGGCGCCTGGACGGACGTCAGCCCCGTCGCGGAGGCCGACACCTACTACGGCTTCAGCGGTCTCTCCGTCGACCGGCAGAAGCCCGGCACCCTGATGGCGACCGCCTACAGCTCGTGGTGGCCCGACACCCAGATCTTCCGATCCACCGACAGCGGCGCCACCTGGACCCAGGCGTGGGACTACACCAGTTACCCCAACCGCTCGAACCGGTACACGCTGGACGTCTCCTCCGTGCCCTGGCTCAGCTGGGGCGCGAACCCGTCCCCGCCGGAGACCGCGCCCAAGCTGGGCTGGATGACGGAGTCCCTGGAGATCGACCCGTTCGACTCGGACCGGATGATGTACGGCACGGGAGCCACGGTCTACGGCACCGAGGGCCTCACATCCTGGGACTCCGGCAAACCCTTCACCATCACCCCCATGGTGAAGGGACTGGAGGAGACCGCCGTCAACGACCTGGCGAGCCCGCCCTCCGGCGCGCCCCTGCTGAGCGCCCTCGGCGACATCGGAGGCTTCCGGCACACCGACCTCGACGCGGTGCCCGCCATGATGTTCACCTCGCCGAACCTGGACTCGGCCACCAGCCTGGACTTCGCGGAGGCGTCCCCCGGCACGGTCGTACGGGTCGGCAACGCGGACGCCGCTCCGCACATCGGCTTCTCCACCGACAACGGCGCCAACTGGTTCCAGGGCTCCGAGCCCTCCGGTGTCACGGGAGGAGGCACGGTCGCCGCAGCGGCGGACGGCAGCGGATTCGTCTGGAGCCCCGAAGGTACGGGCGTCCACCACACCACCGGTTACGGCACCTCCTGGACCGCCTCCACCGGCATCCCCGCCGGGGCGACGGTCGAGTCGGACCGTGAGAACCCCGACAAGTTCTACGGGTTCAGCGCCGGCACCTTCTACGTGTCGACGGACGGCGGCGCCACCTTCACCGCCAGGGCGACCGGGCTCCCGGCCGAGGGCAACGTCCGCTTCAAGGCACTGCCCGGCGCCGAGGGCGACATCTGGCTCGCGGGCGGCGCCGCGACGGGCGCGTACGGACTCTGGCGCTCCACCGACTCCGGTGCGAGCTTCACCAGGTTCTCCGGGGTGGAGCAGGCCGACAGCGTCGGCTTCGGCAAGGCGGCCTCCGGAGCCTCGTACCAGACAGTCTTCGTCAGCGCGAAGATCGGCGGGGTGCGCGGCATCTTCCGGTCCACGGACGCCGGAGCCCACTGGACACGGATCAACGACGACGCGCACCAGTGGGCGTGGACCGGTGCGGCGATCACCGGCGACCCACGGGTCTACGGGCGGGTGTACGTCTCCACCAACGGCCGGGGGATCCAGGTCGGCGAGTCCTCGGACACCGACGGGCCGGGCACGGACCCGGACCCCGGCACCGACCCGGGTACCGACCCGGGGGAGCCGCCGGCGGACGCCGGGTGCGCGGTGACGTACACGGTCACCAACCGGTGGTCGGGCGGCTTCCAGGCCGAGGTCAAGATCACCAACAGCGGCGACACGGCCTGGGACGGCTGGAAGCTCGGCTGGACCTTCCCCGGTGACCAGAAGATCGGCCAGATCTGGAACGCCTCCCACCAGCAGACCGGCGCGAAGGTGACCGTCACGGACGCCGGCTGGAACGGAAAGGTGGCGGCCGGCTCCTCGGCCGGCTTCGGCTTCACCGGCACGACGACGGGTGACGGCGCCGCACCCGTCGCCTTCACGCTGGGCGGTGAGGCCTGCGCCGTCGGCTGAGCCCAGCCCTGCCCGGGACATGCTTCCCGGGACGTGACGCGGGGCCCGGCAGGGAGTGACCGCCGGGCCCCGCGCCGTCCGATGAGCCGACTCCGCTCATCTCATCCCGACTCAGGGAAAGGACACCACCTGGGACGGGATGGTCGACGTACCGGACGTCGGTGACCCGGTGTTGTTGATGACGTGTTCGTACTGTCCCTGGCCGCCGAGGGAGACGACGAGCAGGTCGTGGAACTTCACCCCGGGCTTGACCGGGGCCTGGAAGCCGTGCTGCTGGCGGATGGTGGGGTCGACGTTGAAGTAGCAGTAGCTGCCCATGCCCCAGCCCTCGTGGGTGGTGACGTTGTCCGCGACCTTGTAGGCGGCGTAGCCCTTGATGTCGCCGTTCTGGATGGCGGCCTGGTTGGGAGCGTCGTACGCCTTCTCGTTCTGGAAGAAGATCGTCTTCCCGTTCTCGCCGTTCCACTGGACGTCGTACTTGTTGAAGTGTTCGACGAACAGTCCGGTGGCGAGCACGTCGTCACCGTTGACCGTGAGCCCGTAGTCGGACCGGTTGGTCTCCCAGCCGACGCCGTCGCCGTGGTCGGCGCGCCAGAGCCAGGTGTGGTCGATGATCGTGTCGTCGCTGTTGACCACCATGCCGGTCGTCGCCTTGCCGGCACCCGCGCCGCCGACCCGCACGAACACGTCCTGGAGGCTGGTGGGGTTGGCCGAGTGATCGGCCGACGCGCCCTGGGGGCCCACCTGGACGAGCACCGAGGAGTTCTGCGTACCGGCGTCCACGAGGAGTCCGGCGAGCTTGACGCCGTCCACGTCACCGACCTTGATCGCGGTGACCCCGTTGTCCGGGATGATCGTGGCGAGGCCGAGACCGAGGGCGACGGTGTTCGCGCGGTTGATCTCGATGGGCTCGTTCACGTGGTAGACGCCCGGGGTGAACAGCAGGTGCAGGCCCTGGCGGACCGCCGCGTTGATGGTCTGCGCGGTCGCGCCCGGCTTCACCACGTAGAACTGGCTGAGCGGGATGGACTCGCCCTGCGGGGTCCCGTTCCAGGACACACCGCGTGCGTTGGTGCGCTTGGCCGGGACGAAGACCTTGTAGTCGTTGCCGTCGAGGTAGAGGAACGGCTTCTCGCGGGAGACCGGGGTGTTGTTCAGGGTCGTGTAGGGCGGCTCGGGGAAGCTCTGCGCGGGTGCGCCCTCGACGCCGGAGAAGGTCATGTTCCAGACGCCGTTGCCCCAGCTGCCGATGGAGCTGTCGCGGGTGTACCACTGCTGCTGCGAGTACGGGCCGACCTGGCCGTCGATCTTGCTGTCGGCGATGTAGCCGCCGCTGGCCCAGCCGTAGCCGTTCGGGGCGAGGTTGAGTCCGCCCTTGACGTGCATGCGGCGGAACGGGGCGGCCTGGGAGACCGCCCAGCGGTTGGTGCCGTTCACCGGGTTGAGGGCGAGGTTCTCGGCCGAACGCCAGAAGTTCTGGGTGGCGTTGCCGTTGAACCAGCCGGCGTCCACGGTGACGTCACCGTTGAAGGTGGTGTCGTCGGGCTTGAGCCCGAGCCCGGCGATGGAGGTGTAGAAGCCGATCTGCGCGTTGATGTTGTTGTACGTGCCCGGCTTGAACATCAGCGCGTAGCGGCCCGTGCCGAACTGCGCGGACTCCTGCTTCTTGAAGATCTCGTCGACCTTGCCCTGGATGTTCGGGGTCGACGGGTCGAAGACGAGGACGTTCGGGCCGAGGTCACCGCCGCCGGGGATCTGCGGGTCGCTTCCGCCGGTCGTGCCGTACACCTGGAACTCCCAGAGTGAGTGGCCGTATCCGGTGGCGCGTGCGGTGCCGGTCAGCCGGACGTAGCGGGCGGTGCCGGAGACGTTGAGGGTCTCCGTGCCGCCGGGGCCGGTCGTGGTCGAGTAGGCGGTGCTCCAGCTGCTGTTGTCCGAGGAGAACTCGATCCGGTAGCCGGTGGAGTAGGCCGCCTCCCAGCGCAGCACGATCTGGCTGACCGAGGCGGCGGCGCCGAGGTCGACCTTGATCCACTGGGGGTCGGAGAAGGCGCTGGCCCAGCGCGTTCCGTTGTTCCCGTCCACCGCGGCGGCGGCGGGGGTGCCGTCGTTCTCCTGGCTGGAGGCGGTGACCGTCTTCCCCTGCGAGAGCAGCGTGGGTGCGGCGCTCGCGGGGACCTGGGGGACGAAGGCCAGGAGCGAGAGGACGAGACCGGCGATGACGGCCAGCACGGCGCCGCGTCTTCCGGTCGGGGCGGCAAGGGGTCTGTGGAGGTTCGGAGGTGCGTACAAGGGGATCTCCTGAGTCGTGGGGCGGGTACACGACGCGCACAGCCGGAGAGCGCTCTCTCCGGCTGTGCGAGATACTCCACCCTTGTTACGAACGCGTCAAGAGATGTGCAACAACAGATGCATCAGGGCCTGTTGGCGACAAGAACTGATGACGGCGACGTGGTGATGACCCCTCCGGGGCGCCCTCCTCGGTGACGGAGCGTGAGATCTGACGGGCCATGGGTTCAGGAAGTGGCGACCGGTTTCAGGGGGCGGCGTACGTCCGTACGTAGTCGAACACCGCCGTCGCCCCCGACCGGTTGTGGGAGACGAGGCCGATCTTCAGATCGCCCCGGACCGGCAGGGTCCACACGCCGCTGACGGACCAGTGGACACCGTCGCGGCTGGTGGACGCGCGTACCTCGTGCTCCCCGTGCGCGGAGTCGCGGTGGTACGCCATCCGCAGCCACATCGAGTCGGCCGGCGGCCCTCCGAACATCGGGGCGTTGGCCACCGCCGTCGGGGGAGTGGTCGTGGGTCGCTCACCCTCCTTGCCGAACTCGCTGACGTCGAGCACCGCGCCGTCGCCGTTGGTGAGCGGCAGCACCGAGTGGACGAGCTTGAACCACCGGTCGTCGTTCTCGTACAGGACGAGACCGGCCTGTTGTGCGGCCTGGCCGGGAGCGAACCGCATCTTCGTCTCGACCGTGTAGTCGCCCTTCGGCGCGTCCCGCAGCAGTACGGACGCGGTGTTGGTGCCCAGATGGAGCTCGGCGTCCTGCGTCGGCCAGGAGAGCGCCCCGCCGGACATGGTGACCCCCGCGGCCGGCCCGCGTACCCACCGCCAGGAGGAGGTGGTGCCCGTGCCCGGGACCGTCGCGGTGTCGAACTCGTCGCTGTGAGCGGTCAGCAGGCGCCCGCGCCGGGGGTCGGCCACCCGCTCGGTGACCGGCCGGTACAGGGCGGCCGCGCCCACGTTGTCCGCCGCGGCGCCCCCGCCCCGTGCGGCGGCACCCACCGCGCCCTTGCGCACGGCGGCGGCCGGCAGGACCCGTGACTGCGAGGCCACCGGGTCGCGGAGCCGGTCGCCCGTCACCTCGGCGGTCAGCCGGGTGCCGCGCAGCTCCACGGACACGTTGTTCCAGGTGCTCCAGGAGAACCCGGACGGCAGCGCGGTCACCTGCTCACCACGGCTCCTGCCGCCCACGCGTACGTCGGTGACGAGCGCGCCGCGCGCCCGGTCGAGCCAGGCCACGATCCGGTTGCCGGGGTCCCGGTAGGCGACGGTGAGCCCCGCCGCGCCACCCGCCTCCGTGACCCGCAGGTCGGCCTCGGCCCGCAGGTCCGCCGGGGCGCGCCCCTCGGCGACGAGATACGCGGTGCCCGTCCCGGAGGCTCCGGAGGTGTGCACGGCGTGGCCGCGCGCGTCCGGGTCGGTCGCGGTGGACCAGCCGGAGGTGGCCTCGCCCTCCGCATGCCAGCCCGTCAGGCCCCCGTCGTCGAAGGTCCCGCCGGCCGCCCACGAGGTCACCGGCGCCGCGGTCGGCCCGTCCGACGGTCCCGCGCCGGCCCGGACGACCGGCCAGCCGTCGATCCAGTCGAGCCGGTCGATGAGCATCGGGCGCCGGGTCAGCTTCAGCGTGCCGTTCGACGCCGGGGCGAGATCGGGCGACTCGGCGGGGATGCCGTGGTAGACCAGCCAGTCCTGGCCCGCGAGGTCGGTCTGGAGGGAGTTGTGGCCCGGGCCGATCCACCGGTTGCCGTTCGCCCCGACGACCACGCCGGCCTTGCTGGTGAGGGCCATCAGATCGGTGCCCTCGTCGTCGGTGAAGGGGCCGGTGGGGCTGGTGGACCGCCCCACCTTCACCTGGTAGCCGCTGTACGCGCCGTCGCAGCAGCCGGCGTCGGAGTAGAACAGGTAGTAGAAGTCGTCGCGCCGCACGACGAAGCCGCCCTCGACGCGCCGGCCACGGGCCACCTGCGTGACCTCGCCCTCGGTCCTGGACAGGTCGGCGTTCAGCTTCGCCACACAGATCGTGTCGTAACTGCCCCAGTACAAATAGGGCGTTCCGTCCGTGTCCGTGAACTGCGCCTGGTCGATGTTGCCCGCCGGGCAGCCGCTCGGCGAGGGCAGCACGGCCCCCCGGTCGGTCCACGGGCCCGTGGGGGTGGCGGACGTGGCCAGGCCGACGGTGTTGCGTCCGGGGACGGAGTAGTAGAGGAGGTAACGCCCGTCGGCGTAGCGCACATCCGGCGCCCACAGCCGTGAACCCTCGTGCCAGGCGGGCTTGTTCTCCGGGGTGAAGACCTCGCCCGCGTACTCCCACGTCACCATGTCGGCCGAGCGCAGGATGGGCAGCATGCGCTCCCCGTCCTCACCCTTGCTCTGCATGACCGGGTTCTGGGTGCCGTAGGCGTACCAGAAGCCGTCCTTGCCCCGGATCATCGCGGGATCGGGGAAGGTGTCGACGGCCCCGGTGGAGACCGGGTTGGTGTACGTCCTCGGGGCATCCGGACGGCTCGGCGCGCCCTGCGAGGGCGCTGAGGCGAGGGTGACGAGCCAGACCAGGGCGGCGAATCCGGCCGCCCACCGGGGAAGGAAACGGGAGGGCGACGTCCTTCGGGTGCGTCTCATGGGGTCTCCGCGAGTGTTCCGCCCGGATCCGCGGGCGCGGTCCAGGTCGTGTCATCGTTCTCGAAGGCGCTGAGGCTCGGGTCGTGGTCGGAGGCGCCGATGTCGTACATCGACGTCATCCAGTGGTAGAAGTTGTCGCCCCTGTCCCGCAGCAGTACGTACAGGCGCCGCATCAGCCGGGCCCGCACCGCCTCGAACTCGGGGTGCGTGTAGCGGTTGCTGAGCTCGTGCGGGTCCGCCTCCAGGTCGTACAGCTCGTTCACCGACTCCGGGTTGACGACGAGCTTGTAGCGGTCGTCACGGATCATCCGCTGCGGATAGGGGAAGTGGTGGCCGTGGAACTCGGCGACCAGCTCATCCGGCCAGTCCGGGGTCTCGCCCCTGACCAGCGGGACCAGACTGCGGCTGTCCACCGCCGGGGACGGGTCGCAGCCCGCCAGTTCGAGCAGCGTGGCGGTGCAGTCGGTGAGGCTGACCAGCTCGTTTCTGACCTGCGGGGCGGCACCGGGGATCCGGACGATGCCGGGGATGCGGTAGATGTCCTCGTACATCGCCGGACCCTTGTCGTGGAGCCGGTGGGCGCCGGTGAACTCGCCGTGGTCCGCGGTGAAGAACACGGAGGTGTCCTCGCTGAGCCCCAGCTCGTCGAGGCGGGTGAGGATGCGCCCGATCTGCTCGTCGATCAGGGTGACATAGCCCCAGTAGACGGCGATCAGCTTGCGCGTCGTCTCGATCGGGATGGTGTCGAACGCCCAGTGCGCGCTGTAGTTGCGCTGCACCGGCGGTTTGCCCTCGAAGGTCTCGGCGACGGACGGGGGCAGCTCGACGAGCTCCGGATCGTAGAGGTCGAAATAGGCGTCCGGGAGCAGATAGGGCAGATGCGGGCCGAAGAAGTGCGTGGCCAGGAAGAACGGCTCCTCGCCGGCCGCGTACCGCTCCAGGTGCTCGATGGCGCGGGTGGCGAGGTAGTGCTCGAACGTGGCCTCCACCGGCTGGTGCAGCCGGGCGGCCAGCAGGTTCCCCGGGTTCCCGCCCGGCGCCGTGCCCCTGATCGGCTCGGAGATGCGGTACGGGGGCAGGCCCCGCTCCTCCAGGTACGCCAGGTAGTCCGGGTGGTCCACGGGGTTGTGCCAGCCCGGCAGGTCCGGCCCCTCGAAACCGTAACTGGCCGCGTTGCGGTGGGTCCCGCCGTGCCACTTGCCGATGAGCCCCAGCCGGTAGTCGCGCTCCGCCAGGGCCGCCGGGAAGGTGAAGGCGTCCTCGCGCAGGTCCTCCAGATACCCCACGTTGCGCTCGTAGTTGGCGAGCAGCCGGTGCCGGAAGGGAGCCTGCCCGGTGAGGAGGCTCGCCCGCGCCGGGGTGCAGATCGCGGTGGGCGTGTAGAAGCGGTCGAAGCGGGTGCCGGTGGCCGCCAGCCGGTCCAGGTGGGGCGTGGCGACATGCGGGTTGCCGTAACAGCCGAGGGTGTCCACCCGGTGCTGATCGGTCATCAGGAACAGCAGGTTCACTTCTTGTACGCCTTCGTGTAGAGGTCGCCCTCGTAGTACGTGTCCGCGGCCGGCGCCTTCTTGAGCTGGCCCGTGCCCACGAAGAACTCGCCGAGCCCGTCCAGCCAGCCGTCCACGGTGCCGTCCTCCGTCCTGGCGACCAGGTCGGCCGTCGACATCGTCTCCACGTTGGCCGCGTCCGCCGCCACCTTGTCGCGGTCGACCTTCAGCAGCGCGGCGGCCACGTCGATGGACTCCTCCGGGTGCGCGGCGCGCCAGTCGTTGGCCTTCTGGAGGACCTTGACGACCTTGGCGTTCAGCTTCCCGTCGCCGCCGGCGGGCGCCACGAACGCGGTGGGGAACGCGCGGTCCTTGAAGTCCGCCGTACTGGCGACCTCGTTGAGCTTCGGTTTCCTCGCCTTGATGTTGTCGATCAGCGGATACCAGAGGCCCGCCCCGTCGATCTGCCCGGCGACGAACGCCGAGACGACCGTGGACGGGTCCATCGGCACCTTCTCGATGTCCTTCTCCGACATCCCCGCCTTCTGCAGGGCGAGATCGAGCGCCATCGCGCCGGAGGTGCCCTCCGGCACGCCGACCTTCTTGCCCTTGAGGTCCTTGATCGAGGTGATGCCGGGCTGGGCTATGACCCGGTCGGCGCGGGCGAGCGTGTTGATCGCGACGACCTTCGCCTTGCCCGACGCGGGCAGCCACATGGCGCCGGGGCCGATGTAGCCGAAGTCGAGGTTGCCCGATCCGAGCGCCTGGATCTGGAGCGGGCCGTTGGTGAACGTCGAGTACTCCGACTTCAGGCCCTGCTCCTTCCACAGCCCCTGCTCGTCCGCGATGGCCAGCAGGCTCGCGCCGTTGTAGTCGCTGATGTAACCGAAGTGGACGGTGGAGCCGCCGCCGGACGACGAGCCGTCCGAGCATCCGGTGACCGAGAGTGCCAGGGCGGACACGGCGACGGCCGCCGTCAGGGCGCGTTGAGGTAGACGCATGGCGCGGGGTTCCTTACGGGAGTTCGGGGGAGAGGGCGAAAGGACGGGGTCTCAGGCGGCCGTGGTGGCGGCCGGGGTCTGGTGGTAGACGGCGGTCCACACGGCGTTGCGGATCCGCGCGAACTCGGGGGAGAGCCGGATGGCCTCGGTACGCGGGTAGGGCAGGTCCACCTCGACGACGGACTGGATCCGCCCCGGCCGCGCCGCCATCACCACGACGCGCCGGGCGAGATAGACGGCCTCGTCCACATCGTGCGTGACGAACAGGACCGTGCGCCGGTCCCGGCTCCAGGTGTCCAGGAGCTGGTCCTGCAACTGGACCCGGGTCAGCGCGTCCAGCGCGCCGAACGGCTCGTCCATCAGCAGCACCTGCGGATCGACGGCGTACGCGCGGGCGATGGCGCAGCGCTGCTTCATCCCGCCCGACAGCGTCCTGGGCAGCGCGTCGGCGAAGTCGGTGAGGCCGACCAGCCCGATGGCGTGCTCAGCCCGGCGCCGGCGCTCGGCCGCCGGTACCGACGCCAGCTTCAGCCCGAACTCGACGTTGCCGCGCACGGTCAGCCAGGGGAACAGCGCGTACTGCTGGAAGATCACCCCCCGGTCCGGCCCGGGCCCGGTGACCGGCTTCCCGTCGACGAGGACCTCGCCCGAGGTGGGGACGGCGAGCCCGGCGGCCAGGTTGAGCAGGGTGCTCTTGCCGCACCCGGACGGACCGACGACGGTGACGAACTCCTCGTCACCGATGTCCAGCGACACCTCGTCCAGGGCGGTGAAGGTGCTCTTCTTCAGCGGAAAGGTCCGTGAGACGTTCCGGAAGGAGATCTTGGCGTTCATCGGGTCTCCTGCCAACGGGTGAGACGTCGTTCGGCGAGCAGCAGCAGCCGGTCCATCAGCAGGCCCAGCAGACCGATGGTGATGAGGCCGACGAAGATGGTGGGGAGGTCGTAGTAGAGCTGGGCCTTCTGCATCTGGTAGCCGAGGCCCTCCTGCGCCGCGATCAGCTCCGCCGCGACGAGGGTGCCCCAGGCGGAGCCGAGCCCGATCCGCATCCCGACGAGGATGAACGGCGCGGAGGCGGGCACGACCACCTTGAGGAAGATGGTCCCGTCACGGGCACCCAGCACCCGCGCCGCGTCGATGAGCGTCCTCTCGACGCCCACGACACCCTGGAAGGCCGCCACGACGCTCGACAGGAACGCCGCCAGGAAGATCACGAAGATCTTCGGCACCTCGCCGATGCCCAGCAGCACGATGGCCAGGGGGATCATGGCCAGCGGCGGCACCGTGCGGAAGAACTGGACGTACGGCTCCAGCAGCCCGCGCGCCACCGGGTACCAGCCCATCAGGAACCCCACGGGTACGGCGAGCAGGGTGCCCAGCGCGAAACCGGTCAGGACCCGTCGCAGGCTGGCCAGCGCGTCGTCGGCCAGTGTGCCGTCGGCGATCAGCTCACCCGCCCTCTCCGCCACGGCGGCGGGGCCCGGGAGCGCCTGGATCCCGAGCGAGGCCAGCCACGCCCACAGGCCGATGCCCGCCACCAGGGCGATCAGGTTCAGGGCGAGCGCGGGGATACGGCGGCGGCCCTTCCGCCGGTGCTCGCGGGCAGGTCCCGCGCTCTCCCGTACGGGTGCGGCCCGCTTCACGGGTGTTTCCGTGGAACTCATGTGGCGTCCTCGGGAAGGTCGTCGCCGCCCGGACCCGGGTAACGGGCGAGCAGCGGGGATTCATGGAGGGCGAGGGCGACCCCGCCGAGCGCGCCGCCGGCCTCACCGAGACCGGCGGGCAGCAGCGTCACGCGCCCACGGGCCAGCGGCATGACATGGGCGTCGAGCGCCTCCCGTACGGGTGTGAGGAGCGCGTCGCCCGCCCGGGCCAGCTCACCGCCCAGCACGATCACCCCGGGGCCGACCGCGTTGACGACCCCGGCGAGCACCGTGCCGGTCCGTGCCCCCGCGTCCCGCAGGACCTCATGGGCCGCCCGGTCACCGTTCCCGACCGCCCTCAGCAGCGTCGGGACGTCGTCCGCGCGGCCGCCCAGCGCGCGGTAGGAGGAGAGGACGGGCCCGATCGACGCGATCGTCTCCAGGCACCCCCGGCCCCCGCACTCGCAGGGCTCGCCCTCGGGATCGGCGGTGATGTGGCCGAGCTCGCCCGCCAGGCCGTCCACACCCCGGTGCAGCGAACCGTTGACGACGAGGCCACCGCCCACACCGTGCGAGAGCCGCAGGTACAGCACGTCCTGGCTCGCCGCCGCCGCGCCCCAGGTGGACTCCGCCAGCGCCGCGAGCCGGGTGTTGTTGTCCAGCAGCACAGGGGCCCCGAAGCGCTTGCCCAGCAGCCCCGCCAGGGTCGCCAGCGGTTCCTCCGGGGCGCCCCCGGCGGTCCGCACCGGGCCGACGAGGCCGACCCCGACCGCACCGGTCGTGCCCAGGGCGGACAGCCGCAGGGTGCCGCCGGCCAGCGAGGCGACGAGCCGTTCGGCCAGCTCGACCCGCCGCTCCCAGGAGAGCCCGGGAGGGTGGGCCCGGCTCGCCGAACCGATCACCTCGTGCGCCACGTTGGCGGCCGCGACATGGACGGCGCGGCGGGCGAAGTCGATGCCGACGGCCTGCCCGGCGGCGGGGTTGAGCGTGAGGTGCTCCACCGGGCGGCCGCGCCGGCGCGGACCGGGTTCCGCGGCCGCCGCCACGACGGCGCCGCTCGCGACCAGGGTCCCGACTATGTCGTACAGCGTGGTGCGTGACAGCCCTGCCTGGCGCCCGAGTTCGGCTCGGCTCTGGGGCCCGTGGCGGCGCAGCAGACCGAGCACGCGTTCCTCGTGCCCGCGCCTCAGCCGCGAGAGAGGTCCACCGTGTGAGTGCATGGCGCCCAGCATGATGACCCCGGGATTTTTTAGTCAATGACCCGGAAAAATATTCATGTTGCCGCAACGACAGGAGGATCAGGCCGTGCGCACGCAGCGGAAGCCGAGATTCCCCGTGGTGCTGTCCGGTGTGTTGCCGGTCCTGGCCGCGACCCGGTAGCGGTTGCAGTACGAGCGGTGGCACAGGTACGAGCCGCCCCGCATCACCTTGGCGTCCCCCGCGCCCGGACCGCGCGGGTCGCTCCGGCGCGTGGCCGCGTGGCCGGTGCCCCACCAGTCGTGGCACCACTCCCAGACGTTGCCCGCCATGTTGTACAGGCCGAAGCCGTTCGGCTCGTAGGCGTCGACCGGGGCGGTGCCCGCGTACCCGTCCTCGGCGGTGTTCTTCGTGGGGAAGTGCCCCTGCCAGATGTTGCAGCGGTGCTCCCCGCCGGGGGTCAGCTCGTCGCCCCACGGGTAGCGGGCCTGCACCAGGCCGCCCCGGGCCGCGTACTCCCACTCGGCCTCGGTCGGCAGCCGGGCGCCCGCCCAACGGCAGTACGCGCGCGCGTCGTTCCAGGACACGTGCGTCACCGGATGGTTCCCGCGGTCGCCGACCCCGCTGCCGGGACCCTCGGGCGCGTCCCACCGGGCGCCCTCCACCCCGCACCACCACGGAGTGGCGTCCGGGCGGCCGGCGCCGCGCCGGAGCGCGGCCGGGAGGAACCCGGCGAAGACGTACGACCAGCCGAAACGCTCGGCCTCGGTGACGTACCCGGTCGCCGAGACGAACTCCGCGAACCGCTGGTTGCTGACCGCGTGCGCGTCGATGCGGAAGGCGGAGACCCGCACCTCGCGGACCGGGCCCTCGCCGTCGTCCCGGAACCCGTCCGGATCCTCGGAACCCATGAGGAACGAGCCGCCCGGGAGCAGCACCATCCCGTCACCGGACCCGTGACCGGTGGACGCCGGAGGGGCGGACCCCTCCTGTTCTGCCTGGTGGGAGGGTATGTTCCCGGACGGGCCGTCAGACCCGCCGCGGCCGGGGGAGCAGCAGCCGGACGGTGCGATGTCGTTCATGCCGTGATCCTACGAGCACCCGCGAGCACCCCGGCGGAGCCCTACACCGATGATCGTCGCCGCCCAAACCTCCCCCCGGCGTGGCGTGCCGTCCAACGGGTGACATCTGGCTCCCTGTCACACGTTGAGCCCACCACATCGCTCGAATGCGGCCTCCCCGAGTGGTGGGGCTCCGGATTTCAGCTGACGGTGGATCACGTCGCACCCGTGATCCGATGAGCCGACAACCAGCCGGCCAGCGCGGGGGTGGCGAAAGGACTGTGTATCCATGCGCTCTGCCCGCACCCTGTTCGCATCGGCCGCCGTCACGGCGGTCCTCGCGGTCTCCGTCCCCGCCGCATACGCCGTGACCTCGGCGGACGACTGGGACAAGGACAGCGGTTCCTCCGCCAGCAGCAACGACGACCGTGAGAAGCCGGACTCGTGGAAGCACGACAAGCCCGAGGGCGGTGTCCACGCCGGTGGCGGTGCGCTGGCCCGCGTGTCGTCG